>NZ_JBBBEN010000103.1:229531-300608 GCF_037137275.1 Streptomyces pratensis | reverse complement strand
GTCGGGGACCGTTTCGTCGTGCGGCCGGGGGAGAAGATCGCGACGGACGGGACCGTCATCGAGGGCGCCTCCGCCGTCGACGCCTCCCTCCTCACCGGCGAATCCACCCCCATCGAGGTCACCACCGGCGACACCGTCACCGGAGCCACCCTCAACACCGGCGGACGCCTCCTCGTCCAAGCCACCCGCATCGGCGCCGACACCCAACTCGCCCGCATCACCCACCTCGTCGAAGAAGCCCAGAACGGCAAAGCCGCCGCCCAACGCCTCGCCGACCGCATCTCCGCCGTCTTCGTCCCCCTCGTCATCACCCTCGCCCTCACCACCCTCACCCTCTGGCTCGCCAACGGCTCCGGCCCCACCCCCGCCTTCACCGCCGCCGTCGCCGTCCTGATCATCGCCTGCCCCTGCGCCCTCGGCCTCGCAACCCCCACCGCCCTCATGGTCGGCACCGGCCGCGGCGCCCAACTCGGCATCCTCATCAAAGGCCCCGAAACCCTCGAAAACACCCGCACCACCGACACCATCCTCCTCGACAAAACCGGCACCATCACCACCGGCCACATGACCCTCCACACCACCCACACCACCCCCACCACCACCCCCCACCACGCCCTCCACCTCGCCGGAGCCCTCGAAAACGCCTCAGAACACCCCATCGCCCAAGCCATCACCACCGCCGCCACCACCCACACCACCACCCCCCTCCCCACCCCCCACCACTTCACCAACCTCCCCGGCCTCGGCGTCCACGGCACCATCGACGGCCACACCGTCCTCGTCGGACGCCCCCACCTCCTCACGGAATGGGACATCCCCCTCCCACCCGAACTGTCCACGGCGAAGGACACCGCAGAGGCCGCCGGCCGCACCGCCGTCGCCGTCGCCTGGGACGGCGAGGCCCGCGCGGTCCTGGAGATCGCCGACGCGGTGAAGGACACCAGCGCCGAGGCCGTCCGCCGCCTCCGTGCTCTCGGTCTGACCCCGATCCTCCTCACCGGCGACAACCGGGCGGTCGCGGAGAGCGTCGCCGCCGAGGTCGGCATCGACGAGGTCCACGCGGAGGTCATGCCGCAGGACAAAGTCGACGTCGTCAAGCGCCTCCAGGCCGAGGGCAGGGTCGTCGCCATGGTCGGCGACGGCGTCAACGACGCCGCCGCCCTCGCCCAGGCCGACCTCGGTCTGGCCATGGGCACCGGGGCGGATGCCGCCATCGAGGCGAGCGATCTCACGCTGGTTCGTGGAGATCTCAAGGTGGCGGCTGACGCGATCCGCCTCTCCAGGCGTACGCTGGCCACGATCAGGGGCAACCTCTTCTGGGCCTTCGGGTACAACGTCGCGGCTCTGCCCCTGGCTGCGAGTGGCCTGCTCAACCCGATGATCGCGGGAGCCGCCATGGCGTTCTCCTCCGTGTTCGTCGTCACGAACAGCCTCCGGTTGCGGACCTTCACGTAACATCCACAAGGAGATCCAGATCACACCGGTTCCGAGGTAACCATCCGAGGGGTTCGCGAGTCTAAGAGGACGATGCCAAGGATGTCTTGGGGGACGTCCGATGGAGTGTCTTGGGGGACGCTCCTGGCAAGCGTTGGCCGGGGCACGTGCACCGGGGAGCTTTGAGCGGCCCTCCCGTGCGTACGTACCCCGGCGGACCGCGGCACAACAGAACAACGGGAGCTTCCGCTTCCCGCAGACGCCCGGCCGGATCCCGTGGGGGGAATCCGCTCCGGGATATGGGAAACGCCCCGTCCGTCGACCCGTGGGGGGATCGGCGGTGGGGCGTTTCTCGCGTCCGGAGCCAGGGGCGCACAGAGCGCGGTATCCGATGGGGTCCGGCGCCCCGGGCGCGCCCGGGGCGCCGCAGCGCCCTTAACGCCGAATCGCCCCGGACACCGCGCTCTGTGCGAGGCGCGGTACGCGGGGCGAAGGCAGACCGGCCGAGGAGACCGGACCCTACAGGCGGTACGAGATCCGGGTCAGCGACCCTCGACCGGAACGAAGTCGCGCATGACCTCGCCGGTGTAGATCTGGCGCGGGCGGCCGATGCGGGAACCCGGCTCCTTGATCATCTCGTGCCACTGGGCGATCCAGCCGGGAAGGCGGCCGAGCGCGAAGAGCACGGTGAACATCTCGCTCGGGAAGCCCATGGCCCGGTAGATCAGACCGGTGTAGAAGTCCACGTTGGGGTAGAGGTTGCGCGAGACGAAGTACTCGTCCGAGAGCGCGTGCTCCTCCAGCTTGAGCGCGATGTCGAGCAGCTCGTCGGACTTGCCGAGCGCGGACAGCACGTCGTGGGCCGCCGCCTTGATGATCTTGGCGCGCGGGTCGAAGGACTTGTACACCCGGTGGCCGAAGCCCATCAGGCGGACGCCGTCCTCCTTGTTCTTCACCTTGCGGATGAAGGAGTCGACGTCGCCGCCGTTGGCCTGGATGCCTTCCAGCATCTCCAGCACCGACTGGTTGGCGCCGCCGTGCAGGGGGCCCCACAGCGCCGAGATGCCGGCGGAGATCGAGGCGAACATGTTCGCCTGCGAGGAGCCGACCAGACGCACGGTGGAGGTCGAGCAGTTCTGCTCGTGGTCCGCGTGCAGGATGAGCAGCTTGTCCAGCGCCGAGACGACGACCGGGTCCAGCTCGTACTCCTGGGCGGGGACCGAGAAGGTCATGCGCAGGAAGTTCTCGACGTACCCGAGGTCGTTGCGCGGGTAGACGAAGGGGTGCCCGATCGACTTCTTGTACGCGTACGCCGCGATCGTCGGCAGCTTCGCCAGCAGGCGGATCGTCGAGAGGTGGCGCTGCTCCTCGTCGAACGGGTTGTGGCTGTCCTGGTAGAACGTGGACAGCGCGCTGACGACCGAGGACAGCATCGCCATCGGGTGGGCGTCGCGCGGGAAGCCGTCGAAGAACCGCTTGACGTCCTCGTGCAGCAGCGTGTGCTGGGTGATCTCGTTCTTGAAGGTCGCCAGCTCGTCGACCTTCGGCAGGTCGCCGTTGATCAGCGTGTACGCGACCTCCAGGAACGACGAGCGCTCGGCGAGCTGCTCGATCGGGTATCCGCGGTAGCGCAGAATGCCCTGCTCGCCATCGAGGTAGGTGACGGCGGATTTATAGGCGGCGGTGTTGCCGTAGCCGCTGTCCAGGGTCACCAGGCCGGTCTGGGCCCGGAGCTTCCCGATGTCGAAGCCCTTGTCGCCGACGGTGCTGTCGATCACCGGGTAGGTGTACTCGTCATCGCCGTACCGCAGTACTACAGCGTTGTTGGTGTGCTCGCTCACGTCATCCCTCACCGACGTAGTGCCTCTTCTTCGAGGTGCCCTGACTGTCTCCACCCTCCCCCATTCGGCTCAGGAGAGTGCACTCGGGGTCGTCCATTGGACCTAATGACGGCACTGAGTGCCGCCAACCTACTCATCCTGCCCCCTCGGCTGCGGTTCCGGAAGCCCTCCGTGATGTTTGCCACCGATTTGATCGATCATTTTTGCGCAACGCTCACGCGAAGTCTGCGCCGCTCCCGCCCCGGAGCCGAAAATCCAGCGCTGTACAGCGTCTGCCTGCGGAAACCGTGCGGACTGCCTGGCCGATCGCCTTACGGGACCCGACCAGCACGACGAGTCGCTTGGCGCGCGTCACGGCGGTGTAGAGGAGGTTGCGCTGGAGCATCATCCAGGCGCTGGTGGTCACGGGGACGACGACGGCCGGGTACTCGCTGCCCTGGGAGCGGTGGATGGTCATGGCGTAGGCGTGGGCCAGCTCGTCCAGCTCGTCGAAGTCATAGCCGATCTCCTCGTCCTCATCGGTGCGCACGGTGAGTCTCTGCTCGTCGGCGTCGAGGGCGGTGACAGTGCCGACCGTGCCGTTGAAGACGCCGTTCTCACCCTTGTCGTAGTTGTTGCGGATCTGGGTGACCTTGTCGCCGACCCGGAAGACCCGGCCGCCGAACCGCTTCTCGGGGAGGTCGGGGCGGGAGGGCGTGATGGCTTGCTGGAGCAGCCCGTTCAGGTGGCCCGCGCCGGCCGGCCCCCGGTGCATGGGGGCGAGGACCTGGACGTCGCGGCGCGGGTCGAGGCCGAATCTGGCGGGGATGCGGCGGGCCGCCACGTCCACGGCGAGCACGCCCGCGTCCTGGGTCTCCTCCTCCACGAAGAGGAAGAAGTCGCTCAGCCCCTCGGTGAGCGGCGGCTGGCCCGCGTTGATCCGGTGGGCGTTGGTGACGACGCCCGACTGCTGGGCCTGGCGGAAGATCCGGGTGAGCCGGACGGCGGGGACGGGGCTGCCCTCGGCGAGCAGATCGCGCAGCACCTCCCCCGCGCCGACCGACGGCAGCTGGTCGACGTCGCCCACGAGCAGCAGATGGGCACCGGGTGCCACTGCCTTGACGAGCTTGTTGGCGAGCAGCAGATCGAGCATCGACGCCTCGTCGACGACGACCAGGTCGGCGTCCAGCGGCCGGTCCCGGTCATAGGCCGCGTCGCCCCCCGGCTTCAGCTCCAGCAACCGGTGCACGGTGGACGCCTCGGCTCCGGTCAGCTCGGAGAGCCGCTTGGCGGCCCGTCCGGTGGGAGCGGCCAGCACCACCTTGGCCCGCTTCGCCCGCGCCAGCTCGACGATGGACCGGACGGTGAAGGACTTCCCGCAGCCGGGCCCGCCGGTCAGGACGGCCACCTTCCGGCGGAGCGCGAGCCGGACCGCCTCCTCCTGCTCGGGTGCGAGCGTGGCCCCCGTACGCGTCGCGAGCCAGGCCAGCGCCTTGCCCCAGTCCACGTCCTGGAAGGCCGGCATCCGGTCCTCCCCGGTGCTCAGCAGCCGGCGCACCTGCCCGGCGAGGGACAGCTCCGCGCGGTGGAAGGGGACCAGGTAGACGGCGGTGACCGGCTCGCCCCCCTCGGGGGACGGCACCTTCTCCCGCACGACGCCCTCCGGGTCGGCGGCAAGCTCGGCCAGGCACTCGATGACCAGGCCGGTGTCGACCTGGAGGAGCTTCACCCCGTCCGCGATGAGCCGTTCCTCGGGGAGGTAGCAGTGGCCCTGGTCGGAGGACTGGGACAGGGCGTACTGAAGACCGGCCTTGACGCGCTCGGGGCTGTCGTGCGGGATGCCGACCGCCTGGGCGATCTTGTCGGCGGTGAGGAAGCCGATGCCCCAGACGTCGGCGGCGAGCCGGTAGGGCTGGTTCCGCACGACGGAGATCGAGGCGTCCCCGTACTTCTTGTAGATCCGCACGGCGATGGAGGTGGAGACGCCCACACCCTGGAGGAAGACCATGACCTCCTTGATCGCCTTCTGCTCCTCCCAGGCCGCCGCGATCATCTTCGTGCGCTTGGGGCCGAGGCCGGGGACCTCGACGAGCCGCTTCGGCTCGTTCTCGATGATGTCGAGGGTGTCGACGCCGAAGTGGGTGGTGATCCGGTCGGCCATCACGGGCCCGATGCCCTTGATCAGCCCGGAGCCGAGATAGCGGCGGATGCCCTGGATGGTGGCGGGCAGCACGGTGGTGTAGTTCTCCACGGTGAACTGCTTGCCGTACTGGGAGTGCGAGCCCCAACGGCCCTCCATCCGCAGCGACTCGCCGACCTGCGCGCCGAGCAGCGCGCCGACCACGGTGAGGAGGTCTCCTGCTCCCCGCCCGGTGTCGACGCGGGCGACGGTGTACCCGTTCTCCTCGTTGGCGTACGTGATCCTCTCCAGGACCCCTTCGAGGACGGCCGTGTTGGACATGACCCGACGCTACCGCCTGCCGCTGACACCGCTCATGTCGCCGGGGGCGGACTCCCGGCGCGCAGGGCCGCCACCTCGTCCCGTAGCTCGGCCAGCTCCCGGTGCAGTGCCTGGATGGCGACGAGGGCCACGCCGTTGGCGTCGGTGCAGCAGATCGTCCGGTGGTTCTCGCCGACCCCGAACGCCTTCCACCAGTCCTGCGCCATGGGCCCCGAGTGCCGTACGTGCGCGGGGTCCCAGTGGTACCGCCACGTGCTGACCGGCAACCGCACCACCTGCTCCAGCACCTCGTAGCCGTTGACCGGACCACTGCCGCACACCGCGCCCGGAACGGCCCCGGACGCCAGACCGGCGGCGGAGGCGTCCGGGCGGCCCCGCCTCACGGCCAGGGACGCCCGGGCCCTGGCGAGCGCCCCCGCAACCGCAGGCCGCTCATCGTTCCCAGACCACCGCGGTCACGTCGGTCTTCAGCCACCGGTCCGAGAACAGCAGGCTGCCGCCGCCCCCGCGGTTGTCGGGGCGGTCCACCGGCGCCTGGCGGGGCGGCCGGCTCAGCCCATGCTCGCCGCGACCTCGCTGCGCAGTTGGGGCAGCTTGTCGTGCAGGACGCCCGGGCAGAGCGTGTCGCCGAAGTCCTTGTGCCCGTAGATACGGCTCGGCGCGATGCCGTACTGCCGGCAGACGTACGCGCAGAGCACCACCAGGACCTCCCACTGCGCCCGCGGCGGCTGCGCGCCGCCGTGGTACGCGCCCTCGTTGGCGATGCCGATGGCCTGCTCGTTCTGGCCGGACGTGTGGGCCCCCAGCACGAAGTCGCCGCCGCCCAGCAGGGTGCTGAGGCTGCGGTGGCGGCCCTCGGTGATCCAGCCGCCCCGGCTGACGAGGAAGTGGTAGCCGCTGTCGATCCACCCGTTCTTGTCCATGTGCAGGTTCTGGACCCAGTGGGCGTGCGAGTGGGCCTGGGCGCGGGAGACGTCGGAGGTGTTGGCGCTGACCGTGTGGTGGACGATGATCTTGCTGGGCCGCCTCCCCACCAGGCTCACCGGGCTCCGGGGCGGGCGGGCCTCCCATCGGAGGGTGCTGTCGATGTCCGGTTCGACGGCGCCGGCGGCGAGGGCCGCGCTCGGCAGTGCGGCGGCGGCCAGTCCTCCGGCTCCGGCGAGCAGGACGTGGCGGCGGGTCGGCTGCGGAAGGTTCACGGCGGACTCCTCATCTGCGGTCGTTCCGGACGGACGCTCGGCGGCGGCCGGTGGGGGCGGCGGCAGGGCCGGGCGAGCCGCGGGCGGGCTCGCCCGGCCGCCGCGAGGGCGAGGAGCTCTTACGCCGTGTTGTTGGCGAGGGCCTGGAGCCGGGTCATGGAGCCGTTGAACTTGTTGCGGTCCACGTCACCGGAGACCCCGCTGACCCGGCCGGTGGCGGTGTACTGCCAGATCGTCCAGGTGGGGAACCCGCTGGGGACGAACGGGCTGGCGGTGCCCCAGTGCGCGACCCAGAGCGGGGACTTGGCGGACATGCCGGTCCAGTTGCCGGTGCAGGTGTTCCACCAGCTGGCCGTCGTGTAGATGACGACGTCGCGGCTCGTGCGGGCCTTGTACGCGGTGTAGAAGTCGTTGACCCACGTGCGCATCTGCGTCGTGGAGAGGCCGTAGCACATCGCGCCGTACGGGTTGTGCTCGATGTCCAGCACACCGGGGAGGGTCCTGCCGTCCCTGGACCAGCCTCCGCCGTTGCTCGCGAAGTAGTTCGCCTGGGTCGCGCCGTTGGAGACGTTGGGGCGGGCGAAGTGGTACGCGCCCCGGATCAGGCCGGCGTGGTAGGAGTTCGTGTAGTTCGCGTTGAAGCTGCTGTCCTTGAAGCTCGTCCCCTCGGTGGCCTTCATGTAGGCGAAGTCGATGCCCGCGGCCTTCACCGAGCCCCAGTTGATCGCCCCCTGCCAGTGGGAGACGTCGATGCCCTGGACACCGCTGGTGTCCATCGCGGTCAGGCCGCCGTCCGCCCCGGAAGCGGGGCCCTGCTCGATGCGGGTCCCCGCCCCCATCCACGCCTGGCCGGACCGGATGGGCTTGTCGGGGCTGGGGGGCGCGGCGACCGCCGGGCCCGCACCGGTCACGAGGAGTGCGGCGACACTGCCGAGGACGCCGGTCAACAGGGCGGCTCTGGGTCTGGCGCGTCGGCGGGACGGGGAACTGCATGCGGGCATGGCTGCCTCCGGGGACGTCGGGTGGGGGGAGCGGGCGCCTGACGACCGGACCGATCGCCATGGACACGTCACGAGTAAGGCATGGGCGCGGGGAGGCGTAAAGAGGCCGTTCGGTCTAGACCTGTGACGCCGCACCTCAACTGCGACAACGCGCCGAACTGGCGAAAATTTTCATCACTGAAGGCCCACCGACGGCCCCCGCCCCCGGAGCGCGAGGTCCCGGCACGCGGTCGCGACGGACCGACGCGTTCTGCCGCCGCACACCGACGCGGCACGGTGTGGTGTTGGCGCGCTTGTCGGCGACGCCTTGACCCTCGGTCGCGGAACCTTGACGTCCGGTCGCGACGGGTTGACGCTCCAGAGCGACGCCCCGGCGTTCCCGAGCACCGCCGTGACGCCCGATCGCGCCGTGACAGCGGAATGGGGCCCGGCCTCGCGGCCGGGCCCCCTCGCTTTCCCCCCTGTCGGACCTTCCCGTTCCCCCCGGACCCCTCCCCCGGAAGTCCCGACGCCCTGTGTGACCCGGGAGGGTACGCAAAGGTTGCAACCCTTTGCGATCTCTTTACTTCCGGTCCGGACGAGGGGGCTCAGCAGGCGTGTTGCAGATAGCGCTCCGCCACTTCCGCCAACACGTCCGCGCCGTCGCGGGCCCACAGCGCCTCGTTGAAGATCTCCACCTCGATCGGGCCGTCGAACCCGGCGGATTCCGCTTCCGTGCGGAACGAGCGGAAATCAATGCTTCCGTCGCCCAGCTGCCCCCGCCCCAGCAGGACCCCCTCCGGGAGCGGGGTGATCCAGTCGGCCAGCTGGAAGGAGTGGATGCGGCCGCCCGCTCCCGCACGGGCGATCTGCGCGGGGGCCTGGTCGTCCCACCAGAGGTGGTAGGTGTCCACGACGACCCCCACCCGGTCGGCGGGGAAACGCTCGGCGAGGTCCAGGGCCTGGGCGAGGGTGGAGACCACGCAGCGGTCCGACGCGAACATCGGGTGCAGGGGTTCGATCGCCAGGCGTACGCCGCGCTCTGCGGCGTACGGGACCAGCTCGGACAGCGCCTCCGCGACTCGCTCGCGGGCTCCGTACAGATCCCGGCTGCCGGGCGGGAGACCGCCCGAGACCAGGACCAGGGTGTCGGTGGACAGGGCCGCCGCCTCGTCCAGCGCCGCCCGGTTGTCGTCCAGGGCGCGGGCGCGCTCCGCGGGGTCGAGGGCGGTGAAGAAGCCGCCCCGGCAGAGGCTGGTGACGCTCAGCCCCGCGTCCGCCAGGAGCCCCGCCGTGCGCTCGACGCCGTACGCCTGCACCGGGGCCCGCCACAGGCCGACCTTGTCGATGCCCGCCGCGACGCAGCCCTCCGCCAGCTCGGGGAGCGACCACTGCTTGATCGTCTCCTGGTTGATGCTCAGGCGCGAGAGGGACTGCTCGTTCATCGTGCTCCTCCGTGGACCGCGAGGAGCGATCGCATGCGGTGTTCGGCCCGGTCCGGGTCCGGGAACAGGCCCAGCCGGTCGGCCAGTTCGTAGGCCTTCGCCAGATGCGGCAGGGACCGCGCCGACTGGAGACCGCCCACCATCGTGAAGTGCTCCTGGTGCCCGGCCAGCCAGGCGAGGAAGACCACCCCGGTCTTGTAGAAGCGGGTGGGCGGCTGGAAGAGGTGGCGCGAGAGGTCGACGGTGGGGTCGAGAAGGGCGCGGAAGCCCTCGACGTCTCCCGTGTCCAGTACCCGCACCGCGTGCGCCGCCAGGGGGCCCAGCGGGTCGAAGATGCCCAGCAGGGCGTGGCTGAAGCCCTGTTCGTCACCGGCGATCAGCTCGGGGTAGTTGAAGTCGTCGCCCGTGTAGCAGCGCACCCCCTCCGGCAGGCGGCGGCGGACGGCGATCTCGCGGGACGCGTCCAGGAGGGAGATCTTGATGCCGTCGACCTTGTCGGGGTGCTCCGCGATGACCTTGAGGAAGGTGTCCGTGGCCCGGTCGAGGTCGGCGCTGCCCCAGTAGCCCGCCAGCGCGGGATCGAACATGGGGCCCAGCCAGTGCAGGATCACCGGTTCGGACGCCTGGCGCAGGAGGTGGGCGTAGGCAGCGAGGTAGTCGTCCGGTCCGTCCGCCGCCCTGACCAGCGCGCGGGAGGCCATGAGGATGGGCTGGACGCCGTGCTCCTCGGCCAGGGCCAGCTGGTCCTCGTAGGCCGACCTGACCTCGTCCAGGGTCGGCGTGCCGCCGTCGGGCAGGTGGTCGGTGCCCACGCCGCAGGCGATCCGGCCCCCGACCGCCTTCGCCTCAGCGGCCGAGCGGCCGATCAGCTCGGCCGCGCCCGCCCAGTCCAGGCCCATCCCGCGCTGGGCGGTGTCCATCGCTTCGGCGACGCCGAGCCCGTGCGCCCACAGATGGCGGCGGAAGGCGAGCGTGGCGTCCCAGTCGACGGCCGCCGGGGCGTCCGGGCTGACGTCGGCGTACGGGTCCGCGACGACGTGGGCCGCGGAGAAGACCGTGCGGGAGGTGGGGGGCGCCGCCCCGGGGGCCAGGTCCAGCGGTGCGGTCCGGGGGGTGTAGGGGCCCTGTGGGAGATGGATCGTCATCGCGGCGGCTCCGAGCGGTCGTGTGCCGTCACGTGAGGTGCGGGGGCGCCGGGTCCGAGAAGCCGGCCGTCGTCGGTCCGGCGGTCCCGTCCGGCGGGGCGGCGGGTCACAGGGTCAGCTCCGGGACGGCGAAGCGGCGACCCTCGGCCGACGACTTCAGCCCCAGCTCTGCCAGTTGGACGCCACGGGCGCCCGCCAGCAGGTCCCAGGCGTACGGCTCGTCCAGGGCCACATGGCGCAGGAACAGCTCCCACTGGGCCTTGAAGCCGTTGTCGAACTCCGCGTTGTCCGGTACCTCCTGCCACTGGCCGCGGAACGACTCGGTGACCGGGAGGTCCGGGTTCCAGACCGGCTTGGGGGTGGCCGAGCGGTGCTGGACGCGGCAGTTGCGCAGACCGGCGACGGCGGAGCCGTGCGTGCCGTCGACCTGGAACTCGACCAGTTCGTCGCGGTTGACCCGTACCGCCCAGGAGGAGTTGATCTGCGCGACGGCCCCGCCCGCCAGCTGGAAGATGCCGTAGGCGGCGTCGTCGGCGGTCGCGGCGTACGGCTTGCCCTGCTCGTCCCAGCGCTGCGGCACGTGCGTCTGGACATGCGCCGTCACGGAGGTGACCTGGCCGAACAGCTCGTGGAGCACGTACTCCCAGTGGGGGAACATGTCGACGACGATGCCGCCGCCGTCCTCCGCGCGGTAGTTCCAGGAGGGGCGCTGGGCCTCCTGCCAGTCCCCCTCGAAGACCCAGTAGCCGAACTCCCCGCGCACGGACAGGATCTCGCCGAAGAAGCCGCCGTCGATCAGGCGCTTGAGCTTGCGCAGCCCCGGCAGGAAGATCTTGTCCTGGACGACGCCGTGCTTGATGCCCGCGTCCCGGGCGAGCCGGGCCAGGTCGAGCGCCCCCTCGACGTCCGTGGCGGTCGGCTTCTCGGTGTACACGTGCTTGCCCGCCGCTATGGCCTTCTTGATCGCCTCCACTCGGGCCGAGGTGACCTGGGCGTCGAAGTAGACGTCCACCGTCTCGTCCGCGAGCACCGCGTCCAGGTCGGTCGACCACTCGGTCAGACCGTGCCGCGCGGCGAGTTCCTCCAGGGCGTGGGCCCGGCGGCCGACGAGCACGGGCTCCGGCCACAGCACCTCGCCGCCGCCGAGCTCCAGCCCGCCCTGCTCGCGGATCGCGAGGATCGAACGGACGAGGTGCTGCCGGTATCCCATGCGCCCGGTGACGCCGTTCATGGCGATGCGCACTGTCCTGCGTGTCACGAAGTTCCCTCCATACAGCCGTAGCAAGCGCTTTCTATGGAGGGTGACGCTAGCCTGCCGACAGCGGCCCGGACAAGAGGCGGCCCCCACACGACCTCTCGGAGGACAGCGATGACAGTCACCCTGGCGGACGTGGCGGCCCGCGCCCGGGTGTCCCCGGCCACCGTCTCCCGTGTGCTGAACGGCAACTACCCCGTGGCCGCGTCGACCCGGGAGCGGGTCCTGCGGGCGGTGGACGACCTGGACTACGTGCTCAACGGCCCCGCCAGCTCGCTCGCGGCGGCCACGTCCGACCTGGTCGGCATCCTGGTCAACGACATCGCGGACCCGTTCTTCGGCATCATGGCGGGGGCCACGCAGACGCAGATCGGCGGGCCCGGGGACGGCTCGGGGCGGGCGGGCGGCGAGAAGCTGGCCGTCATCTGCAACACCGGCGGCTCCCCGGAGCGCGAGCTCACCTACCTCACCCTCCTCCAGCGTCAGCGCGCCGCCGCCGTCGTGCTCACCGGCGGCGCGGTCGAGGACCCTGCCCACCAGGCCGCCATGTCCGCGAAGCTGGCCAGGCTGGCGGACGCGGGCACCCGGATCGTCTTCTGCGGCCGCCCCCCGCTGCCCGACAGCGACGCGCTCGCCGCCGCGCTCACCTTCGACAACCGGGGCGGCGGCCGACGGCTCACCGAGCACCTGATCTCCCTGGGCCACCGGCGCATCGGCTACGTCGCCGGCCCCCGGGAGCGGACCACCACCCGGCACCGGCTGGAGGGCCACCGCGAGGCGATGCGGCGCGCGGGGCTCGACGTGGAGGCCGAAGGCGGCGGCGAGGGGGACGGCGTCCGGGCGGGCGGGGACGGGGCCGAGCCGCAGCTCACCGTGCACGGCCCCTACGACCGGCGCTCGGGTTACGAGGCCACCCTCGAACTCCTGCGCAGGGCACCGGACGTGACCGCGATCGTGGCCGCCAACGACACCGTCGCCCTGGGCGCGTGCGCGGCCGTGAGGGACCGGGGGATGCGCATCCCCCAGGATCTCTCGGTCGCCGGCTTCGACGACCTGCCGTTCTCGGTGGACGCGGTCCCGGCCCTGACGACCGTACGGCTGCCGCTGTTCGAGGCGGGGGCGCGGGCGGGCCGGATCGCCATGGGCAAGGAGAACCCGCCGCCCGGCGGCATCGCGACCATCGCGGCCGAGCTGATGATCCGGGGGTCGACGGCGCCGCCCCGGGGGTGAGCCGCTCCTGCCCGCGGGGGCGGAAGCTGTGCGCGGAAGACCGTGCGCGGGAGGCCGTGCGCGGCTGGGCCTGGGCGGTGTGCCGTGGTCGGCGGCGGGTGCGTGCCTGTGGGGCGCGCTGAAGCCGTCCGGCAGGCGGGAGCGGCTGGCGGGGGGGTGTCGGAGGGTGTCGGCCGAGGGCCCGCCCGCTCCCCCTCCGTCCGGAGTAGCCTTCCGGCCGGACGGGCAGGAGCGGGTGGGACGCGGGCGGNGGCGCCCCGCGACAGGGGCGCGGGGCGCCGCCCACAAGGGAAGGACATCACAGTGAAGCTCGCTTTCTCGACCCTCGGAGTGCCGGGGACGCCGATCGCCGAGGTCGTCCGGCTCGCCGCCGGGCACGGCTACCAGGGGGTGGAGCTGCGCACCCACCCGGAGGAGCCGGTACACCTCGGTCTGTCGTCGCTCGAACGGGCCGACGTGGTCGAGGCGTTCGCCGCCGGCGGCGTGGAGATCCTCGCTCTCGCCGGATACGTGAAGGTGGCTGCCGAGGGCGACGACGAGCCGGTCCTGGCGGAGCTCGCCGCGCTGGTGAGGCTGGCCCGGGACCTGGGGGCGCCGTACGTCCGGGTCTTCCCCGGCGGCGGGGGCCAGGACCCGGACGGGGCGGACGCGACCGCGGCCAGGCGGCTCGGGGCCGCCGCCCCGGCCGCGGCCGACATGGGCGTGAGCATTCTGCTGGAGACCCATGACTCGCACCGCTCGGGCGTCGACGCGGCACGGGTCGTCGCCGCGGTCGGGCACCCCCGGATCGGCGCGGTCTGGGACGTGCTGCACACCTGGCTGGCCGGTGAGGAACCCGCCGCCAGCCACGCGGTGCTCGCCCCGCACCTGGGGTACGTCCAGGTGAAGGACGTCGCATCGGCCGACGCCCTCACGCCGTTGGCGCTGGGGGCCGGGGTGCTGCCGCTGGCGGACTGCCTGGACAGGCTGGACCCGGACGCGTGGGTGTGCTGGGAGTACGAGAAGCGCTGGCGCCCCGAGGCGGCGGAGCTGGCGGGCCTGCTGGGCGCGGGGCGCGATCATCTGCTGCGGCTGGGAGCGCCGAAGCAGTAGCCGGGACGGGGGCGGGGCGGGGCGGGGGCGGGAGGACGCGTAACGCCGGTCCGGCACTCGCAGACCAGCCACCCGTCCCCTCGGACGCCGTCTGCGCCGGACCTTCTCCGGGAGCTGTACGCCCCCCACGCCCCCTCGGTCACCTCGGCCAAGGGCGTCCTCGGGCACACCATGGGGGCGGCCGGCGCGATCGAGGCGGCCCTGAGGGTCCTGACCGTCGCCCGGGGCACGGCGGTGCCCACGGCCGACTTCGCGGAACCGGACGACACCACGGCGGGCATCGACGTGGTCCGCGCGACCGCCCGGCCCCAGCCCGTCCGGCCGGCGCTCAGCCACTCCCTGGGACTCGGCGGACACAACACCGTGCCGGCCTTCACCGCCCCCCGAGCGCACGGGACGGACCCCGCCCCCGTCCGGGCAGAGCGGGCCGACGCCCGTTCCCGCCCTCTGGTCGAGGGGCGCGGGCCCCGCCGCGTGCTTCAGGCGACCGGGACGGGGCCCTGCCACGCCCCGGCCACGCGCCAGCGGCCGGGGGGGGGCGGCGTCCGTCCGGCCTGCCGCGCACGGGAGGGAGAGGCCCGTCTACCTGTCCCTGGCCCGGCCCCGCCCTCTTGACCGGTAGTTACTTTCCCTATAAGCGTATCGTCTTGAAAGTTTCTTTCACCCCCGGGAAGGAGCTCACGTGCACCACCGCACCTCCAGACGCACCCTCCTCACCGCCACGGCCGCCGCCACAGCCGCCGCGGCCTCCGGCATCCTCGCCGTCCCCGGCGCCGCCTCCGCGCAGCCCACGAACGCCTCCGCCGACCACCGACTGCGGCGGATCATCGCCGGGATGAGCCTGGAGGAGAAGGTCGGCCAGCTCTTCGTGCCGCGGGTGTACGGGCACTCCGCCACCGACCCGGACCAGAGCGACATCGACGCGAACCTCCGGGAGCTCGGGGTGCGCACCGCCGCCGAGCTGGTCTCCACGTACCACGTCGGCGGCATCATCTACTTCACCTGGGCGCACAACACCCGCAGCCCCCACCAGATCGCCGACCTCTCCAACGGCATCCAGCGCGCCGCACTCGCCGGCCGCTCCCGCGTACCCCTGCTCGTCTCCACCGACCAGGAGCACGGCATCGTCTGCCGGGTCGGCGAACCCGCCACGCTGCTGCCGGGCGCGATGGCCCTGGGCGCGGGCGGTTCTCGCTCCGACACCCGGCGGGCGGCCCGGATCGCGGGCGCCGAACTGGCCGCGCTCGGCATCAACCAGAACTACGCGCCGGACGCCGACGTCAACGTCGACCCCGCCAACCCGGTCATCGGCGTACGGTCCTTCGGCGCCGTGCCCGACACGGTGTCCGGGCTCGTCGCGGCGCAGGTGAAGGGCTACCGGGGCGCGGGGATCGCCGCGACCGCCAAGCACTTCCCCGGGCACGGCGACACGAGCACCGACAGCCACACCGGGCTCCCCGTCATCGGGCACACCCGCGAGGAGTGGGAAGAGCTGGACGCCCCGCCGTTCCGTGCCGCGATCCGCGCCCGCGTCGACTCGATCATGACGGGGCACATCGTCGTCCCCGCCCTCGACCCGTCCGGGGTCCCGGCCACGCTCTCCCGGCCGATCCTGACCGGCATCCTGCGTGAGGAGCTGGGCTACGACGGAGTGGTGGTCACGGACTCCCTCGGCATGCAGGGGGTGCGGGGGGAGTACGGCGACGACCGCGTCCCGGTCCTCGCCCTGCTGGCGGGCGTGGACCAGCTCCTGAACCCGCCGGACCTCCCCCTCGCCTGGAACGCCGTGCTGGAGGCGGTGCGCGGCGGCGAGATCGGCGAGGCGAGGATCGAGGAGTCGGTCCTGCGGATTCTGCGGCTCAAGGACCGGCTGGGACTGTTCCGCGACCCGTTCGTCAGCCGCGCGGGCGTCGACCGCACGGTCGGCAGCCGAGTCCACCGGGCCGCCGCCGACCGGATCGCCGAGCGCACGACGACCCTGCTCGCCGATCCCGGCTCCCTGCTGCCGCTCTCCCGCCGCTCCCACCGCGAGCTGCTGGTGGTGGGGGCCGACCCCGCGTCGCCGTCGGGCACGACGGGCCCGCCGACCACCACCCTGGCCGACGCGTTCGGCGAACTGGGCTTCTCCGCGACGGCCCTGTCCACCGGTACGGCCCCGAACCCGGCGAAGGTCGCCGAGGCGGTCGCCGCCGCACGGGGCAAGGACGCCGTGGTCGTGGCGACGTACAACGTCACGGCGGGCAGCTCGCAGCGCACGCTCGTCACGGCCCTCGTGGCGACCGGCGTCCCGGTGATCACCGTCGCCGTCCGCAACCCGTACGACGTCGCCGCTCTCGCCGGGAGCGGGGTGGCGGCGAGTCTCGCCGCGTACTCCTGGACGGACGTCGAACTGCGCGCCGCCGCCCGGGTGATGGCGGGCCTCGCCTCGCCCAGGGGCCGGCTGCCGGTGCCCGTCCAGCGCGCGGACGACCCCGCGCGGGTGCTGTACCCGGTGGGCCACGGGCTGTCGTACGGGCCGCGCGCCGCAGGCCCGCACCAGGACGCCGGCCGCTGACCCCAGCGGGGCGGGAAGCGCCCGCCGGCTGTCGGAAGAGCAGCCGGCGGGCGCTTCCCGTCGTGTCCGTACGGCCGCGGGGGACCGCACGGCCGTGCCGGAGCGCCCGGACCGCGCGGGCACACGGCCGCTCCGGCATCCCGAGCGCTACGGGCGCACGCCCGCGACGGCCGGGGCCCTGCCTACGGGCGCAGCGTGGCTTCCTCGCGCTCGATCTCGCCGTTGCGCCGGTCCAGCCTCTTGTCGAACTTCGCGAGCGGCTTCGCCTTCGCCGGGTCCGCCTCGACGGCCGCCGGGGCGACCCCCGCCCAGCGCAGGATCGCGGCGGTGGCCTTCGCCTTCTCCTCGTCGGCGAGACCCGAGACCTTCGCCCCGTGGTTGCCGCCGGGGACGGTGTAGACGTAACTGTCCTTCGCTCCGCGTCCGAGGCGGAAGGGCTCCGCGCTCCACGGGTCGTTCTCGCCGTTGACGTACATCATCTGCCGGGCGTTGCGCTTGACCCAGCGGTCGATGTCCCGCATCGCCCACCGGTCGAACGTCATGGGGATGGAGCGGGGCACGAAGGTGCGCGGGGGCTGGTAGCCGTAGCGGCTCAGCTTGCCGAGCCACGGCTGCTTGATGTCCGGCGACCCGAGCTGTGTGCCCGCCTGGTAGTAGTACGGGGTGTACCGCTCCAGGCCCTGGTCCACGTAGGCGGCGAAACCGGAGATGCCGTCGACGGAGTCCCAGATGGCGTCGTCGGAGGCGTTTTGGGCGTCGGCCGGGATGTCCGCGCAGTCGGCGAGCAGGCTGTACTGCCAGAACGCCCACACGTAGTCCATGACCGTGGCCTCGTAGGCCCGGTCGAGGGAGCCGACGGTGTCGAAGGTCCAGCCCTGCGACGCGGCCAGCTCCTTGTACTTCTTCTGGAGCGGGGCACGGCGGACCAGCGCCTCGCGCTGCACGCCGGCCAGCCGGTCACGGCACTCCTTGGTGCCGACGTCCCGGAAGAACCGGTCGTAGGCCGAGTCCTCGCGGTCCACCACGTCGTTGGGCGCGACGTAGGCGACGACTCCGTCCATGTCGTTCGGGTAGAACCGCTCGAAGTACGTGGCGGTCATGCCGCCCTTGGAGCCGCCGGTGGCCAGCCACTTCTTCGCGTAGATCTTCTTGAGTTGCGTGAACACGCGGTGCTGGTCGCTGGCGGCCTGCCAGATGTCGAGCTTGGACCAGTCGGCGGGGGCCGGGCGCGAGGGGGTGAAGTAGCGGTACTCCAGGGAGACCTGGTTGCCGTCGACGATCTGCGTCGGCTCGCTGCGGCTGGGGTTGGTCGACACGTTGTAGCCGCTGGTGAAGAACACCGTCGGGCGGCTCGTGTCCTTGTGCAGCAGGGTGACGCGCTGCTGGAACGTCCCCTCGGACGGGCGGCGGTGGTCGACCGGCTGGGTGTAGCCGAGGACGAAGTAGCGGTACCCGGGGTAGGGCTTCTCCTCGATCAGGCTCATTCCCGGGATGGCCAGGATGCGGTCCTTGATGTCCTCGTTGCCCGCTTCGCTGCTTGTGGCAGCGCCGCTGCTCCGCTTCGTGGCCGGTTCCGCGGCGGTGGCCGCACCGGCCGAGGCTCCCGTCGCTCCGACCGTGCCTATGAGCACCGCGAGCGAGACAACCCCAGTGAGCGCCTTGCGCATGCACCCTCCCCTTGATTCACGACAGTCGCCGTGAACTTATCGGGGCGCCCCACGCCACGCCAGACCCGGTCGCCCGGTTCCCGTCCGCGTCTTCCGCGCTTACGCCGCGGGTGCGGGCGTTCGCGACAGGCCTCGCTCCCCGGGAGGAATCAGCACAGAATCCAGCCGGTGGACGCCGACTTCCCGGCGATGGCGCCGGTCGCCCGGACGCAGCGGTTGAGTGCGCTGACGGTGACCGGGCCCGCCCTGTGCGTGTACGAGCCCCGGTCGGCGACGGCGCGGCCGCCGCGCGGCTGGAGCGTGACGCTCATCGCCCGCCGCTTGCCGGGCTTCTTGGCGACGGTCACGGCGCAGACGCGGGCGCGGCTCTTGAAGACGCGCAGCTCGCCGGTCGAGAACGCGACCGTCTTCGCCGGGCGCCCCGAGCAGCCGGTGGCGGCCTGCGCGGCGCCGGGAGCGCCGATCAGGAGGACGAGCCCGGCGAACAGGGGCAGGACGAGGACGTACACGAGCCACGGCCGCCTTCCCGCGGTCACCGCCGCCACCGCCCGGCGGCCCGTGGGCCCGACGGCCGCCGGCCTCACCGCCCGTACCGGCCCCCCGCCTGCCGACACCGGGCCGGTGCCGGCCCGTTCCGCCCTTGGCTCGAACACGTTCGCCCCCACCTGACCTCTGTACGCATCCGTGCGTCCCTGGCTACGACGCAGCAGCCCCCCGCGGGGTTGCGTCCAGCGCCGGGGCGTCAGACGCTCGCCGGCTCGTCCTCCCCTATCCCCTCGCCGATGAACGTGCGCCACAGCCGGGCGTACTGCCCGTTGCGGGCCAGCAGTTCGGAGTGGGCGCCGTCCTCGACGACGCGCCCGTGGTCCATCACGACGACCCGGTCGGCGCGGGCGGCGGTGGTCAGCCGGTGCGCCACCACCAGCGTGGTGCGGCGTCCGGTGAGCCGGTCGGTGGCCTGGTTCACCAGGGCCTCACTGGCCAGGTCCAGGGCGGCGGTGGCCTCGTCCAGGAGCAGCACGTCCGGGTCGACCAGCTCGGCGCGGGCCAGCGCGATGAGCTGGCGCTGTCCGGCGGACAGGTTGCGGCCGCGCTCGGCGACCTCGTGCAGGTAACCGCCCTCCAGGGTGGCGATCATCTCGTGCGCGCCGACCGCACGGGCCGCGGCCTCCACCTGGGCGTCGGTGGCGTCGGGCAGCCCGTAGGCGATGGCGTCGCGGACCGTGCCGGCGAAGAGGTACGCCTCCTGCGGGACGACCCCGAGGCGGTGCCGGTAGGCCGTCATGTCAAGCGTGCGCAGATCGAAGCCGTCGGCGGTGACCCGGCCGCTCGTCGGGTCGTAGAACCGGGCGACCAATTTGACCAGGGTCGACTTGCCCGCGCCGGTCTCACCGACGAAGGCGACCGTCTGGCCGGCCGGGATGCGCAGGTCGACGCCGGTCAGCGCCTCCTCCTCCTTCCCGTACGCGAAGGAGACGTCCTCGAACGCGATCTCGCCGCGCAGCGAGGCCACGTCGCGCGGCTCGTCCGGGGCGGCGGTGGAGGTGGGCTCGCGCAGGAGTTCCTGGATGCGGCCGAGGGAGACGGTGGCCTGCTGGTAGCCGTCGAAGACCTGGGAGAGCTGCTGGACGGGGGCGAAGAACAGGTCGATGTAGAGGAGGTAGGCGACGAGCGCGCCGGTGGTGAGCGTGCCGTTGTCGATCCGGCCGGAGCCGACGATGATGACGGCGGCCGCGGCGATCGAGGACAGCAGCTGGACGAAGGGGAAGTAGACGGAGATCAGCCACTGGCCGCGGACCCGTGCCTGGCGGTAGTGGTCGCTGCGCCCGGCGAAGCGGGCGGCCCCGTCGTGCTCGCGGCCGTAGGCCTGGACGATACGGAGGCCGGAGACGGACTCCTGGAGGTCGGCGTTGACGGTGCTGATGCGCTCGCGGGCCAGTTCGTACGCCTTGACGCTGCTGCGCCGGAAGAAGACGGTGCCGATGACCAGAACCGGCAGCGTCGCGAAGACGACCAGGGCGAGCTGGACGTCCAGGACGAGCAGCGCGATCATGATGCCGAAGAAGGTGACCAGGGAGACGAACGCGGTGACGAGCCCGGTCTGGAGGAACGTCGACAGCGCGTCCACGTCCGTCGTCATCCGGGTCATGATCCGGCCGGTCAGCTCGCGCTCGTAGTAGTCGAGGCCGAGGCGCTGGAGCTGGGCGAAGATCTTCAGGCGGAGCGAGTAGAGCACCCGCTCGCCGGTCCGGCCCGTCATCCGGATCTCGCCTGTCTGGGCGGCCCACTGGACGAGTACGACGACGAGCGCCACGGCCGAGGCCGCCCACACCGCGCCGATCGAGACCTGGGTGACGCCCTCGTCGATGCCGTGCCGGATCAGGATGGGCAGCAGCAGGCCCATGCCGGCGTCGACCGCGACCAGGCCGAGGCTGACCAGGAGGGCCGCGCCGAAGCCGCGGAGGAGCCGGCGCAGCCCGTAGGAGTCCTCCGGCCGCACGGCGGCGGCCTCGTCGACGTCGGGGGCGTCCGTGGCGGGCGGCAGCGCCTCGACCTGGGCGAGCAGTTCGGGCGTGGCGGGCGTCCCGGCGGCCGTGGTGTCGCGCTGGTCCTCCGTGCGGACCCACAGCTGGGGGGTGATCCCGCGCTCGGCGTCGAACTCGGCGTCCAGCTCCTCCTGGAGCGCCAGGTCGCCCTCGGGGTCCGCCTCGACGTGCGGCGGCCGGTGGCCGGGGGAGGCCCCGCCGAGCTCGTCGGGGTCGGTGAGGAGACGGCGGTAGAGCGGGGAGGTGCGCTCCAGCTCCTCGTGGGTGCCGACGGCGGCGAGCCGGCCGCCGTCCAGGACGGCGATGCGGTCGGCGAGCTGGAGGGTGGAGCGGCGGTGGGCGATGAGCAGGGTGGTGCGGCCCTCCATCACCTGCCTGAGGGCTTCGTGGATCTCGTGCTCGACGCGGGCGTCGACGGCGGAGGTGGCGTCGTCGAGGAGGAGGAGCCGGGGGTCGGTGAGGATGGCGCGGGCGAGCGCTACGCGCTGGCGCTGACCGCCGGAGAGGGTGAGCCCGTGTTCGCCGACGGTGGTGTCGTAGCCCTTGGGCAGCTCGGCGATGAACCGGTGGGCCTGTGCGGCGCGGGCGGCCTGCTCGATCTGCTCCTGGGTGGCGTCGGGGAAGCCGTAGGCGATGTTGGCGCGGACCGTGTCGGAGAACAGGAAGCTGTCCTCCGGGACGAGCCCGATCGCGGAGCGCAGGGACGCCTGGGTCAGCTCGCGGACGTCGTGGCCGCCGATCAGGACCGCGCCGCGGGACACGTCGTAGAACCGGGGCAGCAGGAGGGAGACGGTGGACTTGCCGCTGCCGGACGCGCCGACGACGGCGACCGTCTCGCCGGGCTCGACGGTGAGCGAGAAACCGTCGAGGACCGGGCGCTCCGGGTCGTAGCCGAAGCGGACGTCGTCGAACTCGATGCCGGCCGGGGCGTCGGCGGGCAGCTCCTTCGTGCCGTCCCGCATCGAGGGCTCGGTGTCGATCAGCTCCAGGACGCGCTCCACACCGGCGCGGGCCTGCTGGCCGACGGTGAGGACCATGGCGAGCATCCGGACCGGGCCGACGAGCTGGGCGAGGTAGGTGGAGAAGGCGACGAACGTGCCGAGGGTGATCTCGCCCCGGGTCGCCAGCCAGCCGCCGAGCGCCAGCATGGCGACCTGGCCGAGCGCCGGCACGGCCTGGAGGGCCGGGGTGTAGCGGGAGTTCAGCCGGACCGTGCGCATGCGCCCGGCGAACAGCCTGCGTCCGACGGCGCGGAGCTTGCCGGTCTCCTGGTCCTCCTGGCCGAAGCCCTTGACGACGCGGACGCCGGACACGGCCCCGTCGACGACTCCGGCGACGGCGGCGGCCTGGCTCTGGGCGTACCAGGTGGCGGGGAAGAGCCGGGTGCGGGAGCGGCGGGCGATGAACCAGAGCGCGGGGGCGACGGCGAGGGCGACGAGCGTCAGCGGCAGGGAGAGCACGGCCATGACGGCCAGGGAGATGACGAAGAGCAGTACGTTCCCGACGGTCATCGGGAGCATGAACAGCAGCCCCTGGATCAGCTGGAGGTCGCTGGTGGCCCGGCCGACGACCTGCCCGGTGGACAGCTCGTCCTGGCGCTTCCCGTCGAGCCGCACGATCGTCGCGTACATGTCCGTACGCAGGTCGTGCTGGACGTCCAGGGCGAGCCGGCCGCCGTAGTACCGCCTGATGTAGGTGGCGATGTAGACGAGGACGGCCGCGCCGATGAGCAGCCCGGTCCACACGGCCAGCGAGCGGGTGTGGCCGGTGACCACATCGTCGATGATCACCTTGGTGATGAGCGGCACGAGGGCCATGACGGCCATCCCGGCGAGCGACGAGCCGAGGGCGAGGACGACGTTGCGCCGGTAACGCCACGCGTACCCGGCCAGTCGTCGGCCCCACCCCTGTTGCGCTGCGCCCGTCACGCCTTGCCTCCCGCCTCGGCCGGTCTGCCGGCCTGTCCGCTTGCCCGTCGGTCCCACCTGATCTACCGGAAGGCACCAACGCCCCGGGACGCGGTTTTCATCCCGCCGCCTCGAACGGGGCGGCGGGACGAACGGGCGGCGAACGGGGCCGGAGGCCTACAGATGCGTCGGCTCGAACATCCTCAGCAGGGCGGGGAGCACGACGACGGACGGTCCCGGGGCCGCCAGCGCCTTCGCCAGGTCGGCGGCGAGGGACTCGGGCGTCGTCCGGACGGCGGGAACGCCGAAGGACTGGGCGAGGGCGACGAAGTCCGGACGGGTCAGCTCGGTCGCGGTGGTCTCCCCGAAGGCCTCCGTCATGTACTCGCGCAGGATGCCGTAGCCGCCGTCGTCGACGATCAGCCAGGTCAGGGGCAGGTCGTACTGGCGGGCGGTGGCCAGCTCCGCGAGGGAGTACATCGCACCGCCGTCGCCGGAGACCGCGAGCACGGGATTCGTCGGGTCGGCGACGGCCGCGCCGACGGCCGCGGGGAAGCCGTAGCCGAGGCCGCCCGCGCCCTGGGCGGAGTGCATCGTGTTGGGGCGCCGGGCGTCGAAGGCGGACCAGGCCCAGTACGCCAGGATCGTCATGTCCCAGAAGCTGGGCGCGGTGTCGGGCAGCGCCTCCCGGACGGCGGCGAGGACCTGCTGCTCCAGGGCGAGGTCCTGGGCGTCGATCCGGGACCGAACCCTCTCCAGCACCGTGCGCACCCGCTCGGCGGCCGAGGCGTCCTCGCGGGGCTCCACCGCCTCCAGCAGGTCGGCGAGCGCCTCGCGGGCGTCGGAGTGGATGCCGAGGGCCGGGTGGTTGGACTCCAGCTTCCCGGCGTCGGCCTCGATCTGGATCACCCGGCCGCGCGGGCGGAACGTGTGGTAGTTCGAGGACAGCTCGCCCAGGCCGGAGCCGACGACGAGCAGGACGTCCGCGTCCTCCAGGAAGTCCGTGGTGTGCCGGTCCTCCAGCCAGGAGCGCAGGGACAGCGGGTGTTCCCAGGGGAACGCGCCCTTGCCCCCGAAGGTGGTCACGACGGGGGCGCTGATCTTCTCGGCCAGGGCGCGCAGCTTGCCGGAGGCGTCGGAGCGTACGACTCCGCCGCCCGCGACGATCACCGGGCGTTCGGCGTTCGTCAGCAGGTGCGCGGCGGCGACCGTCAGCTCGGGGCGCGGGTACAGCTCGCGCGGGGTGGCGTCCATGGCGCTGACGACCGGCAGCGACGTCTCGGCCACCAGCACGTCCTGCGGGATCTCCACCCAGACCGGCCCGTGCGGGGCGCTCAGCGCGGACTCCCAGGCGGCGGCGATCGCGGAGGGGATCTGCGAGGCGGTCCGCACGGTGTGCACGGATTTCACGATGTCGCGGACCGAGGCCTGCTGGTCGCGCAGCTCGTGGAGGAAGCCGTGCCGGCCGCCCCCGAGCCCGGCGGCGGGGACCTGGCTGGTGATCGCGAGCACGGGCGCCGACGCGGCGGCCGCCTCCTGGAGCGCGGCGAGCGAGGTCAGCGCGCCGGGCCCGGTGGACAGCAGCAGCGGCGCGACCTCGCCGGTGATCCGGCCGTACGCGTCGGCGGCGAAGCCCGCGTTGTTCTCGACGCGGAGCCCCACGTAGCGGAGGCAGGAGCGGCGCAGCGCGTCGAACACGCCGAGCGCGTGCTGGCCGGGGAGCCCGAAGACGGTGGTCGCGCCCAGCCCCTGGAGGGACTCGACGACGAGGTCGCCGCCGGTGCGGCCGGGCGGCGGGCTCAGCGCTGCCGCGGCCTGGGCGGGGGTGAGCCGCGGCCGGTCGTCGTGATCATGACTCACTTGGCTTCCTCGGTTCCCTTGGCTTCCTTGGCTACCTTCGCAGCGGCGATCTGCCGGGACATGATCGTCGTCAGCTCGTAGGCGGCGTGCGAGGCGGCCACGGAGGTGATCTCGGCGTGGTCGTACGCGGGAGCCACCTCCACCAGGTCGGCGGAGACCAGGTGGCAGGAGGCGAGGCCGCGCAGGATCTCCAGCAGCTCGCGGGAGGTGAGGCCGCCGGCCTCCGGGGTGCCGGTGCCCGGGGCGTGCGCCGGGTCCAGGACGTCGATGTCGATGGATATGTAGAGCGGGCGGTCACCGATCCGCTGACGCAGCTGGTCGGCGATCTCGTCGACTCCACGGCGCATCACGTCGGCGGAGGTGACGATGCCGAAGCCCATCTTCTCGTCGTCGGTCAGGTCCTGCTTGCCGTACAGCGGGCCGCGGGTGCCGACGTGGGAGAGCGCGGAGGTGTCGAGGACGCCCTCCTCGACCGCCCGGCGGAAGGGGGTGCCGTGGGTGTACTCGGCCCCGAAGTAGGTGTCCCAGGTGTCCAGGTGCGCGTCGAAGTGGAGCAGGGCGACGGGCCCGTGCTTCTTGGCGACGGAACGCAGGAGCGGCAGGGCGATGGTGTGGTCGCCGCCGAGCGTCATGAGGCGTGCGCCGGTGCCCAGCAGGTCGTCGGCAGCGCCCTCGATCGTCTCGACGGCCTCGTGGATGTCGAACGGGTTGGCCGCGACGTCCCCGGCGTCGGCGACCTGCGCGAGGGCGAACGGGGAGGCGTCCTGGGCCGGGTTGTACGGGCGCAGCAGCCGGGACGCCTCACGGATCGCGTTGCCGCCGAAGCGGGCCCCGGGCCGGTAGGAGACCCCGGTGTCGAAGGGCACGCCGACCACGGCGACGTCGGTCCGGCCGACCTCGTCGAGCCGGGGCAGCCGGGCGAACGTCGCGGGCCCGGCGTACCGGGGGACGCGGGAGGAGTCGATGGGGCCGCGCGGCGCGTCGGTGCTGCTCATGGGGGGGGTGCCTTTCCTTCGGTTGCGTACGGTCTCATGCGTGCGGGGCGCGGGGTGCGGTACGCCGCCGGGGCCGTACCGCACCCCGTTTCGTCCCGCGCGGCGAGGGCGGGGCCATCGGGCGCCTCGTGGGTCTCCCTCCGCCCGTTCCGCGCGGCACAGGGGTGTGCGAGGACGACGGTAGGTCGCGGGAGGCCGTCGCTGAAGTGTACGTTTCCTCCATTCTCGACGCCTTGAACGGATGATCTGTCCATGCTGGACACGCCGCCCCCTCCTTTCGCACCCGCTCCGGCGGGCCCCACCGGTCCGCCGACCCCGCCGATCCCGCTCACCGCCCTCCTGGCGCGCGAGGAGCTGGGGCTGCGCCGGATCGCCGGTCCCGACCGGGCCGACGTCCTGTGGGTGCACACCTCCGAGATGGCCGACCCCTACCCGTACCTGCTCGGCGGCGAGCTGCTGCTGAGCGCGGGAGTGCTGCTCACGGACCCGGACCGCTACGTCGCCCGGCTGGTGGAGGCGGGGGCCTCCGCCCTCGGTTTCGGGGTGCGGCCGGTGCACGAGACGGTCCCCCAGGCGCTGGTCGAGGCCTGCGAGCGGCACGGTCTGCCCCTGCTGGAGGTGCCGCCCGCGACCCCGTTCACCGCGATCGCGCGGGCGGTGTGGCAGCTGATGGCCGAGGCGCGCCACCGCGAGCTGCGCCGGGTGAACCGCGCCCAGCAGGCCCTGGCGTCGGCCGCGGCCCGGCCCGATGCCGTACCAGCCCTCCTGCACCAGCTCGCGGCCCAGCTGACCGGCCGGGCGGTCCTGCTCACGGCGCGGGGCGAGGAGATCCACGCGGCGGGCCGCCGCCCGCCCCCGGAGGCGGCCGCCGCGCTGACCCGGCTGGCCCGCGTGGTCGCCCGCCAGCGCCCCGGCTCCCCCGCCTCGGCCACCGACGCCCACGGCGGCACGCACCTCTCCGCGTACGCGCTCGGCGGCGGCGAGGGCCTCGTCCTGGCCCTGGCGGCCCCCCAGCGCGAGCCCGGGGACCACACGGTGGCGGGCATCGCGGCGGTCCTGCTCTCCCTTCTGGCCGCCCCGCACCAGGGCGCGGACGCGGCGGGCCGATCGGCGGCCCTGGTCCGCCTGCTGCTGGGCTCCTCCCCCGCCGAGGTGGCGCCGCTGCTCGCGCCCGGCGGCACCGACGGGCGCGGTGGGCGCGGTGGGCGCGGTGGCTGCGGTGACCCGGGCGACGTGGGCGACGTGGGCGGCTCCGACGACTCGGGCGGTTCCGGCGGCCTCTGGACGGTGGTCCACGCCCGGCGCACGGACGGCAGTGCGGCGGACGCCCTGACGGCGGGCGCCCTCGGCGCGGCCCTGGGTTCGGCCCTGGTCGACGCGGGACGGGACGGCGGCGACGCGGTGCGCGTACTGGTGCCGGTGCCCGGGGCGACTGCCGGGGCGGCGGCTGCCGACGTGGCGGGGCGAGCGGGCGTGGCGGGGCCTGCCGCCTCCGGGGCGGGACGGAGCGCGGAGGCGCGGCGGAGCGCGGTGGCGACGGGGGCGGAGGTGGCGGGCGCGGAGGCAACGGGGGCGGAGGTGGCGGCCTCTGAAGAGCCGGCCTCGAAGGGCTTCGCCCCGGA
The DNA here is from genome assembly GCF_037137275.1 of Streptomyces pratensis. Classification (GTDB taxonomy): domain Bacteria; phylum Actinomycetota; class Actinomycetes; order Streptomycetales; family Streptomycetaceae; genus Streptomyces; species Streptomyces pratensis_B. The sequence goes on along the minus strand of NZ_JBBBEN010000103.1, from coordinate 273,396 downwards.
GGCCACCGCCGCGACGACTTCCACCCCGGCCACGACCCTGACCCCGCAGCCCGGCTGGACGCTCGGTGCGTCGGCCCCCACCCCCGTCACCGCTCTCGACGCCGCCGACGCCCTGGCCGCCCGCGCGCTGGCCCACGCGGAGGCGACCCGCGCCCAGCTCGCGGTGGACACCCCGGCGAGCGGCGGCCTCGCCGCCCTGGTCCCGCCCGAGCAGGCCGCCGCCCACGCCCGCGCCCTGCTCGCCCCGCTCACCTCGCCTCTGGCCGCCACCCTGCGGTGCTGGCTCTCCCTCCACGGCAACTGGGACCGCACGGCGGTGGCGCTCTCGGTCCACCGGAACACCGTCCGCCAACGCGTCCGGCGGTGCGGGGAGTTGCTGGGCATGGACCTGGACGACATGGACGTGCGGGCGGAGTTGTGGTTCGCGTTGCGGCAGGGGTGAACGGGCGTCCGGGCCGGGCGGGTGCTCGGGCCGGGCGGGTGCTCGGGCCCGCGATCCGGCCGGCGCCGACGTCCGGGTCCGCGTCCACCGTCGACCGCCCGCCGCACGACGAAACGGTCCCCGGAGGGACGCCTTGCTGCGGAGGCGCTCGTGCGCGCACTAGCCGGGGAGCCGGCGGCAGCCGCGACCGGATGGCCCGCGGGCACGGGCAGGGGCGGGCTGCTCGAACCGGTGGGCATGCGTCCGGACCATCACGGGTGCTGGGCGCGGCGACTGCGACGAACGAGTACGTGGAGGGTGACCTCGACACGAAGCAGGCTCAGAACGCCGCGAAGACCGTCCGTCTTGACCTGCTCAAGGACATGAGAGCCGGAAAGTGAGCGAGAACGAGCTGGTCAATCTGGCGAGCCTCCCCCGTCTTCACCGGTGATCCGGCCCTGTTGGACACGAAGGTGACCGCGCTGACCAAGGACGGCGCAAGGATCGCCACGGCCGCAGGCGACATCTACAGCAGTTTCGGCGGGTCTTCCTGCCTTCTACAAGGCTCTGGAATACGTTGCATCCAATTACTACGAGGACGCCAAGGAGATCACCGAATATCTCCTGGCAGGATATGAACTGCTTAGCGTAATGAGCTCTTCCGAAGATGCACTGGACTCAGGGAGACCATACTCGGCGGAGACTCACTCTTCAGCGACGGCAACTGGGTCTGGCGAGGCGACCTCTGGTTCTACGTATGGAAACACCGCGGGCGACTGCCGGATGAATTTCTCGCGCGCGTAAGAGAACAGGATTATGCAATGCCCGCCGAGAAGGAGACCGAGCTCGCCGAAATTGCTCAGAGAGTACAAGATGGCCTTATGGCAGGATGACGACGACCTCACCAGGTACCACGCAGGTCTGGAAGCCGGGCAGGATGCAACGGTGGTGGGACGCAGGACACGCCTTCGACGGCGGGATCAGCGGCTCCGCGATCTCCCACAACCCGTCCGGAACGATCCAACGCCACGCGCCCCGCCCCACGCCGAGCCCAACAACCGACTCACCACATAAGCCACGGTCTTGGAGCTTGTCTAACGTGGCAAGTTTTGCGAGCTTCTTGGCAGCAGGTCAGGGCGGAGACCACGGCCAGGCCTCGACTCTGCCCGCCGTTGCGGACCACATACCGGACCTTGAGACTACGAACAACCCATGGCAGGCTCATGCCGCATGATCGGTGAATTCGCGAAAGACAACCTGCACGGGAGACTGCGGCGGGACCGCCAGGCGCTGCTCTGGAAACTCGACGGCTTGTCCGAATACGACGTCCGCCGACCTTTGACAGCGACCGGGACCAACCTCCTCGGCCTGGTCAAACACGTGTCTCTGGTCGAAGCCAGGTACTTCGGCGAGGTCTTCGACCGCCCTTCCCCAGAACCGCTGCCCCGGTGGCAGGACTCCGACGGCAGCGATCAGTGGGCAGCCGAGGGCGAGACCCGCGATCAGATCATCGGATTCTACCGGCGCACGTGGGAACGCTCGGACGCGACGATCAACGAGCTTCCCCTCGACGCCCCCGGCCACGTGCCGTGGTGGCCGGAGCCTCACCTCAAAACGAACCTGTTCGCTGTTATGACCCATGTCCTCAGTGAGACCGTTCGGCATGCCGGGCACGCCGACATTCTGCGCGAGGGCCTCGACGGCCGGACCGGGCTGCGCGCCGAACACGAGCAGCAAATCGACGAGGACGCCCGTGCAGCCCACCGCGCGAAGATCGAGCAGGCCGCCCGGTCGGCCGCGCCAGCGCGTAACTCACCCGACTGATCCGAGGACAGTGGACCGTCGAGGCCCTGCATCACGTCACCGGACGCCGGCCGTGAGCCGGTCGAGCGCGATCCCGTGGTGGCCGGTCTCGATGCGGCTGAGCGCGGACGGGCTCAGGCGGCTGCGGGCCGGGAGGTCGTCGAGCGACCAGCCGTGCGCCGAGCACAGCGCCCTGATCGCCCTGATCCGTTTGCGCGCGAGGCTGCCCAGGCTCTCTTTATCTTGCGTTTTCGGCAAGATGGTGTGCGGATAGCGAAAGTTCTTCGTAGGGTCGGTTCCATGGCTCACGCACACCGCCCCGGGCACTCCGGGCACCGTTCCCCCGCACACGCCGCACCCCACCCCGGCGCCGCCGACGCCCCCGCCACTCCCGGCGAACCGCCCAACGGTCTTCCCGAGATCCTCGACCTCGACGCCGCACTGTTCGCCCCCCACCTGACCGCGCTCACCGGCCGTATCGCCTGTCTGGCCGGAGACGACGTCCGGCACATCGTGGACATCGGCGCGGGCACCGGTACCGGCACGTTCGCCCTGTTGGAGCGCTTCCCCGCCGCCCGGGTGACCGCCGTCGACAGCTCCCCCGCCATGCTCGACCGGCTCGCCGGGACGGCCAGGGACCGGGGGCTGGGCGACCGGGTGCGCACGCTGGAGGCCGACGCGGGCGCGGGGCTGCCGGGTGTCGTCGATGCCGACCTCGTCTGGGCGTCGGCCTCTCTGCACCACCTGGACGACCCCGCCACCGCCCTGGCCGGCATCCGCGCCGCCCTGCGCCCCGGCGGGCTGCTGGCCGTCGCGGAGGTCGACGGCACGCCGTGGTTCCTCCCCGAGGACGGCAGCTCCGGCGGCCTGGAGGCCCGCTGCCGCGAGGTGCTCAACGCCCTGCGCACCGAGCACCTGCCGCACATGCGCGCCGACTGGGGCGCCCTGCTCGCAGCGGCGGGCCTTCCCGTGGAGCAGGAACGCGCCGAGCGGTGGGAACTGCGCTCCCCGCTGCCCGAGGGTGCAGGCCGGTACGCCTACCTGGTCTTCGAACGGGTCCGCGGCGCTCTGGACGGGCGCGTCGGTCCCGAGGACCTGGCCGCGCTCGACCGGCTCCTCGACGGCGGGCCGCTGGACGTACGCCACCGGGACGACCTCGCCGTACGGTCGACCCGTGAGATCTGGATGGCCCGCCGCCCCGCCGACCACGGCTGACCGCGGGCAGCCGGCGGGGCCTGCCCTGCCCGGTCGGTCTCAGAGCGGGTTGAGGCGGGCCTTGAGCAGGCAGAACTCGTTGCCCTCCGGGTCGGCCAGGATGTGCCACTGCTCCTGCCCCGTCTGGCCGATGTCTGCCGGGCGCGCACCGAGCTCCAGAAGGCGTTCGAGTTCGGCGCCCTGGTCGCGGTCCGTCGCGTTGAGGTCGATGTGCAGCCGGGACTTGCCCGGCTCCGGCTCGTCCCTGCGACTGAAAATGATCGTCGGCTGGGGGCCGCCGAACCCTTCGCGCGGCCCGATCTCCAGCGTGCCGTCGTCCTCGCGGTCGAGCACGACGAAGTCCAGGACCTCGCGCCAGAACCGCGCCAGCACCTCGGGATCGCGGCAGCCCAGGACGAGTTCACTGATCCGACACGCCATGGACGAATCCCGCTTCCGGTAGGGAGCCCGCCGGGAGGGCACCCCATGCGGCTCAGGGGCCCCGCCGGGGAAACGATCCGGCGACCGTATCGGACCGGGCGAGCACGGGCGAAGGGTTCTCCCCTCGGGCGGAGGGGCGGACGGGCCAAGCAGCCACGGCCGGTCGTCGGCCGTTCAACGCGGCAGTCGCCGCCACCGCCGTGACGGTCAGCGGGCTTCTCGACGTCGCGCACTCGGCCGCCCGGGAGGCTCAAGAAGGCCCGGTGGCAGTGCCGTACGTCAACGGCCCCGTAGTCCGGCGGCGTTAACGTGGCGGGCGACCCGAGTGAAGGGAGAGGCCGTGCGGTTCGCGCTGGACGCACTGCTCGCCGAGGTGCCCGCGGAGCAGGTCGACGAAGCTCGCGACTTCTACCGGTCGAGAGCGGCGGGCCGTGGGCCCGGCTCGTTCGAGGAGCTGAAGGAGGCACGGGCGAACAGACCCGCTCCCCGCGCCGCCGTCCCCCCTGCCGTCGAGGAGACGATCGAGGCCGCCGGAGTGCGCGTCCCCGTCCGGATCTTCCTGCCGTCCGGCGGCCCACCCCGGGCTGTCTGCCTGGACATCCACGGCGGCGGCTTCTTCATGGGCTCCGCGGCACAGGGGGACGTGCGCAACCGCGAACTCTCGGACGCCTTGGGCATCGCCGTCGTCAGCGTCGACTACCGGCTCGCGCCCGAGCACCCCTGGCCGGCGGCGCCCGACGACTGCGAAGCAGTGGCGCTCTGGCTCGTCGCGGAGGCCGAAGCCCGCTTCGGCACGTCGCGGCTCACGATCGGCGGAAGCTCCGCGGGGGCCACACTCGCCCTGGCGACCCTGCTCCGGCTGAGGGACAGAGGCCGCGTCGGCCGATTCGCCGGCGGAGCGCTCCAGTTCGGCACATACGACCTGAGCGCACAGACCCCGGCCGGTCGCCGCATCGCGGACGAGTACTTCATCCAGGCCTACGCCGGCCATGTGGCCGACCGCGCCGCCCCCGACGTCTCCCCCCTCTACGGCGATCTGGGCGGGCTCCCCCCGACGCTGCTGGTCGTCGGAGGCGAGGACGTGCTGCTGGAGGACAACCTGGCGCTGGCCGGCCGGCTGTCGGCGGCGGGCAACGACGTCGAGATCCGGATCTACCCCGCGTCGCCCCACGGCTTCACGGGCCATCCCACGGCCATGGCGAGGACGGCGGTCAGCGGTGTGGAAACCTGGCTGCGCGACCGGGTCGCGCCGTCGTGAGCAGCCGGGGTCCGGCGACCCGGCCCGGCCTGTCCGTACGCCCGTCGGCCCGGAGAGCCCCTGTGACGCATCACGGCCGCAGCCGCACCGGCCCGCCTCCCGCCGGGTGACCACCCTCGTCGCAGCCGTCCGGCATCCCCAGCCTCAGCCCCCTGCTCCGGGCGATGCGGTGGACGTCCCGCAGGGAGTGCGTCAGGGCCGCCGCGACATGGCGGAGCTGGACCTCCGTGGACCGGTCGTCCTCCAGCAGGTCGTCCGCGTGGTCGAGGAGTTCGAGCGCCATGCCGAGCTGTACGGCCTCGACCTTGTCGGCGGTCCGCGATACGTGCCCCGAACCGTTTCCGACGACGTAACAGGGCTTGCCTCCCGTTCCGGTCCAGGGAAGCAACCGTGCGGTGTCGGGGGACTGTGCGTTCATGTGGACGTCAACTCCGTGGGTGGGGGTGAGCTCTTCACTGCGTAGTGATCCACTCACAGAGTGGAGTCGGCCCGGCTAGGCTCGCCAGAGGGTTCGGAGTGACAACGGCTTCGTCGCACGGGAGTTGGCTGTGAGTAATACCTATGGCACATGGTTGAAGGCGCAGCGTGAAGCGGCCGGACTGACCCAGCAGCAGCTCGCGGACCTGGCCCTGATGACTCGCTCCCACATCTCGCACATCGAGGCCGGTCGGCGGGTGCCGAGCGAAGAGGACGCCCGGCGGCTCGACATGGCGCTGGGAACGGGGAACGTGCTCACCAGTTTCCGGCCCGGAGCAGATGACGAGGCGGTCGCGGACTACTTCGCGCCGGTAGGGCACCTGGAGCAGCAGGCGACGGTGATCCGTGAATTCGCGCCCTCTCTCATTCCAGGCATTCTCCAGACCGAGGCATACGCACGCGCAGTCCTCGGGAGGGCGTTCCCCTCAATGAGCCCGGCAGAACGTGACAGGGCGGTCGTCGCACGGCTGAAGCGCGCGCACATTCTCGAGAACCAGATGTCACCCGCGGTCTGGGCCGTACTCGACGAGGCAGTGCTACGTCGTCCGGTCGGCGGTGCCGCAGCGATGGCCGAACAGATCGACCACATCATCGGCCTGACGGAATCCGAGCGCATCCGTACGCATGTGCTTCCCCTGGGGCTCGGGTATCACCCCTTGCTGGACGGCATGTTGACGCTGATGTGGTTCGACGACCAGCCACCGGTCGCCTACAGCGAAGGACTGCGGATGGGGAAGTTGCACGATGCGCCGTCCGTGGTCGAGGCGTTTCAGGGCGACTACACTCTCGCCCTGAGCGACGCGCTGCCGCTGAAGGAGTCGCTGGCAGTGCTGAAGGCGACATCGAAGGGCTTCAGAGACCATGGCTAGCAAGATCATCCCGGCGGCGTCGCCCCTCAACGGCTGGCGCAAGTCGTCCTACAGCAACGGCGACGGCGGCAGCTGCCTCGAAGTCCAGGACCACCACCCCAGCGCCGTCCCCGTCCGCGACTCCAAGGTCCCCGGCGGGCCCGCCCTGCTGGTCCCCGCCGCCGGGTGGACGTCCTTCGTGGACGCGGTCAAGGGCGGGGCCTTCTCCGCCTGACCCGGAGGCCGGGCGGAGAAGGCGCAGAGGGCTCGGAGGCCCGCCTCACTCCCCCACGTAGGCCGCCAGGTGCTCGCCCGTCAACGTGGAGCGCGCGGCGACCAGGTCGGACGGGGTGCCCTCGAAGACGACCGTGCCGCCGTCGTGGCCCGCGCCGGGGCCGAGGTCGATGATCCAGTCGGCGTGGGCCATGACCGCCTGGTGGTGCTCGATGACGATCACCGACTTTCCGGAGTCGACCAGCCGGTCGAGGAGGCCGAGGAGCTGCTCGACGTCCGCGAGGTGCAGGCCGGTGGTCGGCTCGTCGAGGACGTAGACGCCGCCCTTGTCGCCCATGTGCGTCGCCAGTTTCAGGCGTTGGCGTTCGCCACCGGACAGGGTGGTGAGGGGCTGGCCGAGGCTCACGTAGCCGAGACCGACGTCCGCGAGGCGCCGCAGGATCTTGTGCGCGGCCGGGACGCTCGCCTCGCCCCGGCCGAAGAACTCCTCCGCCTCGGCCACCGACATCGCGAGCACCTCGCTGATGTCCCGGCCGCCGAGGTGGTAGTCCAGCACCGAGGCCTGGAACCGCTTCCCCTCGCAGTCCTCGCAGGGGCTGGAGACGCCGGCCATCATGCCGAGGTCGACGAAGATGACGCCCGCACCGTTGCAGGTGGGGCAGGCCCCCTCCGAGTTGGCGCTGAAGAGCGCGGGCTTCACGCCGTTGGCCTTGGCGAAGGCCTTGCGGATCGGGTCGAGCAGCCCCGTGTACGTCGCCGGGTTGCTGCGGCGCGAGCCGCGGATGGGGCTCTGGTCGATCGAGATGACGCCTTCGCCCGCCGGGATCGACCCGTGCACCAGTGAACTCTTGCCGGAGCCGGCGACACCGGTGACGACGGTGAGCACGCCGAGCGGGATGTCGACGTCGACGTCGCGGAGGTTGTGCGAGGTCGCACCGCGGATCTCCAGCGCGCCGGTGGGCTTGCGCACCTCGTTCTTCAGGGCGGCCCGGTCGTCGAGGTGGCGGCCGGTGACGGTGTCGGAGGCGCGCAGCCCTTCCAGGGTGCCTTCGAAGCAGACGGCGCCGCCCGCCGTGCCGGCTCCGGGGCCGAGGTCGACCACGTGGTCGGCGATGGCGATGGCCTCCGGCTTGTGCTCCACGACGAGCACGGTGTTGCCCTTGTCCCGCAGGCGCAGCAGCAGGTCGTTCATCCGCTGGATGTCGTGCGGGTGCAGGCCGATGGTGGGCTCGTCGAAGACGTACGTGACGTCGGTGAGGGAGGAGCCGAGGTGGCGGATCATCTTGACGCGCTGGGCCTCGCCGCCGGACAGCGTGCCCGAGGGCCGGTCCAGGGCGAGGTAGCCGAGGCCGATCTCCACGAACGAGTCGAGGGTCTGCTGGAGGGCGGCGAGCAGCGGGGCGACCGAGGGTTCGTCCAGGGCGCGGACCCATTCCGCGAGGTCCCGGATCTCCATCGCGCAGGCGTCGGCGATGCTGGTCTTCTTGATCTTCGAGGACCGGGCGCCCTCGGTGAGCCGGGTTCCGTCGCACTCGCGACAGGTGGTGAAGGTGACCGCCCGGTCGACGAACTCCCGGATGTGGGGCTGCATCGACTCGCGGTCCTTGGAGAGGAACGACTTCTGGATCTTGGGGATCAGCCCCTCGAAGGTGAGGTTCGCGCCCTCGACCTTCACCTTGGTCGGCTCCCGGTAGAGGAAGTCCCGCATCTCCTTCTCGGTGAACTCGGCGATCGGCTTGTCCGGGTCGAGGAAGCCGGACTCGGCGTACGTGCGCACGGTCCACCAGCTGTCCGACTTCCAGCCGGGGATGGTGAACGCGCCCTCGGCGATCGACTTGGAGTCGTCGTAGAGCTGGGTGAGGTCGATGTCGGAGACCGTGCCGCGGCCCTCGCAGCGGGTGCACATGCCGCCGGTGCGGCTGAAGGTCGCCTTGACGGCCTTCTTGTCGCCGCGTTCGACGGTGATCGCGCCGCTCGCCTTCACCGAGGGGACGTTGAAGGCGAACGCGCCGGGCGGGCCGATGTGCGGTGTGCCCAGCCGGCTGAAGAGGATGCGCAGCATGGCGTTGGCGTCGGTGGCGGTGCCGACGGTGGATCGGGGGTCGCTGCCCATCCGTTGCTGGTCGACGATGATCGCGGTCGTCAGCCCGTCGAGCACGTCGACGTCGGGCCGGGCCTGCGTGGGCATGAAGCCCTGGACGAACGCGCTGTACGTCTCGTTGATCAGCCGCTGGGACTCCGCGGCGATGGTGCTGAACACCAGCGAGCTCTTGCCCGATCCGGAGACGCCCGTGAACACCGTCAGCCGGCGCTTGGGCAGGTCGATGCTGACGTCCTTGAGGTTGTTCTCCCGCGCACCGTGCACGCGGATCAGGTCGTGGCTGTCGGCGGCGTGCGGCGCGGGCGACTGCTGATCGTTCGTTCTCGGAGCCATGCTCGTCGTCTCTCCATGCTGGATCACTGGATCAGGGGGGCACTGGTGCGCCGGAGCCGTCGTCGTGGCCCGTACGGGCGCGGGGCCGGGTTTGCTGTGCCGTCGGGCATGTCGGCAGGGCCCGCCCCGATCCAACCAGGGCGGGCACCGGGCCGTGGCGTCTTCGCCGACCTGGCCGCGAGCCCTCGTCGTGGCCCGTACGGGCGGGGCGTGCGGGGCCTACTGCTCGCGGGGCTGGGTGATGCGGATCATGTTGCCGGAGGGGTCGCGGAAGGCGCAGTCGCGGACGCCGTACGGCTGGTCGATCGGCTCCTGGAGCACCTCGCCGCCCGCCGCCCGGACGCGCTCGAACGCGGCGTCGACGTCCTGGGTAGAGAGGATCACGCCGCGCAGCATGCCCTTGGCGAGCAGTTCGGCCATGGTCCGGCGGTCGGCGGCCGGGGCGTTCGGGTCCGCGAGGGGCGGTTCGAGGACGATCTCCACGCCCGGCTGGGCGGGGGACCCGACGGTCACCCACCGCATGCCTTCGAATCCGACGTCGTTGCGCACCTCCATTCCCAGGGCGTCGCGGTAGAAGGCGAGCGCCTTGTCGTGGTCGTCGACGGCGATGAAGCACTGCGAGAGGTTGATGTCCATGGATTTCACGCTACGGGCGGCGGGTGGGATGTGCTTCTCCATTCCTGACCGGTCGTGTGAACACCTTGGCGACACACGCGGGGATGGTCTCGCCCGCGTCGTGGGGGCGGGCCCGGTAGGCGCTCGGGCTTTCGCCGACCAGCTCCGTGAAGCGCGAGCTGAACGACCCCAGCGACGTACAGCCGACGGCGAAGCAGACGTCGGTGACCGACAGGTCGCCGCGCCGCAGCAGCGCTTTGGCCCGCTCGATGCGGCGGGTCATGAGATAGCTGTACGGGGTCTCGCCGAAGGCCGCCCGGAAGCTGCGGGAGAAGTGGCCGGACGACATGTGGACGGCCCGGGCGAGCGACGGGACGTCGAGCGGTTCGGCGTAGTCGCGGTCCATGCGGTCACGGGCCCTGCGCAGCCGGGCCAGGTCCTCCAGCGTCACTCCTTCACCCTCCCACAGACGGGCGCGGGCGGCGCCGCACGGGCAGGAGCGACGCCCCTCGGGCAGGGGCGGCCCGTCGGGAACCGGAAGCCGCCCGTCGAAGACCGGGTGCGGCCCGTCGAGGACCGGGGGCCGCCCGTCGAAGACCGGGAGCCGTCCGTCGAGGGCCGGGAGCGGTCGGTGTCCGGGACGCCGGCCCACGCGGCACGCGCTCGGCCGCCGACCGCTCCGGGCCCCACCGGCCCACGCGCCGCCACCTGGTCGTTCGTGATCGCCATGCCACTCCCCCGATACCCTGCGTAGTCGTTGTCACGATCCTCCCCCACGCCACTGACAACCGCCCCGGCGACCGTTGTCGCGCGTGCGGAGCATCACCCTGGACAGCGCCCACAACCGGCGGGTAACTTCGAAGTAGGTCTGAGCAAGCGCTTAGACATGCACCGCGAGTTCCGCGAATCGACTGCCGACCTAGGAGGCATCCCGTGCGCCGTACGGTATTCAACGAGGACCACGAGGCGTTCCGGGAGACCATCCGGGCCTTCATCGCGGCCGAGGTCGTGCCGGTCTACGACGAGTGGTTCGCCGCCGGCCAGGTGCCGCGCGACTTCTACCTCAAACTCGGCGAGCTGGGCATCTTCGGCATCGAGGTGGAGGAGGAGTACGGCGGCGCGGGCGTCGACTCGCACAAGTACGGGGCCGTCCTCTACGAGGAGACCTCCCGCGCGGGCGTCACCTTCGGCGGCTCCGGCGTCCACACGCTCCTCGGCCTGCCCTACATCAAGATGCTCGCCACCGACGAGCAGAAGAAGCGCTGGCTGCCGAAGTTCACGACCGGCGAGGAGATGTGGGCCCTGGCGATGACCGAGCCGGGCACCGGCTCCGACGTCGCGGGGATGAAGACCACCGCCAAGCTCTCCGAGGACGGCACGCACTACGTCCTCAACGGCTCGAAGACCTTCATCACCGGTGGCGTCCACGCCGACCGCGTGATCGTCTGCGCCCGCACCGCCGCCCCGCGCGAGGACGACCGCCGCTTCGGCATCTCCCTCTTCGCCGTCGACACCAAGTCCGAGGGCTACTCGATCGGCCGCAAGCTCGACAAGCTCGGGCTGAAGACCTCCGACACCGCGGAGCTGGCGTTCGTCGACGTCAAGGTCCCGGCCGAGGACCTGCTCGGCGAGGAGAACAAGGGCTTCGGCTACCTCGGCACCAACCTGGCCTCCGAGCGCTGGGGCATCGCGTTCGGCGCGTACGCGCAGGCCGCGGCGGCCGTCCGGTTCGCCAAGGAGTACGTCCAGGAGCGCACGGTCTTCGGCAAGACCGTCGCCTCGTTCCAGAACACCAAGTTCGAGCTGGCCGCCTGCCAGGCCGAGGTCGACGCGGCCCAGGCCGTCGCCGACCGCGCGCTGGAGGCCCTGGACGCGGGCGAGCTGACCGCGGCAGAGGCCGCGTCGGCGAAGCTCTTCTGCACCGAGGTCGCCCACCGCGTGATCGACCGCTGCCTCCAGCTGCACGGCGGCTACGGCTTCATGAACGAGTACCCGATCGCCCGCCTGTACGCGGACAACCGGGTGAACCGCATCTACGGCGGCACCAGCGAGGTCATGAAGTCGATCATCGCCAAGTCCATGGGTCTGTAAGGGGTTACGTCCCCCTCATGAACGCAGCACCCGACCCTCTGCTCGATCTGCTCCACCTGCTCGACCTGGAGCGGATCGAGCGGGACATCTTCCGGGGCGAGAGCCGCAGCGCGGTCGTGCCCCGGGTGTTCGGCGGTCAGGTCGCGGCCCAGGCGCTGGTCGCCGCGGGCCGCACCGTCCCCGCCGGCCCTCCCCGCGCGCCCGGCTCCGACCGGGCGGGGGAGGCCCCCTCCGCGCACTCCCTGCACGCGTACTTCCTGCGCGCGGGGGACCCAGGAGCGCCCATCGTCTACACCGTGGACCGCATCCGCGACGGGAGGTCCTTCACCACCCGCCGGGTGGTCGCCGTCCAGCACGGGCTGCCGATCTTCCACCTCTCCGCGTCCTTCCAGACGTACGAGGAGGGGCTGGACCACCAGGCGCCCGCCCCCGACGCCCCCGACCCCGAGACCCTCCCGACCGCCGCCGAGCTGCTGCCCCGGTACGCGGACCGGTTCAGCCACCCCGGAGTCGTCGACCGGCTGATCGAGGCGCGGGCGGCGGTGGACCTGCGGTACGTGGACGAGCCGCCGTTCGCCACCGTGGGCGAACCGCGCGAGCCGCGCTCGCAGGTGTGGTTCCGGACCAACGGCAAGCTCGCCGACGATCCGCTGCTCCACGTCTGCCTGGCCACGTACGTCTCCGACATGACCCTCCTCGACTCGGTGCTGCTCGCCCACGGGCGGGGCGGGTGGGCGGTCGGGGACGTGGTCGGCGCCAGCCTGGACCACGCGATGTGGTTCCACCGGCCGTTCCGGGCGGACGAGTGGCTGCTGTACGACCAGCAGTCCCCGTCGGCGTCCGGCGGGCGGGGGCTGGGCCAGGCCCGTATCTACACCGCCGACGGGCAATTGGCGATCACGGTCATCCAGGAGGGTGTCGTCCGCGTCCCCCGGGGCTAGAGGGAACGAGCGGGCCCCGGGAATGAGCAGGGCGTAAGCGCTCAACTCCGACATACTCCCCACCATGAGCGACGTGACAGCCGATGGTGACGGCAGGACCGGGGCGGACGACGGCGGCACGGGCGGCAGCGACGGCGGGGAGTCCGCCTTCACCGTGGTCGTCGCCGCCGCCGCCAATCTGGGCATCGCCGTGGCGAAGGCCGTCGCCGGGCTGATCAGCGGCTCCAGCGCGATGCTCTCCGAGGCCGCCCACTCGGTCGCGGACACCGTCACCGAGGTCATGCTCCTCACCGCGCTCAAACGGAGCGCGCGCCCCGCCGACGAGGAGCACCCTCTCGGCCACGGCCCCGAGCGCTACATCTGGGCGATGCTCGCCTCCGTCGCCACCTTCGTCGGCGGTGCGGTCTTCTCCGTCTACGACGGGGTGCACACGCTCGTGTCCGGCGAGGAGCTGGGCGATCCGCTGATCGCCTACCTCGTCCTCGGCGTCGCCTTCCTCCTGGAGGGCTACTCGCTGCGGACCGGCGCCAAACAGGTGCGGCGCGAGGCGTCGCGGCTGCGGGTGCCGGACGCGTACTACCTGCGCCACACACCCGACACGGCGGTGAAGGCCGTCGTGATGGAGGACTCGGCGGCCCTGATCGGCCTGCTGCTCGCCGCGGGCGGCCTGCTGGGCGGCCAGCTCACCGGCTCCGGCGTCTGGGACGGCATCGCCTCCCTCCTGATCGGCCTGCTGCTGGTGTACGTGGCCTGGGTGCTGGGCCGCTCCAACGCGCAGCTCCTGATCGGGCGCCCGCTGCCCGCCGCGATGCGGTCGGGGGTGCGCGAGCAGCTGCTGTCGGCGCCGCACGTCACGGACGTCATGGAGCTGACCACGCTGATCCAGGGGCCCAGGGAGATCCTGATCGCCGCGAAGGTCGACTTCCGGGACACGGCGAGCGCCGAAGAGGTGGAACGGGCGTGCGAGGAGGCCCAGGCGCGGTTGCGCGAGCGGTTCCCGTCCGTCCGGCGGGTCTATCTGCACCCGACGCCGGGGCGCGGTCAACGCCGCCGCTCCGGCCCTGACGCACGCCGCTGACGCCCGTGCGAGCCGGCCCCGGGGCCCGGACCGCCGTCCGCCCCCGACGCGCCGTGCGGGGCCGCCCCCCGGGGGCCCCGTGCGGCCCACGCCCGCCCCGGACAGGCCCCTACGCCGCGGACCCCTCGGCCACGGGCTCGTCGGCGGGCCCCGACGGCTCCGCGTCCAGCAGCCCCGCCGCGTGGAGCAGGTAGTCCGTCATCGGGTCGTAGAAGCGCGGGTCGGTCACGTGGTCGTCCAGCGGGACCGTGACCTGGAGGGCGCCCTCCGCCTCCCCGAGGAAGAGGGCCGGGTCGTTGCAGTCCGCGTAGCCGATCGCGTCGAGCCCCCGCTGCCCGGCGCAGCCCGCCCATCCGTGGTCGGCGACGACCAGGTCGGGCAGCGGGCGGCCCAGGCTGGCCATGGCGTCCAGGACGGCGGCCATGGGGGCCGGGGAGTGGGTGTGCCAGAGCGTCGCCCCGCGCTCAAGCATCGCGACGTCGGCGAACTGGAACACCATCCCCTCGTCCGCCGTCAGCCCCGAGGGGATGCGGACGATCTCGCAGCCCGCCCGGCGCAGGGCGTCCGCCGTCTGCCGGTGCACGTCCAGCAGGCCGCCGGGGTGGCCGGTCGCGAACAGGACCCGCTGGCGGCCGTCCGCGGCCTTGCGCAGCCGGGCGGCCGTCCGGTCCAGGGCGTCGACCGTCAGTTCGGGGTCGATGGTGTCCTGGCCCTGCCGGTGCGCGGGGTCGTCGTTCACCCCGCACCGCTCGGCCATCACCGCGAGCACGTCCTGCTCGTCGGTCCACCGGTCCCCCAGCTCCAGGCCCAGCCAGTAGTGGCGGTCGCCGTTGGCGAGCTTGCGGTAGTGGGAGAGGTTGTTCTCGCGGGGCGTGGCGACGTCCCCCGCGATACGCGTACGGACGAGGTGGTCGACGAGGGCGGCGCGGCTGGGTATCGGCATGGCCCCATTGTGCCGCCCGGGGCCCGCGGCGCGCCCGGTGTCCTGCCCGTCGGACGGCGGCGCCGGACGGGCCGCCTCGGGCTCGGTCCGACTCTGGAGGGTTCGGCTCAGGACGGGCCGGCCGCGGCGGCGAACGCGCCCCGGGCCAGCCGGTGCAGCAGCGCCGCGGTCGCCGCACGGCCGGGCAGTGCCTCGGGGCGGGCCAGGTGCGGGGTGGAGTTGAGCAGGCCGAAGACGGCGTGCACGGTGACGCGGGCGTGGTTCTCGGCGAGCGACGGGTAGAGGGCGCGGACGACGCCGACCCAGACCTCGACGTACTCGCGCTGGAGCCGGCGCACCCGCTTGCGGTCCGTGTCGCGCAGCCGGTCCAGCTCACGGTCGTGGAGGGTGATCAGGGGGCGGTCGTCGAGGGCGAAGTCGATGTGGCCCTCGATGAGCGCGTCCAGGAGCGCCTCCGGCGGACCGCCGCCCCGGCCGGCGTCCTCCGCGACCCGTAGCCGGCCGCCCTCCAGCAGACGCTCGCTGATCCCCACCAACAGCTCGGCGAGCATCGCGTCCTTGCCGGGGAAGTGCCGGTAGAGACCGGGGCCGCTGATCCCGACGGCGGCGCCTATCTCGTCGACGCCGACGCCGTGGAAGCCGCGCTCGGCGAAGAGGCGGGCGGCCTCCCGCAGGATCTGCTCGCGGCGGGTGGGGGCCGCGACGCGGGCGGCGGCATGGGTGCTCATGAGGATTCATTCTAGACAGGGTCGTTAGCGCTCGTTAACCTGAGGGAGAAGCGTTAACGCTCATTAACAGCAATGGTCGACTATCGCGGTACGGGCAAGGGGGCTCGACACGATGCAGCAGGCACCGGTCCTGACGAGCGCGGCCGATCCCGCCTCGGAGGCCTGGCAGGCCAACGAGGCGGCGCATCACGCGCTCTCCGAGGAGCTGGCGGCACGGCTCGCCACGGCACGGCTGGGCGGGGGTGAGAAGGCGCGGGCCCGGCACGTGGCGCGCGGCAAGCTGCTCCCCCGGGACCGTGTGGACGCCCTCCTCGACCCCGGCTCGCCGTTCCTGGAGCTGGCCCCGCTGGCGGCCGAGGGGCTGTACGGGGGCGCCGCCCCGGCGGCCGGGGTGATCGCCGGGATCGGGCGGGTCAGCGGGCGCGAGTGCGTGATCGTCGCCAATGACGCCACCGTCAAGGGCGGGACGTACTACCCGATGACGGTGAAGAAGCACCTGCGCGCGCAGGAGGTGGCGCTGGAGAACCGGCTCCCCTGCCTCTATCTGGTCGACTCCGGCGGCGCGTTCCTGCCGATGCAGGACGAGGTGTTCCCCGACCGGGACCACTTCGGGCGGATCTTCTACAACCAGGCCCGGATGTCGGGGGCCGGCATCCCCCAGATCGCGGCGGTGCTGGGGTCCTGCACCGCCGGCGGGGCGTACGTCCCGGCGATGAGCGACGAGGCCGTCATCGTCCGCAACCAGGGCACCATCTTCCTCGGCGGCCCGCCGCTGGTGAAGGCCGCGACCGGCGAGGTCGTCACGGCCGAGGAGCTGGGCGGCGGCGAGGTCCACTCCCGCACCTCCGGAGTGACCGACCACCTCGCGGAGGACGACGCGCACGCCCTGCGGATCGTCCGCACCATCGTGGCCACCCTCCCTGACCGCGCCCCGCTCCCCTGGCGGGTCGAGCCGGCGAAGGAGCCCGAGGTCGACCCCGCCGGGATATACGGCGCGGTGCCGGTGGACTCCCGCACCCCCTACGACGTGCGCGAAGTGATCGCCCGGGTGGTGGACGGCTCGCGTTTCCAGGAGTTCAAGGCGGAGTACGGCACGACGCTGATCACCGGCTTCGCCCGGGTGCACGGCCACCCGGTCGGGATCGTCGCGAACAACGGCATCCTGTTCGCCGAGTCGGCCCAGAAGGGCGCGCACTTCATCGAGTTGTGCGACCAGCGCGGCATCCCGCTCGTCTTCCTCCAGAACATCTCCGGTTTCATGGTCGGCCGGGACTACGAGGCCGGTGGCATCGCCAAGCACGGCGCGAAGATGGTCACCGCCGTCGCCTGCACCCGCGTCCCGAAGCTGACGGTCGTCGTCGGCGGCTCCTACGGGGCCGGCAACTACTCCATGTGCGGGCGGGCCTACAGCCCCCGCTTCCTGTGGATGTGGCCCAACGCCAAGATCTCCGTCATGGGCGGCGAGCAGGCGGCCTCCGTGCTGGCCACCGTCAAGCGCGACCAGCTCGGGGACGACTGGAGCGCCGAGGACGAAGAAACGTTCAAGGCGCCGATCCGCGCCCAGTACGAGACCCAGGGCAACGCGTACTACGCCACCGCACGGCTCTGGGACGACGGGGTGATCGACCCGATGGACACCCGGCAGGTGCTGGGCCTCGCCCTGACGGCCTGCGCCAACGCCCCGCTGCCCCAGAAGGACCCGGCCGGGCCCGGCTTCGGCGTTTTCCGGATGTGAGGAACAGATGACGATGTTCGACACCGTTCTGGTCGCCAACCGCGGCGAGATCGCCGTCCGGGTGATCCGGACCCTGCGCGAGCTGGGGGTGCGCTCGGTCGCGGTCTTCAGCGACGCGGACGCGGACGCCCGGCACGTACGGGAGGCGGACACGGCGGTACGGATCGGCCCCCCGCCCGCCGCCGAGAGCTACTTGTCGGCGCCCGCCCTGCTGGAGGCGGCCCGCCGGACAGGGGCCCAGGCCGTCCACCCCGGCTACGGCTTCCTCGCGGAGAACGCCGACTTCGCCGCCGCCTGCGCGGACGCGGGCCTGGTCTTCATCGGCCCGCCCGCCTCCGCCATCTCGCTCATGGGCGACAAGATCCGCGCCAAGGAGACGGTCGCGGCGGCGGGGGTCCCGGTCGTCCCCGGCTCCACGGGCAGCGGCCTGACCGACGCCCAACTGGAGGAAGCGGCACGGGAGATCGGCACCCCGGTCCTCCTGAAGCCCTCGGCGGGCGGCGGCGGCAAGGGCATGCGGCTGGTCCGCGACGCGGCGGTGCTGGCCGAGGAGATCGCGGCGGCCCGGCGCGAGGCGCGGGCCTCCTTCGGGGACGACACGCTGCTGGTGGAGCGGTGGATCGACCGGCCGCGCCACATCGAGATCCAGGTGCTGGCCGACGCACACGGCCATGTGGTGCACCTCGGCGAGCGCGAGTGCTCGCTCCAGCGCCGCCACCAGAAGATCATCGAGGAGGCGCCCTCCGTCCTGCTCGACGAGGAGACACGGGCCGCGATGGGCGAGGCGGCCGTACAGGCGGCCCGTTCCTGCGGGTACGCCGGCGCGGGCACGGTGGAGTTCATCGTGCCGGGCGACGACCCCGCCTCGTACTACTTCATGGAGATGAACACCCGCCTCCAGGTCGAGCACCCGGTCACCGAGCTGGTGACCGGCATGGACCTCGTCGAGTGGCAGCTGCGGATCGCCTCCGGGGAACGACTCCCGTACGCGCAGCAGGACATCCGGCTGCGGGGCCACGCCGTCGAGGCCCGCGTCTGCGCCGAGGACCCGTCCCGCGGCTTCCTTCCCTCCGGCGGTACGGTGCTGGCCCTGCGCGAACCGCAGGGCGGCGGCGTGCGCACGGACTCCGGGCTCAGCGAGGGCGTGCCGGTGGGCAGCCTCTACGACCCGATGCTGTCGAAGGTCATCGCCTACGGCCCCGACCGCGCGAGCGCCCTGCGCAAGCTGCGGGCCGCGCTCGCGGACACGGTGGTCCTGGGCGTCCCGACGAACGCGGGCTTCCTGCGCCGGCTGCTGGCCCACCCGGACGTGGTCTCCGGGGACCTTGACACCGGTCTGGTCGAGCGCGAGGCGGCGGGGCTGGTCCCCGACGGGGTGCCGGACGAGGTGTACGCGGCGGCCGCCGCGGTCCGCCGCGACGCGCTGACCCCCCGGCCGGACGCGGACGGGTGGACGGACCCGTTCTCCGTGCCGAGCGGCTGGCGCGCGGGCGGCACGCCGGCGCCGCTGACGTTCCCGCTGCGGGTGGCGGGCGCGGGCCCGGTCACGCGCGGGGCCCCGCCCGGCGCGACGGTGACGCCCGACCGGGTGACCGTCGAACTGGACGGCGAGGTGAGCTGCTTCCACCGCTCCGGCGAGTGGCTCGGCCGGGACGGCGACACCTGGCACGTGCGGGACCACGACCCGGTGGAGGCGTCCCTGAGCGGGGCGGGCCGGGGCGGGGCGGACACGCTGGCGGCCCCGATGCCGGGCACGGTCACGGTGGTGAAGGTGACCGTCGGGGACGAGGTCGAGGCAGGTCAGAGCCTGCTCGTGGTGGAGGCGATGAAGATGGAACACGTGATCTCCGCGCCGCACGCGGGGACGGTGACCGAGCTGGACGTCACAGCGGGCGCGACGGTGGCGATGGACCAGATCCTGGCGGTAGTGGCTCCCCAGGAGGACTCATGACCACGCGATCGCTCCCCATGAAGGCCCCGGCGCCCGGTCTGCCGGCCCGGGTGCGCATCCACGAGGTGGGGGCCCGCGACGGCCTCCAGAACGAGGCGGAGACCGTCCCGACGGAGGTCAAGGCGGAGTTCATCCGCCGACTGGCCGTCGCGGGCCTGACCACCATCGAGGCGACGAGCTTCGTCCACCCGAAGTGGGTGCCCCAACTGGCCGACGCCGAGCAGCTGTTCCCGCTCCTCGGTGACATCGCCGACGTGGGCGACGTGTCCCTGCCGGTCCTCGTGCCGAACGAACGCGGGCTGGACCGGGCCCTGGCGCTCGGGGCCCGGTCGGTCGCGGTGTTCGGCTCGGCGACGGAGACGTTCGCCGCGCGCAACCTGAACCGGACCGTCGACGCGTCGCTCGCCATGTTCGCCCCGGTGGTGGCCCGCGCCAAGGCGGACCGGGTCCATGTGCGCGGATACCTCTCGATGTGCTTCGGCGACCCGTGGGAGGGCGCGGTCCCCGTCGCCCAGGTGGTGCGGGTCGCGAAGGCCCTGATGGAGCTGGGCTGCGACGAGCTGTCGCTGGGCGACACGATCGGGGTGGCGACACCGGGCCACGTCACGGAGCTGCTGTCCGCGCTCAACGACGCCGGCGTCCCCACGTCCGCCGTCGGCGTGCACTTCCACGACACGTACGGCCAGGCGCTCTCCAACACCCTGGCCGCGCTCCAGCACGGCGTGACCACGGTGGACGCCTCCGCGGGCGGCCTCGGCGGCTGCCCGTACGCCAGGAGCGCCACGGGCAACCTCGCCACCGAGGACCTCGTGTGGATGCTCGACGGCCTCGGCATCGAGACCGGCGTCGACCTCGACGAGCTGACCGCCACCAGCGTGTGGCTCGCCGGACGGCTGGGCCGGCCAAGCCCCTCCCGCACGGTCCGCGCCCTGTCCCCTTCCTCTTCCGCCTCCCCCAAGGAGTGAGCCACTCATGCCCCTGGACCACCGGCTGACCGCCGAGCACGAGGAACTGCGCCGCACGGTCGAGCAGTTCGCCCACGACGTCGTCGCGCCGAAGATCGGCGACTTCTACGAGAGCCATGAGTTCCCGTACGAGATCGTCCGCGAGATGGGCCGGATGGGCCTGTTCGGGCTGCCGTTCCCGGAGGAGTACGGCGGCATGGGCGGCGACTACCTGGCCCTCGGGATCGCCCTGGAGGAACTGGCCAGGGTCGACTCGTCGGTGGCGATCACCCTGGAGGCCGGGGTTTCGCTGGGCGCGATGCCCCTGCACCTCTTCGGCACCGAGGAGCAGAAGCGCCGCTGGCTGCCGAAGCTCTGCGCGGGCGAGGCGCTCGGCGCGTTCGGCCTGACCGAGCCGGACGGCGGCTCGGACGCGGGCGGCACGCGGACGACGGCGGTGCTGGACGAGTCGGCCGACGAGTGGGTGATCAACGGCTCGAAGTGCTTCATCACCAACTCCGGCACGGACATCACCGAGTTGGTCACGGTGACGGCGGTGACCGGCCGCAGGCCCGACGGGCGCCCGCTGATCTCCGCGATCATCGTCCCCTCAGGCACCCCCGGCTTCACCGTCGCCGCCCCGTACTCCAAGGTCGGCTGGAACGCCTCGGACACCCGCGAGCTCTCCTTCACCGACGTCCGCGTGCCCGCCGCGAACCTGCTGGGCGAACCAGGGCGCGGCTACGCGCAGTTCCTCCGCATCCTGGACGAGGGCCGGGTCGCGATCTCGGCCCTGGCCACGGGGCTGGCGCAGGGCTGTGTGGACGAGTCGGTGAAGTACGCGGCCGAGCGCCACGCCTTCGGCAAGCCGATCGGAGCGAACCAGGCGATCCAGTTCAAGATCGCCGACATGGAGATGCGCGCCCACATGGCCCGCGTCGGCTGGCGGGACGCGGCCTCCCGGCTGGTGGCGGGCGAGCCGTTCAAGAAGGAGGCCGCGATCGCGAAGCTGTACTCCTCCACGGTCGCGGTGGACAACGCCCGCGAGGCCACCCAGATCCACGGCGGCTACGGCTTCATGAACGAGTACCCGGTGGCACGGATGTGGCGCGACTCGAAGATCCTGGAGATCGGCGAGGGGACGAGCGAGGTGCAGCGGATGCTGATCGCCCGGGAGCTGGGACTGCCGGGCTGAGCCGGCCGGCACCGTGACCGTCGCCGCTCCGGCCGCCCGTGGACTGTCCCACGGGCGGCCGGAGCGGTTGTGCGGGTGGGCCTCGGGCGCTTCAACGCACCGCGTCGGCCCGCTTGTTGCGGATCGCCGTGCGCCCGGCCGGTGCAGTGGGAGCCGCAGCGGGAACGTGGCGACCCGAGGAGTGCAGGGCATGACGACAGAGGCTTTCGACGGACCGGCTCCGGAATCGACCGTACGGGGGCGACCAGCCCTCGACCTACTGGACAAGGCGGTCGACGTCCAGGGCTCACTGGTGCGCACCGAACATCGCCCGGGCCCGCCAGCGAAATCCTGAGGCGACACCGGCACAGGCGATCCGCAACCTGGAGCGGATGTACGTCAGCGCCTTGACCGGGGCGGGCGCCGCCGTCGGAGGAGCGGCAGCCGCACCGGGCGGCGGCACGGGAGTGGCCCTGGCCCTGTCGGCGGGTGGGGCTCTGTCGTCCCTTGAGCTGAGCGCTCTCTTCGCCCTCTCGGTCACCGAGGTCCACGGCGTCCCCATCGACGAGATCGAGCGCCGCCGGACGATCGTGATGGGGGGCATGCCGGTGGCCGTACGGCCTCGCGGCGCCCGCCGCGGGGACGCGCCCCTTGCTAGGGTCCGGGCATGACGCGGCTGAAGATCGAGATATCCGTCCCCGAGAGCCACGCGGAGGCCGTGATCGAGGCGCTCCACGCCGCCGGCGCGGGGCGGGTGGGCGACTACGCGCGGTGTTCCAGCGTGTGGAAGGTGACGGGCAGTTGGCAGCCTCTGCCCGGCTCGCAGCCGTACGACGGTGACGTGGGCGTCGTGCAGCACAGCGAGGAGTGCCGGATCGAGTCGGTCTGCGACGCGGACCAGGCCCGTGCCGTCCAGGAGGCCGTCCGCGCCGCCCACCCCTACGAGGAAGCGGTCATCCACTTCCTGCCGCTGTACGAGCCGTAGAGCATGGGCGCGGGCCGGCTCCGCCGCAGGGGCCGCCGCCCCTGGCCTCCTGGCCGGCCGCCGCTCCCGCACCGGGGGAATTCCGGTCGACACCCTCCCGCCCGTCCGGCAGAGTCCCGCCATGGAACCCCGCCACTGGCCCCTGTACGGGCTCCGCCTGAGGACCCCGCGCCTGGAACTCCGTCTGCCCGGCCTCGAACTCCTCGACGAGCTCGCCGCCGTGGCCGCTGACGGGCTGCACGCCCCCGACCGGATGCCGTTCAGCGTGCCGTGGACCGACGGGCCGCCAGAGGCGGTCGGGCGGGCCGTGTTCCAACACGTCCTCGGGACGGTGGCCGCGTGGTCCGCCCAGGACTGGACGCTCAGTCTGGCCGTTCTCCACGAGGGGCGAGTCGTGGGCCGACAGGACCTGGCGGCACGGGAGTTCGGGGTGCTGCGGCAGGTGCGGACCGGTTCGTGGCTCGGGCTGCCGCACCAGGGGCGGGGGCTCGGCACGGAGATGCGGGCGGCCGCTCTGCACCTGGCCTTCGCCGGGCTCGGGGCGCGGTGCGCGGTGTCGGCCGCCATGACCGACAACCCCCGCTCGCTCGGGGTCTCGCACCGACTCGGCTACGCGGACGACGGCGTGGAGACCGGCGTCGTGCGCGGGGAGCCCGTCACCCTCCGGCGACTGCGGCTGGACCGGAGCCGCTGGGAGGAGTTCCGGCGCGTCGACGTCTCCGTGGAGGGGCTCGACGACGTCCGCCGTGCGCAGTTCGGGGTGTGACACCGGTACGGTTCGCCCTCGGCGGCCGCACCGGCGCCGCCCCCCCGCCCCGGCACATCGGCCCGCCCCGTGCCGGGGTCCGTCCCGGCTCATCGGCACGTCGCGATGGCCGCCGGGCACTCCCGCGCGCGCGAAGGCTAGGCTAACCTTCCTCCGGGTGTCCGGTCGTGCGCCGGCCCGCCCGCCCGTCCGCAGCCCACGGCTCGCCCCGGAGGAGTTCTCGTTGACGACCGCCGCCGCCCCGTTCCGGTTCTTCGATCTGACCGTTCTGCGGACCCGACGCCTGAGTCCCTCCATGCTCCGGGTCACCCTCGGCGGCCCGGGGGCCGACGGCTTCCGCGCCGGCGGCCGCGACCAGAGCCTGTCCCTCTTCCTCCCGCACCCCGGCCAGAGCGACCCCGTGGTCCCGGTGGCCGAGGACGGGACGTGGTTTCCCGCGTGGCGGGCGCTGCCGGAGAACGTACGGGCGGTGATGCGCTCGTACACCGTGCGGGCCCAGCGACTGATACCCGACGGCTCCACCGAGGTGGACGTCGACTTCGCGCTGCACGGTGACGGCGGGCCCGCCTCCCGCTGGGCGCTGGCGGCCGCGCCGGGCGACCGGCTCAAGGCGCTGGGGCCCACCGTGGCGGACAACTCCTCCGTGCGCTTCCAGCCGCCGAAGGACACCGACTGGGTGCTGATCTGGGCCGACGAGACCGCCCTGCCCGCGGCGGCCGCCGCCCTGGAGTGGCTGCCCGCGGGCACGCCCGCCCGCGTCTGGCTGGAAGTCCCCCGCGGCGAGGACCAGCAGGCGCTGGACACCGCCGCGAAGGCCCGCATCAGCTGGCTCGCGCGTGACGAGGGAGCCGCGAGCGGCCTTCAGGCCGTGCGCGCGGCTCAGCTGCCGGAGGGCACGCCGTACGTCTGGATCGCCGGCGAGGCGTCCGGAGTGCGGGCGTTGCGCCGCCACCTGGTCCAGGAGCGGGGCTTCGACCGCAGGCGCGTGACGTTCGTCGGCTACTGGCGGCGCGGGCTCAGCGAGGAGCAGATGCGGGTCGCGGAGTCGGCCTCCGGAGCGGACATCGCCGCGTAACCGCACCGGGCCCCGGGCCGCCGGCCCGCCCCGCCGGCGGGACCCAGGAGGCCGAGCTCGGGCCGCCGGGGCGCTCACCCCTCCGACAGGCCCCGGTCGGAGCAGTCCCGAGGGGCCGGCGGGAGACCGAAGACGTCGGAAAGCGGACAACCTCCGCCTCCGCGAGGGAGGCCGCACCACCACCTCGCCGATTAGGTTAGGCTACCCTCACCTTGGCATCGCGCCTCGTCCCCTCTCCTGCCCGGAGGCCGCGATGAAGTTCCCCTCACCCGGGAGGACCCCCTTCATGCGTTCGCACCTGCTCAACAACACGACTGCGGGCCACTATCGGCGTACCGTATCCGCAGGAGTGGAACGGGTCGCGGCCACCATCGCCGCCACCGAGCGCCCCTTCAGCGGAATCGGAGTCGACGAGCTGTCCCCCGTGGTCGACGCGATCGACCTGGACCGGCCGCTCGGCGACGCCACCGCCGCCCTCGACGAGCTCGGCGACGTCTACCTCCGTGACGCCGTCTACTTCCACCACCCGCGCTACCTGGGGCACCTCAACTGCCCGGTCGTCATCCCCGCCGTGCTGGGCGAGGCGGTGCTCTCCGCCGTCAACTCCTCCCTGGACACCTGGGACCAGAGCGCGGGCGGCACCCTCATCGAGCGCCGGCTGATCGACTGGACCGCCGAGCGGATCGGGCTCGGTCCGGTCGCCGACGGCATCTTCACCAGCGGCGGCACCCACTCCAACCTCCAGGCGCTGCTGCTCGCACGGGAGGAGGCGAAGGTCCGGCCGGAGCACTTCACCCGCCTGCGCATCCTCACCTCCGAGTGCAGCCACTTCAGCGTGCAGAAGTCCGCCAAACTCCTGGGCCTCGGCCCGGACGCCGTGATCTCCGTCCCCGTCGACCGCCACAAGCGGATGCGGACCGTGGACCTCGCCCGCTCCCTGGAGCAGTGCGTCGCCGAGGGGGCCGTGCCCATGGCCGTCGTCGCCACCGCGGGCACCACGGACTTCGGGTCCATCGACCCGCTGCCCGAGATCGCCGCGCTCTGCGAGCAGTTCGCCGCCTGGATGCACGTGGACGCCGCGTACGGATGCGGGCTGCTCGCCTCCCGCCAGCGCCGCGGGCTCCTCGAAGGCATCGCCCACGCGGACTCGGTCACCGTGGACTACCACAAGTCCTTTTTCCAGCCCGTCAGTTCGTCGGCGCTCCTGGTCCGCGACGGGTCGACCCTGCGCCACGCGACCTACCACGCCGAATACCTCAACCCGCGCCGGATGGCCGAGGAGCGGATACCCAACCAGGTCGACAAGTCCTTGCAGACGACCCGCCGGTTCGACGCCCTCAAGCTGTGGATGACGCTGCGCGTCATGGGCGCGGACGGGATCGGCGAGCTGTTCGACGAGGTCTGCGACCTGGCCGCGGAGGGCTGGCGGCTGCTCGACGCCGACCCGCGCTTCGACGTGGTCGTCGAGCCGCAGCTCTCCACGCTCGTCTTCCGCTACGTCCCGGCCGGGGCGGCCTCCCCGGACCTCGTCGACCAGGCCAACCTCCACGCCCGCAAAGCACTGTTCGCCTCCGGCGAGGCGATCGTCGCGGGCACGAAGGTCGGCGACCGCCAGTATCTCAAGTTCACCCTGCTCAACCCCGAAACGACCGTGGGGGACATCGCCGCGGTTCTCGACCTGATCTCCGGCCATGCCGAGAAGTACCTGGGAGACTCCCTTGACCGCGCTTCCTGACCCCCACGACTTCATCGGGATCGGGCTCGGCCCGTTCAACCTCGGACTGGCCTGCCTGACCGAGCCGATCGACGAGCTGAACGGCGTCTTCCTGGAGTCCAAGCCTGACTTCGAATGGCACTCCGGAATGTTCCTGGAGGGGGCCCACCTCCAGACGCCGTTCATGTCGGACCTGGTCACGATGGCCGACCCGACATCGCCGTACTCGTTCCTGAACTACCTCAAGGAACGCGGCCGCCTCTACTCGTTCTACATCCGGGAGAACTTCTACCCGCTGCGGACCGAGTACAACGACTACTGCCGCTGGGCCGCCGCGAAGCTGAGCAGCATCCGGTTCAACGAGACCGTCGACAGCGTCCACTACGACGAGGACGCCGAGCTGTACACCGTGCACACCGCCTCCGGCGAGCGGCTCCGCTCCCGGCGCCTGGTGCTCGGCACGGGGACGCCGCCGCACATCCCAGAGGCCTGCGAGGGACTCGGCGGGGACTTCCTGCACAACTCCCGCTATCTGGAAGGGAAGGCCGGGCTCCAGAAGAAGAAGTCCATCACCCTGGTCGGCAGCGGGCAGAGTGCGGCGGAGATCTACTACGACCTGCTCTCCGAGATCGACGTGCACGGCTACCAGCTCAACTGGGTCACCCGCTCACCGCGGTTCTTCCCGCTGGAGTACACCAAGCTGACGCTGGAGATGACCTCTCCGGAGTACATCGACTACTTCCACGCGCTGCCGGAGGAGACCCGCTACCGACTGGAGACCGGGCAGAAGGGGCTGTTCAAGGGCATCGACGGGGAGCTGATCGACGCGATCTTCGACCTGCTCTACCAGAAGAGCCTGTCGGGCCCGGCGCCCACCAGACTGCTGACCAACTCGGCTCTGCACACCGCCCGTTACGACGAGGAGGGCGGCGCGTACAGCCTGGGGCTGCGCCAGGAGGAACAGGGCAAGGACTACACCCTGGCCACCGAGGGCCTGATCCTCGCCACCGGTTACCGCTACGCCGCGCCGGCCTTCCTCGCCCCCGTCGCCGGGCGGCTGCGCCACGACAGCCGGGGCCGCTTCGACGTGGCCCGCAACTACAGCATCGACGTCACCGGCCGCGGGGTCTTCCTCCAGAACGCCGCGGTGCACACCCACTCGATCACCTCACCCGACCTGGGCATGGGCGCCTACCGCAACGCCTACATCATCGGCGAGTTGCTCGGCCGCGAGTACTACCCCGTCGAGAAGTCCATCGCCTTCCAGGAGTTCGCGATATGAGCCGTCCCACCGCCCTCGGCACGTTCACCGTCCGTCCGCTGGAGCCCCTCGCCGACGCCGAACTGGTGCACGGCTGGGTCACCCACCCCAAGGCCGCGTTCTGGCTGATGGGCGACGCGACGCTCCAGGACGTGGCGAAGGAGTACACGGCGATCGCCGCCCACCCGCACCACGAGGCCTTCATCGGTCTGCACGACGGCGAGCCCGCTTTCCTGATCGAGCGCTACGACCCGACCGAGGTCGAACTGAAGGGGCTGTACGAGGCGGAGCCCGGTGACATCGGGATGCACTTCCTGGTCGCGCCCACCGAGACCCCGGTGCACGGCTTCACCCGGGCCGTGATCACCGCGGTGATGGAGTTCCTCTTCGCCGACCCGTCGGTGCGCCGGGTCGTGGTCGAGCCCGACGTGACCAACAGCGCCGTACAGGCCCTCAACAAGGCCGTCGGCTTCGAGGTGCTCCGGCAGATCGCCAAGCCGGAGAAGAACGCCCTGCTCAGCGCCTGCACCCGCGAGCAGTTCGCGGCAGCGACCGGAGGTACCGACCGATGACGACCGCGCTCACCGACAGCGTCGCCCACCTCTCCCCGGAGCGCTGGGCCCACGCCAACCGCCTGCTCGTCCGCAAGGCGCTGGCGGAGTTCGGCCACGAACGGCTGCTGACCCCCGCGCCCCTGGGCGAGGACCGCTACTCCGTGCGCAGCGACGACGCCTCCACCGAGTACCGGTTCACCGCGCGCCGCTTCGCCCTGGACCACTGGCAGGTCGCCGCCGAGTCCATCACCCGGCACCGGCACGGCTCCGAACTTCCCTTGGACGCCCTGGAGTTTCTCGTCGAGCTGCGCCAGACGCTGGGCCTTTCCGAAGAGGTCCTGCCGGTCTACCTGGAGGAGGTCTCCTCCACGCTGGCCGGAACGGCCTACAAGGCCACCAAGGAACCGGCCACCTCCGGCCAACTCGTCGCGGCCGGCTTCCAGGCGATCGAGACGGGGATGACCGAGGGACACCCGTGCTTCGTCGCCAACAACGGCCGGCTCGGCTTCGGCGTGGACGAGTACCGGGCGTACGCCCCCGAGGCGGCCTCGGAGATCCACCTGGTGTGGCTGGCCGCCCGCCGCGAGCGCGCCACCTTCACGGCGGGCGCCGGCATCGACTACGACGCCCTGGTCCGCAGCGAGCTGAGCGAGGAGACCAGGGAGCGGTTCACCGGCGCACTGCGCGGCCTCGGCCTCGACCCGGACGACTACTACCTGCTGCCGGTCCACCCGTGGCAGTGGTGGAACAAGCTCGCGGTCACCTTCGCCGGCGAGCTGGCCGAGCGGCATCTGGTGGTGCTCGGCCAGAGCGAGGACGGATACCTCGCCCAGCAGTCCATCCGGACGTTCTTCAACACCGACCACCCCGAGAAGCACTACGTCAAGACGGCCCTGTCCGTCCTGAACATGGGCTTCATGCGGGGCCTCTCCGCCGCCTACATGGAGGCCACGCCCGCGATCAACGACTGGCTGGCCGGCCTCATCGAGCGGGACGACCTGCTGCGCGGCGCCCGGTTCTCGATCATCCGGGAGCGGGCCGCGATCGGATACCACCACCGCACCTACGAGGCGGCCACCGCCAAGGGCTCCCCGTACCGCAAGATGCTCGCCGCCCTGTGGCGCGAGAGCCCGGTGCCGGGGCTCCAGCCGGGTGAACGCGTCGCGACGATGGCGTCGCTGCTGCACACCGACCACGAGGGCCGTTCGGTGGCCGCGGCGCTGATCGCCGAGTCGGGCCTCGACGCCCAGGTGTGGCTGCGGCGCTACCTGGACGCCTACCTGGTGCCGGTGCTGCACAGCTTCTACGCCTACGACCTGGTCTACATGCCGCACGGCGAGAACGTGATCCTGGTCGTGGAGGACGGGGTCGTCACCCGCACGATCTTCAAGGACATCGCGGAGGAGATCGCGGTGATGGACCCGGACGCGGTGCTGCCGCCCCAGGTCGAGCGCATCCGCGCCGAGGTCCCCGACGACATGAAGCTGCTGTCGGTCTTCACAGACGTCTTCGACTGCTTCTTCCGCTTCCTGGGGGCGGGCCTGGCCTCCGAGGGCGTCCTGGACGAGGACTCCTTCTGGCGGACGGTCGCGGAATGCGCGCGCGACTACCAGAACGCGACGCCGTACCTCGCGGACAAGTTCAAGGAGTACGACCTGTTCGAGGAGGAGTTCGCGCTCTCCTGCCTCAACCGCCTCCAGCTGCGGAACAACCGCCAGATGGTCGACCTCAACGACCCGGCCGGAGCGCTCCAGTTGGTCGGCCGGCTGAAGAACCCGATCGCCGGCTTCTGAGCGGTCCCCCGAGGCTCCCCCGACCGGCGAGCGCCCGAGGACGGTCCCCCGGGCGCTCGCCCCTGTCCCCTCCGGGCCCGTCCCCGTCGCCCGCGGCGGGCCGAAACAGACCGCCGTGCCGGTATGCCAGGGGCTCGCGACGGGCGCGCTCGCGCGCTGCGGGCTGGCAGAATCGCGGCCATGGCGGAAATCATCCAGCGGGACGGAACGTGGACGTTCGACGGGGAGACGGTGCGCGTCGTGCCGGGCGCGAAGGCGCATCCGGTCCGGCAGGCGCTGGGTGAGATATCCGTCCCCGTCCAGGCCCTGGCGGGCGTCTCGTTCGAGCCGGAGCGCCGGGGCGGCCGGCTCCGGCTGCGGCTGCGCGGCGGCGCGTGCCCGGTGCTGCGGGCCGCCGACGGACGGCTGACGGACGGCGCGGACCCCTACGCGCTCAGCGTGGAGAAGGACCGTACGGGCGTCGCGGAGTACTTCGTCGACGAGGTCCGCAACGCGCTGCTGATCGAGCAGGTCCCCAACGGCCCGGCGGACGGCTTCCTGCTGCCCGGGCCCGCGGTGCCGGTCTCCGGCGGGGGCGGCGACGGCACGGCGTCCTTCGACGGCGAGACGGTCCGGCTGACCTGGAACTGGAAGACGGAGGAGGCCAAGACCACGGCGGGCCCCTCGGCCATCCCGGTGTCGCGGATCGCGGGGGTGCGCTGGCTGCCCGCGCTCGGCATGGAGTACGGCTACCTGCGCTTCGAGCCGGCCGACGGCCCGGTGTCGGCCCTGCCGAAGTACGACCCGTACTCCCTGGAGCTGTGGGGGATGTCCAAGAAGGAGTACACCGCGGTCCTCGTGGCGGCCGCGGTGCTGGCACGGCTGCCGGAGGCCCGCCCGGCCGTGGACCCGCCCGCCGGGGCCCCGGCCCTCTCCAAGGCCTCCGGAGCGATCACGCCCGCCGCGGACGATCACGACGTCCTGCTGCGCCGCCTGCGGGAGCTGGGCGAGCTGCACCGGGCCGGGGTTCTCACCGACGACGAGTTCAGCACCGCGAAGCAGGCCGTGCTGCGCAGCCTCTGACCCGCCCAGGCCGTACTTCCCGAGCAGTCCTGCCCGATATCGGGCAGATTTCTTGCGCAAGAGCGCTTGGGCAAGCAATATCGACGCGTGCTGGAACGCCGCTCGTCGCATGACGACCTCATCGATCACCTCGTACGCTCCACCGCGCTCCAGCGCGGCGAGGCGGCCCGGGTGATCCTCGACGTGCTGGCGTACTTCGACGAGAGCACCGACGACTTCGTCCGGCGACGCCACCGCGAGCTGCGGTCCGGCGGGCTGGTCAACACGGAGATCTTCGAGCGGATCGCGGCCGAGCTGCCGCACCGCGCGGTGGCGCCTCCGGAGCTCTCGCTCCGGCAGCTGCGCCGCATCGTCTACGGCTGAGTGCCGGGCGCCCGGGTGCGGGGCGCCGAACACCTACGTGTACGTCGATGGAGGGGCAGAGAAATCCATGTGCGGAATCGTCGGATACATCGGGAAGCGCGACGTGGCTCCGCTGCTGCTGGAGGGCCTGCAGCGGCTGGAGTACCGGGGGTACGACTCCGCGGGCATCGTCATCACCGGCAAGGCGCCGGCGGGCAGGCCGGGCGCGCTGAGGATGGTCAAGGCCAAGGGCCGCGTCCGCGAGCTGGAGGCGAAGGTGCCCAAGCGCTTCGCCGGCACCACCGGCATCGCGCACACCCGCTGGGCCACCCACGGCGCCCCCAGCGACGAGAACGCCCACCCCCACCTGGACGCGGAGAACAAGGTCGCCGTCGTCCACAACGGCATCATCGACAACGCCTCCGAGCTGCGCGCCAAGCTCACCGCGGACGGCATCGTCTTCCTCTCGGAGACCGACACCGAGGTGCTGGTCCACCTGATCGCCCGCGCCCAGGCCGAGACCCTGGAGGAGAAGGTCCGCGAGGCGCTGCGCTCGGTCGAGGGCACCTACGGCATCGCCGTGATGCACGCCGACTTCAACGACCGCATCGTGGTCGCCCGCAACGGCTCCCCGGTCGTGCTCGGCATCGGCGAGAAGGAGATGTTCGTCGCCTCCGACGTCGCCGCCCTGGTCGCCCACACCCGCCAGGTCGTCACCCTCGACGACGGCGAGATGGCCACCCTGAAGGCCGACGACTTCCGTACGTACACGACGGAGGGCTCGACCACGACGGCCACGCCGACCACCGTGGAGTGGGAGGCCGAGTCCTACGACATGGGCGGCCACGACACCTACATGCACAAGGAGATCTCCGAGCAGGCCGACGCCGTGGACCGGGTGCTGCGCGGCCGGATCGACGACCGGTTCTCCACCGTCCACCTGGGCGGGCTCAACCTGGACGCCCGCGAGGCGCGCGGGGTGCGCCGGATCAAGATCCTCGGCTGCGGCACCTCGTACCACGCGGGCCAGATCGGCGCCCAGCTGATCGAGGAGCTGGCCCGCATCCCCGCCGACGCCGAGCCGGCCTCCGAGTTCCGCTACCGCAACCCGGTCGTGGACCCCGACACGCTGTACATCGCGGTCTCCCAGTCGGGCGAGACGTACGACGTGCTGGCCGCCGTCCAGGAGCTCAAGCGCAAGGGCGCCCGCGTGCTGGGCGTGGTCAACGTGGTCGGTTCCGCCATCGCCCGCGAGGCCGACGGCGGGATGTACGTCCACGCGGGACCGGAGGTCTGCGTGGTCTCCACCAAGTGCTTCACCAACACCGTGGTCGCCTTCGCGCTGCTCGCGCTGCACCTGGGCCGGATTCGGGACCTGTCGGTCGCCGACGGCAAGCGGATCATCGAGGGGCTGCGGAAGCTGCCCGCGCAGATCAGCGAGATCCTGGCCGGCGAGGACGAGATCAAGCGGCTGGCCGCAAAGTACGCGGACGCCAGGTCGATGATGTTCATCGGCCGGGTGCGCGGCTATCCGGTGGCCCGCGAGGCCTCCCTGAAGCTGAAGGAGGTCTCGTACATCCACGCCGAGGCCTACCCGGCCTCCGAGCTGAAGCACGGCCCGCTCGCGTTGATCGAGCCGGCGATGCCGACCGTGGCGATCGTGCCGGACGACGACCTGCTGGAGAAGAACCGCGCCGCGATGGAGGAGATCAAGGCCCGCAGCGGCCGCATTCTCGCGGTCGGCCACCAGGTCCAGGAGACGGCCGACCACACCGTCGTCGTGCCGAAGAACGAGAACGAACTGGACCCGATCCTCCTCGGCATCCCGCTCCAGCTCTTCGCGTACCACACGGCTCTCGCCATGGGCCGCGACATCGACAAGCCGCGCAACCTGGCGAAGTCCGTCACGGTGGAGTAGTCGCCCTCGCGCCCGCCTGTGGGCCCCGCGCCGTCCCCGACGGTGCGGGGCCCTGTGCGTACGGCGCGGGGCCGCCCCACGCGCTGCTGACCGGCTCTCAGGGAATGACGACGACGGGGCGCTGCGCCCGGCGGGCAAGCCTGCCGGACACGGAGCCGAAGATCCGGCCGACGAGGCCGTGCGTGGAGCCCACGACGATGGCGTCGGCGGCGTACTCCCGGCCGACCTCCTCCAGTTCGTGGCAGATGTCGCCACCGCGCTCCACCAGCACCCAGGGCACGTCGGAGAGATAGTCCGCGCAGGCGAGCTCCAGCCCGAGGACCTCGGTGCGGTGATCG
This sequence comes from Streptomyces pratensis, assembly GCF_037137275.1. Classification (GTDB taxonomy): domain Bacteria; phylum Actinomycetota; class Actinomycetes; order Streptomycetales; family Streptomycetaceae; genus Streptomyces; species Streptomyces pratensis_B. The sequence continues at coordinate 240,278 of NZ_JBBBEN010000103.1, read as the reverse complement.
GGGACGTCGACGAAGACGGGGGGCTCGCAGCCCGCCCAGACCGTGGTCGGCAGCCGGTTGGCGACGTGGACGATGATCAGACTCGATCCCGACCGGCCGGCCATGCCGATGGCGTAGGCGAGGGCCCGCTCACTGGACGTGGAGCCGTCGAAACCGACCACCACTCCGTGCCGGAAGGCGGGATCGCACGCGTGGCGTGCCTCTTCGACCGTCCGCGGCACCGACCCTGGGTCGGCTACCTGCTTGCGGTCCTTGGGTTCAGGGATTTCGTGACCGGCCATCGGTGTCTCGGCGAAAGGAGTCCTCGTGAGGAGGGAGCGGTTTCGAGAGGTGCATCAGCTGGTGGCGTAGCTCTGTCCGGGAATCATCTTCCCAACCCCATACCCCCAAGGGTACGGCGTGACGCCTCCCCTGCCCAGACCCCCGCAAAAGCGCGCGCGACGTTGGAGGGAGCATGCCCGAGACTGTCCGGGATGGCAATGCCGGTTGTGCCGTACACGGGCTCCGGGAGCCGAAAACCCCGACCGCCGCCCTGTTTTCCGCGAGGGTCCGCGGCCACTTCGAGCAGACTGCGGGAAGCCCCTCACCCGGTCTCCGTTGGCCACGTCGACATCGGGCCGCACTCTTGGCGGCGGCACTTCTCGGACCCCCGCGCGGCCGACGCCCGATTCGAGCACGGCGGCGACGTGCGGAGCGGCGGGCGGAACGGCCCGCCGACCCGTCCGCCACGAGCGGTCCGCACCGCCGATTCTCGGGCCCCACGGCGCATCGGCCGGACACGCGGACGCTGTGACCGCCGGGCACGTGCGGGCCGTGACCACCCGCCACATCCCCCTTCCGCGGCCCGAACCCGCCAGGCCTCAGGGAGCCGAGGGAGCGCACCGGCGTGGCCCTCAGGCAGCGGTTGTGCGCCGGGCGTGACGGGATTCCCCGCGCACAACCAGTAGTTTTCAGCCAACTTCACCGAGTGGTCCGCCCCCTCCCCGGACGGCCGGTGAACCCACCGCCCACCAGGCAGGAAGAGACCGCACGGTACGCTTTCACCCGACGCGGACGGGCCACGTTCGTGAAGGGCACTTCCCTGGGCGCTTCGCGGGTGGAACGCTTCGTGATCGAACGCTTCACGCCACGTTTCCTTATCGACATAGCGCCGGTGGGGGAAGGTGTCACGGCGGGACCACGCGACGCAGTAGATTCGATCTTGGAAATCGGAGACTGGGGACACGTGCGACACCGAGGGGAAACGTGCAGGAGCGACAGGCCCGTAAGGACCAGGGAGACGCGAACACCGAGGGGGGCTTAGCGTCATGAGCCAGGACTCCGCCGTCGCGACGGAGGCCGCACGCAAGCTGACCGGGCGGCGACGCCGGGAAGTCGTTGCCGTGCTGCTGTTCAGCGGCGGCCCTATCTTCGAGAGCTCCATTCCGCTCTCCGTTTTCGGAATCGACCGGCAGGACGCGGGAGTGCCCCGCTACCGCCTGCTGGTCTGCGGCGGCGAGGAAGGACCGCTGCGCACCACCGGCGGGCTCGAACTCACCGCGCCGTACGGCCTGGAGGCGATCAGCAGGGCCGGCACCGTGGTGGTGCCCGCCTGGCGGTCGATCACCTCGCCGCCGCCCGCAGAGGCGCTGGAAGCGCTGCGCCGGGCCCATGAGGAGGGCGCCCGCATCGTCGGCCTGTGCACGGGAGCCTTCGTGCTCGCGGCCGCGGGCCTGCTGGACGGCCGGCCGGCCACCACGCACTGGATGTACGCGCCGACGCTGGCCAAGCGCTATCCGTCGGTGCACGTCGATCCGCGGGAGCTGTTCGTCGACGACGGCGATGTGCTCACCTCCGCCGGCACGGCCGCGGGCATCGATCTGTGCCTCCATATAGTCCGTACCGACCACGGCACCGAGGCCGCGGGGGCGCTCGCCCGCCGGCTCGTCGTACCGCCGCGGCGCAGTGGCGGACAGGAGCGCTACCTGGACAGGTCTTTACCGGAGGAGATCGGGTCCGACCCGCTCGCCGAGGTCGTGGCCTGGGCCCTGGAGCATCTGCACGAGCAGTTCGACGTGGAGACGCTCGCCGCACGGGCCTACATGAGCAGGCGGACCTTCGACCGCAGGTTCCGCTCGCTCACCGGCAGCGCGCCGTTGCAGTGGCTGATCACCCAGCGGGTGCTTCAGGCGCAGAGGCTGCTGGAGACCTCCGACTACTCGGTCGACGAGGTCGCCGGCCGCTGCGGCTTCCGCTCGCCGGTCGCGCTGCGCGGGCACTTCCGCCGCCAGCTCGGCTCCTCCCCCGCCGCGTACCGGGCCGCCTACCGGGCCCGTCGTCCGCAGGGGGTGGCGGAGAGCGCCGCCACGGTGGTCGAGACGATGGTGCCCAGCCAGGGCTCGCCGTCCGGGCGCAGAGGCGTCCAGGCTCCTTCCGCGCCCGTCGCGGTGGCGGCCGGGGTGGGCCACGGCGAGCACGCGATGTCGGGACCTGAGGCCTACGCCCCCGGACGCCCGAGCCTGCCGGGGCAGCGGAGCGCCCCGTAGGGTGGGGCCCATGAACGACCGCATGGTGTGGATCGACTGCGAGATGACCGGGCTCTCGTTGACGGACGACGCACTCATCGAGGTGGCCGCCCTGGTCACCGACTCGGAGCTGAACGTGCTCGGCGAAGGGGTGGACATCGTGATCCGCCCGCCGGACGCGGCCCTGGAGACCATGCCCGAGGTGGTGCGGCAGATGCACACCGCCTCGGGCCTCCTCGACGAGCTGGCCGGGGGCGCCACCCTGGCCGACGCGGAGGAGGAGGTCCTGGCCTATGTCCGCCGGCACGTGAAGGAGCCGGGCAAGGCCCCGCTCTGCGGGAACTCGGTCGGCACCGACCGCGGTTTCCTGGCGCGGGACATGCAGAAGCTGGAGGGCTACCTCCACTACCGGATCGTGGACGTGTCCTCGGTCAAGGAGCTGGCCCGCCGCTGGTATCCCCGGGCGTACTACAACAGCCCGGAGAAGAGCGGCAACCACCGGGCGCTGGCGGACATCCGCGAATCCATCGCGGAGCTGCGCTACTACCGGGAAGCGGTCTTCGTCCCGCAGCCCGGCCCGGACTCGGAGCGCGCCAAGGAGCTCGCGGCGCGCCACGTGGTCCCGGCCACACCGTAGGAACGCGCTGGTCACGGACGCGGAAGTGCCTGTGGGCCGACCCTGGGGAACGGGGGCGCGAGCACCCTCCCGGACCCTGTACACTTTTTCTCGGCCGGTCGGAAACGACCGGACGACATGGTGGGTATAGCTCAGCTGGCAGAGCACCTGGTTGTGGTCCAGGATGTCGCGGGTTCAAGTCCCGTTACTCACCCTGAGAGAAGGGCCCCGGTCTTCGGACCGGGGCCCTTCTGCTTTCCCCGGGGCGGGCGGGAGCCGGGGCGGAGCGCCGGGGCGCCCACCGGCACCGTCCGCCCGTGGGAGCGCGGGGTCTACGGGAGCCCGCTCGGATCAACGCCCTGCGCGGCCGGCCGGTCGGCGTCCGGGCCGGGCCGGGGCCTGCCGGTGGCGGGCGCACGGCGGCCCGCGTCAGCGGCGCGGACGCCTGTGGAGCCGCAGGCCCAGTCCGCCGAGAGCCGCCAGCAGCGCCCCGCCCACGAGGAAGCCCATGCCCGACGGCCCCTCGGCCGCCAGCTTCTCGTAGTCGCCGGGCGAGCCGCCGTCACCGTATCCGTATCCGTACGCGTCGGAAGGCGCCGGGCTCGGGTGCCCGGAGGTCGGGGTCGGACTGGGGGTGGGTTCCGTCGGCGTCGGGGTCGGCGTCGGGGTCGGGGTCGGCGTCGGCGTCGGGGTCGGCGTCGGCGTCGGGTCGGACGTGCACGCGAGGTCCGCGTCGAAGGGGAACTCGTGGATCTCGCCGGCGTTGACCGCGCCGAAGCCGCCGTCGGTCAGCGGTCCCGCGACCAGTTCCCTGGCGATGACCTGTCCTTCGAGGTTCGACGGATCGAGGTCGGTGACCTCGGCGCGCGGGGCGTAGATCGTTCCTTCCAGGGAGTCGCCGTCGGTGATCGTGATCTCCGTGGCGTCGGGGAAGTTCCACAGGATGTACGGGGCCTGGTCGCCGGAGACCCCTGCCAGTTGCGGGATGCTCCAGGAGTAGACCCCTGCGGTGCCGGTGGTGTCCACGTTGATCACCAGCGGGGTGGCGGCGGTGGGCTGGTCGTCGAAGTCCAGCTCGCCGAGGTTGTTCAGGTTGCCTCCGGTGATGTTCAGGACGTTCGTCTGCCCCTCGGCCAGGGCGACGTGCGCCCGGGCGCCCGCCGGGATGTCGTCCTGGTCGGGCAGCGGATCGCCCTGATCGTCGCGGAGGAGGACGTCGGCGGGGCAGGTGGCGAGGTCCGCGGAACGCTCCCGGTAGGCCGCGAAGAGCGTGGTGAAGCCCATGAGGCCGCTCTGGTGGACGTTGGCCTCCGGCTGGCGGGCTGTCGTCTCGATGCGGGGCGTGGAGTCGTACCCAGAGCCCTCGACCACTTCACGGGTGTTGACCTGGGCCCCGTTGGAGTCCACGGTCAGGGCGTCGCTGCCGGTGGGGTCGCCGATCTTCAGGAGACCGCCGCTGAGGACCCGCAGCACTCCCTGTTGCGAGCTGTCGGCCCAGTCGACCCGCCCGCCCACCAGGAGAGTGGTCGCAACGGTGTCACCGGGAGCGACGAAGCTCCCGGGGGTGTTCAGGCCCACGTTGTAGCCGGGGCCGATGGTCAGATCGCCGCCGAGGGCGACGGCCCCCTCGGTCTCCGTACTGCCCAGGGTGGCGTCGCCCTCGACGACCACCCCGAACCCGTTGCTGCCCGCCAGCGGATTGCCCGAGTAGTCGCCGAAAGCGGGGGTGGCGGCCGCCAGGCAGAGGCCGCAGGCGGTCACGATCGTCAAGCTCGCTCGGTTCATGGGGCGGACCATAAGCGGAGCCCCGCGGGCGACCGTGGCGCCGCACCACCGCGATCGCCCGGACGAAGCATGCGGGCATCGGCCGCACGGCCCCCGCCTGAGCCCGACGGACGGCGCGTTCCGCCGGCCGGCGCGTCCCGTCGGGCGCCCACGGGCCGGCGCGGCTCTCCGCCACGCGGCGCTCCCGGCGGCGGGCCGGTCAGAACCTCACGTCGGAGCAGGCGTAGAACGCGTTGCCCGTGTCCGCGACGGTCCAGACGCCCAGGATCAGGTGCTTGCCCGATTTCTGCGGCAGGATGCCCGCGTGGGTCACCGTGGAGTCGGGGCGCCGGCCTCCGAACGGCACCGTGAGGAAGGGCTGCGGGTCCAGGTCGGCACGGGTGAGCGGCCGCGCGGGGTCGTAGCCGTCCCTGGTGACGTAGTACCGGAAGTCGGTGGTGGCGTGCCGGGCGGTGATCCGCCAGCGGAAGGTGTGGCTCGCTCCGGCGTTCACGGAGGAGGCGGGCCAGGCGCCGCCGCGCGGGTCGTCCAGTTCCGCGAACCGCTGGTTGCCGCCGGCGCAGATCAGGCCGTCGCGGGGGCCGCGCGCCGGGAAGCCCTTGGGGCCTTCGACGCTGGGCGGCTCCCACTGGATCTGCCCGCAGTCGCGGACGGTCCCTTGGCCGCAGAGCTGTTGACGGCTGACGGGCGCGTCGGTGTATCCGTGGCTCTGCGCGCTGCCGGACGTGGCGAGCAGGGAGACCCCGGCGATGCCGAGGCCGAGGAGTAAGGAGGAGATCTTTCTGCGCATGGGGGCTCCTGGAGTGGGGGGAGCGTGCGGACAGACGGACCGTGTGCGACGGCTCGTCACACTTGGTCTAGACCAAGAAGGAGGCTAGACCCGTCCCATGGTCATGTCCATACCAATGGCAGGCGTTGGGCGACGGAAGGACTCAGGCGGGCAGGGGTGCGCGCCCCTATCGCATCACGAGCCCCGCGCACCACAGGTGCACGCCCTCGGCCCAGCACGAGCCCCGGCCACCGGCGCACGCCCCGCCTCGCGACTCACGCCTCCCGCCTCCCCTCGCGCCTCGCGCCTCACGACGAGTCGCGCACCACCAGCTCCGTCGGCAGGACGACCGTCGGGCTCTCGGCGTCCGGAGCGCGCCCCGCGATCTCGTCCAGCAGGAGCTCCGCCATGCGCTGGCCCATCTCCTCGATGGGCTGGCGGACGCTGGTGAGGGCCGGGTGCATGTGGCGGGCGACCGCCGAGTCGTCGAAGCCGATCAGGGCCACGTCCTCGGGGATGCGCCGGCCCGCCTCGCGCAGGACCTGGCGGGCGCCGGCGGCCATGACGTCGGAGGCCGCGAAGACCGCGTCGAGGGCGGGGCGGCGCTCCAGGAGCCGGCGCATCGCCCGCGCGCCGCCCTCCTCCGTGAAGTCGGCGGGCGCGATGAGTCGTTCGTCCGGGGCCAGCCCCGCGGCGGAGACGGCCGCGCGGTAGCCGTCGAGGCGGCGCTGGGCCCCGTAGACCTCCAGGCGGCCGGTGATGGTGGCCACCTGGCGGCGTCCCCGGGAGGCCAGGTGCTCGACGGCGGCCCGCGCCCCGTCGAAGTTGTCGGAGTCGACCGACGCAAGCGGTTCGGCCGCGTGCCGAGCACCGCTGATCACGCACGGCATGCCCAGCTGCCCCAGCAGTTCGGGCAGCGGGTCGTCGGCGTGCACGGCGACCAGGAGGACGCCGTCGACGCGGTGGGCGGTGAGGTACTGGGCGAGGCGGCGGCGCTCGCGGTCGCTGCCGACGAGGGTCAGGAGCAACTGCATCTCGGTGTCGGCCAGGGCCGCGCCGACCCCGCGCACGATCGCGGAGAAGTACGGCTCGGCGAAGAAGCGCGTCTCCGGTTCCGGCACCACCAGCGCGATCGCGTCGGTGCGGTTCCCGGCGAGGGCGCGGGCAGCCCGGTTGGGGACGTACCCCAGCTCGGCGACGGCCGCCTCGACCGCCTCCCGGGTCGCCTCGCTGACCCGGGGCGAGCCGTTGATGACCCGCGAGGCGGTGCCCCGGCCGACACCGGCCCGCGCCGCCACCTCTTCGAGCGTGGGCCGCCCGCCGCTCCGTACTCGCGCTGCCGCCATGGCTGCCTCCCCGTTCCGGGTCAATTTCTCACAGCCGTAACGTCAATCCAAGTCCTGGATGGATCACCCCGGCGAGCGTACCCGAGCGCAGGTGGGAGCGCTCCCAGGGGGAGGGGCGGTCGGCCGTGGAACCTCGGCGGCTTCCGGGCTCCACGGCTCGGCGCCTCAGGCGCCCGGAGCGGCCTCCGGCGGCAGCGCGTGGCGGGCGATCACCTCGCTGTACCAGTGGGCGCTGGACTTCGGCGTACGGCGCTGGGTCTCGTAGTCGACGTACACCGCGCCGAAACGCTTGGAGTAGCCGTAACCCCACTCGAAGTTGTCCATCAGGGACCAGAGGAAGTAGCCGCGCACGTCGGCTCCGTCGGCCGCGGCCCGGCGCACCGCGTCCAGGTGGCCGTGCAGATAGGCGATCCGATCGGGGTCGTGGACCCGGCCCTCCGCGTCCGGGGCGTCCTCGAACGCGGCGCCGTTCTCCGTGACCATCAGCGGGAGGTGCGGGTGCGCGCGGGAGACGTCCATGAGGAGGTCGTAGAGGCCCTCGGGCTTGACGGACCAGTTCATCGCGGTCACCGGCCGGCCCTCTGCGAGGTGGAAGGCCACGTGCTCGGAGCCGGGCCACGGGGAGTGGTCGCTGCTGCCGTGGCCGTCGTTGCGGGTGTCCCCGGCGCCGTCGGCGGGGGTGGAGACGATGGTGGGCGTGTAGTAATTGATGCCGAGCACGTCCATCGGGGCGGAGATCGAGGCGAGGTCGTCGTCGCGGACCAGCTCGGACCAGTTCACCAGGCGCTCGGTGTCGGCCAGCAGGTCGGCCGGGTAGACGCCGTCCAGCATCGGGCCGGTGAAGATCCGGTTGCCCACCGCGTCGATCCGCCGGGCGGCGTCCGCGTCCCCCGCGCTGTCGGTGAGCGGGCGGACCTGGTGGAGGTTGAGGGTGACCGAGGTCTGCGCGGCGGCGGGAAGGTTCGCGCGCAGCGCCTCGGTCGCCCGGCCGTGGGCGAGGTTGAGGTGGTGGGCGGCGCGCAGCGCGGCGGCCGGCTCGGTGCGGCCGGGGGCGTGGACGCCGGAGCCGTATCCGAGGAACGCCGAGCACCAGGGCTCGTTGAGCGTGGTCCACATCCCGACCCGGTCGCCGAGGGCCCGCGCCACGATGGCGGCGTAGTCCCCGAACCGCTCGGCGGTGGCGCGCTCGGGCCAGCCGCCCGCGTCCTCCAGGTCCTGCGGGAGGTCCCAGTGGTAGAGCGTGGCGACGGGGGTGATGCCGGCGGCCAGCAGCTCGTCGACGAGGTTGCGGTAGAAGTCCAGGCCGCGTTCGACGGCGGGGCCTCGGCCGGTGGGCTGGACGCGGGACCAGGAGACGGAGAAGCGGTACGCCTTCAGTCCGAGGCGCTTCATCAGCGCGACGTCGTCGCGGTAGCGGTGGACGTGGTCGGCGGCGACGTCTCCGGTGTCACCGCCGAGGACCTTGCCGGGCGTATGGCTGAAGGTGTCCCAGATGGAGGGGGTACGGCCGTTCTCTGTGGCGGCGCCCTCCACCTGGTAGGCGGCGGTGGCGGCGCCCCAGAGGAATCCGGCCGGGAAGGACGCGGTGGCAGGGACGGCCTGCTGCGGGGCGAGGTCAGGGCGTACGGCAGTCATACGGGAGCGCTCCCATGGGTGTTGAGGGGGGAAGGAAGGCGGGGCGGGGCGGTCAGCCCTTGACCGCCCCGGACATGATCCCGCCGACGATCTTCTTGCCGAAGAGCACGAACACCGCCAACAGCGGCAGCGTGCTGATCAGCGCGCCTGCCATGACGATGGACTGGTCGGGGGTGTACGAGGCGCTGAGCTGGCCGAGGGCCACCTGGAGGGTGGGGTTCTGCTGGTTCAGGGCGAGGTAGGGCCAGAAGAAGTCGTTCCACGCCTGGACGAAGGTGAGCATGCCGAGCACCATCATCGCGGGGCGGGCCACCGGCAGCACCACGCTGATCACGATGCGGAAGTTGTTCGCGCCGTCGATCTTGGCGGCCTCGATGAGCTCGTACGGCAGCGCCTCGATCAGGTACTGCCGCATGAAGAACACGCCGAAGGCGCTGACCAGCGTCGGGAAGATCACGGATTCGAGCTGTCCGCCCCAGCCGAGGCCGGACATCATCATGAACAGCGGTACGACGCTGAGCTGCGGCGGGATCGTCAGCGTGGCGATGACCGCGGTCATCAGCCAACCGCGCCCCCGGAAGCGCATCTTGGCGAAGGCGTACCCGGCGAGGGTGCAGAAGAACAGCGTCGCGGCCGTGATGGAGGACGAGACGATGATGCTGTTGACGATCGCCTTGCCCAGGTTGGCCTGCTCCCAGGCGGTGGCGAGGTTCTCCAGCAGCTTGCCGCCCGGCAGGAACGGCGGGGTGGAGGCGAGGACTTCGTCCTGGGTGCGGGACGCCGCGACCAGGGTCCAGTACAGCGGCAGCAGGGAGCCGAAACCGACGACGGCGAGCGCCAGGTAGGCGAAGGGGCCGCCCTTCATCTGCTGGCCGGCGCCCATCCGGAAGCGGCTCGGGCGCTGCGGGTCGGGGCCTCGGTTCGGGGACGGCGCGCGCTTCACCGGGGCGGAGGTGGGGCTGGTCATGGTCATCGGTGCGCTCCCGGTCGGGCCGCGGACGTGCGGACGAAGCGGCCGATGAACCAGTTGGCCGCGGCGATGAGGAGGAGGAGGGCCAGCATCGCCCAGGCCACGGCGGCGGCGGGGCCGAGGTGTCCGAGGTTCCAGCCGTAGTTGTAGAGGTAGATGCTGAGCGTCTCGTACTGGTTCTCGTTGCCGCCGGTGGCGCCGAGCGACCCGCCCTCCAGCAGCAGCGGTTCGCCGAACAACTGCATGGACCCGATGGTGGAGATGACGATGGTGAACAGGATCGTCGGCCGCAGCGAGGGGATGGTGACCTTGCGGAACTGCTGCCAGCGCGACGCGCCGTCCAACGAGGCGGCTTCGTAGAGGTCGTTGGGCACGGCCTGCATGGCCGCGAGGTAGATCAGCGCGTTGTAGCCGGTCCAGCGCCAGATGACGATGACGGCGATGGCGATCTTCGACGTCCAGTGCCCGTTCGCCCAGTTGGTCGGGTCGAAGCCGACCAGGGAGAGCGCCCAGTTCAGCAGCCCGCCGTCGGCCCGGAAGACCAGGGCGAAGACGAGGGCGGCCGAGGCGACGGAGGTCGCGTACGGGGTCAGGATGATGGTCCGCCAGAACGTGCTGGCGCGCAGCTTGTAGTTGAGCAGATGGGCCAGGCCGAGGGCGACCAGGAGCTGAGGGACCGTCGATATGACACCGATCAGGAAGGTGTTGCTGACCGAGGTCCAGAACTCGGGGTCGTGCAGGATCTTGTCGAAGTTCTCCCAGCCGACCCATTCCATGGTGTCGAGGCCGGTCATCTCGACCCGGTGCAGGGCGATCCAGCCGGTGTAGAGGAGCGGATAGAGCCCGAACGCGCCGAAGACGAGGAAGAACGGCGCGATGTAGGCGTACGGGGACGCCTTGTCGTCGAACCGCCACAGCCGGCTGCGCCACAACTGCCGCCGCTCGGCGGCCTGTTCCTTCTGCGGGTCAGGGGGCGGCGATGCGTACGCGTCCCGGGTGGGGGTCGAGGTTGCCACGGGCGGGAGTCCTTCCCTGGGGGCGCCGACGGGTGGCCGGGGCTGCTGGGTGATCGGGCGGCCGGGCCCGCGGAGGGGCCGGCCGGGGCGGGCGGCCGGGCGGGGC
>NZ_JBBBEN010000103.1:202405-229513 GCF_037137275.1 Streptomyces pratensis | reverse complement strand
GGGCCGGCGGCCGGCGCCCGCCCCGGCGCCGGGGTCAGCCGATCGCCTTGTCGATCGTCCGCACGGCGGCGTCCCAGGCTTCGTCGGGGTCGGTCCCGCGCTGTTCCATGTTGTTGATCTGGGTGGAGAAGGAGTCCTTGATCACGCCGTCCTTCGGGCCGAGGACCGCCTCGGGGATGGACTTGGCGCCGTCGGCGTAGATCTGGCCGATGGGGGCGTCGTTGAAGTACGGCAGCGTCGCGTTCTTCACGTCGGGCAGCTCGTAGGAGCCCTGGTTGGAGGGGAAGACCCCGATCGCCTTGAAGACGGCGGCCTGCTGCTCCGGCGCGGTCAGCCACTTGACGAGCTTGATGGCCTCGTCGACGTTGTCGCCGGACTTCGGGACGGCGAGGAACGAGCCGCCCCAGTTGGCGGAGGTGTTGCCGGGGGCGCTGGTGATGTCCCACTTGCCCTTGTTGGCGTCACCGGCGTAGGTGGAGATCTGGCCGGCCATCCAGGCCGGGCAGACGACCGTGGCGACGGTGCTCTTGCGCAGGGCCGCCTGCCACTGGTCCTCGAACTGGGCCAGGCCCTGCGTCAGCTTCTTGGACGCGGCCTCCGCGGCGAGGTTCCAGCCCTTCTTGACGGAGGCGCTGTCCCGGTAGATCGGCTCGCCGCTCTCGTCGTAGTACTGCTCGGGGCTGGAGCTGACCACGGCGTTGAACATGGCGCTGGCGGAGTCCATGAAGTAGGTGCCCTCCGGCGCCTTCTTCTTGTACTCCTCGCCGAGCGCGATGAAGTCCTCCCAGCCGCCCTCGGTCCGCTTCGCGACCTCGGCGCGGTCGGTGGGCAGCCCGGCCTTCTCGAACAGCTCGCGGTTGTAGCAGAGGGACATCGGGCCGATGTCGGTGCCCGCGCCGATCACCTCGCCGTCGGGGGTCGTGGCCTGCTTCGCCTTCCACGAGACCCACGCGTCGGTGTCGATCTCCTTGCTGAGGTCGGCGAAGGAGTCCGCCTTGGTGTCGACGATCTCCTTGATCCGGCCGACCTCGATGCCCTGGACGTCGGCGAGACCGCTGCCGGAGTTCAGCTGCTGAAGGAGCTTCGGGTAGTAGTTCTTCTCCTCCGCGGTGGTGTCCTCCTTCACCGTGATCTTCGGGTTCAGCTCGTGGTACTTCTCGAAGAGTCCGGCCTCCTTGTACCCGAACTGCCCGAAGTCGGCGACGGTCAGGGTGATGTTGCCGTCCGCGTCGGCCCCCTTGTCGGAGTCGGACGAGCCGCCGCATCCGGTGAGGAGGAGGGCGGCGGCCGTGAGGCCCGTGGTGGCCGTGATCGCGGTTCTACGGCGTCGACCGGCGACTTGGCGGGTGATGCGCATTCCACTGCTCCTTGTTCCGGGGTGGTTCCGGTGGTTCCGGCGGGGGCCCGGCGCTGTCCGCAGGGCCGGGGAGGCGGGGCGGAGAACGTCGGACGTACGGAAGAGGAAGCGCGCGAGATCCCCTCCCGTGGAAGTGGGAGCGCTCCCATGCGCCGATGCCGGAAGGTTGCTGCCTCCAGGGGGTGGGTGTCAAGAGTTGAAGACGATTCCGTTGCCGAGGGATGTCCTGGGCGTCATGTACGGGAGTTCGGGCCGCCCATCCATCGGAAGGTGAACGGGGGTCCGGCCGGTGACGGCCCGGTCGCGCGGAGGCGCCGGGTCGCCCCGGGGTCGCCGATTTCACCCCTGTGCCACCTTTGCCCGGCGACCGCGGTCCCGGTGCGCGGGGCGGGACGAGGGAAGCCGACCCGGACGGTGTGCGCACCCCGGCCGGAGGGGGGGCGGCCGGGGTGCGCGGGTGGGGGGCCCGTGGGGGGAAGGGCGGTGCTCCGTGCCCCGCGACAGCAGGACACGTGAGCACGCTAGCGGCTGCGGAACGGGCAAAAGGCACGTCCGGGGCAGGGGCCGCCGTTCTTATGGCGCGCTTAAGGAACGCCTGGGCCGGGGTTAAGGGGTGTCCGCGCGGCTACGGGCGGGACCCGGCGCCGCTCTTGGCGCGGAAGGCCCCGCGTCGCTGCCGCCCGCCCCGGCGACCGTGCCCCCGCCCGCCGTGTTCGGGGCGGCTGCCGTGCAGCCCGATCCAGACGCGGACCTCCGCGCCGCCGAGGACGGACCGGCCGACCCGCAGGTCGCCGCCGGTCGATTCGGCGACCCGGCGCACGATGTCGAGGCCGAGCCCGGTGGAGCCGACCGTCCCGCCCGCCCCGTCACGTCCCCCGGCGCCGCGGGCCAGGGCCGCCTCGGGGTCCTCTATCCCCGGGCCCGCGTCGGAGACGAGCACGATGACCGCCTCGCCGCTGTGGTGGACGTCCACGGCGAAGGCGGTGCCCTCGGGGGTGTGCCGGAAGACGTTGCCGAGCAACGCGTCCAGGGCGGCCGCCAGTTCGGGCCGGGACACGGGGGTGTGTACCCTACGGTCCACCCCCGCGAGCCGCACCTCGCGCCCCTCGTCCTCGGCCAGCGCCGACCAGAAGCCCATGCGCTCGCGGATCACCTCGGAGGCGTCGCAGCCCGCTCCCGCGCCCGTGTGCACGCCCTGGGTCTGCGGACGCTGCTCGCGGGCGGTGCGGATGATCGTGTCGACCTCGTGCTCCAACTGCTGGACCGCGGCCCGGGTCTGCTCTGCGGCCGGCCCCTCACCGAGCGAAGCCGCGTTGAGCCGCAGCACGGTGAGCGGGGTGCGCAGCCGGTGCGACAGGTCGGCGGCCAGCTCCCGCTCGTTGGCCAGGAGCCGGACGACCTGGTCGGCCATGGAGTTGAACGCGGCGGCGGCGGAGCGCAGTTCCCTGGGCCCCTCCTCGGGGACCCGGACGCCGAGCCGGCCCTCCCCCAGGTCGTGAGCGGCGCCCGCGAGCCGCTGGGCCGGCCGCACCATCCGCACGCCGAGCCGGTCGGCGACCGCGACCGAGCCGACGACGAGGGCGACGCCGACGCCCGCCAGCACGAGCCAGGCGGTGGCGACCCCGTTGGACGCCTCGCCCTCGGGGACGAACACCTCGACGACGGCGATGTCCCCGGTGCTCAGCGCGGTCGGCTGGAGGAGCGCAGAGCCGCCGGGGACCTCGGTGATGGAGGCGCGCCCGGCTCCGCGCACGGTCGCCACGTCCTCGGCCTCGGCCCGCCGGACGCCGATGGCCAGGGCCTCGCCGCCGGCCCGGTCCGCGGCGGGGACGTGCACCGCGAGCCGCCCCCGGTCGCCCGGCTCCGTGGACAGGACGGCGCGGGTCAGCTCCGCGCGGTCGGTGGTGATGGAGAGCGTCGGGGCGATCGTCGCGGCCTGGCGTTCCGCGTCGGAGAACGCCCGGTCGCTGGCCATCTCCCGGATGACGAGTCCGAGCGGCACGGCGAAGGCGATCACGACCATGGCCGTGACGGCCAGACAGACCTTGACCAGGGCCCATCTCATGCGGGCGGCCCGACGACCGGGGCGTCGGCCGGCGGCTGGAGTTTCACGCCCACACCGCGCAGCGTGTGGAGGTAGCGGGGGCGGGCGGCGGTCTCGCCGAGCTTGCGGCGCAGCCAGGACAGGTGCACGTCGATGGTCTGGTCGTCGCCGTAGGACTGCTGCCAGACCTCGGCCAGCAGCTCCTTGCGGGCGACGACCACGCCGGGCCGCCCCGCCAGAAAAGCCAGCAGGTCGAACTCCCGCCGCGTCAGCGCCAGTTCGACGCCGTCCAGGATCGCACTGCGGCGCAGCGGGTCGATGGCGAGCCCGCCGACCCGGATGACGCGGGGCGGCGGGGCCTCGCCGCCCGCGGCGCGCGAGCGGCGCAGCACGGCGGCCATCCTGGCGGAGAGGTGCTCGACGGAGAACGGCTTGGTCAGGTAGTCGTCCGCGCCGTCGTTGAGCAGCCGGACGATCTCGCTCTCGTCGTCCCGCGCGGTGGCGATGATCACGGGCACGTCCGTGATGGAGCGCAGCATCTTCAGCGCCTCGCGGCCGTCCAGATCGGGCAGCCCGAGGTCGAGGACGACCACGTCGAAGCGGCCGTGCGCGACCTCGCGCAGCGCTTCGAGCGCGGTGCCCACGCTGCGCACGGTGTGGGAGGCCTCAGTGAGGTGCCGGATGAGGGCGGATCGCACGAACTGGTCGTCCTCGACCACGAGCACACTTGCCATGAGCGGCACCGTACGCCATGCGGCCGGGACCGGTCCCGCCTCCGCCGGAAACCCCTCGAAGGCCCGCGAGGGACGGCTGGGGGCGGGGGGACGGTCCGGGCCCCGGTGGTGCAGGATGACCCGGATGCGACGCGCCCTGATACACCTGCTCGCGTGGTCGCTCGCCACCGGCGCGGCGGTCACGCTGTCGTGGTGGGGCGTGCACACGGTCATGGCGGGGACGGCGTACGACCCGCCGCGCGCCGTGCCGGTCTCGGCCGGGGCCGGGGCCCCGCCCCCCGTCGGGCAGGGCGAAGAGCAGCCGCTCGCCTCCTCGACGCACCGCCCGTCGCCGCCGCCCTCCCCAGCACCGCGCGCGACCCGTGCGAGCCCGTCGCCGTCGGCCGCACGCCCCTCCCGTACGCCCTCGACCGCCCCGGCGAGGGCGAGCAGGACGCCCCGGCCGCGTACGGGTTCGGGCGAGGTGAAGAGCTACCGCACCGCGGGCGGCCGGGTCGTCTTCGAGCTCGGGGCCGACGCGGCGAAGCTGGTCTCCGCGACGCCGGAGCCGGGCTGGTCGATGCGGGTGTGGACGAACGACGCCTGGACACGGGTCGACTTCAGCGACACGGGCGGCGCGACGTACTCGGTGTTCTGCACCTGGAACGGGCATCCGCCGCTGGTGCAGGTCGTCGGTCCGTAGGGCGCAGACCGTGCAGGGGGCCGGGCGCGCATGCCCCCCTGCACGCTGTGCTCCCGTCCTCAGGAGCCTTCGAAGACGGAGGGCGGGGGCGCGGGGGAGGGCCTGGCGGAGGCGTCCGTGACGACGGCGGCCCCGCCGGTGAAGTCGGTGAGCGCGCGGCCGTGTTCGACTCGGCCGGGGTGCGGGTCGCTCGCCACCCGGCGGGTGAACTCGGCGACGGGGAGCGGCAGGTCGGAGGCGAGCAGGACGGCGTTGCCGAAGCGGCGGCCCCGCCACACCACCGGGTCGGCGGCGAGCGCCAGTTCGGGGAAGACGGCTGCGGCGGTGGCGACCTGGCCGCGCAGATGCGTGAGCGGGGGCCCGTCGGCGAGGTTGGCGGCGTAGCTCCCACCGGGCTTGAGGACCCGGCGGACCTCGGTGAGGAACTCCGCGGAGGTGAGGTGGGCGGGGGTGCGGGCCCCGTCGAACACGTCGGCGATGACGAGGTCGGCCCAGCCGTCCTGGACCTTGCCGAGCCCTTCGCGGGCGTCCGTCGCCCGGACCCGGACACGGGCCTGCGCGTCCAGCGGGAGGCGGTCGCGGACGAGGGCGACCAGGGGCGCGTCGACCTCGACGATCTGCTGCGTGGTGCGGGGGCGCGTCGCGGCGGCGTACCGGGCGAGGGTGAACGCGCCGCCGCCCAGATGCAGGACGCGCAGCGGCTGCTGCGGCGGTGCGACGAGATCGACGACGTGGCCGAGCCGGCGCTGGTAGGCGAACGAGAGGTGCGTGGGGTCGGCGAGGTCCACGTGGGACTGGGGTGCGCCGTCGATGAGGAGCGTCCAGCCCTCCGGGCGCTCCCGGTCGGGTATGAGCTCGGCGAGCCCGCCGCCGACCGCACGGGAGACCGGCTCCCGCTCCGCCCGGCCCGCGCTCCGGCCGCCCCTGCGCTCGGGCCGGCTCTGCTTCCTCGCGCCCCCGGCCGGCGTTCCTCGGCGTGCCACGTTCGCTGATCCTCGCTGGTCGGGGCCCGGGTCACCGGCAGCGGCGGAGGCGGTCCGCCCGTGAGGCCATTATGGGCTCAGTGGCGGATGTCGGCCGCCTCGATCATCCGGGCCGCCTGGGCGAGCGCGGCGCGCAGCAGGTCGGGGTCGGTGACCGGGGCGTCCTCCGCGGGCGGGAGCAGCCAGCCGGCGCCGGAGGCGGGCGGCTCGGCCGGGACGCGCAGCCGGCGGCCGTCCGTCCGCGTGCAGGCGCTGCCCGGTACGTCCCAGGCGTCCGCGGTGCCCGGTGGGACCAGGAAGCCGAGGGTGTCGCAGGCCCCGTCGTGCAGCACCGGGCCGACGGCGTCGTGGTCGGCCCCGCGCCGGAGGATGTCGACGGCCTCCAGCCCCTGCCGAGCCGGGACCGTGACGAGGTCGCAGGACGGGGCCTCCCCCTCGGATGCGGCCGGGCCGTCGGGGGCGGCCGGGGGGGCGGGGGCTTCCGGGCCCCCGGGAGCCGCCGGGCTCGCGGTCGCCGCACGTGTCGGGGCCGTCCATGAGTCGGTCTCCCTGCCGAGACGCAACAAGGGAACTTCTCCTCTCATCGCCGTACGGAGCCGCACTCCGTCTCCACGGGGACCAACGCCGTGAGGACGTCAAGGGCTACGGCCCCACACCGCTGCAAAGGGTGGCAGTTCATGGCGGATCAAGGGCACGATGCCCCTTTTGGGGGGAAACGCTGCGTGTGCGTCTCGTCACAGCAGGTACGTTCTCGCTACGCCGGGAGCACCGGAAAGCGGGAACCCGGCCGCGACAGAGAGGGGCCGGCCATGGTGTCGCCAGGGGCAGTTCCCAACCTCGCCTTCCGTCGGCTGCGCGGCCGGCGCTCCGCCGGGGAGTTCGCGGCGGCTGTGCGCAGGGCGGCCCGGGAGATCGGGGAACAGGTCGCGTGCGACGCCCGGTACATCGGACGCGTGGAGTCCGGGGAGATCCGCTGCCCCAACTACGCCTACGAACGGGTCTTCCGGCACATGTTCCCCGGAACGTCCCTGACCGACCTGGGCTTCTCGGCCCGGGAGAGCGTGCGCGGGCGGGGGGCGCGGGCCGGCTCCGAGCCCCTGCCCCCAGACCCGGACCGCCGTACGCCCCCGGCGCCGGCGGCTCACCCGATGCCCGCGTTCCGGACCGACACCGGGGGCGCCGGTGACATCGACGACATCGACGAGGAGAGCGACGTGCTGCGTCGCGTGTTCATGACGAGCGGCACCGCCACGGTGGCGGCCGCTTCCCTGGGGCTCGGCGGCCCGCCCGCCTCCGCAGCCCGGAGCTCCCTGCCCGTCTCCCTGCCCGCGCAGCGCCGGGTCGGAGAGGCGGAGGTGAGCGCCGTCGAGCAGGCCGTGCGGCAGATCCGCCTGCTGGACGACCGGCAGGGCGGGGACGGGCTGTACCGGCAGGCGGCCCAGCCGCTGCGCGCGGCGTACGAGCTGCTGGACGCCCAGGGGGCCGCCCGGCGCACCACCGCGGACCGGTTGCGCGCGGGCGCGGGCGAGCTGGCCATCTCGGTGGGCTGGCTGGCCCACGACTCGGGCCGCTTCGAGGACGCCCGCTCGCACTACGCGGAGGCGCTCGCCACGGCCCGGCTGGCCGGGGACGCGGGGCTGGAGGCCCACGCCTTCTGCAACACGTCGTTCCTGGCCAGGGACGCGGGGCGGCCCCGGGAGGCGGTGCGCGCGGCGGAGGCCGGGCAGCGGGCCGCCCGCGCACTGGGGTCGCACCGGCTGCTGGCGCTGCTCGCGCTGCGGGAGGCGGGGGGCCGGGCGGGGCTCGGCGACCGGACGGGGTGCGACCTGGCGATCGGGCGGGCCCGTGCGGCGTTCGAGCGCGGGCCGGCGGCGGGCGACCCGGAGTGGATGAGCTTCTTCCGGGAGGCGGAGCTGGAGCTGCTGGAGGCGCAGTGCTGGTCGGCGCTGGGCGACTGGTCCCGTGCCGCGCGGCACGGACGGCGGGCGACCGCGCTCCAGGACGCCCACTTCACCCGGAACCTGGCGCTGTACCGGGCCCAGCTCACCGGCGATCTGGCCCGCGCGGGTCAGGCCGAAGAGGCGGCGGCCACGGGCCACCAGGTGCTGGACCTGCTGACCCGGGTCCGGTCCTCGCGCATCCGGGGGATGCTGGCGGGGGCGGCGCGCGCGCTGGAGCCACGGGGCGGGGCGGCACCGGTCGCCGCGTTCCTGGCCCGCCACCGCGAGTCGGCGCCCGGCTGACCCCCGCGCCGCGACGGGGCGGCCCCTACCGCTCCAGGTGCCCCGTGTCGTTCCACCGTTCCACCGCCGGCATGCCGTACGCCCATCCCAGCACCGACAGCGACGTCGGCTCCAGGCGGATGCGGGCTCCGAAGGACAGGTCCTCGCCCAGCCAGCGGGCGCCCAGCGCCCGCAGGATGTGGCCGTGGGCGAAGACGAGGACGTCCCGGTCCGCGGAACGGGCCCAGGCGACGATCTCGTCGGCGCGCGCCGCGACCTGGGCGGTCGACTCCCCGTCCGGCACGCCGTCGCGCCAGATCAGCCAGTCGGGGCGGTCCGCCCTGATCTGCTCCGGGGTCAGGCCCTCGTACGCCCCGTAGTCCCATTCCATCAGCGCGTCCCACGGCTCGGCCCGCTCGCCGAACCCCGCGAGCGCACAGGTCTCGGCGGCACGGACGAGAGGGCTGGTGCGCACCTCCACACCGGGCAGACCCGACCACGGGGCCCCGCGCAGCCGTGCGCCGAGCAGCTCGGCGCCCTCGCGGCCGCTGTCGAGGAGCGGTATGTCCGTCCTGCCGGTGTGGTTGCCCTGGACGGACCACTGGGTCCGGCCATGCCGGGCGAGCAGGATGCGCGGTGCCATGAAGGCTCTCCCTGGAACGGTGGTGCGGGGGGGCTCCATCATCCCGTACCGCCCCGCCGGGCAACCTCGCGGGCCACGGTGACGTCCCTGTCTGAGCAGCCCCCCGCCCCCGGGCTCCGGCCCGGGGGCGGGGGCCTGTGCGCGGGGTGTCCGGAAGAGGACCCCCGGGGACGCGGCGGCCCCACACCGCCGTACGGTTGAACGCCCGCCGTCGGCCGCATGAACATGGGGAGAGCTACCGGATGCCGCACGCCATCGCGCCGCCCGCGGCCGGTCATCGGCCCCGCTGGTGGACGGAGCTGCCGCTCATCGCGGTGGTGTACGCCCTGTATTCGGCGGGCCGGCTCCTGGTGCGCGGCGATGTGGCGACGGCGGTCGACCACGGTCTGGCCATCCTGCGGCTGGAGCAGGCGCTGCACCTCGACCTCGAGCGTCCGC
Source organism: Streptomyces pratensis (assembly GCF_037137275.1). Classification (GTDB taxonomy): domain Bacteria; phylum Actinomycetota; class Actinomycetes; order Streptomycetales; family Streptomycetaceae; genus Streptomyces; species Streptomyces pratensis_B. Next base: position 220,410 of record NZ_JBBBEN010000103.1, on the reverse strand, counting down.
TGAACCGTCTCTTCACCTCCACCCCGTCGATCGGGATACCCGCCGACTTCGCGTACGCCTCCCTGCACTACGTGGTCACCCCCGCGGTCCTCGTCTGGATGTTCCGGCGCAGGTCGGCCCTCTACCGGGCGGCCCGGGTCTGGCTGATGAACGCGACGCTGCTGGGGCTGGTCGGCTTCACCCTGATGCCGACCTGCCCGCCCCGGCTGCTGGAGGCGAGCCACGGGTTCGTCGACACGATGGCGCAGTACAGCGCCTACGGCTGGTGGGGCGCGGGCGCGAGCGCGCCGCGCGGGCTGAGCGGGATGACCAACCAGTACGCGGCGATGCCGAGCCTGCACGTGGGCTGGTCGATCTGGTGCGGCGTCCTCCTGTGGCGGCACGGCCGTCATCCGCTCGTACGGGCGGCGGGCATCGCCTACCCGCTGATCACCGCGGTCGTCGTGATGGGCACCGCCAACCACTACTTCCTGGACGCCGTCGCGGGCGCCGCGGTGATGGGCCTCGGAGCCCTGCTGACCAGGCCCGTCATGCGACTGGCCGACCGGTGCAAGGCCTGGGGACGGGCCCGGACCGCCGGGCCGGCGCAGCGCCGGGTCCCCGGCGGCCGCGGCCCCGCCGCCCCGGGGGGCCGGGCGGCCGTTTCCCCGAATGTCAGTGCCGGGTGCGAGACTTCGGCGGGTGAGCGATTCCCCGGCCAGCGGACCTCCTCCGCAGATTCCCCCGGCACGGCGGTCGGCGACCCGGCGGCCGGACGCGCCGCGAGCGACGACGCTCCGGCAGCGGCTCGCTGAGCTGCGCGGCCCCTCCGTCGCCCCGCGCCCGCTCGACGCCCGCGCGCTGGCCGCCCTCGCCGCCAATCCCGGCTGCAAGCGGCGCGCCCTGCTCGACGGGGCGGGGGTGGACAAGGGGGTGCTCGCCACCGCGCTCGGCTCCCCCGCCCCCTTCGGGCAGTCGCAGTTCGCCTTCATGCGCGGCAACGCGTTCGAGGCGAAGGTCAAGGCCGACGGCGGCGCCGAGCTGCTGCGCCTGCTGTACGAGCGCGTCGGCGACGGCGCCCCGGCCCCCGCGGGAGACGTGGCCGCGCCCGATCTGAGCGCCGCCGGCCCCGAGGGCCGGGCGGCGCGCACCGCGCTGGCGCTGCGGGAGGCGACGGCGGCGGGCGGCTGGACGCTGCTGGACCACCCGATGCTCGCCCTGGAGGTGGCGGGCTCTCCCGCCTATCTGGAGCCGGACGCGGTGGTGGTCCACCCCGACGGCCGCTGGACGGTCGTCGAGATCAAGTCGTTCCCGATGATCGACGCGTCCGCCGACGCGGCGAAGGTCGGCGCGGCGGCCCGGCAGTCCGCGGTGTACGTGCTGGCGCTGGAGCGGGTCGCGGCGGTGACCGAGGGCGCGGAGGTCGGCCACCGGGTGCTGCTGGTCTGCCCCAAGGACTTCTCCAACCTGCCGACCGCCTCCGTCGTCGACGTGCGCAAGCAGCGTGCCGTCACCCGCCGTCAGCTGACACGGCTGACCCGCGTCGAGGACATCGCGGCGGCCCTGCCGGAGGACACCACGTTCGACCCCTCGTCCTCGCCCGGGGAGCTGGAGGCCGCCGTCGAGTCGGTGGCCGCGGCCTACGCCCCGGAGTGCCTGGCCGCCTGCGAGCTGGCCTTCCACTGCCGGACGAGGTCCAGGGCCGAGGGGGCCGTGGAGGCGCTCGGCCGGAGCCTGCGCGGTGAGCTGGGCGGACTGACCACCGTGGCCGGGGTGCTGGCGGCCGCAGCGGGCAAGGAGGGCGACCCCGCCGACCCGACCGTCGCCGCGCTGCGCCGGGCGGCCACGCTGCGGGCCGAGGCGCTGGAGGGTGCGGCCGGATGTCACTGATCACCACCCTGGCCCGGCTGGAGGCGGTCGACTCCGGCCGCGCCCAGCCGCTGGCGACGGTCCGCCACCGCCATCTCACCGACCGGCCGCTGGTGCTGGTGCCGCTGACCACCGCGGGCGAGGCCGGGGCCCCGCTCGGCGCGCTGGTGGGGGCCGACCGGGAGGCCCCCCGGCTCCTGGCGGTGGCCCAGCCGCGCGACCGGGACCTGCGGTTCGCCTTCCTGGCGGAGCTGGCGGAGGCGGTCCTGCCGCACATCGAGGCCCACGCGGACGTCGTCGAGCCCGCCGAGCGCAACGAGACGGACCCGGCGACCGGCAAGAGGACCAAGGTCGAGGTCGAGCTGTGCGCCGACGCGCCCCAGCTGATCGTGCCGAGCCGCTCGGGCGTCGAGTTCGTCCGGCTGCTGGGTCGGTCCATGCGGTTCAGGCGCACCGCGGAGGACGACCCGGACACGCCCTATCCGGCGCCGGCGCGGGTCCCGCTGCTGGGCCGCTGGCTGACGCACTACGGGGAGCGGGCCCGGGTGCCCGGGTCCTCGCTGCTGCTCTCCGCCACGGATCTGCTGAACCGGCACTGGGCGACCGGGCAGAGCAGTCTGGAGGACCAGCACCTGGGCGCGCTGCTCGCCTGGGTCGACCCTCCCGGCGACTCGTCGGGGGCGGACGCGGCGCTGCGGGCGGAGCTGTCCCGCGACGCGGACGGCCAGTTGCTGTGCCCGCCCGCCGGGCCGGCCACCGACCCGGCGTTCGACAACCGGCTGCTGGCCCCCGCGATCGAGCGGTACGACCGGGCGCGCACGGCGCTCGCGGCGGCCGAGGACGGACTCGCCGCGGACGCCCGACTCGGTGAGCTGAGCAGCGCTGAGCGGGAGATCCGCGCCCTGCTGGCGAAGGTGATGCTGCCGACCTGGGACGCGGTGTGGCGGGGGCTCGACCTGCTGCGGGAGCTGCCGGAGGGGGCCAGGGCCGAGGACCGCTGGACCCGGGACCGCTGGTCGTTCACGGGGCACCGGGACCGGGTGCGTGCGGGCGAGCCGCCGCAGCCGCGCCGCGACGACGCGGTGACGGCGGCGCAGAAGCTGGCGTCCCGGGAGACGGCCCAGGCGCAGCTGGAGGCCCAGGAGGCGCTGGACGATCCGCTGGTGCTGGCGGGCCGGCGGCTGGCGGGCGAGGCCTTCCTCGCCCGGGTGACCGGTGTGGAGATGACGTACACCGAGTCCAAGCGCCCCTCCCCGCGCCCGCTGGTCACCGTGCGCACCGACGAGCGCCCGCACCTGGGCGAGCGGACCAAGGTGTACCGCTCGCTGGACGGCAGGCCGCAGACGGCGGAGTTCGTGCGGTACGAGGACGAGCCGGCCGGGGACGGGCCGGTCCTGCTGGTGCTGCGCGTCCTGGACCGGATGGGCCGGGGCAGGGAGCCGGCGCCCGGCTCCGTGCCGGAGCCGGGCGAGCGGATCGCCTGGACCCTGTTCGAGCACGATCAGCGCGGCGGCCCGAAGCTGCCGGACCCGGAGGAGACGCCGTGGACCCACGGCGGTCCGCCGGGCGCGGAGGCCGCCCGCCCGGAGCGCCCCGACCCCGTGACCCCGGAGGACCTGCTGTGACCCTCGTCTCCGACCCGGCCGCAGAGGCGGCGCGTGCGACCGGCGCGATCCTGGACGACACCCTGCGCGGCAGCGCCCGGGGGATCGTCGTGGACTCCCCGCCGGGTGCGGGGAAGTCGACGCTGGTGGTCCGGGCGGCCCTGGAGCTGGCCGCCGCCGGCCGCCCGCTGATGGTGGTGGCGCAGACCAACGCGCAGGTCGACGACCTGGTGGTGCGGCTGGCGGAGAAGGAGCCCGAGCTGCCGGTGGGGCGGCTGCACAGCAGCGACTCCGACCCGTACGACAAGGCCCTGGACACTCTGGGCAACGTGGTGAAGTCGGCGAAGGCGGCGGATCTGGCCGGTCTCGACGTGGTGATCTCGACGGCCGCGAAGTGGGCGCACGTGAAGAACGTGGAGCCGTGGGGGCACGCGATCGTCGACGAGGCGTACCAGATGCGCTCCGACGCGTTGCTGGCCGTGGCCGGGCTGTTCGAGCGGGCGCTGTTCGTCGGGGACCCGGGCCAGCTGGACCCGTTCTCGATCGTGGGCGCGGACCAGTGGGCCGGGCTGAGCTACGACCCGTCCGCGAGCGCCGTCTCCACGCTGCTGGCGCACAATCCGGAGCTGCCGCAGCACCGTCTGCCGGTCTCCTGGCGGCTGCCCGCGTCGGCGGCGCCCCTGGTGTCGAGCGCGTTCTACCCGTACACCCCCTTCCGCAGCGGCACGGGCCACGGGGACCGGAAGCTCTCCTTCGGGGTGGCGTCGGACGGGTCGGGGCCGGACCGGGTGCTGGACGAGGCGGCGGAGTCCGGCTGGGGGCTGCTGGAGCTGCCCGCCCGGCACACCCCGCGCACCGACCCCGAGGCGGTGCGGGCGGTGGCGCTGGTGGTCCGGCGGCTGCTGGACCGGGGCGGTGTGGCGACGAGCGAGCGGGCCGAGGAGCCGGTGCCGGTGACGGCGGACCGGGTGGCGGTCGGCACGGCCCATCGCGACCAGGCGGCGGCGGTGCGGGCGGCCCTCGCGGAGCTGGGCGTCGCCGGGGTGGCGGTGGACACGGCGAACCGCCTCCAGGGCCGCGAGTTCGACGTCACGGTGGTGCTGCACCCGCTGTCGGGCCGGCCCGACGCGACCGCGTTCCACCTGGAGACCGGCCGCCTGTGCGTGCTGGCCTCGCGCCATCGGCATGCCTGCGTCGTGGTGTGCCGGGAGGGCGTGGCGGACCTGCTGGACGAGCACCCGTCGACGGAACCGGTCCAGCTCGGCGTGACGGTGAAGTTCCCCGACGGCTGGGAGGCGAACCACGCGGTGCTGGCCCACCTCGCGGAACGGCGGGTGCGGTGGCGCCCCTGACCGGGCGCGCGCCCCGGCGCCCTTGTGCGGGGCTGGACAATGGAGGGTGGCCGTCCGGTCGCCCGAGGAAGGAACACCCATGACACAGTCCGAGCGGAACGAGCGGCAGCGGCTGCGTCCCGCGCCGCTGCTCTTCGAGCCGTCTCAGGCCGCAGCCGATCCGGAGCACTTCTTCGACCTGGAGTCGATGGAGGACCCCCGCGAGCTGCTGGCCCGTGCCACCGAGCTGACGCAGGCGTTCCGGGCGGCGGCGGACCGGTCCGTGGAGTTCCAGGCGATGGCGGCGGCCCAGCTGGCCGACCCGCGCCGCTTCGACCGGCTGAGCGCGGCGGACGTGGCCGAGCGCGCGGAGTGGACCGAGGACTACGCGAAGAAGATGATCGAGTTCGGCCGGTCCCTGCTGGACGTGGACGCGGACGTGCCCGGAGCCTGACGCCGGCACCGAGGTAGCCTGCGGCGACACGGACCGCGCGTACGCCCGCCGGGTCTCAGCGGCGGCGCGTCCACCCGCCGGGCCGCCCCGACGGCGCGTCCGTACGCCACCGTGCCGCGAGGCCCGTACGTCACCGCGCGGAAGCCCCGGGGCTCCGGACGGGGCACGCCGCACGCCCCCGAGGGGGCTCCTTCGCGACGGCGAGGGTCGGCATCAGGCCGGAGGTCAGGGCCCGTGGCATATTCCGGCGGGCAAGATACTCCTTCCGCTGCCACCGCGTCCCGCTTTTCGGCAACTCTCGGAATCTCTCTGGTCACTCCCGGTAGACCTTGCTGTATGAGCGCATGGCTGAAAGACGAAACGACCCTGCAGGCCGGTGCCTCCGCGCACCACGGCGTCGACATCTTCGCCCTGCTGCGGGACCAGACCGGACAGCAGGCCGCCCGGGTCACGGCCGCCGGCGCCGCCTGGCTGGCAGGGGCCACGGCCTACCCGCGCAGCACGCTCGCCCAGTGGCAGGAGCGCCCCGGGGCCCCGGGGGTACTGCCCTGCGGTTCCTCTTTCGACGTCGTCAACGTGCCCGCCCTCTTCGGGCGCCGGATGCTGGAGCAGCTCTGGGCCGAGGGCCCCGGCACAGGCCCGGTCGCCTCGCACCGGGGCCGGATTCTGCTCTTCGCGTCTCCCGGGACCGCCCAGCGGCTGCCCTCGCTGCTCGCCTGGGAGGAGTGGGGGTCCGGTGGTCCGGCGGGCTCTGGCCGGCAGCGGCTCTCGGTGCCGCCCCTGCTCTGCCACGGCACCGGGGACGCCGTGACCGTACCGCCGCTGACCTGCGAGCCTCCCGAGGGCGGGCCGCGCTGGCTGGTCGCGCCCGACACCCGCAGCCCGTGGCTGCCGGGCCCGGACGTGCTGCTCTGGGCGTGCGTGCGGGTGAGCCGGTCGGAGGCCTCCCCGGGCATCGCGCAGTCGATTTTTCCTCGGCCGGATCAGGGTGCTAGTGTCTACGACGTCAGCAGGCGCCGTTAGCTCAGTTGGTTAGAGCAGCTGACTCTTAATCAGCGGGTCCGGGGTTCGAGTCCCTGACGGCGCACCGACGGAAGAAGCCCCTCGCGCGAGCGGGGGGCTTCTTCGTGTGCGGGCACAGCGCGGACGGCGGTGGGGCCGCTCAGACGCCGGTGGTGATCCGGACGGTCCAGGAGCCGGAGGGCGTCCGGTCGGCGACCTCGACGCGGGTGCGGTCCTCGCGGACGGTGAAGGTCTCCCCGACCCCGAGCGGGGCGTCGGCGAGCGGCGGGTAGACGGAGCGGTCCCAGCAGGCGCCGGTGCCCGGGTGGGCGTCCACCACTTCGACGGGGCCGCCGCCGGAGGCCGCCCGGCTGCGGAGGCGGTAGACCAGGACGCCCTCGGTGCAGGCGCTTAGGTCGTTCCCGGTGGCGCTGCGGGCCTCGACGGCCAGGGCGCTGTCGACGCCGGTGCGGACGACGGCGAGCCGGGTCCCCATCGACGCGCCGGGGACGGGGGCGGCGGCGACCGGTTCCAGGGTGAGGTCGGCCGAGCCCCGGACGCAGACGATCTGCCGGCCGCCGAGCCAGCCGAGCTTCCACTTGTGCCAGCCGAAGAGGTCCGGGGCGAGCCCGAACTGGCTGCCCATGACGTCCCAGTCGCCGACGTGGGTGTCCCAGTCGCCCTTGCCGTCGGTGGGCCGGTGGTAGAGGTCGGCGAGGTCGAAGACGTGCCCGGTCTCGTGGGCGAGGACGTTGCGGTCCGGCGGGTGCTTCTCGAAGACCGTCACCACCCGCCGGATGTCCGCTCCGTCCGCCCGCAGCGGCCGCTCGAAGTTGACGACCTTGGTGGCGTCGGAGTCGACGCCGGGCGCGTCCGGGTCGGCGACCAGGTAGACGATGTCGTACGCGGAGAAGTCGACCTCCGGGTCGGCGGCGGCGATGGCGTCCCGGAGGTAGGCGGTGCGCCGCTCGGCGTCCCAGTCCCGCTCTATGGCGTACCAGAACGAGTCACGTGGCATCCGCGTCCACCCGGGCCGGGGTTCGGGGCGCAGGGTGAATCGGCCGTAGCTGGTGCGCTCGAAGAACTCGGCGGTGGCGGGGAAGTGGTCGGCGAACAGCACTTCGGGGGTGAGCCTCGGCGCGGAGTCCGGGAAGGAGAGGAAGATCATGACGGCGTCGAGGGCGCGATCGGGGCGCGGGTAGGCCGTGTTCCAGGTGTCCAGACCGACCGAGTGGTGCGCGGCGGTCCGCGGCAGGGCGCACGGCGCGGCGTCCCGCCCCGCGGCGGCCGCCGCGGGGCCCGCGACGAGGGACGTGGCGGCGAGCGCCAGAAGGGAGGTCGCGGCGGCCGCGAGACTGCGCAGCGTCGGCCGTTTCGCTCCCCCGGGTCCGCGACGGCACGGCACATCGACCTCCGGGTGGGGAGACACGGGGTATCCCGTCCACCCTGTGCCGGTTCACGGCCACACGCCCTGTTGTGCTGCCCCACTCGGGTTGCGGCCGAAATCCTCCCTCACACCCTCACGGAACGTCACCATCGATCAGCTTGACCCCTCGATACAACAGATCCGCACAGAAACGATCAGGTCCGGGCAAAGCGGAATCCCTCGTCCCGCTCTCCCGCCCTCCTCGGCGGTGGCCCGTACCGGGCCACGAGCTGGAACGCCCGACGCGGCACCCTCTATGCTTCACCACGCTTTCCCGCGTGGAACGGGCCCCTTCACGGGGTCGCCACCCGGTGCCCTGTCCGACCCCACCTGTTCACGACAATCTTCACAGCGGGAGCGAGCGGTGAGCGGAACCTCCGAAGGGCCGAGGGCCCCGGCAGGCACGGCCTCCGGCACGCCCGCCGCGCCGGTCACGGAGCGTCATGCGGAGGCCTCCGGCGACGGGGACCGGAGCCGGGGCGAGCACCCCGGCGCCCGCCCCGGCGGGCCCGCAGAGGACGGCGGCGAGCAGGACGTCCGGGGCAGGCCCCCGGTCGTCGCCCACGGACCGGGCGGCGACGGAGCGGGAGCGGCCCGGGACGGCGCCGCGGCTTCCGCGGACGGCGCCGCGGCCGAGCTGCGCGACTACCACGCCGCCTTCAACGCCGCCACGCTCCCCATGGCCGTCGTCGACGGCCGCGGAAAGATCCTGCGGGCCAACGAGGCGCTCGGCGCGCTCCTGGGCGCCGCCGCGGGCGCCCTCCCGCAGCGGCAGGCGTGCGAGCTGCTCGACCTGGCCGGCGACGAGCGCACCTGGCTCGCCTACCGCGAGGTGCTCCAGGGCCGCCGCTCCCGGTTCCGCTGCACCCGCCGCGTCAAGCACCCCGACGGGCGCTGCCTGTGGGCGGAGGTCACCGTCGTACCGATGACCGGCGCCTCTGCGGCCGAGCCCGCCCGGGTCCTCCTGACGGTCGCGGACGTCAGCGACCGCCTCGAACTCCAGGAGCGGCTGCGCCACCTCCAGATGCACGACCCGGTGACCCGGCTGCCCAACCGGACGCTCTTCTTCGAACGCCTCGCCTCGGTCCTGGAGACCCCGCCGTACCAGGACGACTCGATGCCGCCCCGGCAGCACGGCCGGATCGGGCTCTGCTATCTGGACCTGGACGGTTTCAAGGCGATCAACGACACCCTGGGCCACCGGACCGGGGACCGGCTGCTGGCCGCCGTCGCCGCGCGGCTCACCGACTGCGCGGAGAACGACGTCTCCCGTGCCGCCGGCGGCAGCCGACTGGTGGCGCGCCTGGGCGGCGACGAGTTCGCGATCCTGGTCGAGGACTCGGCCGGGACGCAGGAGCTCACCGATCTGGCCCGCTCGGTCCTCGCGGCTCTCCAGCAGCCGTTCGACCTGGCCGGGCAGCGGCTCTCGGTGTCCGCGTCGATCGGGGTGGTGGAGCGGCCGACGGCGGGCACGTCGCCCACCGGCCTCATGCAGGCCGCCGACACCACGCTGTACTGGGCGAAGGCGGACGGCAAGGCGCGCTGGACCGTGTTCGACCCCGAGCGCAACGCCCACCGCATGACCCGGCAGTCCCTCTCCTCCACGCTCCGGCCCGCCGTGGAGCGCGGCGAGTTCACGCTGGAGTACCAGCCGCTGGTCGGGATGGCGGACGGCGTGCTGCGCGGGGTCGAGGCGCTGGTGCGCTGGAACCACCCGCAGTTCGGGGTGCTGTCGCCGAATCGGTTCGTCGGCATCGCGGAGGAGGACGGCTCGATCGTGCAGCTCGGCCGGTGGGTCCTGAGCACCGCGTGCCGGCAGGCGCGCCGCTGGCAGCTGGACCACCCGGGCGAGCCGCCGCTGTTCATCAGCGTCAACGTCGCCGTGCGCCAGGTGTGGGACTCCGATCTGGTCGCCGACGTGGCTCAGATCCTCGCCGAGACTCAGCTGGCCCCCGGCCTGCTCCAGCTGGAGCTGACCGAGTCCGCGGTGATGGGCTCCGCGGGGCGCCCGTTGCGGGCACTCCAGGCGTTGAGCGACATGGGGGTGCGGATCGCCATCGACGACTTCGGGACCGGCTACTCCAACCTCGCCTACCTCAGCAGGCTGCCCGTCTCCGTGCTGAAGCTGGACGGGGCGTTCGTGCGGGGCTTCCGGTACGAGGACGGTACGCATCCGAGCCCGGCCGACGAGACGATCGTGGAGGCCATGGTGCAGCTGGCGCACCGCCTGGGCCTGACCGTCACCGCGGAGTGCGTGGAGACGGCCGGGCAGGCGGAGCGGCTGCGGCGGATCGGCTGCGACACCGGGCAGGGGTGGCTCTACTCGCGGGCCGTGACGCCGGAGCGGATCGCCGGGCTGATCGGCTCCCGGCCGCTGGAGGGCTGACCCGGGGGGGTGCCCGCCGGAGGGCCGCCGGCGGCCGGCCCGTCTCAGACGGTGGGCAGCCCGTACGCGTCCGCGATCAACCCGTAGCTGCGCAGCCGCGCCTCGCCGCCGTGGGCGTTGGCGGTGATCATCAGCTCGTCGGCCCCGGTCCGCTCGGCCAGGGCGTCGAGGCCGCTGACGACCTCTTCGGCGGTGCCGTGGACCACGTTGGAGAGCCACCCGTCGACGAAGTCCCGCTCCATCGCGCTGAAGGCGTACGCCGCCGCCTCCTCCGGGCTCGGGATCAGCCCCGGGCGGCCGGTGCGCAGCCGGACCATGGACAGGGCTCCGGTCAGCACCTGGCGGCGGGCCTCGCGCTCGTCGTCGGCGGCCAGCGCCGAGACCCCGATCAGGGCGTACGGGGCGTCCAGCACGGCGGACGGCCGGAAGGACTCGCGGTACAGGTCGAGGGCCGGGACGGTGTTCTGCGGCGAGAAGTGGTGCGCGAAGGCGAACGGCAGGCCGAGCGTCCCGGCCAGTCGTGCGCTGAAGCCGGAGGAGCCCAGCAGCCAGACGGGCGGGCGGTGCGCGGACTGGACGCCACCGGGGGCGGTCGCCTGGACCGGGCCGGGCACGGCGTGGATGCGGGCGTACGGGTGCCCGTCGGGGAAGTCGTCGTCCAGGAAGCGGATCAGTTCGGCCAGCTGCTGGGGGAAGTCGTCCGCCCCCTCGTCGAGCCGGTCCGTGCGGCGCAGCGCGGCCGCGGTCGCGCCGTCGGTGCCGGGGGCCCGGCCGAGGCCGAGGTCGATACGGCCCGGGGCCATCGCCTCCAGGGTGCCGAACTGCTCGGCGATCACGAGCGGCGCGTGGTTGGGCAGCATCACCCCGCCGGAGCCGAGCCGGATGCGCTCGGTGTGGGCGGCGATGTGCGCGAGGAGCACGGCCGGGGACGACGAGGCGACCCCGGGCATGGAGTGGTGCTCGGCGACCCAGTAGCGGTGGAAGCCACGGCTCTCCGTGAGCTTGGCGATGTCCACTCCGGTGCGCAGGGCCTGCGTCGCGGTGCGGCCCTGCCCCACGGTGACCAGGTCGAGCACGGACAGCGGAACGGGGGCCGTTCCGGCTGCGGCGCCCCGGATTCCGTCCTCGCTCGCCGCGCCGCTCCTCGCCTCGCTGCGGGTCTCGTCGCCTCGGATGTCGTCCACGTGTCGGCCTCTCCCCATCCTGCTGTCGTGTCGCCGACGCCGCGTCGCTCGCGTGGAGCACTCGACGCCGTGCGGTCGTCCGTATCGGAGCAGTGCAACAGGAGGGGGACTCCGCTTATTCCGGGCACGGTCTCGTTCCGCAGAGGGCCTGACCCGGAAGGGGCCTGTCCCGGACCTGGAGGAGGTCCGGGCTCCGGGACCGGGGCGCGCCCCGGAGCAGCCAGTGGCTCCGGGGCCGGCCGCCGGGGCGGCTGAGCGGGCCGGTGGGCGGGGCCCCGGCGCCGCCGAGCCGGGGAGAGGTCCGGGCCGCCGAGAGGCCCGGGGGCTACTCCCGCACCTCGATGCCCTTGGGCTCCTGCACCCCCGGCGCCGGCTCGCGCGTGGCGAACAGGGCGCCGAGCGCGGGGGCCCAGATCCGGCGGTCGGTGAGCCGCAGCCCCTCCCACACCGTGACCTGGTTGGCCGTGAGGACCGGTTTGCCCAGCGCCTCCTCCAGCTCGGGCACGTACGCCGCCGTGTGCACGGACGTCCCCGGGACCAGCACCGCGTCCGCGTCCGGGCTGTCGGCCTCCAGGGCGAGCCGCTTCACCCTCTCCGGCTCCCAGGCCCCGGCGTCGGCCGACGAGCCTGCGGCGACAGAGGCGGCGGCCACCACCTCGACGCCCGCGGACGCCAGGAATTCCGCGAAGCACCCGGTGACCTCCTCCGGGTAGGGCGCGGCCACCGCGACGCGGCGGGCGCCCAGCTCCCCCACGGCGTGGGCGAAGCCGATCGAGGTGCTGGAGGCGGGCAGGCCCGCCTCCCGGGCGAGCGCGGCGGCCTGTTCGTGGGCGCCCTCCCAGCCGTATCCGAAGCTCTCGCCGGTGGACGCCCAGAGCAGCGCCTCCGCCCCCGCCAGGCGCAGCTCCTCGATGCCCTCGGCGATCGAGCCGGGCGCGCCCCGCTCGCGCAGCACGTCCGGTGGCAGGGCGTCCTCGCCGGGGGCGGGGGCGATCAGGGGCAGCCGGACGTCCGTGTCGAGGAGGATCTCGATCCGTGGGAAGTCGTCCTGTGCGTGGCCCGGGTAGAGAAGTCCTACGGTCGTCATGTCCACCCTTCCTTCGCGTCGACGGCCCGCCGCGCCGTACCGCCCCGCTGCGGGAGCGGCGGCCCCCCGGACGCGCCGGGTGAGGCCGTGACCGCGCGACCGGCCACTCGTGCCCCCGATGTGCTCCCAGTATTCCCCCGGCGGGCCCGCGGCGTCGGACGCGCGGCGGCGAGCGGGCGGGGTCATTGACGAAGGCGGGGGCTGCTGCCAGCGTGGGCGGCCCGTACACCTGCGCCACTGCGGAGGGCCGACCTGCGATGCCGCATCCTGTCCTGCTGGTCCTGGACGCCGACCCGTCCCCGCGTCTGGGCCGGCTGACCGGCCGGGTGGACGTGCGGTACGCGGACGCCTCCTCGCTCGCCGGGCAGCTGCCCGCCGCGGATGTGCTGCTGGTGTGGGACACCGCCTCCGACGCGGTCCGGAAGGCCTGGCCGGGGCCCGGGGCGCGTCCGCGCTGGGTGCACACGGCGGGCACGGGCGTGGACCGGCTGCTCTGCCCGGAGCTGATCGCCTCCGACACCGTCCTCACCCGCGCCCGGGGCCTTGGCGAGCGGCCGGTCGCCGAGTACGCGGCGGGCCTGGTGCTGGCCTTCGCCAAGGACCTCCCCGGGACGCTGGAGCTTCAGCGCCTGCGGCGCTGGCGGCCCCGCGAGGGGGAGGAGGTCGCCGGATCGCGGGCGGTGGTCGTGGGCGCGGGACCGGTCGGCCGCGAAATCACCCGGCTGCTGCACGGTCTGGGCGTCACGGTGGCCCTGGTGGGGCGGACCGCCCGGCGCACCCTGCACGGGGTGGCGGACCTGGACCGGCTGGCGGCACGGGCCGACTGGGTGATCGCGGCGGTCCCGCTGACGGAGTCGACGCGCTCCATGTTCGACCGGCGGTTCTTCGGGCTGCTCCAGCCTTCGGCGCGCTTCGTCAACGTCGGGCACGGGGCGACCGTGGTGGAGGCGGATCTCGTGGACGCGCTGGACCGCCGCTGGCTCGCGGGGGCGGCGCTCGACGTGTTCGAGGACGAACCGCTGGACGGGCGAAGCCCGTTGTGGGACGTTCCGGGGCTGCTGGTCTCGGCGCACCGGAGCGGGAACACCGTGGGCCGGCACGACCGGCTGGGCGAGCAGTTCGTGGCGATGTACGAACAGTGGGCCCAGGGCGGTCCGTTGCCGCACGTCGTCGACAAGCGGCTCGGCCACGTCCCGTCCCGCGACCTGCCCGAGGGGGTCGCCGCGCCCTGACCCGACGGGCCGCCGCCTTGTGCCGTTCGAGGCGAATATCCCCTGACGTCCCCTCAGGAACCAGCCACAGTCGGGGAATACGCCCCGCACACACTCCTTCACCCTGCGTACGCATCGCAGTACGGGAAGGTCTCCTTCCGGCCACTGTTCGGTTACATGCTCCCGGGCCCCCGCTTAGACGTACGGGAACGGGCAGGCGCTCACCCTGTCCGGACTGTTCGACCTCCAGGAGATAACGAACCATGGCTGAATTCCCGAACCTGTCCCGCCGGGGTTTCCTCAACCGATCGGCGGCCGTGGGCGGCCTCCTGGTCGTCCCCGGACTGCTCACCGCGTGCAGCAAGGCCGACTCCGACTCCACCACCGGCGAGGGGGCCCTGGACAAGCTCCGCGAGCAGGGCTTCGTCCGGGTCGCGTACGCGAACGAGGCCCCGTACGGCTATCTGGAGGGCAACGAGCTCAAGGGCGAGGCCCCCACCCTGCACCGGGAGATCTTCAAGGCGCTCGGGATCGACGAGCTGAAGCCGACCCTCTCCGCCTGGGACGGGCTGATCCCCGGTCTCCAGGCCGGGAAGTACGACGTGGTCAGCGCGGGCATGGCCATCACTCCGGAGCGCTGCGGCAACGCGATCTTCTCCGAGCCGGAGTTCATCTCGCCGACCGCGCTGATGGTGAAGAAGGGCAATCCGAAGAAGGTCACCGACCTGGCCTCCGCCAAGGAGGCGGGGATCACCATCGGCGTGATGTCGGGCGCGGTCGAGGGCTCGTACGCCGAGGCCGCCGGCATACCCGAGAGCAAGATCAAGACCCTGCAGAAGCCGCAGGACGGGGCCGACGCCGTCAAGGGCGGCCGGGTCGACGCCTTCCTGCTCACCGGCATCTCGCTGCGCTGGCTGGCCAAGACCAACCCCGAGACCGAGGTCACCGAGGCGTTCGTCCCGACGCTGGACGGCCAGAAGCAGTTCTCTCCGGGCGGCGCGGTGTTCCGCAAGGGCAACGAGGACCTGCGGGACTCCTTCAACCGCGAGCTGAAGAAGATCGTGTCGGACCGGTCGCGCTACGTGCAGCTGCTCGGGGAGTACGGGTTCGGGGAGACGGAGATCCCGCCCGCCACGCTCAGGACCGCGGAACTGTGCAAGGGCTGACGGGGCGGACGTGCACGCATGAGTGACTTCTTCTCCACCTTCGTGGACGAGTTCCCCCAGGTGAGGGCGGGTCTGTGGGTGACCCTGGAGGCCACGGTCCTGGGCGCTCTGCTGGCCCTGGTCCTGGCCTTCGCGCTCGGCCTGGCGGCGGGCAGCCGGCTGCTGCCGGCCCGCGGGGCCTCCCGGGTCGTCGTGGAGTTCTTCCGGGGGACCTCCCTCTACATCCAGCTCTTCTGGCTCTACTACGCGATGCCGCAGCTGACGGGGTACGAACTCACGCCGATGGTCTGCGGAGTGGTCGCGTTCGGGCTCAACTTCGGCGCGTACGGCGCGGAAGTGGTGCGGGGCGCGATCAGCTCCGTGCCGCGCGGGCAGTACGAGGCGGCGATCGCCCTCAACCTGAGCCCGGCCAGGCGGCTGTGGAAGGTGATCCTGCCGCAGGCCTGGGTGCAGATGATCCCCTCCTTCACCAACCTGCTGATCCAGCTGCTCAAGGCGAGCCCGCTGCTGTGGCTGATCTCGGCCGCTGACCTGATGACCGTGATCCAGCAGCTGCGCGACCGTACGGGCGACACCCTCACCGCCTATCTGACCCTGCTGGTGGTCTACTTCGCGCTCGCCTACGCGCTGACGCTGCTGATGAACCTGCTGGAGCGCTCGGCCAAGCGGCGGCTGGGGCTCAGCACCGGCGCCAAGAGCCTGTTCAGGAGTCGCAGCGTGACCACCACCGCCACGGGAGGCGCCGCGTGAACGGCTTCGACTGGAACGCCGCGGGGGAGGTCCTCCCCCTCCTCCTGGAAGGCTTCAGGGTCACGCTGCTCGCCACCGTGCTGGGCACGCTGGTGGCCGCCGTCCTGGGACTGGCCATCGCCGTCGCCGGCCGGGCCCCCAGTCCCTGGGTGACGCTGCCGGTGCGGCTTGTCATGGAGTTCGTCCGCTCCACTCCGCTGCTCGTCCAACTGGTCGGCGCCGCGGCCCTGTTCACCTCGACCGAACCGCTGGTCATCGGGATCGTCGTGCTGGGCGTGCACTACGCCGCGTACACCTCCGAGGTCTACCGGGCGGGTATCGACGGCGTGCCGAAGGGCCAGTGGGAGGCGTGCCGCGCCCTGTCGCTGCCGCCCCGGCGGACCTGGCTGGCCGTGATCCTGCCGCAGGCGGTGCGCAACGTGCTCCCGGCCCTCGGGAACTACGCGATCTCGATGTTCAAGGAGACCCCGTTCCTCGCCGTGATCACGGTGCACGAGATGGTCTTCGAGGCCCGGCAGTACGGGGCCGAGCAGTTCGGGTACTACACGGAGGCATTCACCCTCGCCGGCCTGGTCTTCCTGGTCGCGAGCTACCCCACGTCGCTGTTGATGAGAAAGCTGGAGAAGCGCCTTGGCCACTGACCCCTCCCCCCTGCAGAAGACGGCGGCCCCGGCCCCCGAGGACGCCGTCGCGGCGGCCGGGAGCACGGGCGAGCCGCTGGTGCGGTTCGACAAGGTGGTGAAGCGCTACGGCGACCACGTGGTGCTGGACGAACTGGACTTCACCGTCGACCGCGGCGAGCATGTCACCCTGATCGGGCCCAGCGGCTCGGGCAAGACCACGATCCTGCGGCTGCTGATGACTCTCGAGAAGGTCAGCGACGGGGTGATCTGGGTGGACGGCTCCCCGCTGTCCCACGTGCGCGCCCCGGACGGCTCGCTGAAGCCCGCGGGCGAGAAGCAGCTGCGCGAGTCCCGGAAGAAGATCGGGATGGTCTTCCAGCAGTTCAATCTCTTCCCGAACATGAAGGTGCTCCAGAACATCACGGAGGCGCCCATCAGCGTGCTGGGCAAGGGCCGCGAGGAGGCCGAGACCCGCGCCCGGGAGCTGCTCGACCTGGTGGGGCTCTCCGCGAAGGTCGACGCCCACCCCTCCCAGCTCTCCGGCGGCCAGCAGCAGCGGGTCGCGATCGCCCGCGCCCTGGCGATGGAGCCGGAGATCCTGCTCCTGGACGAGGTGACCTCCGCGCTCGACCCCGAGCTGGTGGCGGGCGTACTGGAGCTGCTGGGGGACATCGCCAGGAACACCGACATCACCATGGTCTGCGTGACCCACGAGATGAACTTCGCCCGCGACGTCTCGAAGAAGGTGCTGATGTTCGACGCCGGCCGGGTCGTGGAGGCCGGATCGCCGGAGAAAATCTTCTCCGACCCGTCGCACGAACGCACGCGCGAATTCCTCAACGCGGTGCTGTGACCTCGCGGTTGTTCCGTTGCTCATGACACTGGCATATGCCAGGCGGGTGCGCCCCAGATGACAGCTCCGGGGCGCGCCCATCGACTCGCCGAGTGCCGCCCCGCAGGGGCGCTCCGGCGGCTATCGTGGGCCGAAAGCTTGCGGTCACCACCTGGTTAGGGGACACCGTGGCGTTGAAGCCCGAGCCGACCGCACCGTTCCCTTCGGTGCCGTACGCCCTGCGCGTGCTGGAGACGATCTCCGAGCACGGCGCCGGCGTGACCGACACCCGGATCGCCCGCGAGACGGGGCTGCCCGCCGATCACCTGGCCTCCCTGCTCCTCACGCTGCGCCGCGAGGGGTATGTGGAGCAGATCAGCGGCGGCGCGTACGTGATCGGCGCCTCGCTGCTGCTGCTCGGCTCCGGCGCGGCCCGTCGCCGGGCCCTGGAGGAGCGGCTCCAGCTGGTCCTGGCCCAGCTGCGCGACTCCCTCGGCGCGGCGGTCTACCTCAGCCGCTATGTGGACGGCGAGGTCAACGTCGAGCAGGTGGCGGACGGCCCGCTCACCCCTGCGGTCAACGAATGGGTGGACTTCCGCTCCTCCGCGCACGCCAGCGCGGTCGGCAAGTGCCTGCTGGCCCAGCTCGACCACGACGGCCGCCGCGACCACATCTCCCGGCACCGGACGGCCCGGCTCACCTCGCGGACGATCACCGACGAGAAGATCCTCTTCTCCCAGCTCGACGCCCAGTCCGCCACGGTCCCGGTGCTGGACCTCCAGGAGTACGCGGTGGGCACCGTCTGCGCGGCCGTGCCGCTGACGGCGGGCTCCTCGGCGGGCTGCCTCGCCCTGTCCCTGCCGATCGAGGACGCGCACCGGCTGCGGGCCGCGGCCGAGACGCTGAGCCGGAGCGCCGCACCGGTGCTGCTGTCGCTGGCCCTGTAGCGGGCGGGGCTCCGGTGGGCCGGGCGGGCCTCTCACCGGGCCGGGGAAGCGCGTGTCATCAGCACCCCTCGAGACCGGGTATTATTTTCGAGTCAGCAGGCGCCGTTAGCTCAGTTGGTTAGAGCAGCTGACTCTTAATCAGCGGGTCCGGGGT
>NZ_JBBBEN010000103.1:61884-202355 GCF_037137275.1 Streptomyces pratensis | reverse complement strand
GGCCGCCCACTGTGCTGTGTACGTCACATGCCGTCGAGCACTACGCCGGGGCGCGGCCCGCCGCGGGGGCGGCGGGTCCGCCGTGCGGCGGCGCCGGTGACCACCCGGTGATGACGGGGCACGGTGGGGTCGTGCTGCCGGGCGGGCCGGTGGTCGTCCCCGTGACGGTCGTGCGGACTCCGTGCCGGCGCCGGCGACTCCTCGCGGCACCGCACGGTGACCGTCTGCTCTCGGTGGTCAGAACTTGACGTCGGAGCACGCGTAGAACGCGTTACCGGTGTCCGCGACGTTCCACACGGCGAGGATGATGTGCTTGCCGTTCTTCTGGGTGGGGATCGTGCCCTGGTGGGTCAGGGTGGACGGCGGCTGCCGGTTGCCGTAGGGCACGGTCATGAACGGCTGCGATTCGAGGGCCGCACGGGTGAGCGGCTTGGTGGAGTCCCAGCCGTTCTTGGTGATGTAGTAGCGGAAGTCGCTGGTGGAGTGGCGGGCGGTGAACTGCCAGCGGAAGCTGTAGCCCTGGCCGCCGGTGACCTGGGTGGCGGGCCAGTTCCCACCGCGCGGGTCGTCGAGCTGGGCGAACTGCCCGTTGCCGCCGGAGCAGATTTTGCCGTCCGCCGGACCCGCTGCCGGGAAGCCCTTGGGCCCCTCGACACTCTGCGGCTCCCACTGGATGTTGCCGCAGCCGGTGACCGTGCCGTTGGCACAGAGCTTCTGCCGGCTGATGGGGGAGTCCGTGTAGCCGTGGCTGCTCGCGGTGTTCGTCGCGAGTACCGAGACGCCCGCTATCGCCAGGCCGACCACGGCCGCGCTTGCCCTTTTCCGCATTGCTGTCGCTCCTCTAGAACGTGGGGGAGGTTCCATGAGCACTGCTCGACGTGCTGCGCGCTTGGTGCGGTGATGCTCACTACGAGAACTGCGGTCTAGACCAGGTCTTAGATTATTGACGAGACGTGAACATGTCCAGACCAATGGACGTCCTATTCCGGAGGGGCCGCGGCCCCTCCGGAGCGGTCACCCCCCGTTGCCGCCTCCGCTGCGACCGGTGTAGAAAGCGACCGTCAGATCCCTGACGAGCGCCTTGCGTTCGTAGTCGTCCAGCTCGACGATGCCCCGGGCCGTGAGCCGGTTGACCGTGTCGTCGACCGCGTCCACCACGGAGGTGAGCACGCTGTCACGGTGCCTGGAGTCGATCGCGGCGATCCGCCTGCGCTGCATGGCCGCCGCCACCTCCGGGGCGTACTCGATGCCGGTCGGCTGCGCCGAGTACACCTGGACGCCCGCGGGTTCGCAGTCCGCCTGCAGCATCCGGGTCAGCGCGTCGCCCACCGCCTCCGCGTCGCGCAGGGTCGGGGCGTCCTCGTGGAACGCGTCGGCGGGCAACTGCGACAGGACCCGGGCCATGGCGGCCTCGACCTGTGCGCTGAGATACGCCTCGTGGTCCTCGATGCCCAGGGCGGCCCGCACGGTGTCCTCGATCCGCCAGACCACCAGGACGACCGCCAGCAGCGCGGTGCCGTCGGCGTCCACGGCGGGCAGGGGTTCGCTGCGCCAGTGCCGCAGCCGTACGTCGACGCGGCGGCGCAGCAGCAGGGGCGAGATCCAGACCAGCCCGGTGCGGCGGACGCTGCCCCGGTAGTCGCCGAAGAGCGTCAGCACCCACGCGTGGCCGACCCGCCCCCGGCCGAGGCCGCCGAGCGCCAGGAGCGCCACGGTGACCAGCAGGGCGAGCAGGGCCCAGCCGCCGGCGCCGACGCCCGCCTCGGCCCGGGGGGCGAGGCCGACCGCGCTCTGCCAGGCGGCGGGCAGGGCGCCGCGCCACCACAGGAGGGTCGCGGCGCCGGCGATCGCGGCGCCGCCGACGGCGAGGGCGGCGTAACCGGGCAGGGCGGGCCCGGGCCGCTCGACGAGCCGGGGGTCGCCGGCGGGGGCGGGCCGGGTCGAGGGCCGCACCCCCGGCTGCGGTGAACGCGGCACGGGGGGGCGCCGGGTGGCGGGCGCACGGTCCCCGGGAGCGGAGTGGCGGGTGACCGCCGCGGGCAGGGCGGTGGCCCCCGCGGGCTTCAGGTCGTCGCGGAAGAGGAGGTGTACGGGAATGGAGGCGGTGGACTCGTTGGCGATGACGGAGTGGCGCCGGCCGGCGGGCGGGGCCGCAGCGGCGGACGGCGACGCGGGGGCGGCGGCGGGTACGGAGAACGTGGCGGAGGCGGCCCGGTCGCCGGCCGCCAGGTCCAGCACGAGGTCCAGTTCGGTGTCGGGGCCCGGGTCGGTCACGGCCCCCCGCGTGCTCTCCTCGGCGGCGGCCCCGCGCCCGGCGGCCCCGGCCACCGGCTCCGCCCCGTACGACGGGTGCGGGGTCCACTCCGCCGAGGCCTCCGTCCTCGAACGCCGGGCGGGCTTGAAGTACAGGTTCCCGTCCAGCGGCACGGGCCGCACCGAGGTCCCGGCAGCCGCGGTTCCGAGCGGGCCGCCGCCCTCTGCGGAGCCGGTCCGGCCCCCGGCCGGGGCGGGGCCCGCCGGACCATCGTCCGCGGTGCGGCGGGCGCGGCCCCCGTCGGGGGGTTCCGCCGCGGGCGGCGGCGGTGGTGGGGCGGCACACTCAGGAGCCGGTTCCTCCGCGCCCGCACCGGCGGGCGGCGACGCGAGGGCGGTGACGTTGGCAGGGGCGGTGGCGCGCGGGGACGCGGAGACGCCCTCGGGCGGTGGCGCGGCGGGCGGTGGTGCGGCGGGCGGTGGCGCGGCGGCGCCTGCGGGCGGTGGCGCGGCGCCCTCCGTCCCGTCGTCCCGGACGGCGGGAGCCCCGAACAGCGGCGGCGGGACGTCCCGGTCGGCTCGACCGGGCGACGGCGAGAAGGAGCCGTCCGCCCCGCCGTCGGCCGGCGGAGCGACCCCGCCCGCACCGCCGGCCGACGCCCCAGAGGCAGCTTCTCCCCCGCCCCCGTCCTCGCCCCCGAACAGCGGCGGCGGCGCGTCCCCGCCCACACGCCGGAACAGCGGGGGCGGCTCCTCACCCCGCCCCGGCCGGGGGGCCGACGGCGTCTCGCCGGTGCCACCGCCCCCACCCCCGAACAGCGGTGGCGGAGTCTCGGCGGTCACGGGCCGCCCGGCCGCACAGGCCCGACCGTCGTCGAACAACGGCGGCGGGGCGGCCCGCTTCCCCGGGGGGTCGAACAGGGACGGCGGGAGGTGGCCGTCCGCCGGGCCGCGCCGGGGGGTGTGGTCGGTGGGGGTGGTCCGGGTGGTCTGGTCGTCGTCTGGGAGGGTCACCGGTTCCCGATTCCTTTCCGTCACGTCACGCGAAGAGCCGGCGCCAGGTCTCCGGCCCCGGATAACCGTCGGCCGCACCGCCGCGCCAGCCCTGGGCCCGCTGGAACGCCTCGACGTTGCGGCGGTCTGCCTCGGTCCAGTGCGGGCTGGGGCCCGATACGTAGTGCTTGCCGTATCCCTTCTTCACCAACTGCCGGCCGAGCCGGTCGACATGGCTGCTGGAGCGACCCGGCTGGAAATAGCCGGGTCCGGGGAACGCGACGACCGTGTTCGGGCTGCCGCCCGCACCGGCGGCCGGAATGTCGCGCCCCGCGCCGGTGACCAGCAGGCGCCAGGTGTCCGGGCCGGGGATGCCGTCGGCCTCCTCGCCCCGCCACCCCTGTGCCTGCTGGAACGCCTGGGTGGCGCGCTGGTCGGCCGTCCCCCACACCGGCCCCGGGCCGACCGAGTAGAAGCGTTCGCCGCCCCGCTGGACCAGCATCCGGCCGAGCTGGGTGACATCGGCGTTGTCCGCTCCGGGGCCGAAGCGCTCGACGCCGGGGAAGGCCGTGGAGGAGCCCGAACCGGGCACACCACTGCTGACCCCTTTGTACCGGTAGGCCACATATCCATCCGAGTTGTTCCAGTACGCCATGGGCGTCGACTGCTTCCGCGTCCGGGGGCGCGCCTGTTCGTAGGCGACGTAGTGGGTGCGCGTGTGGTCGGTCCAGCCGCCGAAGATCGTGACGTGGGAGCCCTTGGCGGGGTCGGCGGGGTTGTGGAAGAGGAGGATGTCGCCGGGCTGGAGGTCGGCGCGGGCGATCCGGGTCCCGTACGCGGCGAGGCTGCCGGTCCACTCGTTGCCGCCGAGGTTCCAGGCCATCGACACATAGCCGGAGCAGTCCTGGCGGTAACCGTCCGACCAGTACTCCTCCATGCTGTACGGAACCTTCGCGGCCACCCACTTCTTGGCCCGGTTGATGATGTCGGCGCGCGTCGTCGCGCGCGGGGCCGATCCGGCGACCGGGGGCCCCGACGCGCCGGCGCCCCTCAGCGGGCCCGCCTTCCCCTGCGGCGTGGCCGGCTGGGGGCCGGGGCCCCCGGCCGGCTGGGGGCCGGGGCCCCCGGCCGGCCGCAGGGCCCCGGGGTCATGACCGGCGGCGACGGCCGCACCGGCGGCCCCGCAGGAGAGGACCACTCCGGCGGCGGTGGCCAGCACCAGGGCGCGGCGCGCGCCGTGCGCCGCCGGGTGCCCGCCGGACCGCAGCGGCAGGGCCCTCGCAGCGGTGCGCCGCTGGGCGGCACACCCCGCACAGGTGCAGTCGATGGCGGGCTCGTACTCCTCGAAGACCGGCACAGTCATGCGATTCCCCTCCGCACTCGTCACTCGTCAAGATCTTTGGGCGCAGCTGCAACGGGCGTCAGCGTTTCAACTGTCCTGACCTATCGCATTTTGACGGACCAATGGGAAAAAACGACCATCTGACGGGGCGTGGCGGCCGGTAAATGGTTCGGGGCACCCCTGGGAGTCGGGTAGAGTTCTCCAGGTCAGCAGGCGCCGTTAGCTCAGTTGGTTAGAGCAGCTGACTCTTAATCAGCGGGTCCGGGGTTCGAGTCCCTGACGGCGCACGCACGACCAAGGCCCCCTCGCGGAATGCGAGGGGGCCTTGGTCATTCCCCGCCCACCTCTTCGTGGCACCCCGTGACCGCGTGGGCACGCTGCGGCTTCGCGGTCTCGCGCCGTCGGCGGATGGCGCCGGAACACACAGGGGCGTCGACCCCCGCTTCGTCACACCTCCTTCACAGCCTGGGGCAGAAATTAGGCACATAGCTGGCAATGGGCCCTTTTCACCCTTGCGATCCCGTGGGGTCTCGGACAATCTGTCGGGGAACCGCCGACTCCAAGGCGGCCGCTGATCCGTACAGTTGGCTCAGCAGAACGTGACGTTCCGGTTGTCCGCACCGTGGGGTGGGGGCCCCGCTCAGAGGCGGACGCCGGGAGTGCATCATGCAACCGGAAGCCGCCCGTCCCTGTCCGTGGGGACGGCGGCTCACCACCGTGTGCGTGCGCGGTGAAGAACGGGGAGCCACCGCGCACGACGAGACCGACCAATCACGCACCATCATGCGTGCGGGGGGATGACCCATGACGCCGCCAGGCGACCGGCAGGAGAACGACGCTTCCCGGACCACACAACTGCGCATACCGTCGCAGCTGCGGACCGGAGGAGCACGGCGGCGCGCGAAGAAAGAGCTGCCGCGTTACGACTACGAGCACTACAGCCGGCTCGCCGGACCGCTGACCCAGCCGCCCGCGGGCAAGCCGTACCGGGTCCAGTACCGCTCGCTCATATCCCAGGAGCCGCACCGGGTGCGCGCGGCGCTCCTGCTCGGCGCGGCTCCGCTCGTCTCGCTCGGTCTCTTCGCCTGGCTGATGCAACCCAGCCACTGGACGGACCGCGATCCGAACCTGGACAACGACCTGCTGCTGGTCCTCGACATCGTCATGCTGGTCTCGATCGGGCTGATCGAGCTGTTCCGCACGATGAACGTCCTGTCCAACGCGCACGCCACCCTGGTCGCCCGGGACCCGGTCCCGGTGGTCCCGGAGGCCGGCACCAAGGTCGCCTTCCTCACCTCCTTCGTCCCCGGCAAGGAACCGCTGGAGATGGTGACGAAGACCCTGGAGGCGGCCGTGCGGATTCGTCACCGCGGACTGATGCACGTCTGGCTGCTGGACGAGGGCGACGACCCGGCGGTCAAGGAGGTCTGCGCCCGGCTCGGCGTGCACCACTTCTCCCGCAAGGGCGTGGCGCACTGGAACCAGGCCAAGGGCCCGCACCGCGCCAAGACCAAGCACGGCAACTACAACGCCTGGCTGGACGCGCACGGCGGCGACTACGACTTCTTCGCCTCGGTCGACACCGACCACATCCCGATGGCGAACTACCTGGAGCGGATGCTCGGCTACTTCCGCGACCCGGACGTCGGTTTCGTCATCGGCCCGCAGGTCTACGGCAACTACGACACCTTCGTGACCAAGGCCGCCGAGTCGCAGCAGTTCCTCTTCCACGCCCTCATCCAGCGCGCGGGCAACCGCTATGGCTCGCCCATGTTCGTCGGCACCAGCAACGCGGTCCGCATCTCGGCGCTCAAGCAGATCGGCGGGCTCTACGACTCGATCACCGAGGACATGGCCACCGGCTTCGAGATCCACCGCCACCGCAACCCGGCCACCGGGAAGAAGTGGCGCTCGGTCTACACCCCGGACGTGCTGGCCGTCGGCGAGGGGCCGACGGCGTGGACGGACTTCTTCACCCAGCAGCTGCGCTGGTCGCGGGGCACCTACGAGACGATCATCGGGCAGTTCTGGAAGGGCTTCGGGACCATGCCCCCCGGCAAGCTCTTCAACTACACGATGATGATCATCTTCTACCCCATGTCGGCCCTGAACTGGATTCTCGCGGCGCTCAGTTGCGCACTGTTCCTCGGCATGGGCGCCTCCGGCGTGCAGATCGACCCGACGATCTGGATGATGCTGTACGGCAACGCCTCCGCGCTCCAGATCGGCCTGTACATCTGGAACCGCCGCCACAACGTCTCGCCGCACGAGCCCGAGGGCTCCGGCGGCCTGGCCGGCATGGTGATGTCCGCGCTCTCCGCGCCGATCTACGCGCGCTCGCTGATGGACGCGGTGCTGCGCCGCAAGAGCTCGTTCGTCGTGACCCCCAAGGGCGACTCGTCCAGCCCGGACACCCTCTTCGGCACCTTCCGCATCCACCTGTTCTTCATCGTCGTCTTCGGCGCGTCGATGACCAGCTCGTTCTTTCTGGGGCACAGCCATCCCGCGATGGTCACCTGGGCCTCGCTGGCGCTGCTCATCACCGCCGCGCCGATCGTCGGCTGGCGGTACACGATCCGCGACGAGAAGAAGAAGCGCCGCTCGGGCGGGTCGCACCGCAGCGGCGGACCGGCCCCCGAACCGAAGCCGCGGCACCAGCCGCCGCCCGGAGCGCCGGGCAACGACCAGACCATGCAGATCGCCCTGGGGGGACGCAAGAAATGAAGTACCGTCCGAGCCGCCGTACCCGCCGCCTGGCGATCAGTACGGCGGTGGTTCTCGCGCTCGCGGGAGCGAACGGGCCGTGGCTGTACCGCTTCAGCACCGAGCGCTATCACGAGTACACGATCAACAAGCCGGAGTACAAAGCGGCCAACGGCCACTGGGACTTCCTGGACGTCCCGTCCGAGCACCGGATCAACACGATCCACGCGGCGCTGCTGCACACCGGCAAGGTGCTGCTCGTCGCGGGCTCCGGGAACAACCAGAAGAACTTCGACGCCAAGAGCTTCCGCTCGGTGCTGTGGGACCCGAAGACGAACGTCTTCAAGGACATCCACACGCCCGAGGACCTCTTCTGCGCCGGGCACACCCAGCTGCCCGACGGCAAGCTCCTCATAGCCGGCGGCACCAAGCGCTACGAGAAGCTCCAGGGCGACGTCACCAAGGCCGGCGGCCTGATGATCGTCCACAACGAGAACCCGGACAAGCCGGTCACCCTGCCCGCGGGCACCCGGTTCACCGGCAAGGAGAACGGCAGGACGTTCGTCTCCAAGGACCCGGTGCTGGTCGAGAAGGCCACCAAGGTCTTCGACGAGGAGACCGGCGCGTTCCTGCGCAACGACCCCGGTCTCGGCCGGATCTACGTCGAGGCGCAGAAGAGCGGCAAGGAGTACGAGACCGGCACCGAGGACAACTACCGGGTCGCGGGCCTCTCCGGCTCGGACGCCCGCAACGTCTACGGCATCGCGCAGAAGCTGGCCCTGGACAAGAAGGACTTCCAGGGCATCCGGGAGGCCTTCGAGTTCGACCCGGTCGCGGAGGAGTACATCCCCGTCGACCCGATGAACGAGGCCCGCTGGTATCCGACCCTGACGACGCTGGAGGACGGCAAGGTCCTCGCGCTGTCGGGTCTGGACGAGATCGGGCAGATCGTCCCGGGCAAGGACGAGGTCTACGACCCCGAGACCAAGGAGTGGGAGTACACCGGCATCGTCCGCAAGTTCCCCACCTACCCGGCGGTCTTCCTCCTGAACGACGGCAAGCTGTTCTACTCCGGCTCCAACGCCGGTTACGGGCCGGCGGACGTGGGCCGTGACCCGGGCGTGTGGGACCTGTCCACCAACACGTTCGAGAAGATCCCCGGGCTCAGCGACCCGGATCAGATGGAGACCTCCGCGACCGTCCGGCTGCCCCCCGCCCAGGACGAGAAGTTCATGGTGATCGGCGGCGGCGGGGTCGGTGAGTCGGAGAAGTCCAGCGAGAAGTCCCGGCTGGTCGACCTCCAGGAGAAGGACCCCGCGTTCACCGACGGGGCCTCGCTCTCCGAGGGCACCCGCTACCCCAGCGCCTCGCTGCTGCCCGACGACTCCCTCCTGGTCACCGGCGGTTCGAGCGACTACCGGGGCCGCAGTGGTTCGAACGTGCTCCAGGCCCGGCTGTACGACGCGAAGACGGACACCTACCAGCGGGTCGCGGACCCGGCCGTCGGCCGGAACTACCACTCGGGTTCCGTGCTGCTGCCGGACGGGCGGGTCATGATCTTCGGGTCGGACTCGCTCTTCTCCGACAAGGCCAACACCCGGCCCGGCGTCTTCGAGCAGCGCATCGAGATCTACACCCCGCCGTACCTCTACCGGGACTCACGGCCGGAGCTGACGGCCGGGCCCCAGCGCATCGAGCGCGGCGGCACCGGGCTGTTCACCACCCAGCACGCCTCCTCCATCACCTCGGCGAAGCTGATGCGGCCCTCGGCGGTCACCCATGTCACCGACACCGACCAGCGCAGCATCGCACTGGAGCTGGAGAAGTCGGCGGACGGGATCACCGTCACCGTGCCGGAGAACCGGGCGCTGGTGCCGGCGGGGTGGTACATGCTCTTCGTCACCGACGACCAGGGCACCCCGTCCGAGGGCATGTGGGTGGAGGTGCCCGAGTAGACCGCGGGCGTGACACGGGGGCCGTAGCGCAGCGGCATCCGCCGCCACGGCCCCCGGCCCCCGGTCACTGCGAGGCGCGGGCCAGGCCCAGGGCGTACTCCGGCCACCAGTCGCCCGCCTTCGGGCCGCCCTTGCACTCGCCGTCCGACTCGCCGGGGCGCTTGATCCACAGGTAGGCGTCGACCAGGTCGTCGCCGGTTCGCGTGGTGGGGGCCTCGCCGAGCGCACGGCCCGGGGGGTTGCACCAGCTCTCGGCCGGGTCGCCGCCGGTGTAGGGCCCGTTGCCGTTGCGGCTGGTGTCGATGACGAACGGCTTGCCGCCGATCTTCTGCGACAGCTTCTTGCCGAACTCGGTGCTGACGGCCGTCGTCTGGAAGTTGGAGACGTTGAGCGAGAAGCCGTCCGCCTCCGCGACCCCGGCCCGCCGGAGAGGCTGGAACAGGGCGTCGGGCGACTGCCAGCCCGCGTTGCCCGCGTCCAGGTAGACCGTGGCCCGGGGCTGCTGCTTCAGCCGCTGGACGGCGCCCTTGAGGAGGTCGTAGCGCTCCTCGTGGAACTGTTCGGGCGTACAGCCGTCGACCAGGTGGAGCAGGGCGTCCGGCTCCAGGATCACGGTCGCCCGGCGGTCGCCGATGCCCCGGGCGACGCTGTCCAGCCAGGCCCGGTAGGCGTCGCCGTCCGCGGCTCCTCCCTTGGAGAACTGGCCGCAGTCGCGGTGCGGGATGTTGTAGAGGACCAGCAGGGCGTCCCGGTCGGCGGCGGCCGCCGCCTCTGTGACGGCCTGCACCTCGTCCTTCGGGTCGTGGGGACCGACCCACTCGCCGACCGGCTGCCGCGCAATCTTCCCTATCAGCGCGGCCTTCTCGTCGTCGCCCTCCGCGGTGTACGCGGCGACCTGGCGGGCCGCGTTCCCCTCGGGGTTGACCCAGTACGGGTCCTCGGCCTTGGGCCGCTGCCCGACGGTCGGCGCCGCCTTCTCGCCGCCGTCGCCGGCGCCGCCGTCACCTCCGGAGCAGGCCGTCAGCAGCAGGGCCGCTCCGACCGCCGCCGCCGTACCGGTCGTCCGCAGGCCCGTCGCACGCCTGCGCGTGCGGAACCGGCCGGTGTGACTGCCGTACATCCACTCCCCCTCGGGTGCACTGCCTGCACTGTCGCTCACCGGGTCGCACCGAGGTGCTGCCGGTCCGGCCATCCTGGCACAGCGGTCGGCCGCCCTCCGGGGCTCGCCCGCACCCCTGCAACGATCATGGCGGGGCGTCGGTTCCGGACATCCCGCGCCGACTGAGGCGGCCGGCCGGGCCGGGGAGGCGTGCTCCGGTCAGGCGCGGTCGGCTGCCGCGGCCCGGACGCGGTCCCGTCCGGCCGCCGCCTCCCGCGCGCCGGTGAGGTAGGCCGAGACGACCACGTTCGCCGTGTAGGACCTGGTGCGGTGGTCGTACGTTCCGCCGCAGGTGAGCAGCCGCAGCTCGGCCCGCCCGTCCTCGCGGGGCCCGTAGGCCTTCCGGGCGTCGAAGCGCTCGCGGGTCACCACCCGGACGTCGTCCACGGTGAATTCCGCGACGCTGCCGTCGGCCCGGGTGACCTCGATGCGCGCACCCGGCTTCACCGCGCTGAGCCCGTAGAAGACGGCCGGTTTCGTCTCGGTGTCGACGTGGCCGACGAACAGCGAGGCGCCCTTCGCACCGGGCCGTGCCCCGTCGCCGTACCAGCCGGCGGTCTTCGGCAGTCCGTACGGGGGCGGCTCGAGGGCCCCGTCCTCGTCCAGGCCCCGGGGGATCACCGGGGCCGAGATCCCCACGGAGGGGACGTCGACGCGTGCGGGGGCCACTCCGTCGAGGGGGGCGTGGGCCGGCGGCAGCGGGGTGGAGAGGGGACGGCCGACCGCGGCCACGTCGCCCGTGGTGGGGCCGGACAGTCCGACGAACCCGTCGCCGTTCGCCCGGCCCCAGAGCCACAGGCCCAGCAGCAGCACGGCCCAGGCCACTCCGGTGATCAGTCGCCCGGCGCCTGCCGGGCGGTCCGGGGCTCCCACGTCAGTCCGCGGCCGGGCCGCGTCGGCGGCGCGAGGTGCGCAGGGCGACGGCGACGGCCGCGACGGCCGCCAGGGCCAGCCCGATCACCGCGTGCCGGGTTCCGGGGCCCTCGGCCTCGGCAGAGCGCTCGGCGAGGGTGGCCGCGCCTCCGCCGCCCGCCTTGACGGGTGCGGCGGGCGAGGGCCGGTGGTGGTGGATGACGGTGAGGGCGCCGGTGGCCCTGCCCTTGCCGCCCTCGCACACCACCCGGACGTCGTAGGAGCGGGGCTCGGCGTCCGGCCTGATCCTGGCCTCCGCGAAGAGGCCCTGGTCGTCCGCGGGGGTGAAGTGGGCCTCCGCGGCGAAGGCGTCGGAGCGGGCCTTCGCCTGGCGGCCCTTGCCGCAGGCATCGGTCCACAGCTCCACCTGCCCGCCGGGGGCGATCGTGGAGGGGGTGACCGAGACGGTGGCTCGGTCGTCGTCGCCGGCCGGGGCGGCCGGGGACGCCAGAGCCGCCGGCGCGGGCCCGGCTATGAGCGCGGCCGCCGCTGCGGCACAGAACGTGAGGGGCATGGAACGCATCGTGAACCTCCTGCTGGAAGGTTCCCGCCTGAGGAGGCGGCCCGCATCCGCAGCCCTCCGTTCGGGCGACGGCGGACGCGGGCCGCGCGGGTCAGGTCCGGTCCGCCTGGTCGGGCAGGTCGATGAGGTCGACCAGGTCCGCGATGGAGTCGACGACGGTCGACGGGCGGAACGGATAGCGGTCGACGTCGTCGACGCCGGTCAGCCCGGTGAGGACCAGGAAGGTCTGCATGCCCGCCTCCAGACCGGCCAGCACGTCGGTGTCCATCCGGTCGCCGATCATGGCACTGGTCTCGGAGTGCGCGCCGATGGCGTTCAGCCCGGTCCGCATCATCAGCGGGTTGGGCTTGCCCGCGAAGTACGGCTCCTTGCCGGTGGCCTTGGTGATGAGCGCGGCGACCGACCCGGTGGCGGGCAGCGGGCCCTCTGCGGACGGACCCGTCTCGTCGGGGTTGGTGCAGATGAAGCGGGCGCCGGCGTTGATCAGCCGGATCGCCTTGGTGAGCGCCTCGAAGCTGTACGTGCGGGTCTCGCCGAGCACCACGTAGTCGGGGGCGTGGTCGGTCAGGACGTACCCGATGTCGTGCAGCGCGGTGGTGAGGCCGGCTTCGCCGATGACGTACGCGGTGCCGCCGGGGCGCTGGTCGTCCAGGAACTGCGCGGTGGCGAGCGCGGAGGTCCAGATGTTCCGCACGGGCACGTCCAGGCCCATGCGGTTCAGCCGCGCGTGCAGGTCGCGTGCGGTGTAGATGGAGTTGTTGGTGAGGACGAGGAAGGGCAGCCCGGAATCCCGCAGCCGCTTGATGAAGGCGTCGGCGCCGGGGACCGGGATGCCCTCGTGGATGAGGACGCCGTCCATGTCGGTGAGCCAGGATGTGATCGGCTTGCGCTCTGCCATGTGTCGGGACTCCTGCCGTACGCACTGCGTGTTGGGGGTGCCCGGACCACGCCGTCCCGGCGCCCCCAGCATAATTAGCCCGCGGTGATCTCGACCCCGTCGATCACCCAGTAGCAGTTGTTGCTTCCGGTGCAGTGGAACCGGAAGCTCACGTCGGCCCCGTGGGACGGGACGTCCAGGGTCAGCGACGGGGGCCGCGAGACGACGTCCGCGGTGCAGGAGTGGACGACGACCGGCGTGCCGCCTTTCCAGGAGGCGAGGACCTGGGCGCCCCCGGCCGCCCTCCTGCCGGTACAGGGTGGTGAAGCTCAGCGTCACGGTGCGCTTGCCGCCGACCGCGTACGCCGGGGTGACGAGCGTGGAGTCGTACGTGCCGGAGGGGGCCCGGTCCGCCCACTCGTCGGAGTCGGCGACCGCGAACACCCCGCGCGCGGCCGTCGGGTTCGCGGGACTTGTCGCGGTGGGTGCGGCTCCAGAACTCGTCGGTGGCGAAGGACCGGCCGCGCCACTCCGCAAAGCCCCCGGCGCCCAGCACGGAGTTGACGGTCGACCAGCCGCTGGGCGCGGTGTGCGTCGAGCCGAGGGCGCCCGCCGGGATGCCGCTCCCGTCGGCCCGGTCGGCCGGCGCCGGGCAGAGCGCGTCGAACGGGTCGGTGGAGTGCTCCTGGATCGGCTTGCCGTCCAGGCCCCAGGCCAAGTCGGGGACCATGCCGAGCTGCCGGAACACGGTGGCGGCGGCGACGACGAGACGGGTGTCGGCGGGGCGTGCGCCGGCCGCGATGCCGGGGCCCTGGGCGAGGACGAAGGTGCGGCGCTCCTCGACGGCGCTGCCGCCGGAGTCGGTGTGCCCGCGGTCGGTGGTGCCGATGACGCTCCACCGCTCGCTCGCGTACGTGGGGCGGGCCCGGATCGCGGCGAGGAGGCGGCCGAGGTGGCCGTCCTGGACCTGGATCGCCTTGCGGTGGGCGGCGCTCGCCGCGCCGAAGTCGTGGCCGGCCCGTACGCGAGCCCGCCGGCGGCCTCCGGACACCGCCGGTCGCCGCCCCCGGTCGCAGGTCAGCCGGTGGTGCGGCGGAGCCGGCGGGCGTGCAGGACGAGGCCGGCTCCGCCGAGGACGAGCGCCCCGGCGGCGGCCCCGGCCCAGGACAGCGACGCCGGTCCGGTGCGGGCGAGTTCGGGCAGCGGTCGCTCCGCGCCGTCACGGACCGGGAGGCCGGGGTGCTCCTCGTCCCCTTCGCCACCGTCCCTGCCGCCGTCCCCGCTGCCGGGCCGGGTGGGCGGGTGAGCGCCGATGGTGCGACCGGGGGCCGGTTCCTCGCCCGCACCGGCCTCGGCACGGGGCGCCTCTGTGTCCGGGGCGGTGGTGCGGGGGGAGTCGGGGTCGCCGGGGCCGGTGCGTTCGGCCTCCGGGGGCTTCGACCGGGGCGGTCGCGGTTCGGGGCGCTCGGGCCGGGGCCGTTCGGGCTCGGGGGGCTCCGGTTCGCGGATGCCGCCCGTGGCCCCGTCGGCGATCACGAACGGGTACGCCTCCGACTCCCCCACCCAGTCGCCGTCCTCCCGGCCGCCGCCCTTGGCCTTGTCCTGATGGCGGCGCTGGACGACGGCGGCATGGGCGGTGACCGGGCCGGGGGCGGTGTCGGAGGTGAACGCCATCCGCACGCGCACGGAGACGGTCTTCCCGACCGGGACCGTGAACCCGAGGAACACCTCTTCGGCGCCTTCCGTGTCCTTCTTCCCGCCCACGCCGCCGAAGACCCCGATCTGCTCGTCGCGGTCGGTGGTCTCCCAGGTGACCCGGTGCACCGCGCCGGAGCGGCCGGGCTCGGTGAACTCCAGCTGGATCTGGTCCGCCGTCAGCCGGCGGTCGCGGTCGGCGAGGACGAGGACCGGGTGCAGGGCCCGGCAGGGAGCGGCGGAAGTGTTGGTGAGCTCCAGGACCCAGGTCCCGTACCCGCCGCCGGAGGCGTACCGGTCCGGGGCGTCCTGAATGCGGGTCTCGATGGGGAACTCCGCAGCATCCAGGTCACCGCAGACGGGCTGCTGCTCGGCGGCCGAGGAGGCGGGGACGGCCGGGGCGGGCAGGGCGGGCAGGGCGGTCGCCTGCGTTCCGCCCAGGAGCGCGGCGGGCACCGCGATCCCGGCGGCCAGCCCGAGAGCGGTGCGCGCACGGCCGTCACGCGGCCGGCCGCAGGGAGTGGGGGGCATAGGGGGACACCCTTCGCTGCTCGGCGAACGATCCGGGGCCGGGGCCGGGAGCCACCGGTGACGCCCCTCGACGCAACCACGCGCGCGCGGGATCATGGAGTCGACATGCCGACACATTTCATATGATCACCTGATTGCCGAACCCGGAGCGCACCGGCCTTCGACCGCCCCACCGCCACGTCCGACCCACGCCCGTCTCCGCGTCCGGCGCCCCGCTCACGCCCGGGCCACGCTCCTCCGCGCACCCCGGCCACGCCCGTCTCGGCGTCCAGCGCCCGGCCCACGCCCTGCCCACGCCCTGCCCACGTCCGTCTCCGCGCCCCGGCCACACCCACGCCCGGCACGCCGTCGGCCGTGGGAGTCGCCCGCCCCGAGTCCCGCCCGCCCCGTCACCCGAAGGAGCCGCCCGCTCGCCGCACCCGCCCGTCCGCGTGCTCGCCCACCCGCCCGAACACCGGCGCGAGCACCAACTGCGCCGCACCCTCCGCGACCGGCCGGTCCCCGCCCCCGGCCACGGTGACGGTCACCGCCGGCCCGGCTCCGTCCCGTGCGGCCCGCTCCCCGATCACGGTCCGCACGCCCCGAACGTACGCGTCCTCGTCGGCGGCCACCGTGCGGCCGCCCAGGACCACCCGTTCGATGTCGAGCAGCCTGACCAGGTTCGCCGCGCCCGTCCCCAGGACCCGCGCGGCCTCCGCCCGGTCGCCGCGCGCCTCGGCGGCCAGGCACAGCGCCTCGATGCAGCCGCGCCCCCCGCACTCGCACAGGGGGCCGTCCAGCTGGAGGGTCTGGTGGCCGAACTCCCCCGCCCCCGTCCGCGCGCCCCGGTGCACCTGGCCGCCCAGGACCAGGCCCGCGCCGAGCCCCGTACCGAGGTGGAGGTAGGCGAAGTCGCCACCGGCCGGCTGGTCCAGCGCCAGGGCGAGAGCGGCCGCGTTGGTGTCCTTGTCGACGACCACCGGCAGCCCGGTCCGTTCGGCCAGCGCGGCCCGCAGCGGATACCCGTTCCACCCTGGGAAGCCGGTGACCCGGTGCAGCACGCCGTCGCGGTGGTCCAGCGGACCGGGCACGGCGACGCCGACGCCGAGCACCGGCCGGTGCGGTTCGGCGGCGCTCAGGTCACGTACCGCGTCGGCCGCGTCCGCGAGCACCCGGTCGGCCGGGGCGCCGAAGTCCAGCGGGGCGCTGGTGACGGCGACCGGCCGGCCCGCCAGGTCCACCAGCACGGCGGTGAGCCCGTCGCGGTCCAGGTGCAGTCCGACGGCGAACCGCGCGTCGGAAACCAGCCGGAGGACCGTGCGCGGCTTGCCCCCGGTGGAGGGGCGCAGCCCCGCGTCGGCCGCCAGCCCGTCCGCCCGCAGCCGGGCGGTGATCTTGCTGACGGCCTGCGGGGTGAGCCCGGTGCCGTCGGCCAGCTCCAGCCGGCTGATCCCCTCGGGCCCGGCCGCCCGCAGCAGGTCCAGGACCAGCGCGGCGTTGTGGTGGCGCAGCGTCGGCAGATTCGCACCCGCCGGCGTCGTCGCCCTGCCCCTGTTCACGGCTCGCTCCTGTTCACCGCCCCATTGTGCCGGTCGCTTGCACTTAGGCAACAGCGTTGCTTAAGTGGAGGCATGACTGCCACCGCCCCCCTCCGCGTCGCCCTCATCGGCTACGGCCTGGCCGGTTCCGTCTTCCACGCCCCGCTGGTCGCCGCGACCGACGGACTGGTCCTCGACACGGTCGTCACGTCGAACGAGGAGCGCCGGGCCGACGCCCGTGCCGCCTGTCCCGGCGTGCGGTTCGCCGCCGCGCCGGACGAGCTGTGGGAGCGCGCCGACGAGCTGGACCTCGTCGTGATCGCCTCCCCCAACAAGACGCACGTCCCGCTGGCGACCGCGGCGCTGCGGGCCGGGCTGCCGGTGGTCGTGGACAAGCCGATCGCCGGGTCGGCCGCAGAGGCGCGCGAGCTGGCGGCGCTGGCAGAGGAGCGCGGGCTGCTGCTCTCGGTCTTCCAGAACCGGCGCTGGGACAGTGACTTCCGCACCCTGGCCGCGCTGATCGCCGGCGGTGAGCTGGGCGAGGTGCAGCGCTTCGAGTCCCGGTTCGAACGCTGGCGGCCCCGGTTGAAGGGCGGCTGGCGCGAGTCGGGCGACCCGCAGGAGATCGGCGGCCTGCTGTACGACCTGGGGAGTCACGTCGTCGACCAGGCGCTGGTGCTGTTCGGCCCGGCGGTCCA
Source organism: Streptomyces pratensis (assembly GCF_037137275.1). GTDB lineage: Bacteria > Actinomycetota > Actinomycetes > Streptomycetales > Streptomycetaceae > Streptomyces > Streptomyces pratensis_B. Next base: position 185,197 of record NZ_JBBBEN010000103.1, on the reverse strand, counting down.
GGTGTACGCGGAGTCCGATGTGCGGCGCCCGCACGCGGCGGCGGACGACGACACGTTCATCGCGATCACGCACGCCGACGGGGTCCGCTCGCACCTCTACGTCAGCGCCACGACCGCGCAGCTGGGCCCGCGCTTCCGGGTGCTCGGCTCGACGGCGGGCTACGTCAAGTACGGCCTGGACCCGCAGGAGGCGGCCCTGCGCGACGGCCTGCGCCCCTCGGCCGGCGAGCCCTGGGGAGAGGAGCCCGAGGAGCTGTGGGGCCGGATCGGTTCCGGCGAGTCACCACTGACCGGCGGCGGAACCCCGGTCCGTACGCTGCCCGGCGACTACCCCGCCTACTACGCCGCCGTCGCCGCCGCCGTGCGCGGCACCGGCGACAATCCGGTCACGGCGCTCCAGGCTGCGGCGACCCTGGAGGTCCTGGAGGCGGCCCGCCGCTCCGCCCGCGAAGGCGGAGCGGTCACCCTCCTCCCCCACCCGGACGCAGAGGAGCAGCGCGCATGAGCACCGCCTCCCCCACCATCTCCGAACTGATCGCCCAGGAACGCCGGCTCACCCTCCCCCGCTTCGGCTATGACGACGCGTTCGCACTGGGCGGACTGCTGGTCTCCATGGCACGCGAGCAGCACGCGCCCGTGGCGATCGACATCCGGCGCGGCGCACAGCAGATGTTCCACGCGGCGCTGCCCGGCTCCAGCGCGGACAACGACGCGTGGATCGACCGCAAGCGCAAGGTCGTCGAGCGGTACGGCGAGAGCTCGTATCTGGTCGGCACCCGGTTCCGGGCGAAGGGCACGACGTTCGAGGAGTCCTCCCGCCTGGACCCGGACGTCTACGCCGCGCACGGCGGCGCGTTTCCCATCGCGGTGACAGGCGCGGGAGTGATCGGCACGGTCACGGTGTCGGGGCTCCCGCAGGCGGAGGACCACTCGATGGTGGTCGAGGCGCTGGAACGGTTCACGGCGACGCCCCGGCCCTGACCGCACGAAGCCGGAGCCGCGAGGCGCGCGGCCACGGCGTGCGGGAGCGCGGCATGCGGGAGCGCGGCGTGTGAGCGGAGGTGGTGGCCGTACGGGGGCGAGCTCGCCCCCGTACGCCGGCCGCGCGTCACCTCACTGCCCCCCTCGTCCGGGCCCGGCGACGAGCGGCGAGGAACCTATGGGGAGACGCCCGGCAGCCAGCCGGTGGTACTCGCCACGTCGCGCGCTATGTCGACCACGGCACGTCCGTCGGTCGCCACCCGCACCGTGTCCAAGGGCATCCGCTCGTCCAAGATCCGCGCTTTGCGGGCGCTGCCCTCCACCTCGTGCTCCAGCTCCGACCCCCGTTCCCGACCTGTCAGCCGCTCACGAGCGGTGGCGTCGGACGCGGTGAGCACCACCCGGACGATCCTGACGCGGGCGCCCAGGGCGCGTCGGAACATGCCCTCGTTCTCCGCCAGGACGCTCAGCGTCTGCGTGTAGATCAAACGGCGGTAGCCGAGTTCGGCGTAGTTCGACCAGAGCGCCGTCAGGTTGCGCTCGGCGATCTTCCTCCGGCGCGGGTCTCCCTCCGGAGCGGGGTGGGCCTGCCCCATGAAGTCGCCCTCGATCACGCAGTGAGCGACTGCCTCAGCACGCAGACGTGCCGAAACCTCCCACCCCACGGTCGTCTTGCCGACACCGGCGCGCCCCGCGAGGAGCAATATCTCAGCTTCGTCCATAGCCGCACCCTGCCACCGGGCAGGTGTACCGCGCGAACCCCACGGCCCCGGTCGGGGAGCCGGGCTCCAGGGCGAGCGAGCGGGCGGGCAAGCGGGCGGCCGGGGCAGGCGCAGGGTGCGGGGCCGCGGCCGGGCCATGCGCCGGGGGTGGGGCCCGGCCCCGGCGATCGCCGTCGGCCCGAGGCTCCCCGGGCCGACGCCTCGCCCGGTCCACGGGACCCACCCCCTCGCCCGGCGCGGCTACCGGCCCACCGACCGGCCGGTCGCCTGCCTGACGGGCCTGCCCGCCGACCTGCCCGGCCGACCCGCTTGCCGCGCTAAGCGGACTTCAGCTGCTGCCGTTGCCGGCCGAGCCCCTCCACCTCCAGCTCCACCACATCACCCGCCGTCAGGTACGGCTTCGGGTCGGGCTGCCCCATCGCGACCCCGGCGGGCGTACCGGTGTTGACCACATCGCCCGGGTACAGGGTCATGAAGTGGCTGAGATAGCGGACGACCTCGCCGACCGGGAAGATCTGGTCGGCGGTGGTGCCGTTCTGCTTCAGCTCGCCGTTGACCCACAGCCGTACCGGCAGGGCCTGCGGGTCGGGCACCTCGTCCGCGGTCACCAGCCAGGGGCCCAGCGGGTTGAACGTCTCGCAGTTCTTGCCCTTGTCCCAGGTGCCGCCCCGCTCGATCTGGAACTCGCGCTCCGAGACGTCGTGCGCCGTCGCGTACCCGGCGACGTGAGCGAGCCCCTCCTCGGCCGACTCCAGATAGCGGGCGGTGCGCCCGATGACGACGGCGAGCTCGACCTCCCAGTCCGTCTTCCGGCTGCCGCGCGGCACCAGCACCGTGTCGTCGGGCCCGACGACGGTGTCGGGGGCCTTGAGGAACAGGATCGGTTCCGCCGGGATCGCCGCCCCCGCCTCGGCCGCGTGGTCGTGGTAGTTCAGCCCGATGCACACGATCTTGCCGATGCGCCCCAGCGGCGGGCCGATGCGCAGCCCCGCCGGATCTAGGGCGGGCAGCACACCGGGCGTTCCGGCGGCCGCCCGTACCCGGGCGAGCGCGGAGGCGTCGGCGAGCAGTTCGCCGTCGATGTCGGGGACGATCCCCGACAGATCACGCAGAGTCCCGTCGCGGTCGAGAAGCGCGGGGCGCTCGGCGCCCGCCGTGCCGACTCGAAGCAGCTTCAACGGTCCAACTCCTCTTGGTCGAGGTGGAGCCCTTCGGCGGAGTGCGGCCGACGAGGGGCTTGGGTGATCCTCCAAGAGAGGGGATCGCTCCGCAAGACCTCGTTCACCCACTGGACCGCGCCTCCGCTCCCGCCCTCGCGCCGCCGAGGCCGCCGGCCTATGCCGCCGTGGCCGCCGTGGCGCCGGGGGCGGGCAGGTCCCGGTAGAGCCAGGCCCGCTCGACGGCGGTCCAGGTGGTCGTGGTGACGACGTACAGGGCGGCGGCCAGCGGAACGACGGCGACGGTGATGAGCGTCGCGAAGGAGAGCAGCGGAATCAGCTGCGTCATCGCCCCCATACCGGGCAGCGCCTGCCCGTCGGGGCCGGTGACGGGCGTCATCGGGTTGGCGGCCAACTGCTGCTTGGTGCGCCCGTAGGAGAACGCGGCCACGGCGGCGACGATTGCGAAGAGCCCCAGATACACCCACCCCTGCCCGCCGAAGACCCCGCCGTGCGCGAGCGCGTCGTACCAGCGGCCGCCGAGGGGCGCGCCGAGCAGCTCGTGACCCAGGAGCTCGTTGGGCTCGCCGCCGATCGAACGGCTGGAGAACAGGTGGTAGAGCAGGAAGAACGCGGGCATCTGGAGCAGGCTCGGCAGGCAGCCGGAGAGGGGGGAGACCTTCTCCGCGGCATGCAGTTCCATGATCGCCTTCTGCATCCGCTCGGGGTTCTTCCCGTGCTTCCTGCGGAGTTCGGCGATCTGCGGCTGAAGCCGGCTGCGGGCCTTCTGGCCGCGCGCCGCCGCCCGCGAGAGGGGGTGGACGGCGAGCCGCACGAGGCCGGTGAACAGGATGATCGCGGCGGCGGCGGACGCGGTCTGGAACAACGGGTGGAGCACGTCGGCGAGGGAGCCGACCAGGCTCGCGAAAACGGACGTGAAGGCGGACATGGCTGAGCCCTCCGGGGGTCTCGTCGTGCCGGGGGAGGTACGTGTTCGGTACTCGGCATGACGACCCGCGCGAGGCGCCCCGCACGGAAGGCCGCAACGGGCGAAACGCTGGAGCAGCGGAGGGCTGGTGCAGCGCACGCCGTTGCGGACGGCCGGCACGGATGACCGCTGACTGGCGGTGAACCGTTACGGAGAGGGGTGCGGGAGCGCTACGCGGCGGCCGTCAGGAGGGCGCGCCCCGGGGCGCGGGGCCTGGTGCGGCCCCGGGCGTCGGGGTCGCGCTGCGGGAGGAACGCGGTGCGTTGCTCCCGGTCCCTGATGGCGGTGCGGACGCGGGTGCGGGGCACCGGGGGCGCGCAGCGGGCGCTGATGAGGGAGCAGGCGAGAAGCGCGGACCCGGCCGCCGCGGTGGCGGCGAGGGCGACCGCGGCGGAGAGGCCGCCGCTTTCGGCGACGAGGACCTGGGCGAGGAAGAGGACGAGGAGCCCGGCGGGCCGGAGCAGCCGGGCGAAGGCGCGGCGCAGGGGGTGGGTGTCCCGCATCGGCTTCTCCCTCCCTCGCTGCGTGCCGCTCACTGGTGCTTACTGTCGCTTGCCGCCGGTCACGACGGGCTTCGGCCGGACGCTGGCGTCGCGGGCGTTTGTCGCGCACGTCCGTCCTGCGGGCGACCCGTACTGCGCCGCCCCGTCGACCCGTTCCTGGGTCGACCCGTTCCTCGGTCGCTCAATCGCTCCGTTCGTTATACACGATGATCGGATGGGGACCGGAGCGGTGAGGGGACCACAGGGCGCGGAGGCGCACGCGGCTCGCCGGACGGTTCCCGCCGAGGCCTCGGTGACCGGCCGCGGAGAAGCCCACGGTCAGCCCGCCGAACACGGCCGGGGCGGTGACCGGCCGACGGCGGCCGGAGAGCCCCGTGCCACGGGCCCTGTCGCGGCCCCCTCGGCTCTCCGTGATTCCCGCGCTTTCTCCTCCCCCGCCCTCTCCTCCCTGCCGCCGTCCTCCGGCAGTACCGTGTGGTCCATGCGCCCCGACACGCCTGCCGACCACACCACCGAAGCCGAGCGCCTGCTCCGCACCGCGGCGCAGTACCCCGAGGACCAGGAACCGTTGGTCCTCCAGGCCGCGGCCCATCTGGAGCTCGCCGGTGACCGTGCCCGCGCGAGCACGCTCTACGACGGCCTGCTCGCCGCCCCCGACTCCCCTGTCGACCGTCCGCACCTGATCAAGGCCCTGAAAGCGGCCAACCTCTGGGAGTACGGCCACGAGGCCGAAGCCCGCGCCATCATCGACGGCATCCGCATCGCGGAGCCGCTGGACGCCGCGCCGTGGCAGGTCGCCGCCGAGACCCTGGAGGCACACGACGAGCTGGAGTCGGCGCACGACTTCTTCTCGACCGCCCTGACCCTGCTGCTGGCCCCGGCGGAGGAAGTCGCGTACGCCACCCAGTCCCTGCTGACCGGCCGCCACCGGGTCCGCCGGCTGATGGGCCTTGAGCACGACGCGTGGGACGAGCTGGCCGGAGAGCTGCACACGGCCCCGGTCCCCCTGGACGAACTCCACGACCCCAAGCGCCTGTGGTCCCTGGGCTCATCGGACCCGGTCGAGCTGCAGGCCGAGATCGCCCGTCTCCGCGCGGAGCTGGGCACCTACCGCACGGCCCTCTCCCGCCCGTTCCCGGTCGCCGTCCTGCACTGGCCCGAGGACGAGCTGCGCGAACTGCTCACCGCGTACCCGGCGTTGACCGAGGAGTACGTGGACCGCGCCACGCACCTGAACCGCCTGGAGACCGCGCTGCGCGACCTGCACGCGGCGGGCGCCCCCAACCTGGGCATCGTGCGGGGGACGGTCCCCTCCTACGAGGCGTTCGCCGCCTCAGAAGCCATGTCCCCGGCCGACCCGGGCCTCCTGCCCCAGTACGCCACCACCCTCGCCGCCCGCGGCCGCGCCGTCCCCTGGCCCCCGTCCCGCACGGCCGCCTGCTGGTGCGGCTCGGGGGAGGCGTACGGGGAGTGTCACGGGGCGTGAGCCGGTGATACCCGGGCCGCGGCCCGGAACCGCGCACGGCGGGTGCGGTTCCGGGCCTCTTGCTGGGGTTCCCTTCGAGGCGTGGGCGTCGAAGGACGTGCACGCCCTCGCCGTGAAGCCCGCCAACGGCCCGTCGGTCGTCGATCGAAGCAGATCGCCCAAGACCGGCCGGACGCCCGCCCCTTTCCCATACGATCGCATTTCAACAATCGTCTCAGGGCCGACGTCCCCACACGGGCCCCGTTGCAGTGTGCGAGGAAGTCTTCATGCCGCCCTATCAGCCTTCAGCGGACTGGCAGTACGAGGTACCCACCACCGGGAGCAAGCGGCTCCCGCCCGCGGCCCGCTACGTCGAGTCGTTGACGCACCAGGGGTACGGCTTCGAGGCGGCCGTGGCCGACCTCGTCGACAACTCGATCGACGCGGGCGCCCGTAACGTCGTGATCAGCTTCCTCAGGGACGACCAGCGCCTCGTGGGTCTGCTCGTGGTGGACGACGGCTCCGGCATGAACGACGAGACGCTCGACACCGCCATGACGGTCGGCGGACGCCAGGGTTACGGGGCCAGTGCCCTCGGCCACTTCGGCGCCGGGCTCAAGGCCGCCTCGCTCTCGCATGCCGACTCCCTCACGGTGATCAGCCGCACCAAGCGCAGCCCGTCGACCGGCCGGCGCTGGCTGACCGCCCGCGCGCAGGCCGACTTCACGTGCGACATCGTGGACCCCCGCTACTGCCAGGCACTCGTCGACCGCTACGACGGCCTGATCGAGTGGCACGGCACGATCGTCCGCTGGGACCGCGTCCGGGCCTTCGAGACGATCACCACCGGTCAGGCGGACCGTTTTCTGAACGATGCCATCGAGAAGCTGGAGACCCACCTCGGCCTCCACCTCCACCGCTTCCTGAGCCGCGACGACTTCAACGTCGACATCGTCGTCGAGGACGTGACGACGCGGGAGGAACTCGATCACCGCGGGGTCGAGCCGATCGACCCGTTCGGATACCGGGTATCCGGCCGGGCCGGCTATCCGCGCACCTACACGGCACCGGTGGAGGGCGTGGGCGAGGTGGCCCTGACCGCGCACATCTGGCAGCCGAAGTCCCCGCTGGTGAGCTTCCGGGGCATCGGCCCGCTCGCCGAGCGCCAGGGTTTCTACATCTACCGCAACGACCGGCTCGTCCAGGCGGGCGGCTGGAACAACACCCGCAGCCCCGAGGGCCATCTGGCCCTCGCCCGCATCGCCGTCGATCTGCCCGCCGAGGCGAACGACGTCTTCAGCCTCACGGTCAAGAAGGACGGCGTGACGGTCACCCCCGCCTTCGCCCGCGGTCTGGAGCAGGCGACGGACGGTGCCGGGAACGACTTCGCGAGCTATGTCAAGGAAGCGGAGACGACATACCGGGAAGCGGCCCGGCGCGCCACCGAACCCCAGCGCAAGGCGGTCCTCCCCGCCGGCAAGGGCTTGGACCCGCGGCTGAAGCGCACGTTGCGCGACGAACTGCCGGAGCTGGAGGGCGAGGACCCGGTCACCTTCCGCTGGGACAGCCTGTCCTCCGACGTGTTCTTCGAACTCGACCGCGAGGAACGGGTGGTGAAGCTCAACAAGGAGTACCGCCAGGTCTTCAACGGCGGGCGCAGAGGCGGCCTGAACGACGCCCCGGTGGTGAAAAGCATGCTCTACCTCATGGTCAACGAGATCTTCCAGAAGGAACGGGTCCGGGCCACCCACCTCGACAACATCGCCCTGTGGAACAGCGTCCTGGTGACGGCCGCGCGCTGCGAACTCGCCCGCTGACCCTGCCCCGTCGCACCGCGTCGCGCCGCGTGCTCCTGTCCGCCCCGCCTTGCCTGCGTCGTCCCGTTCCCGCCGGAGGAAGACCCGCCATGACCGACCACCTGTTCAACCTGCACGGAGACGTCCTCGCCGCGATGCGCCGCGGGCCCAGGCACTTCGCCAAGCTGGCCTTCGCCCTCGCCGACGACGAAAAGCCGGCGGACGTGGAGCAGCAGCACTTCCAGGGCCGTGTCACCGGCGCCGGGCCGGGCGACGAACTGACCGCGTTGTGGCACCGCACCCTCACCGGCTGGGACCTGGCCGCACACGCCGCCTGGTCACAGGCCCCGCCCAGGACGGACGAGCGCCGCTCGGACACGTACGACCGCCTCGGCTTCGGCACCGACCTGCGCAAGGCACTGGACCACGCGGTCCCGGTCTTCAAGGAGCCGGGCCCCACGATCATCAGCACCACTCCGACCTCGTGGTACTCCCGCGATACTGCGGCCGCACGCTCCTTCTACTGGACCGCGTACGAACGGCTCCTGCGTCGCAAGGGCTGGTCGGACGCCGCCGTGGCAGGGCTCGACGAGGCGAGCCATGCCGTCGTCGAGCGTCTCGCGGACCCGACACGCCCCCAGGCCTACGGAGCCCGGGGCCTGGTCGTCGGTTACGTCCAGTCCGGCAAGACCGCCAACTTCACGGGTGTGACGGCCAAGGCCGTCGACGCGGGATACCGCCTCGTGATCGTCCTCGGCGGCACGCTGAACCTGCTGCGCGGGCAGACCCAGCGCCGCCTGGACATGGAGCTGATCGGCCAGGAGAACATCCTGCGGGGCGCGGACCCCGAGGACCCCGAAGCCCTGATCGGCGTCGACTACCAGGACGACGAGGACTGGCCGGAGAAATTCGTCAGCCACCAAGGACGCCCGTCCGCGCTCGGGGCCTTCGACATCGAACGTCTCACCACCCGGGACGACGACTACAAGAGCCTGACGACGGGAATCCGCGCACTCGAATTCGACAAGCAGGTCCGCACACAGCCGCTGTACGCCCCGGACAACCTCCACCGCGCGGCAGCCCGCGTGATGGTGGTGAAGAAGAACAAGTCCGTCCTGAGCAAGCTCATCAAGGACCTCAAGAAGATCGGCGGCCCGCTGCTCTCCGAGATCCCGACGCTGATCATCGACGACGAGTCGGACCAGGCGTCCGTCAACACGACGGACCCGAAGAAGTGGGAGGAGGGCAAGGTCACCCGTACGGCGATCAACGGCCAGATCTCCCAGCTGCTCGGGCTCCTCCCCCGTGCCCAGTACGTCGGATACACGGCGACGCCGTTCGCCAACGTCTTCGTCGACCCGGGTGACGGTGACGACATCTTCCCGCGCGACTTCCTGATCTCCCTGCCGCGCCCGACGGGGTACATGGGCGTCCAGGACTTCTACGACCTGGACCGCACCGACGAGTCGGCCGTCGGAGGCGCCGAGCGCGCGCACGTACGCGGCATCTACGACGACGCCCGCGGCGACCGGCTCGCGGAGGCCCTTGACGCGTTTGTCCTCACGGGTGCCCTCAAGCTGTACCGCGCGGCCCACGATCCGTCTTTGGAGGACCACTTCCGGCACCACACGATGCTCGTCCATGAGTCCGTCCGCATGGCCGAGCACGCCGCCCTGGCTCTGCGGATCAGCTCGATCTGGCACCAGGCCTCCTACACAGGCCAGGAGGGCCATGCCCGCCTGGCGGCCCTCTTCGCCTCGGACTTCCAGCGCTTCGCCGACGACGGCCTGCCCACCCCCGCCTCGTACGAGGATCTGAGACCCCACGTCTCCCGCGCCCGCCAGCTGATCAACTCGGGCGGAACACCGGTGCTCGTCGTCAACGGCGACACCGAGCGCGACTACGACCAGCCCGACCTGGACTTCGACCGCACCCCGCACGTGTGGAAGATCCTCGTCGGCGGCACCAAGCTCTCCCGCGGCTTCACGGTCGAGGGCCTGACGGTGACGTACTACCGGCGCAAGACCCAGCAGGCCGACACCCTGATGCAGATGGGCCGCTGGTTCGGCTTCCGCCCGGGCTACCGGGACCTGGTACGTCTCTATATCGGCCGCGAGGAACCGGCGGGCAAGACCAGGACGGTCGACCTGTACGAGGCCTTCGAGGCGATCTGCCGCGACGAGGAGACGTTCCGCGCCCAGCTGGCCCGCTACGCCACCCTGATCGACGGCAGACCCCAGGTCACCCCGGCCCAGATCCCGCCCCTGGTCTCCCAGCACCTCCCCTGGCTGAAGCCGTCCGCCCGCAACAAGATGTTCAACGCGGAACTGGTGGAGATCCGCTCCCCGGGCGAGTGGGTCGAACCGACGGCCTACCCGACGGCCCCGGCGGATCTGCGCCACAACGCGGAGGTGTGGCGGCCGGTGCTGGACCTGCTCGGCACCGGCCCGGTCACCCTGCCACGCGACGCGCCCGACGGCGGCCGTGTCGAAACTTTCGAGGCCCAGATCGGCACCCTCGATCACCAGGAGTTGCTCAAGATACTCTGCGACCTGCGATGGTCGGCTCCCGCGCAGTTCTCGCCTCACCTGGAGTCCCTTCTCTCCGCCGGCGAGCGCGGCGAGGGCATCGACGACTGGCTGGTGCTCCTCCCGCGGCAGACTTCGTCCCGTTGTGTCGAGGCGAGCGTCCTGGGGTCCCGCCCCCTCTCTCTCGCTCACCGCGCTCGGCGGCGTGGCGATCTCTTCGGCGCCATCAGCGAGCCCAAGCATCGAGGAGCCGCACTACGGATCGCACGCGCGAACCACGCCGGGGGCCGGGCCGGTGACGAGACCCTGGAAGCGCTGGCGCGTGAGCGACGCGGGGTGGTCGTCCTGTATCCCGTGGTGGAGGAACAGCCCGCGGCCGTGGCCCCTGCCGAAGTGATCGCTCCGGAGCGCCTCGTCATGGCCTTCTGCCTGGTCGCACCCCGTTCGTCCACCGCCGCGCAGCGAAGTCTCGTGCGCTTCCGAACTGTCGATTCGACGAAGAAGGACTCCGCGATCATCGAACGCGGGGCGGTCGGTTCGTAGGAGACTGGTGGTGATGAGCACGGTTGAACCCTTGTCCCCCGGCGTCTCCACCCGGATGAGCCGCCAGGCGAGCCGCGACACCACGCCCGAGGTCGCGGTGCGGAAGCTGTTGCACGCGGCGGGGTATCGCTTCCGGGTGCACGTCCGGGTCCCAGGCATGCCCCGACGCACGATCGACATCGCCTTCACCCGGGCCAAGGTCGCCGTAATGATCGACGGCTGTTTCTGGCACGGCTGCCCTGTGCACGCCACGCAGCCGAAGTCGAACGCCCAGTGGTGGCGGGCGAAGCTGGACCGGAACATGGCCAGGGACCGGGAGACGACCGAACATCTGGCTGCGGCAGGATGGACCGTGCTGCGATTCTGGGAGCACGAGGCGGCCTCGACAGCCACGACGAAAATCGCGGCCACACTGGATTCGGCCACAGGGCGCCCCGGCTGACCCGCCCTGCGCAATCGCGCCCGAGCCGTGGTCCAACCCGATCGGCACTCCTTTCACTTATCAAGGCCTCACTCACCCAATAGAGTGGAGAGGTCACACAGGGCTCGAGCCTCGTCTCGTTTACCGCCTAGGCCACGGCCTGCAGGCGCGGACGGTCGGTGACGAGCTCTCTTCAGAGGAATGGAACGGGGGACGGTCGAACCTTATGACCGATGAAACTGACGCAATGTACGACACCTTCCAAGCGCTACTGGAATCGTTTCCACCCGCCGAGGCGGTCAAGCGGTTGGAGCAACTCGGTGTCAGCCGTGACATTGTCGAACAGATCCGGAAACGCCACGAAGTACAGGCCCTTCGCATCAAGGAACTCGAAGAGCCACGTGCGATCGTGCGGGACAACCATGTCACCTGGTACACCGGCCCACAGCCGAAGGACAAGTGCTGGCCCGCAGTCGTCGACCTGCTCAGCAAGGACAGCTGGTCCGCCCACTCGATCAACGCCCTCGACGACTCCTCGAGTCGAGTCCTGTCCCTGTTGAACCACCCGAAGGAGAAGTCGTTCTCGACACGGGGCCTCGTCGTCGGACACGTGCAGTCGGGCAAGACAACCAACTTCACCTCGGTCATGGCCAAGTCCGCCGACCGCGGCTACAAGTTGTTCATCGTCCTGGCAGGAATTCACAATGGCCTTCGCCGGCAGACACAGGCCCGACTCGTGCAACAGCTCATCGAGCCGAACCCAGCGCTGTGGTCGCAGCTGACCGGTCTCGATCACGACTTCACTCCGCAGGAGAACCCGGCCTCGTACTTCGGAAAGAACAACAAGACGCATGTGCTGTGCGTCGTGAAGAAAAACGCGACCGTCCTCCGCAAGTTGGCCAAGTGGCTCGACAAGGCGTCGGACTACCTGGCCGACTGCCCGGCGCTCATCATCGACGACGAAGCCGACCAGGCAACTGTCGCCACCAAGTCGATCAACCCATTGATCCTCAGTATCATGGACAGCCTCCCGCGTTCTGCTTACGTCGGATACACCGCTTCACCGTTCGCGAACCTGCTCATCGATCCGAGCGCCCAGAACCTGTACCCGAAGGACTTCGTCGTCAACCTGCCGAAGCCTGTAGGCCATTTCGGCACCGAGGTGCTGTTCGGACGTTACGCCCTCGACGGAGACGGCCCGGAAGATATCGATGACGGGTCCGACATGATCCGTTCCGTTCCGGACACGGATGTCCCGGCGGTCCGCCCGTCCACGCGTGCGGAGGTCGACGGCTTCGAGCCGGTCATCACCGATACATTGCGCCGCGCCGTCCAGTACTTCTGGATGGTCGCCGCAGCCCGACGTGTACGCCGCGCCGGCAACCCCCACAACACCATGCTGATCCACACCAGTGTGAACACCACGGTGCACAACAGTTTCCGCAGGCCCTTGGAGCGGCTTCGGACCCGCACCGCGCAGTCGCTGTCCGATGCAGGGTCTCAGCGGGAACTGCGGGAACTGTGGGACGCAGAGACCGCGCGCGTGCTCGCCGAGGACTTCGGCGAGACCAAAGTGACCTTCGAGCAGCTCGCCCCGGAACTGACGGGAGTGCTCGACCGCTGCAGGATCATCATGGACAACTCCAGCAGCGAAGACCGGCTGGACTACGAAAACGGCCCTGTCACGGCCATCGCCGTCGGTGGCAACACTCTCTCTCGGGGGCTGACGCTGGAAGGTCTCTCCGTCAGTTACTTCGTGCGCGCCGTCTCCGCCTACGACACCCTTCTACAGATGGGGCGTTGGTTCGGATTCCGTAACGGGTACGCGGATTTGCCGCGCATCTGGATGACCGACGAGCTCGCCGAGTGGTTCAGACATCTGGCCACGGTCGAGACCGAGATGCGCCGCGACATCGACGTCTACATGACCGAGGCGGAAAGTCCTCTCACCTTTGCCGTTCGCCTGCGCACCCACCCGGCGCTCCGCGTGACCGCGGCCGCCAAGATGCGTGCCGCCGTCACCGCAGCGTCGTCCTACGGCGGCAAACGAGTCCAGACTCATTTCTTCCACACCGACGCGGATTGGCTCCAGGCGAACATCGCCGCCGCACGTCAACTGGTCGCAGCATCGCTCGCGTCCACACGTCAGGTGGATGAGCAACTCTCCATCGGGCGTTACGTATTCCGCGACGTTCCCCACGATGTCGTGACGGGCTTTCTATCGACCTACCAGTTCCACGAGCGCTCTCCCGAGAACGACGGGAAGTTGATCACCGAGTACATCAAGAAGCGCGTCACGGCCGGTTCTCTGCGTCGGTGGAACGTGGCAGTCGTCGGCACTCCGCGGAGGATCGACGGAGACTTCCAATTCGCCCCTCAGGTGACCGTCGGACGTGTCAACCGCGCTCGACTGGCCCTGCCCAACCCCATCCCGGATTTCGCTGATATCAAGACTTTGATGAGCCGGCGAGATGCGGCAGTTGATCTAGCAGGTGATACTGCGAAGCTGACTGAGAAGGAGATCATGGCCGAACGTCGCAAGCAACTGCCCGATACTGGTCTGCTCGTTCTCTATCCCATCGACAGCGTCTCGGAGCCGAGCCCCGCGAAGAAGTTGCGTGAGCCGCTGAACGCCGAGCAACACGTGATCGGCGTCGGGATGGTCTTCCCCACTCCGATAAACGGAGACAGCGAGGTCGAAGGGTACATCTCCGCCGATCTGTCCAACGTCTCCATCGAGGAGGAGGACTACAGCGTCTTCGACCTGGAGGAGGCGTGAGCGACGAGACCCTCCGCAGAATCGTCGAGAACAGCTGGCATGCTCTCGAGGCCGAACAAGCCACGGCGGAGCGCCGCCTGCGCACCACGCCCTTGCCGGTCGATACTGAACAGGGCCCGCTGACAGCAGCCGTGGACCACGACGGACACCGACACCTGCTGATCCCCGTCCCTGCGAACCGAAAGATTCGCACCAACCCCGATGGGCCGGTCCTGCGGCTGAGCGGACGAGCTCTGGAGGACGCGGACACGTACCAGAGCTATGCCGACCTCATGCTTTTGGAGGGTGACTTCGGCGACCTGTTCACCGGGCTGTGTGTGGATGTCCTCGATGCGACGCGCGAGTCCCCCCACGCGCCGATCAAAGCGCTGTACGGCGTACTCGACCGATGGAAAGCCCTCTTTCGGGCTCAGCGCGCCCTGCTCACCCCGGATCAAGTCGTCGGCCTCTTCGGCGAGCTGACGATTCTCAAGCGGCTCCTGGAGAGGGACCCCGGCGCGCACCGCCTGTGGCACGGGCCGAGCGGTTACCGGCATGACTTCTGGGGCGGGGCCACCGCCGTCGAGGTGAAGGCGAGCACGTCTCCCGAGGGTCGGCGGCCTCGAATCCACGGCCTGGACCAATTGGAAGCCCCTGCCGGGGGTGAGCTTTGGCTTGCCTGGTTTCGCCTCCAGCGGGTGATGTCGGCGGGGGTCGGCACCGGCTTCACCGAGTTGATCGGACAGACTCTGTATCTGTGCGACGACGAGCAGGCACTTCTCGACCTGCTGGCTGGAGCCGGCTTTCGTCCCACCGACACGGACCGCTACCGCAATATGAGCTTCCTTATCGGCGAGGAACGGTGGTACCGGGTAACCCCCGATTTCCCCGGCCTGACCGGCGAGGCCCTTGCGTCCGCCGGCCTGACGATATCCGCGCTCGACGTCGCGTACTCGATCGACCTGTCCGGCGAGACTCCCGTCCCCTTGCCCGACGATGAGGTGCGCGCCGTGCTCGACCGCCTGCCCCAGGAGTCCACGTGACAGCAGCGCCCCGCTGGTTCTCCCAGCCGTACCCGCCGGAAGGCGCGAGTGCGGCGGAGGGCATCCGCAACCAGCTCGGACGACCGGAACTCGACCTGCTCACCATCCTGGTGCGCGAGTCGGCCCAGAACAGTTGGGACGCTCGCATTGCCGACCACTCCGGTCCCGTCGACTACCGCATCGACATGACCACCGTCAGTCCCGCCCACGCAGGCGCCTGGCGCGAGTTGCTACTCGCCGGTGCACCCTCGCAGCGCGAGAGTTTTCCCCTGCGCGAGATCCTCAGGCAGAGCTCGATCCGTCTCTTGGCGGTCTCCGACCGTGGCACCCGCGGGCTCGGCGGCCCCACCCGCGCGGACGCATTCGCGGCCGAGCGGGACTTCGTGTCCTTCATCCGCAACATCGGCGAGCCACGCGAGAACGCCCTGGGGGGCGGAACCTACGGCTTCGGCAAGGGCATCTTCTACGTACTGTCCAACACCGGCACAGTCCTTGTGCACTCTCGTTGCCGCACGGAAAACGGGGGCTACGAGACGAGACTCATCGGCTGCACTCTGTGGAAGAGCTACAGCGCACCGGAAACGAACGGGCAGCGGCGCTACACGGGTAGGCACTGGTGGGGGGACGTCACCGGCGGTTTCGTGGAACCACTGACCGGTCAGAATGCGGACAGCGCAGTTCGAAGTCTTGGGCTCCGCCCGTTCGGGACAGAGGAGACCGGGACCACAGTCGTTGTCGTCGATCCGGCCCTGGACGGCCTGACGCCGAAGGAAGCCGCCGGCTATGTCGCCGACACCATCGCCTGGCACCTGTGGCCGAAGATGATCTCAATGCCCGATCGCCCCGCAGCCATGCGGTTCTCCGTCACCTGTGACGGAGACGGCTTCCCGGTACCCGATCCACGGGAAACGCGACCGCTCAACATGTTCGTGACCGCGTACGAGAAAATGATCGACTCCGATGGCGACCGCCTGCACTGCAAGTCGCCCAAGCGGTTCCTCGGCCGTCTCGGGCTGGAGAAGCGGATCATGCCGCCCTTGGAACCCAGCCGTGCTTCCCGCATGATCGGCATCGAGGACATCGTTCACCACGTATGTCTGATGCGCCCCGCCGAACTCGTGGTCACCTATCGACCTGGCCCGAAGCCTCCGAGTGTGAACCTGGGGTACGCCGGGGTGTTCCGGGGCGACGAGTCCATGGACGAGATCTACGCCAAGGCCGAGCCCCCCACGCACGACGCCTGGAACCCTCAGTCGCTCAAAAGGCCGGAAAGCACTTTCGTGCAAACGACATTCCACCGTATCGGCGAGTCGCTGGAGAAATTGCTCTCCCTCGGCGGCACCGCACGTTCCGGATCGAGCAATGTCGCCCTTGGCGCTGCCAGTTCCTTCTTCTCGGGACTCGTGGGAGGAGCCTGGGGCATCGGTGGGGCCACGGACTACTCCAAGCCGGGAACTACCGCCCTACGCCACAGGCGCGGGGAGACCGGCCAGAACAGGGACCTCGAGCCGCTGAATGGTCCACAGCCCTCTTCCGGCGGGCACTCGATCGGTCCGGCAGGAGACGACCGCGCGGACATCGCCTACGGTATGGAGCAACGTCTCTCTCCCGAATCGCTAGGGGTTTCTACGCCTCGAAGGCACCCACGGGTCCAGTACGTCGGCGAACCCTTTTTCGAGGACCGCGGAGACGTTTCCCTTCTTGTCCAAAACTTCCGGCTCCCTGTACCCGGCCCCCAACAGGTACAGGTGGATCTGGCTATCACTCTGCCGGGTGCCACCGGGCGCGAGACAGACCCGCCCATCGGTGCCGGCATGCCCGAACTCGTCGGGTGGGAGGACAGCGAGGGGCACGTACATGGGCCGAAAGCAATGCAGATCGAGGGCGGCGATTCCCTCTGGCGCGTACTCGTGCTCCCAGCTCCCGACACGATGACGGAGATCACGGTCAAGGTAAAGGCGGTTCCCTCGTGACTCGACGCGTCCTCCCGTACCGCACCCCCTCCGAGAATGTCATTTCCGCCGAGGACTGGCATCTGGTCACACCCGACGGAGACATCGCCGCTCCTGAGGCGCTACCGGACTGGGACTATCGCATGAACCTGCGCTTGCGCAGGGTTGTCAACGTCGATCTGGACCGGGCACGCACCGAATCGGGCCTGCCGGCCGACGCGCCGCTGCTCCTGTCGGCGGTGTGGACCGCTACCGGGTCCAACCTCAGTGGTCCGGCACAGCACCTACGACTGCCCCGGGCAGGAACCGTCCCTATGAAGATCGATTTCGAACTGAGCGGTACGAACCTCGGCGGTCTCCTTCTTCTCGACACCGCTTTAGTTCTCGCCGAACGCCGCCCCGATGCTCGGCCCGCCTCCCCACGAAGAGCAGGGTCCATCCTGTGGAGCGATCGACGGGCACTGCGTCTGCAGGGTGACGCACCTCAGTTCCCTATGGCTGTGATCGACTTTTCCCTCACATCCTTCCCCGACAATGCTGCGTGGCATCTCCAGATCAGCGGAAGCCTGGAAAGCGCGACCATGGGCGCACTGCTTCTGCTCGTAAACGAACGCAACACCGTTACGGCCACCGCTTTCGCCAACGCGGCGAAACCGCGGCAGATCGACCGCCTCGTGCTCTCGGCCGTGTACGCGGATGCCGCGCGCCTCATGGTGGAACACGCGCTGAGTCATGAGGACTTCTCCGAGGAATCGGACTACCCCGATGACTCCCTGGGAGCCACCATGCTGATCCTTTTTGACAGGCTCTTTCCGGATCAGTCGATCACTGACATGCGTCTGCGCCAGCGCCAGTCACCTTCCTTGTTCGCCTCGGACCTGCAGGCGGCAGTCACAATTTTCGAGGTGTCGTGATCAGCTTTCTCTACCCTCGGTTGCTTTCCGGCTGCGCTGTTCCCCTCTTCGCCGAGTACCGACAGCTGTCGATCTCCGAGCTGACCGAGTGCGTGTCCTTCGTCCATGAGTCGGCGGTATACGTAGCAACCGGGGGCGACCGGGTGACCGCGGATCAACTGCGGGAACTGCGGGAAGGTATCTTGGCGCTGGCCGCACATGCGGGCTTCCCCGGTGATTCCGACCGAGTACGCAACTCCGACTTCGACCTCGCTCTCGCGGCGTTTTTGCATTCCGAGACGGGCATGGTGCCTGCCGAGGCCGCTTCCCGGGACGTCTGGGCGTTTCTCGCTCTGGTCGTACTTCCCGATGTCGCATTCTGGCGCTATCCGCATCCGCCCAGGGACCGCATTCTTGGCACGGATCTCACCAGGCACGTCTTCGGGCGGCTCTGGTGGCGGGCCCAGCTCGTGCGGTCCCCCGATGCGCCGGAACCGTACGAGGCACTGAAAATTTTGGGTGAAGCCGCCTTCGACCAAATCTATGCTCGGCGCGCCGCCTTGGGCGGCAGTCCACACCTGGTGCGATCCGTCCTTCGAGTCTGGAACGAGCTGGACCTGCAGGGCCTGAACGAACGCGAAACCCTCCGCGACTTCCTCAAACGCCTGCTCAGGCTCGCTCCGTTCGTCCTCTTCGACGCCGTCGGGGAAAAGGCGCTGGACGACGAACTGCGCGCGTTGGCTCAGCAGTCGGTCGACGTGCAGCGTCCCCCGCTCAGTGGCACCCACGGAAAGGCGACTGACGACCCGCCAAGGACTGGGCAGTGCTCGGAGGTGCAGGCACCCACCTCCTCGGAAGGGCTTACAGCAGCCTCCCGATCGGCCGTCGCCCGGTTCTCGTCACCTGCGGATCGGCCGCTGCACTCCGTGGAGGTTTGCTCCGGGTGCGGTGCCCAGGCACTCGGGCTGGAGCAAGCGGGGTTCAAACCCGTACTCCTCATCGACAACAAGGCCGACGCCTGCTTCTCCATCGCGAAAAATCGCCCGGACTGGGATGTACTGTGCATGGATATCGGCGATTTCCGCGTGTACGAGCGCCAAGAGGTCATCGGCGTCGACCTGCTCAGCGCGGGCCTCCCTCGCGTAAAGCCTCCGACGAGCTATCCGAACGATGGCTCCGACGAGCGGGAGGTTCTGCGGAAGACGGTCGAACTGGCTCTCATCATCCGACCGAGGGCCGTGCTCCTCGAGAACGTCCCCGATCTCGTCGAGGCTCCAGGGTTCGAGCAGGACCGCTCGTGGCTCAGGGAGACGCTCACACAAGCGGGCTATCAGTGTCATTGGGCGGTACTCAACGCGGCCGACTTCGGAGTCCCACAGAATCGCCGTAGCGGCTTCCTCGTCGCCCTGCAGCCCCCCTTCGGCACCCGTTTCTCATGGCCCCGACCGTCCGGCTTCGCGCCGCCCACCGTCGGTGATGTGCCCGGCCCCACCATGGCAGCCCACGGCTGGCCGGGGGCGCATCGCTGGACCGCACGCGCGGACCGCATCGCCCCGGCCCTCGTCGGAGGGTCGGACCGGCGCGGCGGCGCAGACTTGGGGCCGACCGGCAGCAAGAAGGCCTGGGAGACGCTCGGCGTGAACGGCAGCAGCCTCGGTGACGCTCCCCCCGGACCGGGGTTCCCCTTGGACGCCCTGCCCAAGCTCACTGTCGAACAGGCAGCTCTCATTCAGGCAATCCCCGCGGACTGGGACTTCGCCGGCGGCAAGACGTCCAGGTACCGGCAGATCGGGCACGCCATGCCGCCGCCGCTGGCTCGCGCCGTCGGTGCGGCAGTAGCAGCAGCCCTGCGAAGCTAAGATCGCCTCATGCGTACGCCCCGCCCCCTTGACGTCGAGCCCGTGACCGTTGTCGATCTCTTCTCAGGGTGCGGGGGCTTCACCCAGGGGTTTCACGAGTTCCGCCCGGAAGGAGCGCCGACGAGCTCCGGCCCGTACTTCCGCAGCTTGGCGGCCGTCGAACATGACACTTCTGCCGCTGCCACCTACGCCGTCAACTTCGGAACCCGCCGCAGGCACAAGAACATCCCAGCGGCTCGGGTCCATCTCGGAAATATTGAGGATTGGGAGCCCGCAGCCGACGAACGCGACGCGGATGTCGTCGTCGGAGGCCCGCCCTGTCAAGGATTTTCCGCCCTCAACCGGGACAAGAAGGGCACGGAGCGCAATCGCCTTTGGGAAGAATATGTCCGAGTGGTCGAGGATATCAAACCGAAGATCTTCGTCATCGAGAACGTTGACAGATTCCTGAAATCGAAGGAATTTCAGAACCTCCTCAAAGAGGTCGGCACTGGGGGGCGCTTGGCCGACTATCGCCTGGTGGACCCACCGGGCCACATTCCGTCAGACTCGGACGAACGCAAGATCAAGCGATACCTCCTCAACGCCGCCGACTACGAGGCAGTCCAAGCTCGACGTCGCGCCATTGTCATCGGCGTACGAAAGGACATCGAAAACGGCCGAACAATGGCTTATCCAATACCGACCCGGGCTCGACCGCCCAGACAGGGCATCAGCCGGACATCGGATGGGCCCGAAAAGGAACTGCCCTACTGGCGTGCAGTGGATGAGGTCTTCAATGAGACTCGCCAGTGGGAGCCCCTCGGCACCGAACTTCCTGATTCCAAGATCGACGTCGAAGATGTGAGCACTCGCACATTGGGGGTCTTCACCACCGAGGACCTGCACTTCGGTCGCAATCCGGAGCCACTGTCGCGCGCCCGGTACAAGGCGATTCCCCCTGGGGGTAACAGGAAAAATCTCCGCGCGAAGTGGTTCACGGAAGACGGGGAGGGCAATATCCTTCTATTCAATGAAGAACACCCACAAGGTGTGACCAGCCCGACGACCTATCTTTCGACTTCGAGCTGGGACAAGCACAATTCGGGGTCCGGGGACGTGATGGGGCGGATGCGTCTGGGTGAACCGTCAGTCACCATTAGGACCGAATTTTTTAAACCAGAGAAGGGCCGCTACCTGCACCCGATCGATGCACGCCCCATCACTCACTACGAGGCGGCTCGCATCCAGGGGTTCCCGCGCGACTTCAAGTGGTGCGGCTCCAAGACTGAAATTGCCCGCCAGATCGGCAATGCGGTACCGATTCCGCTGGGAAAGGCAATAGCATCCGCGATCCATGCCTTCCTGCGCGGCTGATTTCACGCCGCTGGACGAACTTCGAGACGATTCAGCCGGATTTCCGTGCGCCGGCCTACGGCGATCACCAGTCGGGGGTCGGGGACGCCGGAAGCGTCGGCGGGAGGAAGGCGCCGAGTAAGGGTCATCGGCACAGTCCCCGGCCGAAAAGTATCCAGGCGATGAGGTTCAGCTACGTGTGTGCCGAGCCATACACTGCGACATCAACTTTGGCCGGCCCCCGTTTCCCGCAGTCCCGTTCTTGAGCGCCTCGGGACGCACCGACTTGATCTCCGGCTTCCGCGGGTCGGCACACATGGCAGCCCGGTTCTGGATCGGCATGGGAGATCGGAACCTGATTCGCCTGGTCACTCGTCCTGTGAAGTGGGACCGAGTGGATGGGAAAACATGGTGAAACGGGCAGACCCTGGTGCGGCGGCGGAGGCGAGGCCGGTGGTTCCTGGCGCTGAAGGCGGCCGTCGGGGATGGGTGGTCGCCGGGTCGGCCGTGGTTGCGGCCGGGGTGCTGGCGTTCCACCGGGCGGTGCCGAACCGGCCCGGGAGGGTGGGGAGCCTGCTGGAGTCCTTCCTGCCGTGGTTCGGGGTGGTCATCGTCCTGTTGCTGGGGATCGCCCTGGTACGGCGGTCGGCTGTCGCGCTGGTGGCGGTGCTTCTGCCCGTGGGAGCCTGGGTGCACCTCTTCGGTACGTTGCTGCTGCCCGCCGAAGAGCCCGGGGCGCGGGAGCTCGACGTTGTGCAGCACAACGTCAGCGATGAGAACCGCGATCCGGCGGGGACCGCCCGTACGCTGATCGAGTCCGGGGCCGATCTCGTCGCGCTGGAGGAGCTGGTGCCACCGGCGCTTTCCGCGTACGAGAAGGGGCTCGCCCCCACGTATCCGCACCATGTGGTCCACGGCACCGTCGGGCTGTGGTCGAAGTATCCGCTCTCCGGGAGCGGGCCGGTGGACATCAAGCCGCGCAGCATCGACGACGGGTGGAGCCGCGGGCTGCGGGCAGTGGTCCACTCCCCGTACGGGGAGGTCGCGGCGTACGTCGCCCATCTGCCGTCGATCCGCATCGGCGCGGCCGGTCTGGCCTCCGGGCCGCGCGATGAGAGCGCCGGGGTGCTGGGGCGCGCCATCGCCTCCGAAAGCATCGATACGGTGATCCTCCTCGGCGACCTCAACGGCGCCGCAGAGGACCGGGGCCTGGCCCCGCTGACCTCGCGGCTGAACGTGGCCGAGCGCGGGTTCGCCTTCAGCTTCCCCCGGGCCGTGCCGGTGGTCCGGATCGACCAGGTCATGGCCCGCGCCGCCGCCGTCCGGCACCTGGACACGCTGCCGGCCACCGGCAGCGACCACCTGCCGGTGGTCGCCCGCGTCGCCCTGGAGTGAGGTCCGCTGCACCCCGGCCCGTCAGCCCGTGCGCCGGTCCGCCGCGACCACCGGGCCTCCCGTGCATGCCGGGGAACATGCCGCCCCTCCCGCCTCGCGCCCCGCGGAAGAGGACTCGTCGGCCCTCCCCTGCCTCGCGCGGGGCAGGAGCCGCCGCCCCTCCCCCTCAGTGTCCCCACACGGTTCGTTCATGCTTTCATCACAATTTCGCTTCGCTTCCCGCATGCCCCTGATGAAGCCCCCCGCCCGCTGCGAGCATCGGCCCCTCCACGCACAGCGTTCGACCTTGGGGGCACCACATGCAGACGACGTATCAGGCACGACGACCGAGGCGCGGGCCCCTGGGGATACCGGTCGGTGCGGCCGTGCTCGCGCTGGCCCTCGCGGGATGCGGCAGCACGGACGGCAGCGCGGAGCAGAAGGACGGGAAGGGGGCGGCCAAGGCCTCCCCGTCGCCCTCGGCTCAGCGGGCCCTGGCCCTCATGGACGACGCCGAGCAGCGCACGAAGGCGGGAAAGGCCCTCACGGTGGAGGTCCTCGACAACGACTCCGTCACCCTGGAGAGCGGCGACGCCGCCGCACTTCTCGACACCTACGACGCCGGGGAGTTGACCCTGAGCATCGACGCCGCGCCCGCTCACGGCACCGCCGCGGTGTCCGGGGCCTCGGTCACGTACACCGCGAAGGCCGGGTACGCCGGCGAGGACGAGTTCACCTACCGGGTCCTCGTGACCGGGACCGAAGTCCCCGCTTCCACGGCTGTCGTCCGTATCGACGTGACGGCCCCCGCGCCCAGCCCGAAGCCCACTCCCACGGCAGCACCCAAGCCCGCGCCGAAACCCACGCCGAAGGCGGCGACCCGGGCCCCCGATCCCGTGTACTACGAGAACTGCGACGCCGCCCGCGCCGCTGGGGCCGCGCCCGTCGAGACGGGCGACCCCGGATACGCGGCCCACCTGGATCGCGACGGCGACGGCGTGGGGTGTGAACCGTGGGGCGGCTCCTCGTCCGGGGGCGGCGGTTCTTCTTCCGGAGGCAGCAGCGGAGGCAGCAGCGGCGGTGGCACCGGGGGCGGCAGCAGTACGTACTACGCCAACTGCACCGCCGTACGGGACGCGGGCGCCGCGCCCATCCGGACCGGGGAGCCCGGCTACGGACGGCACCTCGACCGTGACGGGGACGGCGTCGCCTGCGAGTAGCGACGACGCGGCCGTACGGTGAGGCGGCGGCCGGATGGCGGAGCCCCCGCGCCACGGCGCTGCGCCACGGCGCTGCGCCACGGCGCTGCGCCACGGCGCTGCGGTGCGGCGCTGCGGTGCGGCGCTGCGGGCCGGCGGTGCGGGCCGGCGGTGCGGTCCTGGGAAGGCGCCACCGGACGGACGGCACCACCGGGCGTGCGGCGCCACCGGGCGGCGGGGCGACCACGCGGGCATGGGCGCAGGGCGGGCGGCGTCGTGGTCCGTGGGGCGCGGCCGGAGCGTCGGCGCCCTGCCGCCCCGTCAGCGGTAGTCGTCCGGGTGGTCCTGCATCCAGGTGTTGATGCCGTCGCGGGTATCGACGATCTCGGAGAAGTACTTCTCCAGGTGCGCCTCGGACCGGTCGTCGCCCAACTTGGCGAACAGGACCTCCATGTCGGCCAGCGGCTGTTCGAAGTGGCCCGGCCCCTTGCTGTCCGCCCGCATCGCCTCGTCCAGCTCGGTGAGTTCCCGGGTGACCCGGCCGAGGAAGTACGCGCAGTCGCCCGCGCCGGGGGTGCAGGTGTCGTTGAGCGTCGCCTGTAGCGTCGCGAAGGCGTCGCGGACCAGCGCGGGGCCGGGCGTCGGCAGGCCGGTGGGCTCGGCCTCTGCGGCCCGCTCGGCCGCTTCTGCGTTGTCGGCGTTCTCGGCGATGCGGGCGAGGTCGGCCGCGGCGTTCGATGGGTCCGTCGCATGGTTCGGGACGTCCGCGCCGGGGCCGCCGCCGCTCGACGCCTGGGTGCAGGACACCAGCGCCGCGGCCACGGCCACGGCAAGCGCCCCCGTACGCAGGCCCGTTCGGGCCGAGCGGTGGACACGGGCGCGGGCAGTGGGGTGGGTGGTGGAACGGGCAATGGCACGGAACGGCATGAGGCCCCCCTCGGACGAAGGGTCCAGACCTTACGCGAGCCGGTGATCTCCGACCAGGACCCCCTGGCCCGCTGTCCGCTATGCCGGACCGGTCCGCTCCTCCCCACGGCCTCCCCTGCGCGACCCCCTCCCCCAGGACCTCCCTCGCGCGGCCTTCTCCCTCACGGCTCCACACAGGCCCCCTCACGGGGAGGGGAGGGAACGCGTCTCGCCCAGGGACGCGAGGAAGCGTGCCGTCTCCGCGTGCACCGCCGCCGGTTCGTCGAGGTGAGCGTCGTGCCCCGCTCCCGCGATCACGCTCGTACGCGTCCCGGGGTGGCGGGCCCGCATCCGGTCCGCCTCCTCCTGCCGCATCGTGCCGTTCTCCCCCCGTATCACCAGCACCGGGCAGCGCACCCGGTCCCAGGCGTCCCAGAAGTCACGGTGCGCGTTCTCCTGGACGGTGGCCACCATCACGTCCCGGTCCACGCGCGGGTGCAGGCCGCCGGGGCCGGGCACGAGGCCCCGCGCCCACGCCCGGCCCGCCGGGCCGCCGCCGAAGAACGCGGTGGCCGCCTCCGCGTCCGGGAACGGCACCGGCCAGGAGTCGAGCCAGGAACCGATCTGCTCGGGCAGCCGGGGGCTCGGCCCCGCCGGGCCGGCCTCGATCAGGACCAGCGCGCGGCACACCTCCGGGTGGGCCGCCGCCGCCAGCAGCGCGGTGAGCCCTCCCATCGACTGGCCGACCAGCACGGTGTCCCGCCCGGCCAGGGAGAGTCGGCGCGCGACGGCCAGGACATCGCGAACGTGGGCCGCGCGGGACACGTCCCGGGGGCGGCGGGTGCTCGCCCCGCTGCCCCTGGCGTCGAACGCGACCACCCGGCAGGACGCCGCGAGCCGGGCCGCCAGCTCCTCCCACTCTCCGCGGTGACCGGCCAGGCCGTGCAACAGGAGCAGCGGCGGGCCGTCGCCTCCGTGATCGGTGCAGACGAGGCGTACGGGGGATGCCCGGACACCGTCCCCGCGCCCGGCGCCGGCCGGCCCGGGGCCCCTGCCCCTCCCGGCCCCGTGCTCGCCGCCGTACCGCCCCCGGCCTTGCGCCTGCTCCTTTCCCCCGCCCTCGTCCCCGCGCCCAGCCCCGTCCTCGTCCCCCACCCCGTCCGTCACCGTCACGATGACCTCTGCCATCCGCGTGCCCCCTCTTCCCGCCCCGGCCTGTCCCGTCCCCGTCGGCGGCGACGTCGTACCGGGCGTCAGCCTCGGAGGAATCGGATCACAGGCACGCGAGGGAAGCGATGGTGGGGGCGATGGCGCAGGTCTCGGCTGCGGCAGCGGCGGCGAGCGGGCTCGTCGGGGGTTACGGCGTCGCCCGGTGGACCGGGAAGCGGCCGCTCGGCGGCGTCGCGCTCGCCGCCGCCGGGGCGCTCGCCGCGTACGAGTGGAACCGTCAGGCCGGGCCGCGCGCGGCCGCCGGGCTCACCGCCGCCTACGTCGCGGCCTTCGCCGGGTCGCATCCGCTCGCCAGGAAGGTCGGGGCCTGGCCCGCCGTGTTCGCCGTCGCGGGCGGGGTCGCCGCCGCCTCCTGGGGCGTGACCCGCCGTACCTCCTGAGGGGGCCACCGCGATCCGTTCGCCGCGGAGGCGCTGCGCTCGTCAGCGACCTCCGCGGAGGCCCGTCCGTTCGCGGCCGGCCCCGGCCCCGGTCGCCTCAGCCGCCCAGCGCGTGCGACACCGTGTAGATCGCCAGGCCCGCCAGGGCGCCGACCACCGTGCCGTTGATGCGGATGAACTGGAGGTCGCGGCCGATGTGCGCCTCGATCTTCTTCGACGTCTGGTCCGCGTCCCAGCCCGCCACCGTGTCGCTGATCAGCGAGGTGATCTCCGCCCGGTACGTCGTCACCACGTACACCGCCGCGTCCTCCAGCCAGCCGTCCAGCTTGCCCTGGAGCCGCTCGTCGCTCGCCAGCCGGGACCCCAGCGACATCAGCGAGGACCTCGCCCGCAGCCGCAGTTCGCTGCGCTCGTCCTCCGCCGCCGAGAGGATCATCGTGCGGACGGAGGACCACGCCGACGCGATGACGTCCTGCACCTCGCCGCGGCCCAGGATCTCCGACTTCAGCCGCTCCACCCGGGCCCGGGTGTCCGCGTCGCCCTGGAGGTCGGCCGCGAAGTCGTTGAGGAACGTGTCGATGGAGCCGCGCGCCGGGTGCTCCGGCATGTCCCGCATCTCCGTGATGAACCGCAGCAACTCCTTGTAGACCCGCTCCCCCACCCGCTTGTCCACGAACCGCGGCGTCCAGCCCGGGGCTCCGCCCTGCACCGCGTTCATCACCGAGTCACCGTGCTCCACCAGCCAGTCGTGCGCCCGTACGCAGACGAGGTCGACGACCTTGCGGTGGCCGCCGTCGGTGACGACCTTCTCCAGCATCTTGCCGAGACTCGGGCCCACCTCCGCCGCGTCCGCGCGCCGGGTGATCGCCTCGCCGACCACGGCCTGCACGTCGGAGTCCCGCAGCACCGTCAGCGCGCCGCGCAGGGCGGTCGCCAGCTCGGCGGTGACCCGGTCGGCGTGAGCGGGCTCCGCGAGCCACACGCCGAGCCGCCGCCCGACCCCCAGAGCGTGAATCCGGTCACGAATGACGTCTCCGGAGAGAAAGTTCTCGCCGACGAAGGAACCGAGGGACTGTCCCAGCTGATCCTTCTTGGTGGGGATGATGGCGGTGTGGGGGATGGGCAGGCCGAGCGGGCGCCGGAAGAGCGCCGTCACGGCGAACCAGTCAGCCAGCGCGCCCACCATCCCCGCCTCGGCAGCCGCCGCGACATAGCCCGGCCAGCCCTCCACACCCGCGTTCTTCGCCCAGGTGGCCAGCACGTACACGAGCGCGACGAGCAGAAGGAGGCCGGTGGCCGTGATCTTCATGCGCCGTACGCCGCGCTGCTTCTCCTCGTCGGCGGCGGTGTACGCGAACGAGGCCAGCGGACCGGCGGCGGGCGGGCCGGAGCCCGGCCCGGACCCGGCGGCTGACGCCTCCGTTCCCGCTCTCGACCCCGTTCCCGCCGTCTTCCCCTCCGCCTTCCGCGACGCGTCCCGCTCCGCGTCGTGCGCCGCGTCCTGCTCTTCCGCTCCGGTCCGTTCCATCCGCTCCACCCGTCCGCGTACGCCTCGCCCCCGTGCCGTACGCATTGTCCCTACTTCACCTACTCCCGGGCCGCACGTCGAGTTCCCCGCGGCCTGCCGCATCATGGGACCAGCACGATCATCACAAGGAGAAATACCGCATATGCCCAGGCGCCAGGGGTATGCCCTGCTCATCGCCCTTGTGGCGGGCACCGTCGTGCTCGCCGCCGCCGTCGCCTTCGGCACGACGCTGCTGTCCGGCCCCCGGCCGGCGCTGCGCCCACCCGCCGAGACCCACGCGGCGGCCCGTAACCCGGTCGCTCCGGCCGCCTCCGGGGGCGCGTGGGCCGCCACCTGGACCGCCGCGCCGGTCCGCGCCGAGCCGGGCACCGACAACGGGCTCCCGGGGCGCACCTTCCGCAACGTCGTCCACACCAGCATCGGCGGGACCGCCGCCCGCATCACCCTGTCAAACCTCTTCGGCACGGCCCCGCTGGTCGTCGACCAGGCCGCCGTCAGCACCCGGCCGGTGACCTTCCGCGGCTCCGCCGCCGTCACCGTCGCCGCGGGCGGACGGGTCGTCAGCGATCCGGTGGCCGTGCCGGTGGAGCCCGACGCCGCCCTCCAGGTCAGCTTCCGCACGCCGCGGGCGAGCGGGCCGGTCACCTACCACCCCAACAGCCACCAGACGTCCTACCTGGTCGACCACCGAGGCACGCGGAGCACCGCCCACTGGCGCTATCTCACCGCCGTCGACGTGCGCACCGACACCGCGCGGGGGGCCGTCGTCGCCTTCGGGGACTCCCTGACGGCGGGCAGCGGCTCCACCACCGACGCGAACGCCCGCTGGACCGACGTCCTGTCCGACCGGCTGCGCGGCCGGTACGGGATGGCCAACGCGGGCATCTCGGGCAACCGGCTCTCGGGCATCGGGCGCGGCACGGGCGGCCCGGCCGGCATCGACCGGTTCGACCGCGACGCCCTGTCGGTCGCCGGGGCTCGCGCGGTCGTCGTGGCGCTCGGCATCAATGACGTGCAGCAGTCGCCCCAGGAGACCGACCCACAGCGCGTCGTGGATCATCTGCGCGCCCTCACCGAGCGGGCGCACGCCCGCGGTCTCACGGTCGTCGGCGCGACGCTGACCCCCTTCGAGGGATTCCGCACCTGGACGCCCGAGCGCAACGCCGTACGGCTGGCGGTCAACGAGCAGATCCGGGCGGGCGCCGTCTTCGACGCCTATGTCGACTTCGACGCGGCGGTACGCGACCCCGCCGCGCCGAACCGCATCCTCCCCGCCTACGACTCCGGCGACCACCTGCACTTCAACGACGCCGGCTACCGCGCGCTCGGGGAGCGGGTGGACCCGGCGTCCCTGGGCCGGGCCCACGCCCCGCGGTCCGACGCGCTCTGACGCACTGAACCACGGCCGCACCCGGGCGGGGCGTAAGTGGGGCAGCGCATACGGGGGCGGTCGCGGGACGGAGCGGACACGGGACGGACGCGGGGCCGGGGGGGGCAGTACGGGGGCGAGTGCGGGGCGGGCAGGCGCGCGGCCCGGTCTCTGCCTTCTGCTCAGCCCAGCTCCTTGCGGCCGCTTCCCTCTTGCTCGTCCAGGCTCTCCGCCCCACGGCGGCGACGCACCTCGCGTTCCGCTTTCTCGGCTTCCTTCAGCCGGCGGCGCTCGGCCTTGGTCCGCTTGCGTTCCACACCGACGCCGCCCATCAGGGCGAAACCGGTGATGCGCACGCGCGGGGCGTCCGGTGCGGGCTCGTCGTCCTCGTTCGGGCCCTCGCCGAAGCCGCCCATGATGCCGACGCCCTTGACCTCGACGTTCAGCTCGGGCGGTGCGGTCACATGCAGTCCGCCCATGATCGTGAAGCAGCGGATGACGGTCTCGCGGTCCTCGAAGTGCGCCTCGCGGAGATCGATCTCCCCGCCGCCCCACATCGCGAACGCCGTGAACGTCCGGCCCACTGTCCAGCGGCCCTTCCGGTTGAACGCGCCCCACAGGGCGAAGCCGCCCTTGGACGTGGGGGTCCCGCCGATCCGGGACGGCCAGTCGGCGGCGGAGCCCCGGCGCGCCGCGGGCACGGACGAGCCCACCGGGGCCACCGCCGAGCCCGGAGCCGGGAGGTCCTGGACAAGCGGCTCCAACTCCCCGTGCGTACGCGCCCGGTAGGCGGTGTCGAGACGCTGCTCGAACTCGTCCATCTCCAGTCGGCCCTCGGCCACGGCCTCGCGCAGCAGTTCGGCGATCCGCTCGCGCTCGGTGTCAGAGGCGCGCATTTCCGGACGGTCACTTGTCATACCGCGCAGCCTATTGAACACTCGCCTGTCCGGCACAGACGTGCAGGCCCAGCGCTTGCGCGCACCGCCGCGCGGGGGCCGCCGTCAGGACCCGGACGCGTACATCCTCGCGATCACGGCCTCGATGTCCGGCTCCCGCACCGACAGGTCGACCAGCGGATAGGCGGCCGCGATCCGCGCCACGAGCGGGGCCGCCGACGCGGAGGCGGGGAACGCCAGCCACTGGCGGGGGCCCTCCACCTTCACCGTCCGCAGGACCGGCTGCGCCCCCGGCTCCACTCCGGGCACCGGCTCCAGGGCGATCGGGGGGAGTTCGCGTTCGAGGTCGATGACCAGCATGCGCTCGCTCGCGCCCGCCTCGTGGAGCCCCGCCAGGGAACCGTCGTACATCAGGCGGCCGTGATCGATCACCATCACCCGGCGGCACAGCTGCTCGATGTCGGTCAGATCGTGCGTCGTCAGCAGGACCGTCGTCCCGCGCTCCGCGTTCAACTCCTTCAGGAACTGCCGCACTCTGGCCTTGGAGATCACATCGAGGCCGATCGTCGGCTCGTCCAGGTACAGCACCTCCGGGTCGTGCAGCAGCGCCGCGGCGATATCGCCCCGCATCCGCTGCCCCAGGGACAGCTGCCGTACGGGGACCTCCAACAGCGCTCCGAGATCCAGGAGTTCGACGCAGCGGTCCAGGTTCTCCCGGTAACGCCGGTCCGGGATGCGGTACATCCGGTGCATCAGCCGGTACGAGTCGCGCAGCGGCAGGTCCCACCACAGCGTCGTGCGCTGTCCGAAGACGACGCCGATGCGGTGCGCCAGCCGGGTGCGCTCCCGGGAGGGGTCGATGCCCGCGACGCGCAGCCGGCCGCCGCTCGGGGTGAGGATGCCCGTCAGCATCTTGATCGTGGTCGACTTGCCGGCGCCGTTCGGGCCGATGTAGCCGACCATCTCACCACGCGCCACGCGGAAGCCGATCCCGTCCACCGCCCGCACCTCGTGCCGCTCACGGCGCAGCAGCCCCACGCGGCGGCGGACCTGGAAGACCTTCTCGACGTCGTCCAGTTCGATGAAGCGGTCGTCGCCCGTGACCGTGCCCACAGCCGCCATGGCTCGCGTGGGCCCGTCCGCTGCCGCTCCCGGACCCGTGTCCCCGCCCGTGCCCCTGCGTATGCCCGTACTCGCAGGCGTACTCGGCCCCGTGACCGCGCCCGGCCCGGCGCCCGCTTCCTCGTTCATGCCCCTGTCCTCCTCCGTGTCACTGCCCGCGCCCGCGCCCGCCTGCGAGCCTGTTCCCCGCCTTCCGCCCCCGCTCAACTGCCCGTGCTGCGGTACGCCCGCAGCCCCGCCCGCCAGGCGAGGCCCGCCAGCGCCCAGCAGCCCGCCGCCACCAGCGGCGGCAGGAAGGCCACCCAGTGCGGCAGGTCCAACGGGTAGTCCCGGCCCAGCACATACAGCGCGGGCAGCCAGCTGACGAAGGCCAGCGGCACCACGAACGTCACGCCGCGCACCAGGTCCTTCGCGAAGACCGTCGGCGGGTACTGGAGGAGCGTGGTCCCGCCGTACGTGAAGGAGTTCTGCACCTCGGAGGCGTCCTGCACGACGAACTGGAACGCCGCTCCCGCCACGAAGACCGCCCCGAAGACCGCCGCGCCGCTCAGCACCATCAGCGGCATCATCACCACCTTCACCGGCGTCCACACGATGTCCAGGGACATCAGCGCGTAGCCGAGCACGACCAGCCCCTGGGTGATCCGTCCGAGCCGGCGCAGGGCGAACCGGTCGGCCGCCACCTGGGCCAGCACCGGGACCGGACGCACCAGCAGGGTGTCCATCGTGCCGTCCCTGACCCGCCGGCCCACCCGGTCCATCGAGCCCAGCAGCAGGTCGCACAGCCCGAACGCCGTCGCCGACACCCCGTACAGCAGCGCGATCTCCGGCAGGGTGTAGCCGCCCAGCGCGTCGACGTGCGTGAACATCAGCAGGATCGTGACGAAGTCGAAGGCCGTCACGGCGAGGTTCCCGAACGCCGTCATCGCGAACGACGCCCGGTAGGCCATCGTCGAGCGCACCCACATCGCCACGATCAGCCCGTACGCCCGGAGACCCTCCAGCAGTCGGGGGCGCTCCGGAAACGGGAACGCCTCCGGCGGCGAGACCGGCCCCCCGGGGCCGTCGCCCCCGTCTGCGCCGTCACCGCCCCTGCCGCCGGCGTACGCCCCGCCCGATCCCGGCTCCCCGCCCTTCTCCGCGGCCATCGTGCGGTCAGCCACCCTGCACCACCACCCTCCGGGTCGCCGCCGTCTGCACCAGGCGGCCCGCGAGCAGCAGCACCACCGCCCAGCCGCCCTGGAACGCGTACGCCTCCACCAGCCCCCACCCCGTGAGCTTGCCCAGGAACACGTCGGCGGGGACCTGGAGCAGCGAGGACCACGGCAACGCCCGCGCCACCTCGCCCAGTAGTCCGGGGAAGAGGTGCAACGGAAGCAGCATCCCGGAGAAGAACAGCCCGGCCAGCCCGGCGATCTGCGTCGCACCGGCCCCGTCCAGCAGCCAGAACGCGGACAGCGCGACCAGATAACGCACCCCGAAACTGACCACCACGCCCAACAGCACGGAGATGAGGAACGCCGGCCAGGTCCACAGAGAGCCGGGAAGCGCCAGGTCGAAGGCGAGGGCCCCCAGGACCATGGGGGCGACTCCCCGGCCCAGCAGGTGGAACGCCGCCCGGCCGAGGTCCCCCGCCAGCCACCACAGCTGGAGGTCGACGGGGCGGTACAGGTCGACGGCGATGTCCCCGGTGCGGACGCGCTCCATCAACTCGTCCTCGAAGCCGCCGCCCATCATGGCGCAGGCCATCAACAGGGCCTGGCCGAGCCAGACGTAGGTCAGCGCCTGTGCGGTGTCGTAGCCGCCGAGCCGCGGGCGTTCCTCCCACAGGGCCATGTAGGTGTACGCCATGATGAACCCGAAGACGACGTTGGTGAACACGCCCGCGGCCGTCGCCGTCCGGTAGGTGGAGTAGCGCCGGAACCCGCCCGCCGCCACGACCGCGTAGAGCCGCACACCGTCCCCTCTCCCCCGCCGCTGCCGGCCCCCGTCGCCAAAGCGCACGACGTTAGCGCACCCCGCGCGGCCGCCGCGACCTCATTGCGCAGGTGCGGGACGCGCCCGGGGGACCGGACAGAGACGGCGACCGGACGAGCGCGGTGCCCGGATTGGAGGGGCGAGCGGAACAGGGTGACCCATAGTGGCGATCGGCGTACAATCCGAAGATTCTTGGATGAAACGGGCACTATGAGAGGACTGACCACGCCCGAGGAGCCCCACCGACATGAGCGACGAGCCACAGCACTGGGCCCCCCGCGACCTCTCGGACACGCCGGGCACACGCCCCGGCGGCCCGGAGCCGACGCCCGGGGAGGCATCCGGGGGCGACTCCGGGAAACCGTCCGGGAGGGGGAAGGACCGCGCGCGACGCCCCCGCCGCACCGGCTGGCGGCGCGCCGTCCCGACGTGGCGGATGGCCCTCGGCACCGCGCTGGGGCTCGGCCTGCTGCTCGTCGGCGGACTCGTCGCCGGGTACCAGCTCATCGACATCCCGGCCGCCAACGCCTCGGCCACCGCCCAGTCCAACGTCTACCTCTACAACGACGGCAGCGTCATCGCCCGCGACGGCGACGTCAACCGGGAGAAGGTCCCGCTCTCCCAAGTCCCCCTGACGGTCCGGCGGGCCGTGCTCGCCGCCGAGGACCGCGACTTCTACTCGGAGCGCGCCGTGGACGTGAAGGCGATGGTCCGCGCCGGCTGGAACACGGTGACCGGCAAGGGCAAACAAGGCGGCTCGACGATCACCCAGCAGTACGTCAAGAACTACTACCTCGGCCAGGAACGGACCGTGCCGCGCAAGGCCAAGGAGTTCTTCATCGCGATCAAGCTCGACCGCGAGAAGAGCAAGGACGAGATCTTCGAGGGGTACCTGAACACCAGCTACTTCGGACGCAACGCGTACGGCATCCAGACCGCCGCCCACGCGTACTACGGCAAGAACGTCGAGGACCTCACCACCGCCGAGGGCGCGTACCTCGCCTCACTGCTGAACGCCCCCAGCGCCTACGACGTCGTCACCCGCCCCGACAGCAGGCCCGCGGCCCTGAGCCGCTGGGACTACGTCCTGGACGGCATGGTCAAGGAGGGCTGGCTCGACCCCGCCGAGCGGGAGGCCGCCACGTTCCCCACCCCTGGCGAGGCCAAGCCCCCGAACGGGCTCTCCGGGCAGCGCGGCTACCTCGTCCAGGCCGTCGAGGCGTACCTCGACGAGCGCGGCATCCTCGACGAGAAGACCCTCGCCTCCGGCGGCTACCGCATCACCACCACCCTGGACAAGGCCAAGCAGGACGCCTTCGTCAAGGCCGTCGACGCCCAGGTGATGTCCAAGACCAGCGCCGAACGCGAAACCGACCGCACCCTCCGTGTCGGCGGCGCGTCGATCGTCCCGCAGACCGGCGCGGTCGTCGCCCTGTACGGCGGCATCGACTACACCCGGCAGTACGTCAGCAACGCCACCCGCCGCGACTACCAGGTCGGCTCCACCTTCAAGCCGTTCGTCCTCACCTCGGCCGTCGTCAACGACTCCACCACCCAGGACGGCCGGCGCATCACCCCCGACACCGTGTACGAGGGGAACAACGAACGCCAGGTCGTCGGCCCGCAGGGGGCCACCGACTACGCCCCCGCCAACGAGGACGACGTCGACTACGGCTCCATCACCGTGCGCACCGCCACCGACAAGTCCGTCAACTCCGTCTACGCCCAGATGGCGCAGGACGTCGGCCCCGAGAAGGTCCGCGACACCGCGGTCGCCCTCGGCATCCCCGCCGACACCCCCGACCTCACCGCGTCCCCCTCCATCGCCCTGGGCCCCGCCAACGCCAGCGTCCTGGACATGGCCGTGGCGTACGCCACCCTCGCCGACCACGGCCGACACGGCCCGTACGTCCTCGTCGACAAGGTCTCCAAGGCGGGCACGGAGATCGAGCTGCCCCGCCGCACGACCGAACAGGCCGTCAGCCGCGAGGCGGCCGACACCACCACCTCGGTCCTGCGCGGCGTCGTGGAGGGCGGCACCGGCACAGCCGCCCAGGCCGTCGGCCGCCCCGCCGCGGGCAAGACCGGGACCGCGGAGGAGGACAAGGCCGCCTGGTTCGCCGGGTACACCCCCGACCTCGCCACCGTCGTCGCCGTGATGGGCCAGGACCCCGACACCGGGGCCCAGACCCCGCTGTACGGAGCCCTCGGCCTGCCCCGCATCAACGGCGGCGGCCCGCCCGCCGAGACCTGGGCCGCCTACACGGAAGCGGCACTGCACTCCTCCCCGGCCCAGGAGTTCGATCTCCGGCCGGCCCCGGGGTCCGACCCGCGGGACGAGCCCCCCGCCGACGGGGACACCGGCGGCAGCCCGGCCCCGTCCGCCTCCACCGTTCCTTCCGGCGCACCCGCGAGCAACCCCGCCGACACCGCCCCGACCGCCCCCCGGGCGGCCGACGGCCCCACCGGCGCCGGTGGAACGGAGGGAGGCGGAAACGGGGGCAACGGCGGCACATGAGAAGCAGGCACCGCCGAGGGATCAGCGGTGCCTGCGGAAGAACCGGCAGTGTCGGCGCAAGCGGCTCCCGGACCCCGGGCGGCCCCGGCCCCGGCTCAGTGCCCGGAGGTCGCCTTCAGACCCACCACAGCCACCAGCAGCAGACACACGAAGAAGATCCGGGCGGCGGTCACCGGCTCACCCAGCACCACCATGCCCAGGACCGCCGCACCGGCCGCGCCGATGCCGACCCACACGCCGTACGCCGTACCGATCGGCAGCGTCTTCGCCGCGTGCGACAGCAGCACCATGCTCGCCACGATCCCCAGACCGGTGAACACGCTCGGCCACAGCCGCGTGAACCCTTCGGTGTACTTCATCCCGATGGACCAGCCCACCTCGAGCAGACCGGCGACGACCAACAGAACCCACGCCATGACAGGCACCTCCGACGACGACCACGCGAACAGAACGGGTGCGTCGTCTTTGCCAACCCGGTACGGCGCGTCTCGTCGGGGTGGTCCAACCGTAGCAAAAGAACAGGAAGGACCCGGTGACAGCGGTCACCGGCCCTCCCCGCCCGGGCCCGGCGGTACACACGGCGGACAGAGGGTGAAGCCAGAGGCCCGCGCGCGAGCCGCGAAGACCCCGGGCGACGTGAAGCCCCGGGCCCGTACGCGAGGCAGCCGACGGGAGACCGCCGTCCCGGCGCCGGAGCCCCCAGGACCCCGCATCCCCGTACACCAGGCCTACAGATACAGCCCGGTCGAATCCTCGGAGCCCTCGAAGCGGTCCGCCGCCACCGCGTGCAGATCCCGCTCCCGCATCAGGACGTACGCCACACCCCGCACCTCGACCTCGGCACGGTCCTCCGGGTCGTACAGCACGCGGTCGCCCGGCTCCACCGTCCGCACGTTCTGCCCGACCGCGACCACCACGGCCCAGGCCAGACGGCGGCCCACCGCGGCCGTCGCCGGGATCAGGATGCCGCCGCCGGAACGCCGCTCGCCCTCCGACGCGTCATTCCGCACCAGCACCCGGTCGTGCAGCATCCGAATGGGCAGCTTGTCGTCATGGGGGGCGCCCTGCACGGCGCCGCGGGAGTTCTCGCTCACGCCCGCAACCTACCTGCCCGGCCCCGGACCGCACGCCTCCGGGTGCGGTACACGCGAGGACCCGGCAGACCCGCGGGCCCGCGACGCCTCCGCAAGCACCGCACCTCCGCCGGCCCGCAGACTCACTTGCGGCGGCGCTTCGACGCGGTGAGCAGCCCCACCACACCGACCACCAGCAGCGCCGCGGGAAGCACCCGCTCCAGCCGCGGCGAACCGTCCTCCGCGACGAACTGCGCCTTCACCTCCGACACCGAACGGTTCACCGCGACGAACGCACGGCCCGCCGTACGGTCCACGGTCTGCGCCGCCCTCGCCTTCGCGTCACCGATGATCGTCTTCGGGTGTACCCGCACCCCGATCTCGTCGAGCACCACAGCGAGCTGCTCGCGCCTGCTGATGATGTCCGCCTCGATCTGCGCAGGGGTCCTGGCATCCGACACTGCGCCGCCTCCGTGGTCCTCGTCCGGTAAACCTTCATCGACAGTCTGTCAGCTCGAACCCCCGCGCACCCGGCGGCACCCCTATTACGCTCGGTCCCGTCCGACCCGTGCGCCACCCGAGGAGAACCCATGAGCGAGCGACTGAAGCCCGGCGACACCGCTCCCGCCTTCACCCTTCCCGACGCCGACGGCAACGAGGTGTCGCTCGCCGACCACAAGGGCCGCAAGGTCATCGTTTACTTCTACCCGGCGGCGCTTACCCCCGGATGCACTAAGCAGGCCTGCGATTTCACGGACAACCTCGACCTGCTCGAAGGCGCGGGGTACGACGTCATCGGCGTATCGCCCGACAAGCCGGAGAAGCTCGCGAAGTTCCGCGACGCCGAGAGCCTGAAGGTGACGCTGGTGGGAGACCCCGCCAAGGAGATCCTGGAGGCATACGGCGCGTTCGGGGAGAAGAAGCTCTACGGCAAAGTGGTGACGGGCGTCATCCGCTCCACCGTCGTCGTCGACGAGGACGGCAAGGTGGAGCACGCGTTCTACAACGTGAAGGCGACCGGCCACGTCGCGAAGATCATCAGGGATCTGGGCATCTGAGCCTCCGGCCCCGCCCCGGGGCCGGGCTCCCGACCGCCGCCGGCCGACACCGGCGGCGGTCCGGCCGCCCCCGGCCCGCCCTGCGCCCCCACGCTCCCGCACCGACCCCGATCCGCCGCCCCCCACCGCCCCTCCTGCGGCCGACCCGATTCCGGCCATCGCCCGGCCGAAACCATGTCGAGATTATGTGAGGGAGATCGCATCAGACCGCGAAGTCGGTTTGCGGGGGTCACGACTGCGCAGAAGCCTTTCCTGGAAGACCCTTCGAGGAAAGGACCCGGCCATGGCGGCCTCCGACCCCCAACAGGCGGCCGACCCGGAAGCGGTCAAACGCCACCCCGCGCTCTTCCGGGCGATCCGGAAGCGCCAGAATCCGCGGCTGCGCCGGACTGACATCACGGTCACGGACGACGCCGCGGTCAAGCGGGCCGTGAAAGCCGCCTCCCTGGGCAACGCCATGGAGTGGTTCGACTTCGGCATCTACTCCTACCTGGCCGTGACCATCGGCCACGTGTTCTTCCCGTCCGGGAACGAGACGACCCAGCTCCTCTCCTCGTTCGCGACCTTCGCGGTGGCCTTCCTCGTCCGGCCGCTCGGCGGCATGTTCTTCGGCCCGATGGGCGACAAGATCGGCCGCAAGAAGGTCCTCGCCCTCACGATGATTCTGATGGCGATCGGCACCTTCGCCATCGGCCTGATCCCCTCGCACGCCACGATCGGCCTCTGGGCGCCCGCCCTGCTGATCCTCTTCCGGATGCTCCAGGGCTTCTCGACCGGAGGCGAGTACGGCGGCGCCTCGACGTTCATCGCCGAATACGCCCCCGACAAGCGCCGCGGCTTCTTCGGCAGCTTCCTGGAGTTCGGGACCCTGGCCGGTTACGTCGCCGCGGCGGGGCTCGTGACGGCCCTCTACGCCATCCTCGACACCGCCCAGATGGAAGCCTGGGGGTGGAGGATTCCCTTCCTCGTCGCGGGTCCGCTGGGCCTGGTCGGTCTCTACCTGCGTCTGCGCCTGGACGAGACCCCGGCCTTCCAGAAGCTGGAAGGCGGCATCGCGCACGCGAGCGAGGCGGCCGACGGCCTGGAGGCCACCGCCAAGGGCGACCTCGCGAAGATCTTCCGCCAGTACTGGCGGACCCTGATCCTCTGCATCTGCCTGGTCGGCGCCTACAACATCACCGACTACATGCTGCTGTCGTACATGCCGACCTACCTCACCGACGAACTCGGCTACAGCGAGACCCACGGGCTGCTGGTCCTGCTCGCGGTGATGCTGCTCCTGATGACGATCATCGCCCAGATCGGCAAGCTCTCCGACCGCTTCGGCCGTAAGCCGCTGCTGATGACGGGCATGCTCGGCTTCCTCTTCCTCTCGCTGCCGGCGTTCCTGCTGATCCGGGTGGACGGCATCCTGCCCATTGCCATCGGCATGCTGATGCTCGGCCTCTCCCTGGTCTGCATGCTCGGAACCATGTCGGCCGCGCTCCCGGCCCTGTTCCCGACGCACGTCCGCTACGGGTCGCTCTCGGTGGGCTACAACCTCTCCGCCTCGATCTTCGGCGGCACGACGCCACTGGTGATCACGGCGCTGATCAGCTGGTCCGGCTCCAACCTGATGCCCGCCTACTACGCGATGGCGGCCGCACTGGTCGGGGTGGTCGCGGTGCTCTGCATGAAGGAGACCGCCCAGCAGCCGCTGGCCGGCTCCCCGCCCTCGGTCGAGACCGACGAGGAAGCGGCGGAACTGGTCCAGGCCCAGGCGCCGGACCCGAAGTTCTGACCCCCGGCTCCTCCCGGAGAACACGGCCCGTACCGCCCGACCCCGGCGGAACGGGCCGTTTCCGGTGGTCACCGGAGTGCGGGCGTGACCGTCCGATAAACGGTTCGTTACTCCGTACGAGGCTGCGAACGCGCGGCCGGGATCGGAGGGGGACATGGGTGCCGTTCGCTATACGCCCGAGCTGCTCGAAGAAGCGGCGCGGATGACGACGAACGCGAGTGACGCCGTGCGGTGGTGCGGTGGGACGCCGACGCCCGGCAGTCGGGCCTATCTACGGAAGAAGATGACCGAGGCAGGCGTGGACATCTCCCACTTCACCGGCACGTGGGTACGCCACACTGAGGAGACCCTGCGGGAGTTGGTCGCCTGTTCCACGAGTCTGACCGAGGTTGTACGCCGACTGGGCATCAGCCCGGTGGGCGGCAACCAGGCACACATCGGCCGCCGCATAGCCGCCCTGCACATCGATACGTCACATTTCACGGCCACCTCTTCCGGCGGACGTGGAACCACGTGTGCGCCGCAGGACCGCCTGACTCTCCGCACTCCGTCGGACGGCAGGGTCCCCGGCGAGCGTCTCCGCCGGGAGCTCGTCCGCAGAGGGGTCGAGAACCGGTGCGCCGAATGCGGCAACGACGGATGGTGGTTGGGCCGCCCGCTACGACTCGAAGTCGACCACGTGAGCGGCGACTGGTGGGACGACCGCCCCGGAAATCTGCGGCTCCTGTGCCCCAACTGCCATGCCTCGACCGACACGTACCGGGGCCGCAAGCGCGGGAGGGCGGTATGAGCACCAGATACCCCCGCGACCTGCTGGTGCGGGGCGTCGCGACGACGCGCAGTCTCGTCGAGCTCCTGCGCTACCTCGGCGCCCCACTGGGCAGCAGGTCCCTCCGGTACGTACGCGACCGGCTCGCGCACTACGACATCGACACGTCGCACTTCGTGGAGGAGGAGCTGCCGGCACGAGAGCGCTGCGCGTATCCACGGGAGCTCCTCGCCGAAGCAGCCGCCCGCTCCCGCAGTATCCGCGAGATGTTCACCTACATGGGCCTGCCGCCGAGCGACAGCCCCTACGGCTACCTGCGGAAGAAGATGGACCGTCTGGGGATCGACACCTCCCATTTCACCAGCGGACGCGGGTACGGCTCTCCTTCGACACCGCGCATCGCCTTGGCCGAAGCGGTCGCCGCGTCCCGCAGTCTGGCCGGTGTTCTGAGGAGCTTGGGATCGGGTGACAACAGCGCCGCTCGCGCTCGTCTGAAGCGGGACATCGAGGCATACGGTCTGTGCACCGCCCACTTCACCGGCCAGGGACACGGCCGTGGCACACGGTCCCCGCGCCGCAAGTCCGCAGCCGAGATACTCCGCCGCCTGGACGCCGGGGCTCCCCGGACCAGGACGACCCAACTGCGACGCGCCCTGGACGACGTGGGGGTTGCACACGCCTGTGTGAAGTGCGGGA
Organism: Streptomyces pratensis; assembly: GCF_037137275.1. GTDB lineage: Bacteria > Actinomycetota > Actinomycetes > Streptomycetales > Streptomycetaceae > Streptomyces > Streptomyces pratensis_B. Next base: position 144,378 of record NZ_JBBBEN010000103.1, on the reverse strand, counting down.
CCGAAGACGCCTGGCGGGGCAGGCGACTCGTCCTGGAGATCGACCACATCAACGGCGACCGGCTCGACAACCGGCTCGAAAATCTCCGGTACTTGTGCCCCTCGTGTCACAGCCAGACGCAAACCTTCTCGAAGGCGACCAGGCCCGCACAGTAGAGTGGTGCCCGCGGGTCCGTACCCCAGCTGGCCTAGAGGGCGCCGGTTTAGGTCCGGTGTGTCGTGGGTTCGAGTCCCACCGGGCCCACCTGTGCCGGGCGGCTGCGACCTTCGTCCCAGCGGTCGCAGCCGCCTGCCCTGTTGTTCACCCCACCAACTCCCGCACCACCGGCACCAGCGCCCGGAACGCCTTCCCGCGGTGGCTGATCGCGTTCTTCTCCGCCGGGGTCAGCTCCGCGCAGGTGCGGGTCTCGCCCTCGGGCTGGAGGATCGGGTCGTAGCCGAAGCCGTAGGCGCCGGACGGAGTGTGGCGCAGCGTGCCCGCAAGGCGGCCCTCGACGACGCGTTCGGTGCCGTCAGGGAGGGCGAGGGCGGCGGCGCAGGCGAAGTGGGCCGCCCGGTGTTCGTCCGCGATGTCGCCGAGCTGGGCCAGGAGGAGGTTCAGGTTGGCCGGGTCGTCGCCGTGGGCGCCGGACCAGCGTGCCGAGAAGATGCCGGGGGCGCCGCCGAGGACGTCCACGCAGAGGCCGGAGTCGTCGGCGACGGCGGGCAGGCCGGTGGCGCGGGCCAGGGCGTGGGCCTTGAGGAGGGCGTTCTCCGCGAAGGTGACGCCGGTCTCCTTGACGTCGGGGATGTCGGGGTACGCGTCCGCGCCGACGAGTTCGAGGTCGAGGCCCGCGTCGGCGAGGATGGCGTGGAGTTCGGTGATTTTCCCGGCGTTGCGGGTGGCGAGGATCAGGCGCTTCATGGGGCGATTATCGCCGGGGCGCGGACGGGCGGGTCGCGCCCCCGGTCGGCGCCCTGGCCGGGTTCCGGGGCCCGGACGGGAGACTCTGGCCGGTCCTCAGGCGCCCGGCGCACGCCTGAACGGCCGCGCCGCGCGGTCCCGGCCCGGGGGAGCCGGGTCCTGGCCGCGAGAGCCGCGTTCCGGCCACCGGGACCGCGTTCAGGCCGGAGGGCCCGTGCCGCTTCCTGCCGGGCCGCTACGGGCTGCAGACCTTGCCTATCTCGGTGGCCGCGTCCGTCACCGGGGTGATGTCGGGGGTCGCGTCGCCGCTCTCTATGGAGTCGCGCACGTTGGTGACGCCTGCCTGGAGGTCGTCGACGGCCTTGGAGAGGTCGGCGTTGTCCGTCGTGTCGTCGAGGTTCTTCAGCTCGCGGTCGATCTCGTCCAGCGCTTCGGATGCCTGGGTGACGTCCTCTGAGGCGCTGGAGACGGCCTGCTGGAGATTGCCGACGCTGGTGGCTATGGCGTCCGCGGTGCGGACGCAGTCGAGCGCCTTGTCGAGGGCCCCGCAGCCCGCGACCGCGGTCAGCGTCAGCAGGGCGGCGGCGGTGGTGAGTGCGAGACGTTGGTGGCGGCGCGAGGCCATGGTGCGGTCCCTCCCCTGGGATCGGTACGCGGACGGGCGCACGGTTCGACCCGTGCGCCCGTATGCGTAACGACGCTTGGCGGTGCGTACTTGGTTGCTTCTTTACCCGCGAAGGGTGTGTCGTTACGCGTCTTCGCCCGGCGGAGGGTGTGTCGTCACGCGTTCAGCGTGCGGGCGAGCGCCTCGGTCTGGAGGGCGGCGAGGTCGACGCAGCCGGCCGTGGCGAGGTCGAGGAGGGCGCCGAGCTCCGCGCGGTCGAAGGGCGCGCCCTCCGCGGTGCCCTGGACCTCGACGAAGCGTCCGTCGCCGGTGCAGACGACGTTCATGTCGGTCTCGGCCCGGACGTCCTCCTCGTAGCAGAGGTCCAGGAGCGGGGTTCCGTCCACGATGCCGACGCTGACGGCGGCGACGGTGTCGGTGAGCGGTTTGCGGCCGGCCTTGACGATCTTCTTGCCCTGGGCCCAGGCGACGGCGTCGGCGAGGGCGACGTACGCGCCGGTGATGGCGGCGGTGCGGGTGCCTCCGTCGGCCTGGAGGACGTCGCAGTCCAGGACGACGGTGTTCTCGCCGAGGGCCTTGGGGTCGATGACGGCGCGCAGCGAACGGCCGATCAGGCGGCTGATCTCGTGGGTGCGGCCGCCGATCTTGCCGCGTACGGATTCGCGGTCGCCGCGGGTGTTGGTGGAGCGGGGCAGCATGGAGTACTCGGCGGTGACCCAGCCTTCGCCGCTGCCCTTGCGCCAGCGCGGGACGCCCTCGGTGACGGAGGCGGTGCAGAGGACTCTGGTGTCGCCGAAGGAGACGAGGACGGAGCCTTCTGCGTGCTTGCTCCAGCCGCGTTCGATGGTGACGGGGCGGAGCTGTTCGGGGGTGCGGCCGTCGATGCGAGACATGGGCTCGACTGTATCCGTTGGCGGGGGCGGCTCCGTTCGGGTGGCCGCGGGGGGCTCGGGCGGCCGTTCGGGGGCCGTGGCGGTGGGGCGGGGCGGGTGGCGCCCGCGTCGTCGCCGGAGACGGCGCAGGCCCCGTCCACCGGTGGGGTGCGGGGCCTGCGGGGTGCGGGGCCGGGGTGCGGCGGGTCCGCGGGGTCCGGGGTCAGCCGGTCACATCATGTCTTCGATGTCGGCGGCGATGGGGTCGGCGTCGGTGCCGATGACGACCTGGATCGCGGTGCCCATCTTGACGACGCCGTGGGCGCCGGCTGCCTTGAGGGCCGCCTCGTCGACCTTGTCGGCGTCGTGGACCTCGGTACGGAGGCGGGTGATGCAGCCTTCGATCTCGTCGATGTTGTCGATTCCGCCGAGCCCGGCGACGATCTTCTCAGCCTTGGTGGCCATGTCCTTCTCCCTGGTTTCGTGCGCAGACGGCCGCCCGCTGCGGGTCCGTTTCGTCACGGTAACGCACGGTTGGCCCAACTTCGCGGGCGGGTAACCGGACGATCCCGAAAGATGACGGTCACCGGTGCTCTGCCTGCGGGCCGGGCCCCGGACTGTGACGCAACTGGTCTACACCAGTTTGCGACGACCGCCAAACGTGAAGTGTTCCGGGAGGACGCCCATGAGTTCGAGCGCCGCTGCGGCCCCGCAGCAAAAATGGTGGAACGGACCGGTCCAGGGCCTGCAGAAGGTCGGGCGGAGCCTCCAGCTCCCGGTGGCCGTCCTCCCGGCGGCGGGCCTGCTCGTCAGCCTCGGCAACCTGTTCAACTCCTACCTCGACGGCGCCTTCTGGGACAAGACCTCCACGGTGCTCCTCAACGGCGGCACCGCGATTCTCGACGGCGAGGTCGGCCTGCCGCTGCTGTTCTGCATCGGCGTGGCCATCGGCTTCGCGAAGAAGGCGGACGGCTCCACCGCGCTGGCGGCCGTGGTGGGCTTCCTGGTCTACCGCGGCGTCCTCGCGGCGTTCCCCATGGACGGCACCGTGACGGACGAGCTGCCCGCCGGTGAGCCGCAGAACCCGGGGGTCCTCGGCGGCATCCTCATCGGGTTGCTGACAGCCGTCGTCTGGCAGCGCTACCACCGCACCAAGCTGGTGGACTGGCTCGGGTTCTTCAACGGGCGGCGCCTGGTGCCGATCCTGATGGCGTTCCTCTGCGTGATCCTGGGCACGCTCTTCGGGCTGCTCTGGCAGCCGGTGGGCGACGGGCTGACGTGGTTCTCCCGGCAGCTGATCGGCCTCGGCTCCTGGGGCGCGGCGATCTTCGGCTTCGCGAACCGGCTGCTCATCCCGATCGGCATGCACCAGTTCCTGAACACCTTCTTCTGGTTCCAGGCGGGTGAGTTCACCGGAGCGGACGGCGCGACGGTACAGGGCGACATCTCCCGGTTCTTCGCGGAGGACCCGACGGCCGGCCAGTTCACCTCGGGCTTCTTCCCGATCATGATGTTCGGCCTTCCCGCCGCCGCCCTGGCCATCACGCACACCGCGCGGCCGGAGCGCCGGAAGGAGGTGGCGGGGCTGATGGTGTCGGTGGCGCTGACGTCGTTCGTGACGGGGGTGACCGAGCCGATCGAGTTCTCGTTCATGTTCGTCGCGCCCCTGCTGTACGGCGTGCACGCGGTGCTCACCGGGGCCTCGATGGGCATCACCTGGCTGCTGGGGGTGCATGCGGGGTTCAGCTTCTCGGCCGGGTTGATCGACTACGTCGTCAACTGGCATCTGGATACGAAGCCGTGGCTGATCCTGCCGATCGGCGCGTGCTTCGCGGTGATCTACTACGTGGTCTTCCGCTTCGCGATCACCAAGTTCGACCTCAAGACCCCCGGGCGGGAGCCGGAGGAGATCGAGAGGGAGATCGAGAAGGACCTCACCAAGTAGCATCTGATACCGCCCCGGGCCTCCGGAATCAACCAGGAGCGTCGGACGGCGGCTCTGATTCGCAGGACGCCGGGGCTTCGGCCCTGATCGTGCAAGGCCCTCGGACCGCCCGGTCCGGGGGTCTTCGCCATGTCACCCAACGTGCCGGATCTGCTACTGCGAATCAGGGGGGAATTGCAGGTTCCTTATCTAACCCTCACCGTGCTAAAACTGGTCTACACCACTGAGTGGTCCAGACCACGGCACTCTGCCGCCGTCTGGTGAGTCGCCGCCTCCCCCATCGATGACCCGGGCGGCACCGTGTCCCTGGAGGAAGTTGATGACCACGGCTGAGACCGCACCCGCGGCCGAGAAGAAGAAGGGCGCCGGCGTGATGGCCGTCATGCAGCGCATCGGCCGCAGCCTCATGCTGCCGGTCGCCGTGCTGCCGGCCGCCGCGCTCCTGGTCCGCCTCGGCAACGGCGACATGCTGGGCCGCGAATCGTTCCCGACGTTCATCACCAAGCTCGCCGGTTACATGGCCGCGGGCGGCGGCGCGATCCTCGACAACATGGCGCTGCTGTTCGCCGTCGGCATCGCGATCGGCTTCGCGAAGAAGTCGGACGGCTCCACCGCCCTGGCCGCCGTCACCGGTTACCTCGTCTTCCAGAAGGTGCTCGCCACCTTCACGGACGGCAACCTGCCGCAGGTCGCGAGCGTCGTCGACGGCAAGATCGTGATGAGCGACGCTCCCGTCAACGCCGGTGTCCTCGGCGGTGTCGTGATGGGCATCGTCGTCGCCCTGATCTACCAGAAGTTCTACCGGACGAAGCTGCCCGACTGGGCCGGCTTCTTCAGCGGCCGCCGCCTGGTCCCGATCCTGTCCGCCTTCGCGGGTCTGGTCATCGGCATCGTCTTCGGTCTGATCTGGCCGGTCCTCGGCACCGGCCTGCACAACTTCGGCGAGTGGCTGGTCGGCTCGGGCGCGGTCGGCGCGGGCATCTTCGGTGTCGCCAACCGTGCGCTGATCCCGGTCGGCATGCACCACCTGCTGAACTCCTTCCCGTGGTTCCAGGCCGGCGAGTACAACGGCGCCCACGGCGACATCGCCCGCTTCCTGGCCGGTGACCCCGAGGCCGGGCAGTTCATGACCGGCTTCTTCCCGATCATGATGTTCGCCCTCCCGGCGGCCTGCCTCGCGATCGTCCACTGTGCCCGCCCGGAGCGCCGCAAGGTCGTCGGCGGCATGATGTTCTCCCTCGCGCTGACCTCGTTCGTCACCGGTGTCACCGAGCCGATCGAGTTCACGTTCATGTTCATCGCCCCGGTGCTGTACGCGATCCACGCGGTGCTGACCGGTGTGTCGATGGCCCTGACCTGGGCGCTCGGCATGAAGGACGGCTTCGGCTTCTCGGCCGGTCTGGTCGACTTCCTGCTGAACCTGGGCATCGCGTCGAAGCCCTGGATGCTGGTCCTGGTCGGCCTCTGCTTCGCGGTGGTCTACTACGTGGTCTTCCGCTTCGCGATCACCAAGTTCAACCTCCCGACCCCGGGCCGGGAGTCGGACGAGGAGCTGGCCGAGCTGCAGAAGGCCGAGGCGAAGTAGCCTCTACCGCGCCGGGCCCGTACACCGGTCGCGAAGCCCCCGCCCTCCGACAGTCCGTGTCGGGGGGCGGGGGCTTCGCCGTGGGCGCACGGCGGCGACCAGGGGCTCAGGGGGCGGGCGCCGGGCGGGCGGGGCCCGGGAGGGGCAGCCGGTAGACCTGCCGGGAGCCGCCCTCCGGCCCCGGGCCTGCGGGCTCGCCGGGCCGGAAGCCGAGCCTCTCGTAGAAGACGCGGGCCCCGCTGTCCACGGCCCCCGGGTGGTCGGGGCCGAAGGTGACCACGTCGACTGCGCCGGGCCCGGTGACGTACCGGCGCAGGGCGTCCGCCATGAGCAGCCGGCCCACGCCCCGGCCCCGGCAGTGCTCGGCGGTGACGAGCCAGTGCACGTGGTACGCGGGCGGGGCGGCGCCGAACAGGAGGCCGCCCACGACTCCGGGCGCGGCGGTGGACTCGGCGACCAGGGCCGCCGCGTCGCGGATGTGGGCTTCCACCGCGCGGTGGAAGCCCGGCTCCCCGACCATCGGGCCGAACCAGTGCTCCACCTGGGACGCCAGGGCCAGGAAGCCGTCGAGGTCGGTGTCCCGGGCGAGTCTGATCGTGATCATCCGGGCAGTTTTCCAGAGTGGGGCGGGTCCCGCTCCGCGTTCCGGGGGGGGCGGGCGCCGGGAGCCGGGAGCTGGGGCCGGTGTCAGAGCTCGTACACCGCGCCCGGGGCGGCCAGTTCCACCGGGCCCCGGTAGACGGCGCGGGCGTCGGCGGCGTTGCGGTCGGCGTCGGTCCACGGCGGGATGTGGGTGAGGACGAGCCGGCGCGCTCCGGCGCGGGCCGCGGCCTCGCCGGCCTCGCGGCCGTTGAGGTGCAGGTCGGGGATGTCCTCCTTGCCGTCGACGAACGACGCCTCGCACAGGAAGAGGTCCACGTCCCGGGCCAGGTCCTCCAGCGCGTCGCAGGGGCCGGTGTCGCCGGAGTAGGCGAGGCTGGCGCCGCCGTGCTCGATCCGGATGCCGAAGGTGTCCACGGGGTGGCAGAGCTTCTCCGTGCGGACCGAGAAGGGGCCGATCCCGAAGGAGCCCGACGTGAGTGTGTGGAAGTCGAAGACCTCGCTCATCGCCCGGTCCGAGGGGGTGTCGCCGTGGGCGGCGGTCAGCCGCTGCTCGGTGCCCTCGGGGCCGTGGACCGGCAGGGGGACCGGGCGGGCGCCGTCGTGGCGGTAGTAGCGCACGACGAAGTACGCGCACATGTCGATGCAGTGGTCGGAGTGCAGATGGCTGAGGAAGATCGCGTCGAGGTCGTAGAGACCGACGTGGCGCTGCAGCTCGCCGAGGGCTCCGTTGCCCATGTCGAGGAGCAGCCGGAAGCCGTCGGCCTCTACGAGGTAGCTCGAACATGCCGAACCCGTGGACGGGAACGAGCCGGAGCAGCCGACGACGGTGAGCTTCATGGAGCGTGAACCTCCGAGACATGGGAACGGGGAGGACTCGTGCGGTTCCTGCGGGGGCGGTACTGCGGAAGCGGTTCTGCGGTCCGTCGAGCGTAAGGCGCGAAACTCCGCGTCGCTCCTTTGCTGCCTGCCGTTGTGGGGGAACTCACCTGCTCTGTCACCGGTTCGATGGAAGCGGGACCGGCGGCCCGTCCCGGGCGGGCCCTCCCGGGACGCCGGTACGGTCGGAGGATGAACACGTTCTGGTGGGTGGCGCTGGTCGCCGTGGTTCTGCTCGCGCTCGTCGCCGCGGTGGTGGACGGCCGGGGCCGGTCGGATCGGGGCCCCCGCTCGCGGCGGCCCCGGCAGCCCGCGGCGCGGACCCGGCCGCCGGGGAGGCCCTCTGGTCCCGCGGGGCCGTCGCGTCCGGTCGAGCGCGGTGACGGGCGGACGCCGCGGGCCGGTGAGGTGTGGTGGGCCGACGTGCCGTTCGAGGACGGTCCGGGGTCGAAGGACCGGCCGTGCCTGGTGCTGTCGGTACGGGGGCGGGGCCGGGGGCGCACTGCTCTGGTCGCCAAGATCACCAGCAGGCGTCACGAGGACCGGCCGGGGGTGATCGCGCTGCCGGCGGGGACCGTGGGCGATCAGCGGGACCGGCCGAGCTTCCTGGAGACGGACGAGCTGCGGGAGGTGCCGCTCAGCGGGTTCCGGCGGCGGGCGGGCGCTGTGGACCCGGAGGTGTGGGAGCGGGTGCGGGGGCTGGGGGCCGGGTGACCTCGCCGGGCGGCGGGGCGGGGCTTCGGAGCCGGGGCTCGTGTGCCTGGCGGAGCCGGGATTCGTGCGCCTTTCGGGGCCGGGCTCCGGGCCGGCCCGTCCCCATGACGCGCGGGAGGGGCCGGAAAGGCTCCGGCCCCTCATGGTGTGCGGGTGTCCCGGGCGCTCAGGCCCAGAGCTGGCCCTGCAGCGTCTCGATCGCGGCTTCGGTCGTGGGAGCCGTGTAGACGCCCGTGGACAGGTACTTCCAGCCCCCGTCCGCGACGACGAAGACGATGTCGGCGCTCTCGCCCGCCTTGACCGCCTTGGCACCCACGCCGATCGCCGCGTGGAGGGCGGCGCCGGTGGAGACGCCCGCGAAGATGCCCTCCTGCTGGAGGAGTTCGCGGGTGCGGGTGACCGCGTCGGCGGAGCCGACGGAGAAGCGGGTGGTGAGGACGGAGGCGTCGTACAGCTCGGGGACGAAGCCCTCGTCCAGGTTGCGCAGGCCGTAGACGAGGTCGTCGTAGCGCGGTTCGGCGGCGACGATCCGGATGTCAGGCCGGTTCTCGCGCAGGTAGCGGCCGACGCCCATGAGGGTGCCGGTGGTGCCGAGGCCCGCGACGAAGTGGGTGATGGACGGGAGGTCGGTGAGGATCTCCGGTCCGGTGGTGGTGTAGTGGGCGCCCGCGTTGTCGGGGTTGCCGTACTGGTAGAGCATCACCCAGTCGGGGTGTTCGGCGCTGAGTTCCTTCGCGACGCGGACGGCGGTGTTGGAGCCGCCCGCCGCCGGGGAGGAGATGATCTCGGCCCCCCACATGGCGAGCAGGTCGCGCCGTTCCTGGGAGGTGTTCTCCGGCATCACGCACACGATGCGGTAGCCCTTGAGCTTGGCCGCCATGGCGAGCGAGATGCCGGTGTTGCCGCTGGTGGGCTCCAGGATGGTGCAGCCGGGGGTCAGACGGCCGTCCTTCTCGGCCTGTTCGACCATGTGGAGGGCCGGGCGGTCCTTGATCGAGCCGGTGGGATTGCGGTCCTCCAGCTTGGCCCATATGCGGACGTCCGCGGAGGGGGACAGCCGCGGCAGGCGGACGAGGGGGGTGTTGCCCACGGCCGCCAGCGGGGAGTCGTACCGCATCAGCGCATGCCGCCGGCGACGGCGGGGAGGATCGTGACGCTGTCGCCGTCGCTGAGCCGGGTGCTGATGCCGTCGAGGAAGCGGACGTCCTCGTCGTTGAGGTAGACGTTCACGAAGCGGCGGAGCTGTTCGCCGTCGACGATGCGCTCACGGATGCCGGTGTGGCGGCTCTCCAGGTCGGTGAAGAGGTCGGCGAGGGTGTCCCCGTTGCCCTCCACGGCCTTCGCGCCGTCGGTGTAGGTGCGGAGGATGGTCGGGATGCGGACCTCGATGGCCATGGCGTGGGCTCCTGTCGAAAGCGGGGAGGTGGCGTGGGGCGCGCGTTTGTGCCCCCGCGCGGGGGGTGGTGCGGGCGGGCGGGCGCGCGGACCGCGGCTCAGGCCGTGCGGTTCACGGGCAGGCTTCGGGCGGGACAGATCGCGCTCGCGAGCCTGCACAGGTCGACGTGCAGCCGCGCGACGAGCAGCGCGCCCGGCGTCTTGTTGCTCACGTCAGGGGGAACCATGCGGGCATCGTATCGATTCCCGGCCCGGAAACCCGAGTGTGATCTCACATCGCGGATATCGAGCGACCACTATGCGGACGCGCGAGGCTGGGCGCGGTCCTGCGGGAGGTAGACGACGGTGGGGGCGCCGGTCTTCGGGTGGGTGCTGACCTCCGCGGCGACGCCGTACACGTCCCCCAGCAGCTCGGCGGTGAGGACGTCCGCGGGGGCGCCGTCGGCGACGACCCGGCCGCCCTGGAGGACGTAGAGGCGGTCGCAGTAGTAGGCGGCGAGGTTCAGGTCGTGCAGGGCCAGCAGGTTGGTGGTGCCCAGCTCGCGTACGAGGGCCAGGATCTCCAACTGGTAGCGGATGTCCAGGTGGTTGGTCGGCTCGTCCAAGACCACCAGGGACGGCTGCTGGACCAGGGCGCGGGCGACCAGGGCGCGCTGCCGCTCGCCCCCGGAGAGCGAGGCGAACGTGCGGGGCGCGAGGGCGGCGATGCCGACCCGGTCCAGGGCGTCGGCGACCAGGGCGGCGTCGGCCGCGCTGTCGGCCTCCCAGAACCGCTTGTGCGGGGCGCGGCCCATCGCGACGACCTGGCCGACGGTCAGCTCGAAGCCGGCGTGGCCGTCCTGCGGGACGGTGGCGATGCGGCGGGCGCGGGCCTTCACCGGGAGGGCGGCGAGGTCGTCGCCGTCCAGGAGGACCCGGCCGTGGGTGGGGCGCAGGGCGCCGTAGACGCAGCGCAGGAGGGTGGTCTTGCCGCTGCCGTTGGGTCCGACGAGGCCGACGGTCTCCCCGTCGGCGGCGCTGAGGTCGACGGCGTCGACGAGGTGGCGCCCCTCGCCGGTCCCGTACGCGAGGTTCTCGGTGCGCAGCGTGGTCACGGGCGGGCTCCCCGGGGGGTCGCGAGGGTCATGCGGGGGCTCCTTCGGAGCGGCGGCGGAGCATCCAGAGGAAGAACGGGCCGCCGGTCAGCGCGGTGAGGACGCCGACCGGGATGTCCTGCGGGGCGGCGATCGTCCGGGCGGCCAGGTCGGCGAGGACCAGGAAGACCGCGCCGCCGAGGGCGACGACCGGGAGCAGCGCCCGGTGCGACGCGCCGACGGCCATCCGCGCCATGTGCGGGACCATCAGGCCGATGAAGCCGATGGCTCCGCTGTAGGCGACCAGCACGCCGGTCATGAGGGAGGCGAGGACGAAGACGGCGGCCCGGAAGCGGGCGGTGTCCAGGCCGAGGACGGTCGCGCCCTCCTCCCCGACCAGGAGCAGGTCGAGCGGCCGGGCCAGGGTCAGGAGCACGGCCGTGCCGAGGACCAGGGTGGCGGCGGGGAGCGCGAGCATGTCCCAGCGGGCCGCGCCGAGGCCGCCGAGGGTCCAGTAGAGGACTTCCTGGAGGTGGTCGGCGCGGGCGGAGGTGACCAGGATCAGGCTGGTCAGGGCGGAGAGCACGTAGGAGACGGCGACCCCGGCGAGGACGAGGCGGTTGGTGGTGAGGCCGCTGCCGCCGCGCGCCAGAGTGTAGACGAGCAGCAGCGAGAGCAGGGCGCCGGCGAAGGCGGCGGCGGGGATGGTGACGGTGGTGGCGAGGCTCGCGCCGATGCCGAGGACGATGACCAGCACCGCGCCGGTGGAGGCCCCGGAGGAGACGCCGAGGAGGAACGGGTCGGCGAGCTGGTTGCGTACGAGGGCCTGGAGGACGGCGCCGACGACGGCGAGCCCGGCGCCGACGACGATGCCGAGCAGGACCCGGGGCAGCCGGACGTCCAGGACGATCGTACGGAACGGGCTCGCCTGCGCCCGCCCGGTCAGGATGTCGAGGACCTGGCCGGGTGGGATGCGGACGGAGCCGAGGGCGAGGGCGGCGGTCACCGCGGCGGCGAGGAGCGCGGCGAGGACGCCGAGGACCAGGGCGCAGCGGAGCAGCCGCCGCGGTGCGGGGGTGCGGCAGGTCACGACGCGGTGGCCGCCGGGTCCGTCCGCGGGTGGAGTTGGGCCGCGAGCCGGCCGACGGCGGCGGGGACGCGGACGCCGAGGACGGCGTCGGAGAGCGGCATGACGGCGAAGCGCTTGTTCTTGACGGCGGGGACGTCGGCGAGGGCCGGGTCGGTGAGGAGGCGCTTCTTCTTCTGCTCGACGGTCGTGGAGCCGTAGTCGTAGATCAGGATCGCCTCGGGCCTGCGGGCGACCACGTTCTCCCAGGAGGCGTCGCCGAACGGCTTGTCGAGGTCGGCGAAGACGTTGGCGCCGCCGGCCCGCTCGATCAGCTCGTTGCCGATGCCCTCGCCGCCCGCGGTGAACGCGGTCTTGTCGCCGCTGTCGTAGACGAAGACGGAGACGGGGTCGAGGCCTCCCAGCTTCTTCGCGGTGGCGGCGTTGTCGGCCCGGGCCCGCTTGATCCAGTCCTCGGCGCGGTCGGGGACGCCGAAGGTCCGGCCGACCTCGCGGATCTCCTGGTAGAGGGTGTCCATGGGGGCGTCGCCCTCGGTGCAGCTCTCGGCGTTGAGCCGGGTCTCGATGCCGGACTTCTTGAGGGCCTCGCGGCTGCGGCCGTCGCCCGCGGCGAACGCGCTGGCGTAGCCGCCGTAGACGAAGTCGGGTGCGGACGCGAGGACTTGCTCGTACGAGGGGTACTTCTCTGCGATGACGGGGACGGACGCGTAGTCCTCGGCGTACCGGGGGAGGACCTGGTCGTCGAGGTAGGCGGTGCCGACGAGGGACTTCGCCAGGCCCAGTTCCAGCATGATCTCGGTGACGTGCTGGTTCATGGTGACGACGCGCTTCGGCGGGGCCTGGTAGGTGGTGGTGACACCGCAGTTGGTGACGGTGTACGGGAAGCCGTCGCTCTTGGTCGCGGCCTTGCCCTCGGCGGCAACGTCGCCCTTCGGGGCGGAGCAGGCGGTGAGGGCGAGCGGGAGCAGCACGGCGGCGGCGGTGAGCGCGGGGGTGCGCCGGAACATGGCGGGGCCTCTCCGGGGGATTTCCGCGTCCCCTGGTCGATGCGAGAAGGCGGCGGGCCAGTTCCTGACTCCCGGGCCCCTCCGCCGCGGCGCGCGCTGGGAGGGGGCCCGGTCACAGTGGCGGGACCGTGCCGGATTCGCACCGGCTTCCTGGTTCCCGCCGCCTTGGTGGGTGTGGGTGCAGTGTGCCAGACCCGCCCGGCGTCCCCGAGAGGCGGCCGGGTGCTCAGTACGCCTCGACGACCTGTACGTCTTCCTCGGTGATCTCGCCGTCCACGATGCGGTACGAGCGGAACTGGAAGGGGCCCGATCCGTCGGTGTCGGCGGTGGAGACCAGGACGTAGTGGGCGCCGGGCTCGTTGGCGTAGGTGACGTCGGTGCGGGAGGGGTAGGCCTCGGTCGCCGTGTGCGAGTGGTAGATGACCACGGGCTCCTCGTCGCGGTCGTCCATCGCGCGGTAGAGCTTGAGGAGGTCGGCCGAGTCGAACTCGTAGAAGGTGGGCGAGCGGGCGGCGTTGAGCATCGGGACGAAGCGCTCGGGGCGTCCCGTTCCGGCCGGGCCCGCGATCACTCCGCACGCTTCGTCGGGGTGGTCGGCGCGGGAGTGGGCGACGATCTGGTCGTAGAGCGCCTGGGTGATGGTCAGCATGGCGCCAGGATATGCAGGCGGCCCTGCGCGTACCGAGGGATGGTACGCGCAGGACCGCATGGTGGACACGATGGCGATACGGGCGGCGGGTCGGTCACGGTTTACGGCATGAGCGTCTCGACGAGGCTTTCCTGCAACGCGCCGAGCCAGAGGTAGGCCATCACCATGGGCTTGCGCGGGTCGCTGTCGGGGAGCCGGTAGAGCGAGCCCTCCTCCGCCTCGTCCTCGTCGGAGACCTCCAGCCGGGTCCCGATGGTGAGGCGCAGGTCGTTGAGGGCGCCGAGCCAGCTGCGGCACGCTTCGCCGCTGAGGGTGAGCACGGCTCCGCCGTCGCCCACGGGCGTGAGCGCGTCCAGGGTGCGGACGACGGCAAGGGCGTCCTCGCGTTTGCGCGAGCGCAGGTCCTGTTCGGTGAAGCGGCGGAACTCGGCGGACAGCTCCCGCAGCTCCTCCTGCGGCCTGCCCGCTTCGGGGGGCCCGCCGGGCCCCCCGTAGGCGTCGGGGAAGAGGCGGGCGAGCGCGGGGTCGGAGGGCGGTTCGCTGGGCCCTTCCGCGAAGAGCGCCGCGAGCGGGTCGTCACCGTCGGCGGGCGTCTCGCCCGGACCGATCAGTTCGAGCAGCTGCACGGCGAGGGAGCGCAGGATGGAGATCTCGACCTCGTCGAGCGCGACGGCCGCGCCGCCGCCTGGGGTGGCCTCGAATTGGCCGGCCATGGATTCTCCGATGGTGGGTCGAACGGGGCAGGGGGCGGTGGGGCGGGGCGCGAGGAGCGCGAGGCCGCCGGGGGCATCGCCGGTCGCGGCCGCGGGCCGGCGCCCCTCCCGGCGGGTCTCGCCCCGCGGCGGGCGAACGGCGCCGCTCGCGGCACTAGTCGCGGTCCTGGGTGAGGGTGGCCCACAACCCGTAGCCGTGCATCGCCTGGACGTCGCGCTCCATCTCCTCACGGCTTCCGCTGGAGACGACGGCGCGGCCCTTCTGGTGCACGTCCAGCATGAGCTTGTGCGCCTTGTCCTTCGAATAGCCGAAGTAGGCCTGGAAGACATAGGTCACATAGCTCATGAGATTGACCGGGTCATTGTGGACGAGCGTCACCCACGGGACGTCCGGCTCGGGGACCGCGAAGGCCTCCTCGGCGGAATCAGGACGTTCGATCTCTAGGGGGGTAGCAACGCTCACCTGTCCCATGCTGCCACTCGGGCGGGTCCGGCGCACAAACAGACCCCACATCTCGTCACTTTGACGAATAGGGGGTAGCATCCCTGCCATGAACTCAGCGGACCTCGGGCGACGGGTCGGCGTTCCGTCGACCGCGCTCTTCACCGACCAGTACGAGCTGACCATGGTGCAGGCGGCCCTGCGGGCCGGCACCGCCGGCCGGCACTCGGTCTTCGAGGCGTTCACCCGCCGGCTCCCCGAGGGGCGGCGCTACGGCGTCGTCGCGGGCACCGGGCGGGTGCTGGACGCGGTGGAGAACTTCCACTTCGACGACGAGATGATCGGCTTCCTCCGCCAGCAGGGCGTCGTCGACGAACCGACCCTCGCCTGGTTGGCGGACTACCGTTTCAGCGGCGACATCTGGGGCTACCCGGAGGGCGAGGTCTACTTCCCTGGCTCGCCCGTCCTGCGGGTCGAGGGCTCCTTCGCCGAGTGCGTGCTGCTGGAGACGGTGATCCTGTCCATCCTGAACCACGACTCCGCCATCGCGGCCGCCGCCTCGCGGATGTCGGCCGCGGCCGGGGGCCGCAGGCTGATCGAGATGGGCGCCCGCCGCACCCACGAGCTCTCCGCGGTCGCCTCGGCCCGCGCCGCCTACGTCGGCGGCTTCGACGCGACCTCCGACCTGGCGGCGGGCTTCCGCTACGCGATCCCGACCGTCGGCACGAGCGCGCACTCCTTCACCCTGCTCCACGACAGCGAGCGCGACGCGTTCCGGGCCCAGGTGGACTCGCTGGGCAGTGGCACCACGCTGCTGGTCGACACCTACGACGTGGACGAGGCGGTCCGGGCCGCGGTGGAGATCGCCGGGCCGGAGCTGGGCGCTGTGCGGATCGACTCCGGGGACCTGCTGCTGGTCGCGCACCGGGTCCGGCAGCAACTGGACGAGCTGGGGGCCACCGGCACGAAGATCGTGGTGACCTCGGACCTCGACGAGTACGCGATCGCCTCACTGGCGGCCGCACCGGTGGACGCGTACGGGGTCGGCACCCAGCTGGTCACCGGGAGCGGGCACCCCACCTGCTCGATGGTCTACAAGCTGGTCGCCCGCGCCTGCTCGGCCGACCCCGGGGAGCCGTTGCGGCCGGTGGCGAAGAAGTCGCTCGGCGCGAAGTCGTCGCCCGGCGGACGCAAGTGGGCGGCGCGCCGCCGGGACGAGCACGGGGTGGCCGAGGCCGAGGTCGTCGGCACCGGGCCGGTGCCCGAGGAGCTGGCGGGCCGGGAGCTGCTGGTGGAGCTGGTGCGGGGTGGCGAGGTGGTCGCCCGCGAACCGCTGGAGACGGTCCGGGAGCGGCACGTGGCCGCGCGCGCGGGGCTTCCGATGTCGGCGATCCAGCTGTCGCGGGGCGAGCCGGTGATCCCCACCGAGTACGCGTGAGGGCGCCCGTGGGCCCCGCCGGGCGGGGCCCACGGGCCGTCTCTCGGGCTCTTCCCGCCCGTGCGGGGGCGGGGGCGGGCTTGATTGTGACGTTCCAGTGCCTAGGCTCGAACCCCGGGCATCCGCCCTCACCCCCGCACTTCCCGCCCTCTCCCCCACCGAAGGACACCCGCCATGCACCGCGCATTGATCGTCGTCGACGTTCAGAACGACTTCTGCGAGGGCGGCAGCCTCGCGGTGGCGGGCGGTGCCGACGTCGCCGCCGCCATCACCGATCTGATCGGCGACGCCCAGCCCGGCTACCGCCATGTGGTGGCCACCCGCGACCACCACGTCGACCCGGGCGACCACTTCTCGCCCGCCCCGGACTTCGAGCACTCCTGGCCGGCGCACTGCGTCGCCGGCACGGAGGGCGTCGGTTTCCACCCGAACTTCGCCCCCGCCGTCGCCTCCGGCGCGATCGACGGAGTGTTCGACAAGGGGGCGCACGCCGCCGCGTACAGCGGGTTCGAGGGCTCCGACGAGAACGGGACCGGCCTCGCCCAGTGGCTGCGCGACCGCTCCGTGACCGAGGTCGACGTGGTCGGCATCGCGACCGACCACTGCGTCCGGGCCACCGCCCTGGACGCCGCCCGCGAGGGCTTCGTCACGCACGTGCTGCTCGATCTGACCGCGGGCGTCTCCGCCGCGACCACGCGGCGGGCTCTGGAGGAGCTGCGCGCCGCCGGTGTGCGGCTCACCGGCACGCCGGTCGTCGCGGCCTGAGCGCGCCTGGCCCCGCCCCTGTCTTCGGCTACGCGGCGGGGCGGGCTGGCCCCGCGTGTCCCGCGGGGCCCAGCAGGGCCCTGATCGGGTGCCACAGCTCCTGGCCCAGGTGCGGGGCCGCCCGCCACAGCAGGCCGTCCGGATGGTGCAGCACCGCCGTGACCTCGTCGGGGGTCGGCGGCCGGTCGTTGCCGCGCAGATAGACCGCTCGCAGACCCAGGTTGCGCAACCGGGTCAGGGCGCGGGCCCGGTTCGCCGCGTGCACCAGCACCCGCACCGGGGCTCCGGGCGCGGCGTCGTGGGGGCCCGCGGTTCCGTGGGGGCGGGTCAAGGTGAGGGCCACCACCACCGTGCCGTTCGGCAACCTGCAGAAACCTCCGCCTGCCATGCTCCGCGCTCCCCCGTGAGACTTCGCGTCAATAAGGATATGAACAAGACGCACCTAAACACGATCGGCCGCCGCCCGCTAGAGGGCGACGGCCGATCATGCTCTGACCTGGGATGCTGCGAGATCAGCGACCCGAGGGGCTGACCAGCACGGTCATCGTGGAGCCGTTGCGCGGCTCGTGGACGATGGAGATGCGGGTGTTGGTGTCAGAGACCTTGACACTGCCCGTGGGGTTCTCCTTGTACCAGTAGGTGCCCCGGCGGTCGTCGAAGACCGGGTTGCCCAGTGCGGGCTTGATCCTCAGCGGGACGTCCGCGTTGTGGAGCGTGAAGCCCTTGTTCGGGTACCAGCTGAACGGGGCGTCGAACGGCTGGATCTTGTTGCGCAGGAGCGAGCCGTCCTTCCACTTCATCGGCTTGGCGTGCGCGTCGACCGGCAGGATCAGTCCCTGGCCCGGGTGGGCGGAGGTGTTGTTGTCCTTCTGGGAGGTGTCCCAGAGCCAGACCAGCAGGCCGTTCTGGTAGGCGTAGTGCTCGACCCAGTCGGGGCGGGTGCCGGAGAAGCCGAAGTTGTACGGGCCGATCTCCAGGGTCTTGTCGTACGAGACGTACTGGCGGTTCTCCGCGATGTAGTACTGCGGGTAGTCCTGGGTGAACGACTCGCCGGTGCGGGAGAAGCCCTTCGCGGTCCAGCCGTGGTCATCGCCCTCGGCGTTGTCCGAGAAGAGCGTGGCGCCGTCGGCCGTGATGGTGATCTCGTCGGCCGCGAAGCCCTTGCCGCCCGCGCCGCCGTCCGTCTGGTAGCGGAAGCGGAGGTCGACCTTCTTGCCCGCGTAGGCGTCCAGGGAGTACGAGAGCTTCTTGTACGCGCCCGAGACGTCGGTGAGCGCCGGCTTGTCGCTGGCGTCCCGCGGGATGGCCTTGCCGTCGGCGGTGCCGTCCAGCGCGGTCCAGTCGGCGCCGCCGTTCTCCGAGACCTCGGTGTAGAGGTAGTCGTAGTCGGCCTCGATGTCGTACCAGCCGGAGAGGTCCAGCGAGGCGGCGGACGTGCCGGTCAGGTCGACCGAGCGGGTCAGCGTGTTCGACAGGTCGTCGCCCATGTCGCTCCACCACTGCTTCGAGCCCTCGGCGGGCTTGACCACGGTGGTGGTGACGGCCTTCTCCGGCAGCTCGACGATGAGCGCCTGCGGGTTCTTGGTGTTGTACGCCGAGACGCCCAGCTTGTGCAGCGAGGTCTTGCCCGCCTGGGCCGTCTCGTAGTCGAGCCAGCCCAGCTGGAGCTTGTCCCACGAGGTCATGTCGCCGGGCAGGTCGCCGATCTCGCCCTGGCCGGTGCCGAGCCAGGAGCCCGCCGACATCAGGGACCAGAAACCGACCGAGTTCTCGCCGCCGCCGGAGGTGTCGTACAGGTCCGGCAGACCGAGGTCGTGGGCGTACTCGTGGGCGAAGACGCCCAGTCCGCCGTTCTCGGGCTGGACGGTGTAGTCGCCGACCCAGATGCCCGTGTCGCCGATCTGGGCGCCACCGGCCTTGTTGTCCGCGGGGCCGGTCGAGCCGGCGTTGGTGCCGTAGGCGTACCAGCGGTGCGCCCAGATGGCGTTGGCGCCCTCGGCGCCGCCGCCGGCCGACTCGTCCTCGCCCGCGTGGACGAGCTGGAAGTGGTCGATGTAGCCGTCGGGCTCGTTGAAGTCGCCGTCGCCGTCGAAGTCGTAACGGTCCCACTCGTCGTACTCGGCCAGGTTCGCCTTGATCTGGGCGTCGGTGCGGCCCTGGGCCTTCTGGTCGGCGACCCAGGCGTTCACGCCGTCGCGCACCGCGTCCCAGACGTTGGCGCAGTTGCTCTGGCCGCAGTAGTTGGAGCCGTAACGCGCCTCGTTGTACGGAACCTTGACCCAGTCGGAGACCTCGCCCTCGACCGAGTAGCGGCCCGAGGAGGTCTTCTCGTAGTAGGTCTTGAGCGAGTTGACGCCCTTGCCCTCGCCGAAGTAGAGCTCCTGGAAGTGCGCCCGGTCGTAGTCGGCCTTCCAGGCGGTGCTGTTGTCCTTCTTCGGGTCCGGCTTCGCGATCTGGTTGTGGGCCGGGCCCGGCTCGCCGCCGTACTTCTTGACCGGCGGCTTGGGGCCGTCGCCGTCCGGGTCGACCATCGTGGTGTCGTCGACCTGGTCGCCGAACTCCAGCAGGATGGTGAAGATCTTGTCGGTCTTCTCCCGGCCCAGCTCCACGTACTTCTTGCTGTCGAGCTTGACGACCTTGGAGCCGCCCCGGTTCGACACCTTCTTCTCGCCGGACAGCACCTGCTCCAGCGCGGCCTCGCGCTGGGCGCTCTGCTGCTCGCTGAAGGGGCCCTCCAGGTTGTGCTCCTGGTGCCCCTTGGCCGGCGCCGGGTCCCGGCGGTCGACGGCCGCGGTGTCGGATGCCGACGACGTGTCATGCGCCTGGGCGGTGGCGAAGGTCGACGCCGTGGCGGTGGTCGCAGCCATGGCCACGACAACGGCGGCGGCGCGAAGAGCCCGTCTCTGATTGGTCACTTGATGCAGTCCTCCCCGGGCGTTCCGCGCTGCGGCCAGGAGGCATGGAGGGGGCCGCGGGCGTGAACGCGTCACAAGTGACGACATTTGATCGGAGTTATGAGAGAAAAGACAGTCCTTGACTTGAACAGACCAAGTGCACTATGCAGGACCGCATTTCCGGTATGCGGACACCGGGCCATCGCGACCGCGGAGGACGACTGCTGAACAGCGCGTCCGCCTCTCCGGCTGACAGGGGCCATGACTCCGTGCGCCCCGGTGCGCCGGCACCGGGGGCGAGGTCACGCCCGCCGTGCGGGGCGGGCCTCCACCGTCGCAGGGTCGTTCGACTCCCGCGGCCCGTCGGGTGCCCGGCCGCCCGGCGTCCCGGGGACGGAGGAACGCCATGCCGCGTCCGACCGCCGTACGGTTCGGCCACCGCCGCCGTCACGGCCCTTGCCGCTCCTGCGCCGCCAGGACCCTGCCGCACTCGGTCCCGGCCCGCCTGGCGGCCGTGGCCTCGCCATTCGTCCGCCACCGCGCGCCGGACCGAGCCGCGCACCGCACACGAGGGGGCCCTGAAGAGAACCGGAGCGCGGGAGCGGGCCCGGGCGCCCCGCCCTCAGCGGCTCCGTGAGGGCGGGGCGGAGGCGCAAAGGCCAGGCGTCGAGCGGCCCGCTGCGGCGCCGCCGGACACCCCCTAACGGACGGCGACCACGACCGTCTTGCCCGCCTTGTCCTGGAGCGCCTGCCGGTAGGGCTTGTCGGTGAACATCAGCACGATGTTGATCAACCACCACAGACACGGGCAGCAGAGCAGCGCCGGGGCCCACAGCACGACGGCGCGCGTCAGCGCGGCGCCGGTGTCGGGCACCCGGCCGTCGTTGAGCATCGCCACGCGCAGCTTCAGCAAGCGCTTGCCCAGGGTGCGGCCGTCCTTGTGGGTGAAGTACGTGTCGTACGCGACGTAGATCACCAGGCCGATGAGCGACCACACGAACTGCTGCCCGGTGTAGGAGTTGCTGACCGCGTCGCCGAACCCGTCGTCGCCGTTCCCGTTGACGTCGACCGCGCCGCCCCACGGCAGCGAGATCAGATACAGCGGGATCGAGATGACGAGGAAGTCGATGAGCCGGGCCAGAATGCGCTTGCCGGGCTCGGCGAGCGGAGGCATTCCGGCCAGCGGGTCTGCCGCACCGAAGCCGCCGCCGTACGGATCGCCGGGCGGCGGGGGCGGCGCGCTGCCGTACGGCTGACCCGCGGACGGCGGCGGGGGCTCCTGCGGCTTCTTGAGGAACGGATCGTCGTCCTCGGGCGGCTGGCCGGGCGTCGGCTGGTCGTTGCTCATGAGTGCAGTGCACCCCGCCCCACCGGGCCCCGCAACGGCTCAGGTGCGTTCGGGGGACGCACGGCGACAGACGAGTCTATGCCGGACGCGCGCCACCCGCCCGGCAGCCCGATGCCCGCGCCCGGGTCAGCCGGCGACGAAGGTGCGGGCGGCCTTGTCGTGCCAGCACTGCCGCCAGGGGCGGTCGACGAGGCACCACAGCACGTTGACCGCGCCGACGAGGAGGACGCCCAGCACGCCGTAGACGAGCCAGCGGCGCAGGGCCGCCCCCAGCGAGGGCGTGTCGTGGGACTCGATGTCCCTCACGTCGAGCCCGAAGAGCTTCTTGCCCAGCGTCCGGCCCCACTTGGCGGTGGGCAGCGCCTCCAGGAGGAACCCCAGCAGGAGGAACGCGCCGAGCACGGCCCCCAGCAGCGCCCCGGTGGTGGAGTCCAGCAGCCAGACGGTGACGGTCTGGCCGCTCTGCTTCGCCGCCGTGACCTTCTTGTCGATGTGGTCCAGCGCTCGGAACGCGAGCGGGACGGCCACCGCCCCGACGGCCGCGCCGAGCACCAGGTTGTCGACCAGCCGGGCGGCGAACCGCTTGCCGAGCCCGGCGGGCCGGGCCGAGGCCTGGGAGCGGGCGAGCTGTTGGAAGGGGTCGTCGACCGGCGGCTTCCACGGCACGACCGGCCGGCCGGCCCCGGGCGCCTGCCGCTGGTGCTCGGCCTGGTTCTGCTGGGGCGCGGGCTGGGCGGGTCGGCGGACCTGCTGGGCCCATGAGGGCGAGCCGCCTCCGGGCCCGGACGTCTCGGGCGTACGGGGAGCCGCCGGGGGGACGGAGGTGCGGACAGGCGCCGGGGCGGGCTCCGGCACGGGGACGGGGGCAGGGGTCTGGGCGGGAGCCTGGACCGGGCCCTGAAGCTGCCCCTGGGGCGCGCCGGGCGGCTGCGGTGTCACAGAGGCCTGAGACGTCTGCGGTTCCTGAGGCGCCTGGAACGCCTGGGGCATCTGTGACGCGTGGGACGTGTGGGGCCCGTGGGGCGGGTGGAACGTCTGGGGTGTCTCCGGCATCTGTGGCGCATGGGGGGCCCGGGGCGCCTGCGCGGTGTGCGGCGTGGACGAGGAACCGAGGTCCGGTCGTACGGCCCCGGGGACCTGCGGCCGGCCGCCCGCACCGCGTGCCCGGATCGTCAGCGTGCCCTCGCCCGGCCCGCCCACCGCGTCCCGCGGACGGGACGGGCCGGCCTGTCCGCCGGGGCCCGCAGCGCGGATCGTGACCGTTCCCTCGGTGGGCGGGCGCTCCCCGGCGGCCGCGGGGGTCGGGGCGGACCCGTCCCGCGAGCCCGGCAGCGCTCCGGCGGGCGGTTGCGGTGCGGCGGCCTCGCGCGGGTCGACGGACGACGGAGCGGGACTCCCGCCCGGGGCCGCGCCCCGCGCGGCCGAAGCGGGCGGGCCGGACCGGGCGGGCGGGCCGGACCGCGCCTTCGCCTGCGAGGCCCGGCCGGAGACGGGGGCCGGCCCCGCCCCGGGGGTTCGGCCGGCCCGGGGCTCCGCGTCGGCCGGGTCCGGCGTCAGGCCGCCCCAGGAGACGCGACGGTCCCGTTCGCCGCCGAAGCCGACCTGGCGGGCGGTGTCCGCCTGCCACACGGACGACGGTTCCGCGCCGCCCGGTCCAGCCGGCGCCGTGGACGGCGTCCCGGAGGCGGCGGGCGAGGCCGGGGACGCCGCCGGCTCGTCGCCCTCCTCGTCGAAGAAGATCGGCCCGGTCTCCTCCACGGGCTCGGCCGGCCGCGGGCCGCCGGGGGCCGCCTGCCGCGGTGCGGGCCTGCTCGTGCCGGGGACCCAGGAGGCGCCGTTCCAGTACCGGACGTAGCCGGGGATGGAGGGGTCGGGGTAGAAGCCCTCGCGGGGGCTTGCGTCACCGGGTGCCGGAGTTGGCGCGCTCATCAGCGGGTCCCGTATCTCTTCGAGGCCTCAGGCCGTCCGGCGCGGGGCGGGCGGACGGCCTCGATACAAGGGTCCACATCTACCAGACAGCCGCGTGCCGCCGGGCCGGTCCGGCTGCACGGGACCACTTTCGAGACCGCTCGAAGTTTTTTTCCGAAGTCACGTCATAGAAGGCAGGTAAGGCGCTCTCTCCAGGCGCGGCCGGTCACGGGACCGGCCTCCGAGCAACGGAAGGTCGTGCATTTCCCATGATGAGCATCGTGGAACATGAGCTGGAGCTGAAGCTCGTGCTGTCACCCGAGCAGTCCATCCCCGTGCCCGCCCGGCTGACGTATCGCACCGACGACCCCTATGCCGTGCACGTCGCCTTCCACGTCGGCTCCGACTCGCCGGTGCACTGGACGTTCGCCCGGGAGCTGCTGGCAGAGGGCGTGTTCCGGCCGTGCGGGCACGGTGACGTACGGATCTGGCCGACGAGGTCGGAGCACCGCGGCGTCGTCTGCGTGGCCCTCAGTTCCCCCGACGGCGACGCCCTCCTGGAGGTCCCGTCGGCCGCCGTGGCCGCCTGGCTGGAGCGCACCCTGCGCGTGGTGCCGCCGGGTTCGGAGCACGAGTGGCTCGGCCTCGACGAGGCGCTGGAGGAGCTGCTGGCCCCGCTGCCGGCCGACGACCTGTGGCTGGGCGACCCGTGGGCCTCGGACGAGTCGCCGTTCCCGGACGGCGAGGCGTGACGGCGGGTGGCAGCGGCCCGGGGAGCGGACGTCAGAAGAGCTTGCCGGGGTTGAGGAGGCCGAGCGGGTCGAACACGGCCTTGATGCCGCGCTGCAACGCGATGCCGGTCTCCCCCAGCTCCCGGGCGAGCCACTCCTTCTTGAGGACGCCGACGCCGTGTTCGCCGGTGATGGTCCCGCCCAGTTCGAGGCCGAGCGCCATGATGGCGTCGAAGGAGGCGCGGGCCCGCCGGGACTCCTCGGGGTCGGCGTGGTCGAAGCAGACGACGGGGTGGGTGTTGCCGTCGCCCGCGTGGGCGCAGACGCCGATGGTGAGGCCGTGCTCCTCGGCGATGGCGGCCGTGCCCGCGAGCATCGCGCCCAGCTGGGAACGCGGTACGCAGACGTCGTCGATCATGGTGGCGGGCTTGAGGGCCTCCAGGGCGGTGAGCGACATCCGGCGGGCTTGGAGGAGGAGATCGGACTCGGCCGGATCATCGGCCGGGACCACTTCGGTGGCCCCGGCAGCGGTGCACAGCGCCCCGACGGCGGCGAGGTCGGCCGCCGGGTCCGGCGTGTCGAAGGCGCAGAGCAGCAGGGCTTCGGTGGACTCGGGCAGTCCCATGGAGCCCAGCGCGTTGACGGCGCGCACCGTCGTACGGTCCATCAGTTCGAGGAGTGACGGGGTGTGACCGCGCTCCATGATCCGGCACACAGCGTCACAGGCGGCGGAGGCGGAGGAGAACTCGGCGGCGAGGACGAGTTGCCGCGGCGGCTGCGGCCGGAGCGCCAGGACGGCCTTGACGACGATCCCGAGGCTGCCCTCGGAACCGACGAAGAGCCGGGTGAGGTCGTATCCGGCGACGCCCTTCGCGGTGCGGCGGCCGGTGGTCAGCAGCCGCCCGTCGGCGAGGACGACGTCCAGCCCCAGGACGTACTCGGCGGTGACCCCGTACTTCACGCAGCACAGACCGCCGGACGCGGTGCCGATGTTGCCGCCGATGGTGCAGGTCTCCCAGCTGGAGGGGTCCGGCGGGTAGTACAGGCCGTGCTCGTTCACCGCGCGGGACAGCACGGCGTTGACGACGCCCGGTTCGACGACGGCGATCCGGTCGACCGGGCTGATCTCCAGAATCCGGTCCATCCTCACCAGGGACAGCACGATGCAGCCGTCCGAGGCGTTGGCCGCGCCGGACAGGCCGGTACGGGCCCCCTGCGGGACCACCGGGACGCGTAGCGCGGCAGCGGTGCGCATGACGTGCTGGACCTGCTCGACCGTGCGCGGCAGGACGACGACGGCCGGGAGGCCCGCATCGCAGAAGCCGGCCATGTCGTGGGCGTAGGACACGGTGACGTCCGGGTCGGTGATCAGTGCCTCGGGAGGCAGTCCCGCGCGGAGCCGTTCGAGGAGATCGCTCATGATCCAAGCGTGACACCCGGGGCCAATGGTGTGAACCCGTCTGCGGCCGTGATCCCAAGGCGCGGTGTGCTCGTATGACTGGCGCACAGTGAGGGCCATGGATGTCATGCCGCAGCAGGATTCGGAGTCCCGACAGCCGCCCGAGCCGTCCCCCCGGCCCCCGGACGCGAAGCCCGCCGAGGGTGCGACCGCCGTGCCGCCGCCTCCCCTCGCTCTGCGGACGGCGCTGCGCCGGGCCGCGTTCGGCGCGGTGGCCGCGGGGGTGCTGCTGGCCGGTGCGCTGGTGGCCGTGGGGGGCGGGGGGCAAGACGCCCAGAAGGAGCCGGGTCCGGTCGAACGGGCCCGTGCGGCGGCGGCCGCGGGGTCTCCCGCCTCGCTCTCCGACCTCACCGCGCTCATCGGCGACCGGCAGAAGTGGGTGGAGTCCCATCCCGCGGACGCCCCGTCCCTGGCGACGCTCGGCACGGCGTACGTGGAGTGGGCGCGGCGCTCGGCGGACACGGCGTACTACGCCCGCGCCGAGGACGCCCTGAAGCGTTCACTGGCGGCCCTGCCCGGCGAGCGCGGCAACACGGAGGCCTGGGTGGGACTGGCGGCCCTGGCCAACGCACGGCACGACTTCCCCGCCGCGAAGCGGTGGGGGGAGACGGTGAGGAAGCGGCGGCCGGACGCCTGGGCCGTGTATCCGGTGCTCATCGACGCCTACACCGGCCTCGGCGACCGCGCGGCGGCGACCGCGGCGACGGAGAAGTTCGCCGAGCTGCGCAAGGGCGTTCCGGCGCTGGCCCGCACCGCCGAGCTGTACCGGGGCCAGGGCTGGCGCGAGGACGCGCTGGCCACCGCCCGGGAGGCGGCGGACCGGGCGAAGGCCCCCGCGGAGAAGGCCGAGGCACTGCACCGGCTGGGCGAGCTGGCCTGGGAGCGGGGGGAGCCGAAGGAGGCGGTCGCGCAGTACGACGCGGCGCTGCGCACGGACGCCGGACACCACGCCTCGCTGGCGGGCCGGGCCCGCGCGCTGGCGGCGCTGGGGCGCACCGACGAGGCGCTGGCCGCCTACCAGAGCACCGTAGCCAAGCTGCCGCGGCCGCGGTACGTCCTCGAACTGGGCGAGCTGTACGAGTCGCTGGGCCTGGACGGGGACGCCCGCACCCAGTACGCCAAGCTGCGCGAGCTGGTGGCCGCGGCGAAGGAGGCGGGGGTGGACGAGTCCCTGCTGCTGGCCCGCTACGAGGCCGATCACGGCGACCCGGAGGAGGCGGTGGAGCTGCTGCGGGAGCGGTGGCGGGCGCGGCACCGCAGTGCGGAGGCGGCGGACGCGCTGGGCTGGGCGCTGCACCGGGCGGGCCGGTCGCGGGAGGGGCTGGAGTACGTGGAGCGGGCCGTCGGCACGGGCGTGCGGAACGCCTCGTACGCGTACCACCTGGGCGTGATCGAACGGGAGCTGGAGGACTACGGCCCCGCCCGCCGCCATCTGGAGCAGGCCCTGCGCACCAACCCGGCCTTCTCGCCGCTCGACGCGCCGCTGGCGAAGGAGGCCCTGGACGCGCTCGGCGAGCCGCCGGCGGGCGGACCGGGGAGCGCGTAGCGGGTGCTCCCGGGGCCCGTGGGGCCGGTCGTACGGGGCGCGCGCCGCCGCGGCCCGGGGTGCTGCCCCGGGCCGCGGCGGCTTCGTGCGCGACGGCGCGCCGCGGGCGGTCAGAGGTTGCCGCGCTTCTCCTGCTCGCGCTCGATCGCCTCGAACAGCGCCTTGAAGTTGCCCTTGCCGAAGCCCATGGAGCCGTGTCGCTCGATCATCTCGAAGAAGACGGTCGGCCGGTCCTGGACCGGCTTGGTGAAGATCTGGAGCAGGTAGCCGTCCTCGTCGCGGTCGACGAGGATCTTCAGCTCGCGCAGGGTCTCCACCGGCACCCGGGTCTCGCCGGCCCACTCGCCGAGGGTGTCGTAGTAGGAGTCGGGGGTCTCCAGGAACTGGACACCGGCGGCCCGCATGGCACGCACCGTGGCGACGATGTCGTTGGTGGCGAGCGCGATGTGCTGGACGCCCGCGCCGCCGTAGAACTCCAGGTACTCGTCGATCTGCGACTTCTTCTTCGCGATCGCCGGCTCGTTGATCGGGAACTTGACCTTGAGCGTGCCGTCGGCGACGACCTTCGACATCAGCGCGGAGTACTCGGTGGCGATGTCGTCGCCCACGAACTCCTTCATGTTGGTGAAGCCCATGACCCGGTTGTAGAAGCCGACCCACTCGTCCATCCGGCCCAGCTCGACGTTGCCCACGCAGTGGTCGACGGCCTGGAAGGTCCGCTTGGCGGGCGGCTCGACCATCGGGGCGACGGCGGTGAAGCCGGGGAGGTAGGGGCCGTCGTAGCCGGAGCGCTCCACCAGCGTGTGCCGGGTCCTGCCGTACGTGGCGATGGCCGCGAGGACGACCGTGCCGTGCTCGTCCTTCACCTCGTGCGGCTCGGTGATGCCGCGCGCGCCGTGCTCGACGGCGTAGGCGTAGGCGGCGCGGGCGTCCGGCACCTCGATGGCGAGGTCGATCACGCCGTCACCGTGGGTGGCGACGTGGTCGGCGAGGAAGGCCCCCCACTCGGTGGACGGCTTGATCACCGAGGTGAGGACGAAGCGGGCGGAGCCGTTGGTCAGGACGTAACTCGCGGTCTCGCGGCTGCCGTTCTCCGGTCCGGAGTAGGCGACCAGTTTCATGCCGAAGGCGGTCGAGTAGTAGTGCGCGGCCTGCTTGGCGTTGCCCACGGCGAAGACGACCGCGTCCATTCCCTTGACCGGGAAGGGGTCTGCCTGCCGGGCGGTTTCGGGGCTGGTGTGCAGAGTCTCAGTCATGTTCGAAGGCTCTCCCCGCATCGCAAGGTGCGCAATAGTTCGCGCATTCACTGGTCATTCTGCTCAGCCGAACGCCATGATGACCGGGCTATCTGTACAGGGTGACCATCGAAGGAGGGGTCATGGCGATCGATCATCTGGACGGGCGGCTCATCGTGCTGCTCGCGCGCGAACCGCGTATCGGCGTCCTCGAAGCATCCCGGCGGCTGGGGGTGGCGCGCGGGACCGTGCAGGCGCGGCTGGACCGCCTTCAGTCGAATGGCGTCATCCGGGGGCTGGGGCCCGACGTGGACCCGGCGGCCCTGGGCTACCCCGTCACCGCGTTCGCGACGCTGGAGATCAAACAGGGCCAAGGGGCCGACGTACGGGCGCACTTGGGCGGCGTGCCGGAAGTCCTGGAGCTGCACACCACCACCGGGCACGGCGACATGCTGTGCCGGCTGGTGGCCCGTTCGAACGCCGATCTCCAGCGGGTGATCGACCGGGTCGTCGGATTTGATGGCATCGTCCGGGCCTCCACGGCGATCGTCATGGAGAACCCGGTTCCGCTGCGGATCATCCCGCTGGTGGAACAGGCGGCCCAGGACACCGACTGAGCCGAGGGAGTGCCGTGTGAGCTTCTGGGAGTATCTGAACACCCGCCACCAGCAGCTCCTGACGGACGCGCTCCAGCACCTCAGCGCGGTCCTCCAGTGCATGGTCGTCGCGACCGTGCTCGGGGTGGTCATCGGGGTGGTGAGCTACCGCAGCGGCTGGGGCGGCTCGCTCGCCGTCTCCTCCACGTCGACGATCCTGACCATCCCCTCGCTCGCGGCGATCGGCCTGCTCATCCCGCTGGTGGGCCTCGGCGTCGCCCCGACCGTGATCACGCTGACCCTCTACGGGCTGCTGCCGATCGTACGGAACTCCATCGTGGGGCTGCGGGGCGTCGACCCGTCGCTGGTCGACGCGGCGACGGGCATCGGGATGTCCCGGCTCGCCCGGCTCTGCCGGGTGGAGCTGCCGCTCGCCTGGCCGCCCATCCTGACCGGCATCCGGGTCTCCACCCAGATGCTGATGGGCATCGCCGCGATCGCCGCGTACGCCTCCGGGCCCGGCCTCGGCAACGAGATCTTCCGCGGCATCGCCTCGCTGGGCAGCGCCAACGCCATCAACCAGGTCCTCGCGGGGACGCTCGGCATCGTCGTCCTCGCCCTGCTGTTCGACGCCGCGTACGTCCTGCTGGGGCGGCTGACCATCCCGAGGGGAATCCGTGCCTGAGACCGAGACCGGGACCGCGCCCGAGGGCCCAGCCGGCACGTCCGGGGCCACCATCCAGCTGGAGGACCTGACCAAGCTCTACCCGGGCAACCCGAACCCGGCCGTGGAGAACGTCTCCATGGACATCAGGGCGGGCGAGACGGTGATCCTCGTCGGCCCGTCCGGCTGCGGGAAGTCCACCACCCTGAAGATGATCAACCGGCTGATCGAGCCCTCCTCGGGCCGCATCCGGATCGACGACGAGGACGTCACCGACATCGACCCGGTGAAGCTGCGCAGAAAGGTCGGGTACGCCATCCAGTCCTCCGGGCTCTTCCCGCACATGACCGTGGCGCAGAACATCGCCCTGGTCCCCCGGATGGTCGGCTGGCCGAAGGCCCGGGTGCGGGACCGGGTCGAGGAGATGCTCGACCTGGTGGGCCTGGACCCGCGCGAGTTCCACGGCCGCTACCCGCGCCGGCTCTCCGGCGGGCAGCAGCAGCGCGTGGGCGTGGCGCGGGCGCTGGCGGCCGACCCGCCGGTGCTGCTGATGGACGAGCCGTTCGGGGCCGTGGACCCGATCACCCGCGACCATCTCCAGGACGAGCTGATCCGGCTCCAGCACGAGCTGCACAAGACGATCGTGTTCGTCACCCACGACTTCGACGAGGCGATCAAGCTGGGCGACCGGATCGCGGTGCTGAGGGAGCGGTCTCACATCGCCCAGTTCGACACCCCGGAGGCGATCCTCACCAACCCGGCGGACGACTTCGTCTCCGGCTTCGTGGGCGCGGGCGCGGCCCTCAAGCGCCTCAACCTGACCCGCGTACGGGATGTGGGCATCGCCGACTTCCCGACCGTCACGGTCGAGGACCCCCTCCAGTCGATCTTCAACAAGCTGCGCAACGGCCCGCACAACGAGCTGCTGATGCTGGACCGCAGGAACCGCCCGTACAAGTGGCTGCGGCGCGGCGACCTGATGCGGGCCCGCGGCTCCCTGGCGCGGGCCGGGCAGCTGGTGCACGACACGGTGACCCGCGACGCCACGCTGCACGACGCGCTGGAGGCGGTGCTGATCGACAGCGCGGGGCGGGTGGCGGTCACCGGGCGGCGCGGCGAGTTCATCGGCGTCGTCGACATGAAGACGCTGATGGACAGCGTCCAGGAGCTGCTGGAGGCCGACCGGCTGACCGCCATGGAGCATGAGCACGATCAGGAGGAGCTGCGCGCCCACCAGACCGGGCAGGAGCTGGAGGGGGGTGGCGGCGGAGCATGAGTCCCAGCCGTCAGGGCCGCTCCCCCGAAGGCTCGTCCGCGACCCGGCCACCGGGCGAACACGAGGCCGGGGGCCGCGCGTTCCCCGACGAGGAGAGCGACGCCGCGCCCTCCCCGGCCGCCCCGGACCGCCGGGTCACCTGGCGCAAACTGGTGGTCCTGCCGGTGGTGCTGGCCGTGGTGCTGGTGATCACCTACGTGTGGATCACCAACGTCAGCCTCGACTCGATCGCCGAGAACTCGCTGTCCGGCGGCAATGTGCAGCTGCGGCTGTGGCAGCACGTGAAGCTGACCGCCATCTCGACGTTCTGGGTGCTGGTCATCGCGATTCCGCTCGGCATCGCGCTGACCCGGCGGCGGCTGCGGAAGGCCGCGCCCGCCTTCACGGCGCTGGCGAACATCGGGCAGGCGACCCCGGCCATCGGCCTGCTGGCCCTGCTGGTGATCTGGCTGGGCATCGGGCCGCGGACCGCGATCGTCGGCATCGTGATCTACGCCGTCCTGCCCGTGCTCTCCAACACGGTGGCCGGTCTGCGGGCGATCGAGCCGAGCATGGTCGAGGCGGCGCGCGGGATGGGCATGTCCGGTCGCGGCGTCCTGACGAAGGTGGAGCTGCCGCTCGCCGTACCGCTGATCCTCGCCGGGGTGCGCACGGCCCTGGTGCTGAACGTCGGCACGGCGACGCTGGCCACGTTCGGCGGGGGCGGCGGTCTCGGCGACCTGATCACGTCGGGCATCCAGACCCAGCGGATGCCGGTGCTGGTCATCGGCTCTGTGCTGACCGTGGTCCTGGCCCTGCTGGTGGACTGGCTGGCCTCCCTGGCCGAGCTGGCGCTGACACCCCGCGGGTTGGAGGAGCGGTGACGGTTACGGACGGGAGGCGTCGGCGGGCCCGGGCGGCCGGGGCCCTCGCGCTGGCCCTGGCGCTGGTGGCCGGCGGCTGCGGCCTCAAGAGCGGTTCGCCGATGGTGGACGACGTGGCGCCGGGATCGGTGGGGCAGGGCGAGCCGCTCAAGGGCGCGACGCTGACGGTGACCTCGAAGAACTTCAGCGAGAACATCATCCTGGGGCAGATGACCGGTCTGGTGTTCAAGGCGGCCGGGGCGGAGGTCCTGGACCGTACGAACCTGCCCGGTTCGATCAGCGCCCGCGAGGCCATCGTCAACGGCGACGCCGACGCGCAGTGGGACTACACCGGCACGGGCTGGATCACCTTCCTCGGCCACGCCGACCCCATCGCCGACCCGCGGGAGCAGTACGAGGCGGTCCGCGACGAGGACCGGGCGAACGGGGTGGTCTGGCTGCCGCCGGCCCCGCTCGACAACACGTACGCACTGGCCATCAGCAAGGAGAACAACGCCAGGTACGGGCTGAAGACCCTCTCGGACTTGGCCTCCCTGGCAGAGGAGAACCCGGGCGCGGTGACGCTCTGCGTGGAGAACGAGTTCGCCTCCCGCGACGACGGGCTGCCCGGCATGGAGAAGGAGTACGGGATGGACATCCCGGCGGCCGACATCCGGAAGATGGACGCCGGGATCATCTACACCCAGGTCGCCGCGTCCGACTCCTGCCTGCTGGGCGAGGTGTTCACCACCGACGGCCGCATCGAGGCCATGGACCTGGACGTCCTGGAGGACGACCGGGACTTCTTCCCGAACTACAACGCGTCCGCGGTCATCCACGAGGCGACGTTCGAGAAGTATCCGCAGATCGCGGAGTTGCTGGCGCCGCTCAGCAGAAAGCTGACGACCGAGGTCGCCCGGACGCTGAACGCGAAGGTGGACGTGGAGGGCGAGGACCCGCACGAGGTGGCGAAGGAGTGGCTGGTGGCGGAGGGGTTCATCAAGGAGGGCTGA
The DNA here is from genome assembly GCF_037137275.1 of Streptomyces pratensis. GTDB lineage: Bacteria > Actinomycetota > Actinomycetes > Streptomycetales > Streptomycetaceae > Streptomyces > Streptomyces pratensis_B. The sequence continues at coordinate 112,174 of NZ_JBBBEN010000103.1, read as the reverse complement.
GGTCCGGCGAGCGGCTGGGTCCCTGCGCAGAGGAAGAGCGTGCAAAAAGAAGCTTGCAAAGCATTCTTTGCACGTCTACGGTCGAGCGCATGGCAGAGAACGAGGACGACCGCCGCCCACACCGCCATGCGGGCGCCGACCGGAGAGTGCACCAGGTCGACGCCCGTGCGCTGCGGGCGATCGCACACCCCCTGCGCATCCGGCTGCTGAACGCCCTGCGCGAGTTCGGCCCCGCCACCGCCTCCCGGCTCGGCGAGCGGCTGGGCGAGTCCAGCGGCGCGACCAGCTACCACCTGCGCCGGCTGGCGGAGAGCGGGCTGGTCGAGGACGCCCCGGAGCTGGGCAAGGGCCGCGAGCGCTGGTGGCGGGCGATGCACGAGGGCTCCACGTTCGAGAGCGCCGACTTCCGGACGCACGCCGACCCGGAGGTGCGCGGGGCCATCGACTTCGTCCTGCACGAGACGGCCACCACCCACGCCCAGGAGCTGAACACCTGGCTGGGCACGATGGACGACTGGCCTCAGGAGTGGCAGCGGAGCTGGGACATGAGCGACTTCAAGCTGCGCCTCACCCCCGCCCTCGCGCTGGAGCTGGCCCAGAAGGTCCACGCGCTCATGGAGAGCTACCGGGACCGCGTCCCGGAGGACACCGAGGGCTCGGCCGTGGTCCGAACCCATCTGCACGCCTTCCCCCGCCCCTCCACCTGAGCGCCCCGCCCCGGGCAGCCCCCACCCCCAAGGAGCACCTGATGCACGCGGACATCCACCACGTCCTGCACTCGGCCAGATCCGCCGAACTCCGGCGTGCGGCGGCGTTACCCCTCCCCCGGACCGGTCTGCGCGCCCGGACCGATCTGCGCACCCGGATCGGCTGGGCCCTGGTCGAGGCAGGCCTCCGGCTGGTCCGGAGCCGGACGGCGAAACCGCCCGCCGCGCACACGTTCCACACGGCGTAACGGGCCGGCACACGGGCCCGGGGAAGGCACGACCATGGGGCGACGCACCCCGCTCGCCGCCACGCTCGCGGCCAACTCCATTTCGACGGCGGGGACTTCCCTCACCCTGATCGGCGTCCCGTGGTTCGTCCTGGAGACAACCGGCAGCGCGGGCCGCGCCGGGTTCGTCGCGTTCTGCGCCACCCTGCCGATCGTCGTCGCCGCCCTCGTGGGCGGGCCGGTGATCGACCGGATCGGCCGCCGCCGGACCGCCATCGCCTCCGACGCCGTATGCGCCCTGGCCATCGCAGCGATCCCGCTGTCGCACGCCGTCGGCGCCCTCGACTTCTGGATGCTGTGCACGCTGATGGGGCTCAACGGGTTCGCCCACACCCCGGGCAACACCGCGCGCTACGTGCTGATACCGGACCTGGCCGAACACGCCGGCACCACGCTCCCCCGCGCGGCCGGCCTCTTCGACGCGGTCTCGCGCGGGGCTCGGATGGTCGGCGCGGCGCTGGCCGGCGTCCTCATCGCCTTCGTCGGCGCGGAGACCGTCCTCCTGCTGGACGCCGCGACGTTCGGGCTCTCCGCCCTGCTCATCACCACCGGGGTACGGGGCGTGCGCGCGGCCGAGCCGCGCCCCGCCGAGGCCCCGGTATCGCTGCGCTCCTACGGCACCGAGCTCCGCGAGGGCGAGGGGGGCGTTGCTGTTGATGGGCGGGGTGTACCTTCTGGCCACACTGAGCCCGCTGGTGTTCCCGTCCTGGCGGACGATGGACGCCCCGCAGAAGGCGGGGCCGGCGGTGTCCGCGGCTGCCGCAGCGGGGTCGCCGCCGGCCGCGGTCAGCAGCTCGGAACCTTCCCGCCGTCCTCCAGGGCCCGCAACGAGCTGACCGCGTCCTTCAGCGTGGAGACCGGCACGACCCTCAGGCCGTCCGGCCGTTCGGCCTCCGCTTCGCCGCACTCCGCCTTCGGCACGAGGAAGACGGTCGCCCCGTCGCGGTGGGCGCCCTGGACCTTCATGGACACCCCGCCGACCGCGCCGACCTCGCCGTCCGCGCTGATCGTCCCCGTTCCGGCGATGGTGCGCCCCCCCGTCAGACCGCCGCCGGAACCGTCGCCGTCGAGCTTGTCGATGATGCCGAGGGCCAGGAACAACCCGGCACTCGGACCGCCGACGTCACCGAGGTCGACCGCGACCCGCAACGCACCGGGCTCCCGGTCCAGGTAGTCGAGGGCGGCGTCGACGGCGACGTCCTGCGACTCCTTCATGTCGTCGAGGTTGTGCCGCTCGATCTCCTTCTCCGACCCGCCGGTGGGGTAGACGGAGTCCCGGGGCATGACCGCCCGGTCGTGACGGAACCAGCCGTCGACCACCTCGCCGATGCCGACGTCCGCCTTCGGCCCGGTGGCGAGGATCGTCGTCATGCGCAGCTGCCCCTCGGTGGGCCGGGTGGTCGCGCCGGTGATGGTGAGCACCGGCCGGCCGTCGACCTGGCCGAGCACATCCGCGGTCATCCCGGGCCGAGCCAGGGTGAAGGGGAGCGGCGCGAAGGCCGCCGTGCCGAACAGGGCGAGGACGGGCAGCGCACAGAGGGCGAGCGCGCGGGGGCGCGAGAGGCGAGTGAGCACGCACCCAATCTAACCGCCGCGCCCCGGCGGGAACCCGCCAGGCGCAGCCCCCGGGCGGCCCCACCGCGACCGGGCGCACCCGCGCCACCGGCGCGCGACGCGCGCCCCTGCTCCGCACGGCCACGGGGCCGACCGGTCGGCCCCGTGGCCCGCTCCGGCCGGGCCGCCGCTGCTGGCAGCCGGGGCCGTCGGCCGTGTCGCCCCGGTCGCCGGGCCGACGGCTACCGCAGCGCGTCGGCCACTTCGCGCGCGGCGTCGAGGACGCGGGGTCCGACCCGTTCCGGTACGGCGTCGGCGAGCATGACCACGCCGACACTGCCCTCCACGCCCGAGACCCCGACCAGGGGCGCGGCCGCCCCGCTGGCGCCGGCTTCGAGCTCGCCGTGGGTGAGGGTGTAGCCGGGGTGACCGGAATCCGTCGCCTGCCGGGCGGACAGGATGGCCCGGCCCGCCGCGCCCCGGTCCAGCGGATGCCGGAAGCCGGCCCGGTAGGCCACGTGGTAGTCGGTCCACGTGGGCTCGACGACGGCGACCGCGAGCGCGTCGCTGCCGTCGACGAGGGTGAGGTGGGCGGTGGCCCCGATGTCCTCGGCCAGGGAGCGCAACGCGGGCAGCGCGGCTTCCCTGACGAGCGGGTGCACCTGCCGGCCGAGGCGCAGCACCCCGAGACCGACCCGGGCGCGGCCACCGAGATCGCGCCGTACCAGGGCGTGCTGCTCCAGAGTGGCGAGCAGACGGTAGACGACGGTCCGGTTGACGCCGAGTTTGTTGGACAACTCGGTGACGGTCAGGCCGTGATCGGTGTCGGCGAGCAGTTTGAGGACGCGCAGTCCTCGGTCGAGCGTCTGGGAAGTCTCCGCTGTCACGACGCCCTCTCCTCTTCGGGGTGAGCGACGGCGGTCCTGCTCCGGGGGTAGCGGCGCCGGTCCCAGCGGCGACGCACGGAGAGGCCGCCGATCTGGCAAGGCACCGGCTGCGCTCCGCGGCGGCGTTGCCACGGGGCGTTCATATGGCGGGGACAGTAGCGAGCCAGTCCGCTGAGCGGAAGTCCTCGTCCAGAATCCGGTCTCCGGGCGCGGGCCCCGGTCGCGGCCCGCGGATTGCCGCCGGTCAGCGCGACGGCGTCCGGAAAGCGAACATCTACGCGCGTTAACGTGTCATGACGCCGAGATGTCCACTCGCTCCCGGGCGTGAACCGCCGTTAACACACCGTGAACGAACGCCGGTGAAATTTCGGCGGGCGCACCCCGGCGCAGGCGCCACCGACCCACGCGGAACGCGGTCGGCCCGTGTGGGAGCGGATCGCTCCGGCACGGGCCGACGGCGGCGGTCCGGGGGGTCACGTCATGCGCGTGGCCCACTCCTGCACCTTCGCGATGCGCTGCTGGATCTGCCCCGCGGTCGCCTCCGCGCTCGGCGGGCCGCCGCACACCCGGCGCAGCTCGGTGTGGATCACGCCGTGGGGTTTGCCGCTCTGGTGGGTGTAGGCGGAGACCATCGTGTTGAGCTGCTTGCGGAGCCCGAGGAGCTGCTTGTGGGTGACCACGGGGCGGGACTCGGCCGGCTTCTCCAGGAGGTCGGCCTCCTCGGCCGGCCGCTGACGGCTGTGGGCGATCTGCCGGCTCTGCCGCTTCTGGAGGAGCAACTGCACCTGGTCGGGTTCGAGGAGACCCGGGATGCCCAGGTAGTCCTGCTCCTCCTCGCTTCCGGGGTGGGCCTGCATGCCGAACTCGGCGCCGTCGTACAGCACCCGGTCGAAGACCGCGTCGGACTCCAGCGCCTCGAAGGGCAGCTGGTCCTCGGTCTCCTCGTCCTCCAGCTTCTCGGCGTCGGCGAGGAGCTTGTCCTCCTCCGAGAACGGGTTCTCCTCTTCGCCGCCCTTCTTCGGCTTGTCGAGGACGTGGTCCCGCTCGATCTCCATCTCGTTGGCGAAGTCGAGGAGCATCGGGATGGTCGGCACGAAGACGGAGGCCGTCTCGCCGCGACGGCGGGAGCGCACGAAGCGTCCGACGGCCTGGGCGAAGAAGAGCGGCGTCGAGATCGTCGTCGCGTACACGCCGACGGCGAGGCGGGGCACGTCGACGCCCTCGGACACCATGCGGACGGCGACCATCCAGCGCGACTCGTCGTCGCTGAACCGGTCGATCTTCTTCGACGCCGCCTTCTCGTCGGACAGGACCACGGTCGGCGTCTCGCCGGTGACCTTCTTGAGGATCTTGGCGTACGCGCGCGCCGACTCCTGGTCGGTCGCGATGACGAGCCCGCCCGCGTCCGGGATGCCCTTGCGGACCTCGGTGAGCCGCTTGTCGGCGGCGGCGAGCACGTTGGGAATCCACTCGCCGGTGGGCGAGAGCGCGGTGCGCCATGCCTGCCCGATGGCGTCCTTGGTCATCGGCTCGCCGAGCCGGGCGGCGATCTCGTCCCCGGCCTTGGTACGCCAGCGCATGTTGCCGCTGTAGCTGAGGAAGATCACGGGACGCACGACGCCGTCGGCGAGCGCGTTGCCGTACCCGTAGGTGTAGTCGGCCGAGGAGCGGCGGATGCCGTCGTTGCCCTCCTCGTACGCGACGAAGGGGATCGGATTCGTGTCCGAGCGGAACGGGGTACCGGTCAGCGCGAGCCGCCGGGTCGCCGGGTCGAACGCCTCCTGGCATGCCTCGCCCCAGGACTTCGAGTCACCGGCGTGGTGGATCTCGTCCAGGATCACGAGCGTCTTGCGCTGCTCGCAACGGTTGCGGTGGAGCATCGGGCGGACGCCGACACCCGCGTAGGTCACGGCGACCCCGTGGTACTCCTTGCTCAGGGGCCCGGCGCTGTACTCCGGGTCCAGCTTGATGCCTATCCGTGCGGCCGCCTCCGCCCACTGCTTCTTGAGGTGCTCGGTCGGGGCGACGACGGTGACCTGCTGGACGACATGGTGGTGCAGCAGCCACGAGGCGAGGGTGAGCGCGAACGTGGTCTTGCCGGCGCCAGGGGTCGCGACGGCGAGGAAGTCGCGCGGCTGCTCCTGGATGTACCTCTCCATGGCCCCCTGCTGCCAGGCTCGCAGCTTCCCGGCGGTGCCCCAGGGGGCGCGGCCGGGAAAGGCGGGTGAGAGGTGGTGGGAGGCGGTGGTAGTAGTCACGGTCTCCGGTTCGGGGCTCTCGGGTACGTGGGGCGCTGTCCGTACCGGACCGGGCCCGTGCGACGCGGCCCGCGATACGACAACCGGGCCACCCTACCGGGGGCGGGTCGAAACCCGTGACGAACGAGCCGCGTCCCCGCCCGAGGAGACCGTGCTCACATCGCGCGGCGTGCCGGGCCCTCAGCCGAGCCGAGCAGCCCGTGGTCGCGCACCGCGACCCCGCCGCCACCCGCGGGCGAGCTGCGTCGCCAGGTCCAGGCCGTCCCGGGCCTCGCCCACGCCTCCCCCCAGCCGCCGCGGAGGACCGGTGCGGCGCACCGCGTCCTTCACACCGAGCCGGCGGGCGGACTCCCGGCCGGCCTCGGCCTGCGGACAGCGGTCGACGGCCTGAAGCACTACGGCGTACACGCTCCGGCCCTCCCGCTCGGCACGGAGAGCCCCGGCGCCTGCTGCCGGTCCTCACGGCGGCTGCTGCCGGTCTTGGTGGAGCCTCCTGCCGGTCCTCGTGGGACGCGGGGGCACAGCCGCACCACGCAGGTGGGGAGTCGTGGGGCCGAAGCGGCGGCGCTACCTCTCCCGCACCCGGACAGCGACCCACGCCCCCACCAGCGCCACCCCCGCCATCGGAAGGAACACGGCCGCGAACGCCCCCGGGTGCGAGCCCGTCGCGCCGGCCTCCACCGCGCCGTGGGCGGCCGCGCCCACGGCCCCGCCGCCGAGCGCCGCGAAGGCCGCGCCGCCGGTGGCGAGCAGCAGCACGTTGGAGAGCCCGTCCGAGATCTGGAGGGCGGCGGAGTTGGAGCCCGCCTCCTGAGGGGCCGACAGCTTCAGCAGCAGCACGCTGGTCGAAGCGATCACCATGCCCATGCCGAAGCAACCGAAGGCCCAGGCGACGGCGACGGTCCAGACGGGCACGGCCTCGATCAGCACGGAGGGCGCCGCCACGATCGCGGCGGCCACGAGCAGCATGCCGGTCACCATGAGCCGTTGGCGGTGCGGCTCCATGCGCGGCCGGGACTGCACGTACGAACCGAGCGCCCAGGTCGCCCCGCCCACGGCCAGCGAAAGCCCGGCCATCGTCGGGGAGAGCCCGCGCTGGGTCACGAGCATCAACGGTACGAAGGACTCGGCCGCGATGAACGACCCGGCGGAGATCCCGCGCAGCAGGACCACCGAAGGCAGCCCGCGCGCCGCCCGCACGGTCCCGGCGGGCAGCAGCCCGCGCACGGCGGGCACGAGCAGGGCCACGCCGAGCGCGGCCGGCAGGAGGGCGAGCCAGTCCCGCTCCTGCCCGGCGTACTGGAGCAGCCCGGCCCCCGCCGAGATCCCGAGGGCCAGCCGGATTCGGCGCCGGTCGTACGGCTCGGCCGCGGCGGCCGGCTCCGCGGGCCCGGAGGCCATCCGCCGGATCGCCGGAAGGGCCAGGGCCAGCGGGACCACGATGAGGGCGGGGATGCCGACGAAGACCCAGCGCCAGCCGAGCTGCTCGGTCACCGTGCCGGCGGCCAGCGGTCCGACGACGGAGGGGATCACCCAGCTCGCGGCGAAGGCGGCGAGGATCGCGGGGCGGATGCGTTCGGGGTAGGCCCGCCCGATGACCACGTACAGCGCGACGATCACCAACCCGCCGCCGAGGCCCTGGACCGCCCGCCCCGCGATGAAGACGTACATACTGGACGCCGCTCCGGAGAGCAGGAGCCCGGCGCCGAACGCGGTGATCCCGGTGGCCAGCGGCTGGAGGGGCCCGCGCCGGTCGGCCCACTGCCCGGAGAGCACCATGGCGAAGAGGCTGGTGGTGAAGTACGCGGAGAAGGCGAACGCGTAGAGCGGGATGCCGTTCAGCTCCCGCGCGGCGACCGGCATGGCCGTACCGACCGCCGTCGCCTCGAACGCGATGAGGAACACGACGGAGACGATGCCGACGCTGAGCGCCCGGTACGTGCGCCCGAGGACCCCTTCTCCGGCGGCTTCGAGGGGGCCGCCGGCCAGGGGGCCCGGGGGGAGGGGGTCGGTCGCGGTGGGCGCGGGGCGCGCGGCATCGGTGCCGTCACGCGGTTCCAGGGCGGTCATGGCCCCAGAGTAAGGGGCATGAATCGGTTTGAACCCTGTCGATGTACCCCCTCGCCCTCGGCCGTTGGTCGTAGGTCCGGCGGCGGGGCGACAGGCCCGACAGCGGGTGGAACGGAGTGGGCGAGGGCCTGGGCGAACGGCGTGGGCGGCCGGGGAAGGGCCGAACGTGACGACAGCGCCGTCTTCGACCACAGAGAGCTGGAAGGACCTGGTCGTCCACCGTTGGCAGACGGACGCTGCCTCCAGGGCCGGGGCGCCTGCGCCACTCGGGCGATCTCGTGGAAAGGCCTGTCGACCGGCTGGCCGCCTCGAACACCGGCAGCGGATCAACCCTCCTTGTGCGGCTCGCCCCTCATCGGCACACCCCCGGCTCGGAGACCACGTCCGCCTCGCCCCCGGCCGTCACCCGGTGTGAGCCTCCGCGGGCTCGGGGCGTCCCGAGCATCGCGCCTGAAGCAGGGCGGGGCGCCCCGGCACCCCGGCCGATGACCGCCGCCCCATGGTTCACGGCCCATGGGTCGCGGCTCACGGCAGGGGCTGGAGGTCAGGGCTCAGCCGCTCGGGAAGGCCGCCGTCCTCCTCGCATTCAAGCTCTCTCGCCACGGCGATGGACGCGGCGTGCAGGACGGTCAGGTTGGCCACCAGGTTCTGGACCGCATCGCCTCGATCCTCCGCGTACCCCAGCCCGCCGCGGATACGAACTGGACGGTCCTTCGACCCTTCGACCTGAGGGCTGACGCATTCGAAATAGAGGCCGGCCGAACGAGTGCGGGCGACAGCCTCCTTTCCCAGGGGAAACCGCAGCGTTCCCTCAGGGTCCCCCGGGTCCCCCACATCTTGAGGCGCATAGATGCTGAAGGATATGACGGTCGCATCGCGGGGAGATTCACCTTCTACGGTTATCTCGCAGAGCTTCTGACTGGTCAACCAGCTGCGATCCGACGCATACCCCTCCTTGATCTTCTGAATCACCCTCTCCACACTGTCCGCACTTCTTCGCCCAAAAAGGGTTCCACCGGCCACAGCCTGAAGCGTGTTCTCCAACCGACCGGCGAAGATCCCGTCACACACCTGCGACGCGTCCACGTGAGGAGACTGAGAGTCCGAGTCCGACCCGCACGCCACACCACCAACACCGATAGTCACGACCAGGGCGGCCGTCAGCGCCCGCCTGTACCGCGCTTCGCCCACCCCAGCACCTTTCACTGCCACCCCGAGGAAAGACTTCATCCCGTCTCCGGTCCTGCGCCCTGCTGGTTCTCACGGTCATTTCCGGTCGCATAACCCAGGCGCATCGATTCCAGCATGTCCTGGCGAAAATCGGAGTCTTCTCTGGTCGTATGGCGCGCGAGGAACTCTTCCATCGGAGCCTCCGCCATGGCTTCACCGGACCGGTAGATCCTGTTCCAGTCCTCTTCGACGAGGGCTTCGGTCTTCTCCTTGCTCTTGTCGACCGCGCTGTTCGAAATGTCTCCCACGACCTGGCCGACAACCTGTTCCGCAGCCCCACTGACGGTGTCGGTCGCCAGCGGGATCAGCACGGCAGCAGCACCCACCGCAGCGGTGGCGGGGAGAAAGGCGACACCGGCCGCGATTCCCGCTGCCGCGCCGAACTCCACCCAGCCCGCACGCTCGGCCACGGCCCTCTCGTAATCCTCATGCTTCTTCATATGACTCGCCTCGACCTGGTCGGCCCGGGACTGGTCGAGCATGCCCTGCACCTCGGCGCCAACGTGCACAGCTGAACGAGCCGCCCCCGTGTCGATCTTCCCGTCGGGGCCCACCTGGGCTTCGAGAACGCTTCTCGCGTACACCTGCTCCGCAGTGGAGAGGGTGGCATAGGCATCCGGATGCTGGCCGAGGACACTGAGGAAGCGGCGGGCGGTGGCCCTGGCGTCCCTCTCGCCGTCGCCGAGGGGAATGTGACCCTCCAGGTTCCGGGACGGTGCGAAAACGCTGTCCCCTTTCCCTTTTTCCAGCGCCCAGTTGATGTCATCGATGTATCCGGCGCCCATGATGCCGAGGCTGTCGGCCATCCCCTGATGCTGCTTGAGAAGCCCCCCGTTCTCGCCGTACTTCTCCATGACCGTCTTCATGATGGTCGCGTTCTCGGCATCCCGTACCACGCTGGAGTCCGGATGGCCCGCCGGATATCCGAGGGTCGCCGCCTCCAGGGCACGTCCGAGGGCATCCGGCATGTACTGACGGGTCGCATCCGTCGCGCCCGGAGCGTCATGACCGGTGTCCGGGAACGCTTTCCACTTCTCGTTGCCGAAGAAGTCGAGGTAGGTGACGATGTCCTCTCCATCGCCCCCCTTGCCAAGAGCCGCGGTGCGACTCCCGTCGACCGTGCCGTCATCGTTGTACGCAGTAGGGTCGTCGGTGAAGAACCTTTTCGCGGCGTCCGGGCTGTGACCCAGCGCCTCGAGCATGGCCGTGGTCGGGTCGAAGCCCGAGCCGTTCCGGCCCGAAGGGTTGAACGGATTCCCCATGTACGCAGTGGCCTGGTTGGTACTCGCGAAAACATGCGGGCTCTTCTGGTGCAGCTGCGCGACATGTTCCACGATCGGATTGAGGAACTTCGCGTCATAGTTCCCGTATCGCATGATGCCGCCCAGGAGCTGGTAACCGTACGCGCCGCCGTAGTCGTTCTTCGCCAGCGGTATCCGCTCCGTGCCGAGCCTGCGCAGCTCAGGCCCCCACTCCGCCGAGAAGGCCTGGTCACGGGAGGCGGTCGCCAGGTTCAGACCAAGATTGCGCTGGAGCGCCTGGACATCCGCAAGCCGCTCCTTGTCGACCCTGCCGTACTCATGCGTGTCCGTCGACAGCTGCCCGAAGAAGGCGAGGGACTTCTCGGGCCCCAGCTTCTCGTAAAACCCCTTCGCGAACGCCACCGAATGGGCGTTGTCGCGCATCAGTTCGTTGAACGCCTGAAGTTCGGCATGGGTGATGCCACGCCCCTTCTCTGCCAGGGCCACGGCGCGGGCGACTTCTTCGTGGTCCAGGCTCCTGTACTTCGGGCTCTCGAAGCCTTTGCCTTCGGTGACGTTGGCCTCAAGGGCGTTCTTGAACGCGACGTCGGTGTCGTTGCAGTTGTCGACGATCACGTCGATCCTCTTCTGCCAGCTCTCGACGGCCTCCTTCTGCCGACGCAGCAGCTCGGGGTAGTCGGGGTCGTGCCGCGCCGCCTGCCCCTGCTCCTCCAGCGGTTTCCGAGGAGTGGCTCTGCCTTTGGCGTCCACGTGGATGCCCGCCTCGCGCCCTTCCACGTCCCGGATGTTCACCAGATCGTCCTGGGCCTTCTTGATGGCCGTGTGCGCATCCTCCAAGATGAGCTTGACGCCCCTGGCCTCGGCCAACGCGTCCTTGAACTCCTTGGCGGTCTTCCCGATGAACCCTTTGGTGACCCCGGCGTTCACCCCCTCCCATTCGGCCTTGTCCGCCTTGGCCTTCATGCCGTCGTTCGCCACCTCTGCAAGGCGCTCCAACTTGGTCACCATCTCGGACCAGTCATCGGCGGCCTGCTTCAACTTGCCGACGGGAGCATCCACGATGTCCTCGTACTTCAGCACGCCCACTCCCCTGCGGCCTATTTCAGATACTCGTTGAGTTTGGAGACGCTGAGCAGGTCGCCGGCGATCTGGGCGTCGTCCTTCTGGTGGGCGGCCTTCGTGTAGTTCAGGTGGTTCGAAATCTGCGCGCAGGAATCGAGGAGCGTCCTGAGATGCGTCTGCCAGCGGTCGTGGACCTTCAACAGCGCCGATCCGCCCGTGAAGTTGCTGTTCGTGAGCGCGACGGCTGCGGCGAACGTCGCGGGGCGGGCGTGGTCGCCGTCTTTCGACAGCCGCGTCCGCAGCTCGTACGCGTCGTGCCCGACGGCTCCCAGGCCGCCCTCATCGACGGCAAGATCCGGCTGGGACGGCCCCTTCGATCCCCCGGTCTCGGCAGGGACACTGGCGAGACGCATATCGAACCGTTGGGCTGACTCCGTACGCAGTGCCGACCATTCCGCGTCGAACGTCATGCATTTCCCCCTGAAGTCAGTCATGGAATCCCGTGAAACCCTGGCTGCTTTTCCCGCCGATGCTCTCACGTTAAGGGCTGTCCCGCGTCCGCGCGGTCACCCGGCCGCTCTGGTGGCCGAGCCTCCGGAACATGGCCGAAAAGGGCTCCGTACCTGACTACGGGGGACACCTGAGATCTCATCGATACCCATCGGACACCTCGGCTCGCCGGTTCGCCGGTTCGCCCACCGGGGCGGGCATCGGAGCCATGACCGACATCGTTCCTGCCTCGTCGCGTTTTCCCGCCTCGCGGCGAGGCGGGGAAAGGCACTCCGTTCGACGGGCCCCCGGACGCCCCGCGAACTCAGCAGGCTGCTCCGTCCCTGCGGCAGCCCCGGGGGAACCATGCAGGGACACCATCACGCTCCAGCGGGAGGGACAAGCCCGTATTCCGTCATCACGCAGCTCGAATCGACCGGCTCCGCCGCGGAGGCCGCCCCCGGAGCGGCACTCCATCGCACGCGACGCAGGAGGTGAGTCCCCAGGGGCCCCGGTCCGAGGAGACCTGCGGGCGGAGCTGGGCGCCCGCCTCGCCGGGACACCCGCCGCCGCCCATGCCGTCGGCCTGCCCCATGCCGGTGTGCCCCCGCAGCCTTCCTGCCGACCAGTGACGGGCCTCGCCCTCTGTGCCTTCGGTGCGGCCCGGAGCGCCGACCCGTCGAGGGCATGAAGAGCGTCGGGCCGGCCTCCGCCCTGTACGAGTCCGGGCGGGGCTTGCCCCCTTCAGCCGGCGGGGCCGGGGCCGTGGCCCGGAGGAGGCCCGTGGGACGCATCGGGGTGGGAGGTGGTCGGCGCTGAACCGTAGGGGGAGTACGGCTGCTGCGGATGCTGGTGGTGCGGATACGGCTGCGGGGCTGCCGGGGCGGCGGCCGCGGTGCGTCGGCGGCGGTTGACCGCCCAGACGGCTACGGCACCCGCCAGCGCCGCCACCCCGGCGCCGAGGCCGACCCAGAGGGCGGTGCCGCCGCCCCCACCAGCACCGGTCGGCGCCGCCACGGCAGGCTCCTGGGGCCTCGCCGGGGTGCCGTCAGCAGCCTTGGGGGGCTCGTCACCGGCGCGCTTCTCCCCCCCGGCCTTCTCCGCCTCCGCCAGGTCGGGCAGGGGGTAGACATCGGCCGGCCCGGGGTCGCCCGGCTTCGTCAGCGCCGCCCCGGGGCGCACCGCGCCGTAGCCGATGTAGTCGTTGCGCTCGGCCCCATCGGTCGGACCGCCAGCCGTGTTGAGCATGACGCGAAGGACCTGATTGTTCGTCCAGTCCGGATACTTCGACCAGATCAGAGCTGCGGAGGCCGAGGCGATGGCGGTGGCGGCACTGGTGCCATAGGACTCACACAGGCCGCTCCCGCCGCCACAAGCATGAACCATGTCCACCCCGGGCCCGGAAAGGTCCACCTGGGGGCCGTGGTGAGAGAACGCGGCCTTCTGAAGGTCTCTTCCGATCGCACCCACACCCACCACCCCCGGGGTGGCTGCCGGATACATTTTTTCGTTCCCCTCCTCAGCATCGTTTCCGACACCGGCAAAGATCAGGGAACCTTTACCCAGAGCATAATCAACGGATTCTTCCAGATTGGGCGACCCTCCCCCGAAAGCCAGAGAGACGTTGATGACCTTCGCGCCTGAATCCGCAGCGTAACGAATCGCAGCAGGCACAGACTTATTACGTTCCCTCAGTCCTGCAGCAGCATTCTTTGCCTTCTCCGCAAGAGTCAGGCGAATCGGTAGGATCTTCGACCCCGGGGCCAGGCCAAACGCTCCGTTCCCTCCGTCTCTCTTTCCTGTTCCAGCAATCAGCCCCGCCATACCGGTGCCGTGGCCGTCTCTGTCCGTGTGCTCGTCTCCCGGAGTGCGTACGGCAAGATCCAGGCCTTCGAGCACGCGCCCCTGCAGGTCAGGGTTCGCGTCATCCACACCGGTGTCGATGACTGCGACCGTGACGCCCTCTCCGGTGCTCATCGCCCACATCTCTTCGGCCTTCATAGCGTCGAGATGCCACTGTCTCGACCTCATGGGGTCCGCGTGAGCCGGTGCGGCAACACCCACCAGCAGCCCGATCACCGAGAAGAGAACGGCATGGATGTGTACTTTTCTTCGACTGCTGGCGGACATGCTTTCCCCTACTAGGCGGTGGTCAGTCGATAACCGGCGGCACTACGCGTCGGGTGCCCTGCTGCCACGTCTCCTCATCCTCCGTCAGGTAGTCAGGCCTCGCGCTGCCCTCACTCCGGCGCGACTCACCAGCGCGCTGGGGGCTCATCGCCCCTCGCCCCATCGCACTGGCGCTGCGCGCCCCCTCACCTGATCTGTCACCTCGAATCAGACCTGTGCCCCCGGGTGTGAAAGCCCGTCCGCTGATCGGGGCCGGCTGCTGTGGGCGGCCGCCCACCATTCCGCCGGCTTCGCCAGCGAGCCGCCGCCCACCCACGATGCCGTTCTGACCACCGCCCACGCCGGAGCCTGTCACCGGTGTCATGGGGGCACGGGCTCCTTGGGCCCCTTCAGCTCCGACCACGGTCCCACGCGGCAGCCCGCCGATCGGCCGTCCCGCCGTCTGCGGGACAGGGCGGCCACCGACGATGCCGTTGGCAGGAGAGGAGCGCCCTGTCTGCCCAACGGTCGGTGCTCCTGGCCCGGACGCGGACAACGGAGGGCGCACAGCAGCTACGCTCCGCCCTGCACCGTTCGTCGATGGCGGCGCAACGCTCTTGTTCAGGATCGGCGATGTTCCCCCCAACACCGGCGGAAGGCCGACATCGGTCCTTCCGCTACCGGGCGGGGCGAGTGCCGGAGACGCTGACGGCGCGGTGGGCGTCTCCGGAAGCGTCGCGACGCCGTCGATCCCCATGTGCACCGCCGGAGCCGCCGGTGGTGTCGGCACCACAGGTCTTACTGCGCCTAGGGCCGTGCCGCCTCCGGCCGCGCTCCCACCGCCGCCGGTTACCGGACCCCATGTCTCCTGGGCCGCAGAGCTGTCGCCACCACCGGACGGACTTGCGCCGAGGTGTTGTGATCTGGCAATGCGGTCCCCCTCACCCGGCGCCACCGCGTCCGGCGGCGGTGGGAACCTGGGCGGCTCCAGTCGGCGCATCTCCATCGTGGACTGGTTGTAGGCCTCCGACAGCGCCCTCATGCGCTGCACGGCCTCTTGGCGGTTCGATTCGTTGGCCGCGATCTGCGCCTCGGCGGACTTCACCACCGCCGCCGCGTCCGGGTCGTTCTTCGCCGCCAGCGCCGCTTCGAGGTTCGCCTCCGCCCCCTTGTGGATGGTGCGGGGAATCGTCGCCTGAGCGTGGGCGATCGCGTGAGAAGCCTGGGTGAGCCACAACGCCGCGCCCGCGCTGTAGTCGCCGAGGCGCAAGGTCTCGTTGGCCAGGTTCGCGGTCCAGGTGCGGAACGCGTCGTTGCCCTCGCCCTTCCACTCCACGATCTGTGGGCGGACCTTCAGCTCCTCACCGATCTTGTGGATCTCCTCTGCCGCGGACTTCAGCCGGTCGGCGGCTCCCCGGACCGCACCG
Source organism: Streptomyces pratensis (assembly GCF_037137275.1). Classification (GTDB taxonomy): domain Bacteria; phylum Actinomycetota; class Actinomycetes; order Streptomycetales; family Streptomycetaceae; genus Streptomyces; species Streptomyces pratensis_B. Next base: position 96,832 of record NZ_JBBBEN010000103.1, on the reverse strand, counting down.
CTGTTGGCCTGGTCCAGCCACTCCAGCATTTTCTCGTGGGTCATGCCCTTGAAACCGCTACCCATGCTGCTCCCCCATCCGGTCCCGTGCCGTACGCGTGCTCACTGTTCCCAGGAAAGGCCGCTGGACGCCGTGGGCGACGGTGTCGCCTCTGCCGGCTGGTGGCTCTGCGCGGTCACGGGCGCCCCGGCCCCGGCCTGCTTCGGGTAGTGCTCCTCCACGCTCGCCTTGATGGCGAGCATGCGGGCGCGAATGTCGTCGTCGACGTTCTCGTAGCCCTTGTGCGACGCCAGCACCGCGATGCCCATGCCCTCGATGGATGCCGAGAGCAGCTTCGACAGGCTCTCCAGCTCGCCGACGACCTTCTCGTACGAGGCGAACAGGCCGGATGCCTCCGCCCACGCGGGATCGCCGAACTGGGTCTTGCCGATGGAGACCTCGCCCAGCTTCTCGGGGCCCGCCGGCGAGGCCTTCAGGTCCACCAGGATCTCGTCGATGCGGTCACGGAACTTGGTGAAGGACTGCAACTCGGTGTACAGCTCGTTGACCGTGCTCTGCGCGGCAGCGATGGCGCCCCCGATGAACCCCCCGAAGGGTCCGGCTCCGTCGGAGCCCTCTCCCGTCGCCACAACACCCTCCCCGTTGTCCTGCTGGCACAGCTTCGAGGATCACAGTAGTCAGCATCGGTGACAGCGCGCACCCCGGGGTTGCAGGTGCAACGCGTGTCACATCGTCAATCAGCCGGTCAGGCCTTGGGGGTGGCAACCGCCGCCTGCGGCCTGATGGGCAGCCGGTTCACCGGACGGCCCGTTGCGGAGCGGACCGCGGAGGCCACGGCGGCCGGGGCCGTGACGACCGGGACCGCGGAGGCCGGTTTGGCGCCGAAGGGGGCCACCACGTCGCGTTCCTCCACCAGCTTCACGATGCGGATGTCCGGGGCGTCCAGGGAGGTCGGGAGGGCGTAGCCGGTCAGGTCGGGGTGGCGGATCAGGCCGCGGGCGGTGCGGAGGTTCTCGGTGAGGGCCGCGCCGATGCCCTGGGTGATGCCCGCCTCGATGCGGACGGCCAGCTGGGCCGGGTTGAGGACGCGGCCGACGTCCTGGGCGACGGCCATCTCGACGACGCGGACGGAGCCGAGCTCGATGTCGACGTCGACCACCGCCCGTACCGCGCAGAACGCGAGGCCGACGAACGCGTCGCCCTGGCCGGCCTCGTCCAGCGGTTCCGTGGGGTGGGGGCGGCACTGGGCGGTGGCCCAGAGCTCCTTGCCGTCCAGCGCCTCTGTGACCGTCGTGGACAGGACGCCGTCGTACGAGGTGATCTTGCCGTCGGCGATCTGGAGCAGCTCCGTGGACATGCCGAACTTGTGGGCCAGCGGCTGGAGGAGCTGGGTGCGGACCATCTTCGCCGCGCGCTCCACCGCCCCGGCCGACACCCAGGTGTGGCGGCCGTGCGTCGCCGGGCCCGCCGGGGGCTGGTCGGTGTCGACGGGGGCGACGTGGACCTCTTCGACGCCCAGGGTCTCCTGGACGACCTGGCGGGCCAGGGTGGTGAAGCCCTGGCCGGTCTCCACCGCCGCGCAGATCACCGTGGCGACGCCGTCGTGCACCCGGACCGTGGCCGTGGAGACCTCGTCGGCGCCCTCGGCCCCGAGCATGTGCACCATGCCCACGCCGTACCCCACACCCCGGCGCACCGCCCCCGGTTCGCCCGCGCCCTCGGGGCCGCCGGGCAGCAGCCAGGCGTCCTCCGAGGAGTCCTGGGGAAGGGGGGGCAGAGGGAAGTCGCGTACGGCGTCGAGCAGTTCGGCCACCGGGGCGGGGCAGGTCACCGTCTGGCCGGTGGGCAGGATGTCGCCCGTCGACAGGGCGTTGCGCAGGCGCAGTTCCGCCGGGTCGATGCCGATCTTGGCGGCCAGTTTGTCCATCTGGCCCTCGTACGCCGCGCAGACCTGCATCGCGCCTTCGCCGCGTACGTGGCCGGAGGGCGGGTTGTTCGTCCGCACCGCCCAGCCCTCGATGAAGGCGTGCGGAACGACGTACGGGCCGCAGGCGAAGGCCACCGCGGCGGCCAGCGACTCCGAGGAGGAGTCGGCGTACGCGCCCGCGTCCAGCAGGATCTGTGCCTCCACCTTGACCAGCCGGCCCTCCGCGTCCGCGTGGTGGCGGTAGCGCAGGAGGGTGGGGTGGCGGTGGGTGTGGCCGAGGAAGGACTCCTCGCGGGAGGCGGCCAGCTTCACCGGGCAGCCGGTGCGCAGGGCGAGCAGGCCGAGCGGGATCTGGAAACCCGGGTCCTCGCGGTCGCCGGTCGCGCCGGGCACTCCGGTGACGACGACCTTCACCCGGTCGGGTTCCAGGCCGAAGCAGGCGGCCGCCAGGTCGCGGTCGGTGTGCGGGTCGGTGGAAGCGGTGTAGATCTCGACGCCGCCGTCCGGCCGGGGCACGGCGAGACCGGCCTCGGCGCCGATCGGCGCGGGGTCCTGGCGGCCGATGCGGTACAGGCCCTCGACGATGACCTCGCCCGTGGCCTCCGCGTCGCCGTACCGCAGGGGGATGTGCCGGATCAGGTTGCCGTCGGGGTGGAGGGGCTCCGCCTCGAACGCCCTCTCCGGGTCCGTGACCGGCTCCAGCACCTCGTACTGGACCGCGATGGCCGCGGCGGCCAGCCGGGCGGTGTCCGGGTGGTCGGCGGCGACCGCGGCGATCGGCTCGCCGTGGTGGCGGACCAGGTCCGAGGCGAACACCGGGCGGTCCACGACGTGCCGGCCGTAGTTGCCGTCGCCCGGTACGTCCTCGTGCGTGACGACCGCGCGCACCCCGGGCATCTCATCTGCCCCCGAGGTGTCGATGGACAGGATGCGCGCGTGCGGGTGCGGGGAGCGCAGCACGGCGGCCCACAGCAGGCCCTCGGCCCAGAGGTCCGCCGCGTACGGGAAGGTGCCCTCGGTCTTCGCGCGGGCGTCGACGGCCGGCAGCGAGGCCCCGAGGCCGAGCAGGGGCTGTTCCCGGCCCGGGCCGTCGCCGGGGCGACCGCCGGTGGCGTCGATCCTGGGCAGGCTGGTGCTGGTCGCGTTGGCCGCGTCGCCGCTCACGCCGCCTCCTTGTCGTTCGCCCCGCCGGTGCGGCGGCGGAGGGTGAGCCGGTGGGTCGCGTGGGGCCGCTGTACCTGGTTCACCGCGCGTCCCCCTCCTTCGGTTCGGGCCGCTGCTGTACACCGCCGGCGCCGGGCGCGGCCTGGTGCGGGATGCGCGCCTCGCCCTGGGACGGGGCCGCCGCCTCCGCGTTCGCCTCGCGGGCCGCCACGACGTCCGCCACCGCGTCCAGCACGCCCCGGTAGCCGGAGCAGCGGCACAGGTTTCCGCAGAGTGCCTGACGGGTTTCCAGTTCGCTGGGGGCGTGGTTGCCCTCCAGCAGGTCGTGGACCGTCATGGCCATGCCGGGGATGCAGAAGCCGCACTGGACGGCTCCGCACGCGGCCAGGGCGCGCTGGACGTCCGAGGGTTCGCCGTCGACGGCGAGCCCCTCGACCGTCCGCACCTCGCTGCCCGCCGTCGTGGCCGCGGGGACCAGGCAGGAGGCGACCAGGCGGCCGTCCACCTGGACGTTGCACGCTCCGCACTCGCCCTGCGAGCAGCCGTCCTTCGCTCCGGCGAGGCCGAGGCGCTCGCGGAGCACGTAGAGCAGCGACTCACCGATCCACGCGTCGCTGACCGGGCGGTCCATGCCGTTCACGTGCAGGACGTAGGAGGCGGAGGGGTGCACGCTCGGTACGTCGACGGGGACGGCGGTCACGTCGAGAGCGGCCTCGGGCGCGGTGCCGGGCTCCGGCGCGGCGGCCGTCTCGGGGGCGCGGGCCCCCTCGATGTCCGCCGCCTCGACGTCCGCCGCCCGGTCGGCTGCCTGGCCCACCATCGGGTCGCCCGCCGGGTCAGCCGTCCGCTCTGCTGCCGGTTCCGTCTGCTGGTCGGGGGCCGGCTCCTCTGCCGGACCCGCCGCCCGCTCGAAGGAATCCTCGGTCGCGTGCTCGGTCGCGTCCTCGATCGCGTGCCGGGCCGCGTCCTCGGTCGGCGGCGCCGTCGTCGACCCGACAGGCTCCGTCGGTCCAGTCGGCTCCTCCGGTTCCTCCGATGGAGCCGGCGGCGCCTGGGGCGCTTCCTCCGGCTCCGGTCCCGGCGACGGGTCCGTTTCCTGTGCCCGGTCCGGTTCCTGCGCCCGGCCCGTCTCCGCCTGCACCCGGTCCGGTTCCGGCTCCGAGGTGGCCCACGGGGCGGGAGCCCCGCCCGGCAGCGTCGCCGGAGGCTGGGGTTCCGGGTACCACTGCGGGGTATGCGCCGAAGCCAGGAACTCGCCGGATTCGTCCGGAAGGCTCCCGTCCGCCACCGGAATCGTCCACTGGCCGGTGTGACCGGCGTGGCCGCTGTGGTCCACGGGGGCAAAGGGGCTGCCGTGGTGGCCGTGGTCACTCTGGTCGGGGTGGCTGCCGTGGCCGAGGTGGCCGCCCTCCCCGGCACGGTCGCCGTGGCCGTACCGGTCCCTCTGGTCGACGTGGTCGGCATGGTCGCCGTAGACGGAGGGACTGCCCTGGCCGGTGTGGCCGGGGTGACTCACGTGGTCGGAGTGGCCGGAGTGCTCCGCGTACCCGCCGTACCCCGGGTGGCCCGCGTGGTCGGCCTGCCCCGGGTGCTCCGCGTGCCCCGCGCGGTGGTCGCCGTAGGGGCCCGTCGCCTCTGGCGGGTCGGCCGGGGCCGTGTGCCGGTCCGCCTGCGGGTCCTGCGGCACGTCACCGAGGGGCTGCGAGAAGTTCCACTGGGCCGTGGCGTGGGCCGTGTTCTGGTACGGGCCCCCGTAGCCGCCCTGCTGGTTCGGGTCGGGCCAGTGCACCGCGTCCGGCTCCTGGGCCTCGGGCTCCTGCCCGGCGGCCTCCTGGGCGCGCAACTCGGCCTGTGCCTGCTGGCTCTGGGTCTGGAGCACCCAGCTGCCGGTCGCCGCCGGGTCGAGGCCGGCGGCCGGGGTCAGCGGCAGGATCATCGGCGGCACGTACCCCTGACCGGGCGCGGCCAGCGGTACGTTCGCCAGGTCCTCCGGCGGGAGGTGGACGAACGCGGTGGCGTCGGCGTCGTAGTCGCCGCTCTGCGGCGTGGGCTCCCAGCCGCCGTACTGCGGGTCGGGCCCGCCGGAACGGCCCTGCTGGTCGGCGTGTTCCTCATTGGTCACGACAGTGCCCTCCCCAGCGCGCGTCGGGCGAGCGCGGCGACGGTGCGCCGCAGATGGAGTACGGCCGGGGACAGCGGCGGCGCCTCTGATCCGTCGGCCGGGGGTGCGTGGTCCGGGATGCAGGCCGCGGCCACGTACTCGCCGAAGGCGGCCAGCGCGTCGGGGGCCAGGCCCCGCGCGCCGTCCCAGTCGATCAGCGAGGCGATCCAGTGCTCCGCCTCCAACGGGCGCAGCGGCATCGGGGCGATCGCGCCGACCGCGCAGCGCACCCCGCGCCGGGCCGGGTCCAGCACGATGGCGACCGAGGCGGTGGCCCGGCCGGGGCCGGTGCGGCCGGTGGCCTTCAAGAACACCTGCGGGGCGTGCAGCAGCGGTACGCGGACGAAGCCGATCAGCTCGGCGGGCTCCAACAGGTCGCGGCCGGCCAGCAGGTGCGGCACCGGGATCTCGCGCCGCGCGCCGCCGGGGCCCGCGACGACGAGGTCGGCCTCCAGTGCGGCGAGCACCGGCAGAGCGTCGCCGGTGGGCGCGGAGGTCGCGATGTTGCCGCCGAGCGTTCCGGCGTTACGGATCTGGGGCGGGCCGGCGGCGCGGGCGGACGCGGCGAGCGCGGGGATGAGGGCGGCGAAGTCGGGGCGCCCCATGCGGGCGTGGGTGAGGCCGGCGCCGAGCAGTGCGTGACCGTCCTGGTAGTGCCATCCGCGCAGCTCGCTGATCCGGCCGAGGCTCACCAGCCCGGAGGGGCGCAGCAGCCCCTTGTTGACGGCCGCCATCAGGTCCGTGCCCCCCGCGACCGGTACGGCCGCGGGCATGGCGTCGAGTGCCGCCACGGCCTCGTCGAGTGAGGCCGGCAGCGTCACCGAGTGCATCGCCTGCGGTGCTTGCGTGGTCAACCCAGCTGCCCCTTCCCGGTCTCCCGGCTGTCCGCCTGTTGCGCCGTACGGTACGTGTTCACAGCCCGGACGTGGCAACTCTGGCACATCTTCGGAGCGGGTCGGCGCGAGGGTCCACGAAGGGTGGTTCCGTCCCTGACTTGCGGGATGTTCCGGTTTCGCACCTCTTCGGCGTGGAGGGTGAATTGCTACCCCTCAGCGAGGTTCGTACGGCTTATACCCATCGGGCCGCCGGGGCGCGGAACGCACGGCGGCCGCNGGTCCCGCAGGACCGCGGCGGCCGGCCGCTGGGGCGCGGGCTCGCGCCGGGCGCGGGCTCACACCACCGGGGGCGCTCCCTCGATCGGGCGACCGACGACTCCGGGGCGCTGCTGCCACGGCAGCGGGCCGCCCGGCGGGCGGTAGGCGACGCCGAGGGCGTCGAGCCGGGCGTAGTGGGCCGCCATCCGGGCCTCGAAGCCGGCGAAGTCCCGTTCTGCGGGCGCGGGCAGGGCGGACCAGGCGACTTCCGCGAGGGCCGCGAGGCGCGGGAAGACCTGGTAGTCGACGCGGTCCCGGTTCTGCATCACCTCGGTCCACACATTGGCCTGGGTGCCCAGGATGTGACGGGCCGCCGCCTCCGAGATGCCCGGCGGGACGGGCTCGAAGCGGTAGACGTCCTCCAGGGTGCGGACGTAGCCGATGGGCATCGGCTCTTCGGGGCCGCCGTGCTGACGGTGGTCCAGATAGACCTGCTGCTCCGGGCACATCACCACGTCGTGCCCGGCCTCCGCTGCCGCGACGCCACCCGCGTAACCGCGCCAGGAGGAGACGGCCGCGCCCGCGGGCAGGCCGCCTTCGAGGATCTCGTCCCAGCCGATGAGGCGGCGGCCCCGGGCGGTGAGCCAGGTGTCGAAGTGCCGGATGAACCAGGACTGGAGTTCGTCCTCGTCCTTCAGATCGAGGTCGACGATGCGCTGCTTGGCCGTCCGGGACTGCTGCCACTGGTCCTTGCGGCACTCGTCGCCGCCGATGTGGATGAACGGCGAGGTGGCGGCGGGGAAGAGCTCCAGCACCTCCTCCAGGACCCCTTCGAAGAAGCGCAGCGTGTCGTCGGTGGGGGCGAGGACGTTCGGGTTGATGCCCCAGGTGTCCCAGACGGCCAGGGCGGTGGTGTCGATGACGTCGGTGTTGCCCAGCTCGGGGTAGGCGCTGATGGCGGCCTGCGAGTGGCCCGGGACGTCGATCTCCGGGACGACGGAGATATGCCGTTCGGCGGCGTAGGCGACGATCTCGCGGATGTCGTCCTGCGTGTAGTAGCCGCCGTGCGGGGTCTCGTCCCACTGCTCGGACGCCCGGTGGCCGTACTTGGTGCGCGGGCGCCAGGCGCCGACCTCGGTCAGGCGGGGGTAGCGCTTGATCTCGATGCGCCAGCCCTGGTCGTCGGTGAGATGGAAGTGGAAGACGTTCAGCTTGTGGGCGGCCAGCAGGTCGAGGTAGCGCAGGACGTCTTCCTTGGACTGGAAGTGCCGGGCCACGTCCAGCATCATGCCGCGCCAGCCGAAGCGCGGTTCGTCCTCGACGACCACGGCGGGCACCTCCCAGGCGCGCCCGGGGGCGAGGGGGGCGCGTCGGAAGGCGTCAGGGCCGAGAAGCTGACGGAGGGTCTGCGCTCCCCAGAAGAGGCCTGCCGCGCTGCCGCCCCGGATGCGGACGGCCCGGCCGTCGACGGCGACGCGGTAGGCCTCGGGCGCCAGCGCGTCGTCGAACGAGAGGACGATGCCGCTGTCCGCGTCGCCGTCCGCGCCGCCGTCGGCCAGGGGCAGTCCGGTGGCCGCGCCGACGGTGGTGCGCAGCCAGCGGGCGACGCCCTCGGCGCCCGGCGCGGCGTTGAGGAGGGTCCGCCCGTCCAACGGGTACGGCCCCGACCCGTGCCGCGCCCGGCTCACCCTGCGCGGGGCCGGGATCAGACCGAGTGACGCGGTGTCCTCGGGGGCCGCAGCACCCGTGGCGTCCGTGGCGTCCGTGGCGTTCGTCGGGTCCGTGGCGTTCGTCGCGTTCTCGGATGTCATGACGTCAGTCCTTAACCGCTCCGCCCAGTCCCGAGACGAGGCGTCGCTGTACGAGTACGAAGAAGACCAGGACGGGGATGGTCATCACCGTCGAGGCTGCCATGATCCCTCCCCAGTCGTTCTCATCGGGCTTGAAGAAGACCAGCAGCGCCATGGGGAGCGTCGACTGGGAGGTGTCGCTGATGATGAAGGACTTCGCGAACAGGAAGTCGTTCCAGGTGCTGATGAAGGAGAAGACGCTGGTCGCCACGAGGCCCGGGAAGACCAGCGGGAAGAGGATCTGCCACAGGAACCGGGTGCGGCTGGCCCCGTCGATGTAGGCGGCCTCCTCCAGCGCCTCCGGGACGGCCTTCACGAAGCCGCGCAGCATCCAGATCGCGAACGGCAGCGAGAAGGCGAGGTGCGGCAGGATCAGCGAGCCGAGCGTGTTCAGCTGTCCGAAGTCCCGCATGAGGAAGAACAGCGGGATGGTCAGCGCTTCCACCGGCACCATCTGCGCCACCAGGAACATGATCAGCAGCGTGGTGCGGAACTTGAAGCGGAAGCGGGTCACGGCGGTGGCGGCGAGGAAGGCGATCAGTGCGGAAGCGATGACGACCGTGCCCGCCACCAGCAGGCTGTTGAGGAAGTAGCGTCCGAACTCCTGCTGTTCGAAGACCCGGCGGAACGAGTCGAGCGAGGGGGCCAGCGTCCAGGGGCGGGCTTCGGTGGACTGGATCTCCCCGGCGGGCTTGAAGGCCGAGAGCACCATCCAGTAGAGCGGGAAGGCGACCGCGACGGCGATCAGCAGGGCGGCGGCCTCCGCGGCCAGCCGGCCGGGCCGCCGGACGCGCAGAAGAGTGCGTGCGCTCACAGTTCCTCCCCCTGGCGTCTCACGAGACGCAGATAGACGAGCGTGACGGCCAGCAGGATCACCAGCATCACGACGCCGATCGCCGATCCGAGGCTGTACTGCGAGGAGGCGAACGCCTTCTGGTACGCGTAGACGTTGAGCACCAGGTTCTGGCCGGCGATGCCTCCGCCGTTGGTCATGACGTAGATCTGGGTGAAGACCTTGAAGTCCCAGATGATCGACTGGATGGTCACGACGACGAGGATCGGCCGGAGCATCGGGGCCGTGATCGCGCGCCAGATCCGCCACTGGGACGCCCCGTCCAGCGAGGCCGCCTCCAGCACTTCGGTGGGGATGGCCCGGATGCCCGCGTACACGGTGACCATGACGAACGGGAACGAGCACCACAGGACTTCGAGGAGCACCAGGGCGAAGGCGCTGTAGCGCCCGTACGTCCAGGAGAAGTCGCCGAGTCCGAGCACCTTGTTGACCGGGCCGAAGTCGGGGTCGAAGAGGAACACCCAGACGGTGGAGCCGGTGATCGCGGGGGTCGCCCAGGCGCCGAGCGCGGCCATCATCAGCGCGAGCCGGGGCAGCGCGCGGATGCGGGTCAAAAGGACGGCGAGCGCGCAGCCGACGAAGAGGGTGGCCAGGACGCAGGAGGCGGCGAAGACCACGGTGGCGAGGAGGACCTGCCAGAACTGGCTGTCGTTGAAGAGGGCCGTGTAGTTGCCGAAGCCCTTGAAGGTGGTCGGTTCGCCGCCGCTGACCTGGGCCTGGGTGTACTCCAGGAACGAGATCAGGCCGAGCTGGTAGATCGGGTAGACGAGCAGCCCGGCGAGGAGCACGAGGGCGGGCAGCAGATAGAGCCAGGGGGTCCAGCCGGAGCGCCGGGCGGGCGACACCGACCGGCCGCGCCGGGGCCGGCGGACGGCGGGGGCGCCGCCCTTCGGTGGCGCGCCCGCGGCCGGGGGCTTGTACGGGGTGGTGTGCGTGGTCATCGTCAGCCTGCGGCGGCGAACGCCGCGTTCATCTTCTCGGCCGCGTCGTCCGAGGCCCGGGCCACGTCCTTACGGCCGCTGACGATCTCCTGGAACATCGTCGGGAGGACCAGCGAGGCGTCGATCTGGCCCCAGGCGGGCGAGGTGGGTACGAACTTGGCGCCCGCGCTCAGAGTCTGGACGAACGGTGCGACGAAGGGCTGCTTCTTCGCGGCGTTGTCCAGGACGTCGGTGTAGGTGGGCAGGAATCCCATCGCGTCGAACATCTCGGCCTGGGTCTTCTTGCCGGTCAGCGACTTCATCAGGTCGACGGCGAGGGTGCGGTGCGCGGTGGACTTGAGGACGCCGATGTTGTTCCCGCCCGCGAAGGCGGGGGCGATGGAGCCCTCGGCCACACCGGGCAGCGGGACGACGGCGTACTTGCCCTTGACCGCGCCGGCCTCCACGGCCGCGTGGCTGAAGTCGCCGCCGATCGCCATGGCGGCCTTGCCGGAGGCGAAGGCGGTCACGGTGGCGTTGCCGCCCATGGAGGCGCACTTGGCGGGTGGGCAGTTGTCGTCGCCGAAGAGGGAGGTGTAGGCCTCGATGCCCTTGCGGGACTTCTCGCTGTTGATGCCCGACGTGTACGTCCCCCCGCTCTCGCCGGCGAGTTCGCCGCCGTGGGCCCAGATGAAGGGCATCGCGCCGTAGGTGTAGGCGCCGCCGACCGCGAGGCCGTACAGGTCGGGCTTGGCCCGGTGGATCTTCTTGGCGGTGGAGATCAGCTCGGCCTGGGACTTGGGGGCGTCGATGCCCAGGTCCTCGAAGACGTCGGTGCGGTAGTAGAGGGCCCGGACGCCGACGAAGAAGGGCGCGCCGTAGACCTTGCCGTCGACGGTGACGGACTGCTTGGCGATCGGGTCGGTGTCCCTGGCCTCGTCCCAGGCGCCGAACTCCTCCGTCACGTCGGCGAGTCCGCCGTCCTTCACGTAGCCGGCCGTGTCGGTGTTGCCGTACTCGATGAGGTCCGGCGCGCTCTTGGGGTCGTTGAACGCGGCCTTGATCCGCTGGGCGCGGGTGTCGACGGGTATGTACTCGATCTCGACCTCCGCGCCCTCGTGGCTCTTCTCGAACGCGTCGACGGCCGCGTCGACGACCTTCTCCTTGGGCTTGTTGCCGACCTCCTGGAAGAGCCAGACACGGAGCGTGCCGGTCTTCTCGTCACCTTGGGCGCTGGTGTCGGAGGTCTGCGGCGCGCAGGCGGTGGCGGTGAGGCCGGCCAGCACAAGCGCCGCGACCGGGGCGGCAATTCGGGCAGAAAGCTTCATCCGGGACCCCTACCGATCATGCGTTGCATCGTGTGCAACGTGCGTTTCGTTCTGCACAACTGGCAGGAGAGTAGATCCGCGCCCGGACGCCGACAAGTGGTCTCCACCACTCTGTGACCAGCGGACGCAGCCCGTGCAACGCGACGACCCGGTCACCGAAAGTGACCGGGCATGAAGAAAGCCCCCGGGCGCGCGGTGAAGCGCGTCCCGGGGGCCATGGCCCCGAAGGCCCGGCCCCGCCGGGGCCGGGAGGAGCGGCGGGCCTACTTCTTGTCCTTGCCGCCGCCCTTGCCCTTGTCCTTGTCGCCGCCGGCGCCCATGGACTCGTAGATCTCCTTGCACATGGGGCAGACCGGATACTTCTTGGGGTCGCGACCCGGAACCCAGACCTTCCCGCACAACGCGACCACGGGGGTGCCCTCCAGGGCGCTCGCCATGATCTTGTCCTTCTGGACGTAATGGGCGTAGCGCTCGTGGTCGCCGTCGCCGTTCGACACCTGCGGCGTCGGCTCTACGAGGGTCCCCGTACCTGCCCCGCGATCGGGCTCAAGAGTGCTCATGACCGCCAAGGGTACTCAGAGCGGCCGGCATCCGGAGGGTGGGTCGAGGAGCGGGGTCCGGCGCACGGGGACACGGGGCGAGGGACCGGGCCGGGGCCGGGCCCCGGCCCCGGCCCGCGACCCGGGGTCCGGGCGGCGTACCGGTGCGCCCGCGCCCCGGCCACCGGCCCGGGCCGCAGCGCGGACAGCCGGTCGCGCTCCAGCGGACAGCCGCTCGCGCGTCAACGCCGAGGCCGCCCGCTTCACTCCTGCGGGCGCGGGCAGCCGGACGCCCCCACGGCGCGGGCGTCAGTTGAGCGAAGGGTCGTCCGGATACGTGGCGATCATCGCCAGCTCGCTGCGCTGGCGCCGGAGCACCGCGCGCCAGAGCCGCTCGGGATGCGGGGAGGAGACGTCCCCGGGCTCGGACTCGACCACGTACCACGCGCCGTCGCCCAGCTCGCCCTCCAGCTGGCCCGGGCCCCAGCCCGCGTATCCGGCGAAGATCCGCAGCGAGCCGAGCGCCGGGGCCAGCAGCTCCGGCGGGGTTTCCAGGTCGACCAGGCCGATCGCCCCGTGCACCCGCCGCCAGCCGACGGGGCCCCCTCCCCCCGTACGGCGCGCGGGGTCCGCGCAGAGCCCGTCGTCGCCGGGGACCACGGCCACCCCGAGCGCGGAGTCGAGCGAGACCGGACCGCCCTGGAAGACGACGCCCGGCTCGCCGGTCAGGCCGGCCCACGGCATGAGGACCTCACCGACGCCGACCGGGGTCGGGCGGTTCAGGATGACGCCGAGGGAGCCCTCCTCGTCGTGGTCGAGGAGCAGCACCACCGCGCGGTCGAAATTCGGGTCCGCCAGGGCGGGCGCGGCCACGAGCAGCCGCCCTGTGAGCGAGGACACCTCGGTCATGGCAGAGATGATCCCGCATCTTCGCCCCGCGCGGGGCGAAGTGGCCGTCCCGACCGCCGCGGATGTGCGCGCGCAGCTCAGGGCCCACGGAGGCACGAGGAGCGCTCCGCGCGGCGGCCATCCGGACGGTCACACTCCGCAAGATCGGGTGCGCGGAGGGTGTTGTGGCGGATTCATGACGTTCGTACACCCCCCTTCGCCCGACGGAAGGGGGACGGTGGGCCATTACCCTTTTCGTTGGCCCCCTGCCCGACCACTCCGGAACGCGAGATACATGACCGGCACAGACGATGTCCTGCTTGTCCACGGCGGCACCCCGCTGGAGGGCGAGATCCGCGTCCGAGGCGCCAAGAACCTGGTGCCGAAGGCAATGGTCGCCGCGCTGCTCGGCAGCGGGCCGAGCCGTCTCCGCAACGTCCCCGACATCCGCGACGTACGGGTGGTCCGGGGGCTGCTGCAACTGCACGGCGTCACCGTCCGCCCCGGCGACGAGCCGGGCGAACTGATCCTCGACCCCTCGCACGTCGAGAGCGCGAACGTCGCTGACATCGATGCCCACGCGGGCTCGTCGCGCATCCCGATCCTCTTCTGCGGGCCGCTGCTGCACCGCCTCGGCCACGCCTTCATCCCGGGTCTCGGCGGCTGCGACATCGGCGGCCGGCCGATCGACTTCCACTTCGAGGTGCTGCGGCAGTTCGGCGCCACGATCGAGAAGCGGGCGGACGGCCAGTACCTGGAGGCCCCGCAGCGGCTGCGCGGCACCAAGATCCGGTTGCCGTACCCGTCGGTGGGCTCCACCGAGCAGGTGCTGCTCACCGCGGTCCTCGCCGAGGGCGTCACCGAGCTGTCCAACGCGGCCGTCGAGCCGGAGATCGAGGACCTCATCTGCGTGCTGCAGAAGATGGGCGCGATCATCTCCATGGACACCGACCGGACCATCCGGATCACCGGGGTCGACCGGCTCGACGGATACACCCACCGGGCGCTCCCGGACCGGCTGGAGGCGGCCTCCTGGGCGTCTGCGGCCCTGGCGACCGAGGGCAACATCTATGTGCGCGGCGCACAGCAGCGCTCGATGATGACGTTCCTGAACACCTTCCGCAGGGTCGGCGGCGCCTTCGAGATCGACGACAAGGGCATCCGCTTCTGGCACCCGGGCGGCGCGCTCAACGCCATCGCGCTGGAGACGGACGTCCACCCGGGCTTCCAGACCGACTGGCAGCAGCCCCTGGTGGTCGCGCTGACGCAGGCGGCGGGGCTGTCGATCGTCCACGAGACGGTGTACGAGTCGCGGCTCGGCTTCACCTCCGCGCTCAACCAGATGGGCGCGCACATCCAGCTCTACCGGGAGTGCCTGGGCGGTTCGGACTGCCGCTTCGGCCAGCGCAACTTCCTGCACTCGGCGGTCGTCTCCGGGCCGACCAGGCTCCAGGGCGCCGACCTGGTCATCCCGGACCTGCGGGGCGGGTTCTCGTACCTGATCGCGGCGCTGGCGGCCCAGGGCACGTCCCGGGTGCACGGCATCGACCTGATCAACCGCGGCTACGAGAACTTCATGGAGAAGCTCGAGAAGCTCGGCGCGAAGGTGGAACTGCCGGGCGGATCGCTCGTCTGACCTCCGCGCACGGCCCGCACAGCGCTGCCGCACACAGCACTGCGCACGGCTCACGCCTCGGGCAGCCCGCCGCTCCGGCCCCGACCCCCGTCGGGCCCGGGCGGCGGGCTGTCGCGCGTCAGCGGGCGCCCCGGGCCGCGCGGGAGCGGGCGTACCGCCCCAAAGTGGTGCCGGCGATCCGCCGGAAGTGCCGGGTGAGGTGGGACTGGTCGTGGAAGCCGACGGCCGTCGCCGCCTCCCCCGGCGGCGCGCCCTCCAGCAGCAGCCGGCGGGCCCGGTCGACGCGGCGGGACGTCACGTACTGGTGGGGCGCGATGGCATAGGCGGCGCTGAAGGTCCGGACGAGGTGCGCGGGGTGAGCGTGCAGCAGGCGGGCGGCCTCGGCCGGTGTGACGCCCTCGCGGAGGCGTGCGTCGAGCAGCTCGCGCAGCTCCCGTGCCACGCCCGGGCCGGGTACCGGTCGCACCGGCAGGGCCTTCGGGCGCAGGTGGGCGCGGAGCCGTTCGCCGATGAGGGCCAGGCGGCTTTCCGCCTCGAACGCGTCCCCGGCGTCGGCGAGGGCGGCCCCCCGCGGGGGCGGAGGCGTCACCGCCCCGCAGGAGCCCTGCGGAGGCCTTCCGGGGTCGTGGTGGGGGCCTCTGCCGGGTCTGTGGCGGCGGCGCACGACGGCGGGGCCCGCGCGCCTCCCCACGGGGCGGGCGGGCCGGCCTGTGCGACGTCGTGCGGGCGCGGGGGCCGTGCGGAGGGCCTGGCCTCCGGGCAGGCGAAAGGGCGGCCTCCCCTGGTCGGGGGTGACCGCCCTCATCTGCGCCTGGGGGTTACTTGCCCTTGGCGGCTTCCTTGAGCTTCGAGCCCGCGGAGACCTTCACGCTGTAGCCGGCGGGGATGTTGATCGGGTCACCGGTCTGCGGGTTGCGGGCCGTGCGAGCGGCACGGTGGGTGCGCTCGAAGGTCAGGAAACCGGGGATGGTGACCTTCTCGTCGCCCTTGGCGACGATCTCACCGACGGTCTCGGCGAGCGCGGCCAGCACGGCGTCGGCGTCCTTGCGAGTCACCTCGGCGCGGTCGGCCAGGGCGGCCACCAGCTCACTGCGGTTCATGTTGTTACTCCCGTGTTCTTCTTGCCTGTGAGGCGTGAGATCGAAGCCGATGCTGCCAGGGCCCTCTGACAGTCCCCGGACCCGGGTCTGATGTCAGACCCTCTCGCCCGATTACGCATCCTGCCCCCACCAGCGGCGGGAAAGCCAATCCGGAACCCTTCGGGGTCAAGGAAAAGCGCCACGGCCGACTCGTGGTGACGCTCCGTCGACTGGGCCGAGCGGTCCGCAGCGGATGCCGGGCCCCGCGGGGCCCGCTGCCCGCCCACCCTAAAGGGGCGTTTGGGGCGCTGCGACCCGCGACGCGCCGTAGGGCGGGGCGGCATACGGCTCTGGACGCCCCGCAGGAGCCGCCGCGGGCCCTGCGGGGCGGCCGGGGTCAGACGGAAGTGGAGGGGGCCGTACCGGAGCCCGTGGCGGCCTTCGCGGCGGCCCGGACGGCTCCGGCGACCGCGCCGGCGACCTTGTCGTTGAAGACGGAGGGGATGATGTAGTTCGCGTTGATCTCGTCCTCCGCGACCACGTCGGCCAGCGCACCGGCCGCCGCGAGCATCATGTCCGTGTTGACGGTGCGGGACTGGGCGTCCAGCAGACCGCGGAAGACACCCGGGAAGACCAGCACGTTGTTGATCTGGTTGGGGAAGTCGGAGCGGCCGGTGGCCACGACCGCCGCGCTCTCCCGGGCGACGGCCGGGTCGACCTCCGGGTCCGGGTTCGCGAGCGCGAACACGATCGAGCCGTCCGCCATCGCCGCGACGTCGTCGCCGTCCAGGACGTTCGGGGCGGAGACGCCGATGAACACGTCGGCGCCGACGACGGCCTGCTTGAGGGTGCCGGTGACGCCCTCCGGGTTGGTGTTGTCGGCGATCCAGCGCAGCGGCGAGTCGGTGTGGGCGGCGACCAGGTCCTCACGTCCGGCGTGCACGACCCCGTGGATGTCGGCGACGACGGCGTGCTTGACGCCCGCGGCGATGAGGAGCTTGAGGATGGCCGTGCCGGCGGCTCCGGCGCCGGACATGACGACGCGTACGTCCCCGATGCCCTTGCCCACCACGCGCAGGGCGTTGGTCAGCGCGGCCAGCACGACGATCGCGGTGCCGTGCTGGTCGTCGTGGAAGACCGGGATGTCCAGGGCCTCGCGCAGCCGGGCCTCGATCTCGAAGCAGCGGGGAGCGGAGATGTCCTCCAGGTTGATGCCCGCGAAGCCGGGGGCGATCGCCTTGACGATCTCGACGATCGCGTCGGTGTCCTGGGTGTCCAGGCAGATCGGCCAGGCGTCGATGCCCGCGAAGCGCTTGAAGAGGGCCGCCTTGCCCTCCATGACCGGCAGCGAGGCCATCGGGCCGATGTTGCCCAGTCCGAGCACCGCGGAGCCGTCCGTCACGACGGCGACGGAGTTCCGCTTGATGGTGAGGCGGCGGGCGTCCTCGGGGTTCTGCGCGATGGCCATGCAGACCCGGGCGACGCCGGGGGTGTAGATCATCGAGAGGTCGTCGCGGTTGCGGATGGGGTGCTTGGACGCCATCTCGATCTTGCCGCCGAGGTGCATCAGGAACGTACGGTCGGACACCTTGCCCAGCACGACGCCGTCGATGTCGCGCAGGCCCTCGACGATCTCGTCGGCGTGCGAGGTGGAGCTGGCCGCGATGGTGACGTCGATCCGCAGCTTCTCGTGGCCGGAGGCGGTCACGTCGAGGCCGGTGACAGAACCCCCCGACGACTCCACGGCCGTGGTCAGCTGGGAGACCGCGGTGCCGCTCGCGGGCACCTCCAGCCTGACCGTCATCGAGTACGAGACGCTGGGCGCCGTTGCCATGGCCGAGTCCTTCGCTTTCTTAGCTTCGTTGCTACGCGTCCGGAACCCTCGTTCGGGACACGCTTCCCGATCGTCGCACCTACCGACTGGTAGCCGGTAATGAGTGCCGCCTTTCGGAAAGTATCTTCCACCATACGAGAAGTAGCCCGTTCGGCGGAACCCCCAAGAGCTTCGACGGCCACGGGTGCGCGACGCCGCGAGCCCGGAGTCCGACGCCGGCGCCGAGAGCCCCCGCACCGGCGTCAACGAAAACAGGCCCGCGCCACCATCAGGTGACGCGGGCCTGTCTTTTTCAACGTAGGCGGCACCGACCCGCCATGCTCGCCTCGCGGCAAGTGGTCGCTCGTAGCGACGATGGTTGGGCCCGGGGGCTTGGATCGAGCCGGTGCCAACACCAGGCTAACAAAGACCCCGGAGAAGTGACTCCCGCGCGTCAGGTTGACCGGGAGAGCACCCGGTCGGGCCCGCCGCCGAGGGCCGGGCCGGGGAGCGGGCGCCGCGCCCGGGGGCGCGGCCCGGTCAGTCCCTCAGCAGGTCCGGGACCCCGTCCTCGTCCGGCAGGTCCCGCTCCCCGGACACCACCGTGAGCTGCTGCGTCGCCCGGGTCAGCGCCACATACAGCACCCGCAGGCCCGCCGGGGACTCGTCGGCGATCTCCGCGGGCGAGACGACCACCGTGGCGTCGTACTCCAGGCCCTTGGCCTCCAGGCTGCCGAGCGCCACCACCCGCTCCCCCAGTTCCGCGAGCCACTCACGGGCCTGGGCGCGCCGCTTCATCGCCACGACCACACCGACCGTGCCGTCCACCTCCGCGAGCAGCCGCCGCGCCTCCTCGCGGACCGTGGCGGCGAGGTCGCCGTCGCGGACCGTCTCGAAGCGCGGCACCACCCCGGTGGAGCGGACCGCCCTCGGGGACTCCATGCCGGGCATGGCCAGCGCCAGCACCTTCGCCGCCAGCTCCGCGATCTCCGCCGGGTTGCGGTAGTTGACAGTGAGGGTGAAGCGGCGGCGGGGCCGGCTGCCGAGGGCCTCGTCCCGGGCGGCGGCGGCCTCGTCCGGGTCGGACCAGGAGGACTGGGCCGGGTCGCCCACGATCGTCCAGGTGGCGTGCCGGCCCCGGCGGCCCACCATCCGCCACTGCATCGGGGTGAGGTCCTGCGCCTCGTCGACGATGACGTGGGCGTACTCGGTGCGCTCCGCCGCCAGCCGCTCGGCCCGCTCCCACTGGGTCTCCTGACGCTGGGGCATCAGCTCCTCCAGACCGGTGAGCTGGTCCAGCGGGTCCGCCTCGCGCTTCCTGCGCGGCCGGTTCGGGGCGCCCAGCAGCGCCTGGAGCTCGTCGAGGAGGGCCACGTCGTGGACCGACAGCGGCCCGCCGCCGTCCGCGTCCAGCCGCTTCAGGGACCGGGCCAGGCGGCGCACCTCGCCCTGGTTGAGGATGCGCCGGGACCAGCGGGCCAGGCGCTTCTCGTCGGCCATCGCGGCCAGCACCCGGCGCGGGGTCAGCTCGGGCCACCAGGCGTCGAGGAACTCCAGGAAAGGGATCTCGGTGGAGACGTCCTCGTCGAAAGAGGAGCGCAGCTCCGCCGCCAGCTCCGGGTCGGTGTAGCGGCCGCGCCCGGACGACTTGTTCCACAGGGCGTCCAGCAGCAGCTTGCGGGCGCGCGGGCGCAGCAGGTTGACCGGGGCGGTGCCGCTGAGCGCGTTGTTCCGGATGCGCTGGAGTTCGTCGGCCTCCAGCTCGACCCTGGCCCCGAAGGCGACCACCCGCAGCCGGGCCGGGGCGGCCGCGGCGGCGCTCCGCGCGGCCTCCTTCGACGCGGGCTCCTCGCCGAAGGAGAGCTGGCCGTCCGGCCGGGGCGCGGGCCTCCCCGGCCGCTCCAGGGCCCCCCGGGCGGCCTTGCGCAGCACGTGGAGCATCCGGGAGGAGCCCTTGACGCGGGCCACGGCCGGTTCGTCGTATGCCCCCGCGTCGACGCCCCGGGCGCCGCCCCTGCCGTACGCGCCCTCGGCTCCCGCCGCCTCGTCGGCCAGTGAGCCCACCGCGCGGATCGCGACCTGGCCCTCCTCGCCGAGGGAGGGCAGCACGCCTTCGGTGTACGCGACCAGGAGCGGGGTCGGCGAGACGATCAGGATGCCGCCCGCGTACCTCCGCCGGTCCTGGTAGAGCAGGTAGGCCGCCCGGTGCAGGGCCACGGCGGTCTTCCCGGTGCCGGGGCCGCCGGACACCTCGGTGACGGAGGCGGCGGGGGCCCGGATGACCAGGTCCTGTTCGGCCTGGATGGAGGAGACGATGTCCCGCATGGTGTGGCTGCGGGCCTGGCCCAGGGCCGCCATCAGGGCCCCGTCGCCGATCACGGGCAGCTTCTCGCCGCCCAGGGACGCCGTCAGCTCCGGGCGCATCAGGTCGTCCTCGACCCCGAGCACCTTGCGGCCCTTGGAGCGGATGACCCGGCGGCGTACCACCCGGCCCGGCTCCTTCGGGGTCGAACGGTAGAACGGGGCGGCGGCCGGGGCCCGCCAGTCGATCACCAGCGGCGTGTAGTCGGCGCCCAGGACCCCGATCCGGCCGATGTGGAGCGTCTCCGCGATGTCGGCGGTGGCGTCCTCCCGTACGGCGTCGTCGGCCGGCTCGACGGAGGTGAACGCGCCGTCCGGACCGCGCTCCCCGTCCTTGCCGAGCAGCAGGTCGATCCTCCCGAAGAGGAAGTCCTCGAACTCGCTGTTCAGCCGGTTGAGGTGGATTCCGGCGCGGAACACCTGGGCGTCCCGTTCCGCGAGCGCGCCGGGGGTACCGACCTGGCCGCGCTTGACGGCGTCGTTCATGAGGAATTCCGCCTCGTGGATCTTCTCCTCAAGGCGGTGGTAAACACGGTCGAGATGTTCCTGCTCGACACCGATCTCCCGGTCCCGCAGCGATTCGACAGCGGCATCCTGCGCGGCCACCGAGGCCCCCTTCTGACGTGCACTGGGCAGCCGTCAACCCTATGCGAAAGGGGGGCCCGGCGCACCTGTCGTCCGGCTCCGGTCGCGCGTCGCGCAAAGATCGCCCGCACGGCCCGCGGCGGCGGAGGTCAAGGCTGCGGCGGGTCGTCGTGCAGGAGCCGCTGGAACAGGTGGTGGTCGCGCCAGCGGCCGTTGATGTGCAGATAGCCCGGCGCGGTGCCGAACCGCCGGAACCCGCTCTTGGCGAGCACCCGCTGGGAGGCGCCGTTGTCCGTGACGGTCGCCGCCTCGACACGGTGCAGGCCCAGGCCCTCACGCGCCGCCTCGCAGACCGCGCCGACGGCGGCGGTGGCGAGGCCCCGCCCGGCGTGGTCCGCGTCGACCCAGTAGCCGAGGCGGGCGTTGCGGTAGGGGCCGTGCTCGATGCCGGAGAGCGTGAAGGCGGCGACCACCCGGTCGTCGGCGTCCGCGAGCACCCAGGGCATGGCCCGGCCCGCGTCCCGCTCGGCGAGCAGCGCGGTGAGCCGGGCGGCCTGCCCCTCGACGGTGTAGAAACTTCCGGGGCGCACGGGCTCCCAGCGGCTCATGTACCCGCGGTTACGGGTGAGGGCGGCCGCGAAGGAGGGCGCGTCGCCGATCGCGGCGGGCCGGAAGCGCACGCCCGGGCCGAGCGGGTGGCTGTGGTCGGTCATCCGGTCACGCTATCCGCGCCCGGCCCGGCGGCCCCACCCGTTTTCCCGGGGGCCGCTCCCGGCAGGGCCTGCGCCCCTCAGCTTCCGTACTTGGTGTCCGCCGCCGGGTCCAGCGCCAGCCGGTACCCGCGCTTGACGACGGTCTGGATCAGCCGGTGCGCGCCCAGCGCTGAGCGCAGCCGGGCCATCGCCGTCTCCACCGCGTGCTCGTCCGTGCCGCTGCCGGGCAGCGCCCGCAGCAGGTCGGCGCGGGCCACCACCCACCCGGGGCGGCGGGCCAGGGCGCGCAGCAGGGCCATGCCCGCGGGCGGCACCGCGCGCACCTCGTCGTCGACGATGACGGCGTGGCCGCGGATCTCGACACGGTGGCCGGCGACGGGCAGGACCCGGGCGGTGCCGGGGAGCCGGGAGCACAGGAGCTGGACGAGCGGGCCGAGCCGGAAGCGTTCCGGCTGGGCGGTCGGGATGCCCCGGGCCTGGAGCGGGAGGGCGGTGGCCGGTCCGACGCAGGCGACCAGGACGTCGTCGCGCAGCGCGCCGACGACCTCGGGGAGCAGCCCGCGGGTCTCGGCGCGGCCCAGGAACGAGGCGGCGGCCGGGGCGCTGGTGAAGGTGATCGCGTCCAGGCCGCGGGCGGCGGCGGTGTCGAGGAGCCGGTCGAGCGGGGCGATGTCCAGGGGGGGCATCCAGCGGTAGACCGGCACGACCACGACGTCGGCGCCCGCCGCCTTCAGGGACTCGACGAAGCCGGGGAGCGGCTCGCCGTGCAGCTGGAGGGCGACACGGCGGCCCTCGACGCCCTCGGCGAGGAGGTGGTCGAGGACCTCGGCCATCGACTCGGACTCGGGCGACCAGGCCTCGGTCAGTCCGGCGGCCCGGATGGCGCCCTTGACCTTGGGGCCCCGGGCGAGGAGCTCGACGCCGCGCAGCCGGTCCAGGAGGGCGTCGCCGATGCCCCAGCCGTCGGCGGCCTCGATCCAGCCGCGGAAGCCGATCGCGGTGGTGGCGACCGCGACGTCGGGGGCGTGGTCGATCAACTCCTGCGTGGAGCGCAGAAGTTCGCTGTCGTCGGCGAGTTGCACGATGCGCAGGGCGGGGGCGTGCAGGACAGCGGCCCCGCGACGTTCCAGGAGGGCGCCGAGCTCCTCGGCGCGCCGGGCGGCGGTCACCCCGACCGTGAAGCCCGCCAGGGGCCCGTGCGTTGCGTCGTCGTCCTGCATGGCGTGTTCCCCGACTCCTGATGTTCCGCTGGTGGGCGTTGGCGCGAAGGACGAGCCTGTCAATCCCGCGTGACAGGCTCGGTCCCCCCGCATTTCCCCCCCGTTACGTCACTCGTACACCGTTCGTGTCCAAACTGCCGTCCCCCGCCCCGCCGCTACACGTCCGCGTAGCCGAAGCGGGCCCGGGAGGCGACGGGTTCGGTGCGGCGAAGGTATACCGCCCAGGTGAGGGCCGAACACACCCCGTAGAAGGCGAGGAAGGACCAGAAGGCGGCCGTCCCGGTGCCGGAGTCCTGGAAGGACTGGCGGAAGGCCAGGTTGATCGCGAGCCCGCCGAGGGCGCCGACGGCCCCGATGAGGCCCATGGCCGCGCCGGAGAGCCGTCGTCCGTGGGCGGCGGCCGACTCCTCGTCGAGCCCCTGGGCGATCGCCTTCGCGTGGAAGATGCCGGGGATCATCTTGTACGTCGACCCGTTGCCGAGCCCCGTCAGGACGAACAGAGCGATGAAGCCGACGAGGAACACGGGCAGCGAGGCGGTCTGCGAGGCCCGGATGACGACCCCGGTGGCGGCGGCCATCGCGACGAAGGCGGCCAGGGTGATCCGCGCGCCGCCGTACCGGTCGGCCAGCCGGCCGCCCACGGGCCGGATCACGGAGCCCAGCAGCGGGCCGATGAAGGTCAGCGAGGCGGCCTGGAGCGGGGTGCGGCCGAACTGGGTCTGGAGCACCAGGCCGAAGGCGAAGCTGTAGCCGATGAACGAGCCGAAGGTGCCGATGTAGAGGACCGACATGATCCAGGTGTGCGGATCGCGGGCCGCGTCCACCGCGGCTCCGGCGTCGTTCCGCACGGGCCGGAGGTTGTCCATGTACAGGGCGGCGCACACGGCGGCCAGGATGATCAGCGGTATGTACACGCCGAGCACGACCCGGGGGTGCGAGGCGCCCAGGGTGCCGATGACGAGGAGGCCGGCCAGCTGGACCACCGGCACCCCGATGTTGCCGCCGCCCGCGTTGATGCCGAGCGCCCAGCCCTTCTCACGCAGGGGGAAGAAGGCGTTGATGTTCGTCATCGAGGAGGCGAAGTTGCCGCCGCCGATTCCCGTGAGCGCGGCGACCGCCACGAACGTGGAGTACGAGGTGCCGGGCTCCATCACGAGATACGCGGCGATGGTGGGGACCAGCAGGCCGACCGCGCTGACGACCGTCCAGTTGCGGCCGCCGAACCGGGCGACGGCGAAGGTGTACGGCACCCGCACCAGGGCGCCGACCAGGGTGGCGGTCGAGATGAGGAAGAACTTGCCGGCCGGGTCGATCCCGTACTCCGGCCCCATGAACAGGACCATCACCGACCACAGGGTCCAGATGGAGAACCCGATGTGCTCGGAGAGCACGGAGAACCAGAGATTACGCCGGGCGACGCGCTCCCCCCGCTCCCGCCAGAAGGTCTCGTCCTCCGGTTCCCAGCTCTCAATCCAACGGCCGGCCATCATGCTCCTCCACAGGTGCTCGGGGTGTGTTCCCCGACGGTAGAGGGTCCGCGTTTCGGCATGGCACCGCAAGGTGACCGGTGGGCAACCGTGCTCTCACGGGACGGGGCCGGGCCCGGTGAGGTGGGGTTCGGCCGCGCTGGACGCCGCACCGCGCGGGGGCGGCGCGGTGCGGGCGGGCAACCGCCCGCGGCGCTCATCGGGCGGCGGGCCGCTGCGGGTGCTGGGCGGCCGTGCCGCCCGGGGCCTCCACGGAACCGGTGCGGCGCAGCTTCTGCCAGCGCAGCCGGCCGCCGGTGAGCGCGGTGATCCACGACTGGAGCAGCACCACGTACATCAACTGGCGGTACAGGATCTGCTGGAGCGGCAG
This sequence comes from Streptomyces pratensis, assembly GCF_037137275.1. Classification (GTDB taxonomy): domain Bacteria; phylum Actinomycetota; class Actinomycetes; order Streptomycetales; family Streptomycetaceae; genus Streptomyces; species Streptomyces pratensis_B. The sequence continues at coordinate 72,844 of NZ_JBBBEN010000103.1, read as the reverse complement.
CGAGACCAGGTGCGTCATGCGTTCCTTGTCCAGCCGGAAGGCGTACGCGGCGCAGACCGCCTGGACCAGCAGCACGCCGAACCACGCCGCGACGGTCCTGCCGGTCGGGCCGAAGACCAGCCCGTACAGCAGGAACACGTCGATCAGGGGCGCGAGCAGCGGGGCGAGGACCATGAAAAGGGAGACGAACGGCAGTCCGACCCGCCCGAACCGGCCCGAGGGCCCGCGTTCGATCACCGCGCGGCGGTGCTTCCAGATGGCCTGCATCGTGCCGTACGACCACCGGTAGCGCTGCGACCACAGCTGCTGCACGGACTCCGGCGCCTCGGTCCAGGCGCGGGCGTTCTCCGCGTACACCACGCGCCAGCCGTCGCGGTGCAGGGCCATGGTGACGTCGGTGTCCTCCGCGAGGGTGTCCTCGCTCATCCCGCCGACCCGCTCCAGGGCCTCGCGGCGGAACGCCCCGACCGCGCCGGGGATGGTGGGCATGCAGCCGAGCAGGTCGTACATCCGGCGGTCCAGGTTGAAGCCCATCACGTACTCGATGTGCTGCCAGGAGCCGATCAGGGAGGCGCGGTTGCCGACCTTGGCGTTGCCGGCGACGGCCCCCACCCGGGGGTCGGCGAAGGGCTGGACCAGCTCGCGGACGGTGGACGGCTCGAAGACGGTGTCGCCGTCCATCATCACGACGATGTCGTGGCGGGCGTGCCGGATGCCGTTGTTGAGGGCGGCGGGCTTGCCCGCGTTGCGCTGGCGCACGACCCGTACGCCGCGCAGCCGCATCGCCTCGACGAGGTCGGCGGTGCCGTCGGTGGAACCGTCGTCGATGACGATGATCTCGATCGGGTGGTCGCCGGCGGCCAGGGAGCGCACGGTCGCCTCGATGCACGCGCTCTCGTTGTAGGCGGGGACCAGGACGGAGACCGGGCGGGTGAGCGGTTCGCCCCAGCGGAAGTTCCTGGCGCGGACCCGGCGGGCGTGCAGGAACGAGAGCAGCAGCATCAGCCCGAACCGGGCGAGGACCAGGACGCCGATGACGGCGAGGCCGACGACCAGGACGCCGGTGACCCGCTCTGACACGGCGACGGCGGAGACGAACGCCTTGCCCTGCCACAGCGCGGCGCCCGTGACCGGGGTGTGCGCGCTGGGGGCGCCCAGCGCGGTGGTGAGGCGGGTGAAGGTGTAGCCGTCCTGCTGGAGCCGGGGCAGCAGGACGTCCAGGGCGGCCACGGTCTGGGAGCGGTCGCCGCCGGAGTCGTGCATCAGGACGATGGCGCCCTTGCCGTCCTGGGGCGTGGCCCGCTCGACGATGGCGCGGACGCCGGGTCGCTTCCAGTCCTGGCTGTCGGTGTCGTTGACGACGGTGAGGTAGCCGCGGCTGCCGATGTACTCGGTGACCGGCCAGGTGGTGTTGTCCATGGCGTTCGAGAAGGAGGAGTAGGGCGGCCGGAAGATCGAGGTGCGGATGCCGGCCGCGCCCGCCAGGGCCAGCTGGTTCTGCGACAGCTCCCGGTCGACGCGCCCGGTGGACTGGTGGGAGAGGTCGGGGTGGCTGAAGGTGTGCAGGCCGATCTCGTGGCCCTCCGCGACCATCCGCTCGACCAGCTCCGGATACCGGGCGGCCATGTTCCCGGTGACGAAGAAGACCCCGTGGGCGCCGTGCTCCTTCAGCTTGTCGAGCACCTTGGGCGTCCACACCGGGTCCGGCCCGTCGTCGAAGGTCAGGACGATCCGGCCGTCGGGTATGCGCAGCGTCGTGGGGTCGCCGGAGCGGGCGTCGATGACGGGCCCCCCGGACAGGACTTGCTCGGGCACCTCCGTGGCCCGGTCGGCGGCGCTGATCCGGTGGTCGGCGAGGATCTCGTTGTGCACGTAGCCGCGGAGCATCAGCATCGCGAGCAGGGCGACGAGCAGGGCCGACGGCAGGAGGTAGCGCATGGGGAGCCGCAGGCGGCTTCTGCCGCGAGCGGTCCGCCGGGGCGCGGAGCGCTTCGACCGGTCACGCCTGCCCTGCGGGACGGGGGAGGTCATTCAGGGCCTTTCCTGGGGGTGGGGGCCGGGCGGGAGCCGGCAGGTGCGGTCGCACGGTGGAGGAGGGGGCGGGCCTCGACGGCCCGTGTCCGGGGCGGCTGAGCGGGGACGTGCCGGCCCGGCGGCCGGGGCCGTGGCCGCAGGACGGGCGGGGCGCAGGACGGTGGGTGTCTCGTGTCCGGGCGTCGGCCGCCGGGACTCGGAGCCGGGTCGGCCGAAGCGTCGCGGGACCCGGGCGGCCCGCGCCGGGGCGGGCGGGGATGGGACGGGGGTCCGGGGCGGCCTCCGGTCGTGCCGGAGTCCGGGCGCGGGAGCGTCCGGGCGCTGCCTAGGGGGTGCGCTCCTCCCGCGCCGGTGGGTCGGGGGTCTTCGCGGGAGCGCTCGTCGGGCCGGACGGCTCCGGTTCCGGGGGCGGCGGGGCGTCGTCCGGTGGCCGTGCGGTCGACGCGGAGGGGGCCGGGTCGTCGGGCTCGCCGTCCCGGTCGGCCTCGCTGCCCCCGCCGTCCTCGCTCTCCCCGGCGCCGGCCGACGGGACGGCGGTCACGGAGGGGCGAGGCGGTGCGGGCACGACGGCGGAGGTGGCCGTCGGGGAGGCGCGGCGGGGGGCCGCAGGCTGCGGGGCGACGGCCGGGACGGTGGGGCCGGGAGTGGGCTCGGCGGACGGCGTGACGTCGGCGCCGGGAGCGGGGACCGCTTCCGGCTCCTCCGCCCTCGTCTTCTCCTCGTGCCCGGAGACGGGCAGCCAGGGGGCGCTGGAGTTGCCGCCGAGGACGGCGAGGACCAGGGTCACGGCGTAGGCGGCACAGGCCGTGGCGAGAACCCAGCCGACGCGCCGGAGGGTCTTGCTGCGACGGCCGCTCGCGTCGACGAAGACCGGGCCGTCGGAGCCGTCCGGCGGGACGGGCCCGCCGGGCAGGTCCGCGAACCGCCCGCTCAGCCCGCCGAGCTGAAGCGTCGAGTCGTCGAGCCCGCGCGCGGGTCCGGTCGTCCCGTACGCGGTCCCGGTCCTCGCCCGCAGGCGCCCGGCCGCCTCATGCGCGGGCCCGGTTCGCTCCTGCGTCGCAGGCCCGGTCCGCCCCCGCGCGGGCCCGGTTCTCTCGCCCTCACACCAGTCGTCCACAGCTGAAGCCCATCCCCCACTCGAAGAAACAGGCGCACAGAATTGACCGGTTTCTCACTGTTGGACTGGTCCCCACTCGTCCACACATCCTGGAGTTCCTGCACCCGGACGATGAATGTAACGCACGGCATTGACGCCCGAGAGCCCTGAGCGGAATTGATCAGGAACGGTTGCGCATCAGTGACCGGTCGCCCTGCGGAAGCCATGATCCGCGCGGCTGCTCCAGCCACCCTTCCTCGGCTGCCAACTGGTCTGTGGCCCTCCGCAACGCGTCCACTCCGGGGTGCCGCAGGCCCCGGCGCCAGACCAGGGCCACCGGCGAAAGCGGAACGGGTCCGACGAGCGGGCGCAGCACCGTCCCCGGCAGCGGTGGGAAGCCGAGGACCGCCAGCACGGGGTGCCCTGCCTTCGCGGTCACCCGCTGGAATTCGGCCACGCCCACCGCGAGCGGGATGGGCGGGGCCAGCTCGATGCCCCGGTCCGCGAACAGCCGCGCGGCGAGGTCCGTCCACTCCAGGGTCCGTTCGTTGCCGGCTCCCGCGTAGACGGTCTGTCCGGCCAGCTCGGACAGCGCGATCTCCTCCCGCGCGGCGAGAGGGTGCGCGGCCGGCAGCATCAGGGCCATCGGCTCGTACCGCACGGGCTGCACGGACAGCTCCGCGCGCACGGAGGGGGCCAGTCCCGCGGCCCGGCCGAACGAGGCGTCGAGCCGTCCGGCCAGGATCTCGGCGGCGGCCCAGGTCAGTCCGGACTCGAACCGGGCCATCAGCTCGCACTCCGGGACCAGCTCGCGAGCCCGCGCCAGCACCCGGGCCCCGGTCGACCCGTCGCTGTTCAGGTCGACGAGCAGCGGCCGGGCGGCGGCTTCGCCGAAGGCGTCGGTCAGCTCGGCGTGCGCGTCGAGGACCCGGCGGGCGTAGGGCAGGAGGCGCTCGCCGTCCGGGGTGAGGGCGACCCGGCGGGTGGTGCGGACGAACAGCTCGGCGCCGAGTTCGCGCTCCAGCCGCCGGACGTCCCGGCTCAGCGCCTGCTGGGCGACGAAGAGACGGGCGGCGGCACGGGTGAAGTGCAGCTCCTGCGCGACGGCGAGGAAGGCGCGCAGGAGCCGGGGGTCGGTGTCGGAGGCGGGCACGCCCGCGAATCTACAACGCGGGACACCGCTCACAACACAGCCGCGTGAATCGGCCCGGAGAGGTGTTGGACCCGGGCGGCGGGGTGCGGTGAGCCTGGTTCCATGCCCCTGCCCGCGGCCCGCTCCCCGCGGCCCTCCGCCCGGCCCGATCCGCCCCCGGCCACGCGCACCGTCCCGCCCCGCCGGCCGGTCCGGGCCGCCCTCCCCGCCGCCTGTGCCGCCACCCCCCTGTTCGCCGTCTCCGGCGGGCAGCTGGTCGCGGCCCCGCGCTCGGCGCCGGGCGCCGTACGCGCACGACGGCCGGCAGGCCCCTACCTCCGGTTGCTGGCGGCGCCCGGCGTGCGCGCCTTCTTCGCGGGCAGCCTGATCGCCCGGCTTCCGATGGGGATGTTCAGCGTCAGCGCGGTCATCATGATCGCTGGGTCCCGCGGGTCGTACGCCCTGGCCGGGGCCGTCACAGCGACCGGGCTCGCCGCGACGGCCTTCGTCGCGCCCTTCACCGCACGGCTCGTGGACCGCTACGGGCAGGCGCGAGTCGCCGTGCCCGCCACCGCCATCGCCGTACTCGGGTCCCTGGCGCTGGTGCTCTGCGTGCGCCACGACGCCCCGGCCTGGACGCTCTTCGCCGCGTACGCCGCCACCGCCACGACCCCCAACACCGGCGGAATGTCCCGGGCCCGTTGGGCGCGTCTGCACCGGGGCGACCCCGCGGCCCTGCACACCGCCAACTCCTTCGAGCAGGCCGCCGACGAGCTCTGCTTCATGCTCGGCCCGGTCCTCGCCGCGACGCTCTGCGGGGCACTGTTCCCGGAGGCGGGCACCCTGGCGGGCGCCGTGCTGCTGATGAGCGGCGTGCTCCTCTTCGCCGCCCAGCGGGCCACCGAACCGCCCGCCACGCCCCGTACGCGGAATGCTCTCTCGCCTCTGCGCACCCCGGGGACGCCCGCGCTGCTCGCCGTCTTCCTCGCCACGGGGGCGGTGTTCGGGGCGCTGGAGGTCGTCTCCATCGCCCATGCCGGGGGCGCGATCCTGGCGCTCCAGGCGGCGGGGTCGTGTGCGGCGGGCCTCGTCTACGGATCGCTGCGGCCCGCCCGCGACGTCCGTCTCCGGCTGCTGCTCTGCCTGACCGCCATGACGGCGCTGATGTCCCTGCCGCTGCTGGCCGTCGCCCAAGCCGCCTCCCTGCCCCTCCTGGCGCTCTGTCTGCTGCTGGCGGGCGCGGCGACGGCCCCGACCATGGTCACGGGCATGACGCTGATCCAACGGGCGACACCCGCCGGCCAGTTGAACGAGGGAATGACGCTGGCGGTGACCGCTCTGCTGGGCGGGGTCGCGGCCGGCGCGGCGACCGGCGGCTGGCTGGTCGAGCATGCCGGAACGGTGCCCGGCTACGCGGCCCCCCTGTGCGCGGCGGGCCTGGCCCTGGCCATCGCGGGCGCGTCCGGTGGGCGGGCCGGGCGCGGAACCGCCAGGCGGGTCGGGCGCGCGGTGACGGGGCGGCTCCCGCAATCACCACCTGTCAGCGGCCTGCCACGGCTGGGCAGCACGGTCCCGGACGAGTGCGGCCGCGAAAGCCGGGCCGCTCTCGCCGACCCCGTACGGAAGTCCCGACCGGGCGGCCGGGTCCGGTCGCGGCCATGGGAAAAGCCTCCGCCCCGCGAGTGAACACGCGGGGCGGAGGCTTACATGGGGTGGTGGAGATGGCGGGAATCGAACCCGCGTCCAACGGTGCGGAACCAGGGCTTCTCCGAGTGCAGTTCGCTGCGCTTTTCTCGGCCCCGGAGGTCACGCGAACAAGCCTCCGACAGGCCCAGCCACTGTTTGATTTCCTTCTCGGCCCCGTGGCCGGGCCGAGAAGTTTAGATCCCTAGTTGATGCCAGGATCCGGGTCGGGATCAAACCCGGGCTGACACTCCGCAGAGTCTTCGCTTAGCTGCTAATTAGGCAGCGAGGGCGAAGGCGGAGGAATCGCGCTTGGAATTGGCGATTATTGTTTGCGACATATGGTTTACGAGATCATTGCCGCTTCCTCGACTCGCTTCCCCTGCTTCGACATCCGCTGTCGAAACCGATCATCCCCATGTTGATTTTTCAAATCGCGCACCTTCGCCGAGGTGCAGGACCCATCGTACGTGAACAACGCCGGACGATGCCAGCCTATTCCGGCCGGGGCCGCCGGCCCCGCCGGAGCGGGGCCCCGATCAGGCGTTCCGCTGCCGACGGCGGGCCGCCGCGATGGCGCGGTTCGTCTCCCTCGTGTCCTGCTTCTCGCGGAGCGTCTGGCGCTTGTCGTACTCCTTCTTGCCCTTCGCGAGCGCGATCTCGACCTTGACCCGGCCGTCCTTGAAGTACAGCGCGAGCGGCACGATGGTGTGGCCCGTCTCCTGCGACTTCGACGCCAGCTTGTCGATCTCGGCCCGGTGCAGCAGCAGCTTGCGCTTCCGCTTGGCCGCGTGGTTGGTCCAGGTGCCCTGGACGTACTCGGGGACGTGGATGTTGTGCAGCCACGCCTCGTGGTCGTCGATCTGCACGAAGCCGTCGACCAGCGAGGCCCGCCCCATGCGCAGGGACTTGACCTCCGTGCCCATGAGGACGAGACCGCACTCGTAGGTGTCGAGGATCGTGTAGTCGTGCCGCGCCTTCTTGTTCTGCGCGACCATCTTGCGCCCGGTGTCTTTTTCCTTCGCCATAGTGCGGTCATTTTCGCACTACGACCCGCCCCCGAGGCCACTCAATACCGTCTCGGCCCGCTGCTGGGCCCTCTCGTGCACCACGAGGTCGGGTGTGATGCCCTGGCCGTCGACGTTGCGGCCGCCCGGCGTGCGGTAGTGGCCGACGGTCAGTTCGGCCACCGAACCGCCCGGGAGCCTGCTCGGCATCTGCACGGAGCCCTTGCCGAAGGTCGGCGAACCGACGGTGACCGCGCGGCCCCGGTCCTGGAGCGCACCGGTCAGCAGCTCGGCGGCGCTCATCGTGCCCCCGTCCACCAGGACCACGACAGGCCGGTCCGTGTCCCCGCCCGGGTCCGCGTACAGGGCGCGCTGCTCCCCGCGCACGTCGTAGGTGGCCACCAGCCCGCCGTCCAGGAAGGCGGAGGCCGCGACGACGGCCTCGGCGACCAGACCCCCGGAATTGGCGCGCAGGTCGAGCAGTATCCCCGCGTCGCCGGGTGCGGTCCTGACCGCCTCCCGGACCTCGGCCCCCGCACCCTTGGTGAAGCCGGCGACCTTGATCAGAACCGCTGCGGAGGGCGCGGAACCCAGCCGCTTCACCGTGACCGTCTCCGTGGTCAGCCGAGCCCGCACCAGGGTCTCCGTCCAGCTCCGGTCGCCGCGCTGGAGCCCGACCTCCACCCGGCTGCCCTCGGCCGCTCCGGTACCGTCACCGCGCAGTAACGCGACGACCTCCGCGACCGGGCGCCGGTCGACGCGGCGGCCGTCCAGGGTGCGCAGCAGGTCCCCGGCGCGGATGCCGGCCCGGTCAGCGGGCCCGCCCGGCTGGACCCGGGACACACTGACGTCGCCGTCGTCCGTGCGCCGGGCGGAGAGCCCGACGCCGGTGTACGAGCCGTCCAGCGCCTGCTCGAACTCCTCGAACTCCCGCTCGTCGTAGACCGCGCCCCAGCGGTCGCCGCTGCGGCTGACGACCTCTCCGGCGGCGTCCTTCACGGACTTCCCGTCGGCCGCCGCCGCCGCGGCGGCGTCCTCGATCTCCTCGCGGTCGACCGGGGCCACGGCGGAGGAGACGGCACGGGCCTGTACATCGGGACGGGGCGGGGGCGTCCGCGGCAGCGAGCCGGTCACCGCCCCGGTGGCCAGAGCACACCCGAAGGCCAATGTCAGGAACGCCCCGCGGCGGAGGTCGCGGGGCCGGAAGCGGTGCGCAGAGCCCGACATGGCGACGAGTCTAGGACAGGCCCTCTGGGGCGCGCGGGCACTCGTGCGCACGCCCCAGGGGGCACATGTCACACCTTCAGGTACTTGCGCAACGCGAAGAGAGCGGCGACGGCGGGCATCAGCAGACCGATCGCGAGCACCAGCGGAAGCTTGGTGAGCACCGCGTCCCAGCCGATGAAGTCGATGAGGTTCAGCTTCTCCTGGAGCGCGAGACCGCCGTCGATGAGGAAGTACCGGCCGCCGAGCAGCATCGCGCACGCCAGTACGCCGCCGATCAGACCGGCGACGGCCGCCTCCATGATGAAGGGGGCCTGGATGTAGAAGCCGGAGGCCCCCACGAGGCGCATGATGCCCGTCTCGCGTCTCCGGCTGAACGCCGAGACGCGCACGGTGTTGACGATCAGGATCAGCGCGATGACCAGCATCAGGATCATCACGTAGATCGCGACGACGTTCATGCCGTTCATCAGCTCGAAGAGGTTGTCCAGGATGGACCGCTGGTCCTGGACGGACTGCACGCCGTCACGTCCCGCGAAGGCCGTCGCGACGACCTTGTACTTCTCGGGGTCCTTCAGCTTGACCCGGAACGACTCCTGCATCTGGTCGGGCGTGATGTTGCCCGCCATCGGGGAGTCGCCGAACTGCTCCTGGTAGTGCTTGTACGCCTCGTCGACCGTCTCGAAGTGGACCGGCTTCTCGACGGCCTCCATCTTCTCCAGGTCGGCCTTGATCTGCTTCTTCTGCTCCGTGGTGACAGCGCCCTTGGCACACTTGGGCATGTCCTTGGCGTCGTTCTTGTTGCAGAGGAAGATCGAGACGTTGACCTTGTCGTACCAGTAGTCCTTCATCGTGCTGACCTGCTCGCGCATCAGCAGCGCGCCGCCGAACAGGGCGAGCGAGAGGGCGACGGAGACCACGACGGCGAAGGTCATCGTGAGGTTGCGACGGAGACCGACGCCGATCTCCGACAGGACGAACTGGGCGCGCATGGCGTCCTTTCAAGTACTCGATGCTCGAAATGCGCGAGGGGCCGCGGCCCCTCGGTCAGTGCTGGTAGCCGTAGACGCCGCGCGCCTGGTCACGGACGAGACGGCCCTGTTCGAGCTCGATGACGCGCTTGCGCATCTGGTCGACGATGTTCTGGTCGTGGGTCGCCATGATCACGGTGGTGCCCGTCCGGTTGATCCGGTCCAGCAGCTTCATGATGCCGACAGAGGTCTGCGGGTCGAGGTTGCCGGTCGGCTCGTCCGCGATCAGCAGCATGGGGCGGTTGACGAAGGCGCGGGCGATGGCCACGCGCTGCTGTTCACCGCCGGAGAGCTCGCCGGGCATCCGCTCCTCCTTGCCGCCGAGGCCGACGAGGTCGAGGACCTGGGGCACGGCCTTGCGGATCTCACCGCGGGGCTTGCCGATGACCTCCTGCGCGAAGGCCACGTTCTGCGCGACCGTCTTGTTGGGCAGCAGGCGGAAGTCCTGGAAGACGGTGCCCAGCTGGCGGCGCATCTGCGGCACCTTCCAGTTGGAGAGCCGCGCGAGGTCCTTGCCGAGCACATGGACCGCGCCCGTGCTGGCGCGCTCCTCGCGCAGGATCAGCCGCATGAAGGTCGACTTGCCGGAGCCGGAGGAGCCCACCAGGAAGACGAACTCACCCTTCTCGATGTCCAGTGAGACATCGCGCAGAGCCGGTCGGTTCTGCTTCGGGTAGGTCTTGGAGACGTTGTCGAATCGGATCACGGATGCACCACGGTCGTCCGGGAGTAGGTGAGCGTGACCATACGCGAACCGGGCTCACGCGCGCAGGCGGCGTCCCCCCATGGGCGTTTTATGGCGGGTCTGTCCCCGCAGCGGGACAGCCCCCCGCGGGCGGTGCCCTGCGGGCCGCGCCGAACGCGACGCGAGCTGGCACAGTGGTGAGGGGAACAGTCGTGTTCCCCGGAGCGTTGTGCGGAGAGAATGGGAACAAGCGGCTCCGCCGCGCGGGAGGAGGAATGCGCATGACCTATGACCGACTGGTGTGCGCGAACTGCGCGGCGCCCGTGAGCGAGGGCCGTTGCCGTGTCTGCCGTGCCGTGCGACAGCAGATGCTGGAGGAGCAGGGTCAGGGCCCGTTCGCCGGGATGAGTCCCCTCACGCTGATCGTCCTGATGGTGGTCCTGTTGACGGCGCTCGCGCTGCTGGCGCACCAGGCGGCCTGACCCGGCGCCCCAGCCCTTGGCGCGGCCCCTGACGGCCGTCCCTCGCCGTGGGGATACGCCCCGGTGTCGGCGTACCGTACGGCTTTGCACACCGCGCGTACAGGCAGGCCGGTGGGCCGCAGCGCACAGCAAGGGGCTCGGGAGGCGGTCAATGCCCTCCCGAGCCCCTTGTGTGCGCTGCGGCCCTCACGGCCCCTGGTGCTCCCGCTGAGGGCCGTCGCGGGCCCGTAGGGGACTAGGCGACCGTACGGCCGCCGCCCACCAGACGCGGCAGGATGCGGAAGCCGATGCCGCCGGCGATCATCGTGGCGGCGCCCACGACCAGGAAGGTCGTCTCGGCCGCGCCCGTCTCGGCGAGTTCTTCCTTGCCCTTGCTCTGCTCGACCGGCTTGTTGCCGACGCTGTCGGTGTCCGTGTTGTCGACGCACTCGGCGCCGTCGAGGTCGACAGTGCAGGTACCGACGTCGTTGCCACCGGTCGCGGAGCCGGTGGTGCCGGTGGTACCGGTCGTGCCCGTGGTGCCCGTCGTTCCGGTCGTGCCCGTGGTGCCCGTCGTTCCGGTCGTGCCCGTGGTGCCCGTCGTTCC
>NZ_JBBBEN010000103.1:19596-61859 GCF_037137275.1 Streptomyces pratensis | reverse complement strand
CCCGTGGTGCCCGTCGTTCCGGTCGTGCCCGTGGTGCCCGTCGTTCCCGTGGTGCCCGTCGTTCCGGTCGTGCCCGTGGTGCCCGTGGTTCCGGTCGTACCCGTGGTGCCCGTCGTGCCGGAAGTGGCGGTGCCGCCTTGGTCACCCGCGCCACCCTGGTCACCGGAACCACCCTGGTCACCCGCGCCACCCTGGTCACCGGAACCACCCTGGTCACCCGCGCCACCCTGATCGCCGGAACCACCCTGGTCACCCGCGCCACCCTGGTCACCGGAACCACCCTGGTCACCCGCGCCACCCTGATCGCCAGAGCCACCCTGGTCACCGGAACCACCCTGGTCACCCGCGCCACCCTGGTCACCGGAACCGCCCACGTCGGCTCCGCCGGCAGGGTTCGCGCCGGAGGCGCCCTCGTCAGCGCCGCCCGCCGGGTTTTCCTCGCTCAGAGGCGACGCGGTGGTGGTGAGGCCGGTGTCGCCGCCGTCGACACCGAACTCCAGTGCCTGTGCCGCGCCGGCCGCGGTCAGCGAGGCACCCGCGGCAATAACCGCACCAGCGGCTATCCGCGCGACGCGCATACGCGTCTTCTTCGTCATGTGTTGCTACCCCCAGTAGCCGATCTCGTGTCAGTGGAGCAGCGCCCTGCGGTCCGCGGCTCTGCGGGGAATCGCTTCGGATGGGCCCACGTCGCGTCGTGGTCACCCCGCCCGCCCCCGGTTCACTCCCGCCCCAGACATACGCATGCTGCTCTAGCACCCTGGCCAGAGTTAAGGATTACGTCAAGGTCATTCCGAGAACTACACCCTGATATGAGGGTTCTTGACAGCTATTCGGAAGCATGACTGTGACGCATCGGGCACCGCGCCTCTCCGGCGGGCCGCGTGTGCCGCAACGAGAGGAGGGCCCGGACAGTCGCCTGTCCGGGCCCGATCCGCCTGCTGGGGGAGCTACTTCTCGCCCTGCTTGCGCCAGCGGATGCCCGCTTCCAGGAAGCCGTCGATCTCGCCGTTGAAGACCGCTTCGGGGTTGCCGATCTCGAACTCCGTACGCAGGTCCTTGACCATCTGGTAGGGGTGAAGGACGTAGGAACGCATCTGGTTGCCCCAGGAGTTGCCGCCGTCGCCCTTGAGCGCGTCCATCTTGGCCTGCTCCTCGTGGCGGCGGCGCTCAAGGAGCTTCGCCTGGAGGACGTTCATAGCGGACGCCTTGTTCTGGATCTGCGAGCGCTCGTTCTGACAGGAGACGACGATGCCGGTCGGCAGGTGGGTCAGCCGGACCGCGGAGTCGGTGGTGTTGACGCCCTGCCCGCCGGGGCCCGAGGAGCGGTACACGTCGACGCGCAGCTCGGTTTCGTCGATCTCGATGTGGTCGGTCTTCTCGACGACCGGGAGCACCTCGACGCCCGCGAAGGACGTCTGACGGCGGCCCTGGTTGTCGAAGGGCGAGATCCGGACCAGGCGGTGGGTGCCCTGCTCGACCGAGAGGGTGCCGTAGGCGTAGGGGACCTGGACGGCGAAGGTGGTCGACTTGATGCCGGCCTCTTCGGCGTACGACGTCTCGTAGACCTCGGTCCTGTAGCCGTGCCGCTCGGCCCAGCGGATGTACATGCGCTGGAGCTTCTCGGCGAAGTCGGCCGCGTCCACGCCGCCGGCCTCGGCCCGGATGTTGACGAGCGCCTCGCGGGCGTCGTACTCGCCGGACAGGAGGGTGCGGACCTCCATCTCGTCCAGGGCCTTCTTCACCGACTCCAGCTCGGCCTCGGCCTCTGCGAGCGCGTCGGCGTCGCCCTCGTCCTCGGCGAGCTCGAAAAGGACTCCGAGATCGTCGATGCGGCCGCGCAGGGTGTCGGCCTTGCGGACCTCAGCCTGGAGATGGGAAAGCTTGCTGGTGATCTTCTGGGCTGCGTCCGGGTCGTCCCACAGGGACGGCGCCGCTGCCTGCTCCTCGAGCGCGGCGATGTCCGCCCTCAGCGCATCCAGGTCCAGGACGGCCTCGATCGACCCCATGGTCGAGGAGAGGGACTTCAGCTCTTCGGAAATATCGACGACTGCCACGGGACCAGCGTAACGGCTGGGCCGATGAAGCTCGCCCTCGCCCGCGCACCGGGCACCGGGCCGGCCCGGTGGTCCGGTGGTTCCGCGGGCCGGCCGAGGCCTCGTGAAGGCTCTCCGCAGGGCTCGCGGGGCCTGTTACGGGGCGGCCGGGGCCGAGTTCTCGCTGTCCTGGGGTGTGGGCTCCCCCCCGCCGCCGTCGGCCGCGAGCCAGCCGCCCACGGCGACGGCCCCGCACAGCGCGGCGGCGGCGATGCCGAGGGTGAGACGGCGTTTGCGGACGGCGGCCGCCTTGTTGCGGGCGGAGCCGGGCCGGGGGCGGCCCGGGGCCCGGGGGGCGCGGGCCGTGCCGAGAGGGCCTCCGGAGAGTTCGTCCGGGGCGGGGACGCGCATGCTCGTGTGGGTGTCGCGGTTGGAGTCGGGCGCGGAGCCGGGCACCAGCGGGACCGCCCCGCGGCGGCGCGGCTCCTCCGCGGCCGGGGTGTACTGCTGCTCGTCGTAGGCCGGGGGTCGCTGTTCGCTCTCCTCCGCACCGGGCTCGTCCACGTCCAGCGGGGGTATGCCGGCCAGCAGGGGGAGCAGGTCGCGCAGCCGTACGGCGAGCTCCGAGGCGCGCAGCCGGGAGGCGGGAGCCTTGGCCAGGCACTGCACGAGGAGCTGCCAGAGCTCCTCGGGGATGCCGGGGAGCGGGACGACGGTCTCGGTGACGTGGCGGCGCAGGACCGCGCCGGGGTGGCCGCCGCCGAAGGGGGTGAATCCGGCGAGGAGTTCGTAGAGCACGGTCGCCAGGGCGTAGATGTCGACGGCGGCGCGCGGCGGGAGGCCCTCGACGATCTCGGGGGCCAGGTAGTCGGGCGTGCCGATGATCTTCGTGGTCTTGGTGCGGCGCGGGGTGTCGATCAGCTTGGCGACGCCGAAGTCGGTGAGCAGGGCGGGGTGGGCGCCGCCGGGGCCGAGCGGTCCCTCCATGTCGAGCAGGATGTTCTCCGGCTTGACGTCCCGGTGGACCACTCCGGTCCTGTGCGCGGCGGCCAGTCCGTCGGCGACGTCCGCGATGATCGCGGCGGCGGCCTCGGGGGCGAGCCGGCGTTCACGGTCCAGGCGGGTGCGCAGGTCGGTGCCGCGTACCAGCGTCATGACCAGGGCGAGGTCGTTGCCGTCCACGACGAGGTCCCGGACGGCGACCACGTGCGGGTGGTCGAGTCCGAGCAGGGCGGTGCGCTCCTGCACGAAGCGGCCCACGAGCTCCTGGTCGGACGCGAGGTCCTCGCGGAGCAGCTTGATGGCGACCGGGCCCTCGGGCCCTTCGCCGAGCCACACCGTGCCGGCGCTGCCGCGCCCCAGGATCTGGTGGGCGGTGTACCGGCTGCCGATATTCCGTGCCAAGACTGCTCCCTCAGCGGCTGGCGGTGGACCCCCGGTCGACAAAGTTACGCGGCGTTCGGGGTGTCGCGTGCCCTGGATGGCGCCAAGCTCCACTTCTCCGGGGCATATCGCCCCGGAGAAGTCGACAAAGGGACGGGATGACGGGTCAGGCGCCGCTTCCGGTGCTGTCCGTGAGCTCGGAGACCCAGTCGGTGACGGTGCCGATCGCGTCGCCGATCGCCTCCCAGTAGCCCTTGCCCTGGGCGACCCAGTCCTGGAGCGGGGTCAGTTCCCAGATGAGCCAGCCGGCGATGATCAGCAGCACCACGGTGAACAGACAGCCCTTGAGGCAGCCGAGGCCGGGGATGCGCATGGGGTTGGCGCTGCGCTGCCTCGGCGGTCGCGGCTCCCTCGGCTGCCGCGGGGCGGGCTGCTGGGGCGGCGGCTGCGGAGGCGTGTACTGCTGCCGCTGGGGCTGTTGCGGCTGTTGGTAGGGCTGAGGCTGGTGCTGCTGCGGAGGCGGCTGGCGGCGCTGCGGCGGCTGCTGATGGTGTTGCGGCGGCTGGTGGCGCGGCGGGTGCTGCGGGGGCTGTTGATGCTGCGGGGGCGCCTGGCGCTGGGGGCGGCGGCGCAGCGGGTCCTGGCTCGGGTCGAGGTACTGGACCTGGGTCTGCTCGTTGCGGTCGCGGGCCGCCTGGAGCTGGGACTGCCAGGGGTGCGGGCCGTCCGGCTGCGGCGGCCCGTCGGAGCGCGGCACGGGCGGCATGACGGCGGTCGGGTCGGCGTGGCCGGGGTCCCCCTGCCCCGCGCCCCCCTGCCCCGGCGTCTGCTGGAGCACGCTGGTGGGGGCGGCGGGGTCGTACGAGCCCGCGGCGCCCGGCAGCACCTGCGTGGGGTCGGCCGCTCCCGGGGCCTCGGGGACGGCGGCGGGCGCCGGGTCGGGGGCGAGCAGGGCGCCCACCCCCTCCGCGGCCGCGATCTGGGCCGAGTTCGCGTGGACGCCGACGCCCTCGGCGACCGTACGCAGGCCGCGGGCCAGGCTCTCGGCGCTGGGCCGCCGGTCCGGGTCCTTGCTCAGGCAGCGCTCGATGACCGTCCACAGCGGTGCGGGGACGGTGCTGGGGCGACGGGGCTCCTCGCTGAGGTGGCGGTGCAGGACTTCGAGGGCGGTGCCCCCGGCGAACGGCGGGCGGCCCGTGACCAGCTCGTACAGCAGGATGCCCGCGCCGTACACGTCGACGGCGGAGGTCTGCGGGCGGCCTTCGGCGGACTCCGGCGCGACGTAGGCCGGGGTGCCGACGAACTCGTGGGTGCGGGTCAGGCCCGGGGAGTCGGCCAGGCGCGCGATGCCGAAGTCGGTGAGCATCGGGTGCATCCGGCCGTCGCGCTCGTCGAGCAGCACGTTGGCGGGCTTGAGGTCGCGGTGGACGACGCCGTCCGCGTGGCTGGCGGCGAGCGCGTCCGCGATCTGCGCGGTGAGCAGGGCGGCGGCGACCGGGGTGAGCGGGCCGTTGTCACGGAGGTAGCGGTGCAGGTCGGGGCCGTCGACCAGGTCCATCACCAGGGCGAGGAGATCGCCCTCGACGACGAGGTCACGGGTGCGCACGATGTTGGGGTGCGTGAGCCGCAGCAGCACCGAGCGCTCCCGCAGGAACCGCATCACGACGTCGGCGTCGTTGGCCAGCTCTTCCTTGAGGACCTTGATCGCCACGGTCTCGCCGGGCTGGCCCGCGACGGCTGCCTCGGCGCCCGCGGTCTCCCGCTGGCGGGCTCGCCAGACGGTGCCCGTGGCGCCGCGTCCGAGCGGCTCCTCGAGCAGGTACTTGCTGCCTACCGGCCGCACGTCATGCGCTCCCTGCTGATCGTGGTGCTTGCGGTCCCCCCGGCCCGCCCGGATGTTCCGGCCCACTCTAGTGCCGCCGAAAGGCGCACCGGAGGGGCGCGGTTCGGGGAGAAGACGCGCGAACCGGGCGAGAGGTTGCCGCCCGGTCCCCGCAGGTCGGTCTCAGGTAGGTCACGGACAGCTCTGATCGGCGTACGGGCGCGTCCCCACCTGCCCGGCGACCATCGCACAGGTGTGCCCCTACTGCTCGGTACAGGGCAGGCGATTCCCCGCCAAGACCCTCCGAGCGGCGGTATCCGGACGCAAGCAGGCACTTTTGCGCCCACAGCCGACCATTCAAGATCATTTAAAGGTGACCGTCGGGCGTGTTGTCGGCGGCAGGTGCAAGGATGCCTCCAGCACGAATCCGCGAGCTCTTGAGTCTCGCGGTCCGTGACGACCTGTACGGACGACGTGTCCGTGCCGGGTGGGGAACCGTGCCGGGTGGGGGGCATCACAGGGCGCTCCCCTGCCGGGCACCCCGCGCAGAAGGGACCGCCGACGGCGATGCAGATCCGGCTGACCGTCCTCGCGCCGCGCAGCGGCCAGACCCCGGCGCGCACCTGTGACGTGCTCGTCACCGCCCCCGCCGGCACGGCCCTGGCGGCCGTCGCCTCCTCGCTGGCCTCCGCCGTGTCGGGCCCCGACAGCTCCCAGGGCGGCGGGGCGGTGGTGCTCTTCGCGGGACGGGAGAGGCTGGACGCGCACCGCATCGCGCTGGGGGAGCCGCCTCTGGTGGACGGCGCGGTGCTCTCGCTCCAGGTCCCCGGCGAGGACGAGGTGACGGACGACCCCGTCCCCGCCCAGCTGCACGTGGTCGCCGGGCCGGACGCGGGCGGGGTCCACCTGCTGCACGGCGGGCAGATCCGCATCGGCCGCTCCGCCGACGCGGACGTCCCGCTCGACGACCCGGACGTGTCCCGGCTGCACTGCGCGGTGACGGTCTCCGAGGACGGCCGGGTCTCGGTCGCCGACCTCGGTTCTACGAACGGCACCTCGCTGGACGGCGTCGAGGTGCGGGACCGGCCGGTCCGCCTCGCCCCCGGCGCGCTGCTGCGGCTCGGCGAATCGACCCTCCGGCTCACGGCGGGCTCCCCCGCGGCGACGCTGCCGACCGCCCCGGACGGCGAGGGGCACCTGCGAGTGCCCCGCGCCGACGCGGAGCGGCCCGCCCCGGCCCACGCCCCCGGCCCGCCCAGCGCCGCCCACCGCCACGGCGCCCCCGGGGCGGCCCCCGCACACGGCCTGCCCTCCCCCGCGGCCCATGACGCCCCCTGGCCGGAGCAGGGCGACGCCGCGCCGGACACAGGACCTGAGCACGGCGCCCACGCCCGCGGCGAGCAGTTCGACACCGTCCGGGCGCCCCGGCGCGGGATAGGCGCCTGGGCCCGGCGGCTCACGGGCGGCAGAGGCGAGCAGTCGGCCCCGGAGCGCCGCGGAGCGGCGCGTCAGCCCGGCCGGCCGCACACCCCCGACGACCTCCACGGCCCCCCGGCGCCCGGCGACCCGGACGACCCCAGAGGCGGCTGGGACGGCTCCTCTGCCGCCGGGGCCGGGCGCCTGGCGTCCCCCGCCTCCCCGCTCGCGCCCTTCTCCGCCGTGCCGTCCGCGCCCGCGGGCACCTGGCCGGACCCGGCGGCCGTGCTGCTCACCGCGCTCGGCCCCGGGCCCCGGCTGTGGGAGCGCCACGCGGGGCACCCGGAGGCGTTGGTGATGCGGCTGGGGACGACGGACCGGGCCGAGGTGCCCGGCGTCCCGGTGACCGTGGGGCTGCGGGAGGCCGGATCGCTGGGGCTGACCGGCCCGCGCGCCCGGCTGGCGGGGCTGGCCCGCTCCGCGGTGGCGCAGCTCGCGGCGCTGCACTCCCCGTTCGACCTGGAGATCGTCCTCCTCAGCACGGACCGCTCCCGCACCCTGGAGGAGCGGCGACGGGAGTGGGCCTGGCTCGGGTGGCTGCCGCATCTGCGTCCCCTGCACGGACAGGACTGCCGGCTGCTCCTCGGTTACGACCACGAGCAGGCGACCGCCCGTACGGCGGAGCTGGTGCGCCGCCTCGACGAGGGCCCGCTCGGCCCCGACTGGCCCCATCTGGACCGGGCCGCGGTGGCCGCCGCCGCCCGCGAGCACACGGGTCCGCACACGGTGGTCGTCCTGGACGGCGACCCCGGTACGGCCGCGCTGCGCGAGGCCACGGCCCGGCTGGCCGGAGCCGGGGCGGCGGCCGGCATCCATCTGATCTGCCTGGCCGAGACCCCGGCCGCCTCTCCCACGTCCCCGGTGGCCGCGACGTACGAGGCCGCCTGCCGGGCCTCCGTCGCCTTCCGCGAGTGCGGGGCGGTCGCGATGCTGAGCGGCGACGTCGCCACGGCGTTGCGCCTGCTGCGCACCGCGGGCGGGCAGGCCGCGGGGCACGGCACGGTCGCCGCGGTCGACGCGGTGTCGGCGGCCTGGGCCGAGCGGTTCGGGCGGGCCCTGGCCCCCCTGCGCGAGGAGGGCTCGGCCGTGCTGGCGGGCCGGCCGACGACCGCTGCGCTGCCGCCGTCCGCCCGGCTGCTGGACGAGCTGGGCCTGGCCCGCGCCACTCCGGCCTCCCTCATGGCCCGTTGGGCGTCCACGGCGGAGGCCCAGCCGGGCGCCTCGACGCCCCGGGGGCCGGCGGCGCCCCCGGGGCGTACGGACGGGGACGGGCCCGGTTCCGGCCGCACGCTCAGCGCGGGGCCCCGCATCGGCCCGCAGCGCACGGCCGTCTCCTCCCCGCACCCCCACGACTCCGGCCGCACGCCGTATCCGGCCGCGGGCGCCCACGACCCGGACCGCGTGCCGCGTCCCGCCGTGGACCCCCACGACTCCGGCCGCACGCCGTATCCGGGGGTGTGGCGCTCCGGGAGCGACGGGCGTCCCGGGGCGGGGCAGCGGACCGGCGAGCAGGAGTGCGGGGCCCCGGCCGCCGCCCCGCACGCCGGGCGGCCGGTCCTCGTGCTCGGCGCGGGCCCCCACGGCGCGCTCAGCGTCGATCTCGCCGACGAGGGGCCGCACATGCTGATCGAGGGACCGCCGGGCAGCGGCCGTACGGAGCTGCTCCGGGCCGTCGCCGCGTCCCTCGCCTCCGCGGCCCGGCCCGACCGGCTCGGCATCCTGCTCGTCGACGGTTCCGGCGGCGAGCACGGGGAGCGCGGCGAGGGGCTGCTCCCCTGTACGGAGCTGCCGCACGCCTTCACGCACCTGGTGGCGTCCGACCCGGTCCGGATGCGGGAGTTCGCCCAGGCGCTGGGCGGTGAGCTGAAACGGCGCGCCGAGCTGCTCGGCGACCTGGACTTCGCCGCCTGGCACGAGCGGCACGCCCGGCAGGAGGCGCCCCAGCGGGTCGTGGGGCCGCGGTCGCCGAGCGGCGCGGAGCGGCGGGGCGACCTGGAGTCCCCGGCCAGCGGCGCCCTGCGGCTGCGCCCCGCCGCGCGGGCCGAGACGCCGGGGCCGCCCCCGCTGCCCCGCCTCGTCGTCCTCGCCGACGACTTCGACGCCCTGGTCGCCCCGGCGCTCGGCAGCCCCGGCCGGCCCGGCGCCGGCTCGGTGGTGCGGGCGCTGGAGGCGGTGGCCCGGGACGGCGGGCGGCTCGGGGTCCACCTGGTCGCCACCTCCGCACGCCCCGACCGCACGGAGGACACCGATCTGGCCCGGGGCGCCCGGCTGCGCGTCGTGCTGGACGCACCGGTGCTGCCGCCCTCCCCGGACGAGCCCGCTCCGGGGCGCGGCAGGCTCGGGCATCCGGACGGCCGGGTGACGCCGTTCCAGGGTGGCCGGGTCACCGGCCGCATCCCCCGGACGGCGACGCTCCGGCCGACCGTCGTCCCGCTGGAGTGGGAGCGGATGGGTGATCCGCCGACCCGGCGGCCGGTCAGGGAGCTGGGCAACGGGCCGACGGACCTGGCCCTGCTCGCCAGCGCCCTGGAGCGCGCGGCGCGTTCGGTGAACGCAGAGCCGCTGCCCGCCCTCGTCCCCTTCCCGACCTGACCTCCCCCGTCCCGGCTTCCCGCTCCGGCCGGCTGCGCCCCGTCCCCCGCCGCCAGTGGCTGACGCGACGTCACGAGGGCATCACGATCACCGTGTTGAGTACTCCGCCGGTATTGCGGGGCCCGTGCGCCCGGCGTAGGACTGTGCGCACGAACGACGCAGCCCGGCCAGGCGAACGTGACCGGGCGCGTAGAAGAGAGACGGGGCAGGAATGCGCACAACCCTTCGGATACGCAGGGCCGCACTCGTTCTCACGGCGGTCGGCGCTCTGGCGCTCACCGGCTGCGGGGGCGACGGCGACGACAGCAAGGCGACGGGCGACGGCTCCGGGAAGGGCGCGGACGGCGCGCCCACCGTCACGTTACCGAAACTGGACGGCGAGAGCGTCTCGGTCGCCGCGGTCTGGACGGGGCCCGAGCAGGCCAACTTCACCAAGGTGCTGGACGAGTTCGAGAAGCGTACGGGCGCGAGCGTCAGCTTCGTCCCCGCGCAGGACCCGATCGTCAACTTCCTGGGGACGAAGATCAAGGGCCAGGAGCCGCCGGACGTGGCGATGATCCCGCAGGTCGGCGCGGTGCAGCAGGCGGTGGCGAAGAAGTGGGCGAAACCGGTCGGCCCCGAGGCGCGGGCCCAGCTCGAGCAGAACTACGCGCAGGTCTGGCAGGACCTCGGCGCGGTGGACGGCACCCAGTACGGCGTGTATTTCAAGGCCGCCAACAAGTCGCTGATCTGGTACAACGCCGCCGCGTTCGACAACGCCGGGGCGAGTGAGCCGAAGACGTGGAAGGACTTCCTGACCACCGCGGAGACCGTCTCCGCCTCCGGCGTCACCCCGGTCTCCGTGGCCGGCGCGGACGGCTGGACGCTGACCGACTGGTTCGAGAACGTCTACCTCTCCCAGGCGGGCCCCGAGAAGTACGACCAGCTGGCGCGCCACGGGATCCCGTGGACGGACCCGTCCGTGAAGGACGCGCTGACCACGCTGGCCGAGTTGTTCGGCCGGCCCGAACTGATCGCGGGCGGGGCGGACGGGGCTTTGCAGACGGAGTTCCCGACGTCGGTGACGCAGACGTTCACCGGGGGCGACCAGCCCAAGGGCGCGATGGTCTTCGAGGGGGACTTCGTCTCCGTCAACATCGCGCAGACCGAGGCGGAGATCGGCACGGACGCCAAGGTGTTCCCGTTCCCGGCGGTCGGCGGGGAGGCGCCCGTGGTGACCGGCGGCGACGCGGCCATCGCGTTGACGGAGACCAAGGGCGCGCAGGCGCTGCTGACCTGGCTGGCCTCCGCCGACGCCGCGAGGATCTGGGCGGAAGCGGGCGGGTTCATCTCCCCGAACAAGGGCCTGGATCTGAGCGCGTACCCGAACGACGTGCAGCGCACCATGGCCGAGGCGCTCGTCCAGGCCGGCGACGACGTCCGGTTCGACATGTCCGACCAGGCCCCGCAGTCGTTCGGCGGGACGCCCGGGAAGGGCGAGTGGAAGATCCTCCAGGACTTCTTGAAGAACCCGGAGGACATCGCGGGAACCCAGGAGCAGCTGGAGTCCGCGGCGGTCAAGGCGTACAAGAGCTGACGCGGTGACGACAGCGACCGCGGGGGGCGCCGGCCCGGTGCCCCCCGCCGACGACACGAGTCCGCACCCGCCGCCGTCCCGGCCGAAGAGGCCCCGCCGGGGGGTGACGGGCACCCGCAGGGCCGTCGCGGCGGTCTTCCTGCTGCCCGCGCTGGTGCTCCTCGGCGCACTGGTGCTCTATCCGATCGGGTACTCGGTCTACCGGTCGTTCCTCGACCAGGCCGGCACGGGCTTCGCCGGGATCGACAACTACCGGGCCCTGTTCACCGACAGGACCATCGTCACGGCGGTGAAGAACAACGCCATCTGGGTGGTCCTTGGCCCGACGGTCGCCACCGCGCTGGGGCTGATCTTCGCGGTTCTGACCGAACGCATCCGCTGGGGCACCGCGTTCAAGCTGATCGTCTTCATGCCGATGGCGATCTCGATGCTCGCGGCGGGCATCATCTTCCGGCTGGTGTACGACCAGGCGCCCGAGCGCGGCGTCGCCAACGCCGTCGCGGTGGGGGTGCACGACACGTTCTCCGAGGCCGCCGGGTTCCCCAAGGCGCGCCCGCTGCCCGTGCACCCTTTCACGGCGGACGGCGACGGAGACTTCGTGTCCAAGCAGCCGATCCGCGCGGGCGAGCCGGTGCGCGTACCGCTGGTCGGCGTGGCCCCGGCGAAGATGCCGGGCGACGCACGGCCGGCCGACGGGGCCCCGGCGGCGTCCGGGGGCGAGATCACCGGCACCGCCTGGCTGGACTTCACCCGGGGCGGCGGCGGCAAGCCCAACGTCGTCGACCCGCGGGAGCTGGGCCTGAAGGGGCTCACGGTCCAGGCGGTACGGGACGGCGAGGTCGTCGCCACCGCGACGGCCGGGGCGGACGGGGTGTTCACCCTGCCCGCGTCGGCGGACGGAGCGCATCTTCGTCTGCCCGCGGACAACTTCCGGGAGCCGTACAACGGCGTCGACTGGCTCGGCCCCTCCTTGGTGACGCCCGCCATCATCGGCAGCTACGTGTGGATGTGGGCCGGGTTCGCCATGGTTCTGATCGCCGCGGGCCTGGCGGGCCTGCCGCGCGAGCTGCTGGAGGCGGCGCGGGTGGACGGCGCCAACGAGTGGCAGGTGTTCCGCCGGATCACCGTCCCGCTGCTGGCGCCGGTCCTGGCGGTGGTCCTGGTGACGCTGATGATCAACGTGCTGAAGGTCTTCGACCTGGTGTTCATCATCGCCCCGGGCTCTTCGCAGGACGACGCGAACGTGCTGGCGCTCCAGCTGTACCGGTCCTCGTTCGGCACGGACGCGGACCTGGGGGTCGGAAGCGCCATCGCGGTGCTTCTGCTGCTGCTGGTGATCCCGGTGATGCTGGTCAACATCCGGCGTATCCGGAAGGAGGGACGCCGATGAGCACGCGTGGGACACGCCCCCCGAGGGCGCGGGCGAAGCGAGCGCCAGAGCCGCTCCGCGCGAAGCCGTCCCTGGCCGTGCGGGTCGCCGCACGCGCCGGCGGCGGAGTCCTGCGGGTCGTCCTGATCCTGGTGGCCCTGTTCTGGCTGATGCCGACGATCGGCCTGCTCCTCTCCTCGCTGCGGGGACCCCAGGACATCGCGGCGACCGGCTGGTGGACGGTCCTCACCGCTCCGTCCGAGCTGACCTTCGACAACTACCGGCGCCTCCTGGACGACCCGACGATCACCGGCTCGCTCATGAGCACGGTCATGATCACCGTGCCGTCCACCGTGCTGGTGGTGGTGATCGGCTCGCTCGCCGGATACGCCTTCGCCTGGATGGAGTTCCCCGGACGCGACTGGTGGTTCCTGCTCGTCGTCGGGTTGCTGGTGGTGCCGGTGCAGGTCGCTCTGATCCCGGTCTCCGAGCTCTTCGGCGCCATCGGGCTCTTCGAGACGACGCTCGGGGTGGTGCTGTTCCACACGGCCTTCGGGCTGCCGTTCGCGATCTTCCTGCTGCGGAACTTCTTCGCGGAGATCCCGCGCGAGCTGCTGGAGGCCGCCCGGCTCGACGGGGCGGGCGAGCTCCGGCTGTTCACGCGGGTCGTGATGCCGCTGGGCGGTCCGGCGATCGCCTCGCTCGGGATCTTCCAGTTCCTGTGGGTGTGGAACGACATGCTGGTGGCGCTGATCTTCGCGGACTCCGGGTCGCCGCCGATCACCGTGGCGCTGCAACAGCAGGTGCGCCAGTTCGGCAACAACATCGACGTCCTGGCCCCCGGCGCGTTCGTGTCGATGGTGATCCCGCTGGCGGTGTTCTTCGCCTTCCAGCGGCAGTTCGTCTCCGGCGTCATGGCGGGCGCCGTCAAATAGCACCCGCCGTACGGCCGTACGTCAACCAGGAGCGGCCCGGTTCCCCGGAACCGGGCCGCTTCGCCGCGTACGTCCCCCGAATGCCACGCCCGGCGTAACCCTGTCATTCCATCCGACGTTTGCGGGCCACCTGGTCCCCGCGAACGACCCATGGATGTGTAGTGCCCCGGTTCACCGTCATCGTGCCCGCGTTCCGGGTCCAGGCGTATCTGCCCGCCTGTCTGGACTCCGTGCTGAGCCAGTCGTTCAAGGACTTCGAGATCATCGTGGTCGACGACTGCTCGCCCGACTCCTGCGGGCCGATCGCCGACGACTACGCCCGCCGGGACCCCCGCGTCAGCGTGCTGCACCTGCCCGGCAACGCCGGTCTCGGTCCGGCCCGCAACGCCGGGATGGAGCGCGCCGACGGCGACTACCTGGTCTTCCTGGACGGCGACGACACCCTCCTGCCCCACGCGCTCCAGGTCATCGCCGACCGGCTCGGGGCCACCGGCGAACCCGACGTCCTGATGTACGACTACGCCCGGACGTACTGGTCGGGCCGGAGTGTGCGCAACGTCCTGGCGGCCCACCTCGACGAGAGCGGCCCCGCCCGCTTCCGGCTCGCCGACCGCCCCGAGCTGCTGCGGCTCCTCATGGTCGTCTGGAACAAGGCCTACCGCCGCGCGTTCGTCGAGGCAGAGGGGTTCACGTTCCCTCCCGGCTACTACGAGGACACCCCCTGGACCTATCCGGTGCTGATGTCCGCCGGGTCGATCGCGGTCCTGGACGCGGTCTGCGTCTCCTACCGCCAGCGGCGGCGCGGCAACATCCTCTCCACCACCAGCGAGAAGCACTTCGACGTCTTCGACCAGTACGACCGGGTCTTCGCGTTCATCGACTCCCGGCCCGGGCTGGCCCGGTGGCGGCCGGTGCTGTTCCGCCGGATGCTCGACCACTACGCGGCCCTCTTCTCCTCCCCGGACCGGCTGCCGCCCCCCAGCCGCGCCGCCTTCTTCCGCCGGGCGGCCGCCTCCTGCCGCCGCCATCACGCCCCCGGAGCGCCGGTGCCCCCGCGCACCGTGCTGCGGCACGGTCTGATGCGGCTCGGCGCGCGGCGCACCTACCGGGCGCTGTCCGGCGCCCGGCGGCTGCGCGGACGGCTGCGGCGGGGCTCTGCGGCCGCCCGCCGGGCGGTGCTGGGCGCGGCGCTGCGGGCGCACTACCTGATCCAGTCGCGGCTGCCGCTGCGGCCCCGGGACGCGGTGTTCGCCACCCGGGGGCACCGGGGCTGCACGGGCAGCCCCGCGGCGGTCGAGGCGAAGGCCCGTGAGCTGGTGCCCGGGCTCCGGACGGTCTGGCTCTGCCGCCCCGCCGACGCCCGCACCGTGCCGACCGGGGCCCGGCACGTGGCGCCCGGCTCCTTCGGGTACTGGACGGCGCTGGCCCGCTCCACGTATCTGGTGAGCGACGCCGCCCTCGACCGCCGACTGGTCAAACGCCGCGGTCAGATCCGGCTCCAGACCCATGACGGCACACCGCTGGGGAGCGTGGGCACCGATCTCCTGGACCGGCCGGCCGCCGCCCGCGGCACCGACTTCGAGCAACTGCTGCGCGACGCCGACACCTGGGACTTCGCCCTGTCCGCGAACCCGCACTCCACCCTCGTACGGGAGCGGGCCTACCCCGCCGCCTACACGACGCTGGAGTACGGGTCCCCGCGCAACGACGTGTACCACCGCACCCGGCCGGCGGACAGGGCCCGGCTGCGCGAGACGCTGGGCGTCCCGGAGGGCACGACGGCCCTGCTGTACGTCCCGGCGCACCGCGACTACCGGCGTGTCCAGCGGCCCGCGCTGGATCTGGAGCGGCTGATCCGGGTCCTGGGGCCGCGGTTCGTGATCCTGGCCCGCGACCTGCCCCCCGCGGCCGCCGTGGCGGGCGGGCACGTCCCGCATCCCGGCGTCATCGACGTCAGCGGGCATCCGTCGGTCGAGACGACGGCGCTCGCGTCGGACGGGCTGATCACGGACTACGCGCCGGTGATGTTCGACTACGTCAACCTGGACCGGCCGGTGGTGCTGCATCTCCAGGACGTCGAGGCGTACGAGGCGGCCCGGGGCACGTACTTCGACATCGCCTCCTTCCCGCCCGGCCTCATCGCGCGCAGCCAGGAGGAGTTGTCCGGTCTCCTCGCGGACGGCCGCTGGGACGGCTCCCGCTCGGCGCGGCTGCGGGCCGCCTTCCGGGAGCGGTTCTGCCCGCACGACGACGGGTACGCCGCCGAGCGCGTGGTGCGCCGGGTCTTCCTCGGGGAGACGGGCGGGCTGCCGTTGCCGGCGCCGTACGCGGCGCGGCGGACGCCGGCCCTGCCGGAACAGGAGCAGCCCGGGACCCGCGTCAGGGGCTGAGCGCGGGCCGGCCGGCCCGCGCTCAGCGCTCCAGGAGCGCGAACAGCTCCTCCCAGCGGCGCAGGACCTCAGGCTCGGAGAACCGCTGGACGCCGGAGCGGGCCCGGTCCCCCATCGCGTCGCGCAGCCGGGGGTTGCCGGTCAGCCGGAGCAGCCGGTCGGCGAGGGCGGCGACGTCCCCGGCGGGGGCCAGGAGTCCGTCCTCGCCCTCCCGGACGATCTCGCGGACCCCGGGGGCGCAGTCGAACGCCGCGCAGGGCAGTCCGGCGGCCATCGCCTCCAGCAGCGCGAGCGGGAAGCCCTCGCCGCGGGAGGACTGGACGAAGACGGAGGCGTCCGCGAGGGCCCCGTCCACGTCGTCGGTGCACCCCATCCACTCCACCGAGCCGTCGAGGCCGAGGGCGGTGCAGCGGGCCTTCAGCTCGTCCTCGTCCTCGCCCGCCCCGTACACGCGCAGCCGCCAGTCGGGGCGGTGGGGGGCGAGCAGGGCCCAGGCGTCCAGGAGCAGGTCGATGCCCTTCTGGTCGCTGAGCCGGCCGATGCTCACGACGGTCCGCGCGGTGCGGGGGGAGGGCTGCGCGGGGAGGCGGGAGAGGGCGTTGGGCAGGAAGCCGACGTTGTTCATGCCCTCGCCCGCCCACTGGTCGGCGTCCTCCTGCGTGAGGACGAGCCAGTGGTCGAGGTCCTTGTAGTGGTTCTTGATCCAGCGGTAGCGGTGGCTCGCGCGGGAGTAGGCGTAGGACTCGTGGCTCATCCCGATGACCCGCGCCCCGGCGGTGTCCGCCTGCCCGACCCATTCCATCGCCCACACCTGGGTGACGAGGACCACTGCTCGGGGGCGGGCGGCGGCGAAGAGCTGCGAGAGCCGTCCGACCGCCTGCCGCTGCGCCGCCGCGCGGGCCGCTTCCCGTCGCCGGGCGGGGACGCGGAAGCGGTCGCGGAGCCCGCAGGGGGCCCAGGGGGTCGGCGGGTGGGCCGGATAGAGGGCGGTGACGGGGTAGGGGGGCCGCTCGGGCAGCGCCATCTTCCGGTCGGAGGCGTGGACGCCGATGACGTGGACCCGGTGGCCGTGCTCGGTGAAGAGCCGGGCGGTCTGGTGCGTCCAGGCGGTGACGCCGCCGAGCTCGTCGGTGCTGTTGGAGACGATGAAGACGTCGCGGCTCATCGGCCGGCCCCCCGCTGCTGGATGCTGGTGTGTCCGCCGAAGACGGCGGCGACGGCCCGGCGCGCCGCGTCGCCCCGGTCGTAGGCCCCGAACTCCTCGGCGAACGCCCGTCGCCGGTCGGCGTGCCGGGTGTCGGACTTCTTCAGCTCCGCCAGGGCGGCGAAGAGTTCGTCGTGGGTCTCGACCACCGGCCCGGGGGCCTTCTCCCGCAGGTCGAAGTAGCTGCCGCGCTCGGTTGTGTACGCGTCGAGGTCGGGGGCGAACAGCACGACGGGCCGGTCGAGCAGCGCGAAGTCGAACATGATGGAGGAGTAGTCGGTGACCAGGACGTCGGTCAGGGCGAGGAGTTCGCTGACGTCGTGGTGGCGCGAGACGTCGACGACGGTCCCGGGCGGGCAGAGGGGCAGCCGGGCGGTCTGAAGGTAGTGCGCCCGGACGAGCAGGGTGTGGGTGTCCCCGAAGCGTGCGGCGAACTCCTGCACGTCCAGCAGGAGCCGGCGCCTGCGTCCCCTGCCGGGCCCGCCGCGGAAGGTCGGCGCGTACAGGACCGTCTTCCTGTGGTCGTCCAGACCGAGCGCCGCGGCGAGCGGCGGGCGCGGCAGCCGCCCCTCCGCCTCCGCGCGGGCGCGCTCCGCGACCAGGGCGTCGTTGCGCGGGTAGCCGGTGCGCAGGAGTCGTTCCTCGGGAATCCGGTAGGCGCGGGCGAGGGTCCTCACGTCGTGCTCGGAGCGGACGAGGAAGTGGTCGAAGCGGTGCACGGACCGCTGGAGCCGCTCGCGCAGCGGGGCGTTCTGGAGCCGTACTCGGGTCTCGTCGAAACCCATCCGCTTGTACGCGGAGCCGTGCCAGGTCTGGAGGTACGTCGTGTGTCCGGGCTTGCGCAGCGCCTGGGGGAAGCCCTGGTTGTCGACCCAGTACTCGGCGCGGGCCAGCGCCCACAGGTAGCGCCAGGACCAGCGGCGCACGAGCCGGGCGTCGGCCGGGAAGCCTTCCGGGGAGCCGTCGTGGGACCAGGTGGCGCGCAGCCGCAGGCCCTGGCGGCGGATCTCCTCGTGCAGGGCGCGCGGGCTGTCGCCGTAGCAGAGGCCCATGTGGCTCTCGAAGACGACGGAGCCCCGGCGCACGGGGAGCCGGGTGAGCCAGGTGTTGTACGCGGTGGTCTTGAAGCTCCGGGAGCGGTAGCGCTCCAGCCGCCTGCCCAGGGCGCGGGCGAGGCCCCTGGCCTTGCGGGCGGGCCGGAAGCAGGTGGCGTAGCGGACGAGGCGGCGGGTGGTGCGGGCCGGGCGGCGGCGGGCGGTCAGCCGGAGGGCGAGGTGGTCCTTCAGCGTGACGTAGGGCTCCCAGGTGTCCCCGGCGAGCCGCCCGAGCCGGGGCCGGGCGCGCAGGCCGCCGGCGTCGGCGGTGAGGTCCTGAGGGGCGAACAGGTCGCTGACACAGCGGGGCCCGTGGGGTCCGCCGGCCTGGACGGTCAGCCGCGCGTCCCAGGCGGTGTCGCGTACGCCGAGGGGGCGCAGGAGGCGCGTGACGTCGACGCGCGCCCGCCACGTGATCCCGGTCGTCCCCTGCCGTACCTCCGCCACGGGGAACACGACGGCGCGCGCCCCGCCGCGGGCGCGGAACTCCAGGGTGGCGGCGAGGGGCGTGTCGGAGGCGGGCCCGCTGTGGCCGGGCAGCACGAGGCGGCCTTCGAGCGCCAGGCGGCCGGCGTCGACGGTGCAGCGGGTGAGCCGGTTCATCAGCCGCAGTTCGCCGAACGGGCGGTGGTGATAGCCGAGTTCGGTGACGTCCACGGCGGCCTCCGGGCTCTCCGCGCCGTCCTCTGCCACCCAGTGGACCCGGCCGTCCGCACGCGTCACCAGGGACGCGCACACGGTGGCGGGCCGGCTCAGCGCGTAGGCCGCCGCGAGGGCCCCCTCCGCGTCGCCCCGGGCCAGCAGGGTCACCGCGACCCGCTCCAGGGGCGGCAGGTCCGGTGGGGCGGGGGAGGCCAGGACGCGGGCTGCTACGGCGGCGACCCGCGCGCGGCGGGCGGCGGGCAGCCGGGGGAAGGCGCGGACCAGCGGCACCAGGTGGTCGCGCGCGAACGCCCGCTCCCGCTCCCCGTGCAGCTCGGGCAGCCCGCGGGCGAGGAGGGTGTTGGCGACCCGGCCGTGTGCCTCGGCCAGGGCGGCGAGGTCGCGGGCCCGGTCCGGGGCGGCCCTGCCGGTCACGATCAGCCGGCGCAGCAGGGCGATCCGGCCGACCGCCGCGGCGGCGAGCGGGCCGAACAGGATCTCGCTGTGGGCCAGATCCTCCTCGTATCGCAGGCCGTGCCGTGCGACGGCCTCGCGGCGCAGGCAGAAGCCGGTCACCAGGGCGTCCCGGACGACCAGTTCGGGGCTCTGGGTGAAGCGTGTGAGGGTGCGGGAGCGGGCGTACAGCTCGTCCTGCCAGGGCGGCTCGTGCTCCTTGGTCCCCGCCTCGGCGCATGCGCTCCAGCGGCCGGCGACCAGGTCGGCGCGGCTGCGCTCGCCGGCCTGCCAGAGGTTGCGGCAGGCGTGCCGCTGGAGCCGTTCGCCGGTGGACAGCACCAGGACGTAGCGGCCCGCCGCCGCGTCGAGGCCCGCGTTGCGCAGGGCTCCGGTGGTGCGGGCGGCCGGGTCGGCGTGGAGCAGGCGCACCCGGTCCGGGGCGCCGTCGGCCAGGGTGCGGGCGGCCTCGCGGGTGGGCGCGTCGGCGCCGGCGGCGAGGACGACGACGGCCTCCGCGGCGCGCAGCGACTGGCCGAGCACGGAGGCGGCGGAGTCGCGCAGGGCGCCGGCGGCGCCGCCCCGCGGGCAGCCCTCGTCCATCCCGCCCGCGGTGATCACACAGCTGAAGTCGCTCACGACTGCTCCCCCTTGAGCATCCGGTCGACGACGCGCGCGGAGGCGGTCCCGTCGTCGAGGTCGCAGAACTCCGCCCGGAAGCGTTCGTACGCCTCCCGGTGCCCGGCCGTGGCGGCCTCCAGGTCGCGCAGGGCGGCGACGACGCCGGCGGAGTCGGGGACGAGGGGCCCGGGGGCGCGGTCCTCGAAGTCGAAGCAGAAGCCGCGCAGGGTGTCGCGGTAGTGCGCCAGGTCGTGGGTGTGGAAGAGCATCGGCCGGCCGGTCTGCGCGAAGTCGAAGAGGACGGAGGAGTAGTCGGTGACCAGGACGTCGCTGATGAGGAGCAGTTCGGCGACGTCCGGGTGGCGCGAGACGTCGCGGACGGCGGCGGTGTCCGGGACGCTGCCGCCGACGAGGTAGTGGCGGCGGACCAGCAGGACGTGGTCCTCCCCGAGGGCCTCGCCGACCTGTTGCGGGTCGAGGGGGAGGTCGAGCCCGTAGCGGCCTGCCCGCTTGGGCCGGTCCTCGCGCCAGGTGGGGGCGTACAGGACGACGCGCTGCCCTTGGGGGATCGCCAGCCGCTCACGCACCTCGGCGGCGATCGCGTCCCGGTCGGGGGCGTACAGCAGGTCGTTGCGCGGGTAGCCGCACTCCAGCACCTCGCCCGAGTGGCCGAAGGCGCGGCGCAGGACGGGGGTGGAGAAGCTGTTCGGGGAGACCAGCACGCTCCACTGGGCGGCGCGCCGCTCCATGGAGGCCATGTACGCGGTGTCGGCGCAGGGCGTTCCCGCGAGGTCGCGGCCGATGCGCTTGAGCGGGGCGCCGTGCCAGGTCTGGACGACGCACTGGCCCTCGGACCGCTCGAACCACTCGGGCAGGTGGGTGTTGGTGACGATCCACCGGCTGCGGGCCAGCGCCTCGTACCACTGGGAGCTGTGCAGGGCGACGGGGCGGACCCCGTCGGGCACGGTCGCCTGCTGGTCGCGCACTGCCCAGAGGTGTTCGACGTCCGGACCGGAAGACCCTTGGCGTCGGGTGAGTTCGCGGTGGATCGCGCGGGGCGAGTCGGAGTACTGCCGCCCGTCGAAGCTGGAGTAGAGGACGGCCTGGCGCGGTTCACCGGTGGCCGTGCGCGCCGTGGCGTACCGCTCGCGCAGGAGGCGCTGCCCGTACGCTCCCCGTTCGGCGGCCGGGAGGGCGCTGCCCGACTCCAGGACGAGGTGGTCGTGGTGGCGGCGCTGGAGGGTGAAGTCCCGTCCGCCGGCGCGCTGCCGGCACGGGAGCGCGCCGTGCCGGGCGGTGCTCAGCCGCAGGGGCCGGTACGCCTGCGGGTCCCGCTCCCCCGGCTCCCGCAGGAACAGGTGCCAGCGCCCCTCTGCCAGGGGGAGCGGGCCCCCGGGCCCGTCGACGGCGGCGGGCGTGATCACGGCGCGGAAGCCGGCCCCGTCGCCCCGCTCCAGGGGCAGGGCGGCCTCCTCGTGGTGGCCGCTGTGGCGCAGGACCAGTTCGTGGCCGGCGCCGGCCGGCACCGGGAACTCCCCCGCCAGCGCCAGCTCCCCGCTGTCCTTCGTCCACCGGGCGCAGGTGACGACCGGCTGCACGGCCCGGTCGGTGAGCACGAGGTCGCCGGACGGGTTCGGGGCCGCGCACAGCTCGCGGCCGTCGGGGAGCGGATAGCGCCCGTCCTCGGCGTCGGTCCGCGCGGCAACGGTCAGCGGGCCTCCCTCGCCGACGAGTTGGACGGCCCAGATGTCGTCCTGGCCCCGGAAGGAGCTGAGGGGGATCTCGGCGACCCGTGAGCCGAGCGAGCCGCGCAGCGCGAACTCACGGGTCTCCTTGGTCCGCCACTCGGTGAGCCGCAGGGCGACCGGTCCGGCGTCGCCGATGACCTTCACGGTCAGCCGCAGGGCGTCCCCGGCCGCCGCCTGCCCGGTCAGCACGGCGTTGACGCGCTCGGTGCGCAGGTGCAGCTTGTCGCCGGACAGGACGGGGACGATCCGGGTCCGCTCGTCGATGTACGTCACGGCGGGCGGGGCCGGCGTGCCGGTCAGCCGCATGGGCCCCCGGCGCGGCCGGCCCGCGCCGACCACGACGGCCTCCAGCTTCCAGGTGGTCCGTCCGGTCCCCTTGGCCGCCGGCGTGCGCGGGTCCACGACGGCCTCGAAGCCGGCGCGCTCGTAGCGGTGCAGCTCGCCGCCGGAGCGGGCCGTGGCCTCGTCGCCGGGGACCGTGCGCGTCCGCAGCGGGATCAGCCGCTTCCCGGCGCGCAGGTACGTCAGC
Organism: Streptomyces pratensis; assembly: GCF_037137275.1. GTDB lineage: Bacteria > Actinomycetota > Actinomycetes > Streptomycetales > Streptomycetaceae > Streptomyces > Streptomyces pratensis_B. Next base: position 39,992 of record NZ_JBBBEN010000103.1, on the reverse strand, counting down.
CGCACCGGGCCGCCGGGGGCGTTGCGGACGTAGGCGTACCCGGTCAGGCGCAGCAGCCCGTCCCGCCAGACGGCTTCGGTGAGGTGGGCGTGGACGGGCAGGTCGGCGGGGGCGAGCGCGGTCGTGGCGGGCGGCAGCGGGGCGCGTACGGCGGGGTGGCAGGCGCGGGGGCGGAGCCGTCCGCGCACCCAAAAGACGTCCCGGCCCCTCGTCTCGTCGGCGAGGAGACCGAGGAGTTCGGCGAGCCGGCGTTCGCGGATCAGCTGCCACTTGACCCGCAGGTGCAGGGGCAGTCCGGTCAGGACGGCGGGTTCCACGGAGGTGGCGAACCGGCCCGCGTGGTCGAGGAAGGCCTCGTGGAACTCCGCGTCCCCGTCCCGGAGCGCCTCGATGAACAGCCACAGGTCGCCGGAGAGGGCGTGCGCGTCGTAGCGGCGCCTGGCGTCGGCCAGGCCCCGGTCGGCGAGGAAGCGGCTGACGGCGGTGACGGCGGTGACCCGGTCCCGGATGCCGCGTGGCACCGCTCGGCGGGTGGTGATGGAGCCGTCCCGGTCGCGCCAGTGGTAGACGGGCTCGTCGACGACGTCGACCGAGCGGGCCAGGAAGTGGGCGGGCAGGACGACGGCGATGTCCTCGTACAGCACGCCGGTCGGGAAGGCGAAGGCGTGCTCGTCCCAGAAGGAGCGGCGAAACACCTTGTTGCAGGCGATGCGGTCGCCGAGCAGCACCCAGTCCCGGGTGACGTGGGTGGCGGTGCGGGCCTTCGCCATCGGCTTGCGGAACATCGGGGACTGTTCGAGGTCTCCGTTCTGCCGCAGCCGCAGGACGTTGCCGGTGGCGAAGTCGGAGCCGGAGCGGTCCAGCGCGTCCAGCATGCGCGCGTACGCGCCGGGCGGGACGACGTCGTCGCTGTCGACGAACGTCAGGAACCGCGCGTCGGGGGAGGCCTCGCGGACCCCGGCGTTGCGGGCGGCGCCGAGCCCGGCGTTCTCCTGCCGGACCAGCCGGAAGCGGGGGTCGCGGTCCGCGAACTCCTGGGCGATGAGCGGACCGTCGTCCGTGGAGCCGTCGTCGACGAGCACGACCTCCAGGTCCGGCATGGTCTGTTCGGCGAGCGAGGTCAGGCAGGCACCGAGGTAGTCCTCGACGTTGTAGAGGGGGACGACGACGGTGAGACGGGGGGCCATCGCGGCGCACGATCCTTCCGGGCGGACGACATCAGGGGCGGTGGGCGTCAAGAGGCCCCGGGCTCACGGAAGGTGAAGGGCGCCGTGGGGGCCACGGGGTACAACCCGTCTCGCGGGCCCCGGTCACCCGAGGGGAGCCGTTCGGGTGACGCCGGAAGGATGCCTGACGCGGTCCCGGGGCGCGCGGACGACGAGCCCCGTACCGCCGAGGGCACGGGGCTCGTCGTCGCGGGCAGGACGCGCGTCAGGGTTTGACGGCGATCCGGCCCTCGTCCATGCGCAGCAGCAGCAGCCGCTCGCCGGTCTTGTCGAGGAACTCGTCGACCGCCTGCCGCGAGCCCTGCCAGTAGCCGTAGTCGTCGATCAGGAGGACCCCGCCGCTGACCAACCGGGAGTACAGGTGCTCCAGTTCGTGCTGCGTGGAGGCGTACCAGTCGGTGTCAAGGCGCAGGATCGAGATCTGCTCCGGGGCCTGCCCGGGGACCGTGTCCTCGACCCGGCCCCGCACGTAGTGCACGCGCTCAGGCGGGTAGGGGACCTGCTCGAACCCCGCCTTGACGTCCTCCAGCGAGGCGACCGCCCAGATCGGCCGGTCCTTGCCCTGGGCGTCCAGCAGCTCCTGCGCCGGGCGGCCGTCGCGCCGCAGGTCCTCCGCGGTGGGCGGCGTCATGCCCTCGTAGGTGTCGAAGAGGTACAGCTCGCGTTCGGTGTCCCCGACGGACAACAGGGTGCGGGCGCAGGCCTGCATGGAGCCGCCGCGCCAGACGCCGCATTCGACGATGGCTCCGGGGATGGCGTGGCGGGCGACGTGACGGGTGGCGAGGATGAAGGCGTTGAGCCGCTCCGGCGAGGTCATCGAGTACGGCTTGACCGCCCGGATGATGTCCTTCGCCTCGTCGTCGTAGTCCTCCGGGAAGACGAGGGCGGGCTTCGGCTTCGCCTTCTGCGCCGTCGCGGAGGGGGAGGGAGCGGGGTCGGGTGCGGGCGCTGCGGCCGGAGCCGGCGCGAGGCCGGCCGGGGCCGTGCGGGCGGCGGGCACCGTGACGCGCCTGAGCTGGTATCCGGTGAGCTGCTGAAGGACGCCGTTGACGGCGTTGCGCCAAGCCATGCTGCGGGACAGTACGCGCGGTTTGCGCCGCATGTCATCTTTCGTCAACCTGCCATTGATCCCGCCGGCGCGCTCGCCCTCAGCCGCCCGGCTCGGTACGCGCGGGCTTGCGTTCCGGCGCACGGGCCACCACGGGGGCCTGCTCCGGTACGGGGCTCTGTTCCGGTACCGCGGTGGGCTCTGGCCTGCCGCATCGCTCGCGCCCGTCCACCGGCCGGGGCAGCGGGACCCCGTCCACGCCGCCGGCCCGGTTGGCCCACCACACCGCCAGCTCCCGGACGGCGAACATCGTGAGCCGGGGGTAGCGCCGCGGTTTGCGGAAGACGCCGACGGAGTCGCCCCAGTAGGCCGCCGCTCGGTCGATGGCCCGGTAGTCGTGCCAGATGCCCTTGAGGGGCGGGAAGTCGGTGTAGGCCTCGCGCAGTTCCAGGCGGGCGTGCGCGGCGAGCGCGCGGAAGCCGTCGGGGTAGTAGCGCCAGCAGTCCTGGGCGTCGTGGACGTGGCCGCGGGAGGGTGCGGTGATGAAGGCGTGGCCGCCCGGCTTGAGGACCCGGGCGATCTCCAGCATCGTCGCCCAGAAGAACGGGATGTGCTCGAACGCCTGACCGGAGAGGACGAGGTCGGCGCTGTTGGAGCGGGCGGGGATGCGGTACGGCTTCGCCATCACCGCGTCCACGTTGGGGCCCTCCCGCACATCGACCCCGCAGTAGTCGACGGGGTGGCCGGCCAGCAGGGAGCGGTGGGTGCGGGACTGGTGGCCGGAGATGCGGGAGCCGAGGTCGACGACGCGGTAGCGGCCGGTCGCGGGCCCCTCGGCGGGCAGGTACTCCTTGACGCAGAGTTCCATCTGCTCGTAGGCGGACCGGTGCATGGGCGTCTCCCGACATCGGGGGTGGATGGGCTGCCGGGCACAACGACCGTGCCGGGCTCAGGAGTCGGCGGCCCGCGGCCACCCTCGGCCACTCGGGTCACCCCCGCCCGCCCCACCGCGCCTGCCCGCACCCCGGCTCGCCGGAGGCCTGCGGCGAGTCCTCAGCCCGCCCCGTCGAAGAACCGCCGGACCACCCGTTCCGCCGCGCGCCCGTCGTCGTACGGGCAGAACCGCGCCCGGAACGCCGCGCGCAGCGCCGCGGCGCCCGGGGACCGCCACTCCCCGCTCCGGAAGGCCTCGACCAGCTCGTCCGGGGTGGTGGCGACAGTGCCGGGCGTGTCACCCGGGCGGCCGGAAAGCAGGTCGAAGTAGGTCCCGCGGGCGGCCCGGTAGGCGCCCCAGTCGGGCGCGTACGTGACGATCGGGCGGTCGAGGCAGGCGTAGTCGAACGTCAGGGAGGAGTAGTCGCCGATCAACGCGTCGGCGGCCAGGCACAGTTCCTCGACCCGGGGGTGCGCCGTGACGTCGAGCACCTGCCCCTCTCGCGCCCCGCCCCCCTCGGCAAAGCGCCCGTAGAAGTAGTGGGCGCGCACCAACAGCACGTAGGCGGGGCCCAGTTCACGGGCCAGTCGCCCCGGATCGAGGTCGGGCACGAAGCCGGTGCGGTAGTCGCGGTGGGTCGGGGCGTACAGCAGGACGGTCCGCCCCTCCGCGATGCCCAGGCGGGCACGGACGCGCGCGATGTCCTCGGCGGTGGCGGTGAAGTAGACGTCGTTGCGCGGGTAGCCGAGGTTCAGGTGCTCGTACGGCTCACCGTCGGGCGGAGCGGGGTAGACCCGGTCCCAGACCTCGGTGCTGTGCGGGTTGGCGGAGAGGCTGAAGTCCCACTGTCGGACGTGGGCGGCGAGCTTGCCGAAGTCGGTCTTCCGGGCGAGTGCGGGGTAGCGGCGCTGGTCCAGGCCCATGGTCTTGAGCGGGGTCCCGTGGTGCGTCTGGAGATAGCGCTGGCCGGGGCGCTTGGTGAAACCGCCGGGGAAGCTGGAGTTGTTGACCAGGTAGGTGGCGGTGGCCATGGCCCGCCAGTAGGGGCGCGAGCCCTCGATGACGTACGGCACGCCCGGGGGCATCCGGTCGCGGTGCCGGGAGGAGACGGCCCACACCCCCCTGATGTGCGGGGCCAGTTCGCGGGCCTTGGCGTGGACGGCGGCCGGGTTGCAGGCGACGCCCCGGTTCCAGTACGCCCCGTAGACCGCGAGGCCGGGGTCGAGCGGACGGCGCAGGTCGGTGCGGTAGAGGGCCCGCATGACCTGCCCGCGGACGAACCGCTTCACGGAAGCTCTGGTGGGCATGGCAGCCGAGCGTAGTCCCGCCGCCGCCCGCCGGGCCGCCCGTGTTCACCCGTTCGGGGCAGCGCCGGTGACCCCGGGACCCGCTCTCTGTTGGCCAGGACATGAAGCCACTCCTCAGCGTCGTCGTCCCGGTCCACAACGTCGAGGACTATCTGGAGGACTGCCTGCGCTCGGTGGCGGACCAGACCCTCACCGCGATCGAGGTGGTCCTCGTCGACGACGGCTCGACGGACGGCAGCGCCCGGATCGCGGCGGACTTCGCCGCCCAGGACAGCCGCTTCCGCCTGGTGCGGCAGCGCAACGCCGGCCTGAGCGCCGCCCGCAACACCGGTGTCCGGCACACCACCCCCACCGTGCCGTACCTGGCGTTCGCCGACAGCGACGACGTCGTCGTCCACGACGCGTACGAGAGGATGACGGCCTCGCTGGAGTCGACCGGCTCCGACCTGGCGACCGGCAACGTATGGCGGCTGACCGGGCAGGGGCGGCACCAGGCCTGGCAGTACCGCTGGCTGACCGGCTCCCGGCCGCGCACCCACATCACCCGCGACCCGCGTCTGCTGGCCGACCGGGTGGCGTGGAACAAGGTGTTCCGGCGCTCCTTCTGGGACCGGCACGCCCTCTCCTTCCCCGAGGGGAAGCTGTACGAGGACGCCCCGGTGACGATCCCCGCGCACCACCTCGCCCGGTCCGTCGACGTCCTTCACGAGCACGTCTACTACTGGCGGGTGCGGGAGGGCTCGATCACCCGGCGGCGCACCGACGTCACCGGCGTACGGGACAGGATCGCCGCGTGCGAGCAGGTCAGCGCGTTCCTCGGGGCACGGGACGCGGAGCAGCGGCGGGTGTACGACGCGTCGTGCCTGCGGGACGACTTCGGTTACTTCCTGGACGGGCTGCCGCTGGGCGGCGACGCCTACCGGGCGATGTTCCTGGAGGGGGCGGGGGCCTTCCTCGACCGGGCGGGGCCCGGGGTGCTGGAGGGGCTGCCGGCCCAGCTGCGCGTCAAGTGGTCCCTGGTGCGGGAGCGCAGGACGGCGGAGCTGCTGACGGTGCTCGCCTTCGAGCGGGCCAACGGCGCGGGCGCCTTCGCCGTCGAGGGCCTGCCGGGCCGGCGGCGGGCGGTGTACCCCGGCGTGCACGGCGTGAGCGCCCGGCTCGCGCGCACGGACATTCCGGCGGTGGCCCGGCTGCTGGAGGCGCGCTGGGGAGCGGACGGGAAGCTGCGGCTGCGCGGGTACGCGTATCTGCGCAACCTGCCCGCCGCCTCGCCCCGGAGCCGGCTCACCGTGGGCGTGGTCCGGGCGGTCGGCGGGCGGCGGGTGCGCACGGCGCCGGTGCGTTCCGTGTACACGCCGGAGGCGACCGCGCACTCCGGTCAGGAGGTGCACGGTTACGACCACGCGGGCTTCGAGATGGTCCTCGACCCCGACCGGCTGCCCGCAGCGGAAGGGCGCGGCTGGTACGTCGGCCTGGTGCTCGCCGGAAGGGGCGCGGTCCGACGGGTGGCGGTGCGGGCCCTGGACGCGGGCGCGGAGCAGCCGCTCGTGCACGACCTGGGCGACGGGCGGCGGGCGGTGCTCGACCATCGGGCCGGCCGGCTGCGGCTGACCGTCTCCCCGCTCCGGGCCCTGGCCGTGTCGCACCGGACCGTCCGCGCGGCGGACGGGGAGGGCGAGGATCTGGAACTGACGGGCCGCCTCCTCCACGGGCCCCGGCCGACGGCCCTGCTGCTGTCCCGCGACGGGGCCGCCGAGCGCTCCTGCCCGGTGGTCCACGGGGCAGACCCGTCGAACGACCCGGGCGCACCGCGCGGCGCGGGAGAGGCGCGGGGGGGCGGCGCGGACAGCGCGGCGTTCACCGTGCGCATTCCGCTCACCGAACTCGCCGCCGTACCGCCGGCCCCGCGCCGGACCCCCCGCGAGGTCGAGGCGGAGAGCGGTGAGCGGTGGCGGATCGGGCTGCTCCTCGCCGACGGCTCCCGCGTCCCGCTGCCCGCCGCCCCCGACCTGCCGCCGCCCGCCCACGCGGACGCGGCGGGCGACCTGGTCCTGGACCTCGCGGAGCTGCCGGCCGTCGACCGCGTGGAGCGTACGGCGGAGGGGGCCGTGCGCGTCTCGGGGACGTACGGCGGAGCGCGGCGGGGCACGGCGGGAGCACAGAGGAGGCCGTGCGCCCCCGGGGGCGGGCGCCCGCAGGACCCGTCCGGAACGGAACGGGACCCGCGCCCGCCGGGCCCGACCGGAGCGGCGCCGGGCCCGCTCCCGCTCCGCCCCGGGGGGCCCGCCGCCCTCCTCCTGTGGCACGAGACCCTGCACGAGACGGTCCCGGTCGCGGAGCTCACCGTGGATTGGGCCGCGGGACGGTTCACCGCGGTGATCGACCCGCGGCTTCCGGAGGGCCGCTGGGGCGTCCGGCTGGACGGCCACCCGGTGCGCGTCCTGGCCTCCGCCGCCGCCCGGCTGCCCTGCGGCGACGACGTGCTCAGCCTGGAGCGACGGCACGGCGACCGGCTGACCGTGGTCGTCGGCGGGCCGACGCCGACCGCCGGGCGCAGTGCGTACGGCAGGCGGCTGCTGCGCGCCGCGCACTACACGCCCCGGCGCACCTCCCCCGCGCTCCGCGATTGCATCCTCTACGCGGGCGGCGACTCCCCGCGCGCCGTCCACGCCGAGCTGGTGCGCCGGGGCACGGACGCCGAACACCTGTGGGTCACCGGCGGCTCCCCGGGCCGGACCACCGACGTACCGCCCGGAGCGAGGGCCGTCGCCGTGCACAGCCCCGCCTGGTACGAGGCGCTGGCCCGCTCCCGCCGGATCGTCACGGACGCGCACCTGCCCGTCTGGTTCGAGCGGCGGCCGGGGCAGACCGTCCTCCAGACCTGGCACGGCACCCCGCTCGGCCGCTTCGGCACCGGGCTGGCGGACACCCTCTACGCCGACCACCAACACCTCGCCACCCTGCCCCACCGGTCGGCCCAATGGTCCCTGCTGATCTCCCCGAGCCGCTTCGCCACCCCGTGGCTGCGCCGGTCCCTGGCATACCGGGGCGAGGTGCTGGAGGCCGGCTCGCCCGCCAACGACATGTTGTTCCCGCCCGACCGCGACAAGGCCGCCGAGGAGCTCCGGCGGGTCCTCGGCCTGCCCCGGGAGGAGCGCGTCGTGCTCTGCGCACCGACCTACCGCGCCCACCTGGCGCACCCCCCGGCCGCGTCCGCCGACCACACGGTCCCCGGCCCGTACCGCTGGGACCCGGCCCTGGACCCGCACGCCCTGGCGCGAGCGCTCGGCCCCGGCCACACCGTCCTGGTCCGCCGGCACCCCCGGGTGACCGGCCGGCTCCAGGACGGGCCGGGCGTGCTCGACGTCTCGCACCGTCCCGGGGCCGCCGAGCTGCTCCTCGTCGCCGACGTCCTGGTCACCGACTACGCGGGGCTGATGTTCGACTTCGCGCTGACGGGCCGCCCGATGCTCTTCCACACGTACGACCTGGAGCACTACCGCGACACCGTCCGGGGCTTCTGCCTGGACTTCGAGACGCGGGCTCCGGGGCCGCTGCTGGTGACGACGGAGGAGGTGGCGCAGGCGCTGCGGGACACGAAAGCCCTGGCGGCCCGCCACGCCGACGCGTACGAGAGCTTCCGGCGCGACTACTGCGACCTGGACGACGGAGGGGCGGCGGCGCGGGTGGCGGACCGCCTGCTCGCGGAGGGGTAGAGCCCCAGGGGCGCCGGGCTTCCCGACGGGGTCCGGAAATCCCCCGGACGAGTGGCGGCGGGGAGAGCCGGGCCCGCGCACGGAACCCATCAGATGTGTCCCTCTCCCCCGATACCTCCGCCCCGTCCGACCTCCCTCCCGCCGCCACCGCGACCGAAGCCGACGAGGCCGTGCGGCCGCCCCTGTGGCTGCCGTCGCCCTACCTGCTGGTGGGCGGTCTGATGTGGGCCGCGCTGTCGGCCGCAGCCTGGCAGGCCCCGCTGTGCTGCGAGACCGGCCTCCAGGCGGCGGTCGTCGAGCGGCTGCGGGCGAACCTGCTGCACCCGTCGTTCCCGATGACGGACCTGCCCGCCGTGGCGAGCGCCCACTACTCCCCGTACGCGCTCCTCCAGGGCGTGGCCGCCCGCGCCACCGGGCTTCCGGGGGCGTCGGTCGTCGCGCTGGCCGCTTCTGCGAACCTGCTGCTCCTGCTCTCCGGGCTCGGCCGGATCACCCGGCTGCTCACCCCGCACCGCTGGGCGCCGGTCCTGGTGCTGGCGCCGCTGGCCCTGATCCACTGGGCGGACCCGGCCCGGTGGAGCGCGCCGAGCACCTTCGCGGTCGCCCTCGCGCTGCACCTGTGGGTCTGGACCGGCCGCGCGGCCGCCCGCGCCCCCCGGCCCGGCGACCCCCGGCCCGGCCGGACACCCCGGTGGAGCGACGCGGCGGGGATCGGGGTGCTGCTCGGGCTGGTCCTGCTGGTCCACCCGCCGACGGCGCTGGGCGCGGCGGTGGGGTGCGTCGCCCTGATCGCGGTCCGGCAGCGGACCCGCATCCGGCCGTCCCTGCGGCGGTGGGCGGTCGCCGCCGTGTGCGCGGTGACCGTGGCGGCGCTGTGGCCCTACTACAACGGGCTCACCGCCCCGCGCACCCCGGCCGACGCCAGGACCACGGGCCCCCCGGAGATCGGGGGGAAGCGGGCAGCCGGGGAGCCGTACACCTGGGCGACCGCGCACGTCCCGGCGGGCGAGGTGGTCCTGACGGACAGCCGCCCGGCGATGTACGCGCTGGCGGGGCACGGAGCGTACGTCCTGGCCGACGCGCTGCCGGACGCGGGGCTCGCGCCCACGGAGCGGCGCGAGCGGAGCCGTGCGGTCGCCGCCTACCTCACCGCGTCGACGCCGCAGGCCCGGCGGGAGAGGATCACCGCGCGGTACGGGGTGCGGTGGCTGCTGCTGACGCGCTTCCAGCGGCTGCCCGAGAACGCCACGGTGCTGGCGTTCGGCCCGCGCACCGGCGAGGTGCTGGCGCGCGTGGCGGCGGCCGACTGAGCCGCCGGGAGGGGGCGCGGCCGCTCAGGGGCGCCGGAGGGCGGCGACCGCGGAGGCCGCCAGGTCGTCCAGGTAGCCCTTCGGCAGGTCCCCGCGGACCACGACCAGACGCCAGTAGAGCGGGCCGACGATCAGGTCGAGCGCCCGGTCCGGGTCGCTGCCCTCGGGCAGTTCGCCCCGCGCCACCGCCTCCCGCACGACGACGGTGGCGACGCCCTGCTGCTGGTCGAGCAGGGCGGCCTTGATCGCCTCGGAGATCTCCGGGTTGCGGGCCGCCTCCACCAGCAGGTCGGGGATGACCTGCGAGGCGACCGGGTGGCGCAGCGCGTAGGCGGCCAGTTCGAGGACGGCGCGCACGTCCCCGTAGAGCGAACCGGTGGCCGGGGCGGGCATTCCCTGGGCGGCGACGGCCGCGACCAGGTCGAGGACGAGCGCCAGCTTGGACTTCCAGCGGCGGTAGACAGCCGTCTTGCCGACCCCGGCCCGCCGGGCGATGCCCTCGATGGACATCCGCGCGAACCCGACCGCGGCGAGTTCCTCGAAGACGGCGGCGCGGATGGCGTCCGTCACGTCCTCCCGCAGGACGGCGGCGCCTGCGGGAGCGCGGCGGCGGGTTCCCCGTTCGGTGCTCATGGGCCGCATGATAGTCGGCCGCGACGAAACGGTTGCGTTGCGACGTGGAAGCGTCCTACTCTCAGCGTTACGACGATACGGTCCCGTCCCAACGAGGGCGTCCCTACGGGACCGTATCGTTCCGTCCGCTCCTCTCCGCCTGCGTCGAAAGCGATCGTGGTGAGCCAGACAGCAGCTCCGCCGCCCCCGGTGGGCCCCGCGCCTCCCGCCGGCCCCTCCCCCGCCAGGGGCTCCACCGCCCCCGCCCACGCGCCCGGCGAGCTGGCGGCGCTCGCCGCCCGGCACGGCCTGACTGTGAGCGGGGCCCGGCCGACGCTCGGCGCGTACGTCCGACAGCTCTGGGGCCGTCGGCACTTCATCACCGCGTTCGCCACCGCCAAGCTGACCGCGCAGTACAGCCAGGCCAAGCTCGGCCAGGTCTGGCAGGTCATGACGCCGCTGCTCAACGCGACGGTCTACTACTTCATCTTCGGCGTCCTGCTGGACACCAGGCGCGGCGTGGAGGACTTCGTCCCGTTCCTGGTCACGGGGGTCTTCATCTGGACCTTCACCAGCAGTTCGATCACCGCGGGGATGCGCGCCATCAGCGGGAACATCCAGCTGGTGCGGGCCCTGCACTTCCCGCGCGCCTCGCTGCCGGTGGCCCTGGCCCTCCAGCAGGTGCAGCAGCTGCTCTTCTCGCTGGCGGCGCTGTTCCTGATCCTGCTGGTCTTCGGCCAGTACCCCCAGCCGTCCTGGCTGCTGGCCGTCCCGGCCCTGGCGCTCCAGGCCCTGTTCAACACCGGCGTCTCGATGGCCGTGGCCCGGCTGACCGCGCGCACACCGGACATCGCCCAGCTGATGCCGTTCGTCCTGCGGACCTGGATGTACTCGTCCGGCGTCATGTGGAGCCTGGACAGCCTGCTCGCGGGGGACCGCGTCCCGCACGCGGTGCTGGTGGCGCTGGAGTACAACCCGGCGGCCCTCTACATCGACCTGATGCGGTACGCCCTGATCGACAGCTTCACCGGAGCCCATCTGCCGCCGCATGTGTGGGCGGCCGCGGCGGGTTGGGCGCTGGTGTGCGGGGTGGCCGGTTTCGTGTATTTCTGGAAGGCGGAGGAGACGTACGGACGTGGCTGAGACCCGGACTTCCCCGGACGCGCCCGTGAGCGACGAGCGGGTCCCCACCGTCGTCGTGGACGACGTCCACATCACCTACACGGTTCACGGCGCCCGGGCCGGCCGGTCCAGCGCGGCCTCGGCGCTCAGCCGGCTCGCCTCCCGCCGCAGGCCCCCCGGCGCCCGCACGGTGCACGCCGTGAAGGGGGTCAGCTTCGCCGCCTACCGGGGTGAGGCGATCGGCCTGATCGGCTCCAACGGCTCCGGCAAGTCGACGCTGCTCAAGGCGGTCGCGGGGCTGCTCCCGCCGGCCCGCGGCCGCGTCCACACGCAGGGCCAGCCCGCGCTGCTCGGCGTGAACGCGGCGCTGATGGGCGATCTGACCGGCGAGCGCAACGTGGTGCTGGGCGGGCTCGCGATGGGCATGACGCGGGAGCAGATCCGCGCCCGCTACGAGGAGATCGTCGACTTCTCCGGCATCAACGAGAAGGGCGACTTCATCACGCTGCCGATGCGCACCTACTCCTCGGGGATGGCCGCGCGGCTCCGCTTCTCCATCGCGGCCGCCAAGAGCCACGACGTCCTGCTGATCGACGAGGCGCTGTCCACGGGCGACGCGAAGTTCCAGCGCCGCAGCAAGGACCGCATCGAGGAACTGCGCGCAGAGGCGGGCACGGTCTTCCTGGTCAGCCACAGCAACAAGTCGATCACCGAGACCTGCGACCGGGCCCTCTGGCTGGAGGCCGGCGCCCTGCGCATGGACGGTCCGGCGAAGGACGTGGTGGCGGCCTACGAGGCGTTCACCAAGCGCCCGTAGCCCGGTCCGGCGCACCGGGCCGCCTCCCCGCCCGGCGCCGGGCGTGGCGTGCCTCGCGCCCGGGGGACACCACGCCCGGGGGCCCGCGCCACCNCCACAGGCGCGGGCCCCCGGGCGTGTCCGTACCTCTACGCGTGCGTACGCAGCAGCGTGCGCATCGTCCGCATCGCGACCGACAGGTTGGCGAGGTCGAACGCGTCCGAGCTCTGGATCTCCTCCAGCGTCGAGCGCGACCGGGCCAGGATCGCCGCGTTCTTCTCCTCCCACGCCTGGAACCGCTCCTCGGGGGTGGAGGACCCGTTCCCCACGCTCAGCACGTCCGACGTGAGCGCGGCGTGCGCCGCGTACAGGTCCTCGCGGATGGAGGCGCGGGCCATGGACTGCCAGCGGTCGGCCCGCGGCAACTCGATGATCCGGTCCATCAGCTGGGTGATCCGCAGCCGGTCCCCCAGGTCGTAGTACACCTCGGCGACCTCCAGCGGCTCCTTGCCCGTGCGGTCGGCGATGGCCACGATGTCCAGCGCCGGGAAGGCGGAGGAGAACCCGGCCACCCGCACGGCCAGCTCGTCCGGGACGCCCGCGGAGGTCAGCTCGTCCAGGATCGAGTGGTACCAGTCCAGGTCGGCGCCCCTGAGCAGCTTGGGCAGGTCGCTCCAGACCTGCTCGACGCCGTCCCGGAACCCCTCGATGGTCTCCGCGATGGCGACCGGCTGCGGGCGGTTGCCCAGCAGCCAGCGCGAACCGCGCTCGACCAGTCGGCGCGAGTGCAGCCGAATCCGGGTCTGGACGTCCGCGGCGACCCGGTTGTCGAGCGCCTCGACCGCATCCCACACCGAGGACAGGCCGAAGATCTCCCGCGCCGCGAACTGGGCCCGCACGATCTCCTCGATGGACGCCCCGGTCTCCTCGCGCAGCCGGTGCAGGAAGGTCGAACCGGCGGTGTTCACCGTGTCGTTGACCAGCACGGTCGTGATGATCTCGCGGCGCAGCGCGTGCCCGTCGACCGCCTCGGGGAACCGCTCTCGCAGCTGGCTCGGGAAGTAGGCGTGCACCAGCTTCTGCAGGTGCGGATCGTCCGGCAGGACGGTGGAGATCAGCTCGTCGGCCGCCGTGATCTTGGTGTACGCGATCAGCACCGCCAGCTCGGGCTGGCTGAGCCCCGTGCTGTTGCTCAGCAGCTCGCGGACGTGCCGGTCGGCGGGCAGGAACTCCAGCGCCCGGTCGAGGTGTCCGTCGCGCTCCAGCCGCCGCATGAAGCGCTGCTGGGCGTGGAGCAGGGACGGGGCCTGGGCCGCGGCGTTGGAGAGCGCCACGTTCTGCGCGTAGTTGTTGCGCAGGACGAGCGCGCCGACCTCCTCGGTCATGTCGGCGAGCAGCTTGTTGCGCTGCTTGACGGTCATGTCACCGTCCCGGACCAGACCGTTGAGCAGGATCTTGATGTTCACCTCGTGGTCGGAGGTGTCCACACCGGCGCTGTTGTCGATCGCGTCGGTGTTGATCCGGCCGCCGCTGCGGGCGAACTCGATCCGGCCGAGCTGGGTGGCTCCGAGGTTGCCGCCCTCGCCGACGACCTTGGCCCGGAGGTCCTCTCCGTTGACGCGGATCGCGTCGTTGGCCTTGTCGCCGACGTCGGCGTTCGACTCGGACGCGGCCTTGACGTACGTGCCGATGCCGCCGTTCCACACGAGGTCGACGGGGGCCTTGAGGATGGCCTGCATCAGCTCGGCGGGGGTCATCTTGGTCACCGGCCCGCTGATGCCGAGCGCCTCGCGGAGGTGGGCGTTGAGCGGGATGGACTTGGCGCTGCGCGGGTGGATGCCGCCGCCCGCGGAGAGCAGGTCGGTGTCGTAGTCCGCCCAGGAGCTGCGGGGCAGGTCGAACAGCCTGCGGCGCTCTGCGTACGAGGTCGCCGCGTCCGGGTTCGGGTCGAGGAAGATGTGCCGGTGGTCGAACGCGGCGACCAGCCGGATGTGCTCGGAGAGCAGCATCCCGTTGCCGAAGACGTCACCGGACATGTCCCCGACGCCGACGACCGTGAAGTCCTGGGTCTGGGTGTCGTGGCCCAGCTCCCGGAAGTGCCGCTTGACGGACTCCCACGCGCCGCGGGCGGTGATGCCCATGCCCTTGTGGTCGTAGCCCGCCGAACCACCGGAGGCGAACGCGTCGCCCAGCCAGAAGCCGTAGGCGACGGCGACCTCGTTGGCGATGTCGGAGAAGCTCGCGGTGCCCTTGTCTGCCGCGACGACGAGGTAGGTGTCGTCCTCGTCGTGCCGGACGACGTCGACGGGCGGCACGACCTGGCCGGCCACCATGTTGTCGGTGATGTCCAGGAGCGCCGAGATGAAGGTGCGGTACGCGGCGATGCCCTCGGCCAACCAGGCGTCCCGGTCGACGGACGGGTCCGGCAGCTGCTTGGCGACGAAACCGCCCTTGGCGCCGACCGGCACGATGACGGTGTTCTTCACCATCTGCGCCTTGACCAGGCCGAGGATCTCCGTACGGAAGTCCTCCCGCCTGTCGGACCACCGCAGGCCGCCGCGGGCGACCTTGCCGAATCGCAGGTGGACGCCCTCCACCCGCGGCGAGTAGACCCAGATCTCGAACGCGGGGCGGGGCGCGGGCAGGTCCGGGATGGCCTGCGGGTCGAACTTCATCGACACGTAGCTGTGCGGGGCCCCGTCCTCGGCGGCCTGGAAGAAGTTGGTGCGCAGGGTGGCCTTGATGACGGTGAGGAAGGAGCGCAGGATGCGGTCCTCGTCGAGCGAGGCGACCTGGTCCAGGGCCCCGTCGAGCTCTTCGAGGAGGCCGTCGGTCAGCTCCGTGCCCGCGCTCTGGCGGCCGGGCGACATGCGGGCCTCGAAGAGCGAGACGAGCAGCCGGGTGGTGTGGACGTTGTTACGGAGCGTGGACTCCATGTAGTCCTGGCTGAAGGTCGCACCGGCCTGCCGCAGGTACTTGGCGTACGCGCGCAGGACCATGGCCTGGCGCCAGTTGAGACCGGCGCTCAGGATCAGCGCGTTGAAGCCGTCGTTCTCCGCCTGCCCCCGCCAGACGGCCGCGAAGGTGTCCTGGAAGCGGGTGCGGGCGTCGTCGGCGAGGTGTCCGCCGCCCCCGTCGGTCTGCGGCATCCGCAGACCGAAGTCGTAGACCCAGGCGTGGGTGCGGTCCGCGCAGCGCAGCTCGTAAGGGCGTTCGTCGACGACCTCGACGCCGAGCTGCTGGAGTGCGGGCAGGACGGCGGAGAGCGAGACCTGCTCGCCGGTCCGGTAGATCTTGAAACGGCGCTCGCCGGGGCCCGCGCCGACCGGCTCGTACAGGCTGAGCGCGAAGTCCTTCTCGTCCTTCCTGAGGGTCTCCAGGTGGACCAGGTCGGCGACGGCGGCGCGCGGTGAGTGGTCGGCCTTGTAGCCCTCGGGGAAGGAGTGGCCGTACTGGCGCTGGAGTTCGGCGCCGCGTTCCTCGCCCAGCTCTGCGGTGAGCGCCTCCTGGAAGCCGTCGGCCCAGGACCGGGCGGCCTCGACGAGACGGGCCTCGACGCGGTCGGCGTCGGCGTCGGTGAGGTGCGGCAGCTCGGTGCCCGGCGGGACGCGGATGACGAAGTGCAGCCGGGAGAGAATCGATTCGGTGTTCCAGGCGGTGAAGTCGACGCTGGTTCCGCCCAGCTCCTCCTTGAGGATGTCGATCAGCCGCAGGCGCACGCCGGTGGTGTAGCGGTCGCGCGGCAGGTAGACGATCGCGGAGTAGTAGCGCCCGTACTCGTCCTGGCGCAGGTAGAGCCGCAGCCGGCGGCGCTCCTGGAGGTAGAGCACGGAGGTGACGATGGAGCGGAGCTGGTCGACGGGCGTCTGGAACAGCTCGTCGCGCGGGTAGGTCTCCAGGATCTGGAGCAGGTCGCGGCCGTCGTGGCTGTTGTACGAGAAGCCCGCGCCCTCGACGACCTCGGCGACCTTGCGGCGGATGACGGGGACCCGGCGCACGGACTCGGTGTAGGCGGCCGAGGAGAACAGGCCGAGGAAGCGGCGCTCGCCGACGACGTTGCCCTTGGCGTCGAACTTCTTCACGCCGACGTAGTCGAGATAGCTGGGCCGGTGCACGGTGGCCCGGCTGTTGGCCTTCGTCAGGACGAGGAGCTTGTGCTCACGGGCCTTGGCGCGGGCGTCGGCGGGCAGCCGGCCGAAGGACGGGCTGACCGGGTGGGCCTCGTCCTCGCTGTGGTGCGGGTCGGAGCGCAGGATGCCCAGCCCGGTGCCGGGCACGGCGGCCAGCGCGTCGCTGTCCCGCAGCTCGTACTCGCGGTAGCCGAGGAAGGTGAAGTGGTCGGCGGCCAGCCAGCGCAGCAGCTCGCGGGCCTCCTCGACCTCCTCCTCCGCGAGGTCGTCCAGGGGCTCGCCGGGAAGGCCGTCGGCGATCCGGAGGGCGGCGTCGCGCATCTTCCCCCAGTCCTCGACGGTCTCCCGGACGTCCGAGAGGACGCGCAGCAGGTCGGCGGTGATCTGCTGGAGGTCGGCGCGGTCGGTCTCGCGGTCGATCTCGACGTGAATCCAGGACTCGACGAGCGCGTCGTGCGGCAGCTCGGCCCGGACGGCGTCGGCCCCCTTGCCGGACGTGAGGCCCTTCGGGACGCCGGGGCCGTCGGCGAGCACCTCGATGAGCTTGCCGGCGATATCGCGGCGGACGGTGACCTGCGGGTGGATCACGACGTGGATGCCACGGCCCTGCCGGGACAGCTCGTTGGTGACGGAGTCCACCAGGAACGGCATGTCGTCGGTGACGACCTCGACGACGGAGTGGCTGCAGGTCCAGCCGTTCTCCTCGACCGTCGGGGTGTGCACCCGGACGTTCGCGGTGCCCTGCGGACGGTTCTCGGCCAGCCGGTAGTGCGAGGCCGCGGCCCCGAACACGTCGACCGGATCGCGGCCGTTGAGGTCCTCCGGAGCCGTGTGGAGGTAGTAGCGCTGGAGGTAGGCGAGCACCGCGTCCTGACCGGGGCGGGCCCCTTCGCCGACCCCGGCGGCGACCTGCAACCGGGGGGCGATCCCCGGGCCACCGGCACCACCGCCCGGGCTGTTGTCAGCTACCTTGGCGGCCCGTGCGAGCAGCTCGGCCTTGGCTTCGTCCAGCTTGGTCTGCATGTCCTCTGGCTCCTGTCGCGCGCCGTTGCGTGACGTAGGTGAGAAAAGCGGCGTACCGCCACGACACAGGGTTTCCGGTCTGGGTCGACGCTATGCCGCTTCGAGAGATACCCGGGACCATACTGGCGATTCTCGGCAGCAGATCCGGGGTCGGGAGATCGCGGTTCGCCCGGGTGCGGTGGCACTCCGGGCGGCGGCCGGGGGCTTCGCTGCCCCCGAGGCGTATCGCGCTGATCACGGCACCAGGCTATCTCTCCCCCACCCCGGCCCGTCATGAGCCGCTTATGCACAAAAGAACGCCCCGAACTTTGACGTTCCGGACAGTGCGCCGCGTCTGCTTCGCTCACTCGTGAAACCGGGGCAGGCCGTCCGCACCGCAGGAGAGAGGCCGCCCGCCCCGCGAGGCCGGCGCCGGCCGACCCGGAGCGCGACAGCCCGGCAGACCGCCGCCCTGGAGCCGCACCGCACCCCGGCCCCCGGCGGTCCAGGCCGGTGCGTCCGCGTGCCCCGGCCGGTCGCGAGGGCCTCCGCGCGCCGCCCGGGGCGTCCACGCTCACCGCGAGAAGGTCTCCGCGAGCGCCACCGCCTCGGTCAGGCTGTCCACCACCGGCACGCCCGCCGCCTCCAGGCTGCGGCGGCTGTGCGATCCCCCCGTGTACAGCACGGCCCGCGCTCCCACGTGGGCGGCTGCCACCGCGTCGTCCAGCGCGTCCCCGATGACCACCGAGTGCTCCGGCGCGATGCCGGCGGCATCGGCCAGTGCCGCGAAGTGCCGCTCCATGTGGAGCGCCTTGCTCCCGCCGGACGGGCCCGTGCGCCCGTCGACGCGGACGAAGCGCGGCTCGATGCCGTACCCGCGCACCGCGGGCACCAGCTGCTCGTGCCCGTACATGCTCAGCAGGGACTGACTGCGCCCGGCCCGCTGCCACCCGGTCAGCAGCTCCTCGGCCCCCGCGGTGAGCCCGCAGGCCACCCGCTGCTCGGTGTAGTACCGGTGGAAGCCGGCGTCCATCCGCTCCCACTCGGCCTCTGTGGGCTGCCAGCCCAGGAACCGCTCGTAGAAGCGCGGGATGGGTATGCAGTACATCTCGCGGTACCGCTCCAGCGTGACCGGCGCCAGACCGACTTCCGCGAACGCGGCGTTCGTCGCGTGCACGACGGCCTGCATGTCGTCGAGCAGCGTGCCGTTCCAGTCCCAGACCAGATGCGTGCGTGTCGTCCCGGAAGTCATAGGGAGAAAATACCCGCCGGGTCCGACAGCGCCCTCCCTCAGCCGATGAGCTGCGGGATCTCCTGGACGCCGAACCAGAGCAGCTCGTGGTCCTCCGCGCCGTCCACGGTGAACCGCGCGTCGTCGTCGCCCCGGTCCGCCGCCTCCAGCGCCGCCGCGGCGGCCGCCACGTCCTGCCCGGCGTCCTCGGCGTCCACGTGCACCGCGGCCGCCTTGGCCAGCGGCAGCGCCCTGGCGATCCGCACCTCCCCGATGGACGACGCGTCCAGCCCGTGGCCGGGGTCGGCGACAGCCGCCCCGTCCGGCACGTCGAGGGCGAGGACGACCCGTCGCCGCGCATCGTCCGGGCTCTGGGCGATCAACCTGAGCGAGGCGGCGGCGGCCCGGTTGAGCGCCGCGTACTCCAGCTCCTCGATGTCGTCGGAGACGTACCACTCGCGCAGCCCGGGGGTCACCGCGTATGCCGTCAGCGGCCCGGGGCCGACCTCGCCCGCACCCTGCGCCGCTGCGAGACCGGAGAGGGTCAGGGGGACGTACACGCGCATGGCAGCCGCTTTCGTAGGGGGAGAACGCCCTCAGGATACGTGGGAACGTCCCCTTTCGGGTTTCGGCAACCGGGGTCTTCCGTCCACCGCGTACGGCCCGTCACCCCCACCGGTTCCCTTGCCGCACAAGGGCCGTGCCACTGATAGGTGAACGTGCCCCGCGCCGAGCGGCGCCGCGAGGCCCCTTGCGGCGCTGACGACCGCCCCCGTAGAAGATCCCCAACAGGAGTTACCGCCCGGTAGATACCGGGCCCGGTCAACGGGGGCGAAGCATGAGCACGGACAGGACGAGGCCCGCCGGCCGCCGCGACCAGCGCGGCCCTCGGTCAGTACCCCCGCAGCGGTCGCGCCGGACGGCGCAGCGGCCGCCGCGGCCCCACCAGTGGTTCGCCGAGCGCCTGCTCGCGGTCCTCAGCGGCCAGCGACCGGTGCACTGGATGCTCGGCCACACGGTCGGCGACGCCTACGACCAGCTCGCCGAGCTGGCCCCGAGCGCGCCGCCGGGGGCCGCCCGGGGCAGTCGTCCCGTGCTGCGCCACTGCCGCGGGGCCCAGCCCGCCACGGGCGTGGTGGAGGCCTTCGCCAGCATCGCGGAGGGGGACCGGGTCCGGGCGATGGCCTTCCGTCTGGAGCAGGGCGACGACCGGCGCTGGCGCTGCGCGGCCGTGGAACTGGGCGGCGAGCGCCTCGCCGTCGGCTCCCCCGGCCCGCGGTGACCCTCCACGGCGGGCGGACGGGCCAGTCCCCCGGGGCCGCGCGGGCCCCGGCAGGGGCCAGGGGCCGGGGGCCGGGTCAGGGGCTGTTCCGCTCGGGCGCCCGACCGGGAGCCGTCGAGACTTCCGTACTCCACGACGCGGCCGTCCACCATGGCTGACCGGGGACGAGACCGTGGGGACAGTCGGCAGCGGACATCGGGGCCGGTCTCGTCAGGCCCCACCGGAGCAGGGACGAGCCGGCCCCCGTCCCGGCGGGCCGGGTGCACCGACGCGGCTCGCGCGCTTCGGCCGGCCCGCACCGGCCGCCGGAGCGTCGAAGCCCAGCAGGAGCCGCGCACCACCGCAGTCGCCCGCGACCCTCTCCCGGCGGGGCCACGCCCCGCAGTCGCCTCTGCGCGCCCCCGCGGCACGGGCCGCAGCGCCGGGTCCCCGCGCGAACAGGCACGTAGGAGTGCCGACAGGCCGTCCGGCCCACCGCCGAGGCCGGGCCCGCCCTCGGCGCTACGGAACAGCCGCCCCGGCACGCCGCCCGGCAGCGGGCCCAGAGGAGCTGCCGCCCCGATGGCGGCGCACCCGCCCCTCGCGCGTCAGGACCGCCTCAGCTCGCCGACGGGCTCACGTCCACCGCCCGCCGGCGGGGCGCCCCGCCCCTGCCCCCGCCTCTCGGAACGCGGCCGGGG
>NZ_JBBBEN010000103.1:0-19586 GCF_037137275.1 Streptomyces pratensis | reverse complement strand
CCGGCCCCGGCCGTGCTCGGGCGGACCCGCGCGACCTGCGGGAAAGGCCTCCCCGCCGCCGCGCCCGCCCGCCGCGTTACTTCTTGCGGCGACGGCCGCCGGTGCTCTTCTGCGCCTTGCGGCGCTCGGCGCGCGTCATGCCGTCCGACGAGCCGGCCCCGGAGCCCTCTCCGTTGGCGAAGTCGCCCTCGACGACACCGCCCTCCCCGTCCACCGTGGGAGCGGAGAAGTGGAGGCGGTTCGGGCGCTGCGGGGCCTCCAGGCCCTTGGCGCGGATCTCCGGACGCGGGGTGGCCGCGGCGCCTTCCTTCTCCAGCGAGGTGCGCTCGCCAGCGTCCTGCACGGGGACCTCCTCGACCTGCTGCTCGACCTGGACCTCCAGGTTGAACAGGTAGCCGACGGACTCCTCCTTGATGCCCTCCATCATGGCGTTGAACATGTCGAAGCCCTCACGCTGGTACTCGACCAGCGGGTCCTTCTGCGCCATGGCCCGCAGGCCGATGCCCTCCTGGAGGTAGTCCATCTCGTAGAGGTGCTCACGCCACTTGCGGTCCAGCACGGAGAGCACCACGCGACGCTCCAGCTCACGCATGATGTCGGAGCCGAGGGTCTTCTCCCGCTCCTCGTACTGCTCGTGGATGTCGTTCTTGACCGACTCGGCGATGAACTCGGCGGTGACGCCCGCCAGGTCCCCGGCCGCCTCCTCCAGCTCCTCGACGGTGACCTTCACCGGGTAGAGCTGCTTGAAGGCGCCCCACAGCCGGTCCAGGTCCCACTCCTCGGCGAAGCCCTCCGCGGTCTCCTGCCGGATGTAGTCGTCGATCGTGTCATCCATGAAGTGCCGGATCTGGTCCTGGAGGTCCTCGCCCTCCAGGACGCGGCGGCGCTCACCGTAGATGACCTCGCGCTGCCGGTTGAGCACCTCGTCGTACTTCAGGACGTTCTTACGCGTCTCGAAGTTCTGCTGCTCGACCTGCGACTGGGCGGAGGCGATGGCGCGAGTGACCATCTTGTTCTCGATCGGGACATCGTCCGGGACGTTCGCCATCGCCATGACGCGCTCGACCATCTGCGCCTTGAACAGACGCATCAGGTCATCGCCCAGCGACAGGTAGAAACGGGACTCGCCCGGGTCGCCCTGACGGCCGGAACGGCCGCGCAGCTGGTTGTCGATGCGGCGCGACTCGTGCCGCTCCGTGCCGAGGACGTACAGCCCGCCGAGCTCCTTGACCTCTTCGAACTCCGCCTTCACCGCCTGCTCTGCCGCCTCCAGCGCGGCGGGCAGCGCGGCCGCCCACTCCTCGACGTTCTCCACCGGGTCGAGACCGCGCTGGCGCAGCTCCGCCTCGGCGAGGTCGTCCGGGTTGCCGCCGAGCTTGATGTCGGTGCCTCGGCCGGCCATGTTCGTCGCGACGGTGACGGCGCCCTTGCGGCCCGCCTGGGCGACGATCGTCGCCTCCCGGTCGTGCTGCTTGGCGTTGAGGACCTCGTGCTGGACACCGCGCTTGGAGAGCTGCTGCGAGAGGTACTCGGACTTCTCGACCGAGGTGGTGCCGACCAGGATCGGCTGGCCCTTCTCGTGCTTCTCGGCGATGTCGTCGACGACCGCGGCGAACTTGGCGACCTCGGTGCGGTAGATCAGGTCCGACTGGTCGGCTCGGACCATCGGCCGGTTCGTCGGGATCGGCACCACGCCGAGCTTGTAGATCTGGTGGAACTCGGCGGCCTCGGTCATCGCCGTACCGGTCATCCCGGAGAGCTTGTCGTAGAGGCGGAAGAAGTTCTGCAGGGTGATCGTGGCGAGGGTCTGGTTCTCGTCCTTGATGTCCACCCCTTCCTTCGCCTCGATCGCCTGGTGCATGCCCTCGTTGTAGCGGCGGCCGGCGAGGATACGGCCGGTGTGCTCGTCGACGATCATGACTTCGCCGTCGATGACGACGTAGTCCTTGTCCTTCTTGAACAGTTCCTTGGCCTTGATGGCGTTGTTCAGATACCCGACGAGGGGGGTGTTGACCGACTCGTAGAGATTGTCGATGCCGAGCCAGTCCTCGACCTTGGCGACACCGGGCTCGTGGATGGCCACGGTCCGCTTCTTCTCGTCGACCTCGTAGTCGCCGGTCTCCTCGATGCCCTTGAGCTGGTTGCCCGCCTCCCCCTTGGTGAGGCGCGTGACCAGCTTGGCGAAGTCGCCGTACCACTTGGTGGCCTGGTCGGCCGGGCCGGAGATGATCAGCGGCGTACGGGCCTCGTCGACCAGGATCGAGTCGACCTCGTCGACCACGGCGAAGTTGTGGCCGCGCTGGACGAGCTCCTCCTGGGACCACGCCATGTTGTCGCGGAGGTAGTCGAACCCGAACTCGTTGTTCGTGCCGTACGTGATGTCGCAGGCGTACTGCTCACGGCGCTGCGCCGGGGTCATGTTGGCGACGATGCAGCCGACGGACAGGCCGAGGAACTTGTGGACCCGGCCCATCATCTCGGAGTCGCGCTCGGCGAGGTAGTCGTTGACCGTGATGAGGTGCACGCCCTTGCCGGAGAGCGCGTTGAGGTACGCCGGCAGGGTGCCGACGAGGGTCTTGCCCTCGCCGGTCTTCATCTCGGCCACATAACCGAGGTGCAGGGCGGCTCCGCCCATCATCTGCACGTCGTAGTGGCGCTGTCCGAGGACGCGCTTGGCGGCCTCACGGACTGTGGCGAACGCCTCGGGGAGCAGGTCGTCCAGGCTCTCGCCGTCCGCGTACCGTTCCTTGTACTCGTCGGTGAGCGCCCGCAGCTCGGCGTCGGAGAGGTTGACGAAGTCCTCTTCGATGGAGCTGACCTGGTCCGCGATGCGGTGCAGTTTGCGCAGGATCTTGCCTTCGCCTGCACGCATGAGCTTGTTGAAGACGGACACTGAGGCTGGTCTCCTTGCCGGTCGGGCCTGGCACTGGGTCGTGTATGGACTCTGGCGCGGGCACGGCAGGTGGGCCCCACCGCAACGGCCATCGTAAGCGAGGACACCACCGCGTCGGGAGGGCTGCCGTCGCGTGGACCTCACCGCACCCTCACAGAACAACGGCCCAAAGGCGCGGAAGGTGCCGGGAAGCCCCAAAAGTGCTCGCCCCCCGGGAGCGGCCTCACGAGAATCGGCCCATGGAGCCGATCACTCTCACCACGGACCGACTGCTCCTGCGGCCGTTCGGCCCGCAGGACACGGAGCAGGTGCACACCGCCTGCCAGGACGCGGACATCCAGCGCTGGACGGCACTCCCCTCCCCCTACCGCCTCGCCGACGCGGAGCTCTTCACCACCCGGGTCTCCCCCGCGGGCTGGCAGGACGACTCCGCCTACAGCTTCGCCCTCATGCGGCGGGACACCGGGGCCCTCGCCGGAGCGCTCGGCGTCCACCGCCGCGGCCCCGGGACGTTCGAGGTCGGCTACTGGGGCGCGCCGGACCACCGCGGCCGCGGTTACGTCGTCGAAGCGGTCCTCGGCTCCGCCCGCTGGGCGTTCACCTCGCTCGGGGCGGACCGCCTGGAGTGGCGCGCAGAGGCCGGCAACACGGCCTCGCGCGCGGTCGCCCTGCGGGCGGGCTTCCGGATGGAGGGCGACCAGCGCTCCGGGCTGCTCAACAAGGGGGTGCGCCGCGACGCCTGGACGGCGGCCCTGCTCCCCGACGACCTCGGCCTGCCGGGCGCCCACCCGTACGTCCCGGACGCGGCCGCCGGCGGAGAGGACGGCCACGCCTGCCTCCACCATCCTTCGGGGGGCGGCTGCGATCTGCTGCGCCGCCCCTCTACGGCGTGACAAGCCGGAAGCGCGGACGCGGCGGCGCCCGGCCGGGCCCGCGACGGACCGCCCACGGGGGCGAGCCGGGCTGTCAGTGGCGCCCTCTAGGGTTTCCCGTATGACGCCTGTGCCTCCGCCCGCAGTCGAACTCTCCGCCGATCAGGCCCGCCGCATCGCGCTGCGCGCCCAGGGCCTCCTGGGTGCTCCGGACCGCCGGGCGGGGGTGCCGGGGGTGCTGCGCCACCTCGGGGCCGTCCAGCTGGACACGATCTCGGTGCTGGCCCGCTCCCACGAGCTGATCCCCTACGCCCGGCTCGGCGCGGTGGGCCGCCGCGCGGTGGAGGACGCGTACTGGTCGGGCGGCCGGGCCTTCGAGTACTGGTCGCACGCCGCGTGCGTCCTGCCCGTCGAGGAGTGGCCGCACTTCGCGTTCCGTCGCCGCGCCTACCGCTCCCGCTCGCACGGGGACCAGCAGCTGCCCGACGGGGTGTACGACACGGTGATCAGGCAGTTGCGCGAGGAGGGCCCGCTGACCGCGACCGAGCTGGGCGGCGCGAACAACGGCGGCGAGTGGTGGGACTGGTCGGCGTCGAAGGTCGCCGTCGAGCGCGCCCTGATGTACGGCGAGGTGGTGTGCACCGAGCGGCGCGGCTGGAAGCGGGTCTACGACCTCGCGGAGCGGGCCATACCGGACGCCCTGCTGCACGACGATCTGAGCGACGCCGAGTGCCGACGGCGGCTGGTCGCCCTGGCCGGCCGCTCGCTGGGCGTCGGCACCCGCACCGACATCGCGGACTACCACCGGCTCAGGGCAGAGGAGTTCGACGCCGTGGTGGCCGACTCCGGCCTGGTGCCGGTGACGGTGGAGGGCTGGGCCAAACCGGCCTGGGCAGACCCGGAGGCGCTGGCCGGGGAGCCGCGCGGACGCCACCGTACGACGCTGCTGTCCCCGTTCGACTCCCTGATCTGGGAGCGGGCCCGCACCGAGCGGATCTTCGACTTCACGCACCGGCTGGAGGCCTACGTCCCCAAGCAGAAGCGGGTCCACGGCTATTTCGCGATGCCGCTGCTGGCCGGGGGAAAGCTGCAGGGCCGGGTCGACCCGGCCCGGGAGGGCGCCACCCTGGTCGCGCGGCAGACGTCCCTTGCGGGCCCCAAAGCGGTGGCCCCGATGGCCGAGGCCTTGGTCGAGGCGGCGGGCTGGGTGGGCTGCACGGACGTCCGGCTGGAGCGGGTCGACGCCCCGGAGCTGCGCGGGCCGCTCATCGCTGCGATCGACCGGGTGCCGCGTCGCGCCCACTCCTGATCCGGGCCGCCCTGGGCGGCTGTCAGCGCTCCGGGGTCACCGGATCTCCAGGATCTTCTCGCGCATGGCGTAGACCACGGCTTCCATCCGGGAGTGCAGCTGCAGTTTCTCCAGGATATTGCGGACGTGGTTCTTCACCGTGTTCTCGGAGATGAACAACTCCTTGGCGATATCCCGGTTGTTCATGCCGGTCGCCACGAGTTTCAGCACTTCCAGCTCGCGTTCTGTGAGTCGCGGCGCCGGGACGAGCCGCCGCTCGTCGGTGCGCTGGATCATCGACTTGAACTCGGTGAGCAGCTTGGACGCCATGGACGGGCTGATCTGGGACTGCCCGTCGGCAACCGCGCGAATGGCCGTGGCCACCTCGTCGGTGGAGATCTCCTTGAGGAGATACCCGGTCGCGCCCGCCTTGATCGCGTCATAGAGGTCGGCTTCCTCGTCGCTGATCGTCAACATGATGATCTTCGCGCTGGGAGCGACCTCCTTGATGGAGGTGCAGGCCTCGATGCCGCCGCGCTTGGGCATCCGGACATCCATCAGAACGATGTCGGGCAGCAGGTCGGCGGCCTTGTCGACGGCTTCGGAGCCGTCTCCGGCCTCCCCGACGACCAGGATGTCCTCCTCCTGCGCGAGGACGATCTCCAGACCTCTGCGGAACAGCGCGTGGTCATCGACCACGAGGACCCGAATGGGCTCCTTGCGTGCGACGTCGTCCGCGTCCGCACCGGCATACGCACGGGCGGCGTCGGAGTCGTTCGCTTCCCGCACGGGCCCGAAGGTGTCCGCCATCGTCACTCCCCCTGAAGGCCACGGCCTGAAGTCTCGGTCATTCGCCAACAGAGCTTCACAGAAGGCCGATCGGCTCGAACCGCCATGATTCCATGCCCGGACGCCACCTCGGTGGCCCCGCACTCGCGCGAGGGCGCCCCCGGTGGCGCGAAACCGCTCCCAGGGGCGCCCCGCACGGTGGGTCGTCAGCCGCCGAGCGCACCGCCCGCGCCGCCCGCCTCGTCCGCGGCGAGCGGGTCGGTCCTCAGGTGGATGACGCCGTAGTCGTAGGCGTGTCGCCGGTAGACGACGCTGGGCTCCTTCGTCTCGGAGTCGACGAACAGGTAGAAGTCGTGCCCGACCAGCTCCATCTCGTAGAGCGCCTGGTCGAGCGCCATCGGTGCCGCCGTGTGGGTCTTCTCGCGCATCACGAGCGGCCCTTCGCCCTGCACTTCGAGCGAACCGACCTTGGTGGTGGGCACGGCTGCCGACGGCTGCTCGCCGACCAGCTCCCCGTCCTCGTCGAACGAGGCGACGCCGGGGACCACGTCCCCCACCTCGGCCGCCGACAGACGGCCGTTGCCACGGCGGCTGTAGCGCTTGTCGTGCTGCTTGCGCAGCCGGGCCTCCAGTTTCCCGGTGGCCAGGTCGAGCGCTGCGTAAGGGTCGCCCGCCGCCGCTTCCGCCCTGATGACCGGCCCCCGGGAGCGGAGCGTGATCTCCACCCGGTCGGAACGGTCGGCCTGACGGGGATTCGGCTCCTTGGACACCTCGACGTCGAGGCTGATCACCTTGCCGTCGAACTTCTGGATCTTGTCCAGCTTCAGCTTCTCGGCCACGTGCTTCCGGAACCGCTCGGGCACCTCGGTCTTGCGGCCCTTGACGACGATGTCCACGCAGAACTCCGTTCCCGGATCGCTCCGCTCAGCGGCGGAGCATCTCCTTTTTGCACCAAGCCCCGGAGATCACCAGGGCCTTGGACTCGGTGGCTTTCGCCTCCTCCTCCCCCGTCGAAAGGGTCGCAACCCCACCGACTCGCGCGCCTCTGCTACCGGTGAGTCACCTGCCCGAAACCTGGTGGTGCATTCGTCGAGGTCAGGCATTCACCGTTCCTCACAACCGAACATAGCCTGCACACCGGGGTCTCGGCACCCGCTACTGGCACGTACCTCCGTTCAGGGGGGAATGGCCTCTCATTACCTGCAACGACGCACATTCCCGGTCAGTTCCGGTTCATTTCGAAGGCGGACGGAGAAGCCGCGACGACCGCCGCACGGCACACTCCGTGCGCGTCGGGCCGCCCGCCGTCGCCAAGACCGGCTCCGACGGCCCGCGCGGCCTCCGCCAGCGTCGAGCCTGTCGTCAACAGATCGTCCACCAGGACCACACCCCCGTGGCGGAGCAGCCGCTCTCCGCCCCCGGTCACCTCCAGGGCTCCGGCCAGATTCACCCGCCGCTGCCGTGCCCCGAGACCCGACTGATCGGCGACCGCTCGCCGCTGCCGCAGGACGGGAAGGGCACGGGCCGGAAGACCGGTGCGCCGCAGCTCCCGCGCGGCGGCCCGCGCGATCCTGCGCACCGGGTCGTGACCGCGCGCCGCGGTCGAGGCCCGCGCCGACGGCACGGGCACCAGCAGCAGCGGGCCGGCGTCGCCCGGCCGACCCGCCACGGCGCGCACGGACGCCGCCAGGGCCCGTCCGAGCACCTCCGCCAGCCCGAGTGCGCCGCGCTCCTTGTGGGCCAGCAGAACCGCGCGCACGGCGTTCTCGTACGGTGCCGCCGCGCACACCGGCGGAAGTGTCGCGGGCCGGGGCGACGGTCGCACAGGACGAGCCGGGACGCCGCACAGAGCCGCCTCGCACACCAAGCACAGCTCGGTGCGCGGCCTGCCGCAGCCCGCGCAGGCCACCGGCAGGACCAGACCGGAAAGCTCCCGCCACACGCCCCGCACGAGCCCACTGTGCCCCGCTTCGCAGCCCCGGGCGACCCCTGTGGAAAACCCCGTACGGCCAAAGGAAGCCGTGCGGCCGGCCGGGGCCGGTGGCTCCGGCCGCAGGGCGCTGCCGCGGGGAGGGCTGCCGGTGGCAGGGGGCCACGGCGCGTGGGCCCCGGCGAACAGCTGGGCAGGCCCCGTCGCGGACGCGGAGTCCGGCTAGGCCCTCGCGGATCAGCCCGGGTAGACCAGCGAGGTGCCTTCCTTGAGGACCGTCTGCCAGTTGTCCCCCGGCGAGAGCTTCACTATGCCGTCACCGGCGGTCTCCGCCATCAGCGGAAGCAGTTCGTCGTCCGCCGCGGCGACCGACTCCACCTGGTTGACTCCGGGCAGCGCCCCCGAGGACGACGTGGAGCCGTCCGCTTCCACATACCGCACCTGCTGGACACCGCCCTCCTCCTTGCCGACCACCACCAGACGGCTGCGGCCCGACCACGAGATGGCCGTCACGTCCGCGAGCCGCGGCGCGGCCTGACGCAGGTCCTCAACGGATATCTCGGGCGCCTCCGGGGTCCCGCCGCGCTCGATCCGGCCGATCTGCAACGTCGTGCGGCCGTCCTTGAGCAGGAGCAACGCGATCCGCACACCATCCGCCGACATGCGCAGATGCTCGATCCGGCTGCCGTTCAGGTCCGGGACCCGCACCTCGAGCGGCTCGCCCGCTCCCCCGGCCAGCCGCAGCAGCCGCGGACCGGCCGGATCGCGGTCGGCGACCCACAGGTCTCCGCGACCGTCCCAGCTCGGCGGCGACAGCCGGTCGGCGGCCTTCCCCGCCGTACTGGTGACCAGTGGCTCGGCCAGCTCACCCTCCGACTCCAGGGAGGAGACGTAGAGGCTCCGCCCGCCGGCGGAGACCGCGGCGGCCCGCTCCTCGTCCCGGGAGACCCCGACGGAGCCCATCGGCACCACGCCCGCGCCGAGGGGGCCGGCCACCGGCTCCGGCGTCACGCTGCCCTCGGTGATGCTGGGGATGCGCTCCACCTGCCCCTTGTCGTTGATGAAGTACTGGCTGTCGGGGCCCTCGGAGCCGCCGCCGGCGGAGAACTCCTCCGCGTCGTCGGCGTCCAGCGCGCAGAGTCTGCGCTTCTGGCCCATCAGCTCCACCCGCTCGACCCGCGCGGACGTGAGGTCCTGGAGCGTATAGAGGACCTGGGCGGCCATCAGCCGGCAGGCGCTCCCGCTCGCCTTGTCCGCCTTTCCGTTGAGCGGCACCCTCAGGACGTTCTGGTCGTCCTGCGGCAGTGCGACGACGTCCTCGCGCAGCGCGGTCCCCGCCGGGAACCGTGTGTCGACCACAGGGCGCAGCCAGTCCGTCGGCCCGGCGAGCAGCGTCCGGACGGTCTGCGTGACGGTGTCCATGCGCGTGACGGGGTCCGTCCGGTTGCGTACGTAGACGGGGTCGGCGACCAGGGTCGACTGCCCGTTCGTCCGCCCCGCGGCGAAGTAGTACTTGTTCACGGACCGGTAGAGCCGCCGGAAGTCGGACTGGCCGAGGACCAGTCCGTCCGGCACGACGTCGATGCGCCACTCCTGCTTGCCGTCCGCCGTCTTCTCCAGCACCAGGTGCAGGGCCTGGGAGTACGCGGTGGGCGCGAGCGGCCGGTAGGAGCTCTGTTCGTCGACCACCGCCACCTTGTCACCGGTCAGCGTGTAGGTCGTCTCGGTGTTCCGGGCGCCCCGGTTGGCCTCGTCCTGGAGCAGCGGCCCGCTGCGGTGGGGGGCCTGGGCGAGCACCGTGGTGCCGCCGCTCGGCCGCCAGGTCTCCCGGGCCGTTTCGCTCAGGTACTTCCGCGTGGTCGCGAACGCGGGGTCGTCACTGGTCATCGACTCCAGGAAGCCGTCGACGATCTCGCTGGGCGGCGCGCCCTCCCGGGGCGCCACGGCGTACACCTGCACCTGCGAGTCGCCCGGCTGCGCGGCGTCGACCGGCTTGACGCCCCCGGTCACCGGCATCGACCCGCACCCGGCCAGCACGGCGACGGCGCAGCCGAGCAGCGCGGACGTCCGCACAACGCGGCGACGGCCGCTTCGGAAGCGGTCAGTACCCACGGGCGGAGTCCTCCTGGTCGACATTCCGTACGTCGTCGCCGTCGCGCCCCCCTGAGCGCTCCGGTGCGGGGCGCGTCACGACACGTGCTCCGTTGCCGGGGAGGGCCGCGGGGTGCACGGAGGCGGGCGCCGCCGGACTGCGGGGGGCGGGCCCGGGCAGCGGCGAGCGCCCGCCGGCTCCGGACTGGTGGGGCACGGACGCCAGGCGGTGGTCCTCCGCGCCCGCCGACACCGCCTCGTCGCGCTCCCGGCTCTCCCGGTTGCGCCGCGAGTCCTCCGGCTCCAGCGGTATCGGCGAACCGCGCAACGGTTCGTCCGCCGTACGCGGCAGGGTCAGCCGGAACTGGGAGCCGCCGCCCGGCTCGCCCCAGGCCTGGAGCCAGCCGCCGTGCAGCCGGGCGTCCTCGACCGCGATCGAGAGGCCCAGGCCGGTGCCGCCGGTGGTGCGGGCACGCGCCGGATCGGCGCGCCAGAAACGGTTGAAGACGCGGGTCGCCTCGCCGGGCTTGAGCCCGACCCCGTAGTCCCGGACGGCCACGGCGACCGCGCCCTGGGCCACGCCCATCCGCACGACGACGTCCCGGCCCTCCCCGTGCTCGACGGCGTTGACCACGAGGTTGCGCAGGACGCGCTCGACACGGCGGGCGTCGGCCTCGGCTATCACCGGCTGGTCGTCGCCGACGACCAGGATGCGGGTGCCCTTGCGCTCCGCGAGCGGTTCGGCGCCGCCGATGACCCGGTGCACCACCGCCCGCAGGTCTATCGGCTCGGCCTCCAGAGCCGCCGCGCCGGCGTCGAAGCGGCTGATCTCCAGCAGGTCGGAGAGCAGCGACTCGAACCGGTCGAGCTGGTCCCCCAGCAGTTCGGCGGAGCGTGCGGTGACGGGGTCGAAGTCGACGCGGGCCTCGTGGATGACGTCGGCGGCCATCCGTACGGTGGTGAGCGGGGTCCGCAGCTCGTGCGACACGTCGGAGACGAAACGCCGCTGCATCCGGGAGAGCTCCTCCAGCTGCTGGATCTTCAGCTGGAGGTTCTGAGCCATCTTGTTGAACGCCTCGCCGAGCCGGGCGATGTCGTCCTCGCCGGTGACCTTCATCCGTTCCTGGAGTTTGCCGGCGGAAAGCCGCTCGGCGATGCCGGCGGCCATCCGCACCGGCGTGACGACCTGCCGCACCACCAACCAGGAGATGGCTCCGAGCAGTGCGACGACGAACAGCCCGGCGGTCGCCAGGGTCGTCTTGACCAGCGACAGGGACTTCTCCTCCTGGGTGAGCGGGAAGAGGTAGTAGAGCTCATAGGGCTGCTGATCGATGTCGTAGAGCCGCTTGCCGACGACGAGCCCCGGCTGCGGTTCCTGGCCGTTCGAGTACTCGATCAAGGAATACGTCTGAAAAGCCCCCTGGCGCTGGCCGACGTCCCGGCGCAGCCGGTCGGGCACGCTGGACGCCTCGACGCTGCCCGAGCCGCGGGGCGCACGGCTGCTCGCTCCCTCGGCCACCGAGTCCGCGCTGAGCGCCACCACGTTGAACGCGTTCTTGCCCCCGCTGGCGAGCTGGCCGACGAGCTCGGTGCGCCAGGAGGCGCTGCCGGTCATGCCGTCGGCGCCGTCACTGGCCGGTCCGCCCGGGACGAGGGGGGCGTTCGCCTTCTCCTGGGCCGCGGCGAAACCACCGGCGGCCTGGGTCTGGGCGGCCCTGCTCTTCGCGTCGAGCAGGCCGTAACGCACCTGGCCGATCACGACGAACCCGAGCAGCAGCACGACGGCCATCGACATCAGCAGCGTGCCCGCGACCACGCGGAGCTGGAGGTTACGCCGCCACAGCCGGACGGCGGGCAACAGCGGACGGCGCACCCACCGCATCAGCAACCGCGGCACGGGTCCGCCGGGCGCCCGGTCCTCGAACAACCGGCCGCCCTGCAGGAAACGGCTCATACGAGGCGCCTTCCGTCCCGGGCCGGCAGCCCGCTCCGTACGGACTCCCGGCTCCCCGGGCATCGGAGCAGAGCTGCCTTGGGGCATCTCAGCTCGGCCCGGCCTTGTAACCGACGCCTCGGACCGTCACCACGATCTCCGGCCGCTCCGGGTCCTTCTCGACCTTGGAGCGCAGGCGCTGGACATGCACGTTCACCAGGCGGGTGTCAGCCGCGTGGCGGTAACCCCACACCTGTTCCAGCAGGACCTCACGGGTGAAGACCTGCCAGGGCTTACGGGCGAGCGCGACCAGCAGGTCGAACTCCAGCGGGGTCAGGGCAATGGACTGCCCCTCCCGCTTGACGGAGTGACCGGCCACGTCGATGACCAGGTCACCGATGGTCAGCTGCTCCGGGGCGGGCTCTTCGGACCGCCGCAGGCGTGCCCTGATCCGGGCGACCAACTCCTTAGGTTTGAACGGCTTGACGATGTAGTCGTCGGCGCCTGACTCCAGGCCGACCACCACGTCGACGGTGTCGCTCTTGGCAGTGAGCATGACGATCGGCACACCGGACTCGGCCCTGATCAGCCTGCACACCTCGATGCCGTCCCTTCCGGGCAGCATGAGGTCGAGCAGCACCAGGTCCGGCTTGGCCTCACGAAATGCAGCCAGTGCCTTGTCGCCGTCCGCTACGAACGACGGCTCGAAACCTTCTCCACGCAGCACAATCCCGAGCATCTCGGCCAGTGCGGTGTCGTCGTCGACGACAAGGACGCGTCCCTTCATAATCGACATCATCCCATTAGCTAATCGTTACCTGCGATGACCTGGCACACAGCTCCGCCAGTCCGACCCCCGTGACCGGCGAAACGACGCCTTCCTCCGTGACGATCGCCGTGATCAACTCCGCCGGCGTGACATCGAAGGCCGGGTTGTACGCCGGGGCTCCGAGGGGTGCGACGACAGTCGCGCCTCCTCCGCCCGCCGCCACTCCATGCGGCGATGTGACTTCCGTCACTTCATTCCCGGGGCGCTGCTCCACGATGATCGACGTGCCGTCCGGGGTGCCCAGGTCGACGGTCGTCGTCGGCGCCACCACGATGAAGGGCACGTGGTGGTACTTCGCGAGCACGGCCAAGGGGTAGCTCCCCACCTTGTTGGCCACCGAGCCGTCCGCGGCGATGCGGTCCGCACCGATGAGTACGGCATCCACCTCCCCCGCCGCGAACAGGGACCCCGCCGCGTTGTCGGTGAGCAGGCTGTACGCCAGTCCGTTGCGCGCCGCCTCGAAGGCGGTCAGCCGCGCCCCCTGCAGCAACGGCCGCGTCTCGTCCACCCACAGCCGCCGCAGCCGGCCCTGCCGGTGCACCCGCAACGCCACCGCGAACGCCGTTCCCTCGCCCCCGGAGACCAACGCCCCGGTGTTGCAGTGGGTCAGCAGCTGGTGCCCACCGCTGGGCAGCAGTTCCTCCAGCAGCGCCTCCCCGTGCTCCGCCATACGCCTGCTGGCCTGCGCGTCCTCCCGGTGCAGCGCCCGGGCCTCGGCCAGCGCCTCCGCGGCGGCCGCCGCCCCGCCCACCCCCCTGCCGACAGCTGCCGTGTGGGCCGCCGCCACCCGCCTCGCCCCGTAACCGAGGTTCACCGCGGTGGGCCGCGCCCGCTCCAGCAGACCGGCGGCCTCCGCCACGTCCTCGCCCCGCGCCGCGGCGAGCGCCACCCCGTACCCCCCGGCGATCCCGAGCAGCGGAGCGCCTCGCACCGCCAGCGTGCGGATCGCCCCCACCAGAGCGGGGACATCGGTGCACACCAGTTCTGTCTCCTGGGCCGGCAGCCGCGTCTGGTCGAGGAGCACCAGTACAGGGCCCCCCGGGGTTTCGTCCCAACGAAGCACGGGGAGCGCGGGAGGCTCGACACCCGCCGGTGATTGCGCGTCCTGATCAGCCATCCGCCCAGTCTGCCCGGTGAGCCGCCCACATATGAAGGCGCGGAGGAGACGGAGCGGCTGGAGCGGCTGGTCCGCCCCGGGACGAGGCGTGGCACGATGGCTGCCAACCTGCCGCCCCGATGAGCGGTCAGGACGGTGAAGGAGCGAGAATGAACGACTCTCCGGGCTGGGCGTCGCCCGGATCTGCCCCCTCCGACGGCAAGGAGACGGCGATCCCCCGCCCCTCCGGTCCCCAGGACGGAAGCGGCCCGACGGGGCAGTGGTCCCCCGAGCAGCCGCCTCCCGGGCAGTGGTCCCCACCGGGCGGCTCCGGCAGCGGTCCCGGAACACCGTCGAACGGGCCCGGGTGGGGCGGCCCGCAGCGTCAGGGCTGGGCAGGGCCGCCGCCCGCGGCGAAGCCCGGTGTCATTCCCCTGCGCCCCCTGAGTCTCGGGGAGATCCTGGACGGCTCCGTGTCCGCGCTGCGCGCGCACTGGCGCACCGCCCTCGGCTTCAGCCTCGTGGTCTCCGTGATCACCCAGATCGCTGTCGTTCTCCTGCAGCGCTACGTCCTGCCGAAGCCGTCCACGGTGGACCCGAACGCGACCGGCGCCGAAGCCCTGCGCCAGGCCGCCGATTCCGCCCGGTCGACGCTGTTCACCCTCGCGCCCACCTCCTTGCTCACGATGATCGCCACGCTCCTCACCGCCTCCGTGGTCACCGTGCTGATCAGCCGCTCGGTGCTGGGCCGCCCCGCCACACTCTCCGACACCTGGGCCGAAGCCCGCCCGCGGATACTCCCGCTGGTCGGACTGACCCTGCTCCTGTCGGTGGTCATGGCCGTGGTCATGGCTGTGGGCGTCGGCCCCGGGCTGCTGCTGGGCTCCGGGGCCGGCGCGGCACTGGCCCTCCTCGGCTTCGCCGCGGCCGGCGTCGTGCTCGTCTGGATGCAGGTCAGCTTCGCCCTCGCCGCCCCCGCCCTGATGCTGGAACGCCAGAGCATCGTCGCCGCGCTGCGCAGGTCGGCCAAGCTGGTCCGCGGCGCCTGGTGGCGTACCTTCGGAGTCCTGGCTCTGACCTACCTGTTGGCCGTCCTGCTGGGGCTGCTCATCTCCCTGCCGTTCGGCGTCATCGCCGTCCTCGCCGACGGGACCGACGCCGCCGAGTTCTTCAGCAGCAGCCCCCCGTCCTTCGGCTGGCCCTTCCTGATCGTCTCGGGCATCGGCGAAGCGGTCGTCTCGACACTTCTCTACCCCTTCGTCGCCGGCGTGACGGCTCTGCTCTACGTGGACCGGCGCATCCGTCGCGAGGCGCTGGACCTGGATCTCGCACGAGCCGCCGGCCTGCCCGGCTACAGCGCCGACGCCTCCAGGAGCTGATGCCGTGTCGGGGGCGGGGGGCACCACGACAGCACGGCACCTCACCGGAGCGGGTGACATGCCCGGGGACACATCACGTGTCCCCGCCCGGGAGGCGGCGGAGAGCGAGCTCTCCAAGCCGATGTACCACGAGAACGACCCGAACGTCGTCCAGCGCGCCCTGAACGCATTCTGGGACTGGGTCTCAGGCGTGTTCGACGCCGCCGCGAGCGCCGCCCCCGGCGGCCCGGCCGGACTCGTCGTCCTGGTCGTCATCGTCGGCGGGCTGATCGCGG
Organism: Streptomyces pratensis; assembly: GCF_037137275.1. Taxonomy (GTDB): domain Bacteria; phylum Actinomycetota; class Actinomycetes; order Streptomycetales; family Streptomycetaceae; genus Streptomyces; species Streptomyces pratensis_B. Next base: position 4,211 of record NZ_JBBBEN010000103.1, on the reverse strand, counting down.
CCCTCTGGTGGCGGCTCGGCACCCCGCAACGCCACTCCCGGACACCGGACACGCTCTTCGACGCCGACGGACCCCGCAGCGCGGCCCAGCACCGCGCCGCGGCCGAGGCGCACGCCGCGGCGCTGCGCTGGACCGAAGCCGTCCAGGAACGCATGCGCGCCATCGTCAGGTCCCTGGAGGAGCGTGCCGTACTCGATGCCCGTCCCGGCCGCACCGCTGACGAGGCGGCAGCCGAAGCCGGCCGCGCCCTGCCCGACCACGCCGGCCGGCTACGGGCCGCAGCCCGGAACTTCGACGATGTCGCATACGGCGGCCGCAGCGCGGACCAGTCGGCGTATCTCTCCCTGCGCGCCCTCGACCTCGAACTCGATGACGTGAAGCCCTCGCTGCCCGGCGTCGTCCGAGGAGCCGCCGGATGACCGCGGCGACCGCCCCTCCCCCCACCTCTACGACGCCCACCGCACACCAGACCTGGGCCCGCGCCCGAGCCGTCCTGGTCGTCGTCCTCATCCTCGTCCTCGCCGGCGTCACGTTCGCCGCCGTTCGCTCCGGTGAGAACCACGGGCGGCTCGACCCCCGCTCCACCGGGCCCCAGGGCAGCCGTGCCGTAGCCGAACTTCTCAGGGCACGCGGTGTGTCCGTCAGCGTCGTCACCACCCTTGCCGAGGCCACCGCCGCGACCGGCCCCGACACCACACTCCTGGTCGCCGGACCCAATCTCCTCACGCCCCCGCAGCAGCGCCGCCTGGACGCGGCGACCTCCTCCTCCGCCGGGCGTACCCTGCTGATCGCTCCGGGGCTCCGGGCCGTGTCCCGGCTGGCTCCCGGTGTACGCGCCGAGCCGCACGGCCCGGTGAGCACCCTCCCGCCGTCCTGCGCACTGCCGGCCGCCCGCAGCGCCGGCCCAGCGGATCTGGGCGGCGTCCGCTACACGGCGCCCCGCACCGCCACCACCTGCTACCCCCACGATGGCCTCCCCAGCCTGGTCGTTCTCCCCGCAGAGCAGGACGGCGACCTCGTCGTCCTCGGCTCCTCCGACTTCCTCCACAACGAGCGCCTCGACCAGCAGGGCAACGCCTCGCTCGCACTGCAACTCCTCGGCTCCCGCCCCCATCTCGTCTGGTATCTCCCCTCTCTGGCCGACCCCTCGGCCACGGTCGATGACGTCCCCGCCGACGGCGACGGAGAACAGGCGCGCCAGGAGGACGGGCAGGACGACGAGAGCAGCTTCCTCGACCTGATCCCCTCGGGCTGGCTGTGGGGAGCCCTTCAGCTGGCCTTCGCCGCGGCCCTCGCCGCGGTCTGGCGGTCCCGTCGCCTCGGCCCCCTGGTGACAGAACGGCTGCCCGTAGCCATCCGCGCATCCGAATCCGCCGAAGGCCGCGCCCTCCTCTACCGCAAGGCACACGCCCGCGACCGGGCCGCCGACGCCCTCCGGGCCTCAGCCCGCGACCGCATCGCCCCCCTCACCGGCGTGCCGGCCAGTGATGCGCACACCCCTGGCCTTCTCCTCCCGGCCGTGTCCACGCGGACCGACGTCCCGGACCAGGACCTCAACGCCCTGCTCTTCGGACCGGTGCCCGCCACCGACGCGGCCCTTGTCCTCCTCGCTGATCAACTCGACGCCCTCGAAAGAGAGGTCCGCACGTCATGAGCGCCCTGACCCCTGAGCCGGCCGAGCCCACGGCGGTCTCCGCCGGCCCTGCGGCTCCTGCGGAACCGGAGCCGTCCGACCGGGCCCGCGCGTCTCTGGAAGCACTGCGCTCCGAGATAGCCAAGGCCGTCGTCGGACAGGACGCCGCCGTCACCGGACTGGTCGTAGCGCTCCTCTGCCGGGGTCACGTCCTGCTCGAGGGCGTGCCCGGAGTAGCCAAAACGCTGCTGGTGCGGGCGCTCGCCGCGTCACTCGAACTCGACACCAAACGTGTCCAGTTCACCCCCGACCTGATGCCGAGCGACGTCACTGGCTCGCTGGTCTATGACGCGCGAACGGCGGAGTTCTCCTTTCAGCCCGGCCCCGTCTTCACCCACCTGCTGCTCGCGGACGAGATCAACCGCACTCCTCCCAAGACCCAGTCCTCCCTCCTGGAGGCCATGGAAGAACGCCAGGTCACCGTTGACGGGACCCCCCGGCCCCTGCCGGACCCCTTCCTCGTCGCCGCGACCCAGAACCCCCTCGAGTACGAGGGCACCTATCCTCTGCCCGAAGCCCAGCTGGACCGGTTCCTGCTCAAGCTGACAGTCCCTCTCCCCTCGCGGCAGGACGAGATCGATGTCCTCACCCGCCACGCCGACGGCTTCAACCCGCGCGACCTCGACGCTGCGGGGATACGGCCTGTCGCAGGACCCGCCGACCTGGAAGCAGCACGCGAGGCCGTGGCGAAGACCACGGTGTCCCCCGAGATCGCCGGCTACGTCGTGGATATCTGCCGTGCCACGCGCGATTCCCCCTCACTCGCCCTCGGCGTCTCTCCCCGAGGCGCCACCGCTCTGCTGTCGACTGCGCGCGCCTGGGCCTGGCTCACCGGCCGGGACTATGTCATCCCGGACGATGTGAAGGCGCTCGCGCTCCCCACACTCCGTCATCGCATCCACCTGCGGCCCGAGGCAGAAATGGAGGGAGTCACCCCCGACTCCGTCATCACCTCGGTGCTCGCCCACGTCCCCGTACCCCGATGAGGCGGTGACCATGGCCCTCACCGGACGTACCGCACTGCTGGCCGCTCTGGGATCACTCCCCGTAGGCGTCCTCGCTCCGAGCTGGCTCGGGATGCTGGCGGTGAATGCCCCGCTCTCACTAGCGATTCTGTGCGACTACGCCCTGGCAGCGCCAGTGCGAACGCTCCGGTTCACCCGAACCGGGGACACAACCGTTCGACTCGGTGACACAGCGGACGTGCAACTCACCGTGACGAACACCTCGCGGCGACGCCTCCGAGCCCACCTGCGGGACGCCTGGCCGCCCAGCAGTTGGCCCACCGGCAGCGGACGGCTCGCCTCCCGACACACACTGACGATTCCCGCAGGCGAGCAACGCCGCCTGCGCACGGTGCTGCGCCCCACCCGTCGAGGCGACCGGCAGGCGGAACGCATCACGGTCCGCTCCTACGGGCCGCTCGGCCTGGCCGCCCGCCAAGGCCAGCACCAGGCCCCGTGGACCGTACGGGTCCTGCCTCCGTTCACCAGTCGCAAGCACCTGCCGTCCAGGCTGGCCCGTCTGCGTGAGTTGGACGGCCGCACCAGCGTGCTGACGCGCGGCGAGGGAACGGAGTTCGACAGCCTGCGGGCCTATGCGCCCGGGGACGACACCCGTTCCATCGACTGGCGGGCCACCGCGCGCCAGTCCGGCGTCGCGGTCAGGACGTGGCGCCCCGAACGCGACCGCCACATCCTGGTGGTCCTCGACACGGGACGCACGTCCGCGGGCCGCGTGGGGGATGTGCCCCGGCTCGACGCCGCGATGGACGCCACGCTTCTGCTCACAGCTCTCGCCGCGCGAGCCGGCGACCGCGTGAACCTCCTCGCCTACGACCGCCGGGTACGCGCCCGCGTGCAAGGCCGCACGGCCACCGCCGACGTCCTGGCAACCGTCATCGACTCCCTCGCCACACTGGAGCCGGAGCTCCTGGAAACGGATGCCCGCGGCCTCGGCAATGCGGTGCTCACCGACGCTCCCCGCGGCGCATTGGTCGTGCTCCTCACGACTCTGGAGGCAGCACCCATCGAGGAAGGCCTTCTTCCGGTGCTGCATCAGCTCACCCGGCGCCACACGGTGCTTCTGGCCGCTGTGTCCGACCCGCGGATCGAGGAGATGGCCAGCGGCCGGGGATCAGCGGAGGCGGTGTACGGGGCGGCTGCCGCAGGGCGAGCCCAGGCCGAACGACGTCGGACCGCCGACAGGCTCCGGCGCCACGGCGTCACAGTCGTGGATGCCGCTCCGGACCATCTTGCTCCCGCGCTCGCCGATGCCTACCTGGCTCTCAAAGCAGCAGGCCGTCTCTGACGTTCGTCGGGGCGGACGGTCGTGGAGGGCATGCCGTCGCCCATGCGTGGTGGGACGACGGGGCGGCGACACGGTGGTGTCTGCCCTCCCCACCATTCCTGCTTCCTCGTATCCGGTCCGGAACGCAGAAAAGCCCCGTGCCAATGGCACGGGGCTTTCCCGGAAAAATTGTTCGGCGGCGTCCTACTCTCCCACAGGGTCCCCCCTG
>NZ_JBBBEN010000102.1:474615-487959 GCF_037137275.1 Streptomyces pratensis | reverse complement strand
GCCCCGCACTCCTTTCGGAGTGCGGGGCCCTCGGCATGTGTCGTCCGGGGTTCAGCCCTGCCAGCTGTGCGGCGCGCGGAAACCGGGCGTGCGCTCCAGGCGGCGCCAGCCGGCGGTGTCACGGCCGCGGTGGGCCGGGGCCGCGGGCCGGGCGGCGCGGGCCAGCAGCACCGCGGTGATGGCGGCCAGCTCCTCGGGGTCGGCGTGCCCCTTCTCGACGCGCAGGACTGACTCGGCGGGAGTCGGGCTCATGGGGTGTCTCCGTCTTCTCGGCAGGACGTCGTGGACCGGGCGGCGGGTCGCGCCGCGGCGGCGGACGACTACTGCGGGGGGTTGCCGTGCTTGCGCGACGGCAGGTCGGCGTGCTTGTTGCGGAGCATGGCGAGCGAGGCGATGAGCACCTCGCGGGTCTCGGCGGGGTCGATGACGTCGTCGACCAGGCCGCGCTCGGCCGCGTAGTAGGGGTGCATCAGCTCGGCCTTGTACTCCTTCACCATGCGGGCGCGCATGGCCTCCGAGTCCTCCGCGTCGGCGATCTGCCGGCGGAAGATGACGTTGGCGGCGCCCTCCGCGCCCATCACGGCGATCTCGTTGGTGGGCCAGGCGTAGGTGAGATCGGCTCCGATGGACTGGCTGTCCATGACGATGTACGCGCCTCCGTAAGCCTTGCGCAGGATGAGGGAGATCCGCGGCACGGTGGCGTTGCAGTAGGCGTACAGCAGCTTCGCGCCGTGGCGGATGATTCCACCGTGCTCCTGGTCGACGCCGGGGAGGAAGCCGGGTACGTCCAAAAGGGTGACGATGGGGATGTTGAAGGCATCGCACATCTGAACGAAGCGGGCGGCCTTCTCGGAGGCCTCGATGTCCAGGACACCGGCCAGCGACTGCGGCTGGTTCGCGACGATGCCGACGACCTGGCCGTCGAGGCGGGCCAGGGCGCAGATGATGTTGCGGGCCCAGCGCTCGTGGATCTCCAGGTAGTCGCCGTCGTCGACGAGCTCCTCGATGACCTGGTGCATGTCGTACGGGCGGTTGCCGTCGGCCGGGACCAGGTCCAGCAGGGCGTCGCCGCGCCGGTCCGCCGGGTCGTCGCTCTCGACCGTCGGGGGGTTCTCCCGGTTGTTGGAGGGCAGCATCCCGATCAGGTAGCGGACCTCCGCGATGCAGGTCTCCTCGTCGTCGTACGCGAAGTGCGCGACGCCCGAGGTCTCCGCGTGCACGTCCGCGCCGCCGAGGCCGTTCTGGGTGATCTCCTCGCCGGTGACCGCCTTGACGACGTCGGGGCCGGTGATGAACATCTGCGAGGTCTCGCGGACCATGAACACGAAGTCGGTGAGCGCCGGGCTGTAGGCCGCGCCGCCCGCGCACGGGCCGAGCATGACGCTGATCTGCGGGATGACACCCGAGGCGCGGGTGTTGCGCTGGAAGATGCCGCCGTAGCCGGCGAGCGCCGAGACGCCCTCCTGGATACGGGCGCCGGCTCCGTCGTTCAGGGACACCAGCGGGGCGCCGGCCGAGATGGCCATGTCCATGATCTTGTGGATCTTCGTGGCGTGCGCCTCGCCCAGCGCCCCGCCGAAGATCCGGAAATCGTGGGCGTAGACGAAGACCGTGCGGCCCTCTACGGTGCCCCAGCCGGTGATGACACCGTCGGTGTACGGCTTCTTGGCCTCCAGGCCGAAACCGGTCGCCCGGTGCCGGCGCAGCTGCTCGACCTCCTTGAACGATCCCTCGTCCAGCAGCAGCTCGATGCGCTCCCGCGCGGTCAGCTTGCCCTTGGCGTGCTGTGCCTCGGTCGCCCGCTCGCTCGGTCCGCGCCGCGCCTGCTCACGCAGGGCCAGCAGTTCGGCCACCCGGCCTCGGGCGTCGCTCGGCTCACCCTGGGTTTCGTCCACAACGGTCATACAGCGACCCTACGAACCCGGACCCAGAAATCGTGCCGTCGACTCCGTACAGTCTCCTGCCCGGTTTCGTGGTGGGAGTGGACAGAACCGCTGCATCAGGCAGGCGATCCACCAGCGAAACGCCGTCGCGCGTTATGGAGATCCCACAAAGGGGGTAAGCGATGGGGTGCGTGTCACCAGGGGCCGTCGGCCCGCCCATTATCGCGCGGTCCCGTCGCCGCACGGCCCCGAAGGGGCGGCCGGGCCGGGGAGGGCGGCCCGGCGCGAGCGTCAGGACGGCGGCCGAGGCGGCTCGGCGTGAGGGAATCCAGGTGACATGGCCTCCGGGCAGCTGCCGTGCGGGGACGCCGCCGACGGACTGCGGCGCCGGCGGCCGGCTCCGTGCGACGACCCGGTGCGTCGGTCCGGGCGAGGGCGGGCAGGTCGTGCCCGAGCGCCGTTCACCTCTTGACCGGGGCGCGGCGCGAACGGCTCGTCCCGTGACCGGCTCGAGCCCGTACGGTCACGCTTCGCGCCCGCCCGGGCCCCGGCGCGGCCGTTTCCGGGCGTCGGGTTGTGAAGACTCCACGACGATGAGAGCGCTCTCAGTCACATGCCTTGACGCTCGCTCAGGGCGTCGCGAGAGTGGTGTGCACCGCAGGCGCCCCACGGCCCAGCACCGCCCCGCGCCACCCCCCACCACCGCCCGCCTGCGGCCCCCACACGTCTTTTCGAGGAGTCGCCTCGTGATTTCCCGCAGAATGTTCCTGACCGGCGCCGCCGCCTCGGCCACGGCGCTGACGTACCCCGTCTGGGGAAGCGCCCTGAGCCCACACGCGTCGGCGGCCCCCGCGACCTGCGAACTGGCCCTGGTGAACACCTCCTTGCCGGGCGCCGTGTACGCCTATGTCACCGGCCGCGAACAGGGCACCAACCGTCTGGTGCTGCTGCGCCCGGACGGCGGCGTCTACCGCCCCGCGTCCCCCGGCGCGCCGCAGACCCCGCTGGCCGTCGACTGCGCGATCCCGCTCAGGGGCGCGGGCGCGGGGCCGGTGGTGCTGACCCTGCCGCAGATGTACGGCGCACGGGTCTACTTCGTCCGCGGCGACAAGCTGGACTTCTCCCTCAACCCGGGGCCCGCGCTGGTGGAGCCGGCCTTCGCCACCCCCACGGACCCGAACTACCGGCGCACCTGGTCGTTCTGCGAGTTCACGTTCAACCCGCAGCAGCTGTTCGCCAACATCAGCTACGTCGACCTGGTCACCGCACTCCCCATCGGCCTGACCCTGGAGGGCGACGGCAGGCACGAGGTCGCGCCGCTCCCGCAGGGCGCGGTGCAGCGGATCGCCGACGACCTCACCGCCCAGGCCGCCGTCGACGGGCAGCCCTGGGACCGGCTGATCACCCGGGGCGACGACGGGGGCGTCCTGCGGGTGGTCTCGCCGCAGAACATCATGGCGCCGTACTTCGACCGGCCCGAGCAGATGCCGTTCCGGGATCTGTTCACCGCGCAGATCGACGAGGTCTGGGAGAAGTACCGCTCCACCGACCTCCGCATCGACCTCCAGGGGGGTCGAGGCGCTCTGGCCGGGCGGGTCAGCGGGAACGTCCTCACGTTCGAGGGCGGCCACCGCTTCACCAAGCCCGAGTCCAGGGACATCTTCACCTGCAACCACGGACCCTTCACCAACAACCCGGGCGACCCGGACGACAAGAAGGCGATCCTGGCCCGGCTGGCGGCGGGCTTCAACCGCTCGATCATGCTGAGCCACCCGAGCCAGCCGAACGGCACCACGGCGGCGGACTACTACCGGACGCCGGTCACCAACCACTGGTCCCGCGTGGTCCACGCCCACAACCCGATCGGCTACTCCTTCCCGTACGACGACGTCCGCCCGGACGGCCAGCCGGACGTCTCTGGCGCCGCGCACGACGGGAACCCGCGCCGCTTCACGGTGAGTGTGGGCTCCTGACACCTCCCGCGTCGCGCGACCACGTGTCGCCCCTGTCGGCGGACAGGGGCGGCACGCCGGTCGACCGCCACCGCCCGCGCTACGCCACCACCCGTCACCCGATCGGTGCTACGCGTCAGGCGCCGGGCGATGCGCCACCAAAAAGCCTGATACGCGGCGTTCTTGACTTGGCTTCGGCGTGCCGCGACGGTTCCGTATGCGAAAGAAACGACTCCCCCGCCGCGCACTGGCGGCGGTCACCGCCGGGCTCCTGCTGACCGTCGCGGCTCCGGCCCTGGCCCAGACCCGGCCGGAGACGCCCCCGCCGGCGTCTCCCGGCCCGTCGCCCGCGCCGCCTCGGCCGTCCGCGCCGGATGACGCCGCCGCGCACGGGGCGCCCGACGCCCCCGCCGCCCACGGCCTGCGCGCGTTCCAGCGGCGCTACGGGCTGGCCCCGACCGGCCGCGTGGACAGCGCCACCGCCCACCTCCTGCGGGCCGCGCCGGACAGCGTGCTGCGGGCGGCCTTCACCTCGCCGTCCGACCTCGGCCCGGAGCAGCTCGCCCACGCCCGTACGGTCATCGGCGTCGGGAAGGGGGCCGGCCTTCCCGAGCAGGGCCAGGTGATCGCCCTGATGACGGCCATGCAGGAGTCGACGTTCGTCAACCACACCACCCCCGTCGACAACGACTCGCTCGGCGTCTTCCAGCAGCGGCCCAGCATGGGCTGGGGAACGCCGGAGGAGATCACCCACGTCCCGACCGCGTCCCGGTCCTTCTACGGGCTCCCCTCCCCCAGCAGCAACGCGGGGCTGCTCCAGATTGACGGCTGGGAGTCGATGGACCCGGGCAGGGCGTGCCAGGCGGTGCAGCGGTCCGCGCACCCCGACCGGTACGCGCGGTGGGAGGAGTTCGCCCGGGAGCTGCTGGAGCAGGAGGGGCCGGACGCGGACCCGATCCCCTGAGACCCGCGCGTACGGGCCGCTCCGGCAGGGGGCGGCCCGTACGCGCCGGGCGCAGCCGGACCGACCTCACCGCCAGATGTTGAACATTGAACTAGACAGCGCTACAGTGGTTCTCGTTGAAGGTTAAACAAACCATTCGGCAGCCGTTCGACACCGTCCCCCGCAGCGCATCCCCGAGGAGGAGCCATGGCTCTGTTCACCCGCAAGTCGACCGCCGCCGCCACCGTCACCGACGCCCCCGCGGTGGACCCGGCACTGGCCGCCCTGACCGGCACGTACACCCTCGACCCGGCGCACAGCAGCATCGGTTTCACCGTGCGCCACGCCATGGTCACCAACGTGCGCGGCTCCTTCGCCGACCACGAGGGCACGCTGGTCCTGGACGGCTTTGACCCGGCCAACTCCTCGGCCTCCATCGACGTCAGGATCGCCAGCGTCGACACCGGCATCGCGGACCGCGACGGCCACCTGGTCAGCGGCGACTTCTTCGACGCCGAGACGTTCCCCCTCATGACGTTCCGCTCGACGCAGGCCGAGCAGCTGGGCGGCGACGCGTACCGCATCACCGGCGACCTGACCATCAAGGACGTCACGCGCCCGCTCTCCATCGACCTGGAGTTCAACGGCTCCGCCACCGACGTCTACGGCAACGAGCGCGTCGGCTTCGAGGGCCGGGCGGACATCCTGCGCTCCGACTGGGGCCTCACCTGGAACGCGGCGCTGGAGACCGGCGGTGTGATGGTCAGCGACAAGGTGAAGCTGACCTTCGACATCTCCGCGATCAAGGCCGCCCCGCAGGCCTGACAGCCTCGCGCCGGGCGCGACCATCCGGCACAGCGGCGCCCCGTACCCGGTCCTCCCCGGGGACGGGGCGCGCCGCGTTCGTCCGGGGCTGCTTCCCGGCCCTCCGCGAGGCTTCTCCAGCGCGTACGGGACGGACAGGGTCGCGACCCGTATGCGCCGGTGCGCTGCCGTTCCTCACCGCCGCACTCGCTCCGCCCCGGGCGGGGAACGCCGGGGAGCCCGAAGTAAGGTCACCCTAACAGCGCCAGCTCGACGTGCGCTGCCGCGCCCTCACCAGTTTCGGAGCCCTCCCTTGCCGTACGCCGCCGACGCCGTCTCCCCCGCCACCGGCCCCCTGACCGGAGCCGTGCCCCTGGGCTCCGCGGACGAACTGCGCGAGCTCCTGGGCGCCCCGCATCCGATCGTCATCGACAAGGTCCACGACCGGCTCACCGACGACGACCTGGATCTGCTGGCCCGCTCCCCCCTGTGCACGCTGGCCACGTCCGACGCGCTCGGCAACTGCGACGCCACCCCGCGCGGCGGCGCCCCCGGCTTCACCCATGTCCTGGACCCGGGGACCATCGCCCTGCCCGACCGCCCGGGGAACCGCCGTGCGGACAGCTTCCACAACATCCTTGCGAACCCGCGGGTGGGCCTGCTCTACCTGATACCCGGCGCGATGGACGTCCTGCGCGTCAACGGCCGCGCCCGCATCCTCACAAACGCCCCGTTCTTCGACGCGATGACGGAGAAGGGCCGGCGCCCGGAGCTCGCCCTGGTCGTCGAGATCGACGAGATCTTCCGCCACTGCCCGGCGTCGTTGCGGCGGTCGGGGGTGTGGGCGCCCCGGACGTGGGAGGGGGCGGGGGACCCCCTCGACGGGGAGTGAGGGCCCCGGCATCGCTGCTGAGGCCGCGGGGCGGGGCTCCGGTCGGCCGGAGCCCCGCCCCTGGTCGGTCGGTCAGGAAGTGGGGAAGGAGTCGGGGGTGCTGATGCGGTTCTTGAGCAGCGCCCCCGATTCGGTCAGCACACTGCTGCTGCTGTAGTCGCCGCCGTTGCAGGTGCCCGGCCTGAACGCCGCGCTGCTCTCGTCGGCGTCGGAGTAGGTCCAGTTCGCGTAGCCGATCTTCAACCGGTCGAGCAGGTCCAGCCAGGCCGTGGTGCTCGCCCGGTCCATCGCTCCCCCGCCGGTGGCGCTCACTGTGCCGAACTCGGTGACGAAGAGCGGCAGTCGGGACGCCGCTCGGCTCAGCGCGGCGCGGTAGGAGTCCTTGTGACTCGCGGCGTAGAAGTGGAAGGCGTACATGATGTTGTCCGCCCTGACGGGGTTGTCGACGACCTCGCTCTCGTTGGAGCCGTCCGAGACGCCCAGGGAGGACCAGCCGCGGGTGCCGACGATGATGACGGCGTCCGGGTCAGCGGCCCGGATCACCGGGATGACCTGCTCGGCGTAGTTCTTGATGGCCGTCCAGCTCACTCCGTTGGGCTCGTTGGCGATCTCGTAGATCACGTGCTTCTTGTCGGCGTTGCGGGCCGCGACGGACGCGAAGAACGTCTTGGCCCGGTCGAGGTTGTGGTTCGGGTCGCCCGGCGTCAGGGTGTGGAAATCGATCATGGCGTACATGCCACGCGCCTCGGCCATGTCGACGAGGCCGTTCACCCGGCTGGTGAAGCCCGCCGGGTCGGTCTCGTAGCCGCCCTCCTGGACGTACATGGCCACGCGCAGCAGGTCCGACTTCCAGTCCTTCGCCAGCGCGTCCACGGACGCGGTGTTGTAGCACTTGCTGAACCACTGGATGCCGTGGGTGCTCATGCCCCGCAGCTGTACGGGGCGGTCGTACTGGTTGCACAGGTGCACGCCGCAGACGTGGAGCTTGCCGTTGACGTCCACGGGGGTGCCGGTGCCCGGGAGGGGCGGGTCGACGGGCGGGGGCTCCTCCACGGAACCCGTACAGGCGACGCCGTTGAGCGTGAACGCCGTGGGTTTCGGGTTGGCGCCCGTGAAGGAGCCCACCATCCCCAGATCGGCTGACGCGCCGGTGGGCAGGGTGCGGTTCCAGTCGACGCCCACTGCGGAGACCGCGGAGCCGGACTGCGACCAGGTGGCGTTCCAGCCCTGGACGAGTCGCTGCCCCGCGTCGGGCATCGTGAACGTCAGGGTCCATCCGGTGACGGGTTCGCCCAGGTTGGTGACCTTCACTCCGGCCTGGAAACCCCCCTCCCACTGGCTGGTGACCGTGTAGTCGACCTTGCATCCGGTGGCGGCCGCCGCCGGGGGGCTGAGCAGGGCGGTGAGGCCCAGGACCATGGCGCAGGTGGCCAGGAGGGCCAGAAAACGTTTCACAGCGATTCTCCTCTTACGCGGCAGGACGGGCCGGCCGCTCATCGTCGCGATGTCGTCCCGCAGGCCTGGCCGTTCAGCCTGAAGACCTGGGGGTCGTGCACGAGGCCGGTGGGCCGGCCGTTGAAGCCGAACCGCACGGTGGCGCCGGGCGCGATGGCGGCGTTCCAGCTCACACCCTCGGCGGTGACCCGGGGCCCGGTCTGCCCGATGTCGGCGCCCCAGGCGTCGGTCACCTGCTGCTGGTCGGCGAACGTCCAGTCGAGCCGCCAGGGCTGGACGGGGCGGTCGCCGGTGTTCTTGACCGCGACCTGGGTGGTGAAGCCGTTGCTCCAGCGCTGCGAGGTGTAGGTCACCTCGCACCGGGTCTGCGCGGGCTCACCGCCGCCCAGGTCGTCCACGTAGGACGCGACCCAGGCGAGCGGGGCGTTCCAGTTGACGGTGATCTCGTTCGTGGCCCAGGACTCGATGTCGTCGATGTAGCACATCGCCGGTGCGCAGCCCTTCAGCTTGGCCTGCGCGACCGGGTCCTCGATGGAGGCGTTCGGGCCGCCGGCCAGGGAGCCCGGCGCGGGGTTGGGCAGGGCCGGGTCGAGCTGGTTGGCCCAGAACCGGTGGTGCTGGTTGCGCGAGTCCCGCTCGCCGTACCCGGTGACGTAGGACTGGTTCAGCGCGTTGCGGCCCAGCAGGTAGTCGAGCCCGCGCAGTACGGCGTCGCGGTAGGCGCTCCTGCCGGTCAGGTCGTGCGCGGAGCCCAGGACGACCATGTTGTTGGCGACCTGGCTGTTCGAGCCCCATACGTAGTGCCCGTCGTCGGGGGCGTACGGAAGGCCGTACGCGGTGCGGGCCGAGTCGGCCGCGTATCCGTCGGCGGCCTCCGTCACCATGCCGCGCACCGTCGCGAGCTGATCGTCGGACAGCGTGCCCGGCACACTCGCGAGGTTCAGGGCGCCGAGTCCGGCGACCGAGCCCCAGGACATGCCGCCGCGCGGGAAGACCGCGTCGGTGTCACCGTGCAGCGGGGAGCGCAGGACCTCCTGGCGGTAGCCGTCCTCGCCGGTGGTGAGGAACAGTTCCGCCGCTGCCCAGTAGAACTCGTCCCGCACGTCGTCGTCGCTGTAGGCGCCGCCGCCCGTGGCGTCCTGCGGATCGGCGAGGATGTCCGGGTGGGCCTTGGCCGCTGTCCACGCGGACCGCGCGGCCGAGAGGCACTGCGCGGCGAAGTCCGCGTCGTAGACCCGGAAGAGCCGGGCGCACTGGGCGGCGGTGGCCGCCAGGTTGAGGGTGGCCGCCGTGGTCGGCGGATGCAGTTCCCGGGGCTGGGGGTCACGGTCCGGCCGGAGCGGCAGTCCGGTCCACGCCTTGTCGTGCAGCTTGTGGTGGGCCATGCCGGCGAGCGGCTCCCCCGCGGGCACCTGCATCCGCATGAGGAACTCCAGCTCCCAGCGCGCCTCGTCGAGGATGTCGGGAGTGGCGTTCCCGTGCTCGGGCAGCCGGAGCTCGCCGTCGCCGAGCGGCCCGGCGTCGGCGGTCTCCTCGTACAGGGTCCGCTCATACGTGGACATCAACTGGGCGACCGATATACCGCCGTTGACCACGTACTTGCCGTGGTCGCCGGCGTCGTACCAGCCCCCCGCCGCGTCGAGACGGTAGTCGCACACGCCTGGCTGGCAGGGTACGTCGTTGTCGCCCTGGTTGGGGCTCACGCCGAGGTGGCCGGCCGGCCGCGCGTACTGCTCGCCGACGATGTCCGCGTCGATCTCGATGCCGCTGCGGTTGTGGTAGAAGTACGCGAGCGCGTCGCTGCGCAGCGACGCGTAGAGGTCGTCGCCGATGGCGAACGGCTCACTCCTCTCCCCCGCGACCGTGACGGTGTACCCCTCCCCCTCGGTCGTCACCGCGCTGAAGTCGAAGGTGTGGACGGACTGCCGCGAGGCGGTGTCCAGGCCGGCCGGAACGGTGGTGCCGCCGGCCACGCGTGTCCCGTCGGCCGAGTCGAGTGTCCAGGGCAGCGGGTCGGTCCCGTCGGTGACGAGAGTGCCGGACTTGGGGCCGTGGGTGAGGTACCCGACCTGGTTGATGCGGACCGGTGAGCCGGTGTCCGGTTCGTACGGCGGCGGCGCGGTCCCGCCGCGCAGCGATACGTCGTCGACGCAGAAGGTGAGGGCCTCGGCGCTGCCCCCGATCTGGAAGGCGAGCTGCGCCGCGTCGTGGTCGGCTGCGGCCGTGAAGGTCTCGGTGACGCGTTCGGCGGTCGTCCCGACCGGCTGCGCGGTGGCGAGCTCCGTGGTCCACGGTTCGGCCGCCATCTGCACGTTGGTGCGGATGGTGACCGGCACGGTGGAGGTGGCCGTGTAGCTCAGGGTGTAGCCCTCGCCGGCGGTGAGGGCGAGCCCGTTCTGCCCGACGATGGCGTCCCACGCGTTCTCCGTGCCCGCGGGAACGTCGGCACAGAGGCGTCCGTCCGAGACGGCGACGGGGCTGTTGGCCGTCGACCACCAGGGGGCGGTGCCCGCGGAGAAGTCCCCGTTGACGATGAGCTCGGGGGCCTCGTCGAGGGGCGGGGCGGCGTTGGCGGGTGCGACGAGGGCGCCGGCCAGCAGCCCGGCGGCGGCCGCGACGCCCACTAACGCGCTGACGCGTCGGGACCGGTCAGGTCGGCGGAACGTACGGGAGGGGCGGGGAGCGCGTGGCTGAGGTGGCGGCACTCTGAAGTCCTTACGGGAGGGGGGCACGCGGTGACGGGAACGTCGGCGTTGCGTCCGGCGGGGCACGGGCAGAAGTGGGAGCGCTCCCAACCTCGGGGGTCGCGCGACGCGCCGTCAAGCGGTTGGACAGGATTCGCCGCCTTGCCGGACCCCGGGGGGGCCGACCGTCCGGGCCGGGAGCACCACGCGGCTCCTTCGGAACGCGACGGCCGACCCGGGTCCGCCCCCGATCACGCGACACATCCCTCACGACGGGTTGTCAGGGGCACGGCAATCCTCTTACAGTCCGTGGTACCAGCGGGTGGGAGCGCTCCCAAAATCGAACGGCCGGGCGCTTGGCGATTCCGTGATCGCCTCATCCGGTCGTCCCTCCCAGAGAGGCCCCGCATGCGAGCGCCACCGCACTCCCCCAGCACCACGCGCAGCCTGCTCACCGCACCTGCCGGGACCGGCCCGACGCGCCCCGCGCGGCACCGCGTCCCACCCGTGCGGGCCCGCCCGCGGCACGGCCGCGTGAACTGATCCCCACACGAGCCGGCTCCTCCCCCACCACCTCCCCCTGGGAGTCCGGCCCGGTGACGTCCGCCGCATCGCTCGCAGCTCCGCGAAGCACCACCGGAAGACCATCCCCACACAGGCACAGGAGACCTCATGGCCCGACGCAAGAAGCTGTTCACCTCCCTGGCGGCGGTGCTCGCGACGCTGCTCGGTGGAATCGGCCTGACCCTGATGGGCCAGGGCGACGCGGAGGCGCACGGCGTCACGATGACACCGGGATCGCGCACCTACCTCTGCATGCTGGACGCCAGGACCGGCACCGGCGCTCTGGACCCGACGAACCCGGCGTGCAAGGCCGCGCTCGACGAGAGCGGCGCCACCGCGCTGTACAACTGGTTCGCCGTGCTCGACTCCAACGCGGGCGGACGGGGGGAGGGGTACGTCCCGGACGGAAAGCTGTGCAGTGCCGGTGACCGGTCACCGTACAACTTCACCGGCTACAACGCCCCGCGCTCCGACTGGCCCCGGACGCACCTGACATCCGGGAAGACGATCCAGGTCAAGCACAGCAACTGGGCCGCGCACCCGGGCTCCTTCCGGGTGTACCTGTCCAAGCCCGGCTACTCGCCCAGCACCGAGCTGGGCTGGGACGACCTGGAGCTGATCGAGACCGTCTCCGACCCGCCGCAGACGGGCGGGGCCGGCACGGATGGCGGCCACTACTACTGGGACCTGGACCTGCCCTCGGGTCGCTCGGGTGACGCGGTCATGTTCATCCAGTGGGTGCGCTCGGACAGCCAGGAGAACTTCTTCTCCTGCTCCGACATCGTCTTCGACGGCGGCAACGGCGAGGTGACCGGCATCCGCGGCTCGGGCGGCTCCCCGACACCGACACCCACTCCGACTCCCACCCCCACCACTCCGACCCCGACCCCGACGCCCACCGACCCGCACACCGGGTGCATGGCCGTCTACAACGTGACCCATTCCTGGAGCGGCGGTTTCCAGGGTTCCGTCGAGGTCATGAACCACGGCACGACGGCGCGTGAGGGCTGGGCCGTGCAGTGGAAGCCCGGCGCGGGCACCCAGGTCAGCAGCGTGTGGAGCGGACGGCTGACCACGGGGGCCGATGGCACGCTCACGGTCAGGAACGTCGACTACAACCGCACCATCGCCCCGGAGGGCAGCGTCACTTTCGGGTTCACCGCGACCTCGACCGGCAACGACTTCCCGGTCGGCTCGATCGGCTGCGTCACCCCGTAGCCGCTGACGCACGCAGCGCCGGTTCCCGCATCCCGCGGAGACCGGCGCTGTCGAGCGTGGCGCCGAGTCCACATGCCCCGGCGCGGAAGGGGTGGACGAGTTCCCGGCGCCAGGGGGCGTCGGGGCTGCCGGCCATGAGCAGCGAGTGGCGGTCGGGCACGCCGTCCGCCTCATGCCGGTACGGGACGGCCAGGCCGGTCCCGGGGGCCCGGGACCCCGGGTCACGTCACGCGTCAGCCCGAGGGCGCCTCACGCGTCGACGGGGCGCGGTGCGCGCCGCATCGCCCACACCAGTGGGCCGCCACCCGGCAGCGCGGCCTCCCCGAGCACCGTGAAGCCGAAGTGCTCGTAGACGGGCAGGTTGTCCGGCTTGGAGGACTCCAGGTAGACCGGCAGGCCCGCCGCGTCGGCCCTGGCCAGCCCGGAACGCAGCAGGGCCGCTCCGTGCCCCTGGCCCCTGGCGGCCGGGTCAGCGCCGACGACCGCCAGGTACCAGTGCGGCTCCTGCGGCCCGTGCTGGGCCGCGGCCTCCACGGCGTCCCGGAACACGGGGGCCCGGTCGCCCAGGATCTCCTCCAGCTCCGCGATCGTCTCCGCGTCGGGCACGGCCTTCTCCTGCCTTTCCGGCGGCACCCAGAACGCGGCCGCCGAGGCGGTGCGCTCGCACACCCCGTGGCGACCGTACTGGCGGGTGAAGATCGTGGTGAAGTAGCGGGCCAGGTCGGGCTCGCGCGAGGGCCCGCCGGGGAAGAACCACCCCATCATCGGGTCGTTGCCGAAGGCGCGGGCCAGGGTGCGACTGATCGCCGGAGCATCGTCGAGCCTGGCCGCCTGCGGCGTGTTCGTCATCGGCATACAGGCCATTCTGCACTGCGATGATCTTGAAAGATGAGGTGCCCCGGCCCCGGGGCGCCGGTGGCCGACGCCAGAAAGCCGCGGCGCGTGCGGC
>NZ_JBBBEN010000102.1:391616-474576 GCF_037137275.1 Streptomyces pratensis | reverse complement strand
CACGCGCCGTAGGGGCGCCCTACCGCGTACGGACCCGCAGCCTCAGGCCTTGCGCTGCATCCCGCTCCGCGCCGGGTTGCCCTGCTCAGCCGCCTTGGGGTCCTTCTCGCCCGCCTTCGCGCGCACCCCCTCCTCGACGCGCTTGCCGAGGGTGCTGTCGACGTTCGACCAGTACTGGAACGCCCGACGCAGCACCGGCTCGCTCACCCCGTTCAGCAGGTGACCGACGATGTTGTCCACCAGCCGGTCCCGTGCCGCGTCGTCCAGGACCTCGCGGACCATGGTGCCCGCCTGGCCCCAGTCGTCGTCCTCCGCGTGGTCGACGTAGGCCGCCCGGGTGATGTCGCCGTCGGCGTACCAGCTCGGCGGGGTGCCATAGCGCTCCGTGTCGGCCGCAGGGCCGCCCTTGGAGTTCGGGGCGTAGACCGGGTCCGTGGTCTTCCGGTACGCCATCGCCCCGTCCTTGGAGTACGTGTGCACCGGGGCGACGGGGGCGTTGACGGGCAGCTGCTGGTAGTTGCCGCCGATGCGGTGGCGGTGCGCGTCCGCGTAACTGAAGAGCCGGGCCAGGAGCATGCGGTCGGGGCTCGGGCCGATGCCGGGGACCAGGTTGTTCGGCTGGAAGGCCGCCTGCTCGATCTCGGCGTGGTTGTCCGTGGGGTTGCGGTCCAGCGTCATCCGGCCGACCTCGATCAGCGGGTAGTCGCCGTGCGGCCACACCTTGGTCAGGTCGAAGGGGTTGAACCGGTAGTCCTTCGCGTCCGCGTACGGCATGACCTGGACCTGGAGGGTCCAGCTCGGGTAGTCACCGTCGCGGATGTGCTCGAAGAGGTCCCGCGTGTGGTAGTCGGTGTCCGCGGCGGCCATCTGGTCGGCCTCGTGCTGCGTGAACGTCTCGATGCCCTGGTCGGTCTTGAAGTGGTACTTCACCCAGAACCGCTGCCCCTGCGCGTTGATCCACATGTACGTGTGCGAGGTGTAGCCGTTCATGTGGCGCCAGGTCCGCGGGATGCCGCGGTCACCCATCAGCCAGGTGACCTGGTGGGCCGACTCGGGCGAGAGGGTCCAGAAGTCCCACTGCATGTCGTGGTCGCGCAGGTTGTTGTCCGCCCGGCGTTTCTGGGACCGGATGAAGTGCTGGAACTTCATCGGGTCCTTCACGAAGAACACGGGGGTGTTGTTGCCCACCATGTCGTAGTTGCCTTCGCTGGTGTAGAACTTCACCGCGAAGCCGCGCGGGTCCCGCCAGGTGTCCGGGCTGCCCCGCTCCCCCGCCACGGTGGAGAACCTGGCGACCAGGTCGGTCGTGGTGCCGGGCTGGAAGACCGCGGCCTTCGTGTACGCGGAGACGTCCGCGGTCACCTCGAACCTCCCGAAGGCCCCGCTGCCCTTGGCGTGCGGCTGGCGTTCGGGGATGCGTTCGCGGTTGAACTGGGCCATCTGCTCGATCAGGTAGGAGTCCTGGAGCAGGATCGGCCCGCCCGGGCCGACGGTGAGCGAATGCTCGTCGCTCTCCACGGGGGCGCCGGAATCGGAGGTGGTGGGCTTGCGCGAGGTGTCGGTCATGTCGTCGATTCCTCTGGTTCGTCTTCCACAGGCCTGTCAGCGGTGTCCCCTGCTCCGGGTGCCATGCCGGCCCTCTGCCGACGGAGGCGGACGCAGGCGAATCGACCCGTCGGGACCTCGCCGGGCCGCCCCGCTACGTCAGCGGGAGCGCTGCCCCGTGACCATGCGGTAGACGAGCAGAACGATCACCGAACCGGCCACGGCGGCGATCCACGTCGACAGGCTGAAGAATCCGTCGATCGAGTCGACTCCGAAGAGCACCTTGCCCAGCCAGCCACCGAGCAGCCCGCCCACGATGCCGATCACCATGGTGAGAAGGCAGCCACCCGGGTCCTTGCCCGGCGTCAGTGCCTTGGCGATGAGACCCGCGAACAGGCCGATGAGAATCCAGGCGATGATGGTCACGCTATCTCCCTTGACGTTGCCGACGACCCGGCACCTCGTGGTGCCTGGCACCCTTCGCGTGTCCCCATTGCCGCATCTCACACATACGCGGTTCCCCGGACCATCGCTTTCGGGCTGTGTCCCGCGCGCCGAGTCCCGGTCACGCCGGACGGCCACCGGGCGGCGGGACGCGCTCCGGCTGCCGGGGCGAGACCCACGGCGCGGGCGCGTGCGCCGGCTCCCGCGCCCGCCCTATCCCGTGGAGCCGCCCGCTCAGCCCCGCCGGGCCGCCACCGCCAGCCGGGTGTCCTCGGCGATCAGGTCCCCGTTGACCGCGCCTGCCGCGCGGAGACCTGCCGCGGCCGCGCCGATGACCTGCTCGGTGAGGTTGGCGACGTTGCCGGCCACCCAGACACCGGGGACCTCCGTCGCGCCGGTCGCGTCCGCCGCGATCGACGAACCGATCACCGCCCCGCCCGCCTCCTGGTCGACCGGGGTCAGCCCCAGCGACTCCAGGACGGCCGAGCGGGCGGTGAAGCGGGCCTGGACCACCAGCGCCTCGCGCGGGATCACCCGGCCGCCCGCCAGACGTACACCGGTGAAGCGGTCGTCCGTGACCTCCAGACCTGTCACCTCGCCGTCCACCACCGCCACGCCCCGGGCCGCCAGCTGCTCGTACTCCTCGTCCGACGGCTCCGGGCCCATGTGGCGGAAGAGAGTGACGTCCTCGCTCCACTGCCGCCACATCAGCGCCTGGTGCACGGCGAGGGGCCCGGTGGCGAGCACGCCGATCGGGCGGTCCGCCACCTCGTGGCCGTGGCAGTACGGGCAGTGCAACACCTCCCGCCCCCAGCGCTCCGCCAGGCCGGGCACGGGCGGCAACGCGTCGACGAGCCCCGTCGTCACCAGCAGCCTGCGCGCCTCGACGCTTCGGCCGTCGTCCGCCACCACCCGGAAGCCCCGCTCGCCCGGCAGTCGCTCGGCCGAGACCACCCGGCCCGCGACGATTTCCGCCCCGTACCCGGCCGCCTCGCCCCGGCCGATCGCCAGCAGCTCGCCGGGCGGGGTCGACTCGCGGCCCAGGTAGTTGTGGACGTGGGACGCGGGGGCGTTGCGGGGCTCGCCCGCATCGATCACCAGGACCGAGCGCCGGGCCCGCGCCAGGGTCAGCGCCCCGCTCAGGCCGGCGGCCCCGCCGCCCACGATCACCACGTCGTACCGCTGCTGCTCCATGTCGTTCACGCCCGTCCTGCTCGTCATGCGGATGACCTCCTGATGAGGGAGAGCGTGCAGGCGATGCACCAGAAACGACAAACATGCTTGCCGGAACGGCAACTCACGGGAGAAGGAACTCGCACCACACGATCTTGCCGGGGCTCCGCTCCTCCACTCCCCACGCGTCCGCCAGCGCCGCGACCAGCAGCAGTCCGCGGCCACCCTCGTCCTCCGCGCCCGGCGGGCCGTCCGCCGCCCGGACCTCGCCGTCGCCGCTGTCGTGCAGCTCGACCCGGATCGCCTTCTCGATCCGCTCCAGATAGATGTGCACGCGAAAGCCGCGCCCCGGCGGAACGCCGTGCCGCAGGGCGTTGGTCGCCAGTTCGGTTACGCAGAGCAGCACATCGTCGGCGCGCTCCTCGCACGCCCATTCGACGAGGGCCTTGCGCACGAACCTCCGTACGACCGGGATCGACCTGCGCTCACGGCAGTAGAAGGCGGTGCGGAAGTAGGGGGGGGTGGATTGTCTCGTTCATCCTTCCACGCTCACACAACGTCACTAGGCTTCAGCAGAGCGGAAGGGCGTACATCGCAGCCGTACGACTTCTGACGGGTCGACAGTGGCACGAGAACGGGAAGAGACACCCCATGCAACCAGGTAAGCGGAACAGGCGGGTCAGCTCGTGGCACGTGATCGGGGCGCAGCTCGCCCACTTCCGCAAAGGAGCGGGACTGACACAACCGACCCTGGCCGAGCGGTTCGGGGTCGGCGAAGACACCATCGCCTCCATCGAGCAGGGACGGCGGGCGCTCAAGCTGGACTTCGCCATCGAGCTGGACGAACTGCTGGGCACAAAGGGTGCGTTGGAGGTCGCGGTGAGGAAGGTGCCGAAGAAGGAGCATTATCCGGCCTTCATCCAGGACTTCGTGGAGTACGAGCAGGACGCGGTGAGCCTGTTCTCGTACGAGACCCAGCTCATTCCGGGGCTGCTCCAGACCGAGGCGTACGCGCGGCTCGTCTTCTCCTGCCACTATCCGCCCCTCGAAGTGGACGAGGTCGAGAGCCGGGTCGCGGCGCGGCTCGACCGGCAGAAGCTGCTGGAGCGCAAACCCCGGCCGATCCTGCACTACGTCCTGGAAGAGAGCGTTCTGTACGGTGAGTTGGGCGATCCCGAGGTCATGCGGGAGCAGCTTCTCCATCTGCGGCGCTGCATGAACCTGCCGTTCGTCAACATCCAGATCATGCCGCGGAAGACGCCGAAGCACGCCGGTCTCGCGGGACCGCTCGTCCTGCTGGAGACTCCGGACCACGACCAACTCGCGTACGTCGAGATGCACCTGCGGGCGGAGCTGTACGACGATCCGGCCGACGTCAGCGTCCTCATGCAGAAATATGGGATGCTGCGGTCGCAGGCGCTGACCGTCGAGGAGAGCGCCCGGCTACTGGACGCACTGCTTGAAGCACTGCTTGGAGAGACATGACCCGCCCAGCCCACCCCGCCACCGCCCTTCACTGGTTCACGTCCAGCTACAGCAGCGATCAGGGCGGCAACTGCGTCGAGGTCGCCTACCACTGGCACAAGTCCAGCTACAGCAACGACCAGGGCGGTGCCTGCGTCGAGGTGGCCGCGCACCCCGCCGCCGTGCACGTCCGCGACTCCAAGGTGACCGGCGGGCCCGTCCTCACCGTGGAGCCAGCAGCGTGGGGCGCCTTCGTGCGGAGCAGCGCCACCCTCTGAGCCGCGTCACCGCAGCCCGGAGGGTGGCCGGCCCCGCCCCGGCGGCATCCGCTCACCCCGTGAGCGACTCCGTCCTCTCCACCGGAATCCAGAGCTCCGCCTGCGCCTCTGACCCGTCCGCGGACAGGTCCACCCGCAGGATCTCCGGGCCGGGCCGGGACGCGTACGGGTTCGACGGGAACCACTGGGTGAACACATCCCGCCAGAGGTACTGGAGCGTGCGCGGGAACGGGCCCGCGCTCTCGAAGACCGCCCATGTCCCTGCCGGCACGGTCAGGGCGTCCAGGCCCTCCGGAGGCTCGGCCGACGTCACCACGCCGTGGTAGTAGTCGAGTTCGGTCCCCTCCGCCCGACTCGGGTCGAGCTGGTCGCTCACTCCGACCAGCCCGGCCGGCTCCTGGTCGGAGAGCGCCTCGATGCGGCGCAGCGCGTCCGCGCCGATCCCCCGGATGAACTCCGCGATGGCCGGGTTCGCCCCCTCGTGGACCAGCGGTACGCGCGCCCTCCTCCCCACCACACGGAACTCCTCCTTGTCCACCAGCCGATATCGCACAGCACTGCTCCCTTCGACGACGAGCCGGAAGGTCAGGCGTTGCTGGGACCGCAGAACCGCGCCGCTCCGCCGCGCCTCGCCCGGTCCGACTCCGTGGACGGACCGGAAGGCGCGGGCGAAGCCCTCCCCCGTGTCGTAGCCGTACCGCACCGCGATCTCCAGCAGCGTCCGGTCGCTGCCGAGCACCTCGGGGCCCGCGAGCGTCATACGGCGACGGCGGACGTACTCCGCCAGCGGGACGCCCGCCAGCGCGGAGAACATCCGGCGGAAGTGGTACTCCGACGTCCTGGCGATCCGTGCGAGCTCCGCGGCCTCGACGCGCTCACCGAGGTGCGCCTCGATGTGCTCCATGGCCTCGTTCAGTCGCTCCAGCAACTCTTTCCCCGCCTTCCTCTTGTCGGTCCACCGTAGGAAGGGACCAGCCTGCCGGACCCGACCGTCCGTGCCCGGTTCGGTCGGGTCCGGTCGGACAGGGGCCCCGGGTGGCGGGCCGGCTCTGTCGGGGCGGGCGGGCATGCGGACGGCGGCCCACCGGTTCCTCCCGGTGGGCCGCCGTGGTGCGGCCGGGCCGCGTGGTGCTGTCGGTTCAGCTCAGCTGTGCGTCGGAGACGGTCGAGGAGACCGTTCCGGCGGTGGAGGTGGTCGCCCCCGCCGCGCCGTCGACCAGCTTGCCGAGGTCTTCGACGCCGTCGAGTGCGCCCAGGCTGACGGCCGGTTCGGCCGCGTGTGCCGTGTCGCCGCCGCCGGGGTGCGGGGAGATGGCGGCGATGACCGCTCCGGTGGCGAGAGTGACAACGGCGAGTACGCTTCGCTTCTTCATGCCGGGTTCAACGGCTCACCCCCCACAAAGGGCACGCTCCGTTTCGCGAGGGACGACCGCCCTCGGCCGGATTCTCCGCGCCGCCTACTCTGTGCCCATGGTGGTCTACGCCCCGGCGGCGCTCCTCTTCCTCGTCTTCTGTGCGAGCGTGCTCCACGACCGCAGGAAGTTCAGCAACGCTGTGATCCTGGGGGTCGCCGCACTCTGCGCGGTGGCGGCCTGGCTGTACCGGCTGATCAGGTCCGAATCGGCGTCGGGCGCGGTCGCGGTCTGGTCGTTGCTGGTCCTGGGCGCGGTGGCGTTCCTCGTGCTGACGTGTTTCCTGTTCCTCAACGGTGTGCAGATGCTCCGCAAGGAGGGCAGAAGTCTGTCCAACCTGCTCTCGCTGCTGGCCGCCCTGGGAATCATCGGGGTCGTCGCGCTGCTGGTCACCGCCGCGTTCCTGCGGACCCCGGTGCTGATCGGGGTGGCGACGGCCACGGGAGGGCTGGCTCTCTACGTCTCGTTCCTCTTTCTGTGCTTCGTCTGCTACGCGTTCCTCTACGGGCGACTGCGCGTCCGCCGGAAGGCCGACTTCGTGGTGGTGCTCGGGTCGGGGCTCGCCGACGGCTCCACCGTGACCCCCCTCCTGGCGAGCCGTCTGAAGCGGGCGCGGGAGGTGCACGCGCGGCTCTCGCGGCGGGGCGGCTCTCCGGTGCTCATCGCTTCCGGCGGCCAGGGGCCCGGGGAGGACGTGCCGGAGTCCCACGCCATGGCCGACCACCTGGTGGCCGACGGCTTTCCTCCGCACCTCATCGAGCGGGAGGACCGCTCGACGACGACCGAGGAGAACCTGCTCCTCAGCAAGGCGATCATGGAACGGGCGAAGCCCGACTACCGGTGCGTCGTCGTCACGAACAACTACCACGCCTTCCGTGCCGCCCTCACCGCACGGCGGGTCGGGCTCAGGGCCCAGGTGGTGGGCTCGCCCACGGCCGCGTACTTCTGGCCCAGTGCGACGCTCCGCGAGTTCACCGCGATCCTCGTCGCCCACCGGCGGACCAACATGGTGGCGTGTTGGCTGATCGTCCTGGCCGGAGCGGCCGCCTGGTGGGGGTCCGCGCACCACGGATTCGGGTAGGCGCGCGGAGCCGCCCCGCTCTCGGAGCCCGCCCCTCCCCCGGAACCCACTGCTCCCTCAGAACCCGCCGCCGTCGAAGCCGCCGCCTCCGAAGCCTCCGCCGTCGCCGAAGCCGCCCCCTCCGCCGAAGCCGGAGGCGTCGAAGTCGGAGCCGGAGAAGTCGCCGCCGCCCCACTCGCCGCCCGCGCCGCCGCCGAAGTCACCGCCGCCGTACTCCGAGGCGTACGCCGGGGTGGCGAGCATCGAGCCGAGCATGGTGCCGACCAGGAGGCCGGGGAGCAGGCCGCCGCCGAAGTAGCCGCCGGCCCAGGGGCCGTACGCCGGGCCCGCTTCCCAGTACGGGCGGCGGTTGCCGTCGCCGGCGTCGACCGTGCGGCTCATGGGGTCCTCGCCCCGGCTCAGCCGGGCCTCGTCCGCGCCGCAGACGGGCACCTCGCGGGACGCGCCCCCGGACGGGGTCCAGAGCACGTCGGTGACGGAGGGGCCGTGGCGCGGGTCGAAGAAGCAGGGCGGGCGGCGGGCCGGAAGCTCCCGGCCGGTGCGGCGGGCCTCCAGGACCGCCAGGGAGTAGCGGCCGTCCTCCAGGGACTGGGTGACCCCGCGGACGTCCGAGGGGTGGGCGGCCTTCTCCATCCGGGTCTTGGCGCTCTCGTAGGAGTCCAGGGCCCGTTCGTAGTCGGCGCGCATGGTGTCGTCGGCCCCCGGCTCCGCGGGATGGAAGTCGAGGCGCTCCAGGGTCTCGCCGTACGCGGTGATGTCCTCGTCCACGACGACCCGGAGCTTGTCGAGCGCGACGCGCTCCTCTTCCTCGCGGCGGCGCTTGTTGCGGCGGGAGACGGCGTACGCGCCGGCGCCGCCCGCCGCCGCCAGGGCGCCGAGCGTGATCAGGCCGGAGACCGGCGCACCGGAGTCGTCCGCCGCGCCGCCGGACCAGGAGGCGGGAGCGGCGCCCCGGGCCTGTTCGACCGCCCGGTCGGTGAAGGCGTCGAGCTGGGCGGCGGGGTCCGTGCCGGTGGCCGGGTTCTTCACCGCGTCGGTGAGGTTGTCGACGGCTCGGGTGGGCATGACCTGCGGGTCCGCGCCCGCGTCGAAGCCGTCGCCCAGGCGTACCGCGTAGACGCCGGTGATGCCGGTGTCGCTGCGCAGGGTCGGGAGCAGTCCCTCCTCCGGGAAGGCCGGTGTGTCGGGGAGCACGGCCACGAACACCGGCTTGTCGGCGCTCGTGATCTTGTCCTCCAGGGCCTTCTCCTCGGCGACGGAGAGCTGGTCGCGCGCGCCCGGGTCCACATACACCGGGTCGTCGCGCAGCGCCTGGGCCGCGTCCTGGAGGGTCCCGGCGGGGGCGGCGGACGCGGAGGAGGTCGGGGCGAGAGCCGCCGCTGCGAAGATGAGCAGCAGGCCCGCCAGCAACGTGGAGAGCAGCCTTTTCCTCATACTTCACGCTACTCCAGGCGGGCGGCGAACGTCGCCGCCCGCCCGGAGAGCGCCGGGGACCGTCACTCGGTGGGCTCGACGCCCGCCCGCAGCAGCCCGTAGGTGTACGCGTCCTCCAGCGCCTGCCAGGACGCGGCGATGACGTTCTCCGCGACGCCCACGGTCGCCCAGTCGCCGCTGCCGTCGCCCGTGGTGATGAGGACGCGCGTGGTGGACTCGGTGCCGGTGCGGCCCTCCAGGATGCGGACCTTGTAGTCGACCAGCTCCAGCTTGGCGAGCTGCGGGTAGATCCGCTCCAGGGCGACGCGCAGGGCCCGGTCGAGTGCGTTGACCGGGCCGTTGCCCTCCGCGGTGGCGACGATGCGCTCGCCCTTGGCCCACAGTTTCACGGTCGCCTCGTTGGCGTGCGTGCCGTCGGGGCGGTCCTCGACGATGGCCCGCCAGGACTCCGTACGGAAGTAGCGGCGGGTGCGGCCCTCGGCCTCGCCGCGCAGCAGCAGTTCGAAGGAGGCGTCGGCGGCCTCGTAGGTGTAGCCCTGGAGTTCGCGCTCCTTGACGCGCGCCACGACCCGGCCGACCAGGGCTCGGTCGTCCCCGAGGTCGACGCCGAGTTCCTTGCCCTTCAGCTCGATGGAGGCGCGGCCCGCCATGTCGGAGACCAGCATTCGCATGGTGTTGCCGACCAGTTCGGGGTCGATGTGCTGGTAGAGGTCGGGGTCCACCTTGATCGCGGAGGCGTGCAGCCCGGCCTTGTGGGCGAACGCGGAGACGCCCACGTAGGGCTGGTGGGTGGAAGGCGTGAGGTTGACGACCTCCGCGATGGCGTGCGAGATCCGGGTCATCTCGGCGAGAGCGCCGTCGGGCAGCACCCTCATGCCGTACTTGAGCTCCAGGGCGGCGACCACCGGGAAGAGGTTGGCGTTGCCGACCCGCTCGCCGTAGCCGTTGGCCGTGCACTGGACGTGGGTGGCCCCGGCGTCCACGGCGGCCAGGGTGTTGGCGACGGCGCAGCCGGTGTCGTCCTGGGCGTGGATGCCGAGCCGGGCGCCGGTGTCGGCGAGGACGGTGGAGACGACGGCCTGGACCTGGGCGGGCAGCATGCCGCCGTTGGTGTCGCAGAGGACGACGACCTCGGCGCCCGCCTCCGCGGCGGTGCGGACCACGGACTTGGCGTACTCGGCGTTGGCGCGGTAGCCGTCGAAGAAGTGCTCGCAGTCCACGAAGACCCGGCGGCCCTGTTCGCGCAGGTGGGAGACGGTGTCGCGGACCATCTCCAGGTTCTCCTCCAGGGTGGTGCGCAGGGCCAGTTCGACGTGGCGGTCGTGCGCCTTGGCGACCAGTGTGATCACCGGGGCCCCGGAGAGGAGGAGCGCCTTCACCTGGGGGTCGTCGGCCGCGTCGCCCCCGGCCCTGCGGGTCGCGCCGAACGCCACGAGCTGGGCGTTCTCGAACGCGATCTCCTGCTGGGCGCGGGCGAAGAACTCC
This sequence comes from Streptomyces pratensis, assembly GCF_037137275.1. Classification (GTDB taxonomy): domain Bacteria; phylum Actinomycetota; class Actinomycetes; order Streptomycetales; family Streptomycetaceae; genus Streptomyces; species Streptomyces pratensis_B. The sequence goes on along the minus strand of NZ_JBBBEN010000102.1, from coordinate 464,260 downwards.
GTGTCGCGCGGGTTGGCCCCCGGCCAGCCGCCCTCGATGTACCCCACACCGAAGGTGTCCAGATGCCGGGCGATGGTCAGCTTGTCGGCGACCGTCAGGTTGATGCCCTCACGCTGGGCGCCGTCGCGCAGCGTGGTGTCGAAGACATGGAAACCGTCGTCGGTGGCGTTGGCCATGGTGGTCATGCTGGTCTGACTCCTGTCGGATGAGTGAATCCGGACGATCTGGCTCCACTTGCCCCCATCATCCCGTGCGCCTCGCCCCGCCCCTGGTGAGGGCCGGAAAACGAAAAAACCCCTCGCGGGTGCGAGAGGTCTGCGCGCGGGTCTGGGGCACGATGTCCGTGCCGTACGGGGTGGTACGGGACGTTCACTGCGGACCGGCGCGCCTGCTGCCAATAATCATGACGAACGAGGACACGGCAGCAGTCTGGCACAGCGTCGGCCCGGTGACCCCGGCGTCTCAGGATGCGGTCGTGACCCCGGTCGCGTCCGCCCCGCGTCCGGCGGTCAGGCGGGGGCGGCGGTCAGGGTCTCGTCGAGGAACTCGGCCGCCTGCGCGAGCACCTGGCGGCGGTCCGTCCCCGGGAGCCCGACCGTGACGTGGACGCTGAACCCGTCGAGCAGGGCCCGCAGCCGGGCCGCGAAGCGTTCGGCGTCCACCGGCCGGAACTCGCCGCGCGAGGCCCCCTCGGCGAGCAGTGCCACCAGATCGCGGTGCCAGGCGCCCTCGATGGCGGCCTGCCGGGAGCGGGCGTCGTCGTCCGCGTTCCGGGACCGCCCCCAGACCTCCAGCCAGAGCGTCCAGTGGGGGTCCCGGTGTCCGGCGGGGAGGTACAGGCCGATGTAGGCGTCCAGCCGCGTGCGGGCTGTGCCCGGCCGGGCGAGCAGCTCGCGGCGCTGCGCCCCGAGTCGGTCCTCGCTCCACTCCAGGGTCCGCAGGAGCAGCTCGTCCTTGGTCCGGAAGTAGTAGAGGAGGTGTCCGCTGCTCATCCCCACCTCCCGCCCGAGCCCCGCCATGGTCAGGCCGTCGATTCCGCGCTCCGCGATGGTGGCCATGGCGGCGCGGAGGACGTCCTCGCGGGGCGGTGCCGGGTGGCGGCGGCGGGGGGCGGAGGTCATGGGCTCAGACTTTCGGCTGCTGCTGGGTGATGCAGTGGATGCCTCCACCGCCGGCGAAGATCGTACGGGCGTCGACCGGGACGACCGTACGGTCCGGGAGGAGCCGGCGGAAGAGCGCGGCGGCCTCCTCGTCGCGGGGGTCGTCGAAGGCGCACAGGATCACGGCGTCGTTGCAGAGGTAGTGGTTGATGTAGGAGTAGTCGACCCACTCCCCGTCCTCCCGGAGCACGGTGGGCGCCGGGACCTCGACGACCTCCAGCGGGCGGCCCCTGGCGTCGGTCGCGGCCCGCAGCACCGCGAGGTTCTCGCGGGTGACCTCGTGGTCGGGGTGGGCCGGGTCCGGCTGGACGTGGGCGACGACGGTGCCGGGGCGGACGAAGGCGGCGACGATGTCGACATGGCCGAGCGTCCCGTACGTCCCGTAGTCGCCGGTCAGGCCGCGGGGCAGCCAGATCGCCTTCCGGGTGCCGAGGCGGACGTGGATCTCGGCCTCGACCTGGTCGCGGGTCCAGCCGGGGTTGCGCTCCCGGCCGAGCTGGACGGTCTCGGTGAGCAGGACGGTGCCCTCTCCGTCCACGTGGATCGCGCCGCCCTCGTTGACGAGCGGGGAGCCGTGCACGGGGACGCCCGCCAGCCCGGCGACCGAGCGGGCGATGTGCCGGTCGTGGTCCCAGCGGGCCCAGCTCTGGGCCCCCCAGCCGTTGAACGTCCAGTCGACGGCGGCGAGCGTGCGGCCGTCGGTGACGAACGTGGGCCCGATGTCCCGCATCCAGGCGTCGTCGAGCGGGCGCACGGCCAGCTCGACGTCCGGCCCGAGGAGCGCGGCCGCGCCCTCCTCCTGGCCGGGCCCGACGACCACGGTGACCGGCTCGAACCGGCGTACGGCACGGGCGACGGCGGCCCACGCACGGCGGGCCTCGTCCAGCTCGGCGGCGGAGGCGAAGGTGGGGTTGGGCCCCGGCCAGGCCATCCAGGTTCGCTCGTGGCGGGCCCACTCGGGGGGCATGCGGAAGGAGGCGGGGGTCGCGGTCATGGAGGCTCCTGGCTCGACTGTTAGAGCGCCACTCTAACGAGTGGTACACGGGCACGAGAAGTTCCCTTCGGAATGTTTCGAGCGTCGCTCTAAGTGGAGTCACGGAAAAGGCCGCACCGGCGGGGCGCCTGGTGCGGCCTTATCCGAGCGGGGGCCCGGTTCGAGCGGGGCTCAGCCGAGCGGGTGCATCCAGCCGTGGGTGTCCTCGACGACACCGCGCTGGATGTCGAGCAGGCGCTCGCGCAGCTTGATGGTGACCTCGCCGGGCCTGCCCTCGCTCTGGGTCCACTCGCCGCCCTCGGACTTCACCAGGCCGACCGGAGTGATGACGGCGGCGGTGCCGCAGGCGAAGACCTCGACGAGGGCGCCCTTCGCGGTGTCCTCGCGCCACTGGTCGATGGAGACCCGGCCCTCCTCCGAGCCGTAACCGAGGTCGCGGGCGACCTTGAGGAGCGAGTCGCGGGTGACTCCGGCGAGCAGAGAGCCGGTGAGGGACGGGGTGACGATCTTCTTCGACCCGTCGTCCTGTGCGTACACGAAGTAGAGGTTCATGCCGCCGAGCTCCTCGACCCACTTGTGCTCGACCGCGTCGAGGTAGGCGACCTGGGCGCAGCCGTGCTCGGCCGCCTCTGCCTGGGCGAGGAGGGAGGCGGCGTAGTTGCCGCCGGTCTTGGCGTCGCCCATGCCGCCGGGGACGGCGCGGACGCGGTTCTCGGAGAGCCAGATGGAGACGGGCTTCACGCCGCCGGGGAAGTAGGCGCCGGCCGGCGAGGCGATCACCAGGAAGAGGTACTCGTTGGCCGGCCTCACGCCGAGGCCGACCTCCGTGGCGATCATGAACGGGCGCAGGTAGAGCGACTCCTCGCCACCGTGCGCGGGGACCCATGCCTTGTCCTGCTGGACCAGTGCGTCGCAGGCCGCGATGAACGTCTCGACGGGCAGCTCGGGCATGGCCAGGCGGGCGGCGGAGCGCTGGAAGCGCCGGGCGTTGGCGTCGGGGCGGAAGGAGGCCACAGAGCCGTCGGGCTGACGGTAGGCCTTCAGCCCCTCGAAGATCTCCTGGGCGTAGTGCAGGGTCATGTTGGCCGGGTCCATCGACAGCGGGCCGTAGGGGACCAGCTGGGCGTCGTGCCAGCCGCGGCCCTCGGTCCAGCGGATGGTCACCATGTGGTCGGTGAAGTGGCGGCCGAACCCGGGGTTGGCCAGGATCGCCTCGCGCTCCGCGTCGGACAGGGGGTTCGAGGAGGGCTTGAGCTCGATCGTGGGCGTCGTCATGAGTGCGTGTCCTTCACCGGTCTTGTGTGTGTTGGACCGCGCTCACGCCCGTTCACGCCCGACGCTTCTCGGTCAGGTCCTAGGACGTCCGAGCTTCTCGCAAGCCACGGCCCCGCGTTCGATTATCACTTGCGGGGGGCCGTGCACGAAATGGTGTGAATGCGGTCCGGGGATCGATGGTGGCGCCCGGGGCCGCACAGGTGAAGCCGCCGGGCGCTGATGCGACCCGGCGGCTTCGAAGTGGAGGCGTCGGGTCAGCTCGCTACGCGTACCGCGAGAGCGTCGCCGATCTCGTCGGTGGTCCGCGGGGCGGCCCCGTCGCGCTCCGCGAGGTCGGCGCAGACGGCCTCCTCGACGCGCGCGGCCTCCGCCTCGTGGCCGAGGTGGCGCAGCAGGAGGGCGACGGAGAGGACCGTGGCGGTCGGGTCGGCCTTGCCCTGCCCCGCGATGTCGGGGGCGGAGCCGTGGACCGGCTCGAACATCGACGGGAACGCGCCCGTCGGGTTGATGTTGCCGGAGGCGGCCAGGCCGATACCGCCGGTGACGGCGGCGGCGAGGTCGGTGAGGATGTCGCCGAAGAGGTTGTCGGTGACGATGACGTCGAAGCGCTCCGGCTGGGTGACGAAGAAGATCGTCGCGGCGTCGACGTGCAGATAGTCGGCGCTGACCTGCGGGTACTCGGCCGCCACCCGGTCGAAGGTGTTCTTCCACAGGTGGCCGGCGTAGACGAGGACGTTGTTCTTGTGGACCAGCGTCAGCTTCTTGCGCGGGCGGGCGGCGGCGCGCTCGAAGGCGTCCCGGACGACCCGCTCGACGCCGTACGCCGTGTTGACGCTGACCTCGGTGGCGACCTCGGCCGGGGTGCCGGTGCGCAGCGAGCCGCCGTTGCCGGTGTACGGGCCCTCTGTGCCCTCGCGGACGACGACGAAGTCGATGTCGGGGCGGCCGGCGAGGGGGGTGGCGGTGTTCGGGAAGAGCTTGGAGGGCCGCAGGTTGATGAAGTGGTCGAACGCGAAACGCAGCTTCAGCAGCAGGCCGCGCTCCAGGACGCCGGACGGCACGGACGGGTCGCCGATCGCGCCGAGGAGGATGGCGTCGTGGCCCTTGAGCGCCTCCAGTTCGACGTCCGGAAGGGTGTCGCCGGTGCGGTGCCAGCGCTGGGCGCCAAGGTCGTACTCCTTGGTCTCCAGCTTCACGTCCTGCGGGAGGACGGCGCTCAGGACCTTGAGGCCCTGGGCCACGACTTCCTGGCCGATTCCGTCGCCGGGGATCACTGCGAGATCGATGCTGCGAGACATGCCGGAAGCCTAACGGTCGTCCCACCCCATGACATGCGACGTCCATCATTTGGACATCGGACACGAGTGGCCGGTCTACGGACGGGCAAGGCGCGGGCCGCGGCCGTAGGCCGCACGGGCACGGCGGGCCGAAGGGCGGGGGTCGGGGCGCGGGGCCGCACGCGGACCGGCCCCGCGTACGGGCCGGCGGACCGGCCCCGCGCGGGGCCGGTGGCTCAGTGGCCGGTCGAGCCGCCGTTGTCACGGCGGTCGAGGGCGCGCTGGAGAGCGGCGGCGGCGTTCTTGCGCTCCGACTCGGCCGGGCGGGAGGCGTGACGGACGCGGCGGACAGTGGTCTCGGCCATGGGGATCGACTCCTTGAGGTCGCGTGCGGGCGTCGGGGCCGTCCGCGGAGCGGGACGCGGACCGGCTGGCGGTCGCGGGCCCCGACGGGCGGCACGGCATCGGGAGAGAGGGAGGTTTCGAGGCGCCGCAAAGGGGCGGGGGGCGTACGCCGCAGGGGTTGCCTGCTTCGGGGCGCGCACCCGCATCCGCCGGTCGCTCGATCGAGCGAGTCGTTCGGCTCCTACAACGCTAGGACAGTCCGGCCGTTCTGTCTCCACAGTTACTCGGACTTCCTACTATCTGAGACGGCCGCTCCCCCGCGGCCCGTCCCCGGGCCCGACGCGGCGAAGGCGCCGCGAAGGCCGCGCGGTCTTCGCCGGGAGGGCCGCGGTCACAGCAGGTCGCCGTCGCGCCAGTCGAAGGCGAGCGGGCTTTTGGGGGCCGGGAGGGGCCGGCCCGCCGCGGGGCGGAGGTACGTGCTGCCCTCCTCCTCGGGGAGCGGGACCGGACCGGCCGGGCCGAGGGCGGCGAGGCGGCCCGGCCACAGCTGCCAGCCGCGCGCGCCGTACAGGGCCGCGCCCGCGTCGGAGGCGGACAGCGCCCCGAAGTCGTAGGCCGCGTCGACGACCTGCTCCAGGGCGGCCATCACCCGGTGGCCGAGCCCCTCCCGGCGGCGGTCGGCGCGGACGGCCACGGCTTCGACGTACCCGGCCCGCCAGCAGCGGTCCGCGTGCAGCACGCGCCGCTGGACGACACCGCCGTGGGCGATCAGGGCCCCGTCCGGGCCGTACACCAGGGCGTGGACGCCGCCGAGGGCGTGCTCCCAGTCCTCGTCCCGGAAGTCGCCGTCGAAGGCGGCGTCGAGGAGGGCGCGGATCTCGTCGCGCTCGGCGGCGGTCAGCTCGAAGGTGTGGGCGGTGCGCACAGCGGGGGACTCGGCCATGCCCCCAGTCTCCCGTGCCGCCGGCCGGCCGGGCACGCGAAAGCCCGCCCGGGCCACCGGTGCGCGGCGGTCCGGGCGGGCGTCGCCGGAGGCGGGGGTCAGTAGACGGAGACCCCGTACGCGGCCAGCGCCTCCCTGACCGGCTGGTGGATGGCGGAGCCGCTGGCGCCGGAGCAGCCCGAGCTGCCGGAGTGGATGCCGAGGGCCACGGAGCCGGCGAAGTGCGCGCCGCCGCTGTCGCCGCCGGCCGAGCAGGCGGTGGTGCGGACCATGCCGTAGACCGGCCCGTCGCTGTAGTTGACGGTGACGTTGACGGCGGTGACCGTGCCGCGGGTCACCTTCGTGGTGGACCCGCTCTTGCTGATCGCCTGGCCCACGACCGCGTTGGCGGCGGAGGCGATGTCCTGACTGCTGCCGTTGTGGAGGTCCACCGCGCCGGCGGGTGAGGAGCCGTCGGTGTAGCGGACGATGCCGTAGTCGTTGGTCGGGAAGCTGCTGTCCTCGCGGGCGCCGATGACCGGACCGCCCGAGGTCGCCGCCCAGTTGGCGGAGATGTCGGTGCAGTGCCCGGCGGTCACGAAGTAACGGGCCCCGCCCTTGGTGACGTTGAAGGCCGCCGAGCAGCGGCTGCCGCCGCCGTAGATCGCCCCGCCGCCCAGCACCTCGCGGTGGAAGACCCCGGGGACGCGGCTGATGCTCACCGCCGGGCCGAGCCGTTCGGCGACGGCCTCCAGGCGGGCCATGTCCTGTGTCGAGACGGAGGAGTCGGCCTCCACGGTGACGCGGTTGGCACGCGGGTCCACGCCCCAGGAGGTGCCGGCGATCTTCGCCTCCGCCTCCAGCGTGTCCATCGCCGACCGGAGCTGGGCGGCGCTGCGCTCCACCCGGCGGACGGTGGCCCCGGCGGCGCGCGCCCGCTCCTCCGCCCGGTCGGTGGTGACGGTGACGACCAGGTCACCGGTTCCGCGGTCGAGGTAGCTTCCGGCCGTCTCGGCCCCGAGGTCGCGTTCGACGGCGGCGTCGAGGGCGTAGGCGGAGGGGGCGGGGATCGCCGGCGCCGCGTCGGCGGAGGGGGCGCCGGCGGCAGCGGAGGGGGCGGCGTCGAGGCCGAGGGCGCCGGCGACGAGCAGTAAGGAAACACTGAGGCGCGCACGGGAGTTGCGTCTCACGGGGGCTCCTTGTGAGGGGGACGTGTGGGGACGTGCCGAGCAGCATTTGACATGCTCATTACTGAACCCGCAAGACCGCCTGCCGCTGGGGCCCCGGCCCCCGAGCGGGCGGCGGCCCCCTCGGTCCCGGTCACCGGACACTGTCCGGGACCGGCTTCCGCCCTTGTCCGAAGCCCGGCTTCCCCCGTCCGCCCCCGGCCGCGCACACTGCGGCCATGTCTGACACGACGCCCGAGCACCGCCGGTGGTCGCCCACCCACGGCGAGCCGTACCGCCCCACGCCCTACCGTCCGGTACGGGTCCCGCCAGAGGAGTCCCTCGCGCGCGCCGCCCGGCTGCGGCAGCGTATGGACGAACGCAGGACCGTCCGCGCCTTCTCGCCCGACCCGGTCCCCGACCAGGTGCTGCGCGACGCCATCGCGTGTGCGGCCACCGCCCCTTCCGGCGCGCATCAGCAACCGTGGACGTTCGTCCTCGTCAAGGACCCCGAGGTGCGCCGACGCATACGGGAGGCCGCCGAGCACGAGGAGGAGCTGAGCTACGACGGGCGGCTCGGCGAGGAGTGGCTGGCGGCGCTGCGCCCGCTGGGCACCGACGCGGTGAAGGCCCACATGACGGACGCGCCCGCCCTGATCGTCGTGTTCCAGCAGCGCCACTGGCTCGGCGAGGACGGCACGAAGCGCAAGCACTACTACGTCGACGAGTCGGTCGGCATCGCGGTGGGGATGCTGCTGAGCGCCCTGCACCTGTCCGGGCTGGCCGCGCTGGTCCACACCCCGAGCCCGATGCGTTTCCTGGGCGAGGTGCTGGGCCGCCCTTCGAACGAGAAGGCGTTCGCCGTGATCCCCGTCGGCCACCCAGCCGACGACTGCGAGGTCCCCGACCTGGTGCGCAAATCGCTGGACCAGGTGCTGGTGGAGGTCTGAGCGTCCCCTCTGCGCCCCGTACGGGGGCGGTACGAAGAAACCGCCCCCCGGCCGGCAGGGGGGCCGGTCGGGGGGCGGTGCTCGGGCGGGGCGCCCCGCGGAGCGCCCCGCGTCCGGGGCGCCGTGCTGCGACGCCCCGGGGAGGGCGTCAGCCCTGGTGCGGGTAGGTGTAGTCGGTCGGCGGGACCAGCGTCTCCTTGATGGCCCGGGTCAGGGTCCAGCGCTGGAGGTTCTGCGGGGCGCCCGCCTTGTCGCAGGTGCCAGAGGCCCGGCCGCCGCCGAAGGGCTGCTGGCCGACGACGGCGCCGGTCGACTTGTCGTTGATGTAGAAGTTGCCCGCGGCGTAGCGGAGCTTGTCCATCGTGTACGCGGCGGCCGCGCGGTCACCCGCGATGACCGAGCCGGTCAGCGCGTAGTCGGAGACCGACTCCATCTGCTCCAGCATGGCGTCGTACGCGTCGTCCTCGTACACGTGGACCGCGAGGATCGGGCCGAAGTACTCGGTCGTGAAGACCTCGTTGGAGGGATCGGTGCACTCGATGACGGTCGGCCGGACGAAGTAGCCCACCGAGTCGTCGTAGCTGCCGCCCGCGACGACGGTGCACGACGGGTCGCTCTTGGCGCGGTCGATCGCGGCCTTGTTCTTGGCGAACGAGCGCTCGTCGATGACGGCTCCGATGAAGTTGGACAGGTCGGTGACGTCGCCCATCTTGATGGCGTCGACCTCGGCCGCGAACTCCTCCCTGAAGCCGGAGTTCCAGATGGAGGCCGGGATGTACGCCCGCGAGGACGCGGAGCACTTCTGGCCCTGGAACTCGAAGGAGCCGCGGGTCAGCGCGGTCTTCAGGACGGCGCGGTCGGCGCTGGGGTGCGCCACGACGAAGTCCTTGCCGCCGGTCTCACCGACCAGCCGCGGGTAGGTGCGGTACGTGGCGATGTTGTTGCCGACCGTCTTCCACAGGTGCTGGAAGGTGGGGGTCGAGCCGGTGAAGTGGATGCCGGCCAGGTCGCGGTGGTTCAGCGCCACCTCGGAGACGGCGATGCCGTCGCCGGTGACCAGGTTGATGACGCCCTTGGGCAGCCCGGCCTCCTCCAGGAGCTGCATCAGCAGCACGGCGGCGTGGGTCTGGGTCGGGGACGGCTTCCACACCACGACGTTGCCCATGAGGGCGGGGGCGGTGGGGAGGTTGCCCGCGATGGCGGTGAAGTTGAACGGCGTGATCGCGTAGACGAAGCCCTCCAGCGGACGGTGGTCCATGCGGTTCCACACGCCCGGGGAGTTCGCCGGGGGCTGCTCCGCGAGGATCTGGCGCGCGTAGTGCACGTTGAAGCGCCAGAAGTCGATGAGCTCGCAGGGGGTGTCGATCTCTGCCTGCTGGGCGGTCTTGGACTGGCCCAGCATGGTGGAGGCGGCCAGCGTCTCGCGCCAGGGGCCGGCCAGCAGCTCGGCGGCGCGCAGGATGATCGCGGCGCGGTCGTCGAAGGACATGGCGCGCCAGGCCGGAGCGGCGGCGAGGGCCGCGTCGATGGCGTCCTGGGCGTCCTGCTCCGTGGCCCCGGCGAAGGTGCCGATGACCGACCGGTGGTTGTGCGGCTGTACGACGTTCACGCGCTCGCCGCCGCCCATCCGCTTCTCGCCGCCGATGGTCATCGGCAGGTCGATCGGATTCTGGCTGAGCTCCTTGAGCTTCTTCTCCAGGCGGGCGCGCTCCGGGGAGCCCGGGGCGTAGGAGTGGACCGGCTCGTTGACCGGCGCGGGGACCTGGGTGACGGCGTCCATGAGTGCCTTGTCTCCTTGGGTGTCGGCGGGAAAAGGGGGTGTCGGCCGTGGCCGCTTCGCCGGGGGCTCAGCCCTTGGTGAGGATCGAGCGGGCGAAGAACAGCAGGTTGGCCGGCTTCTCCGCGAGGCGGCGCATGAAATATCCGTACCAGTCGGTGCCGTACGCCGTGTAGACGCGCATCCGGTGGCCCTCGGCCGCGAGCCGGAGGTGCTCGTCGCTGCGGATGCCGTACAGCATCTGGAACTCGTACTCGTCCAGTTTGCGCCCCGCCTGGCGGCCCAGCTCCTGGGCGATGGCGATGAGACGGGGGTCGTGGGACCCGATCATCGGGTAGCCCTCGCCCTCCATCAGAATCCTCGTGATGCGGACGTACGCCTTGTCGATCTCCGCCTTGTCCTGGTAGGCGACGGAGGCGGGCTCCTTGTAGGCGCCCTTCACGATCCGTACGCGGCTGCCGGCGGCGGCGAGCCGGCGGGCGTCGTCCTCGGTGCGGAACAGGTACGACTGGATAACGCATCCGGTCTGCGGATATTCCCTCCGCAGCTCCTCGTGGACGGCGAACATGGAGTCGAGGGTGGTGTGGTCCTCGGCGTCCAGGGTGACGGTCGTGCCGATGGCGGCAGCGGCCTCGACGACGGGGCGCACGTTGGCGAGGGCCAGTTCGTGGCCGTTCTCCAGCGACTGCCCGAACATCGAGAGCTTCACCGACATCTCGGCGCGGGCCCCCAGACCCAGGTCCTTGAGGCGCTCGACCAGCGCCAGGTAGGCGTCGCGCGCGCCCTCGGCCTGCTCGGGGGTGGTGATGTCCTCGCCGACCACGTCGAGCGTGACCTCCAGGCCCTTGTCCGCGGCGTCCTCGACGATCGGCACGACCTGGTCGACCGTCTCCCCGGCGATGAAGCGGTCGACGACCTGCTTGGTGCCGGGCGCCGCCGAGACGAACCGACGCATCTTGTCGCTGCGGGACGCGGCGAGAATCACGGGACCCAGCACGGGGCACCTCCACGAATGTACAGAAGAACAGCCATACCGGTACGAAGATGAACGGACCGGCACGGCACGGATAACCACCGTGAAATCTAGAGATCGCTCCGATCCTGTGCCATCGACACCTGTCACGCATCCGTGGCCGCCATCTCAGACACATGTCTGAAGAGTGCGAGAATGGCGGAGTGACAGGCGATTACCAGGAACTGGTCGACGAGATCTCCGCCCTCCTCGACGCCCCGGCCACCCTGGAGAACCGGGACTTCGGCCTGGTCGCCTTCGGAGCCCACGACAGCGACGACGACACCGAGATGGACCCGGTGCGCACCCGTTCGATCCTGACCCGGCGCTCGACGCCCGCCGTCCGTGCCTGGTTCGAGGCCTTCGGGATCACGCGGGCCACCGGGCCCGTCCGGATTCCCGCCGCCCCGGAGGCCGGGGTCTTCCGGGGCCGCGTCTGCCTTCCGGTACGCCATCGGGGGGTGGTCCTCGGCTACGTCTGGCTGCTCGACACCGACCCCGGCCCGGCGGGCGAGCAGCTGAGCGCCGCGATGGAGGTCGCCGCACGGATCGGGGCGCTGCTCTACGACGAGGCGCGGGCCGGGGCGGACCTCTCGCGGGAGTTCGGCGCCGTGCTCACGGCGGGGCCAGGCCGGCAGCATGACACCGCCGTGGCCGCGCTGCGCGAGGCGCTGGGCCGGGACGCCGAGGGGCTGCACGCGGTGGTGTGCGTGACCCCGTGGCCCGACGCCACGCCGTCGGTCCGGGGCGTCGCGGCGGCGGCGGCCGTCGCGGCCGTCGCCGCTCCGGGAGCGGGGCCGGGGCCCGACCCGGGGCCGATGTCGCTGGCGGCGCTGATCCGGCTGCGCTCGGCGGACCGCCTGGACCCGGCCCTGAGCGCGGCGGACCGGCTGCGCACGAGCGCGGGCCCGGCCGCCACCGGGGGCGTCGCGGCGGCGCGCCGGGGTCTGGACGAGCTGACGGCCTCCTGGCGCGAGGCCACGGCGGCGGCTCGCGCCGCACGGGCGGAGCCCCGCTTCGGCCCGGTCGCCCGGTGGTCGGCGATCGGCCCGTACCGCCTGCTCACAGCTCTCCCCCGCCCGGCCGACACCGCACGGGACCCGGCGGTCGCCAGCCTGCTGGCTCCACCGCACCGGGACCTCGCGCGCACCGCCGAGGTGTTCCTCGACTGCGCGGGGCAGGCGAGCCGGACGGCGGCCACGCTGGGCGTGCACCGCCAGACGCTCTACTACAGGCTCTCCCGCATCCAGCAGATCACCGGCCTCGATCTGAACGACGGCGAGGACCGGCTGCTGCTGCACATGGCGCTGAAGGGGGAGCGGCTGTGACGGGCGGACACGGCGGGCAGCGGCGCGGGGGGCGCGGCCGTCACTTGCCGAAGCGGCGCTCCCGGTTGGCGTACGAGCGCAGCGCGCGCAGGAAGTCCACGTGCCGGAAGGCCGGCCAGTAGCAGTCCACCCAGTGCATCTCGGCGTAGGCGGACTGCCAGAGCAGGAAGCCGGAGAGCCGCTGCTCACCGGAGGTCCGGATGATGAAGTCGGTGTGGTCGGCGATCGGCGAGTAGAGGTGCCGGGAGATGTCGTCGATACCGAACCGCGCGACCAGCTCGGCCGGGTCGCCGCCGGCCGCCATGTGCTCCTCGAAGGCGCTCTTCACCGCGTCGACGATCTCTCGCCGACCGCCGTAGCCGACCGCCACGTCCACCTTGAGCCCGCCGCGGCCCGCCGTCGCCTCTGTGGCCTCCTTGAGGACCCGGGCGCTGGTGCCGGGCAGCATGTCGAGCGAGCCGATCACCCGGACCTCCCAGTCGCGGCCCTGTGCGGTGATGTCGCGGACGGTGTCCTCGATGACCTCGATCAGCGGGCCGAGCTCCTCGGCGGGGCGGCCGAGGTTGTCGTCGGAGAGCATGAAGAGCGTCACGTGCTCGATGCCGGCGGCGGTGCACCAGCCGAGGAAGGTGGTCACCTTGGCCCCGCCCGCCCGGTACCCCTCACGGACGTCCGTGTGTCCCGCCTCGCGGGCCCAGCGCCGGTTGCCGTCGACCATGATCCCGACGTGCTGCGGGCGGGGCAGCCCCACCAGGGTGCTGGCGAGCCGCCGTTCGTAAACCGCTTCGATCGGCCGCCGGAGGAACAGGGGAAGCAGCTTCATGGACCTTCTCCATCACACGACGGCTGATGTCGAAGGACTTTATCAGCGGCCCCCGCCCCCTACGGATCAGCGGCCCCCGCCCCCTCCGGCCCGCCTCACAGCGGGCCGTCCGCGTCGCCCGGGCCGGGCGCCGTACGGTCGCCGACCAGGGCGGCCAGCACCAGCGGCGCGTCCCCGTCGCTGTGGCCGCCGCCCACCGCGACCCAGCGTCCGCCGGGGCCGACAGGGCCCCAGACGCTCAGGTCCCCGTACAGGTCCTCGGCGAACAGCGCCGCGAACAGCGGCTCCACGGGGGAGCCCGCCTGCCACCTCATCAGCGGGCCGTCCAGCCGGACCGTGCGGTGGGGGCCCCAACGGCAGTCCAACGCCCGTGCCAGCGAGGCGAGAAGCGCCGCCGCGGTCTCCTGCGCCTCGTCCCACTCGGGGCCGTACACCCCGGTCAGCTGCCCGCCCTCCCACAGCGGCACGATCCGGAAACCCGCGCCGACGGTGGCCGTCCACTCGCCGGTCGCCGGGTCGCCCTCCGCGGTGGTGGGACCGGTGGCCGGCAGGGGGGCGTCGAGGAGCTCCCCGACCTCTGCGGCCGCACGGTCCACCGCGAAGGTCTCACCGGCCCGCGAGGTCACAGGACGGCCCGGTCCAGCGGGCGGGGCAGCGGCTCCAGCGCTCCCGCCTCGCGCAACCGCTCGTACGCCCGCACCACCGCGGCGCTGTCGCCCGGCGCGGCGACGCTCAGCAGCTCCCCGCCGCCGGGGAGCCGCTCGCGCACCGCTGCCAGGTCGTCCGGTACGAGGGCGGCGCGGGCGGCGGACAGGTAACCGGCCCGGCCGATGACGGGGTCGCCCACCGAGAACCCCGCCTCGTCCTCCAGCGCGTCCAGCACGTCGTCGTCGCTGACGTCCCCGAAGTCCGGCTCCCACACCCGGGCCAGGAGGGACAGGACCCCCTCCTCCGGCACCACCGCGACGTCCGGCGCGTGCAGGACGACCGCGAGCGACTGGAGCAGGGACCGGGGGGCGCCCCCGGCCAGTCCGCTGAGTTCGACCTCCCACCCGGGCGTGCCCGTGCCGACGAGCCGCAGCCCGGTACCGGTGAGGTCCGACCAGTCGGCCGCGCTCTGGGCGGTGCGCAGCGCGTCGAGCAGGGCCGCCCCGTCGGGGGTGAGCGCGGTCGCCGGTCCGTTCGCGTGGACCTGGCTCCAGGCGCCGGCCGCCTGGGGCACCAGCGCGGCGAGCCCTCGCAGGGTCTGCTGCCACCGGTCGGCCAGGACTTCCACCGGCTCGGGCCTCGGACCCCAGAAGCCCCGCACTACACGTCGCATGCTCGTCTCTCCTCCGTCGGGCCGGCCGCTGCGCCGCTCCGCGGCCGGGGCACTCGCGTTGCAGGCTACTCGGCTACCCGCCGAAGGCCCCGGGTTTCCTCGTGCTGTCGTTCGGCTTCGTCGGGTTGTGGACCACTCTGATCGGCAGCTGCTCGTCGCGGAAAGCCCTCCGGGCCGCCTTGGCCACGTCCGGGTCGGAGAAGTGCCACTCCACCGTCCGGCCGCCGGACGCCTCCACCTGGGCGCGGGCCTCTGCGACGAACCTCTCCCTGCCGGACGCGGTGAGGGAACCGCGGTCGGTCTTGGAGAGGTAGCCGCCGTAGCCGTTCTTGGCCTCCAGGAAGGTCTGCCGGGAGGAGTCCCAGCCGTCGTACTCCACCGCCGGCTTGCCCTCACGGGGGTGCGGGACGACGTACTCCTGGCCGCGGTTGACGCCGGTGACCTGCTCCTGGTAGCGGAGCCAGGACTCGTTCTTCCAGTTGGGCGCGGGATTGCGGTCCCGGCTCGCCCAGTAGCCGTCGCCCGCGTCGGCGTCGCCGAGCTCGCGGTCGGCGAGGTCGTCGGCCCAGGACGGCGGGTCGTAGTTGCGCGGGTCGGAGGTGTCGTCCCGCCGCGGGCCCGGGTACCGCTTCTTGTCCGCCTCCGCCGCGCGGGCCCGCTCCGGCTCCTCCAGCCGTTTCCGCTCCAGGTGCGCGGCCCGCTCGGCCGCCCGCGCCTCGGCGGCCGCCGCCTGGGCCGCCTCGTCGCAGCCGCCCTCCGCGAGTACGGCCCGTGCCGGGACGCCGCCCGCCAGCACGCCGGTCCCGGACCCCGCGACGCCGGCGCTGCCGCCTCCCCCGTACCGCACCGGCGGCGGTCCAGCGGCGATGGCGCAGCCCGTCCGACGCGCCGCGTCCTCGGCGCTGTCCGCCGCTTCGTCGGCGTCCTTCGCCGCCGCGCGCACGCCGTCGAGGTCGCCCGCCTCCGCCGCCTCGCGGGCCCGGCGGGCGGCGGCCCCGGCGTCGTCGGCGGCGTGGGAGACGGCTCCGGCGACCCGGCCCACCTCGCCGAGCGCGCCGACCTTGCTGACGACCTTCCCGACGTTGTAGCCGGGGATGAAGAGCGAACCGACGTTCCAGATCACATCGGTGACGGCCCTGGTCCTCTCCCCGTCGTTCCACCGCTCGCGGACCTCGTCCCCGACGAAGACGTCGTCGCCGACCGTGACCACGGTGGTGACGGAGGCCGTGCCCCAGTCCCGGACCGCGCCCAGGTAGTCGCCGTCCCGCCATTTGTCGCCCGCGGCCGCGGAGTCGTCCGCCCACCGGTCCGCGAGCTGCCGGCCGTAGTCGGCCAGCCCCGTCCAGGTCTCCGGATCGAACAGGTCGGCGATCCCGGTGATGTCACCCCAGACGCCGTCGACCACCAGACCCGTGAACACCTGGCTCGTACGGTCCCAGGCGCAGCCGAAGAAGCCCCAGCCGCCGCAGTCCTCCTTGTCCTCTGCCCGGCCGCCGCCGTCTTCGCCGTCCTTGCCCCCCGGGGCGGACGCGGGCACGTCGTGGGCGGCCTCGGGCTCCTCGGCGTCCTCGGGGAACGTGTCCACGCCGGTTCCGGGCCGCCCGTCGTCGTCGGGGCCGCCGGCGCCGCCGCCGACGGCCCCCGTGTCGCCGGCGCCGGAGGACTCCCCCGCGGTGCCGCCGGCGCCGCCCGTGCTCTCCGCCCCGCCGGAGCCGCCGGCGCCGCCCGTGGCATCGCCGCCGGTGGCTCCGGCGGTCGTCGAGCCGCCGTCCGCGCTGCCGGGGGCGCCCGCGTCGGCCTCTCCCCCGGCTCCCCCGTCCGTACCGCCGTTCGCGGCACCGGCCTCCGTCGCACCGCCCTCCGACGTCCCGCCGCCGTCGGTCCGGTCACCCGCCTCGACGGAACCGCTGCCCGCAGGGGCCGGGCACGAAGAGCCGGTCAGTGAGCAGATCGCCGACTGGAGGCCGTCGGTGATCCGGCCGCCGAGGCCGCCCACCGCGAGGGCCGCGATCAGCGCGACGACGATCAGGACCAGGCCGAGGTACTCCAGGGCCGTCTGCCCCCGGTCCCGGCGCCAGGTGATCACGTGCGGAAGGGAGAACTCCGGCGGCTGCCCGCGCTCGGCGGGCGGCAGCCGGAACCACGCCCGGCTCTGCGGACGGCTGATCAGCACGGTGATCAGGGCCGGCAGGGCCAACTGGGTCAGTCCGTCCGGCGATCCGTCCCGGAGGTTGGCGAGCCCGCCGATGACCAGCCACGCCTGGACGGCGACGATCCCCCACCGCACCCGCGCGCCGCCGGTCCGTACGTGCCGGGCCAGCAGCGCCGCGAGCACCCCGGGGGCGCAGGCGTACAGCAGGACGCCGAGCACCTCGGCGCCCATCGCCCCCACCGCGAGGGCAGATCCGGACAGGCCGACCGCCCCCAGCACCGTCGCGCCGAACAGCACGAGGAGCAGCACGCGCACCAGGACGAGCGGGCCCGGCAGTTCACGTCGCGGGGCGGCCGGAGCCGGTCCTCCCGCCGCGGATATGCCATCGACAGCAGCCATACGCGGTTCGCCCCCCGGTGCCCATGGATGCCATGACAACCGGTCACCCTAGGGTCGGGGCCTTCGCAGGTCGTGGGCCCCAGGGCCCAACCCCGGACCCACCAAGCCCCCGGGGGCGGCCGCCTGCGCGCCGGCGCCCGGGCGGCGGGCTCGCCCGCTCGGCAGCCGTGAGTGCGGGGGTGCGGGGGTGCGGGGGTGCGGGGGTGCGGGGGTGCGGGGGTGCGGACGGCAGCGTACCCGGCAACCGGGCCTCCCGTACGGAACGAGGAGTCGGCTGCCGGGTACGGAGAAGACCGCGCGCGGGTCAGTCGGTGAGGTTGACCGAACGGGCCGAGGAGGCGCCGATCTCCTCGGCGATCTCGGTCAGCACCGGCTGCGGAACGGTGTCGTCGACGGTGAGGACGACGAGCGCCTCGCCGCCCACGGCGGCCCGCGAGACCTGCATGCCCGCGATGTTCAGCCCGGCCTCACCGAGGATCTTGCCGACCGCGCCCACCACACCGGGACGGTCCTGGTAGCGCAGGACGGCCATGTGGTCGGCGAGCGCCAGGTCGACGTCGTGCTCGCCGATGGCCACGATCTTCTGGAGGTTCTTCGGGCCGGCGAGGGTGCCCGAGACCGCGACCTCCTGGCCGTCGGCCAGGGTGCCGCGCACGGTGACCACGTTGCGGTGGTCGGGCGACTCGGAGCTGGTGGTGAGACGGACCTCGACACCGCGCTCCTGGGCGAAGAGCGGGGCGTTGACGTAGCTGACGGTCTCGTCGACGACGTCCTCGAAGACGCCCTTCAGTGCCGAGAGCTCCAGCACCTTGACGTCGTGCTGGGTGATCTCGCCGTACACCTCGACGTCGAGGCGGGCCGCTACCTCGCCCGCCAGCGCGGTGAAGATCCGGCCGAGCTTCTCGGCGAGCGGCAGGCCGGGGCGCACGTCCTCGGCGATGACTCCGCCCTGGACGTTGACCGCGTCCGGGACCAACTCGCCGGCGAGCGCCAGACGGACGGACTTGGCGACCGCGATACCCGCCTTCTCCTGCGCCTCGTCCGTGGACGCGCCGAGGTGCGGGGTGCAGACGACCTGGTCGAACTGGAAGAGCGGGGAGTCCGTGCAGGGCTCCTTCGCGTAGACGTCGAGGCCGGCGCCGGCGACGCGGCCCTCCTTGAGCGCGGAGGCCAGGGCCTCCTCGTCGACGATCCCACCGCGCGCGGCATTGACGATGCGCACCGAGGGCTTGACCTTGTGCAGCGCTTCGTCGCCGATCAGACCGAGCGTCTCGGGGGTCTTCGGCAGGTGCACCGTGATGAAGTCGGCGACCTCCAGCAGCTCGTCCAGGCTGAGGAGCTTGACGCCCATCTGCGCGGCGCGGGCCGGCTGGACATAGGGGTCGTAGGCGACGATCTTCATGCCGAAGGCCGACATGCGCTGCGCGACCAGGACGCCGATGCGGCCGAGGCCGACGACGCCGAGGACCTTCTCGCTCAGCTCGACCCCGGTGTACTTCGAACGCTTCCACTCGCCGTTCTTCAGGGCGGTGTTGGCCTGCGGGATGTTGCGGGCGGTGGCCACCAGCAGACCGCAGGCCAGCTCGGCCGCGGTGACGATGTTGGAGGTGGGGGCGTTGACGACCATCACGCCGGCCTTGGTGGCGGAGGAGACGTCGACGTTGTCCAGACCGACGCCCGCGCGGGCCACGACCCGGAGCTTCTTGGCGGCGGCGATGGCCTCTGCGTCGACCTTGGTGGCGGAGCGCACCAGGATGGCGTCGACGTCGGCGATCGCGGGGAGCAGTTCGGCGCGGTCCGCGCCGTTGCAGTGCCGGATCTCGAAATCCGGACCCAGAGCGTCGACCGTTGCGGGCGACAGCTCTTCAGCGATGAGTACGACAGGTTTCGAGCTCACGTGAGTCCTCACAAGTCCAGTGCGGACGGCCGTCCCGACGGCCGCAGGCGGTGGAGGGGCTAGCCGCGTGGTAGACGCACGACACTGTGGGCCCTGACGCGTGTATGTGTTGAGAAGTGTAGTCATGCGATGGGCCTTCCACCGCGCCCCGGCGGAAGGATCACCCGCACGAGGGCGAACGCCGCGTGGACGCCTGCCTCACCCGTACGGAGCGACCGCTCCCGCCACCGCCTCCCGCCCTGTCTCCGCAGTGACACGGGGGCGGGGGGACGGGCACGGCGGGCGGGGCGGGCCCCTGCGGACCCGCCCCGCCCGCGAAGAGACCTAGGCCTCTTCGTCGTTCACCCAGCTCATGAGCTTGCGCAGCTCACGGCCGGTGGTCTCCAGCAGGTGGTCGCTGTCGGCCTTCTTGTACTCGTTGTACTTGGGCAGGCCGTTGTGGTACTCGGCCATCCAGTTCTTGGCGAAGGTGCCGTCCTGGATCTCGGTGAGGACCTTCTTCATCTCGGCCTTGGTGGCGTCGGTGATGATCCGCGGACCGGTGACGTAGTCGCCCCACTCTGCGGTCTCCGAGATGGACCAGCGCATCTTCTCCAGGCCGCCCTCGTACATGAGGTCGACGATGAGCTTCAGCTCGTGCAGGCACTCGAAGTACGCGATCTCGGGCTGGTAGCCGGCCTCGGTCAGCGTCTCGAAACCGGCCTTGACCAGAGCGGCGGTGCCACCGCAGAGAACGGCCTGCTCACCGAACAGGTCGGTCTCGGTCTCCTCGGTGAAGGTGGTCTTGATGACGCCGGCGCGGGTGCCGCCGATGCCCTTGGCGTACGACAGGGCGAGCGCCAGGCCCTTGCCCGAGGCGTCCTGCTCGACGGCCACGATGCACGGGACGCCGCGGCCCTCCTCGTACTGGCGGCGGACCAGGTGGCCGGGGCCCTTGGGCGCGACCATGCAGACGTCGACGCCGGCCGGCGGCTTGATGAAGCCGAAGCGGATGTTCAGGCCGTGGCCGAAGAACAGCGCGTCGCCGTCCTTGAGATTGTCCTTGATGGACTCCTCGTAGACCTGGGCCTGGATCGGGTCCGGAACGAGGACCATGATGACGTCGGCCTCGGCGGCGGCCTCGGACGGGGTCACCACGCGCAGGCCCTGCTCCTCGGCCTTGGCCTTGGACTTCGAGCCCTCGTGCAGGCCGACGCGGACGTCGACGCCGGAGTCGCGCAGCGACAGCGCGTGGGCGTGGCCCTGGCTGCCGTAGCCGATGACCGCGACCTTGCGGCCCTGGATGATGGACAGGTCGGCATCGTCGTCGTAGAACAGCTCGGCCACTGGGTCTTCTCCTTGGTGTGCAGGTGTTGCGTCCCACCGTACGGCGGGTGCGTCGGGTGCGTTGTCGGGTCTCGCCATGCGAGCGGCGCGGCGGCCGCTGCGCTCAGGCCGTGCGGTCGAGGGCGCGCAGGGACCGGTCGGTGATCGAGCGCGCGCCGCGCCCTATGGCGATGGTGCCGGACTGGACCAGCTCCTTGATGCCGTACTGCTCCAGCATCTTGAGCATCGCCTCCAGCTTGTCGGCCCCTCCGGTCGCCTCGATCGTGACGGCCTCCGGGGAGACGTCCACGGTCTTGGCGCGGAACAGCTGGACGATCTCGACGATCTGGGAGCGGGTCTCGCTGTCGGCGCGGACCTTCACCAGGACGAGCTCCCGCTGGATCGCGGCGGCGGGCTCGAGTTCGACGATCTTCAGTACGTTGACCAGCTTGTTGAGCTGCTTGGTCACCTGCTCCAGAGGCAGGTCCTCGACATTCACGACGATGGTGATGCGGGAGATGTCGGGGTGCTCGGTGGTGCCGACCGCGAGGGAGTCGATGTTGAAGCCGCGGCGGGAGAACAGGGCGGTGATCCGGGCGAGGACACCTGGCTTGTTCTCGACCAGGACGGAGAGCGTGTGCTTGGTGGACATGGAGTCGGTCTCTCTCTGTCTCTCAGTCGTCTTCGTTGTCGCCGAAGTCGGGGCGGACCCCGCGTGCGGCCTGGACCTCGTCGTTGGAGGTGCCGGCGGCGACCATCGGCCAGACCATGGCGTCCTCGTGGACGATGAAGTCGATCACGACCGGTCGGTCGTTGACGGAGTTGGCCTCTTCGATGACCTTGTCCAGGTCCGCGGGGTCCTCACAGCGGATCGCGTAACAGCCCATCGCCTCGGACAGCTTGACGAAGTCCGGGACGCGGGTCCCCTTGGCCGGGACGCCGTCCGTGTCCGTGCCGGAGTGCAGCACGGTGTTGGAGTAGCGCTGGTTGTAGAAGAGGGTCTGCCACTGCCGGACCATTCCGAGGGCGCCGTTGTTGATGACGGCGACCTTGATCGGGATGTTGTTGAGCGCGCAGGTGGTCAGTTCCTGGTTGGTCATCTGGAAGCAGCCGTCGCCGTCGATCGCCCAGACGGTGCGCTCGGGCATGCCGGCCTTCGCTCCCATCGCGGCCGGGACCGCGTACCCCATCGTCCCGGCGCCTCCGCTGTTGAGCCAGGTGGCGGGCTGCTCGTAGTCGATGAAGTGCGAGGCCCACATCTGGTGCTGGCCGACGCCCGCCGCGAAGATCGTGCCCTCGGGGGCGAGTCGGCCGATGCGCTGGATGACCTGCTGCGGGGAGAGGCTGCCGTCCTCGGGGAGGTCGTAGCCCAGCGGGTAGGTGTCGCGCCAGCGGTCGAGGTCCTTCCACCAGGCGGTGTAGTCCCCGGTGTTGCCCTCGGTGTGCTCGGCCTGGACGGCCTGGACCAGGTCGGCCAGGACCTCGCGGGCGTCGCCCACGATCGGCACGTCGGCGGTGCGGTTCTTGCCGATCTCGGCCGGGTCGATGTCGGCGTGGACGATCTTGGCGTACGGGGCGAAGCTGTCCAGCTTGCCGGTGACGCGGTCGTCGAAGCGGGCTCCGAGGGCGACGATCAGGTCGGCCTTCTGGAGCGCGGTGACGGCGGTGACCGCACCGTGCATGCCCGGCATTCCCACGTGCAGCGGGTGGCTGTCGGGGAACGCGCCGAGCGCCATGAGGGTGGTGGTGACGGGTGCTCCGGTCAGCTCCGCGAGGACCTTCAGCTCGGCGGTGGCCCCCGCCTTGAGGACGCCGCCGCCGACGTACAGCACGGGGCGCTTGGCCTGGGTGATGAGCTTGGCGGCCTCGCGGATCTGCTTGGCGTGCGGCTTGGTCACCGGCCGGTAGCCGGGCAGGTCCAGGACGGGCGGCCAGCTGAAGGTCGTACGCGCCTGGAGGGCGTCCTTGGCGATGTCGACGAGGACCGGTCCGGGGCGGCCGGTGGAGGCGATGTGGAAGGCCTCCGCGATGGTGCGCGGGATGTCCTCTGCCTTGGTGACCAGGAAGTTGTGCTTCGTGATCGGCATCGTGATGCCGCAGATGTCGGCTTCCTGGAAGGCGTCGGTGCCGATGGCCTTGGAGGCGACCTGTCCGGTGATCGCGACGAGCGGCACGGAGTCCATGTGCGCGTCGGCGATCGGGGTGACCAGGTTGGTGGCGCCGGGCCCCGAGGTGGCCATGCACACGCCGACCCGACCGGTGGCCTGCGCGTACCCGGTGGCGGCGTGTCCTGCGCCCTGCTCGTGGCGGACGAGGACGTGACGGACCCGGGTCGAGTCCATCATCGGGTCGTAGGCGGGGAGGATCGCGCCGCCGGGAATGCCGAATACCGTGTCGGCGCCGACTTCCTCAAGAGAACGGATGAGGGACTGCGCGCCCGTGACGTGCGTGACGGTGGCGGACGGCTGTCCGCCGGTACGGGCGCGCGGCTGCGGGTGATGGGCCCCGGTGGCCTGCTCGGTCATCGGCATTCTCTTCTCGAAGCTGAGGGTTTTCGCGGGTGTTTTGCAGCAGTTTGAGAGGTGTCGGTGCAACAAAAAACCCCTCGTGCCGTGAGGCAGGCGAGGGGAGCGCGTCGGGTGTGGTTCGCAGAGTGCCGTGGAGCGACTCCGCTTCAGCCGACGCGCTTTCCAAGTACGAGAATTCGGGTGCGCATGGCACTGACCATCTCTCCGGCACGCATGACGTGTCAAGTAGGTGGGACGGGCGTCTCAGCATGTGATCCAGCGAGCAGGGGGATCGAGCCGCCCGCCATGACCGGCCGGGGGCTCGGAACGCCTGGCACGGGGAACTCCCCGCGCACCAGCGCCCGTCGCAGCCGGTACTCGTCGAGCGGCCCGGAGAAGGCCATGCCCTGGCCGTGCGTGCACCCCATGGCGCGCAGGGCGAGGACCTGTTCGGGGATGTCGACGCCGTCGGCGACGGACTGGAGGCCGAGGTCGCAGGCGATGCGCAGCAACCCGCTGGTGATCTTGTGCAGTCTGGCGGACTCGACCACGCCCTCGACCAGGTTCCGGTCCAGCTTCAGTACGTCGATGGGGAGCCGACGCAGGGCGTTGATCGCCGCGAAGCCGCTGCCGAACCCGTCGAGCGCGATCCGTACGCCGAGTCGGCGCAGTGCCACGAGCCGCTGCTCCAGGGCGTCGAAGGAGACGCGCGGATCGCTGTCGGCCACCTCGATCATCAGGGCGCCGGAGGGCAGGCCGTGCCGGGTCAGCAGCGCCTCGATGGAGCCGAAGGGCGGAGCGGTGTCCAGCAGCCGTGCGGCGGAGAGCCGGACGGAGACGGAGACGGGGTGGCCCGCTCGCGCGCGCTCGGCGGCCTGGGCCACGGCCTCCTGGAGGAGCCAGCGGCCGAGCTCGGCGGTGCGGTCGTCGTCGTCGGCGACCCGGAGGAACTCGGCGGGAGTGAACAGGATGCCCTGGGCGGAGCGCCAGCGGGCCTGGGCGGCCACGGCGGCCACGGACCCGCTGGCGAGGTGGACGACGGGCTGGTGCAGCAGCGCGAACTCGCCCTCGCGCAGCGCGGTGCGCAGCCGGGCGGCGAGCTCGGAGCGGCGTACGACGTCGGCCTGCATCTGGGGGGCGTACAGCTCGACCCGGTCCTTGCCGCCCGCCTTGGCGCGGTACATCGCGAGGTCCGCGTTGCGCATGAGATCGGTGGGGCTGATGGCGGGCTCGGCGAAGGCGACCCCGATGGACGCGGCCACTCGGACCTCGCTGGGGCCGATCCGGTAGGGCTGGGAGAGGGTGAGGCGCAGCCGCTCCGCGATCTCGTGGACCTGGTACTCGCGGGCCCCCTGGTCGTGGGCGCCGTCGCCGATGATGAGCGCGGCGAACTCGTCGCCTCCCAGCCGGGCCGCGGTGTCGCCGGCCCGGACGGACTCCTGGAGGCGGCGGCCGGCCTGCACGAGCAGTTCGTCGCCCGCCTGGTGGCCGATGGTGTCGTTGACCGCCTTGAAGCCGTCCAGATCGATGAAGAGGACGGCGGTGCCGGGGTCGCAGGAGCGTCGGCCGTCGAGGGCCTGGCGCACCCGGGCGGTGAACAGGGCCCGGTTGGGCAGGTCGGTGAGCGGGTCGTGCTCGGCGTTGTGCTGCAACTGGGCCTGGAGCCTCACGCGTTCGGTGACGTCCCGGCTGTTGAGGAGCAGGCCGCCCTGGTGGCGGTTGACGGTGGACTCGACGTTGAGCCAGTCGCCGTCGCCGGAGCGGAAGCGGCACTCGATACGGGTGGTGGGCTGCTCGCGCGGCGGGGCGGCGAGGAAGCGCCGCAGCTCGTGGACCACCCGGCCGAGGTCCTCCGGGTGGATGATCGAGGACAGCGCGGAGCCGACGAGATCCTCCGCGTCCCGTCCGTAGACGCCGGCGGCGGCAGGGCTGACGTAGCGCAGGGTGCCGTCGGGCGCGGCGATCATGATGACGTCGCTGGAGCCCTGCACCAGGGAGCGGAAGTGGTTCTCCTTCTGGGCCAGCTCCTGGGTGAGGGAGATGTTGTCGAGGAGCATGATGCCCTGGCGGACGACGAGCGCCAGGACGACGGCGCAGCCGGTGAGGACGACGACCCGGTCCACCCTGCGGCCCTGGACGACGCTGTGGAGGATGCCCAGGGTGCAGACGGCCGCGGCCAGATAGGGGGTCAGTGCGGCCAGCGAACCGGCGATCGGGCGGCTGGCGGTGGCGCCCGGGAGTGCGGGGCCGTCGGCGCCCCCGGCCGCGTTCCGGGGGCCCCACGGGGCGTAGGCCAGGAGCAGTGACCCCGCGAACCAGCCCGCGTCGAGCAGGTCGCCCGAGTGGTAGGTGGAGCGCAGCAGCGGCGAGGTGAACACCGCGTCGCTCAGCACGGTCAGGGCCAGGGCGGCGATGGCGGTGTTCACCGCGGAGCGGTTGACGCCGGACCGGCGGAAGTGCAGGGCGAGCACCATCGAGACGAGCACGATGTCGAGCAGCGGGTAGGCCAGGGAAAGGGCCGCGGGCGCGACGCTCGCGCCCTGGAGGCCCGCCATGGGCGCGGTGTGCGCGAGGGCGAGGCTCCAGGCGAGCGTCAGCAGGGAGCCGCCGATCAGCCAGGCGTCCAGGGCAAGGCAGACCCAGCCTGCCCGGGTGACCGGGCGCTTGGCCAGCACGAGCAGACCGACGATGGCGGGCGGCGCGAAGCAGAGGAAGAAGAGGTCGGCGAGGGAGGGGGTCGGCACGGGGACGCCGCGGACCACTTCGTACCAGCCCCAGACGGCGTTCCCGCAGGCCGCCATGAGGGAGGAGAGCGAGAACAGCAGCCAGGCGGGGCGCATGCGGCCCGCGCCGGCACGGGCGTAGAGGAAGCAGGAGACGGCGGCGATCAGCGCCGCCACGGCGAGGCCGAAGTCCCCCATCACCAGAGCCAGTCGGGGTGACCCCCAGCCGACGGCGGCGCCCACGGAATACCCCGCGCAGACGGCGCCGAGCAGGAGCCGGGAGCGCATGCCCGCGCTGCCGGAGGCGGACCGCGGCGAGAGCAGGGCCGCCAACGCGCTCACCGGAGGGCTCCCCGGCCCGGACCGCTCGGGCACGGGGGCCGCTGGGCCGGGGGCGCGGCGGCGTCCGCACGGGAGCGCCCGGCCCGCGGTCGCGGCGCCCGTGCCGTCGGCGTCCGCCCGGGGCCGTGATCCGGCCACGCGCAGATGCCGCGCTCCGTCGGAGCGGGCGGCTTCTGCCGCCCGCTTCCCCACGTCGGATCGTCTCTCCATGGCCAGCACATCGCCCGTCGCCCCCTAGCGTTCCGATGCTCCCCCCGCGCCGTCTCTGCCACGGCGCAGCCCCCTGGTCCGGACGATACACCAGATCCGTCACTCAGGGCCATAGCACCTCTACGCTCCGTGACGAAATGCGAGGTGGGCGGCACTGCGTGCATCCGATTCCGCTCTCGGCGCGGCCGTTCGGGGTGGGTCAGCCGGTGGTTCGCACGACGTTGCGCAGCGGTTCCCCCGCCGCGAAACGGGTGAGCTGGGCAGCCAGCAACCGCTTGGCGCGCGGCTCGAACGCCGAGGTGCTTCCACCCACATGAGGCGTGATCAGGACATGCGGAGCATGCCAGAGGGGGTGGCCTGCGGGCAGCGGTTCGGGGTCGGTCACATCGAGCGCGGCCCGCAGGCGCCCGGATTCCAGTTCGGACAGCAGGGCCTCGGTGTCCACGACTCCGCCTCGCGCGATGTTGACGAGGAGCGCGCCGTCCGGCATCGCGGCGAGGAAGTCCGCGTCCACCAGCCCTTGTGTGGACGGGTTCAACGGGGTGGTGAGGATCACGACGTCGGCCCGGGGCAGCAGCGCGGGCAGGTCGTCGAGCGCGTGTACGGGGCCGCGTGCGGTGGTCCGCGCGGAGCGCGCGACGCGCGCCACCCGCGCGCACTCGAAGGGGGCGAGCCGGTCCTCGACGGCCGAGCCGATGGAGCCGTACCCCACGATGAGGACGGACTTGTCGGCCAGCGCGGGGTAGAAGCCGGACCGCCACTCCTCGGCGTCCTGGCCGTGGACGAATCCGGGGAAGCCGCGCAGGGAGGCGAGGACGAGGGCGAGCGCCAGTTCGGCGGTGGACGCCTCGTGCACGCCCCTGGCGTTGCAGAGCCGGACGCCCTCGGGCAGCAGCCCGAGGCCAGGCTCCACGTGGTCGATGCCCGCGGAGAGCGTCTGCACCACCTGGACGGCGCTCATCGAGGCGAGCGGGCGCACCGCCACTTCGGGCCCCTTCATATAGGGAACGACGTAGTAGGCGCAGTCGGCCGGGTCACCGGGAAAGTCCGGCTCTCCGTCCCAGAGGAGGTAGTTGAGGCCTTCGGGGAGCCCGTCGATCTCCTCGGCCGGGAAGGGGAGCCATACGTCGGCGGTCGTCGCAGTCATGTGCAGGAGGCTATGCGAAGGCCGTGCGAGCGCTCCAGGGCGGCTGCGCGGAGGCACGCCACGGGCAGAGGTTACTTTTGGGTGCGGCGCGGCCCCGTGATCACGGGAGGGAGCCCGCCCGTGACGGCGGGAGCGACACCCTAGGGGAGGGTTCGGGGAGTTGGAGTGCAGGACTATCGGGGCGGCCGGGCTTGCCGTGGGCGCGATCGGGCTGGGTTGTATGCCGATGAGCTGGGGCTACAGCGCGTCGCAGCAGCGCGGCGACCGTTCGCTGCGGACGGTGCACGCGGCACTCGATGCGGGCGTCCGACTGCTCGACACCGCGGACATGTACGGCCCGTTCACCAATGAGCTGTTGGTCGGGCGGGCACTGAAGGGCCGCCGGTCGCAGGCGTTCATCTCGACCAAGTGCGGTCTGCTGGTGGGTGATCAGCACATCGTCTCCAACGGGCGGCCCGGATATGTGCGGCGGGCCTGTGACGCCTCGCTGCGCCGGCTCCAGACCGACGTGATCGACCTCTACCAACTGCACCGGGCCGACCCCGAGGTGCCGGTGGAGGAGACCTGGGGGGCGATGGCGGATCTGGTGACGGCGGGCAAGGTGCGTTCGCTGGGGCTGTGCGCGGTGGGGGCGCGGCCGCCGCGCCGGTCGGGCGCGGGTCTGCATGAGGGAACGATCCGGCAGCTGGAGCGCGTCCAGCAGGTGTTCCCGGTCAGCGCCGTCGAGGCCGAGTTGTCGGTGTGGTCGCGCGAGGCGCTGACCGAACTGCTGCCCTGGTGCAGGGCGCGCGGAGTCGGGCTGCTGGCCGCGATGCCGTTGGGCAGCGGCTATCTGACCGGGACGCTGAAGCCGGGCCGGGGATTCGAGCCGGAGGACCTGCGGGCCAGGCATCCGCGGTTCACGGCGGAGATGATGGCGGCGAACCAGCCCGTGGTGGCCGGTCTGCGGCGCGTGGCGGAGCGGCGGGGGGCGACGGTGGCGCAGGTCGCGCTGGCGTGGGTGCTGCGCCAGGGTCCGCACGTGGTGGCGGTGCCGGGGGCGAAACGGGAACGGTGGGCGGTGGAGAACGCCGGGGCGGCGACGGTGGCCCTGGACGCCCGGGACCTGGCGGAGATCGCCGGGCTGCCCGCCGCGCGCGGATCGTGGGACTGAACGCCGCGCGCGGATCGTGGGACTGAACGCCGCGGGAGGCGTGAAGCGCTCGTCCGCGTTGCGGAGCGGGGCGGTTGCAAGACCGCCGTCGGCCGGCGGGGCGGGCACCGGGCCGTGGCGCGTCGGGGCGGGGCGGGGTCAGGCCGTTCGGGTCGAGTCGGGTCAGGGCGGGTCGGGTCGGGTCGGGTCGGGTCGCACCAGGTCGGACCAGGGCAGATCGGCGCGTGCCAGGCCAGGTGGGGCGGCGAGGGCGCCGGGCGGGACCGTGCCGATGCCGGCGGGCGCGCGCCAGGTCTTCGTGGAGGCCGGGGCCGGGGTCCGCCCGGGGCGGGAGCGTCCGTGTCATCGTGGGACCGGGTGCGCGGCCGGAGAATGGTCGCGTCCAGGACTCCTTGCCGGGCCGCGGTGCGGGAACGAGGAGTCGGACCGCCGTCGAAAGGATCGCTTCCGTGCGTCGTGCTGTGTTCGGATCTCTCCCGTCCCCCGCGGTGCGCAGGGGGGTGGTGGCCGCGTTGGCGTCGGCCGCCCTGCTGCTGACCGCCGCGTGTTCCGGCGAGGGGGCGGACGGGGGCGCCCCCGGGCAGCGGTCCGACTCCGCCGCCCCCTCGCAGGACTCCGCCTCCCCCGTCTCCCCGAGCCGGGCGGCCGACCGGCCGCCCGCCAAGGGGTCGGCGAAGGTGGTCTCGACGCTGACCGACGGTCTGAAGACCCCCTGGGGGCTCGCCGTACTGCCGGGTGGTGACCTGCTGGTCTCCTCCCGGGACGAGGGGACCGTCCACCGGGTGGACGGCGAGAGCGGGAAGCAGACGCTGCTGGGCTCGGTGCCCGGGGTGTCTCCGGCGGGCGAGGGCGGACTGCTCGGGCTCGCCGTCCCCTCCACGTTCGGTGCGGACCGGTTGGTGTACGCGTACGTCACGACGACGTCCGACAACCGGATCGTACGGATGCAGTACGACGAGAAACGCCCGGAGGGCCGACAGCTGGGCGCGCCGGACACCGTGCTGCGCGGCATTCCCAAGGGTTCCATCCACAACGGCGGCCGGATCGCCTTCGGCCCGGACAAGATGCTGTACGCGGGCACGGGCGAGACCGGTGACACGGGCCTGTCCCAGGACAAGGAGTCGCTGGGGGGCAAGATCCTGCGCATGACCCCCGACGGGGAGCCGGTGCACGGCAACCCGGAGGCGGACTCGGTGGTGTATTCGTACGGGCACCGCAACGTGCAGGGGCTCGCCTGGGACGCGCGGAAGCGGCTGTGGGCGTCCGAGTTCGGCCAGAACACCTGGGACGAGCTGAACCTGATCGAGCCCGGCGGCAACTACGGCTGGCCCGAGGCCGAAGGCGAGGCGGGCGAGGAGGGGTTCATCGACCCCGTGGCGCAGTGGCGGACCTCCGAGGCCTCGCCCAGCGGGATCGCGTTCGCCGAAGGGTCGATCTGGATGGCCGCGCTCCGCGGTGAGCGGCTCTGGCGGATTCCGCTGTCCGGCGACGCCGGCGCGGAACCTTTGGCGGACCCCCAGTCGTTCCTCGACGAGAAGCACGGGCGCCTGCGCACGGTGGTGAGTGCGGGGGGCGACCGCATGTGGCTGGTCACCAGCAACACGGACGGCCGCCGAGCACCGAAGCCGGGGGACGACAAGATCCTTCTGGTGGAGGTGGAGTAGCCGCCTCGCCCGAGCAGGACGTCGGAGGGAGCACGGTCGGTGTTCAATTTCTTCGAGGAGCTCTTCGCCCCGGGGCGCAAGCACGTCTCCGACGAGCAGAAGCGGCTGGAGCTGAGCCGGGTGGATCTCGGCGTCGGCGAGCCGGGCCGGGGCCCCATAGACCTGACGTCGGGGAAGGTGACCGTGCGCGCCGCGGACGCCGAACCGGCTCCGGAGGCGGACGGCGCTTCGGAGCCTCGTCCTGGGCGCATGGGGCACTCCGCCCCCGAGCAGGACGCCGTGCTCGACCGGCCCCGTCCCAAGAGGCCCGCCGCAGAGCCGGACCGCCCGGATGACGAGGGACCCCCGCCGTAGGCAGACGGGGCAGCCGCCGGTCGCGCCGGGCCCGGCCGGCTCGGCCGCCGGGTGGGGTCTGGGACGCGGCGCGTGCGGTGGCCGGCGTCACGGGGCCGGGTAGAGCCGCAGGCGGTGGGCGAGGGCCGCCGCCTCACCCCGGCTGGAGACGCCGAGCTTCGCCAGGATGTTGGAGACGTGCACGCTCGCGGTCTTCGGCGAGATGAAGAGTTCCTCGGCGATCCGGCGGTTGGTGTGCCCGGCCGCGACCAGCCGGTGCACGTCCTGTTCCCGCGGAGTGAGCCCGAAGGACGCGAGGGCCGCGATGGCGGGGTCCTGTTCCTCGGCCGGCGGCTGCTCCCGCCCGGCGGGGGAAGGGTCTCCTCCGGCGGACGCGTCCCTCAGGACGGCCGGGTGGACGACGCCGCCGTCGCCGGGAGCCGCGCCGGAGGCGCCCAGGGCGATCCGGGCCCTGGACGCCAGTTGCTCGACCGCCTCGGCCAGCGGGCGGGCCCCCAGTCGCCGGGCAGCCGTGTGGGCCCGGTGCAGCAGAGCCGTGGCGGTGGACCGGTCGCCGGGGGCGACGAGCAGCGACTCGGCCCAGCGGCGGCGGACCTGCGCCAGCTCGTGCGGGCGGCTGAGAGGGCCGAAGGCCTCAGCGGCACGAGCCCAGTGCGCAGGGGTGTCGGCGTCCTCGGCACGGGCCAGCTCCGCCTCGATGAACAGTCCGTAGGCGGCCCACACGGGGACGAGCATCGGCAGGTTCTTCACATACCGGCGGATCATGGCGAGCATCGCCGGTCGCTCCGGTTCCGCGGCGGGCAGTCCGCGGGCGTCCGCCTCGATCGTGGCGGCGGACTGCAACAGCGGCAGGGCGTAACGCTGGGTCCCGGGCGGGAAGCCGTGCCCGGCGATCTCCTCGAAGACGGCGCGTGCCTCGGCGATCCTGCCCTGCGCCGCGGCCAGCAGCATGGCGTGCCGGGCCGGGGTGATCAGGTGCTGGGGCTGCGGATCGCGCAGCCCGAAGTACTTCCGGGTCAGGGCCAGCTGTTCCTCCCCGCCCGCGATGTCCCCGCGTGCGATGGCCAGTTCGGTGCGGCGGACGGCGACGAGCCCCTTGGACTTGTGGGAGAGGGCCAGGCGGCCGGCCGCCTCTGCGGCGTTCTCGCTCTGCGACCAGCGCCCGAGGGAGAACAGGGACTGCGCCTGGTTGGCGTACACCCAGGCGCCGGAGTCGGCCAGGCCGTGGCGGTGGCAGACCTCGATGCCGTGGTCGGCGGCGGCCACGGCCTCCAGCGAGCGGCCCATCGCTTCGAGCGAGGACGGCAGGTTGATGCTGGCCCGGCCCAGGAGGTGCACCAGGCGCAGCTCTTCTGCGCGGTCCCGGACGGCGTACATCTCCGCCAGCCCGTCCTCCACGCCGCCCGCGTCCGCGGCGAGCCAGCCGCGGGTGAGGCGGGCGTGCAGCTCGATGTACTCGTCGCCGACGAGCCGGGCGTACTCCACCGCACGGTCGCTGTCGGCCAGCGCCTGCGGGCCGGGCTGGTGCAGGGCCCGCCAACTGGCCACATTCGTCAGGACGTCGGCCTGCACGGCGGAGGGCGGCAGGCCCCGTACCAGCTCCTGGGCGGTGGCCAGCTCCTCCCAGCCGTCGCCCCGGTCCAGGCCCTGCGTCAGCCGGGAGCGCTGCACCCAGAACCAGGCGGCGCGCAGCGGGTCCCCGTCGGGGTCCAGGACCCGCATCGCCTTCTTGGAGATGGCCAGGGCGCGCTTGCGGTCGCCGCCGAGCCGGGCGGCGACGGTGGCCTCGGCCATCACGTCCAGGTAGCGCAGCGGCGTGTGCTCCGGGTCGCAGCCTGCCGCCGGGTAGACCTCCGCGTAGTCGAAGGGGCGCAGGGTGGCGCGCACGGCGTCGGGCACGTCGTCCCACAGCTCCATCGCCCGCTCCAGCAGCCTGAGTTGCTCCGAGTAGGCATAGCGTCTCCGGGCCTCGACGGCGGCCTGGAGGACGGCGGGCAGTGCCTTGGCCGCGTCGTGGGCCGCATACCAGTAGCTGGCGAGGCGGGTGGCGCGTTCGTCGGCCCGTACGAGGGAGGGGTCGGCCTCCAGCGCCTCGGCGTATCGCCGGTTGACTCGGGTGCGCTCGCCGGGCAGGAGATCGTCGCTGACGGCCTCGCGGACCAGGGAGTGGCGGAAGCGGTAGCCGTCGCTGTCGGGCGCGGGTTGCAGCAGGTTCGCGCCGACGGCGGCGCGCAGCGCCTCGTTGAGGTCCTCCTCGCCGAGCCCTGCGACGGCGGCGAGGAGTTCGTGCTCGACGAAGGAGCCGCCTTCCGCGACGATCCCGGCGATCCGCTGGGCGTGCTCCGGGAGCGCCTCCACCCGGACGAGCAGGAGGTCGCGGAGCGATTCGGAGAGCCCTGAGCTGTCGCCGCAGCACTCCACGGAGCGGGCGAGCTCCTCGACGAAGAAGGCGTTGCCGTCGGAGCGGTCGAAGATCTCGTCGACGAGGCCGGCCTCCGGGGCCTCGGCGAGGATGCCGGCGAGCTGGCGACCCACCTCTTCGTGGCTGAACCGGCCGAGCTCGACGCGGGTGACGGTGCGCAGCCGGTCCAGCTCCGCGAGGAGCGGGCGCAGGGGGTGGCGGCGGTGGAGGTCGTCGGCGCGGTAGGTGCCGACGACCATGAGGTGGCCGCTGCGCAGGGTGCGGAAGAGGTAGGAGAGCAGGTGCCGGGTGGAGGCGTCCGCCCAGTGGAGGTCCTCCAGGACCAGGACCACGGTCCGGTCGGCGGATATCCGTTCCAGGAGCCGGACGGTGAGTTCGAAGAGGCGGGCGATGCTGTGTTCGTCGGTCGCGTCCTTGTGGACCTCGCCCAGTTCGGGCAGGAGCCGGGCCAGCTCGCCCTCCTGTCCGGCGCAGGCGGCGGCCATCTCCTCCGGCAGGGCCCGGAGCAGGGCGCGCAGAGCGGTGGGGAAGGGCGCGAACGGCAGCCCGTCCGCGCCGATCTCGACGCATGCGCCGACCGCGGCGACGACGTCGCACCGCTGCGCGGCGGCGACGAACTGCTCGACCAGGCGGGTCTTGCCGACGCCCGCTTCACCGCCGATCAGCAAGGCCTGCGGAACACCGCCGACGGCTCGGGCGAGCGCCCCGGTGAGCGAGGCGAGCTCCTCGGCCCGTCCGACGAACACGGGGCTGACTGACCTGGTCTCCACGCCGCCGAGCATCGCATACGCGAGCGAGGGAGCGGGCCCCGTGCCGCCCTGAGTGATCATGGTCTCTTCTCCCGTCCCGCCGGGCCGGGACGCTCCCGCCCCGGATTCCGCCGGCACCGCGAGGCCGGGGCGCCGACGGCATCCGGGGCGTCGGCGGAAGCCGCGCGCGAACGTGGAGTCCGGCGCGGGCCCGGCTCCCGGCGCGGGCCCGGGAGCGGCGGCCGCCCCCGGTCGGATCACCGTCAGGCGGCGGGGACGAAACGGGCGCGGTCCTTGACCACCCGCCCCTTCGGGTCGCCGCGCCCGGTCCGGCGGGCGGCCCGGAGCGCGCGGCGGGCACGGCCGACCTCGCGCTCGGCGTCGGCCCGGCGGATCAGTTCGGCGGAGGTGGTGCGGTAGAGCTCGTACGCGTACATGGCTGCTCCCTGGTTCTCCGGTCGTGGCAGCGGCCCTGTCGGGGCTGTCCGGCAAGCCGGGCCCGGTGGTCGCTGGGTGTCCACTGTCGTCGGCCAGAGGGGTCGGCCGCATCGGGCGAGTGCCGCATCTTCACGGGCCGCCGGGCCTTAGGCAAGAGCTCCTCGTGCCCCAGGAGGGC
Organism: Streptomyces pratensis; assembly: GCF_037137275.1. Lineage (GTDB taxonomy): Bacteria > Actinomycetota > Actinomycetes > Streptomycetales > Streptomycetaceae > Streptomyces > Streptomyces pratensis_B. Next base: position 430,270 of record NZ_JBBBEN010000102.1, on the reverse strand, counting down.
CCCGTGCCGCGTCTGCGGGTGGGCGGAGCGGCGTACCCGCCACGCGCGGCACGCCTCGGACCGCTCTCCGGGGCGGCTCATCCGCCGGTCCGGCGGGGCGAGGAAGGCGACGGGCGCTCGGGAGGCGCGGTACGCCCAGGGCGGCGCCCGCCGTCGCGGCGGCGCGGGCCCAGAGGGGCCGGCGCCGCCCGGCAGGGGCGCCGGGCGCCGGGCGGAGGGGGACGGGAGCCCGCTCGGCGCTGTGCCTCAGGCCCTGCGGGCCCGCCACTCCGGGGCGAGGAGGGACCAGATCTCCGAGTCGTGCCGCTCGCCGCGGTACAGATAGCTCTGGCGGAGCACGCCGTCGCGGGTCATGCCCAGGCGCTTGGCCACCGCGATCGACCGGGTGTTCCCCGGGGAGGCGTCCCACTCCACGCGGTGCATGCCGCGCTCGTACACCGCCCAGTCGATCAGCCGCTCGGCGGCGCGGGTGATCAGGCCGCGCCCCTGGGCGGCGGGCTCCAGCCACACGCCGATCTCGCAGTTGCCGGACGCCGCGTCGAAGGTCTGGAAGAGGACGCCGCCCACGAGGCCGCCGTCCAGCCAGATGCCGTACAGCCGCCCGGTGTCCGCCGCCTGCTTGTCCGCGTACCGCTGGAGCAGGGCGCGGGCCGACGCCAGGTCGGTGGCGTAGCCGGCGAACGGAATCCAGGGATCGACCAGCTCCCGGGCCCGGTCCATGTGGGCGAGGAACTCCTCGGCCTGCCAGGGCTCCAGCGGGCGCAGCTCAGCCTGGTCATCACCCAGGGATATGGCGAACATCGTGCTCCTTCTCCGACTGCCGGGACCGGTGGGCCCGCTCGGCCGCCGGTCGGCTCCCGTCGTCCGCGCGGGCCCCAGGGATCTTCGCATGCGGCGCCGCCCGGTCGGGCGGCTCGATGCTGATCCGGGGCAGCCGGCGGTCCAGCCAGCCCGGCAGCCACCAGTTCGCGCCGCCGAGCATGTGCATCAGGGCGGGCACCAGCAGGGTGCGCAGGACGAAGGCGTCCAGGGCGACGGCGGTGGCCAGGGCGATGCCGAACATGGCGATCACCCGGTCGCCGCTGAGCACGAAGGCGAGGAAGACGGAGATCATGATGACGGCGGCGGAGTTGATCACCCGGCCGGTCTCGGCGAGGCCGACCCGGACCGCGCGGCGGTTGTCACCGGTCTCCCTCCACTCCTCGTACATCCGGCCGACCAGGAAGACCTGGTAGTCCATGGAGAGGCCGAAGAGGACCGAGACCATGATCACGGGCAGGAAGGGCTCGATGGGCCCGGCGCTGCCGAGGCCGAGGAACTCGCTGCCCCAGCCCCACTGGAAGACGGCGACGACCACGCCGAAGGAGGAGGCGACGGCGGCCACGTTCATCACGGCGGCCTTCACGGGGATGCCGATGGACCGGAAGGCCAGGAGCAGCAGCAGGCAGCCGAGCCCGACGACGACGCCGACGAAGAGCGGCAGCTTCCCGACGATGATCTCGGCGAAGTCGTCGTAGCTCGCCGTCATCCCGCCGACGTGGGCGGTGAGGGACGTGTTGTCCTGCACCCGCGGCAGTACGTCCTCACGGATGCGGTCGACCAGCTCGCTGGTGTCGCGCGACTGGGGGGCCGTGTCGGGGACGACGGTGAGGAAGGCGGTGTCGCCGCCGCTGTTGTACGTGAGCGGGCTGACAGAGGCGACGCCGTCGGTGGCGCGCAGCCGCTCGGGCAGCGCGTCCAGGGCGAGCCTGTCGTCGGCCCCGTCGAGGTGGGCGGCGACGGTCAGTGGCCCGTTGACGCCCGGTCCGAAGCCGTCGGCCAGCAGGTCGTAGGCCTGCCGGGTGGTGGCGGTGGCCGGGTTGTTGCCCTGGTCGGAGGTGCCCAGGTGGAGGCCGAGGGCGGGCAGGGCCAGCACGAGCATGACGACGGCCGCGATGCCGCCCAGCAGCTTGGGGCGACGTTCCACGAAGGCGGACCAACGGGCGGCGAAGCCGGTGGGCGGCTCGGGCCGCGGTCCGTGTTCGGCGAGCTGCCGGCGTTCGCGGCGGCTGAGGGCCCGGTCCCCGATGAGGGAGAGCAGGGCGGGCAGCAGGGTGACCGAGGCCAGGACGGTCAGGACGACGGTGAGCGACGCGGCGATGGCCACGCCGTTGAGGAAGCCGAGCCGCAGGATCAGCATGCCGAGCAGCGCGATGCAGACCGTGGCCCCTGCGAAGACGACAGCGCGCCCGGTGGTCGCGACGGCGTTTCGCGCGGCCTCGTCCACCGGCATCCCGCGCCGCAGCTCTCTGCGGTGCCGGGTCACGATGAACAGGGCGTAGTCGATGCCGACGCCGAGCCCGATCAGCATGCCCAGCATCGGGGCGAAGTCCGCCACGGTCATCGCGTGGCCCAGCAGCACGATGCCGGCGTGGGCGGTGCCGACGGAGACCAGGGCGGTGGCGATGGGCAGCAGGCTGGCGGCGAGCGAGCCGAAGGCGAGGAAGAGGACGACGGCCGCGACGGCGACGCCGACGGCTTCGGCGATGTGCGCGGAGGGGGCTTCGGTGAGGGCGACGGCCGTCCCGCCCAGTTCGATCCGGAGCCCGTCGGCCTCGGCGGCCTTCGCGGTGTCCACCAGGGCCTGGGCCTGGGCGACGGGGATCTCGTCGGCCGGCCGGTCCAGGACGACTGTGGCGTACGCGGTGTGGCCGTCCTCGCTGATCCGGCCGGCCCCGGCTGCTCCGTAGGGGCTGGTGACCCCGCCGACGCCGGGCAGCTCCTCGATCGCGTGCAGCGTCCTGGTCATGGTCTGCTCGACGTCGGCGGCCTCGACCGTGGAGCCGGTGGTGTGCCAGACGACGGTGTCGGTGTCGCCGCCGAGGTCGGTGAAGCCGCGGGAGAGGAGTTCGCCGGCCCGGCCGGACTCCGTGCCCGGAACCTCGTAGTCGTTGGAGTACGCGGAACCCGCGAAGCCCGCGGCGGCGGCGGTGCCGCCCAGTGCGGCGAGCCAGATGAGCACGGCGACGAGACGGTGCCTGATGCACCAGTGGGCGATGGCAGCCAACGGACGAGCTCCCTGCGGGTTCGTGGACCTTTACCCGCAGATGACGTGATCTGCCCGCAAACGTCTCATGACCTGAGAGCGCCACTCTGCCACCCGAAAGTGATCCTTTGTCCCTTTCGTGGCGATGGTCACAGGCATGGCCAGTGAGCCGTGCGCGACACAGCGGGCCCTGTGACGCTCCGCTCCCGCCCGTGGCGTCAGCCCGACACGCTCGCGCGGCCGTTCTCGATGTGCCCCATGAGCCGTCGGTGGAAGCCGCTCTCCCCCTCGGCCGTGACGGCGAGGTCGTACCAGCCGTGGGCGTCGGCCGCGGAGTGCACGATCCTTCTGCTGCGGCCCGGCTTGACCGTGATCCGGCGGGTCCAGTCGCGCAGGTCGTCCTCGTCGACATAGCCCAGCGGCCGTACGAGGAAGGTCAGGGTGCGGCGGCCCGTGTTGCGCAGCGTGAGGTGGAGGTCGCGGTCGCGGACGTCGATCCGGGTGGCGAGCTCGGCGCCCCCGTCGGCCGGCCCGGCGAACTCGCGCCGGAAGCCGTTCGGTCCGGTGACGGTGAACCGGTACGCGTCCCCCGCCAGCGGTACGGTCCAGTGCGCCGAACCCCGTACGTCCCGGTGCTGCGGGGCCGGGAACTCCCCGGCGTACGGGTAGAGCGTGAAGTGCGCCGAGGAACGGCCGGTGTTGGAGAGCTCCACCCGCAGACCGCCCTCGGCCCTGCCGGCCTGGGCGTCGGGCTGGTAGGGCAACGGGCGCGCCGGGCGCGCGCCGGGCTCCTGCACCGGCGGCTTCTGCACGGCGGGCGGCTTGGGCTGCCAGCGCCCCCCGAAGGGCGGTATCATCCCGGGCTGCTCCACGGCGGGCTGCCGCCGGGACCGGGCGAAGTCGAAGGCGGAGGTGAGGTCGCCGGTGACGCGGCGCCGCCATGCGCTGATGTTGGGCTCGCGCACACCGGTCCAGCGCTCCAGGAAGCGGATGACCGAGGTGTGGTCGAAGACCTCGGAGCAGACGTACCCGCCGACGGTCCACGGTGAGACGACGAGCATCGGCACCCGGATTCCGAGCCCGGTGGGACGGCCGTCCCACCGCTCCTCGGTCACCTCCGGGGGCGCGACGGGCGGCGGGACGTGGTCGAAGAAGCCGTCGTTCTCGTCGTAGTTGATCAGGACGGCGGTGCGCCGCCACACGTCGGGGTGGTTGCCGAGCGCGTCGAGGACCTTGTAGAGGATCGTGGCGCTGTGCACCGGCGAGGAGACGCTCGGGTGCTCGGAGTCGATGGCCGAGGGCACCAGGTAGGAGACCTCCGGCAGCGTCCCGGCCGCCACGTCCCTGGCGAACTCGTCCGCCAGTGTGCCGCTCTCCACCCGGCGCAGCCCTCGCTCGAACAGGCTGCGCTCGCGCCGGGTGAGGGTGGCGACGCCCTCCTCCAGCAGCCCGAGCAGCCGCTCCCGCTCGGCTGCGGAGGCGCCACGGACCTTGGCGTAGAAGGCCTCCATGTAGGTGTGTCCGCCGGTCCGGGCGAGCGCCTTGCGCGCGACGGCCTTGAAGGAGGCGAAGAACTCGACCTGGTTGTCGGTGAAGTTCTCCCACTCGGTGTACGTGCGCCAGCTGCGGCCTGCGTCCTCCAGCCTCTCGGCGTAGGTGGACCAGTCGTAGCCGGGGTGGCTGCCCTCGCTGTACGCGTCGTTGCCGACGGCTCGCTTCCCGTTCGCCTCGAAGCCGGTCTTCCCGCTCCACAGGTGGTTGCGGTTGGGGCTGGTGGAGGTGTGGACCGAGGAGTGGTAGGCGTCGCAGACGGTGAAGGTGTCGGCCAGCTCGTAGTGGAGCGGGATGTCACGGCGGTCGTAGTACGCCATCGTCGCGGCGGTCTTCGCGCTGACCCAGCCGTTCATCCAGCCGCCGCCCCAGGCCTTCGCACCGCCGTTCCAGGAGTGGTCCAGCGCGCCGATGTACTGGAGGTCCTTCTTCTGCGCCTCGGCCGCTTCGCGCACCGGGAAGGGCAGGACCGAGCCGGAGGGGCTCGGCTGCTCGAACACCGTGCCGCCGGTGGGCAGCTCGATCGCGTTGCGGTCGCCGAAGCCGCGTACACCGCGCAGGGTGCCGAAGTAATGGTCGAAGGAACGGTTCTCCTGCATCAGGATCACCACATGCTCAATGGCTTCGAGCCCTCCGCGGCCGGACCCCGTGTGGGCGGGCTGCGCGGCGAGGGCCGCCTGGAGCGAGGGCGGCAGAAACGATCCGGCCGCCGCGGCGCCGAGCGCGCCGCCGCTCAGCGCGAAGAGCCGTCGCCGTGACATGTCCGTGGTCAAAGGGGCCTCCTGGTTCCGGTGGTCACAGCCCGGAAGCTAGCCAGACCAGGTGGCGGGGGGAAGGACTGCGCCCAGCCCGGTGGTGAACGTCCGACAGGCCGGACCGGAAAGTCCGACCGGGCCCTGACGGGGGCGGGGGCGGGCGGTCAGCCCTCGACGCCGAGCTTCTCCAGGATCAGCTCGCGCACGCGGGCCGCGTCCGCCTGGCCGCGGGTGGCCTTCATGACCGCGCCGACGAGCGCGCCCGCCGCCGCGACCTTGCCGCCGCGGATCTTGTCCGCGATGGCCGCGTTGCCCGCGATGGCCTCGTCCACGGCCGTGGACAGCGCGCCCTCGTCGGAGACGACCTTCAGGCCGCGCTTCTCGACGACGGCGTCCGGGTCGCCCTCGCCCGCGAGGACGCCCTCGATGACCTGGCGCGCCAGCTTGTCGTTGAGGTCGCCCGCGGCGACGAGCTCGGCCACCCGGGCCACCTGGGCCGGGGTGATCGGCAGCTCGTCGAGGCCGCGACCGGTCTCGTTGGCGTTACGGGCCAGCTCGCCCATCCACCACTTGCGGGCCTGGTCCGAGGGGGCGCCCGCCTCCGTCGTGGCGACGATCAGGTCGACCGCGCCCGCGTTGAGGATGGACTGCATGTCGTGCTCGGAGACGCCCCACTGCTCCTTGAGGCGCGCCCGACGCAGCCGGGGCAGCTCGGGGAGGCCCTTGCGGAGCTCCTCGACCCAGTCGCGGGCGGGCGCCACGGGCACCAGGTCCGGCTCGGGGAAGTAGCGGTAGTCCTCGGCGTTGTCCTTGATGCGGCCGGCCGTGGTGGAGCCGTCCTCCTCGTGGAAGTGCCGGGTCTCCTGCACGATGGTGCCGCCGGAGGACAGCACCGCCGCGTGCCGCTGGATCTCGAAGCGCGCGGCCCGCTCGACGGAGCGCAGCGAGTTCACGTTCTTCGTCTCGGAGCGCGTGCCGAAGGCCTCGGTGCCGTTGGGCCGCAGCGACAGGTTCACGTCGCAGCGCATCTGGCCCATCTCCATGCGGGCCTCGGAGACCCCGAGGGCCTTGATCAGCTCGCGCAGCTCGGCGACGTACGCCTTGGCGACCTCGGGGGCGCGGGCGCCGGCCCCCTCGATCGGCTTGGTGACGATCTCGATGAGGGGGATGCCGGCGCGGTTGTAGTCGAGCAGGGAGTGGGACGCGCCGTGGATACGGCCGGTGGCGCCGCCGACGTGGGTCGACTTGCCGGTGTCCTCCTCCATGTGGGCGCGCTCGATCTCCACACGGAAGACCTCGCCGTCCTCCAGCTGGACGTCCAGGTAGCCGTTGAAGGCGATCGGCTCGTCGTACTGGGAGGTCTGGAAGTTCTTCGGCATGTCCGGATAGAAGTAGTTCTTCCGGGCGAAGCGGCACCACTGGGCGATCTCGCAGTTCAGCGCGAGACCGATCTTGACGGCGGACTCGACGCCGATCTCGTTGACGACCGGCAGCGCGCCGGGCAGTCCGAGACAGACCGGGCAGGTCTGGGAGTTGGCGTCCTGCTTCAGCTCCGTGGAGCAGCCGCAGAACATCTTGGTCTTGGTGCCGAGCTCGACATGGACTTCGAGGCCCATGACGGGGTCGTAGGACGCGAGCGCGTCCTCGTACGACACCAGGTCAGTGACAGTCACGGTGAAACTTTCCCTCTCAGCCCAGCAGAACGTCGTCGTCGCCGAGACGCTTCAGTTCGCGATAGAGGATCGCGAGTCCGGTGACGATGGCGGCCGCGGAGACCGCTGCGTCGACGAGACGCAGCACGTCGTTGTCCTCGCGCGCGAGCTTCGCCTGTTTGGCGACGGTGATCGCGCCGAACGCGGTACTGCCGAGCGAGATGTACAGCCCGGTCTTGGACTTCTTGAAGTTACTGGCCTTCTTTGCCATGGCACTCACAGCGACGGAGCCTCCTCAAGCAGCGGGTGCCCCCACTTTTCCACGAAGGCGGCCTCGACGGCCGCTCCGACCTTGTACAGCCGGTCGTCCTTCATGGCGGGGGCGATGATCTGCAGTCCGACCGGCAGGCCGTCCTCCGGGGCCAGGCCGCAGGGCAGCGACATGGCGGAGTTGCCGGCCAGGTTGGTGGGGATGGTGCACAGGTCCGCGAGGTACATCGCCATCGGGTCGTCGGCGCGCTCGCCGATCGGGAAGGCGGTGGTCGGCGTCGTCGGGGAGACGATCACGTCGACCTGCTCGAACGCCTTCTCGAAGTCCTGGGTGATGAGGGTGCGGACCTTCTGGGCCGAGCCGTAGTACGCGTCGTAGTAGCCGGAGCTGAGCGCGTAGGTGCCCAGGATGATGCGGCGCTTGACCTCGTCGCCGAAGCCGGCCTCACGGGTGAGCGCGGTGACGTCCTCGGCCGACCTCGTGCCGTCGTCGCCGACCCGCAGGCCGTAGCGCATGGCGTCGAAGCGGGCCAGGTTGGAGGAGCACTCGGACGGCGCGATCAGGTAGTACGCGGAGAGCGCCAGGTCGAAGGAGGGGCAGTCCAGCTCGACGATCGTGGCGCCGAGCGAGCGCATCAGCTCGACCGACTCGTCGAACCGCTGGAGCACACCGGCCTGGTAGCCCTCGCCGCGGAACTGCTTGACGACGCCGACCCGCATGCCCTGTACGGAGCCGTTGCGCGCGGCCTCGACGACCGGCGGGACCGGGGCGTCGATGGACGTCGAGTCCATCGGGTCGTGTCCGGCGACGGCCTCGTGCAGCAGCGCCGCGTCCAGAACCGTCCGGGCACAGGGCCCGCCCTGGTCGAGGGAGGAGGAGAAGGCGACCATGCCGTAGCGCGACACGCCGCCGTAGGTGGGCTTGACGCCGACCGTGCCGGTGACCGCGGCGGGCTGGCGGATCGAGCCGCCGGTGTCCGTGCCGATGGCGAGCGGGGCCTCGTAGGAGGCGAGGGCGGCGGAGGAGCCGCCGCCGGAGCCGCCGGGGATGCGGGTGAGGTCCCACGGGTTGCCGGTCGGGCCGTAGGCGCTGTTCTCGGTGGAGGACCCCATGGCGAACTCGTCCATGTTGGTCTTGCCGAGGATGACGACGTCGGCGGCGCGCAGCCGCTGGGTGAGCGTGGCGTCGTACGGCGGGACCCAGCCCTCAAGGATCTTGGAACCGACGGTGGTCGGCATGTCCTTGGTGGTGAAGATGTCCTTCAGTGCGAGCGGGACGCCGGCGAGCGGGCCGAGCTTCTCGCCCGCCTCCCGCTTCGCGTCCACGGCGCGGGCCTGGGCCAGCGCGCCCTCGCGGTCGACGTGCAGGAAGGCGTGGACCTTCTCGTCGACCGCGTCGATCCGGGCCAGGTGGGCCTCGGTGACCTCGACGGCCGTCAGCTCGCCGGACGCGATCTTCGCGGCGATCTCCGCCGCGGTGAGCTTGATGATGGTGCTGATGTCCGTCATGGCGGTTAGTCCTCCCCCAGGATCTGCGGCACCTTGAAACGCTGCTGCTCCTGGGCCGGGGCGCCGGAGAGCGCCTGCGCGGGGGTGAGCGACGGACGGACCTCGTCCGCCCGCATGACGTTGGTCAGCGGCAGCGGGTGGGAGGTCGGCGGTACGTCTTGGTCGGCGACCTCGGAGACGCGGGCGACCGCGCCGATGATGTCGTCGAGCTGACCGGCGAAGTGATCGAGCTCTTCGCCCTTCAGCTCCAGACGTGCCAGCCGGGCGAGGTGGGCGACCTCCTCGCGCGTGATGCCAGGCATGCAGCGATCCTCAGGGGTTGGTGTGCGGTTTTGGCCCAATCCTATGGGGTCCTGGGGGACCGCATACCCCGCCCCGATCGGGCCACCCCGATTCCGGTCGGCGAGGGGCCGTCCGGCGGCCCGGGCGGGGCACACGCCCGGCCCTTCCCGGCCGGGCTCCGCGTCCTGGCCCCGGCCCGGCCCGGCCCGTCGCCCGTGCCCCGGTCCGGCTTCTCGCCCCCGCCCGGTCCGGCGGGCTCCGCAGGGCGGTCTCAGGCGCCGGCGGGCCCGGAGACCGCCCGGCCCGGCGCGGGGCTCTCGGCCTCCGCCGCACCGGTCATCGGGCCGGTGGCCGACCTCGTCGCCGCCGCGGCGGCGGCCGCCTGGGCCCTCAGCTCCGCGGGGCGCCGCCAGCCGTGCTCGCCGCGCGCCCGCAGCCAGGCCGTCGTCTCCTGGGGCGGCATCGCGGCCGCCACCAGCCACCCCTGCACCGCGTCGCACCGCAGGCCCCGCAGCCGCTCCCAGGTCTCGTCGTCCTCGACGCCCTCGGCGACGACGACGAGGCCGAGCGAGTGGGCCAGGTCGATCGTGCAGCGGACGATCTCCGCGTCCTCGTGGTCGACGGCCAGCCGGGCCACGAAGGACCGGTCGATCTTCAGTTCGCTGACCGGCAGCCGGCGCAGGTGGACCAGGGAGGAGTACCCGGTGCCGAAGTCGTCGAGGGACATCTTCACCCCGTGCGCGGTGAGCCCGGCCAGGGTGTCGGCGGCGCGCTGCGGGTCCTCCAGCAGCACATGCTCGGTGATCTCCAGTTGGAGCGCTCCCGCGGGCACACCGTGGCGGGCGAGCCGGGCGGCGACGCCGCCCGCGAACCCGGGGGTGTGCACGTCGCGCGGGGAGACGTTGACGGCGACGGGCACGAACAGGCCCTGCGCCCGCCACCGGGCGACCTGGGCCAGCGCCGTCTCCAGGACGTACTCCGTGAGGTGCGGCATCAGCCCGGACGACTCGGCGATGGCGATGAACTCGTCCGGGGGGACCCGGCCGCGCTCCGGGTGCACCCACCGCACCAGCGCCTCCAGGCCCGCGACCTGCCCGTCGAAGCGGACCTTCGGCTGGTAGTGCAGCTCGACGTCGCCCGCGTCCAGGGCCCGGCGCAGGTCCCCGAGGAGGCCGAGCCGGTCGGGGGTGTTGCTGTCCCGCTTGGACTCGTAGACCTCCACGCCCGAACGGTCCCGTTTGGCCTGGTACATCGCGACGTCCGCCCGGCGCAGCAGGCCCTCGGCGTCCAGCGCGTGGTCGGGGTAGACGGCGACCCCGGCGCTCGCCTCCAGGACGAGGGTCAGCCCGTCGAGGTCGAGCGGCGAGGAGAGCTCGGCGACCAGACGGCGGGCGACCTGCTGGGCGCTGGTGGTCGAGTCGGTGTGCGAGAGGAGCACGGCGAACTCGTCGCCGCCGAGCCGGGCCGCCTCCGCGCCGCGCGGCAGGGCGAGTCGCAGACGTTCGGCTATCTGGAGCAGCAGACGGTCGCCGGCGAGGTGGCCGAGGGTGTCGTTGACCGCGCGGAAGCGGTCCAGGTCGATCAGGACCAGCGCCGACCTGGTGCCGAGGCTCTCCGCGTCCTCCAAGGCCGCCCAGGTCCGCTCCAGCAGCCACTGCCGGTTGGGCAGCCCGGTCAGCGGGTCGCGCAGTTGCTCCTCCGCACGGGCCCGGGCGATCCAGAGTGTGGAGTCCAGGGCGATCAGCGGGACCGCGAAGAGCGGCAGCAGCAGGGGCATGGACATCGCGACGGCGCAGATCAGCGGGGCGAGCCCGAGGAGCGCGACCGCGACGAGCCCCTGCCTGAGCAGCGCGGTGCGGGCGATCGTCGGCAGTCCGCCGCTGTGCGGGGCGCGCGCGTACCACAGCAGGACCCGGGTGACGAGCAGATAGGTCGCCGCCGTCAGGAGCAGTTCCGGAACGGCCGCGATCCCCCAGTCGAGTGGCTGCCAGGGCTTCTCGACGGTCGGCACCTCGCCGAAGGCGGCCAGCACGAGGGCCGCCGCCCCGATGCCGAGGATGTCCACCGCGCCGTGCAGCAGCCCCTGCCACCAGCGGTGTCTGCGGGCGGTCCCGACGAGCACCACGACGGCCAGGCTCACCAGCCCGGCGGGGAGCCAGCCGTAGAGCAGCAGCACGGCGAGGGTGAGGGCGGCCCCTGAGCCGGTGCCGCCCCACCAGCGGTCGCGGCCGAGCGCCACCAGGTGGCCGACGATGATGCCGGTGAGGAGGGCGAGGGACCAGCCCACCGCTCCGTCCGGGAAGAGCGCGTGGCCCTCGCTCACGGTCCGGTAGAACCCGGCCGCCAGCAGTAACCCGGCGATCCCCACGACGACGGCGCCCACGGAGGGTGTGGGGCCGACGAAACCCTGCAGCCGCGACACCGGGGCGGCGCTCTCGGTCGGTTTCATTCCGTCCCTCTCACAGCCGGCGGTGCCGATGACCCTCGGTGGCGCCCGCTTCCATGGCGCCACGGCCCCGTCGAGCGGCCGTGCACGACAGGCGCATCTCTCAACAGTAGGCCGCGAGAGGCTCCCAGGGGCAGCGCTCCACAGCTCTTGCCCGCAGGTGAATCGACCGCCCGTGACATCTGCTGTGCGCCGAACGGGTGACGCAGGAGGGCCGTTGGGGGTCCCGCAGACCCTTCTTCACCTCTCTGCCCCCTTTCTTCCCCGTCCGGGCCGCGTCACTCCCGGGCAGCGTCTCGAAGGCGTTTCGATCCGGTGAACGGCGGACGGCCGAAGGGGCGCTGCCCGGGAGTCCTGGCTACTTGCCAGCGCTCTTGCGAACCGATTTCGGAGCGACGTGGGCTGCCGTGCCGGGGGCGGACTCGGGCCCGTGCTCGGGCGTGGCGTCGGCCGAGGGCTCGGGCGCGGCGTCGGCCGGGGGCTCGGGCGCGGCGGGCGGGGCGGTTTCCGGCGCGGCTTCCGGCGCCGGCAGGGCCGCCTCCCTGGCCTGGTCAGGTCCCTGTCCGAGCAGGATCGCGAATCCGTCCTCGTCCAGCACGGGGACCTTCAGCTGCATCGCCTTGTCGTACTTGGACCCGGGGTTCTCGCCGACGACCACGAAGGCGGTCTTCTTCGACACCGACCCGGCGACCTTCGCGCCCTGCGACTGGAGCGCTTCCTTCGCCCCGTCGCGGGTGTGGCCCGCGAGGGTGCCGGTGACGACGACGGTGAGCCCTGCGAGGGGGCGCGGGCCCTCCTCCTCTTCGGACCCCTCGTCCGCCATCCGCACTCCGGCCTCGCGCCACTTGCGCAGGATCTCGCGGTGCCAGTCCTCGGCGAACCACTGTTTGACCGAGGCGGCGATGATCGCCCCCACACCGTCGGCGTCTGCCAGTTCCTCCTCGCTCGCCTCGTCGATCCGGTCGATGGAGCGGAACTGCCGGGCCAGCTCCCGGGCGGCGACCGGCCCGACGTGCCGGATGGAGAGCCCGGTCAGGATGCGGGCGAGGGGGGCCTCCTTCGCGGCGGCGATGCCCTCCAGCATGGCCAGGGCGTTCTTCTTCGGCTCACCCTGCTGGTTGGCGAAGACCGTGGCGATCTTCTCCTCACCGGTCTTCGGGTCGCGCTTGGGCAGCCCGCTGTCCTGGTCCAGGACGTAGGCCCGGATCGGCAGCAGCTGGTCGACGGTGAGGGAGAACAGGTCGCCCTCGTCCCGCAGGACGGGTTCTGCGGGCTCCAGCGGCCGGGTCAGGGCCGCGGCGGCCACATAGCCGAAGTGGTCGATGTCCAGGCTCTTGCGCCCGGCGAGATAGAAGACCCGCTCGCGCAACTGGGCCGGACAGCTGCGGGCGTTCGGGCAGCGGAGGTCGATGTCGCCCTCCTTCATGGGGCGCAGCTCCGTCCCGCACTCGGGGCAGTGGGACGGCATCTCGAACGCCTTCTCGGTGCCGTCGCGCAGGTCCGCGACCGGGCCGAGGATCTCCGGGATGACCTCGCCCGCCTTGCGGATGACCACGGTGTCACCGATGAGGACGCCCTTGGCCTTGACCACGTTCTGGTTGTGGAGGGTGGCGAACTCCACCTCGGAGCCGGCCACTTCGACCGGCTCCACCTGGGCGTACGGGGTGACGCGTCCGGTGCGTCCGACGCCGACGCGGATGTTGACCAGCTTGGTGTTGACCTCTTCCGGGGCGTACTTCCAGGCGATGGCCCAGCGCGGGGCGCGTGAGGTGGAGCCGAGGCGCCCCTGGAGCGGGATCTCGTCGAGCTTGACGACGACGCCGTCGATCTCGTGTTCCACGGAGTGCCGGTGCTCGCCGTAGTACGCGATGAACTCCCGCACGCCCGCCAGGGAGTCGACGACCTTGTTGTGCCGGGCGGTGGGCAGGCCCCAGCCCTGGAGCAGCTCGTAGGCCTCGGAGAGTCGGTCGACGGTGAGGCCTTCGAGCGCGCCGATGCCGTGCACCACCATGTGCAGCGGGCGGGCGGCGGTGACCTTGGGGTCCTTCTGGCGCAGCGATCCGGCCGCCGCGTTGCGCGGGTTGGCGAAGGGCTTGTCGTCGGCGGCCACCAGCCGGGCGTTCAGCTCCTCGAACGCCTCCATCGGGAAGAAGACCTCGCCGCGGATCTCGACCAGAGCCGGGATGTCCTCGCCCCGGAGGCGGTGCGGGATCTCCGCGATCGTACGGACGTTGGGCGTGATGTCCTCGCCGGTGCGGCCGTCGCCGCGGGTCGCCGCGCGGGTCAGCCGGCCGTGCTCGTAGGTGAGGTTGACGGCGAGGCCGTCGACCTTGAGCTCGCACAGGAAGTGGTGGTCCGGGGTGCCGACGTCCTTGGCGACCCGCTCGGCCCAGGCCGCCAGCTCCTCGTCGTCGAAGGCGTTGTCCAGGGAGAGCATGCGCTCGCGGTGCTCCACGGAGGTGAACTCCGTGCGGTAGGGCCCCGCGACCTTCTGGGTCGGGGAGTCCGGGGTGCGCAGCGCCGGATGCTCCTCCTCCAGGGCTTCCAGCGAGCGCAGCAGCCGGTCGAACTCGCCGTCGCTGACGACCGGCTGGTCCTTCACGTAATAACGGAAGCGGTGCTCCTCGATCTCCTCGGCCAGCAGCGCGTGCTTCTCCCGCACGTCTGCCGGAACCGAGCTCTCCTGCTCCACCCGCTGTTCGCCGGCCATCGTCCCGTCCTCCCGTTAACCCGTGGGCCCGCGGTCCCCGTCACTCAGGGTTGTCCGCGAGCGATCTCGCCGCCCTGGCGCAGTGGGCGAGCGCGGTGCGGGCGTACGCGGGGGACGCCCCCGCGAGGCCGCACGACGGGGTGATCGCGACGGACTCGGCGAGAGTCCCCGGATTCAGCCCCAGCCTGCTCCACAACGTCCTGACCCCCATGACGCTACCGCCCGGGTCCGACAACGCGTCCGAGGCGGCGTCGGTGGAGGGCACCACGCCCAGGAAGAGCTGGGTGCCGGCTTCGACGGCTTCCCCGATGGTCTCCTCCTCACGCTCGGTGAGCAGGGAGAAGTCGAACGAGATTCCGTCGGCCCCGGCCCGGCGCAGCAGCGCGAACGGCACCTCGGGGTCGCAGGAGTGGACGAGCGTCGTCCCGCCCTCGCCCGCGGCGGCGAGGACATCGCGCAGGGCCGACTCGACGACCTGGCGGTCGACGGCACGGTAGGTGCGGTAACCGCTGGCGGAGCGGACGCGGCCGCGCAGGACCGCGGTCAGGGAGGGTTCGTCCAGTTGCAGCACGACGCGGGCGCCGGGCATCCGGCGGCGGACATCCGCCAGGTGGGCGCGCAGCCCCTCGGCCAGCGACCCGGCGAGGTCGCGGCAGGCCCCGGGGTCGGAGAGCATGGCCTCGCCGCCGCGCAGCTCCAGCCCGGCGGCGAGCGTCCAGGGCCCGGCGGCCTGAACCTTGAGCAGCCCCTCGTAGCCCTGGGTGAACTCCTCCAGGGCGTCCAGGTCCTCTCCCAGCCAGGACCGGGCGCGGCGGGTGTCGCGGCCCGGCCGGTCGCTGATCCGCCAGCCGCTCGGCTCCAGGTGACCGTACATCTCGACCAGCATGCCGACGGTCCGGCCCGTCATGTCGGCGCCCGGACCGCGTGCGGGCAGTTCCGCCAGGTACGGCATGCCCTGGCCGTCGGCGAAGGACCCGGTGACGGTCTTGGCCGCCTCCCTCGCGTCTCCCCCGGGCATCGACCCGATGCCGGTCGCCGGGCACCCGCTGAAATCGCTCTTCTCGCTCACACCGGAAGCCTACGGTCCCGGGCGCGCCGGGGGCGCGGCCGGGGCTCCGGTCCCGGGCGCGCCGCGGCCGCCCGCCCGCGGTGCGTCAGCGGCCGGGACGGACGGTGAGGTCGTTGACCTCGGCGTCGCGCGGCAGGTCGATCGCCATCAGGATGGTGGTGGCCACCGACTCGGGGTCGATCCAGCGGGCGGCGTCGTACTCCTTGCCCTCCTGCTGGTGGACCTTGGCCTGCATGGGGCTGGCGGTGCGCCCCGGGTAGACGGAGGTGACCCGCACCCCGTTGCCGTGCTCCTCGTGGCGCAGCGCGTCGGCGAGCGCCTTGAGGCCGTGCTTGCTCGCGGCGTACGCACTCCACTGCGCGTGGGCGCTGAGCCCGGCGCCGGAGTTCACGAACAGGACGTGGCCCTGGGCGACCCGCAGCTGCGGCAGGAGCAGGCGGGTGATCTCGGCGGGGGCGACCAGGTTGGCGTTGAGCTGGAAGTGCCACGTCCTGGGGGTGAGTTCGGCGACGGGGCCGAGTTCGACGACGCCCGCGACGTGCAGCAGGGTGTCGATCCGCTCGGGCATGGTCTGCTGGCCGAACGCCCAGGACAGCCGGTCCGGGTTGGAGAGGTCGCCCACGAGGGTGTGCGCGCCCGGGTAGCGCTCGGCGAGCTCCTTGGCGCGGCCGGCGTCGCGGGCGAGGAGGACGAGGTCGTCGCCCCGCTCCAGGAGGCGGCGGGCGACAGCGGCCCCGATGCCGGAGCCGGCGCCGGTGATGAGGTGGGTAGGCATGAGGCGATCCTAGGTCGGGCGCCTCACTGGAGACCGGCGGACTCCTCCAGGTAGGCGAGGGCGCCGACGCCGTCCTCGGCGAAGAAGACCAGCTCGGTCAGGGGGACGGGCAGGAAGCCCTCGTCCTCCATGCGCTGGAACTGCCGGCGCAGCCCGTCGTAGAAGCCCGCCGTGTTGAGCAGGACGACCGGCTTGGCGTGGTGCCCGTGCTTCTTCAGCTCCAGGATCTCGGTGGCCTCGTCCAGGGTCCCGGTCCCGCCGACCATGATCACCACGGCGTCGGCCTTCGCCAGGAGGAGCGCCTTGCGCTCGGCGAGGTCGCGGGCGAACACCATCTCGTCCGCGTCGGTCCGCGCCTTCGCCGCCAGGAAGTCGACCGAGACCCCCACGAGCCGTCCGCCCGCCGCCTTGACCCCGTCCGCGACGACCTTCATCAGGCCGCTCTCCGATCCGCCCCAGACCAGGGTGTGACCGCCCCTGCCGAGCAGTTCGGCGAACTCGCGGGCGGGCACGGTGTAGCGGTCGTCGAGGTCGGCGGCGGAGAGGAAGACGCAGATGTTCATGGGCTCACCGTACGACCCGCCTCGGACACTCCCCCGTCGCGGTCACGGTCCTGGGGCCGGGGAAGATTCCGGGCCCGCAGGCCGCTGAACCCCGTATGACTTCCATCCGAGGACACCGCATCACCGTCGAGCAGGGCACGGAGCACGTCCGGGCGGTGCACGACGGGCAGGTGCTGGCCGAGAGCCACCGCCCGCTCGTGCTCCGCGAGACGGGCTGCCCGGCCCGCTACTACCTGCCGCCGAAGGACGTGCGTACCGATCTGCTCAGCCCGTCGGACACCCGTACCCACTGCCCGTTCAAGGGAGACGCCTCCTACTGGTCGCTCCCCGGCGCGGCCGACCTGGTCTGGGCCTATCCCGAGCCGAAGGCCGACGTCGCCGCGATCAAGGGCCACTTCTGCTTCTACGCCACCGAGACGGTGCCGGACCCCGTGGAGGGGGCCGTGCCGGATGCGCCGGGAAGTTCCTCTCCGCCGGAGCGATGAGTTTCCCGGCCCGCCCCGGTCTCCTCTCCCATGGACAGGATTCTCTCCGCCGACGGCACGCCGATCGCCTTTCGCCGCCAGGGCGAGGGGCCGCCGCTGGTGCTGGTCGGCGGGGCGCTGAGCACCGCGGCGAGCGACGCGGCGCTCGCCGCCCTGCTGGCCCCGCGCTTCACGGTGGTCACCTACGACCGGCGGGGCCGGGGCTCCAGCGGTGACACCCGGCCCGCGGCGGTGGGCCGGGAGATCGACGATCTGGCCGCCGTCGTCGACGCGGCCGGGCCGCGGGCCTCGGTCTTCGGGACGGCGTCCGGCGGGGCGCTGGCCCTGGAGGCGGCGGCCGCCGGGCTGCCCGCGGGCCTGCTCGCCGTCTATGAGCCGCCCTACGCCCCGGGCGCGTCCGGCACGTCGGCCAGGGCCCGCCGCACGGCCCGGCTGAACCGGTCGCTGGCGGCCGGGGACCGGGGCGGGGCGGTGGAGCTGTTCCTGGCCGCGACGGGCGTCGACGCGGGGACGCTCGCCCGGATGCGGCGCGCGCCGCTGTGGGCCGGCCTGGAGGCGATGGCGCACACCCTGGCCTACGACGACGCCCTGCTCGGGGACGGGTCGGTCCCGGCCGAGCGGTTCGCCGCCGTCACGGCCCGGACTCTGGTGATCTGCGGCGGCTTCAGCGGCGCCCCGGCCCGTGCGGCGACCCGCGCCCTGGCCGAGGCTCTGCCGCGCGGCCGGCACCGCACCCTGACGGGCCAGATGCGCGAGGTGGCGCCCCAGGTGATCGCCCCGGTGCTGGCGGACTTCTTCGCCAGGAACGTGTACGCGTCACCGGCATTCTGAGACACGGGCCCCGGCGTCAGCCCGCCGCCGCCCGCTCGCGGCGCGCGGTCGTCGCGATGGTGGCGGAGCCGACCACCCGTGTGCCGTCGTACAGGACGACCGCCTGGCCGGGGGCCACGCCCCTCACCGGCTCTGTGAAGGTGACGTGCAGCTCGGCGCCGTCGACCAGCTCGGCCGTCACCTCGGTCTCGCCGCCATGGGCGCGGAGCTGGGCGGTGTAGGCACCGGGGCCGGACGGCGGCGTGCCGCACCAGCGGGGCTTGACGGCGGTCAGGGACGTCACGTCGAGGGCCTCCACGGGGCCGACCGTGACCGTGTTGTCCACCGGGGAGATGTCCAGCACGTAGCGCGGCTTGCCGTCCGGGGCGGGTCGGCCGATCTTCAGGCCCTTGCGCTGGCCGACGGTGAAGCCGAACGCGCCGTCGTGGGTGCCCAGCTTCGCACCGGTCTCGTCGAGGATGTCGCCCTCGGCGGGGCCGCCGAGACGGCTCGCCAGGAAACCCTGGGTGTCCCCGTCGGCGATGAAGCAGATGTCGTGGCTGTCGGGCTTCTTGGCGACGGCCAGGCCGCGGCGCTCGGCCTCGGCGCGGATCTCGTCCTTGGTGGTGAGGGTGTCGCCGAGCGGGAACATGGCGTGGGCGAGCTGCTTCTCGTCCAGGACGCCCAGCACATAGCTCTGGTCCTTGGCCATGTCGGAGGCGCGGTGCAGCTCGCGGCCGCCGTCCTTTGTGAGGACCACCGTGGCGTAGTGGCCGGTGCACACGGCGTCGAAGCCGAGGGCGAGGGCCTTGTCGAGCAGCGCGGCGAACTTGATCTTCTCGTTGCAGCGCAGACAGGGGTTGGGGGTGCGGCCCGCCTCGTACTCCGCGACGAAGTCCTCCACGACGTCCTCGCGGAAACGTTCCGCGAGGTCCCAGACGTAGAACGGGATGCCGATGACGTCGGCCGCGCGGCGGGCGTCCCGCGAATCCTCGATCGTGCAACAGCCGCGCGCCCCGGTCCGGAAGGACTGGGGGTTCGCGGACAGTGCGAGATGGACACCGGTCACGTCGTGGCCCGCCTCTACGGCACGGGCCGCGGCGACGGCGGAGTCCACGCCGCCCGACATCGCGGCGAGGACACGCAGGGGGCGCTGGGAAGTCTGAGTCATAGCCTCTCCAGGGTACGGGTCCCCGGGAACCGAACGCTCGCGGATGAGCGTTGACGCTCGTATGGGGAACAACGGGAGCACCGGGGCCTCGCGAAAGCCTTCGCGGAAGAAGCCCGCGCGCGGCGTCAGCCGGCGCGCCCTGCTGATCGGCGGAGGCGCGGTGGCGGTCGGCGGCGGCCTCGTGCTCGCGCGCGACGAGGTGGAACGGATGTGGTGGCGGGTGCCCGGCGTGGAGAAACCGCGCACGCCCGGCGAGCTGGACTACCCGGGCGCGACCTGGGTGGCCGCCTCGGAGGCGAACTGGCGGCGCGCGGACCGCCCCGACGACTTCGGGATCGACCGCGTGATCATCCACGTCACCCAGGGAAGCTTCGCCAGCGCGGTGCGGGTGTTCCAGGACCCCGCGCACCGGGCCGCGACCCACTACATCGTGGGCCAGGACGGGCGCGTGGTGCAGATGATCCGCGAGCTGGACGTGGCCTATCAGGCGGGCGACCGCGCGTACAACGAGCGCAGCGTCGGCATCGAGCACGAGGGCTTCGTGGACCGGCCCAAGGACCTCACCACGGCGATGTACGAGGCGTCGGCCCGGCTCACGGCGTCCATCTGCGCGCGCCACGACATACCGATCGACCGGGAGCACATCATCGGACACGTGGAGGTGCCGGGCACCGACCACACCGACCCGGGGCCCCACTGGGACTGGGACCGCTATCTGGAGCTGGTGCGGCGGGCGGCGACGGCGAGAGCCGCGCGGAGCGCGCCCCCGGCCGCCGGCTGAGCCCGCCGCCGGGGCGGATCAGCTGAGCCCGGCCGCCCTCGCCCGCTCCACCGCCGGGCCGATCGCCCGGGCCAGCGCCTTGACGTCCTCCTCGGTCGAGGTGTGGCCGAGCGAGAAGCGCAGGGTCCCCCGGGCCAGGTCCGGATCGGTGCCGGTGGCGAGCAGGACGTGGCTGGGCTGGGCGACCCCGGCGGTGCAGGCGGAGCCGGTCGAGCACTCGATGCCCTGCGCGTCCAGCAGCAGCAGGAGGGAGTCGCCTTCGCAGCCGGGGAAGCTGAAGTGGGCGTTGGCCGGGAGGCGCCCTGCCGGATCGGGGTCGCCGCCCAGTACAGCGTCCGGCACGGCCTGGTGCACGGCGGCGACGAGGTCGTCGCGCAGCCCGCCGACGCGCCGGGCGAAGTGCTCGCGCCGCTCGGCGGCCAGCCGTCCGGCGACCGCGAAGGAGGCGACGGCGGGCACGTCCAGGGTGCCGGAGCGCACGTGCCGCTCCTGACCACCGCCGTGCAGGACGGGAACGGGGGTGTGGTCGCGGCCCAGCAGCAGCGCGCCGATCCCGAACGGGCCGCCGATCTTGTGGCCGCTGACCGTCATCGCCGCCAGCCCCGAACCAGCGAAGTCGACCTCCAGCTGACCGAAGGCCTGGACCGCGTCGGCGTGCATGGGGATGCCGAACTCCGCGGCCACCGAAGCGAGTTCACGGACCGGCATGATGGTGCCGATCTCGTTGTTGGCCCACATGACGGTGATCATCGCGATGTCGTCGGGGTTGCGGAGGACCGCCTCGCGCAGGTCCTCCACGTGGACCCGGCCCAAGCGGTCGACGGGAAGGTGCTCGACGGTCGCGCCCTCGTGCTCGGCCAGCCAGTCGACGGCGTCCAGGACGGCGTGGTGTTCGACGGGGCCGCTGAGGACCCGGGTGCGCCGGGGGTCCGCGTCGCGGCGGGACCAGTAGAGCCCCTTGACGGCGAGGTTGTCGGCCTCCGTGCCGCCGGAGGTGAGGACCACCTCGCTGGGACGTGCGCCGAGGGCGTCGGCAAGGGCTTCTCGAGCCTCCTCCGTGGTACGGCGGGCCCGGCGTCCGGCGGCGTGCAGCGAGGAAGCGTTGCCGGTGACGGACAGCTGGGCGGTCATCGCCTCGATCGCTTCGGGAAGCATCGGCGTGGTCGCGGCGTGGTCGAGGTAAGCCATGGTGGGGCCGATTCTACGAGGCCGGGGCGGGGCGCATGCCGGGCGCGTCACGGCCCGGCGCCAGCGCACGCCCGCACTCGGGGCGGTGGACCGGTGCGGGGCCCGGGGCCGGGACCCGTTTCGGAGCCGATCCGGAAGGGGGCGAGCGCCTCGCGGGGGCCGAATCAGCCGCCGAGGTCCCAGGTGACCGTGCCGTTGACGGTGACCAGGACGGCCAGGACCACCAGGTCGGCCACGCCGAGCGCGAGGCCGAGACGGGCCCGCCCCGGGCGGCGGGTCCGGCGGGCCAGGGCCAGCAGGGCCATCACTATCGCGGCGGGCCCGAGCAGGACGTTGAAGACCAGCAGCCCGACGAGGCCGAGGACGAACGAGGCGACGGCCAGCCCGTCCGCCTCCCTGCCCACCGCGCGGGCCGGGGCCGAACGGGGGCCGCCGTCCGTCGGCGCGGGCGTCCCCTCCCGCGGCGCGGGGGCGGACGTCCGCCGGGGCGCGGGCTCGGCCGGCGCAGTCGTCGGCGCGGGCCCGGACGGTTCGGCCCCGCGCTCGGAACCGGTGTCGGGAGCGGCGAAGTCGGCATCGTCCGTATCGGTCCTGGGGGCGCGGCGGGCGAAGTCGGTGCGAGGCATGGTGCGAGCTCCTTCGGATGCGTCCGGGCGCGGCAGGCTCGACAGGGGCGGCGCGCGGGTCGGCCGACGCGCGGGTCCGGCGGGGACGGCGGTTCAGCGCGGCCGGCGTGCGGAACGCTCGCGCACGGCGAAGATCAGCAGCCAGCCGGCGATGGCGGCGGCGGCGGCCAGGGACACCGGGACCGGGAGCTGGGCGACCGCCCCGAGGACGACCCCCAGCAGAAGCAGCGCGGCGACGAGGACGAGCACGGCGGAACCTCTCTGTGCGACGACGAAAGCCGTTCGCCGTACGCGTGTTCACCGACTCGGCAGCCTAAACCCCGTACGGCTTCCCGGTCGGGGGAACGGCTGCCTCCCGCACGGCGCGCGGCACACCGCCGGAACCCGCCGGGCACAAAAGCCCAGGACGCGCCAGGGCTGCCGGGCCCGGCGCTCGTCCTGCTGGAGCGCCGGGCCCGGGCAGCCCGGGGCCGCGGGAGGCCGCCTGGGCCGCCGGGGCCGCTCAGGGGGTGTCCGGCGGATCAGAGCCGGGTCCGCGACGCCCTAGCACGGTGCATCGCAAGGCGCAGCCGGAGACGGGGGGGGTCAGGGACGCCCGACCGGAGAGGCTCGGCCCGTCACGCGTCACGCGTCGCGTGGGGCCTTGGCCAGCTGGCGGGACTGCGCGACGAGCCGGTCCGCGCTGTCCCAGACCTCCGCGTCCTCCTCCAGGAAGCCGCCCGCGAGGTTGCGGGTGGTGATGGCGACGCGCAGCGGGCCGGGGGCAGGGCGGCAGCGGACGTGGGCGGTGAGTTCGACGGTGGGCGTCCAGCCGGTCAGGCCCAGCTCGAAGGAGGTCGGCGGCAGTGCGTCCACCGTGAGGAGCAGCGAGAGCGGGTCCGGGTCGCGACCGTCGGCCAGGCCGAACCAGCCGCGCATCTCCCCCTTGCCGGACGGCGCGCCGATCGCCCAGCCGACGGTGGCCGGGTCGAGCTTGATGTCCAGACGCTCGGTGATGGCGGAGCTGCCGGGAATCGGCGCCGGGCCGTCGCTCGGGCCAAGGCACTGGTCGCGGGCGGGCATGGCGGGCGGCAGCGCCGTCGTGCGGACGTCGTCGGGGAGTGCGTCGAGGTCGCCGTAGGTCGCCAGGACCCGGATGCGCTCGATCTCGCTGCCGTCCGCCGCGTACTGGAAGAGGGAGGCCTGTCCGGTGGAGAGCGTGCGTCCGGTGCGCACGATCTCCGTGCGCACCACGGCGGGGCCCGGCACGGAGGCGGTGAGGTAGTGCGCAGAGACCGAGAAGGGGTCGGGGTGCGGCAGGGCCTCGCCCAGGGCGCGGCCGAGCAGGGCCAGCAGATAGCCGCCGTTGACGGCGTGGATGATGGTCCAGCCCGCGGAGAGCTCGGCGTCGTACACGCCGTGCTCGCGCAGGGTGACCGCGGTGTCCCGGTCGAACTCGCTGTCGCCGATGGTTGCCCGTGCGGTCTGCGCCGCTTCTGTCGCTGCCTGTGCCATGGGATGCACGGTACACGGACGCATTACTGAGCGGTAGCTTTATCCTCGGGCGGCCGTCTCCCCCTCCCGAGGGGCGGCCCGGTCGGGGGCGGTCCGGCGGGCGCCCCCTAAGCGGCCGCGGAGCCTTCCTCGGCGCGGGCGGAGGACCGGTTGTAGGCGCGGGGCGCCCGCCAGTGGAAGCGCAGCGCCAGCAGGCGCAGGACGATGGTGGCGACGACCGCCAGGGCGCTGGTCCAGGCGTTGAGCATCTCGAAGCGGATGCACAGGACGACCATGGTCGCGCCGACGATGGCGGGCACCGCGTAGAGATCGCGGTCCCACCGCAGCAGCGAGGGCACCTCGTTGGCCAGCACGTCGCGCAACACCCCGCCGCCCACCGCGGTGGCCAGGCCCAGGGCCGCCGACGACGTCAGCCCGAGGCCGTACTCGTAGGCCTTCACCGTGCCGGCCACACAGAAGAGACCGAGCCCCGCCGCGTCGAAGACGTTGACGCCGACCTGGATGCGTTCGACGTGCGGGTGGAGGAAGAACACCAGTCCGGCGGCGAATAGCGGAGTGATGAAGTAGCCGAGGTCGGTGAAGGCGGCGGGCGGGATCGCCCCGATCATCACGTCACGGAACAGCCCTCCGCCCAGCGCCGTCGCCTCGGCGAGGACCGCGATGCCGAAGACATCGAAGTTCTTGCGTACGGCGAGCAGGGCGCCCGAGATCGCGAAGACGAAGATCCCGACGATGTCGAGCGCGTGCTGGACGGAGGGCGTGAACAGTTCGGTGAGCACCGGACAAGTGTGCCGGTCCTAGGACCGGGCGTCGCCCTCCGCCCGTCCGGCCGGCTCCGCAGCGGTCTGCGGCGGTACGGCCAGAGGCTTCTCCCCGGCCGGCCGCGCACCCTCCTCCGAGGCGAGGGCGCCGGTGGCCCCGGGCTTCTCCCCGGCCTCGGAGGCCGTCGCCTTGCGGCCGCCGCCCCCCGTCCCCGCCTCCGTCGCCGAGGACTGCCGCACCGTCCCGGCCTCGATCTCGGCCGTGAAGTGGCAGGCCACCTTGTGGCCTTCGCCGGTGTCCAGCAGCGGCGGGCGCTCGGTGGCGCACTTGGTCTCCTGCACCCACGGGCACCGGGTGTGGAACCGGCAGCCGGCCGGCGGGTTCGCCGGGGAGGGCAGGTCGCCGTGGAGGAGGATGCGCTCGCGCCGGTCCTCGACCTCGGGGTCCGGCACCGGGACGGCGGACATCAGCGCCTTGGTGTACGGGTGCCGGGGGCCCGCGTACAGCGCGTCGCTCGGGGCCTCCTCGACGAGCCCGCCGAGGTACATCACCCCGATGACGTCGGAGATGTGCCGCACGACGGCGAGGTCGTGCGCGATGACCAGATAGGTCAGACCCAGCGACTCCTGGAGCTCCTCCAGCAGGTTGATCACCTGCGCCTGGACCGACACGTCGAGCGCCGAGACCGGCTCGTCGCAGATGATCACATCGGGTTCCAGGACCAGGGCGCGGGCGATGCCGATGCGCTGGCGCTGGCCGCCGGAGAACTCGTGCGGGTAGCGGGACATCGCGTTGGCCGGCAGGCCGACCTTGGCGAGGATGTCCTTGATCTTCTCCTGGCGGTCCTCCCGGTTCTCGCCGATGCCGTGGGCGGCCATGCCCTCGGACAGGATCGACTCGATGTTCTGCCGGGGGTTGAGACTGCCCAGCGGGTCCTGGAAGACCATCTGGAGCCGTCGCCGGAAGGCCCGCATCTCCTCGGACGGCAGCTTCGCCAGGTCGGTGCCGTCGAAGACGACCCCGCCCTCGGTGATGTCGTTCAGCCGCAGCACCGCGCGGCCCAGCGTCGTCTTGCCGCAGCCCGACTCGCCGACCAGGCCGTACGTCTGCCCGGCCTCCACGCTCAGTGAGACGCCGTCGACCGCGTAGACGTGGCCGACCGTACGGTCGAAGAACAGGCCCTTCTTGACCGGGAAGTGGACTTTGACGCCGTCCAGTTCGAGAAGGCTCATGCCAAGACCTCCGCCTCGGGCAGGACCGGGTTGACGCAGCGCACCTGGTGTCCGGCCGTGCGTGGTTCGGTCAGTTCGGGGGTGCCGGTCAGGCATCCCATCGTGTAGTGGTCGCACCGGGGTGCGAACGCGCAGCCGTCGGCCCAGGCGATCTTGTCGTTGATGGACCCGCGGATCGGGTGCAGCGGTTCGCCGCGCGGCGCGTCGAGCCGCGGGATGGAGCCGAGGAGCCCGTGCGCGTACGGGTGGGTGGGGTGGGCGAACAGCTCACGGCGGCTCGCCGACTCCACCGCCCGCCCCGCGTAGAGGACGTTGACCTCGTCGCAGAGGCCGGCGACGACGCCGAGGTCGTGCGTGATCATCAGGAGGGCGGTCCCCTCCTGGTCGACCAGTTCCTTGAGCAGTTCCAGGATCTGCGCCTGGATGGTCACGTCCAGGGCGGTCGTCGGCTCGTCGGCGATCAGCAGCCGGGGCGCGCAGGCGACCGCCATGGCGATCAGCGCCCGCTGGCGCATGCCGCCGGAGAGCTGGTGCGGGTATTCCTTGAGCCGCCGCGCCGGGTCGGGGATGCCGACCCGCTCCAGCAGGGACGTGGCCTCCCTGCGGGCCTTCTCGCCCTTCAGCCCGCGGTGGCGCTGGAGGATCTCGGTGACCTGGACGCCGATGGGGACGACCGGGTTCAGCGAGGACAGCGGGTCCTGGAAGATCATCGCCAGCTGGCTGCCGCGCAGGTCGCGCAGCTTGCGCTCGTTCATGGTGAGCAGGTTCTGACCGTCGAACTCGGCCCGGCCGCCGACCCGGACGCCCTTGCGGGGCAACAGGCCCATCAGGGCGAGCGAGGTGACGGACTTGCCGCAGCCCGACTCGCCGACCAGGCCCACGACCTGGCCCTGGTCGACATCGAAGGAGACCCCGTCCACGGCGGTGGCGTCCTTGCGGCCGCGAGCGGTGAAAGTGACGCTGAGTTCCTCAACGGAGAGCAGTGACATAGGACGTCAGCCTCGCAACTTCGGGTCGAGGGCTTCGCGCATGGCCTCGCCGAGCAGGGTGAAACCGAGAGCGGTGATGATGATGCCGACGGCCGGGTAGGCCGCCATCATCGGGTCGTTGTCGAAGAAGCGCTGCGCCTGGGAGAGCATCACGCCCCATTCGGGGATGGCCGGGTCGGGGTTGCCGAGCCCGAGGTAGGACAGGGCCGCGGCCTCGATGATCGCGGTCGCCAGGCTCAGGGTGGCCTGGACGATCACGGGGCTCAGGGAGTTGGGCAGGATCTGCGTGAGCACGATCCGCTTCCGCCGGATGCCGACCGCCTTGGCGGCGAGCACGTAGTCGGCGCCGCCCTGGACGAGCATCGAACCTCGCAGCAGGCGGGCGAAGATCGGGATCTGGACGACACCGACGGCGATCATCACGGTGGTCAGCGACTGGCCGAGCATCGCGGCGATGGAGACGGCCAGCAGCAGCGAGGGCAGCGACAGCATGATGTCGGTGAAGCGCATGATGACGGTGTCGACGCGCTGGCCCACCTTGCCGCCGAGGGTGGCGGCGGCGCCGGAGAGCACGCCGACCATCGCGCCGACGAGCAGGCCGATGAGCATGGAGACCACGCCGACGAGCAGCGTCTGCCGCGCCCCGACGAGCCAGCGGGAGAACATGTCACGGCCCAGGTGGTCCAGGCCGAACCAGTTCTCGCCGCGCATGCCGATGAACTTGCCCTGGTTGGGGAAGACTTCGTCGCGCCAGGTCTGCGCGGTGGGCGCGTGCGGGGCGACCCACGGGCCGACCACCGCGACGACGACGAACGCGGCGATGATCGCCGCGCCGATGACGGCCATCTTGCTGGACCGCATCCGGCGGAACGCCTCGCGCCACAGGCTGGTCCCGGTGACCGTCTCCGAGCTCTGGGTCAGCTCGGCGAGACGGTCGATCTTGTCTGCTCTGTTGGTCAGGATCGTCACGTCAGTGCACCCGCACTCTCGGGTCGATGATGCTGTACGCGAGGTCGACCAGGAGGTTGATCAGCACGTACACCATCGCGATGAAGAGAATGAACCCGACGAGGACCGGGTAGTCGCGGCCGTCGATCGCGGTGCGGATGAAGGACCCGATACCGCCGAAGTCGAAGACGGACTCGGTGAGCACCGCTCCGGAGAGCAGGCTGCCGGTCAGCAGGCCGACCGCGGTGATCACGGGCAGCAGCGCGTTGCGCAGCACATGGCGGCCGCGCACGGTCCCCTTGTCCAGGCCCTTGGACTCGGCGGTGCGGATGTAGTCCTCGCCGAGCACCTCCAGGACGCTGGCGCGGGTCATCCGGACGATGACGGCGAGCGGGATCGAGGCCAGTGCGACGGCGGGCAGGACCAGGTGCTGGATCGCGTCCCAGCTCGCGTCGAACTCGCCGGTCAGCAGCCCGTCCAGGACGGCGAACCCGGTGACGTCCGTGGCGTTGAGCCCGGTGGTCAGCCGGCCCTGGCTCGGGAACCAGCCCAGCTCCACGGAGAAGATCCCGCGCAGCAGCATGGCCAGGAAGAAGACCGGGATGCAGATGCCGAGCAGCGATCCGGAGACCGAGGCCACGTCCAGCCAGCCACCGCGGTGCCTGGCGGCCAGATAGCCCATCGGGATGCCCACGACGACGGCGATCAGGATCGCCGCGACGCTGAGCTCCACGGTCGCCGGGAAGCGGAGGGCGAATTCGTCCCACACCGGCTGCCCGGTCTGGGTGGAGGTTCCGAGGTCCAGCTCGAAGATGCGCTTGAGGAAGCGCCAGTACTGGACGTGGACCGGCTCGTCGAGTCCGAGCGCCCGGTTGATTCTCGCTACTTCGGCTTCGGTGGCCCGCTCGCCCAGGATCGCTGAGGCGGGCCCGCCGGGCAGCCGGTTCAGCCAGAGGAACAGCAGGACCGACAGGCCGAGCAGGGTGGGAATGAGCTGGAGAAGTCTTCTGACGACGAGTCGCAGCACCCCGCATGCCCCTTTCTCACGTGCGTCGATGCGGGTCCGCCCGGCCACCTGGTCNAGGTGGCCGGGCGGACCCGCTGGTGTGCGATTACTTGAAGGAGACCTCGGCGAAGTTCTCCTGCGTCAGCGGGGAGACCTTCGGCGGGTTGACGTTCTTGGCGAACGCGATGGCCGGCGGGGACGACGAGATCGGCACGCCCGGGACGTACTCCATGATCGCCTCGTTGGCCTTCTCGTAGGCCGCGGTGCGGCCGGCGGTGTCGGTGATCTTGGAGGCCGCGTTCACGGCGTCGAAGACCTTCTGGTCCTTGAAGCCCCACTGCTTGTCGGGCCCGGAGAACCAGGTGCCGATGAAGTTGTAGCCGTCGTTGAAGTCACCGGTCCAGCCGAGCATGTGCAGGGCGCAGGAGCCCGCCTCAGTGGCGTCCAGGTAGTCCGGCGCCCACTTCATGGCCTTCGGGGTGATGGTGATGCCGGCCTTGTCCAGGTCGGCCTTCATCAGCTCGAACAGGTCCTGCGGGGCAGGCATGTACGGGCGGGTGACCTCGGTCGGGTAGCAGAAGTCGATCTTCAGGTTCTCCTCGCCGGCCTGCTTGAGGAGCTCCTTCGCCTTGGCGGTGTCGAACGGGTAGGTCTTCACCTTGTCCGAGAAGCCGGCGACCGTGTCGGGCATGAACTGGGTCGCGACCTTGCCGCCTTCCGGCAGCTGGGTGTTGACCAGGTTCTCGCGGTCGATGGCGTGCGTGATGGCCTGTCGGACCTCGGGCTTCTTCAGCGCCGGGTTCGCCGACTGGCTCATGCCGAGGTAGAAGATGTTGAAGACGTCACGGGTCGGGACCTCGTAACCCTCCTTCTCCAGGGTCGTCACATCGGCCGGGGCCACGAGGTCGTAGCCGTCGATGTCACCGGCCTGCAGCGCCTGGCGGCGGGTCTCCTCCGTGGAGATGGTGCGGAAGACCAGGTTCTTCACCTTGGCCTTGTCACCCCAGTAGTCGTCGAAGCGCTCCAGGGAGACTTCCTTGTTCCCCTTGTTCCACTTCACGATCTTGTACGGGCCGGTGCCGGCGACCGTGCCGGCCTCCTGGCTGTACTCGGGGTACGTGATGGCGTCGCCCTTGGCGCTCGCGTCCTGCTTCTCGTACTCCTCGATCGCCTTCGGCGAGTGGATCGCGAGGGCCTGGAGGGAGAAACCGCCGGGCAGGTTCGCCGAGGGCTTGTTCACCTCGATGACAGCGGTGTTCTCGTCCTTGGCGGTGCAGGACTTGTAGTTCGGCTCGGGCGCCTCCGCGTCCTCGTTCTCCGCGAACCCGCCCATGATGGACTGCCAGTAGTAGGAGACCGCGCTGGACTGGTACGTGCCCTTCCAGTTGAACCAGTGGTCGTAGTTCGCGCAGACCGCGGCGGCGTTGAACGCCTCGCCGTCGTGGAACTTCACGCCCTGGCGCAGATTGAACGTCCAGACCTTGCCGGCCGGGTCGCTCGACCACGTCTCCGCGAGGCCGCCGACCAGCTTGCTGCCGCCGGACTCGTGCTCCAGAAGCGCCTCGAACGCCTGGCGGGTGACGCGGAACGTCTCGCCGTCGCTCGCGAGGGCCGGGTCGAGGGAACCGGGGTCACCGGCTCCGGCGAAGACGAAGGTGTCCTTGTCGCCCCCCTTGGAGCCGCCCTCGTCCCGCTCGCTGGAACAGCCCGTGGCGATCATCCCGACAGCGACGGCTGTCGTGATCGCCCGGACAGCCCGGGACTTGAATATGCGCATGGGTCCACCCCTGGTTCGCCATGTGGTGAGGTTTGATGGCCGCACACTACGACGGGACCCAGCGCAAGAGAACAGTCCGGATAGCGGTGAGACCTAGTCGAGACCCGGACAGTTAACAAACCGTCCAGTTCCGGGACATCCCTGCGGGTGACGTCGGCGGGGCCGATGTCACCCGCGGCCCGGGGACGGGCGCCCCGCGCCGGTCAGCGGTGCTGCGGCGGATATCCGTAGCCGGGGGCGGCGACCGGCGGCGGGCCGGCCGGGGCGTGCGCCTCACGGTCGTAGAACGGGCGGACGTTGGCGCGCAGCCACATCGCGACCGGGTCGTACTCGTCGGACATGGCGACGGTGGAGACGGGCAGCCCCTCGGGTACCGTGCCGACCGACTCCCGCATCATCGAGCGCACCGCCTCGACGGAGGCGCGGCCCGTGTCGTAGAGGTCGAGGCCGATGGCGAGATACGGGACGCCGACCGCGGGGTGGACCCAGGCGCGGCGCAGGGCTCGGACGGCCGGCGTGCGGTGGGCGTTCTGGGTGAGCACGGCGTAGAACTGCGGGAGTTCGATGGCGGGCTCTGAGAGGCGCAGCGGACCGGCGGGGAGCCGGTCGAGACCGGTGGCGATCCGGCGCAGATCCAGCCAGGGGATGCCGACGCCGCCGCCCGGGGCGTGCGGGTTGAGCCAGATGCCCCAGCGGTCGGGGAAGAGGGCGCGGGCGATGTCACGTCCGGTGACCACTTCGTGGGCCCGGTTCCAGCCGCTGGCGGACAACTCCTGGGCGGAGGTCACGCAGGGGGCGTACCCCAGGCCGTCGATCTGCATGTTCCCGTACTGGGCGTCGGGCGAACCGGCCGTGCCGTGCCAGAGCAGCATCCAGAGCCGGCCGTCGGCGAGCGAGGCGAGGAGCGCCTCGTAGGCGTCGTAATGCCCGGGGGCGACCTGGCGCAGCGTGTGCTCGACGCTTCCCCGGGCGCCCGGCTCCGCCCGAGCGGGGGACGCCCCGTTGTCCGCCGCAGTGCCTGCCGCACTCACCCTGGGTCCCGCCCCTCGTCGCTCCGTCGGATTCGCGCCACCGCTCCCGGGCGCATCGGGAACGGCCGCCGGCGCCTCCCGTCCGGACCGGGACGAGCGCGCGTGCCCCGCTGTTCTGATCCGGTCCGAGCCGAACGAAAGGCCCTCGCCATCAAACCAGCTTATGCGCCGCTTGTGACACCGCGGTGACTGCGCGGTCCGGCGCCGCCGCGCGGGCCCGGCGGGAGTCCCGCGTCCGGGCCGTCTCGGCCCGGTGCGGTCAGTGGCCCGCGCTCCGGTAGAACGGCCGTACTCTCTCCCGCATCCAGTCGCCGACGAGGTCCTGGGCCACGTCGAGGAGGACCAGGTTGACCGGCCAGGGGACCTGAACGCGGCCGAGCGCCCGGCCGAGGGCGTCCATGGGGGCGCTCTGCCCGACGTCCTCGGGGGAGGCGAACTCGACGCCGACGAAGAGGACGGGGTCCTCGCCCTCGACGCTGGCCAGCGCCCGGCGGGCGGTGCTCACGACTCCGATGGCCTGGAACTCCTCGGACACGGCGGCGAGGAAGTCGACCGGGTCGTGCTGCCAGTCCGGCTCGAACAGCCGGACCCGGCCGCCGGTGGCGGCTCCGTCGAGCGCGGTGCGCCCGGCCCGGCACAGTTCGGCGACGGCGGGCGGCGGGAGGGGGATGCCGACCGCGCCGCCGGGGTTCACGGCGATGCCGACCTGCGGGGGCAGTCCCCGGGCGAAGTCGCGGGCGGGCGCCACCGCGAAGGACATGTGGCTGCCGACGCAGCTGCGGAACTGGTCCTCCGAGCTGAAGACCGGAACGAACGCGGCGCCCTGGATCTCCATCATCGGCAGGTCGAGATCGGCGCTGGCGGGGCCGCCGCCGCTCGGCAGCGGCACCCACACGGAGCTGCGGCCGAGCACCTCGACGAGGCGGCCGCCCGCGTCCGGGACGCCGAGCGAGGCGGCCAGCACCTCTTCGAGCTCGTTGGCGGGCCACCCCTGCCGGGGGTGCGCCTGGACGGGTGCCTCAGTGTCCACTGCCTCTGTGCCCTCTCTGCGCCGTCGCGGCCGACCGGCGGCCGTCGTTCCTGGCCAGCACCCTAACCGGCACGGGCGGCGGCGACTTCGGTCTCCGTGAAGGAGATCCGGCCGATCGCCCCCGCGGCCTCGCGGTCCAGCAGCACCGCGGACGTGCAGCCGGCGGGCAGGAGCCCCTGTTCGGTGTCGCGCAGCAGCCTCGCCACCGCGCGCCGATGCCGGGCGAAGGCGTAACCGGAGACCCCCCGGCCGCGCTCGCGCTGCCCTTGGCGGGCCACCTCCGGCGTCACGTCGAGCAGGATCAGGTGGAGGGTGCGGCCCCGGCTCACGGCGTACCGGGCGAGCCTGCGGCGCACCCAGGCCTGGGTGCCGCAGTCGTGCACGACGACGGACTCGCCGGAGCGCAGCGCCCGCCGCAGGCCGAGGTAGTGGGCGGCGCGCACCGCAGGGCGGTACAGGGCGTAGGGGAGTAAGCGGGGCAGGGCGGCGGCCCAGCTGTCGCGGGTGTTCTGGGAGTCGATGGCACGGCCCGCCGCGGCCCGCCGGATCAGGGTGGACTTCCCGCTGCCGGGCAGGCCGGAGACCACCACGATGTCCCCGGCGGTGAAGTCGAGACTGCGCGGCCCGCCGCCGGAGCGCCCGCGCAGATCGCGTACCACCGGCGCACGGGCTGCCCGCGGCTCCCGCACGGGCGCCTTGGATTGTGCGGGCATCGCGCCGTGCGCGACCCCCGCGGTCGGTGCCGACCGCTGCAACGTCATCGCCCATCCCCCTGCCGTCGGGTCACCCGCGTCTGCCCCTGAAGTGTAAAGAAAAGGCAATGCGGCACAACCGGTCTCGCCCTACTCTTCACCTGCGGGGGGACCGCCACGCCCCACTCTCCCCCAATGCGTGCGATGATGAGCGCGCCAACTGCATACCGGCCGTTCGAATCCGCGCGGGAGAGTTCCGGCCACAGTGTGAGCCGGGCGCCGAAGGAGCAAGATCCTCCCTTGAATCTCTCAGGCCCCGTACCGCGTGGATGAGGCAGATCTGAAAAGCGAGCCGCCCGGCGGCTCCACCCAAGGTGCAAGCCGAGCCCTGTCGGAAGGGGCATACCCCGTCAGGGGCCATCGGCGAACCTCTCAGGTTCGATGACAGATGGGGAGGTTTCATCCTGACGTCGTCATGCCCTGGAGCCGTATCCATGAGCACTGCCCCCCGTCTCACCGCCCTCGACGCGCTGCACCGCTCGCTCGGCGCCACCATGACCGACTTCGCGGGCTGGGACATGCCCCTGCGGTACGCCAGTGAGCGCGAGGAACACAACGCCGTACGCACCCGGGCCGGTCTCTTCGACCTGTCGCACATGGGCGAGATCACGGTCACCGGGCCCCAGGCGGCCGCCTTCCTGAGCTACGCGCTGGTCGGCAACATCGCCACGATCGGAAGCGGCCGGGCCCGCTACACGATGATCGTCCAGGAGGACGGCGGCATCCTGGACGACCTGATCGTCTACCGGCTGGGCGAGAGCGAGGCCCCCGAGTACCTGGTGGTCGCCAACGCGGGCAACGCCCAGACCGTGCTGGACACCCTCACCGCCCGCACCGAGGGCTTCGACGTCGCGGTGCGCGACGACCGGGACGCCTACGCGCTGCTCGCGGTCCAGGGCCCGCAGTCCCCCGCCATCATGAAGGCCGTCACCGACGCCGACCTGGACGGGCTGAAGTACTACGCGGGCCTGCCGGGCGCCGTCGCCGGCGTCCCGGCCCTCATCGCCCGCACCGGCTACACCGGCGAGGACGGCTTCGAGCTGTTCGTCGCCCCCGAGCACGCCGAGCAGCTGTGGCGGGCCCTGACCGAGGCCGGCGCCGCGCACGGCCTGATCCCCTGCGGGCTCTCCTGCCGCGACACGCTGCGCCTGGAGGCCGGCATGCCGCTGTACGGACACGAGCTGACGACCGCGCTGACCCCGTTCGACGCGGGCCTGGGCCGGGTCGTGAAGTTCGAGAAGGAAGGCGACTTCGTCGGGCGCGAGGCGCTGAAGGCCGCCGCCGAGCGCGCCGAGACCGCGCCGCCGCGCAAGCTGGTGGGCCTGGTCGCCGAGGGCCGCCGGGTGCCGCGCGCGGGCTTCCCGGTCGTGGCCGGCTCCACGGTGATCGGCGAGGTCACCTCCGGCGCCCCCTCCCCCACTCTGGGCAAGCCGATCGCCATGGCGTACGTGGACGCGGCCTTCGCCGCGCCCGGCACCGAGGGCGTGGGCGTGGACATCCGGGGCACGCACGAGCCGTACGAGGTCGTCGCGCTGCCGTTCTACAAGCGCCAGAAGTGATATTCCGGAACAACCCGGACCTTCCCGGCGCCGTGCGGGCGTCACGGAAGTGACGTATCCGCGTCTCACACCGTAAGACCACCGTTCATCAGCACTTCCCGCGTACAGGAGAATTCAGGTCATGAGCAACCCCCAGCAGCTGCGGTACAGCAAGGAGCACGAGTGGCTGACGGCCGTCGAGGACGGCGTGGCCACCATCGGCATCACGGAGTACGCGGCCAACGCCCTCGGCGACGTCGTCTACGCCCAGCTCCCGGAGGTCGGTGACACGGTGACCGCGGGCGAGACCTGCGGCGAGCTGGAGTCGACCAAGTCGGTCAGCGATCTGTACTCGCCGGTGACCGGTGAGGTGACGGCGGCCAACCAGGACGTCGTGGACGACCCCTCGCTGGTGAACTCCGCTCCCTTCGAGGGCGGCTGGCTGTTCAAGGTGCGTGTCGCGGAGGAGCCGGCCGACCTGCTCTCCGCCGACGAGTACACCGCGTTCTCCGGCAACTGAGACCTTTAAGGGACCCCCTGATGTCGCTTCTGAACTCCTCCCTCCACGAGCTGGACCCGGACGTCGCCGCCGCCGTCGACGCCGAGCTCCACCGTCAGCAGTCCACCCTCGAAATGATCGCCTCGGAGAACTTCGCTCCGGTGGCGGTCATGGAGGCGCAGGGCTCCGTCCTCACCAACAAGTACGCCGAGGGCTACCCCGGCCGCCGCTACTACGGCGGTTGTGAGCACGTCGACGTCGTCGAGCAGATCGCGATCGACCGGATCAAGGCCCTGTTCGGCGCCGAGGCCGCGAACGTCCAGCCGCACTCCGGTGCGCAGGCGAACGCCGCCGCGATGTTCGCGCTGCTGAAGCCGGGCGACACGATCATGGGCCTGAACCTGGCCCACGGCGGGCACCTGACCCACGGCATGAAGATCAACTTCTCCGGCAAGCTCTACAACGTGGTCCCGTACCACGTCGACGAGAGCGGTGTCGTGGACATGGAGGAGGTCGAGCGCCTCGCCAAGGAGTCCCAGCCGAAGCTGATCGTGGCCGGCTGGTCCGCCTACCCGCGCCAGCTCGACTTCGCCGCCTTCCGCCGGATCGCGGACGAGGTCGGCGCGTACCTCATGGTCGACATGGCGCACTTCGCGGGCCTCGTCGCCGCCGGCCTGCACCCCAACCCGGTGCCGCACGCCCACGTCGTCACCACCACCACGCACAAGACCCTCGGCGGGCCGCGCGGCGGCGTGATCCTCTCCACCCAGGAGCTCGCCAAGAAGATCAACTCGGCGGTCTTCCCCGGTCAGCAGGGTGGACCGCTGGAGCACGTGATCGCGGCCAAGGCGGTCTCGTTCAAGATCGCGGCGGGCGAGGAGTTCAAGGAGCGCCAGCAGCGCACCCTGGAGGGCGCCCGGATTCTCGCCGAACGCCTGGTGCAGCCGGACGTCACCGAGGCAGGCGTGTCCGTCCTGTCCGGCGGCACCGACGTGCACCTGGTCCTGGTCGACCTGCGCAACTCGGAGCTGGACGGCCAGCAGGCGGAGGACCGGCTCCACGAGCTGGGCATCACGGTCAACCGGAACGCCATCCCGAACGACCCGCGGCCGCCGATGGTGACCTCGGGCCTGCGGATCGGCACCCCGGCGCTGGCCACCCGCGGTTTCCGGACGGAGGACTTCACCGAGGTCGCGGAGATCATCGCCGCCGCCCTCAAGCCGTCCTACGACGCCGACGACCTCAAGGCCCGCGTGGTCGCGCTGGCCGACAAGTTCCCGCTGTACCCCGGCCTCGCGTAAGACCTTCGCAGTTTGCACATCCGGTGGGGGCACCGCGCACACTGAACAGTGAGCACGGTGCCCTCGTCGCTGCCCCGCGTTCCGCGGGCCCGTCGGCCCGTCCCCGCACCACCCGGCAGACAACGGCGTCTACCAACCCTGTTTAGGAGTCCTCCCGTGGCCCTTTCGGTCTTCGACCTCTTCTCGATCGGCATCGGCCCGTCCAGCTCCCACACAGTGGGCCCGATGCGCGCCGCCCGTATGTTCGCGCGCCGCCTCAAGAACGAAGGGCTGCTCGCGCACACCGCCTCGATACGCGCCGAGCTGTACGGCTCGCTCGGCGCGACCGGCCATGGGCACGGCACGCCCAAGGCGGTCCTGCTCGGTCTGGAGGGCGAATCGCCCCGGACCGTGGACGTGGAGTCCGCCGACGCCCGGGTCGAGGAGATCCGCACCGGTGGCCGTATCAACCTGCTCGGCATGCACGAGATCGACTTCGACTTCGACGAGCAGCTCGTCCTGCACCGCCGCAAGGCGCTCCCCTACCACGCCAACGGCATGACGATCCTCGCGTACGACGCCGAGGGCGCGCCGGTCCTGGAGAAGACCTACTACTCGGTCGGCGGCGGCTTCGTCGTGGACGAGGACGCGGTGGCCGGGGAGAACCCGATCGTCCCGGACGACACGGCCCTCAAGCACCCCTTCCGCACCGGCGACGAACTGCTGCGGCTCTCGCGGGAGACCGGGCTGTCCATCTCCTCCCTGATGCTGGAGAACGAGCTGTCCTGGCGCACCGAGGCGGAGATCCGCGAGGGGCTGCTGGACATCTGGCACGTCATGCAGGCCTGCGTCTCACGCGGCATGTCCCGCGAGGGCATTCTCCCCGGCGGCCTGAAGGTCCGCCGCCGTGCCGCGAACTCGGCCCGGCAGCTGCGCGCCGAGGGCGACCCGCAGGCCCACGCGATGGAGTGGATCACCCTCTACGCGATGGCGGTCAACGAGGAGAACGCGGCGGGCGGCCGGGTCGTCACCGCCCCCACCAACGGCGCCGCGGGCATCATCCCCGCCGTGCTGCACTACTACATGAACTTCGCCTCGGGCGGCTGCACCGAGGCCGAGAAGGAGGACAGCGTCGTCCGCTTCCTCCTCGCGGCCGGTGCGATCGGCATGCTGTTCAAGGAGAACGCGTCGATCTCGGGCGCCGAGGTCGGCTGCCAGGGCGAGGTCGGCTCTGCCTGCTCCATGGCGGCCGGGGCCCTGGCCGAGGTTCTCGGCGGCTCCCCCGAGCAGGTGGAGAACGCCGCCGAGATCGGCATGGAGCACAACCTGGGCCTGACCTGCGACCCGGTCGGCGGCCTCGTCCAGATCCCGTGCATCGAGCGCAACGGGATGGCCGCGGTGAAGGCGGTCACGGCGGCGAGGATGGCGCTGCGGGGCGACGGCAGCCACAAGGTCTCCCTCGACAAGGTCATCAAGACGATGAAGGAGACCGGGGCCGACATGAGCGTCAAGTACAAGGAGACGGCGCGCGGCGGACTCGCGGTGAACATCATCGAGTGCTAGGCGGCTCGGCCCTGACCAGCGCGTTCGCACCTTTCAGCGCTGTGTCGGGGCCTTCCCTGCTCGCGCGGCGGAAAGTCCCTGGGATCTCCCCGGTACAGACCTCGTCCCCTGACAGGAGTCCTGTCGAACGCTGGTCCATGGCTGCCTCCCCGGCACCCGGCGAAGGATCTGCCCGGCCCGTACCGGTCTCGCTCCACGAAGGCGCCATCGCTGCCCGCAAGCCGGGCTTGGCCCCGTCGTCCAGTCGGCCGTCGACGCCGGCCGTACGATTCTGCGGCGCGGCGAGGCGGCCGGACCGGAGCGCCGCGATGGCGGTGGTCCGTGGTTCCGATGCGTCTTCAGGACGAGTTGCCGTGGATGGCGCATTCCGATGGTTCGGTGCGCCGGGGGGAATGCAGCGTCGCGCTCATGGAATCGCTGATCGGGACCACCACTGACCAGGCTCCGGCGAACCCGGCCGTGGCCGATGACATGTCGGCCACTCAGCCGGTCGGCTTCTGGTGCGGGCTGACCCATACGACCGTCACCCAGCATCTGCGTGACGCCATGGCCGAGATCGACGTCACGCAGCCGCAGTACTGGGTACTCAACCGCGTGCACGGCGGTCCCACGGCGCCGAGCCGTGAGGAGGCCGTCGCTCAGCTGGCGCACCTCGCGGACGGTCCGCACGAGATCGCCAGGGTCGTGGACCAACTGCTCCACCGCGGATGGCTCCGGGCCGATGACGGACAGCGCCTGCACCTCACGGAGGCCGGGGAGGCCGCCAGAGCGCGGCTCCGTGAGCTGGCGACCGAGGTACGCGCCGTAGTCCACAGGGGCATCAGCGACGAGGAGTACGTGGCCGCGCTCAGGGTGCTGCGCACGATGGTGGCCGATGCCGAGGGCGGCCGGACTCCTGGCAATCCGATCTGACGTCGCGATCTCGTGGCGGACCCGGCGGGAAGCGGGTGCGGCCATCGCGTGATCATCGGAGGTCGCGTGGACTCCTGAAGATCATGCGGGGGCCGGGGGCAGGGGGCCTTTTGCCCCGTTCCCCTGGGGGCCTCCAGCGGACGGCGGACCCGCCGGGCCGAGGCGGTGCTGGG
>NZ_JBBBEN010000102.1:369426-391580 GCF_037137275.1 Streptomyces pratensis | reverse complement strand
GTCCCGCCCCCGGGGGTGTCACCCCGGGGGCGAGCCGGCTCACAGCCGTTTCGCGCTGCGCAGCGTCTTGGCGTAGTAGCCGTTGCCGTCGAGACGGGACACGCCGCCGATGTCGCCGATGGTGGGCCCGTTGACCTCCTCACGGCTGGAGACGAAGATCAGGTGCCCCTCGGTGTCGTGGCCCAGGACCATGCCGACGTGGTCCAGCCGTTCCTTGGTGCGGGCGTCGAGCTTGAAGAAGACGAGGTCTCCCGGCTGCAGTTGGTCGATGGCCGTGGGCCGGTCCTTCGCCGAGACCCCGGTCAGCGGCAGGACGTCCACGCCCTGCTCGGAGCGGGCCATGCCGTTGGCGGTGCGCGGCAGGCCGTCGCCGGACTTGTCGGAGGACATCAGCGGATGGCGTGCGCGGTAGCCGAGCACCATCCTGATGTAGCCGGAGCAGTCCAGGGACCGGGCGCGCGCGGCCTCCGGGGTGCCGACCTTGCCGTCCCGGAAGGGGTACGGGATGCCCAGGTAGTCGTAGAAGTCGGACTCCTCCAGGCGCAGGTCGCCGCCTTCGCCTCCGTCCGGGTTCAGCGGGCCGAAGTCGGCGTCCCCCGCGTACACGAGGCCCTGGTCGTCCTTCTTCTCCTTCGCGCCCGCCACGTACTGGAAGGCAAAGGCGAAGAGGTCGTCCTCCTCGCTGCCGGCGTACTCCTCGTACCACTCCTCGAACCACTTCTCCTTCTCCGCGCCCTTGGACCAGGGCTCGGGCATGAGCCGCACCCAGTCGGTGGTGGAGACCGTGGACGCCGTGGAGGCCGGCTCCTCGAAGGTCCGGGCGGGGCCGGTCAGCGTCGCCGTACGCGCGCCGTCTGTCAGGACCGCCATCACCTGTCCGTCGGCGCTGCGCAGCACACTGCGGGCAGGGCTCTTCAGCCGGGACCACTCGGCGTCGGTCGTGTCCGGGGACTCGCCGCCCTCTCCGCGCGTGCCCTTGAGCACTCCGACGTTGCGCACCTCGGTGACGCCCTGCTCCTCCTGCTTGCGCAGTTCCAGGGTGAGGAACCCAGAGCCGGCGACGAGCCCCAGGAGGACGAGGCCCGAGAGGAGCGGTCGCGTTTTCTTCTTTCCGGTCATGGTTCTGGCTCGATTCTCAGACGGCGGGCATGACGCCGAGCAAGAGGCCGGCGGCGAGGACGATGTAGGCCATGAGGGAGACGGAGGCCGTGGCCAGGAGGGTGGGGCCCTTGGGCTGGCGGACCAGCTGGTAGGCGATCAGGCCGGGGACGATGAAGCCGAGGGTCTGGTTGCCGTACATCAGCGGGAACTCCAGCGAGAGCACGATCATCACGGTGCCCTGCAGCAGGACCCCGAGGAGGACCACGGCGGCGAACAGCCTCTTGCCGTAGAGGATCACCAGTCGCTGCATGAGCTTGGTGCCCGCGTAGGTCAGGGCGGTGACGCCCACGACCATGGCCGCTCGCTGAAGGTCCTCGATGAGGGTGAGGGCGAGCCAGCCCGGGGTGATCATCCCGCCCGGGGAGAGGTTGGTGGTGAGGTAGCACACCAGGGAGAAGAGCAGGCCCAGGGCGATGCCCAGGGCGGCCATCTCGGGTGTCAGGGCGGCGGTGGTCAAGGAAGGCTCCGGGCGCGTGTGCGGGTGATGGGAGGACGGTGGGCGGGGGCGGGTCGCCGGCTGGTCAGGAGTACGGAGGCTTCCGCTGGTCCGGGTCGGCGGGCCGGTGGTCCCAGCCCTGTGTCCGCTCGTCCGGGTCGGCCGGCCGGTGGTCCCAGCCCTGTGTCCGCTCGTCCGGGTCGGCCGGCCGGTGGCCCCAGCCGTGCGTCTCCGCGGTGCCGGGCTCGTCGTGCCGGTCCCCGACGCCGTGCTGGTACGGGGCCGCGTACGGCCCGGGGTGCTCGGTGGCGCTCTGGGCGGGGATGCGCACCAGCGGGATCTCCTGCGTCTGGGACGCCTGGTACCGCTCCTCGTAGGCCGCGGGGTACGGCGCGTAGGGGTCCAGGTGGATCGGCTGGGCGACGGCTGCCGGCACCGCGTCCTGCCCGGTCTCCGGGGTGCTCTCGTCCGCCGGGAGCTCCGCGAGGTACTCCAGCAGCTCCTCGCCCTGGCCGTGGATGTTGCCGATGGCCACGAGCGAGGACCCGTCGGGCATCCGTCCGAGCATGGCGGGCATGAACTCCTCGGCCGAACGGCGCTCGCCGCCCAGGTCGACCGCCCGGTCCTGCCACTCGGCGGGGATGGCGTCGATGGCGCTCTTGGAGGGGTTCCCGATGACGAAGACGTGGTCGGGCCGCAGGTCGGGGATGATCTCGCCCATCTGGCCGTTGCGCTCGACGCGGTCGGGGCGGCAGTTGATCACCACGTTCAGCGGGCGGCTGATGGCCCCCAGGTCGAGCAACTGGTTGACGTTCATCAGCGTCGACTCCGGGTCGTTCGCCGCGAAGACGTTGGCGAACGCCAGCCGCCCGCCCTCGGGCGACACATAGCGTTCCACGGAGAGGACGCCCGGGTCCGGGGGTGCGTCGTACATGCCCTGGAGGGCCACCTGGCGTTCGACGCCGCAGAGTTCCGCGACGACCAGGGCGATCGCGACGTTCTCCTTGAAGGTGAACCAGCTGAATCCGCGGAGCTCGGCGTCGGTGACCGTGTCCGGGTCGGCGTAGACGAGCCGGCAGTCCCGGGCGCGCGCCTCCTCCTCCAGAATGTGGAAGCGTTCCTTCTCGGCGGTGACGCAGATGCCGCCCTCGGGCATCGAACGGCACAGCGAGCGGGCCACGTCGTCGAGCGTGGGGCCCATCTCGGCCAGGTGGTCCTCACGGACGTTGCACAGGACGCCGATCGTGGAACGGATCAGCTTGCTCTGGTTCACCTCCTGGAGAGCCGGCATGACGGCCATGCACTCGATGACCAGGGCGTGCGGCCGGTAGGTCGCGGCCCGGCGCACGATGCCGATCTGCTCCACCACGTTGGCGATGCCGAACTTGCGGTAGACCGGCTCCTCCGTGGCGTCGGGGTGGATGAAGCGCGCGGCGGTCCCCGTCGTCTTCGCGACGGTGACGAGGTCGCCGCCGCGCAGCGCTCCCGCGCACAGCCGGGTGATGGAGGACTTGCCCCGGATGCCGTTGACGAGGACCCGGCTGGGTATCGAGTGCAGCGCCGCGTAGTGCCGGCGCTGTTCCACGATGCCGGCGATCAGCAGGACCACCCCGCCGGTCAACAGGACGAAGTAGAGGTAGAGCATGCCGTCACCTTCTTCCGACGCCGGAGGGGGGCTCCGCGAGCCGGCGGGTCTGGTTCAGTCTGTGGGCCTGTGCCTGCTGGCGCAGGAGTTCGAGGCTGCGGACGACCGCGCCCACCTCGTCCTGGTAGCGGGGGTAGAGCACGGTCTTGAGGTCGCCGTCGGCGAGCTTCTCCGCGCCGGCGGCGATCGCCCGCAACGGCCGGACGACCACCAGGTAGATCCAGCCGAGGCAGAGGATGACCGCGGCGAACCCGAGCATCCCCGCCAGGATGCTGCGGTCCTCCCTCTCGTAGGCGGCGATCTCGAACCGCTGGGCGTCCTGCCAGCTGACGACGGTCCAGCCGATGTCGGCGGTGACTCCGCCGCCGGAGAACGGGGCCGCCGCGGCGACGGTGACGCCCTTCCCCTCGCGGAGGAACAGCGCGTTCTCGACGGGCCCCGCACCGACCTGCACGTTGCCGGCCCGCACGAGGTCGGTCAGTGCGCGGCGGGGCAGCTTCTCGAACGCCAGGAAGCCGTCGCTGGCGGCGATGGTCTCGGCGGCGGAGTCCACCACGCGGACCTCGCCGAGGCCCGGCCGGTTCAGCAGGGAGTTGAGGAACTCCACGCGGATCTCGCCGACCAGCGTGCTGCCCTTCTGCCCGGCCACCGGGGCCGCGGCCTGGATCACCGGCTGCTTGCCGCCCTTGCCGGTCACGCGCACCGGCACCGGCTCCTCCTCAGCGCTCCAGGCGTGGGGGTCCGCCCCCGCACGCGCGCCGACCTCGCCGTTCTCACCGACGACGTACAGGGCCTGGTAGCGGGTGTGCTGGGTGAGGACCGCCTTCAGCGCCTTCTCGGCGCCGGCGGTGTCCTCGGCTCCGATCAGCTGGGAGGTGGAGACGAGGTCGGCCTGCGCCTCGTTGAGCGCCCTGCGCAGCCGGTCGGCGATCAGGTCGGTCCGCTCGCGCTGGTCGTTGACCATGGTGCTCGGCACGCTGACCGATCCGTCGGTGCGGTTGAGCAGCAGCCCCACCGGTACGCACCAGAGCAGCAGGACGACGGCCGTGAGCACGAGTGGCCCGCGTCCGCCGATCAGGATCTTTCTGCGGGCCGGTGGCGACGCGTCCTGGGCGCCGCCGTCCTCGTCGTCGCGCAACTGGCGGCGCAGCCGCTCCAGGGCCTGGCCGATGCGAGCGGGCTCGCCCCATCGGGGCACCGACACCGGGCGGGTCAGATCGCCTCTGGCCAGGCGGCGCGACTCCAGGAACAGCCGCAGCACGGGCCGCTGGAGGGCCGTCCACAGCACGACCACGGCGAGGAGGCCGAGCAGGATCAGGACGCCGGCGGCCGCCAGCCCGAACAGCTCGCGCTCTCCCTCCGTCGCTTCCTGCATCACCACGGGCAGCATCGCCACGACCGTCAGCCCCAGACCGGCGGCCACGCTCTTCTTCTCCTCCGGGTCCGACGAGGAGAGCGAGGCGTACCCGGCGGTGGTCACCCGGCCGTTGTACTCGCCGCCGACGAGGGTGCCGCTGACACCGGGATAGCCCCGCGCGCCGGGCTCCTTGGCGCGTACGGGGTGCTGCTCGGTCCGCACGGAGGCCTGCTCGGACAGCCGGCTCATCTGCTTGTGCAGGAAGGCGAGTTCCTTGCGCTCCTGGTCGGAGTTGAGCGCCGCGGCCCGCTCGAAGCCGGCCGTGCCGAGGATCTCGCCGCCCTGCGCCACGACGGCCATGCTGCGGAACGGGCCGAGGTTGAGGGCGGGGACGGACAGTCCGCTCGACGCGATCAGTATCTGCTGCGGCCGGTCCTGCCAGTCCAGGAGGGCCATCGTCATCAGGCGTACGTCGCCGGTCTCCAGCCGCACCATGCGCGGTGTCAGAGCTTGGTCACCGGACAGGACGCTCTTGTCCAGCCACGAGAGCGGGATCGTTTCCCCACGTGCGGCGAGAACCTCTCCGCTCTCCAGATCCAGCACCGTCGTGCCGGTCCACTTCTGGTAGGCCTGGCTCAGGTCCGCGAGAATCCTCTCCGGCTCCACCGGGTCGCCGGAGCTCAGGGCCGTGGCCGTGCGCTCCAGGTCGGTGACCCGTTCGTCGATCGAGGCGCGCAGGGCGATGGCCCCGTCCTCCGCGAAGTACTGCTGGGAGGACAGCACGGCCTGGGACACGACCGTGTTCTTGCCGGGGCCGAGCACCTTGGCCGTCAGCCCCGCCAGGGCGAGGATCAGCACGCACAGGATCGCGATCGGCGGACGGATGCCGCCGAGCAGCGGCATGTCCGCGCGCCTGCGGCTCCGTCGCCGCCCTCCTCGCACGGAGTACGGGGCGTTACTCGATGTCACTGGTGATCTTCCTGATTCCTGCGGGTGCGGTACGCGAGGGACCCGCGTCCGGCGCGGCGCCGGGGCGCCGGGGCGGTGAGGGTCGCGAGGGAGCGGTGCGGTGGCTCATGGCTTCAGGGAGAGCTCTGCCAGTCCGTCGCCGCCGGGGGCCCCTCGGTTGAACAGGAAGCCACGCGTGCGGTCGGCGGCGAGACGATAGCGGGCGAGACGCTCCTCGGACAGGTCGCCGGGGT
Organism: Streptomyces pratensis; assembly: GCF_037137275.1. Lineage (GTDB taxonomy): Bacteria > Actinomycetota > Actinomycetes > Streptomycetales > Streptomycetaceae > Streptomyces > Streptomyces pratensis_B. The sequence continues at coordinate 385,779 of NZ_JBBBEN010000102.1, read as the reverse complement.
TGTCGAGCACCTGGCCGACGTCCACCAGCCGGTGGTCCTCGACGGCGCCTTCGGGGAGCTTCTCGCCGCGTTCGGCCTCGGGGGGGATGTCCATCAACGTGGTGCGGTACTTGGCCGCCACGTCCCAGCCGGTGGTGGTCTCCCGGAACTCGAACCAGCCGATCGCGCCCTCCTCCGTGAGCCCCGTGGGCGAGGAGTGCCGAGCCAGCTGATTGCCCAGGCTGTAGGCGATCCAGGTGCCGTTGAGCTTCTGGATCGGCTGCACCACGTGCGCCTGATGTCCGATCACCAGGTTGATCCCGGTCTCCCGGGTGAGGCGCTCGGCGAGCTGGAGTTGGGCCACGCTGGGCTCGTTGTAGTGCTCCAGGCCCCAGCGGACCGAGAGGATCACCACTTCGGCGCCCTGCTTCCGGGCCTGTGCCTCGTCCTTCTTGACCGCTTCCATGTCGATCCGGTCGAGCGCCCAGCTCTGCTTCTCGTTCGTCGGGGTGGGAGACTCTTCCGCGTAGGACAGGTGCGCCACCTTGACGCCCTTGACGTCGCGGATGTCGATCTCCTCCGCCTCCTTCCGGGTGCGCGCCGACCCGCTGTGGCCGAGCTCCAGCTCGTCCATGGCGTCCAGGGTGCGCCGCACGCCTTTCAACCCGTGGCCCAACGTCTGGTTCGAGGCGGTGGAGCAGGTGTCGTAGCCCACGTCCTTCAGAGCCGTGAGGGTCTGGGGCGGCACCAGGAAGTCCGGGTATCCCTGGAAGGGGCCTCTGGGCTTGCCGACGGGGGTTTCCATGTGACAGATGGCCAGGTCGGCCTTGCTGATGACCGGCTTCACGGCGGTCAGCATCGGGCCGAAGTCCAGTCCGGCCTCCCCCTCGCCCGACTCCTTCGCGTCGCGGGCCGCCTGCTCCACCAGCTCGGGGTGGACGAGGACGTCTCCGGCAGCCGCGACGGTGAACGAGCGACCGCCCGGCTTGCTCTGCGACTCCGGGGGGCTCGCGGAGCAGCCGGCGGCGAGGGCCACACAGACCGCGACTCCCCCGAGCGCACGACCCATGCGGATAGAATCACAAAATGTCACTAGCCGATCTTCACATGCGCCGTAAGATCGACTACCGTCCTGCGGTCACGGGATCATCACACTTTCTCCGTGCGCTGGCTCTCGTCGGCCTCGCGCTCGCGCTGCTGGGCTGCCAGTCGGCGCCGCGGGACGGCGCGGACGGGGAGCGTCCGGGGGGCCGCGAGCTGACGGACGTCGGCGCCCGGATCATGGCCTACGCCGAGCAGGCGAAGGAGCGCGACCGCTACAGACCGCCCAGAGCCGCCCAGCGCGAAAGCCTCGCCCGCGGTGTCGGCCACCTTCTGAAGGGCGACGCCGCGGAGGCCGAGCGGCTCCTCGACGACGTGGGCATGCGGGTGAACAGGCTCACGGACGTCGCCTCCGGCCGCCGGTACGACGAGGTGGCCGCCCGTGACCCGCGCGGCCGTGAGGCCCTGTGGGGTCGTCTCTACCTCAACGCCGACGCACGCGTCCGGTGGAACGTCCAGGTGCCCCACCCGGTGGCGGACCTGGACACAGCCCCCCTGGGGGCGCGGCTCCTGGAGGAGACGCCGGGTGGGGCGCTCGTCCTCGCCGGCACCCACCGCGACTCCGGCAAGGGCGACTCCGCCGACGTGGCGCACCGCACCGACAGCGCCTTCCACGTCATGGTCACAGAACTCCAGAAACGCGACATCCCGAGCGTGCAGCTGCACGGCTTCGCGCGGACCTCGGACCGCCCGTACGACGCCATCCTCTCCTCCGGGGCCGCTCGGACCGCACCGGAGGGGGCCGCCATGCTGGCCGACCTCATGGCAGCCCGCGACCTTCGGGTCTGCAGGGGCTGGTCCGACCGTTGCCCCCTCGAAGGGACGACCAACGTCCAGGGGAAAGCAGCGAAGCGCCACGAAACGGCCTTCCTCCACGTCGAACTCGCCCCGGCGGCCCGGGGCGACGGCAGCAAGGCCGCAGAGGCCCGCACGGCTCTCTCCCGAGTCCTGTCCCAGTGGTCCGACGGCTGAGCCGGCCTCCCCGTGCTCGGCGTCGTGGCCGCGGTCAGGTTCCGCCGGACGGAACCTGGCCCCTCGTCCTCCCCAGCCACGGGCCGAACTCGCTCTCCAGGACCAGCCGGCCGAGTTTGCGGTACTCCTGGAGCACCGCGGATACCACCTGGTCCATGCCCAGCGGCGCCCCGGACTCCGCCGCGAGGTAGGCGGCGGTGACCGCGCAGGCCCGGATCGACCCGCCGGCCAGTTCGAAGCGGCCCGCGCAGAACTCCAGGTCCAGGGAGGCGTCGCGCGGGATCTCCGCGCCCAGGCAGCGGTCCCACAGGGCCAGGCGCTGCCGGGCGTCGGGCATGGGGAACTCCGCGATCACGTCGAGCCGGCGGGTGAACGCCTCGTCGAGGTTGGCCCGCAGGTTGGTGGTCAGGACGGCGATCCCGTCGAAGGACTCCATACGCTGGAGGAGGTAGGCCGACTCCACGTTGGCGTGCTTGTCGTGCGCGTCCTTGACCTGGGAGCGCTTCCCGAAGATCGCGTCCGCCTCGTCGAACAGCAGGATGCCGTTGACGTCGGCCGCCTCGACGAAGATCCGCTCCAGGTTCTTCTCGGTCTCGCCGATGTACTTGTCCACCACGGTGGACAGGTCGACGACGTAGAGCTCCATGCCCAGTTCGGCGGCGATCACCTCGGCGGACATCGTCTTGCCGGTGCCCGACTCCCCGGCGAACAGGGCGATGACGCCCCGCCCCCGGCCGCCGCCCGGCCGCATCCGCCACTGCCCGAGCACCTGCTCTCGGTGGCGCGCGCGCAGGGCGAGTTCGGCCAGCTGGGTGCGGGTCGCCGGGGGCAGCACCAGGTCGTCCCAGCCGACGGCGGGCTCGATCCTGCGGGCCAGCCGTTCCAGTCCGGCGCCGTTCTGGGCGCGGACCGCCGCGCGCAGGTCCTCCGGGGTGACCGGCCGCCGTCCGAGGAGGGCCAGCCGGGACGCGACGGTCGCGGCCCTGCGCACCTGGTCGGAGTCGAGCCGGTAGGAGGCGGTGGCCTCGACGAGCCGGTCGTCCGCCTCCGCGTGGCCGGCTGGCAGCCCCACCGACCGTCCCGCCTCGCCCAGGGCGCGCCGCCACCGCCGCGCCGCGTCCCGCGGGGCGGGGGGCGTGACCGTGACGGCGACCGGGCTCTCCGCGGTCCACAGCGGGTCCCAGTTCTTCTTCCCGTACGCGATCAGGGGCGTGCCGTCGACGGCCGCGCACAGGCCGGCGAGCGTCCGCGCCCCCTCGGGGCGTTCGGGGGCGAGGACTTCGAGCGGCCCGAGGACGACACCGCCGCCGCTGAGGCGGGCCTCGGTCGCCAGGACCCGTACGAGCACGGAGGGGTCGGGGGCGGCGGCGAGCGCGGTGACGTCGGCCACCAGCGGGCGCCGCCCGGCGGTGAGCAGTGCCTCGACCGCCAGGCCGCGCGGGTCGCCGCCCCGGTCGAGCAGGTGCACCAGTCCGCTGCCCGTGTCCAGGGCCGACGCGATCCGCCGCGCCTCCGGCCGCTCGTCCGCTTCCGCCCGCGCCGCCGTCCGCACGAGCCCGGTCAGCCGCCCGTCGATCGCGTCGTCGCCGAGCAGGTGGGCGGTGATCCGGTCCGGCACCCGCAGGGTCCGGGAGAGCAACGGCCGCTCGGGCTCCGCGATCTCCAGCAGCCCGCCCGCGACGAGCGGGGCCGACGGCGAGAACCGGAAACGGCCGGGCCCCGCCGCGGGCAGCCCGCAGAGTTCGAGGGCCAGGCCGATGGTGGGGCGGCGGCGGGTGAGGTCGTCGTTGAGATAGCCGTACAGGCGCTCGAACCGGCTGTCGAGGTCCGGGACCAGCGCGACCAGCAGGAGGTCGACGTCCGGCGGCGCGAGGGAGAAGGTCTCGGCCAGCCGTCCGAGCCGGCCGGCGGCGTCGGGGGCCGGCTCCGGACCGTACGCCGGTACGGGGGCGAACGCGTCGCGGGACGCGAGGATGCGCTCGGCCGCCTCCGGGGTGAGGTACTGCCCCCGGTAGGGGTCGTCCGGTGTCGGGTCGGCGGCCCTGCGCGCGGCGACGGCCGCCCTGACCCGCTGTTCGACGCGGACCAGCCGCTCCCAGAGGTCCTCGATGCCCGCCGGGCAGGCGCCGGGGAGGGGCGTGGCGGGGAGAGGTGCGTGGGGCGCGTCCCCCAAGGGGCTCTCCGGTGTGCGGGTGCTCTGTTCCATCGTTCCCGTGCTCGGTGCGGCGGTCATCGGGCCGCGCTCCCCCGTCTGCGCCGACCGGGCGGCAGCTGTCGGTCCCTGGGCGCGGCGAAGCCCTGCGTGCCGGGGTCCGCCGCCCCGTCGTAGCGCAGGCGGCGGCCGGGGCCGCCGTCGTCGCCGTCCAGGTGCGGTGCGGCCTTCATCACGAGGCCCTCGGTCACCGGCGGGCCCGCGGTGGTCCGTTCGCCGGCCAGCGGGGCGACGACGCGCAGGTCGATCCCGGCCTTCAACTCGCCGCCGAGGGCCGACCAGACGTCCGACGACGACGGTCCGCCGACGCCCGGTCCGGCCGCCTCCATCTCCACGGTCAGCCCGAGTTCGGCGAGGCTGCCGGTGTACAGCCGGGCGGGCAGCACGTCCGAGCGGACCAGCGCCCTCAACACCTCGGAGAGCAGCCGGTGTTCGTCCTGGGGCCGGTTGGTCCAGGCGGTCACCAGATAGGTCAGTTCGAACCAGCGCGGCGGGGTCCGCCAGCCGGTGACGACGCCGTGGTCGTCGTGTTCCTCGGCCGTGCCGGTGCGGCGGCGGGCGGCGTCCTCGCGGATGCCGTGCAGGAAGACGCTGATGGTCGGGGCGTTGCGGCGGGCGGACCACTCCGTCGTCGGGGCGTCGAAGACCAGGTCGACGCCGCTGTCCTCCAGCCCGGCCTCCACCAGCAGCAGCCGCAGCGCCTCGTCGATCTCGTGGATCATCGGCGGATCACCTCGTCGGGCGGCACGACGGTGCCGAGGACCACGAGGAAGGGCGTGGTGACCGGGGAGAACCCGGGGCCCTTCGCGGTGATCGTGCGCGGCCCGGTCCGGTCCTTGGCCAGGATCAGCAACTGGGCGATGAACGTGCCGTCCCCGCCGGGCACGGCCGGCGGTGCGGCGGCCGTGATCCCGGGGTTCCAGGAGAGGGCGACGGGCGCCCCGGGCGGGAAGTCCTTGCCGCGCACGGAGGTGACGAAACCCGGTTTGCCGACGGCGGGCACCGAGACGATGCGGGGCTGGAGGATGCGCAGGGTGGTGCGCGAGACGTTGTCAGCCCGGTCGGCGTCGGTGCCCGTGGTGGTCAGCCTCGCCGTGACGCCGGCCCGCAGGGCCCGGTCGGGCGACAGGACGACGCGCAGGACCGTGGACGCGCCGGGCCCCAGGTCGGGCAGCGCGCACACACCGGCGGCGCAGCCCGGCGGGAGCGGCCCCGCCGGGATGCGCGCGGGCAGCCCGAGTCGCAGTCGCAGGCCGGTGGCCAGGGCGTTCCTGCCGTTGCGGACGGTGTAGGTGACCACGACCTTGCCGCCGACGTGGCCGGGGGCGGGTTGGGCCCGCACGACGACGCCCGGACCGGCCTGGGGCGCGGGGGGCAGGGGCGCGGGCGGCCGTTGTGCGGGGGGCCGGGCCGCGGGCGGGCGCGGGGACGGCGGCGGGGGCGGCGCGGGCGCGGTGGTCGGCGGTGCCGGGGTGGGCGTCGGCGCGGTCGGGGTGGGGCTCGGAGTCGGCGTGGGGGTGGGGGTCGGCGTGGGGGTGGGGGGCGGCGGCACGTCCCGTACGGGGAGGGTCGTCGCGGTGGCGTTGTCCGTGGGGTCGGGGTCGAGCACGGCCCCGGTGACCGACCAGCCGATGGGCTGGTCGCCGCGCGTCACGCCGGTCAGTCGGACGGTGACGGCGACCGAGTCGCCGGGCGGGACGATGCCGAGGTCGCACTGGGGCGTGCCGGCGGCGCAGGCGCCGGCCTCGGTGGTCAGCTCCTCCAGCCGTACGCCGGGCGGGGCGTCGACGGTGAGGGTGGTGCCGGGCGACGGCGAGGGGCCCCGGTTGACGACGGTGACCGTGACCTGGGTGGAGGAGCCCACCTCCACCGCGGGCCCGGTGGGCGGCGCGGTCACCTCCAGGTCGACCGACTGCTGGTAGCTGGGCTCCTTCTGACGCCCCTCGTGGCCGTTGTCGAAGGGGGTCAGCTCGCCGGAGGCGATGTCGAGCACGGAGAGCCGCTCCATGGAGTTCGCGGCCGACTCCCGGCGCGAGGTCAGGACGAGCCGGCTGCCGTCGGGGGACCAGGCCACGTCGCGGGGCTGGAAGGGGCCGGTCCGGCTGGAGTCGGGGATCTCCTTCTCGCATCCGTCGGGGTCGTCCCGCTGGACGGATGGCAGCACGACCCGGCAACCGCCGCCGCGCAGGGGCTTGATGAGGACTCCGGCGCGTGCGGTGACCCGGTTGCCCCGGTCCTTGCGGTTGAAGGCGACCTTCGTCCCGTCCGGGGAGAACGCGGGGCTGTCGTCGATCACTTCGCACGCCCCGGGGCAGATGGTGGCGCTGAGGTCGCGCTGCTGGTCGAGGGCGTCCGCCCGCACGGTCCATACGTGCTTGACGACGCCTCCGCCGGGGAGAGCGTGGTCGCGGGTGAAGGCGAGGGTGGCGCCGTCGGACGACCAGGCCGGCTGCCCGTCCCGCCCGGTCAGTTCGCCCTCCGGCGGGACGATCTCGCCGATGATCCGTCCGGAGGCGATGTCGGCGAGGAGGACGCGGCTGGGCCCGGCGTCCTGGCCGACCCCGCCGGGCGAGGTCCGGGTGAACGCCAGCTTGGCGCCGTCGGGCGAGAACGTGGGGTCGCTGTCCCAGTCCCGGGGGCCGCGCCCGTCGAGCGGGAGCTCCGCCGCGTCGCTGCCGTCGGCGTCGACCATCCAGATCCGTTCGATACGCCCGGCGTCGGAGTCCTCGAAGCGCGTCACGACGATGCGCCGGCCGTCCGGCGTGTAGTTCTGCCGTTCGTTCCACGGGTCGTACCCGGGCCGCGGGTTGAACAGCCGGTTCTGGTCGGGGTCGGGGTTCGTGCGGGCTTCCGGGTCCTCCTTCAGGATGGTGAGTCCGAGGTCACGGGGGTCGGAGCCGTCCTGGCGCACGTCCTGGAGCGTCACGATGTCGTCGGCCGACGCGGTGATCCGGGCGACGACGACGGTCCCGGAGGCGGCGGGGCCGAGCCAGGTGGGGGACTGGACCGCGCGGTCCTCGCTGAGCTGCTGGTCCGGTGGGGTGTCGGCGAAGGCGGTGGCCCGGTAGACGTTGTCGAACTCGTTGCAGCCGCAGGTGTGGTCGGGGCTGAGGAAGACCAGGTCCTTCCCGTCGGGCAGCCAGTCGGCCGAGCGGCTGCCCCAGTCCGCGTGGGCGCCGGTCAGAAGCGGCCGGTCGGTCCCGAGGCCCTCGGTGGCCCTCAGCCGGGGGCCGGTGGCGGCGTCGGTGGTGAGCGTGTAGGCGACGAGGCTCCGGTGGTCGTCGTCGTCGACCGGGTTCCACACGGGTTCGGTCGCGTCACCCGCCGGGCCGTCGCTGATCCGGGTCTGACGGCCGCCTGCCAGGGCCCGCTCGTAGATCTGCCATCCGCGTACGGGGTCGCCGTCGTGGGCGTACGCGATCCGCGAGCCGTCCGGGGAGAAGGTCGGGTGGGCCTCGTCGGCCGGGGTGTCGGTCAGCCGCCGCAGGTTCGCACCGTCGACGCCGACCGTCCACAGGTCGCGCTGGACCGTGCCGCCCGGCCGGCGCTCGGCCGAGTCGAACACCACGGACCGTCCGTCCGGGGAGAGTTCGGGGTGTGCGGCGTCCCGGTCGGCAGTGAGTCTGCGGACCGCGCCGGACGCGTCACGCACGTACACCTGGGGCCGAGCGCTGTCCCGCAGGCTGGTGAAGACGAGGACGTCGCCGCGTGCGGAGGGGTCCTCGTCGAAGTGGGCGGGGCCGGGCCGGAACAGCGGTCGGCTGGGCTGCTCCCTGTCCACGGCCTGCCCCAGGCTGCGGTGTTCGGTGCCGGCGAAGGCGATGCGCCCGGCCTGGGCCGGGTCTGCATCCGCCGCCGCGGCGACGAGCCGCGGCGCCCCCTGCGGGGCCGCGGCGGACCCGGCCACGAGCAGGGGCGCCAACAGCACCGCCGCTGTGGCGAGTCGGCCCAGCCGGGAATGCCTTGCCGGGCCAGCAGTGCAGGTCACGGCCCACCTCACAGTCTGTCGATGACTCTCCACCGGCCAGCATCACCCCCGCGCGGGGGGCCAGGACAGGCCGCGAGTACCCGGGGCGGGGGAAGCGACCGCTGCCCTTTGCGGCGGTCTCCCCGGCGTGGCGGGCCGGGGGCCGCCCGGCCCGGCCCCGCACGGGGCGGCGCCCGCGGCCGGCTGCTCTTCCCCGCCCGGAGCAGGGCCGGTGCGCCCGGCCGGCTCCCGTGCGAGGGCCCTTCCCACACCGCTCCCGGGCCCCGGAGCGGTGTGGGGTCAGATCAGCCCGTGCCGCATGGCGTAGCCCACCGCATGGGCGCGGTTGCGCAGTTCGAGGCGGGTCGCCACCTCGTGCAGGACGTTCTTGACGGTCCGCTCCGAGTACGACGTCTTCTGGGCGATCTCCGCGGTGTCGTAGCCCTCCGACACCAGCCGGATCATCTCCGCCTCCCGGGCCGTGAGGGTGGAGAGCGTGAGCCCGCGGGGGTCCAGAACCGTGCGCTGGAGCGAACTGACGTGGTCGAGGAGCTTGCCGAGCAGGTCGCCCGGCAGGACGCCCTCCCCCTTCGCCATCGCCTTCACCAGGTGGACGAGCCGGTCCTGGTCGGCCTCCCCGCGCCGGAGCACGGCGGCGACCCCGCACTCGATCATGGTCTGGAGCGCGCCCGACTCGAAGAACCCGACGACGAGTCCGGTCCGGGTCGAGGTGTTGCGCTGGAGGCGGTGCAGGAGCTGCACGGTGGGGTCGTCCACCATGTCCACCACGACCAGGGAGACGTCCGCCCGGTCGGCCTCTGCCTCGGAGAGCAGTTCTATCTCGGGGCGCACCCGCAGTTGGTGGATCATGCCGGTCTGAAGGATCAGGTCCTCCGCGTACACCGCCACGGAGACCCTGCCCCCGGGGCCGCTCGTCGGAGCGGCCGCCGCGCGCCGTCCCGACGCGTCGGGCCTGCGGTACTGCGCGCGCCCGGCCGCGCTGTTCTTCGTTCCTGTGGTCGTCGTCATCGTTTCGTGCCCGTCTTCCCTGAAGTGCTTGCGCCCGGTCTGTCTGGTCCCGCTCTCACCACGTCCGGCCGCGGACAGGGGGCCCGGGCGCGCGGAGGGGGCGGGGGGACCGCGGGCCGATGTGCTCCCGGGGCACCACACGTGCCCGCTCGTTGCCCTCGCGACCCTGCTGCCGAGCGGGGGGCTGGGCCTACCGTCGCAGCGTGACCACATCTGCCGAACTCGAAAGCTCCGCGGTGACGGTGTCGCCGGGCGCTGCCGCGACGACCACCCTGACCGTGCGCAACGACGGCGACATCGTCGAGGCCTACACGCTGGAGGTGGTCGGCGACTGCGCCGCCTGGAGCACCGTCGAGCCGGCGCGTGTGTCGCTGTACCCGGGGACCTCCGAGACGGTGGTCCTCACGTTCGCCCCGGCCAGGTCGCACGAGGTCCGGGCGGGCGAGACCCCGCTGGCCGTGCGGGTCCTGCCCGCGGAGCGGCCCGAGTCGGTCGTGGTCCCCGAGGGCTCCGTGACCGTCGAGCCCTTCCACGAGCTGCGCACGGAGCTGGAGCCGCGCCGCCGCCGGGGCTGGCTGGGCGCCCGCTACCGGGTCGCCGTGCAGAACAAGGGGAACACCCCGGTCGACGTCGTCCTCGCCGGCCGGCAGGACGGGGAGGACCTGCGGCTGGCCTTCGCCCCGGAGAAGCACAGCCTGGAGCCCGGCGAGTCGGCGGAGACAGGGCTGCGGGTGCGCGCCCGGAAGCTGATCTGGTTCGGCGAGCCGGTCACCTGGCCGTTCGAGGTCGAGGCGGCCGAGGGCGGCGAAGAGGCGGTGAAGGACGAGCGGCCGGGCGGGCCCGAGCCGCTGCCGGGCGAGTTCGCTCAGCTCCCGGTGGCGCCCAGGTGGCTGCTGATCGTGCTGGCGGCACTGCTCGCCCTGCTGATCGCCTGGTTCGCGCTGGTCCGGCCGGCGGTGCGGAGCACCGCGAAGCAGGCGGTGACCGAGGCCGCCCAGGAGGAGGCCGCGCGCGGCGCGGAGCAGGGCGGGTCCACGCCGGGCGGTGCGGGCGACCCGGCCGGCGGCCAGGGCGGGGAAGCGGGACCGGGCGCGGGACCGGGCGGAACGGGCGGCGCCACCGCCGGCGTCAGTACGGGCGGCTCCGCCACGGGGGGCTCCGGCGGCGGCACAGGCGCCGGAGGCGGCCAGCAGACCTCCGAGACCATCGACGTGCAGACCGGCCCCGGGGCGGAGAAGCAGGGGACCTACCAGGTGCCGGCCGGGAAGGTGTTCGGCGTCACCGACATCGTGGTGGCGAACTTCCAGGGCGACGAGGGAGTCCTGACGATTTCCTTCGGGGAACGCAAGATCACCACCATCGCCTTGGAGACCTTCCGCAACCAGGACTATCACTGGGTCACCCCCATTCAGATTCCGGAGAACGCCACCGTCACCGCGTCGGTCACCTGCGCGAAGCCGGGCACTCCGGCGACCGGCACACAGGCTTCCGGGTGCCACCAGGTGCTCAATGTCAGCGGTGTGCTGAGCGACCTCCCGCGGCAATGACAGCAGTAGCGGGTGGCGCTCCGCTTCCCCTGCCGGTGAGACAACAGCAGAAAACCACCTGGGGGGAAACCCGGCGTGCCGACGGATGGCGGATTCGTCGCCCCGTGCGCACCAAGAGACCGCCTCACTTCGGTCCCCCTCGGCGCTGACAGCACGGGGAAGAGTATCCGCTTTCTGTGTCACCGGAGGCGAAGAGCCCTGATCAGCGGGGCTTCTGACGCTCTGACGGCTCTTCGGCGATGCCCGTTCGGAACGGTCGGCCGCCCGTTTTCGCCGGCATCAATCGGCTGAATCACCCCCCTTTCTCGGCGCATTCTGGCCGAATGACGTCAGTCCGCAGCGGCCTGTCGGGCACCCCGGACGAAATCGAGCCGTGCGGGGTTCACCGCGAAAAAGAGATACCGAACACACCGGCTCCCCGGGCGCACGCCCGAAATCGCGGCGACGCCCTCGACCGCAGCCGGTCAGAGATGTACGCCCGTAACGCTTTTTTCACCTTTCCTTCACCCTGGCCCCTTGTATACGAGAGGCGCTCTCCGCGAATAGGGCCGGTGTCGTCGGCGGGGCCGCCGGGGGCAGCCCCCTCGGCCGCCCGGGTGCCTGGAAAGGCAGTGTCATTGCCCCGCGTCCAGGACTCTGGGGCCTACTTTCCGGCCGCCGTGCCGGTCGAGACTGGGCGGTGATCGAGTGACCGTCCAGAAGGAGCGAGCATGCCGTCGTACCTCACCCCCGGTGTATACGTGGAGGAGGTGCAGTCCGGAGCACGGCCCATCGAGGGAGTCGGCACCGCGGTCGCAGCCTTCGTCGGCTTCGCCGAGTCCGGCCCCTTCCACCAGCCGACGCTGGTGACCAACTGGGACCAGTACGTCCAGGCGTTCGGCAGCTTCACCGCGGACACCTATCTGACGCACGCCGTCTACGGCTACTTCGCCAACGGCGGCGGCGCGGCCTACATCGTGCGCATCGGCGGCCCCGCCCAGGGCGCGTCACCGGCCGCGGCCCAGGAAGCCGCGGTCCCGGCTCCCGCGCCCGTCGCGCTCGGCGGCTTCCTGGTCTCCGCCAGGCCCGGCACGAGCGCCGACCTCTCCGTGGAGATCGCCGAGGCCGAGGGCGAGAACCCCCCGGAGGACCGGTTCCGGCTGCTGGTACGCCAGGCGGGCAAGGTCGTGGAGACCTACGACGTCTCCACCCGCAAGAACGTCAAGGGCTATCTGGTCGCCCAGACCCGCGACTCCAAGCTCATCCAGGTGTCCGAGCAGCCCGGCACGGCCCAGAGCCGCCCCGAGAAGCAGACCGTCGCCCTCGCGCCGGCCGCGGCGGCGGCCCCCGGCTCCGGCGTGGCCCGGCTCGACCCCGCCGAGTACGTGGGAGACGCCTCCGCGCGCACCGGGTTCGCGGGCCTCGAATCGATCGACGAGATCACCATGGTCGCCGTCCCCGACCTGATGAGCGCCCACCAGCGCGGCGACATCGACGCCGAAGGCGTCAAGACCGTACAGCTGGCGGTCATCGCGCACTGCGAGCAGATGGGCGACCGGGTCGCCGTCCTGGACACGCCGCCCGGCATGAACGCCCAGCGGGTGCGCGCCTGGCGCAACGACGACGCCGGTTACGACTCGCGCTACGCCACGCTCTACTACCCCTGGGTGAAGGTCTTCGACCCGGCGAGCGGCCGCAACGAGCTGGTGCCGCCGAGCGGTCACGTCGCCGGAGTCTGGGCGCGCAGCGACGGCGAGCGCGGCGTGCACAAGGCCCCCGCCAACGAGGTCATCCGCGGTGCGGTGGACCTGGAGATCCGGCTCAGCAAGGGCGAGCAGGACCTCCTCAACCCGATCGGCGTCAACTGCGTGCGCGCCTTCCCCGGGCGCGGCATCCGTATCTGGGGCGCGCGCACCCTCTCGTCCGACCCGGCCTGGCGCTACCTCAACGTGCGCCGCCTCTTCAACTACCTGGAGGAGTCCATCCTCCTGGGCACCCAGTGGGTGGTGTTCGAGCCGAACGACGACCGCCTCTGGTCGAGCATCCGGCGCAACGTCACCGCCTTCCTGACCGAGGAGTGGCGCCGGGGCGCGCTGTTCGGCCGCACCGCGGAGGAGGCGTTCTACGTGCGGTGCGACCGGAGCAACAACCCGCAGGAGTCGATCGACCTGGGTCAGGTCGTCTGCGAGATCGGGGTCGCCCCGGTGAAGCCCGCGGAGTTCGTGGTCTTCCGTCTCGCGCAGTTCTCCGACAGCACCAGCCTCATCAACGAGTGACCACCCCGGTCCTCCCCCACCAGCGGAACAGGTGACACACAGTCATGGCAGAGGGCGACGCTCTTTCCACCCACATCTTCGGCGTGCAGCTCGGCGGCTATCTCGTGGAGTCGATCCAGGAGATCAGCGGCATGACCGTCGAGGAAGAAGTCGTCGAGGTCCGTCAGGTGACCGCAGAGGGCAAGCAGATCATCCGCAAGCAGCCCGGCGCACGCCAGGCGGGCGAGGTGACGATCACCCGCGGCCTCGACAAGAGCAGCGAGTTCACCACCTGGATCAAGGAGACGCTCAACAACGGCGCGGTCGACACGGCGCGCCAGAACCTCACGATCGAGATCAAGGACTCGACCGGTGAGACCGTCCGGCGCATCCAGCTGATGCAGGGCTGGGCCAGCAAGTGGGAGGGTCCCTCCCTGAAGGCCGGCGAGTCCAGCGCCGCGACCGAGACCGTGACCATCACCTTCGAGGAGATCGTGGTCGAATGAGGCGCAGGACCGTTACGTCGGGCGGGCTCGACGAAGTCCTCGACAGCCTCGCCGCGGCGCCCGCCCCGCGCGAGGAGGCCTCGTCCCCCGCGCCGGCCGCCGCCCGTTCCCCGGAACGGGAGACGCTGCAGACGGAGTTCGCCTTCGAGCTCCCGCGTGGCTACGTCGACGACGAGGGCCACGTCCACCGGCGGGGCTCGATGCGGCTGGCGACGGCGCGGGACGAGCTGCGTCCGCAGATCGACCTGCGGGTGAAGGAGAACCCGGCGTACCTGTCCGTGGTGCTGCTGAGCCAGGTGATCACCCGGCTCGGCGACATCACCGACGTGCACGCCGGTGTCGTCGAGCGGATGTACGCGACCGACGTGGCGTTCCTCCAGGACTTCTACCGCCGGATCAACAGCGAGGGCCACACGCACGCCGCGGTGACCTGCCCGCTGTGCCACGGCTCGTTCGAGGTGGACCTCTCGGGTGGGCGCCTGGGGGAATCGTGACGTACGCGCTTCCCCGGCTGCGGGAGGAGATCGCGTACGTCGCCTACCACTTCCATTGGCAGCGTGAGGACATTCTCGACCTCACCCACGGCGAACGTCAGCAGTGGGTGCGGGAGATAGCGCGGATCAACACCCGCGTCAACGAAGGCGGGTGATCGTGTGGGGTTCGGGGAGTGGTTCCGCCGGGCGGACCGGCAGGCGCCCGGCGCGCCCCCGCGGGGCGGCGACGTCGACGCGGCCGGGCCCGCCGCCCCTGCGACAGCCGCGCCCGCTTCCGCCGGGCCCGGCGGCTCCCCGGCCGCGGGCCCCGGCGCGGACGGCGGCTGGGACGGCGGCTGGCGGCGGGTCGCCCCGCCGTCGGTGACTGTCGCCCGGTCCTCCATCGGGGTGAGCGACGGGCTGCGGTTCCGGTCCCGGCTCGCCTCGTGGCAGAACCCCGCCCTCGGCGGCGAACTGGGCCACGCCGTCCTGCCGTCCGCCCCGGTGGGCCTCATCCACGGGGTCGCCAGGCCGGGCGGCGCGCGGACCACGTCGCCCGGCGGGCCGCTGCTGCTGCGCGCGGTCCGGCCGCCGGACGGCGACGCTGCGGAGCCCCCGGCGGACCTGCCGCCCGTGTCGCCGAGCAGGACGGCCGGGAAAGGGGCCGCGAAGGGGGGCGGGGGAAAGCCGTCGGCCCAGCCGGTCCAGCGGTCGGCCCGCTCGGCGACCGGCCCGGCGGCGTCCTCGCGTCCGGCGGCCCCGACTCCCTCCGGCCCCACCCGCCGGGCCGCGCCCTCGGCGGCGTCAGGTCCGGCAGCCCCGTCCACACCCGCCCGCCCGGCCGCGCCCGGCGCGCCCGCCTCCGGTTCCGGTGCGGCGGGGGCCTCCCGGCCGGCCAGGGCTCCCGGACCTGCCGGGGCTCCCCCTTCGGCCGGCTCTGCTTCCGCCGGCCCGGCCCCGGCGACGGTCACCGAGGCGCCCGCTCCGCACCCCGGCGCACCCTCCCCCGGTCCCCGGGCCCGGCCCGCCGCCGTACGTCCGCGACGGACCGCCCCACCGCTGATCGTCGCCCGGCGGCCCGCGATGGCGCTGCGGCAGATCGCCGGGATTCCGCCCGCGACGCCCCCCGCTCCGAGCGCCCCCGACACGACCGCCGTACAGCGCGAGGCGGCCGACCGCCCGGCCGGGACCGGCCGGCCGGCTCCCGGCCCCTCCGGCGGCGTCGCCCCGCCGCCCGGCCCCGCCTCCGGCCAGGCCGCCGCCGAGACCGTGCGCCCCGCCCTGGGCGCGCCCCTGCGCCGACTGCCCGCCGGAGCCGTGCCGTACGGCGTCGGCGACCGGCCGTCCGGTGTCGCGCCGTCCAGCCCCGGAACGGCGCCGCCGACGGCCGGGATGCCGGTGCTCCAGCCCCGAACGGGGGGACCGGAGACGCCCGCGGCGGGCCCTGCGGCGCGGCAGCGGCCTTCGGCCTCTGACGCCCCGCCCCCGGCGCCCCACCAGCCCCCCGCGGTACAACGCGCCCCGGCGGCCGAGCCGGACCGGGCCCCGCGACCGGGCCCCGCCGAGCCCTCGGTCCCCCCGCACGCGCCGTCCGGCCCGCCGGACTCCCGGGCTCGTACGCGCGGCGGGATCGGCACGCCGCTGCCCTCGCTCCCGCCGACCGCCCGGCGCGGCCCCGGCGCGCCCCTGCTCGGGGACCGCCGGCCCGGCGGCGGCCCCCGGGACGCGGCCCCGGGCCGGGCTCCTGCCACGCCTCCCACCGCCGCACCCGCCACCCCGACGCCGCCGCACGGGGCGTCGTCCGCGATGCCGGTACGGGCGGCCGCCGGACCCACGGCGCCCACGCCCGGACCCGTGGCCGTCCAACGCGCGGTGGCCGACGGCCCGGCCCCCACGGCAGCGGCCCCGGCCGCTCCCCCGCCGCCGGTGCCCGTCCGGCCGGTCCGCCGGGACCGGAAGACGGTGCGCCATCCCGGCCCCGGCGGTACGGCTTCGGAGCCGACACCGGTCCTCCAGCGGTCCCGCGGCCTGCTCGCGGGCCGGCCCCTGAGCGTGAACACCGGTTCCGCCGAGGGTTTCTCGGCCCCCCGGCCGGCGCCGGGCAGCCCCAGCCGTCCGGTGGTCGCCGCCACCTGGCGGCGGGGCGCCCAGGGCTCCGGCGTCGAAGCGCCCTCACCGGACCCGTCCGGCGACCAGCGGGCCGCCCAGCCTCCTCCCTCGACGCCCCCGGGCACGGCGGGCGGGCGCGCGCGGCCCCGTGGTCCCGCCGCCACGGCCGCGCCCCTGCCGCCAGGCCCGCGCGGCGGGCCCGGGGCGCCGGACGGCCCTGCGAC
>NZ_JBBBEN010000102.1:131308-369341 GCF_037137275.1 Streptomyces pratensis | reverse complement strand
CCGGGCGCGGCACCGGCCGGGCCCCCCAGAAGGCCGCGCCGGGCCCCGGCGGCTTCGGGCGGGCGCACCGCGAGGGCCGCGCGGACCCGCACGGCCCCGTCGCCCCGGCGCGGCGGCGGTCCTCCGCGGGCGGCGCCCTCCTCCGGCTCGTCCAGCGTTCCGCGCGGGGCACGACGCCGACGGTCTCCGCCGCCCCCGGCACACAGCGCCCGGCCGCGTCGGCGGGCTCCGGGACCCCGGCCCCGGCGTCTGCGGGCCCCGGCCCACGGGCCCCCGGAGCCCCGTCCGCCGACGTCCAGCCCCGGGGCGTCCAGGTCCCGTCCTCCGGCGCGGCGCGCCCCGCCACGTCGACCGCTCGTCCCCTGGCGGTGCGGGCCGCCGCACCCGGCGGGCCGGGGACGCCCGCGCCGCGGTCGTCGCCGCCCGGAGCGGCCACGCACCCCGGCCCGTCCGCCTCTCCGCGCCCGGCCGCCGGCACCGCGCCCGGCCCTCGCTCCGTCCCGGTCGTGCGACCGCATCCGCCGACGACGCCGGGGAGCGGTACCGCGCCCGTCCAGCGGGCGGCGCTGCCGGTGGTCCCCGACCACGCCGGGCCGCCGGCCTCCGGGCCCGGACCCGGAGGCGACACGTCTGCCGGCGCTCCGCCCGCGCTCGCCGTACGGGTGCCGCCCCGCGCCCCCGTCCCGGCCGCCCCGCCCTCCCCGGCGCACGGCTCCGAGGAAGCGGCGCGGGCGGTTCAGCGGGCGGCCGCCGGGGCCGGGCCCGCCGGGGTGCCGGTCCGGGGCGTCCCGGTGCAGCGCGCGCCGCGGCCGGGCGGGTCCGGGCCGTCCGACGGCTCCGGCGCCCCGGACCCGGCTGCCGCGAACCGGCTCACCGGAGCGGACATGGAGGAGCTGGCCCGCCGGCTCCTCGACCCGGTGAGCCGGCTGATCCGCGCCGACCTGCGCCGGGGGCGGGAGCGGGCCGGGCGGCTGCACGACGGCCGCCGCTGACGGCGGCCCGGCCCCGCCCGCTCCGGCACGATCCGTACGAGAGACAGCAGAGAAGACGAGAGACCCATGACCGACAACATCTTCGCGACGAGCGTGTTCTTCAAGCTCGCGATCGGCGGCAGTGACCTGGGCGCGTTCCACACCTGTTCCGGGCTGGGGGCCGAGGTGGAGATGGAGACCTACGCAGAGGGCGGCAACAACGGGTTCACCTGGCATCTTCCCGGGCGGATCACCTGGACCAACATCACCCTGACGCGTCCCGTCACCACCGACACGCTCAAGATCGCCCGATGGCTGAACGAGACGATCCAGCGGGTCGAGCCCAAGGACGGCGAGATCGTGGCCCTGCGCCCGAACCTCAGCCGGATCGTCAGCTGGCAGGTGCACGGCATCGTGCCGGTCCGCTGGCAGGGGCCGTCCTTCGACCCGGCCGACTCCTCCGCGGCGATCGAGACGCTGGAGATCGCCCACGAGGGCCTGGAGCCCTCATGACACCGGGTCACAGGGCGCGGGGAACAGGACCGGCACCGGGCCGGCAGGACGAGCAGAAGAAGGAAGAGGGAGGAGGAACGCCATGTCACCCGCTGCCCGTGCGAGCCGCGCTCGTGCCCAGCTGACCATCATGGAACCGCCGTCGACCGTCGGCGCGAAGCCCGGCGGCACGCTCGCGCGGCTCACGTTGCAGTTCAACCCCGCGAAGCTCGCCCTGAGCAAGAGCACCGAGTGGCGGCGCACCCCGTCCCGGATGGCCGGTCAGTCCGCGCTGCCCGAGTTCGTCGGCAGCGGGCCCCGGTCCCTGTCGCTCGAAGTGTTCCTCGACGCCACCGCCACCCACGACGACTCGGTGGAGAAGGCGGTGGAACAGCTGATGACGGCCTGCGTCCCCACCCCGAGCAGCCTCGCCCGCAAGACGCCCGCCAGCCCCTGGGTGCGGTTCGACTGGGGCACGTCGAAGACGACGTCGTTCGACGGGGTCCTCTCCAACCTGTCGGTCTCCTACACCCTGTTCGACGTCGACGGGAAGCCGCTGCGCGCTACCTGCTCGCTGTCGATCGAGGAGGCGAGCGTCGACCCGGCGGGCCAGAACCCGACGTCGGGTTCGCGCGAGGCGCGGCGTACGCACCGGGTGGTCGCGGGCGACAGCCTGCCGCTGCTCGCCTGGCGCGAGTACGGCGACGCCACCGCCTGGCGCGCCATCGCGGACGCCAACGACATCGACGACCCGATGCACCTGGCCCCTGGCCGGGAGCTGCTGGTGCCGGGCCTGGAAGACCACGTCGTGGAGGGAAGCCGATGAGCGGGAAGGACGCCCCGGGCCGCTCCTTCGCCGCCGACCCGATCGTCGAGGCCCCCGGCGAGCTGCCGGCCGCGTGGGCCGCCCAGTTGGTGAGCTGCGTGGTCGACGAGAACGTCGGCCTGCCGGACACCGCGGTGCTGGTGTACCGGGACCCGGACCACAAGCTGCTGACGGCGACCGGTCTGACCATCGGCGTCCCGTTGAAGATCTCCGTGGTGACCGTGCAGGAGCGGGTGCGCGAGCGGCTGTTCACCGGGGAGGTCACGGCGGTCGAGCTGGACAGCGACACCACGGGTTCCTTCACGGTCGTGCGGGCCTTCTCCAAGGCGCACCGCCTCCAGCGCGGCCGCAAGGTGGTGGCGTTCCGCAACATGAAGACCGCCGACATCGTCCGCAAGGTCGCCGCCGGAGCGGGGCTCGCCTGCGGCCGTATCGAGGCCGCGCCCATCACGTACAAGCAGCTGACCCAGCCGAACGTCTCGGACTGGGAGTTCCTCCAGCACCTCGCCGCCGAGAGCGGGGCGGTCGTGCGGGTGGACGACAAGGGGCTGTTGCAGTTCGTGAAGCCGAAGCCCGCCGCTTCGGCCCCCTCGCCCTCGACCTCCGCCGCCCGCGACCCGAGGGTCCTGGAGTACGGCAACAACCTGCTGGCCCTGCGAGCCGTGCTGACGGGGGCGGACGGCGCGGACAGCGTCGAGGTGCGGGGCTGGAACGTCGAGACCAAGACCCGGCTGGTGGCCAGGAAGCAGGCCGTCCGCAGCGAGACGGTCACCCCCGGGATGAGCCCGTCCCTGGCGGCCGGGGCGTTCGGTCCCAACGCCCGGACGACGGTCGCCGACACCCCCTACCGGACCCAGGCGGAGACCACCGCCGTGGCCGGGGCGCTCGCAGCCCGGGTCAGCTCCGGTTTCGGGGAGATCGAGGCGGTCGCCCTGGGCAACCCGCGGCTGCGCGCGGGCGAACCCGTGGCCCTCGGCAACGTGGGGCCCGCGTTCTCCGGCCGGTACACCGCCACCGCCGCGCACCACGTCCTCGAACCGAACGGCGGGTACCGCACGACCGTCGTCGTCAGCGCGTCGCCCGACCGGTCGCTGGCAGGGCTGGCCGGCGGCGGGAGCGCCCCGGCGCGGGGCCCGCGCGTGCCGGGTCTGGCGATTGGGGTGGTCACCGACATCCGCGAGGAGGGCAGGGGCCAGCGGGGCTGGGTCCGGCTGAAGTTCCCGTGGCTCGACGACACGTACGTGACCGACTGGGTCCGTACGGTGCAGTGGGGCGGCCAGGGCGGCGGCGGGGTGTTCAGCCCCGAGGTCAACGACGAGGTGCTGGTCGGATTCGAGCAGGGGCTGCTGGACAGTCCGTACGTGCTCGGCGGCCTGTACAACGGGGTCGACACCCCCTCGCCGCACGAGGGCCCCTTGGTGGACCCCACCAGCGGCAAGGTCAACCGTCGTTCTCTGGCTTCCCGTTCGGGTCACCGGCTGGAGCTGCTGGACGCTCCGCGCGGCCCGTCCGGCGTGCGGCTCGCCACCGGCGACCGGCAGCTCGACGTGATGCTGGACGAGCGGCGGGGCGAGATCGCGTTGACGGTGTACGCGCGCGGCGGCCGCCGGGCACTGAGTTCGGTGACGCTGTCCGCGTCGGGCATCACGCTCGACGCGAAGGCCGGCGACGTGAACATCACGGGCCGCTCGGTGACCGTCAACGGCAAGACGGGGGTCACGGTCGACGGCGGGCTGCTCGCCGTGCTGAAGGCCAAACTCGTCCGGATCAACTGACCCTCGGCCGTGTGCCGGCCCCCGCCCGAGCAGCCCCGGGCCCGCCCCCGTCCTTCCCTCCCGAGCCGTTCCCCTCGTCCGACGCCCGCAGCCGTCCCCCTCATCTCTCACCGCAAGGAGAACACCGGCCATGCCTGCCGCAGCCCGCACGGGCGACACCACCGCCCACGGCGGCCTCATCGGCACCCCGCCCCCGGGGGCCGTGGCCGTCGCCACCGTACTCATCGGCGGCCGGCCGGCGGCCGTCGCCGGGAGCCTGCACGTGTGCGTCGTCCCCCCGCACGCCGCGCTCGGTCCCGGCAACGTGATCCTGCCCGACCCGGCCGCCGCGGCCACCGGCCAGGTCCTGATCGGCGGGCTGCCCGCGGCCCGGGTGAGGGACACCACCACCTGCGGCGCGCCGATCCTGAGCGGTGCGCCGAACGTCCTGATCGGGGGCCCGCTGTGAGCGGCGGCTTCATCGGCCGCGGCTGGGGCTTCCCGCTGCGGGTCGGGCCGACGGGCGGCATCGCCCTGGTCGAGCGGGACCGGGAGATCGAGGAGGCGATCGGCCTGGTCCTCGGGACCGCGCCGGGCGAGCGTCCGATGCGCCCGGAGTTCGGCTGCGGCATCCACGACTACGTCTTCGCGCCGGGCGACGGGGCGACGGCCGGGCGGATCGCCCAGGAGGTACGCGCCTCTCTGGAGCGGTGGGAACCGCGCATCGAGGTCACGGACGTGGTGATCGCGTTCGACGCGATCGAGGAGGGCACCCTCTACATCGACGTGCACTACACCGTGCGGGCCACGAACGACCTGCGCAACCTCGTCTTCCCCTTCTACACGATCCCGTCGTCCGAGGCATCCTCCGACCCCACACAGGAAGCGGGAGTGCGCTGATGGCCCTGCCTTCGCCCAACCTGGACGACCGGCGCTTCCAGCAGCTCGTCGACGAGGCCAAGCGGTACGTCCAGCAGCGTTCCCCCGAGTGGACCGACCACAACGTCTCGGACCCCGGGGTCACGCTCATCGAGACGTTCGCGTACATGGTCGACCAGTTGCTGTACCGGCTGAACCGGGTGCCCGACAAGAACTACGCGGCCTTCCTCGACCTCCTGGGCGTCACCCTGTTCCCGCCGGCCACGGCTCGGGCCGAGGTCGACTTCTGGCTGTCCGCGCCCCAGCCGGAGGCCG
This sequence comes from Streptomyces pratensis, assembly GCF_037137275.1. Taxonomy (GTDB): domain Bacteria; phylum Actinomycetota; class Actinomycetes; order Streptomycetales; family Streptomycetaceae; genus Streptomyces; species Streptomyces pratensis_B. The sequence continues at coordinate 364,104 of NZ_JBBBEN010000102.1, read as the reverse complement.
TGCTCCTGCCCGCGGGGACCGAGGTCGCGACCGCGCGCGGGGAGGCGGAGGAGCCGGTGGTGTTCTCCACCTCCGACGACCTGCCCATCGTGCCGAGTTCCCTGGTCCGGCTGGTCACCGCTCCGGTCTCGGGCGAGCAGACCGACCGCACCGCCCCGCTCGGGGCCGGCAAGGACGTCCCGTGCTTCCAGCCCCGGCCGGAGCCGGGTGACGCGCTGCTGTTCGGACTGCCCACCGCCGTCCCCCGGTGCGTCGTCGCCGTACGCCTGGACAGCCGGGTGGAGGGGGTGGGCGTCGACCCGCGGCAGCCGCCGTTGGTGTGGGAGGCGTGGGACGGGGCCCGGTGGGTGGCGTGCGCGACGGGCACCGACAGCACCGGCGGGCTGAACAGGCCCGGAGAGGTCGTCGTGTTCGTCCCGGCCGGGCACACCGCGTCGGTCGTGGCGGGGACCCGGGCGGGGTGGCTGCGCTGCCGGGTCACCGCTCCGGAGCCGGGCCAGCCGTTCTACTCCGAGTCGCCGACGATCCGCGAGGCCGAGGTGTTCACGGTGGGCGGCACCGCGGCCGTGGAACACGCGGAGACCGTCCTCGACGTGCCCCTCGGGGTCTCGGAAGGGGTCGCCGGGCAACGGTTCACGGTGGGCCGGGTCCCGCTTCTGCTGGACGGCGAGCCACCGGTGGTCCAGGTGTCGGACGGCGACGGCTGGCAGACCTGGACGGCCGTCGAGCACTTCGGCGCCTCCCGGCCGGGCGACCGGCACGTGCGGATCGACGCGGTGTCCGGCGAGTTCGCGTTCCCGCCCCAGGTGCGGGAGCCGGACGGAACGATGCGCACGTACGGCGCGGTGCCGGAGAAGGGGGCCCAGCTCCGCGTGCCCCGCTACCGGACGGGCGGCGGGGCCGCCGGGAACGTCGCCCGGGGGGCCGTCTGCGTGCTCCGCAGCTCGGTGCCGTACGTCGCGGGCGTGAACAACCGCGAGGCGGCGACGGGCGGGGTCGACGGCGAGAGCGTGGAGAACGCGAAGGTGCGCGCGCCCACCATCCTGCGGGTGCAGGAGCGGGCGGTCACGGCCGAGGACTACGAGGTCATCGCCCGTCAGGCCGCGCCGTCGCTGCGCCGGGTGCGGTGCCTGCCCGCCGTGGCGGGCGAGGGCGGCGCGGTGCGACTGCTGGTGGTGCCCGACGCGCTCGCCGACGAGAACGGTCAGCTCGGGTTCGAGCAGCTGATCCCCTCGGAACCGGTGCTCGCCGCGGTCACGGCACGGCTCGACGAACGGCGGCTCGTCGGCACCCGGCTGGTGGTGGAGCCGCCGGCCTACCAGGGCGTCACGGTCGTCGCCCGGCTGGTGGCGGCCCCCGCCGACGTGGACCGGGTGCGGACCGAGGCACTCGAAGCGCTGTTCCGCCACATCGACCCGCTGCGGGGCGGGGCGGACGGCACGGGGTGGCCGTTCGGCAGGCCGGTGCAGTACGGGGAGGTCTTCGCGGTCCTCCAGGGCGTGCGGGGGGCCCTGCTGGTGGAGGAGGTCCGGCTGTTCCCGGCGGACCCGATCACCGGTCGGCGGGGGGCGGCGGTGGACCGCGTCGACCTCGCGCCGGGGGCCCTGGTCTTCTCGCACCAGCACCAGGTGGTGGTCACCGCGACCGGGGCCGGTGAGGGCGCGTGACGCGGGCCGCGGTGCCCAAGCTGCCCAGCCGCTACCCGATCGGCGCGCTGCTGCCCGCCCTGTACGCGGACGACGACCTCGCCCAGCGCTTCACCGCGGGCCTGGACACGGTGCTGGCCCCGGTCCTGTCCACCCTGGACAACCTTCCCGCCTATTTCGACCCGACGCTGGCCCCGGCCGACTTCCTGCCGTGGCTGGCCTCCTGGGTGGGTGTGGAGACCGACCCGGCGTGGCCCGTCGAGCTGCGCCGGGCCGTCGTCGCCCGCGCCGTCGAGCTGCACCGGTGGCGCGGCACCCGGCGGGGTCTCGTCGAGCATCTGCGGCTCGCCTGCGGTGTGCACGCCGACGTCCGGGACGGCGGCGGCGTCGCCTGGTCGACGACGCCGGGCACGGTCCTTCCCCCGCCGCCGACCGGTGAACTGCTCGTGAGGGTCTGGCCGGTGCGCGATGGCGACGCGGTGGACGCGCACCGCGTCCGGGACGTCGTGACGGCCGCGTGCCCCGTCCATCTCACCTGCCGGGTGGAGGTCCTGCCCGGCCCGCCCGACGAGCCCGAAGAGCGTGAAGAGACAGGAGGCTGACGCGATGCGTTCGTGTCCGGCGTGCGGTACGGCCAACGGCGAGGACGACGACTTCTGCGGCGGCTGCGGCGGCTACTTGGGCTGGTCCTCCCAGCCGAAGCGGCCCGCGCCCACGGTGGCGGAGCAGGAGCGGACTGCGGAAGAGGCGGAGCAGGGGGGGCCTGCGGGGCCGGTCGGGCCGGTGGGTCCCGTGGGGCCGGTGGGTCCCGTGGGGCCTGTCGGCACGGAGGGCTCGACGCGTGCGGCGAAGCCGGACGCGCCCGCGGGCCCGGCCGCCGAGCCGCCCGCCTCCGCTCCCCCGCGCCCTCCCCGCCCTGACGAGCCCGCTCCCGCCCCGGCCGCGCCACTCGACGCGCCCAGGACGACCGTGCCCGCGCCGGCCCGCGCCCCGGAGCCAGACGCGCCGCCCGCGACGCCGCCGGCCCCCACCACGCCCCCGCGCCCCGCCCCCGTGGCTCCGGAGCGCCGCGAGCCGCCCGCCCCGACCGTCCCCCCACGCCGGGAGCCGCCCGCCCCAGCGCCCCGGGCCACCCCTGCGCGCCCCGGTCACTCCGCGCCCGCCGTGCCACCGGGGCAGCCCGCCCCCGTGCGGCCCGGAGTACCAGTGCCCCCGCCCGCGCCGGAGCATGAGGGGCCGGTGGGGCCGGTACGGCCGGCGAAGCCCGTGGCCAAACGGCCCGTCGTACGGCCGGTGGAGGCGCGGGAGGCTCCGGACGGCCCGCCCTGCCCGGCCTGCGGCACGCCCAACCTGCCGGGGCGGCAGTTCTGCCGGCGCTGCGCCGCTGCGCTGCGGACCAGGGAGCAGCCGGCCGCCCTGCCGTGGTGGCGCACGGTGTGGCCGTTCCGCCGCCGGGTGCGGGGCGGGTCGGGCCGGGCGCTGCGGCGGACCGTGCTGGTCCTGGCGGTGGCCGGTCTGCTGTTCGCCGGCTTCCTGTTGCTGCCGGTGGGGCGGTTCCTCTACGAGGACGTCCGGGACAAGCTCGGCGGCACGGCGGAGGTCAGTCCCTCCCGGGTGACCGCGAGCGCGGCGGCTCCCGGCCATCCGGCGAGCGCTGCCGTCGACGGGCTGACCAACCGGTACTGGGGCGCGCCGGCTCTCGGCGCGTCGCTGACGGCCTCCTTCGGCACGCCGATCCGGCTGGTCGGCGTCACGGTGCACACCGGGGTCTCGAAGGAGCCGCAGGAGTTCCGGCGGGGAGCGCGGCCGACGCGTGCCGAACTGCTCGTCACCACGGCGGACGACGAGGTCCACGGGAAGACGGTGACGCTCAATGACAAACCCGGGCCGCAGACGGTCCGGATGGGCATCAGCGACGTCGTCTCCGTCCGGCTGGTTCTGCGGGAAGCGGTCGGGCAGGCCGGCGGACGCCCGGTCGCGGTCGGAGAGGTCGAGTTCTTCCGGCGGAGCTGACGCCGGGCCCGCCCGGCGGCATCGGGCACACCCCTGCCGCCGGCTGCGCCTGCCGGTGCCGGGCAGGGCGGGCCCCCGGCGCCGGCAGGCCCGCCCCGCTCCGTGACCTCCTGTCCCAGGAAGCGCAAACAGGCCCGAAAGTCCATCAACGCCCCAGTGGCGCTCAGACGGCTCACAGCGATCAGACAATTTCGGTCACTTATGGCTTCCCCCCGCACTCGACCGGGGGTTGACTATGCCTCACGCATGGTGACGTGAGCGCTCCCCCGGCCGCCGGCCCCGCTCCGACACTCCGGGCTCCGGCGAGGAGAGAGGACAGCAATGGCCGCCTCACGTCGTACGGTCATCTGTTGGCCCGGGCCCCCCGGCCGTCCGCGGCCACTCCCCGGCGCCCCGGTCCCGCTCGTGACCGCCAGCAGCCACCGTTCACGCCTTCCATCCCTGACCGTCCTACGAGGGGCAGCAATGAGCCAGATCACGTTACCGGCGTTTCACATGCCCTTCCCGAGCGCGGGATGCCATCCGGGCCTGGCGGAAACGCGGCAGGCCGCCTGGGAATGGGCCGAATCCGAGGGACTGGACCTGTCCGTGCCGGCTCGGCGGAAGATGATCCGCACCCGGCCGGAACTGTGGATCTCCCTCATCTTCCCCCGGGCTTCGCAGGAACATCTCGACCTCTTCTGCCAATGGCTCTTCTGGGCCTTCCTGGTGGACGACGAGTTCGACGACGGCCCGGCCGGCCGCGATCCGCTGATGTGCGAGAGCGCGATCGCCCGCCTGGTGGACGTCTTCGACGGGGCCGCTCCGCGCGGCCCCATGGAGCGGGCGCTCACCGGGCTCCGGGACCGGACCTGCCGGGACCGGTCGCCGCAGTGGAACCGGCAGTTCCGCCGGGACACCGCCGCCTGGCTGTGGACGTACTACGCCGAGGCGGTCGAGCGGGCCGCGGGACAGGTCCCCACCCGGGCCGATTTCGCCAGGCACCGCCGGGATTCGGTCGCCATGCAGCCCTTTCTGGACCTGCACGAGATCGCCGCCGGAATCGATCTCCCGGAATCCGCCCGCAGCCTTCCCGCCTACATCGCCCTGCGGAACGCGGTCACCGACCATTCCGGCCTCTGCAACGACATCTGCTCCTTCGAGAAGGAAGCCGCGCTCGGCTACGAGCACAACGCCGTGCGGCTCATTCAGCGCGACCGCCGCTCCACGCTCCAGGAGGCCGTGGACGAGGCCGGAATCCAACTCGCCCGGGTGGTCGAGCGGGTGCAGCGCGCCGAAAGGGAACTGGTCGAGGAGATCGACGCCGCGGGCATCAGCGGCACCACCCGGGCCGCCCTGGAGCGCTGTGTGCGGGACTACCGGGGCCTGGTGCGGGGCGACTTCGACTACCACGCGCGCGCCGAGCGCTACACCCGTCCGGACCTGGTCGAACGGGAGGACCGGGAAGCGCTGTCCCGGCACTTCGCCGCCTGAGACGGTCCGGTCGGCCTCCCGGTGCGTGTCGCGGGCCGGCCCGCCGGGCGCGCATGCGCCTACGCTGACCACCGGACCGGCCTCCCCGAGGTGGCGTGGCCGCCGCCGACGGGCGAGAGGGGTGGCACGGACCATGTCCGACACCGGGGCGAGCAGGCCCCCGCGGGTCACGGCCGTACGGGCGCCCACGCCGTGGGGCACCGTGCGCGGCACGGTGGAGCGGGGTGTCGCGGTCTTCCGCGGCATCCCGTACGCGGCTCCTCCGGTGGGCGCGCTGAGGTTCCGCGCCCCCGCGCCTCCGGAGCCGTGGGCAGGGGTGCGCGAGGCCGTCGCGTTCGGGCCGACGGCCCCCAAGAGGCCCTACGCCCCGCCGCTGGACCGGCTGCTTCCCGACCCGGTGGTGCCGGGCGACGGCTGGTTGAACCTCAACGTGTGGACGCCGTCGCCCGTGCCGCCGCCCCCCGGCGAGGCCGGGCTCCCCGTCCTGGTGTGGATTCACGGCGGTTCGCTGCTGCACGGTTCCTCGGCGGTGCCGGTGTACGACGGGGCGGCGTTCGCGCGGGACGGCGTGGTGCTGGTCTCCGTCAACTACCGCCTGGGGGTGGAGGGCTTCGGCGTGTTCCCGGACGCGCCCGCCAACCGGGGGCTGCTGGACCAGCTGGCCGCCCTGGAGTGGGTGCGTGACGCCATCGCGGCGTTCGGGGGCGACCCTGAGCGGGTGACGGTGGCCGGTGAGTCGGCGGGGGCGGTGAGCATCGCGGCCCTGCTGGCCGCGCCCCGGGCGGCGGGGCTGTTCCGGCGGGCGGTGCTCCAGAGCGGGGCGCCCGCCGCCCTGACGCCGGACGCGGGGCGCCGGACGACCGAGCTGATCGCCAGGCGGCTCAGGGCCCCGGCGACGGCCGCCGCGCTGGCCGCCGTCGACCCCGAGGCTCTGTTGGCCGCGCAGACGGAGGTGACCGCCGGCGGCAACCCGCTGACCGGGCGGGATTCCTTCCCGATCGTGGTGGACGGCGAGCTGCTGCCGCACGACCCCGCCGAGGCGCTGCGCACGGGCGCAGGCGCGGGGGTCGATCTGCTGATGGGGGCCAACACCGAGGAGTACCGGCTCTGGTTCGTCCCCGGCGGCCTGACCGAGCGGCTCGGCCGGCTGAGGTTCCGCCTGGCCCTGCTGAAGCTCTCGGTGCCGAACGCGACCGCCCGCGTCTACCGGGCCGCCCGGCCGGACGCCACGCCCGGCGAGCTGCTCGGCGCGCTCACGACGGACCTCCTGCTGCGGGTCCCCCTCAACCGGCTGGCCGACGCCCGGGCGGACGCCGCCGGCTCGACCTATGTGTACGAGTTCGGCTGGCCCTCCCCCGTACAGCGGCTGGGCGCCTGCCACGCGCTGGAGCTCGGCTTCGTCTTCGACACCCTCGTCCACCCCGACACCCGGGCGCTGACGGGGCCCGGCGCCCCGCAGGAGCTGGCGGACGCGATGCACGCGGCCTGGGTGCGTTTCGCGGCGGACGGGGAGCCTGGGTGGCCGTCGTGGGACGCGCGTCGGCCGGTGCGGGTCTTCGGGCCGGGGCCGCCGGCGCTCGTCCGGGCCCCGCGCGACGAGGAACTGCGGAGCTGGGACCCGTACCGGAAGCGCCGTTAGCGCAGGGAGATCCAGTGCGGGTCGGGGGCCACGGTCAGGAGGGCCGAGACCACGACGACCGCGCCCAGCACGGCCTGCTCCCCGCGGGCCAGCCGGTGGGCGGCCGCCGGGTCCGTGTCCCGGAGCATCCGCCGCCGGGCCGCCACCGCCAGGGCGCTCACCCCCGCCATCAGCACCAGTTTGACCAGCAGGGTGCGTCCGTAGGCGGAGGTGAGGACGACGTCCAGCGGCAGTCGGCGCAGCGTGGAGGCAGTGCCGGTGGCGGCGAGCGCGACGTAGAGCCAGATCGCCAGGCGTGCGTACCTGCCGAGCAGCGCGCGGGCCGCGATGGGCGAGCCGCGCCAGAGCCACATGGTGCGCAGGACGTACAGCAGGCCGCCGGCCCACAGCGAGGCGGCGGTCAGGTGGACCACGGTGAGGGCGGCGCCGATCTCGGGGCTGTGGGCCTCCGGGTGCGCGCGCAGGGCCTCCGCGCCGATGACGACGGCGAGCGGGGCGAGGGCGAGGGCCGGACGCCGGCTCGCGGCGCATCCGGCGGCGACGGCCAGGCCGTTGGCGATGAGGAGGAGCAACCCCCCTTCACGGGTGCCGTAGGTCTCGGTGATCCCGAGGTCGCTGACGGCGGCGAGGTGGGCGATCTGCGCGGCCGCGGCGGCTGCCCCGGTGAGGGAGGCGGGTACCGCCCAGCCGCGCACGGCGGTCCTGGGGCGGCCGCGGACCGGGCGGAGGAGCTGGGGGGCGACCAGTTCGCCCAGATGCAGTGCGAGAGCGGTGAACAGGACGGTCCGGAGCAGGGTGGTGAGACCCGCGCCGGGCATCCGCAGCTCCCCCGTGCCGCGCGCCAGCAGCTCGGGGCCGAACAGCGCGGTGAGGAGGGCCAGCACGCCGGCCGCGCCCAGCAGGACCCGGGCGGTCCACGCCCGACCGCTGCCGGGCGCGCTCGCGGCCTCGGGCCGGACGGGCCGGGCGAAGGGCGGGGCGGGGGCGGCGGGGGATATGCCGGGGCCGTCCGCCGCGGCCGTCGCGGCGGGGGGTCCGGAGAGCTTCACGGTCCCGATCCTCACTTCTGGACGAAGGCGCGGCAAGCCGTGCGGGCCCGCCCAGGCCGCCCGGAAAGCCCCCGCGCGGGGCTGCTTCTGACACGCCGGCGGCTCCCGGTTCCACGACGGGGGNGCCGCCGCGGACTCAGGCCTTGTTCCGCGAGGCCCAGAACTCCTCGAAGGTGAGCAGGCCGTCACCGTTGGCGTCGTGGGCGTTGATGACCGCCTGCGCCACCGTCTCTGTGACGAAGGGGTCGCCCAGCTGGGCCATCGCGCTCTTGTACTCGCTCGCCGTGATCAGGCCGTCGCCGTTCTGGTCGAACCGCTCGAATGCCGTACGCGCCGACTCGATGTCCGCCACTGTTCCGCCCCTTCGTGATGCCGAATGTCGGGGGTCAGATTATCGGGCCGTCCGGGTGACGTCGGCGGCGGACCGGGCGGGCCGACGCGGGGACGGTCGGTCAACTCACCAGTTCGGTGGCCGTCACCGCGCGCAGGCCCCGGCGGCCGATCTCGGCCAGGAGCAGCGGCAGCGCGGCGACCGTGACCGGGCGGCCGAGGCTCATCCCGACCACAGAGCCGTTGCGCAGCTCGCCGGCGACCTTGCGGGTGACCGCCGCGACCCGGGTGGCCGCGTGGTCGAGTGATTCGACGTCGCAAGCCAGGACATGGGGGTAACCGGCCCGCTGGGCCAGCCGTTCGACGAGCGGGTCGGCGTACGGGGCGGAGGGCGGGCGGAACCAGGAGCCGATGGACCCGGTGAGGCGGCGCAACCGCCGGGCGCACGCGGCGATCTCCTCGTACGCCGCGTGCTCGTCCAGGGTGGCGAGGTCCAGGTGGTGCTCGGTGTGGTTGCCGATCTCGTGGCCGCCGTCGAGAATCCTGCGGGCCATGGCCGGATGCTCGGCGAGCCAGCTGCCGACGGCGAGGACCGTGACCCGGGCCCCGGCCCGTTCGATGCCGGTGAGCGCCGTGCGGGCGAGATCCGGGTCGCCCCGGCCGTCGAAGGTGAGGGCGATCCGGGGCCGGTCGCGGGGGCCGTGGGAGATCTGGACGGGCAGCCGGGGAAAGTGGCGCGGGCCGGGCGCCGCGCCCCCGACGGCGGTCGCCGGAGCCGGGGGCGGGGCGGACGGTCCCGCCGCTCCGCCCGCCCCCTCGCTCCGGGCGCAACCGCCGGCGAACGCGGCGGCCAGCGCCCCGGCCCCGGCACTCAGCACACCGCGTCGACCCATCGCGGACCCGTGTCCGTCCATGCTCGTCCACCTCGCGTTCCCCGGTTTCCCGGGTACACAGTAGAGGCGGAATGGGCGGAATCTAACGATTGAGTGACTGTCCGCATGATCTGTGAATCATTCAACCGCCACCATAAGAATGCATGAAATGCCAGGCTAGTGACCGAGCACACCAAGGATTCAGTCGAGGAATGCCCGATTGGACCCAGAAACTCCAGAAAAGCCTTTTTGGCACCGGGGTCGCCCGTCTGTCATAGTCGGAGCCACGACCCCCTTCGACCCGGGCCCAGGTCGTCGCGAACGGCCGCGGACAACACCCCACCTTCCGCGGCCCCCACAGAAGCCCCCGCAGCGCCGCACCCCGGCCGCCCGGGGGCCTCTGCGCGTCACGGCCCGGCGCGCACGGCCTGGGGAGGGCCGACGGCCGGGAGGTCCGCGGCCGCTCGACCGGGGGGGCGATGCGACGGGGGGTGTCAACGGTCGGAGATGCGCATCTCGAACCAGGTGATCTTGCCGCGGGGCAGCAGGTCCACACCCCACCGGTCGGAGAGTTTGTCGACGAGGAACAGCCCCCGGCCGCTGACGTCCATCTCGCGCACCGGCATCAGGCACGGCAGCCCGCGCGACGGGTCGCGCACCTCGATGCGCATCCAGCCCCGGCGGCGCACCATGCGTAACCCGAAGACGCGGGCCCCGGTGTGACGCACCGCGTTGCCGACGAGCTCGGAGACGAGGAGCACCGCGTACTCCTCGGTCTGCGGCGAGAGTGCCCACTGACGGAGCACCACACAGGAGGTGAGCCGACGGGCGGTCGCCGCGGACTCCGGGCGCGACGGCAACCGGACTTCCTCCTCGGTCGGATTTCCGAACAACTCCAGCGCTTTGAACGCCTGTTCGTCATCCATGGTCGACGTCCGCCGTGCCGCGGTCGCGCTGCTGCGCGGTCGCGGCTGATCCACACCCTCCAGGCCCGCCATGCCCACCATCATGGCCGCACCGGTCGACCCCCGTGGCCGTTCCCCGGGAATCCGCCCCCCGGCGCGCCCCCTCCGGGGGAAGGCTTGTGGCATATGCCTCTGGCATGTCGGACCCCTGAAAGGCCGGGGTGAACTGCGGCGATGCCGCGACCGGTGAACCCCACCCCCAAGGAGGCGGCACCGGGCCTTAAGGTTGTCTTAAGGCCCGGATAATCCGCTCGCACGGATGAACTCCGCCCAGGGGCCCGCCCGAGGGGACTACCGGCCCGCCCGAGCGGACTACGCCGACCGCCTCGGCCACCGCGCGCCCTCCGGGCGGCCGGTCAGAGGAACGTCGCCTTGCCCGGCCCCTCCTCGACGAAGCTGCGCATGCCGCGCTCGCGGTCCTCGGTGGCGAAGAGGCCGGAGAACCAGTTCCGCTCGATGGTGAGCCCGGTGTCGATGTCCGTCTCCAGCCCCGCGTCCACCGCCTCCTTGGCCGCGCGCAGCGCCAGCGCGGGGCCCTTCGCCAGTCGGGAGGCCCAGGCGTGCGCCTGCTCGTAGACCTCTGCGGCGGGCGCCACCCGGTCGACCAGGCCGAGCGCCAGCGCCTCTTCGGCCTTCACCTGGCGCCCGGTGAAGATGAGGTCCTTGGCCTTGGAGGGGCCGATCAGCCGGGAGAGCCGCTGGGTGCCGCCCGCGCCCGGGATCAGCCCGAGGAGGATCTCCGGCTGGCCCAGCTTGGCGTTGTCCGCGGCGATGCGGAAGTCGGCGCAGAGCGCCAGCTCGCAGCCGCCGCCCAGCGCGTAGCCGGTGACGGCGGCGACGACGGGCTTGGGGATGCGGGCGACGGCGGTGAAGGCGTCCTGGAGGCCCTTGGACCGGACGATCATCGCCGTGTGGTCCATCGCCTGCATCTCCTTGATGTCCGCGCCCGCCGCGAACACCTTCTCCCCGCCGTAGAGGATCACGGCGCGCACGTCCGTGCGCCGGGTGGCCTCGCCGGCCAGCTCCCGCAGCCGGTCCTGGACCGCGACGTCCAGGGCGTTCATGGGCGGCCGGTCCAGGCGGATCGTGCCGACGTTGTCGCGTACTTCGAGGGTTACGGTCATGGGGAGAGGTTAACCACGGCTAACGCGGGCGGGCCCGGTGCCGTTGGTCACAGCACCGGGCCCGCCGAGCGGCACGGAAGGGGAAGCAGGGGCCGGTCCCTACTTCTTCCACTCCTCCCAGTCCATGTTCCAGCCGTTGAGGCCGTTGTCCGGCTGAATCGTCTTGTCGTGGGAGTTCTTCACGATGACGACGTCACCGATGAGCGACTTGTCGTAGAACCACGCCGCCGGGGTCCGGCCGTCCCACCCGCCGCGCACGTCGCGCAGACCGACGCACCCGTGGCTGGTGTTGGTCTTCCCGAAGATGGAGGACGCGCCCCAGTAGTTGCCGTGCAGGAAGGTGCCCGAGGTGGACAGCCGCATGGCGTGCGGCACGTCCTTGATGTCGTACTCACCGCCGAAGCCGACCGTGTCGCCGTTCATCCGGGTCACCTTGAGCTTCTCGCTGATGACCATCTGCCCGTTGTACGTGGTCGTCGCCGGGGCCCCCGCGGAGATCGGGATGTCCTTGATCTGCTTGCCGTCACGGACGACCTTCATCCGGTGCGTGCTCGCGTCGACCGTGGAGACCTGGCTGCGGCCGATGGTGAACTTCACCTTCTTGGCCTGCTTGCCGTAGACGCCCGGCCGCCCCTCGACCCCGTCGAGGGCGAGGTCGACGGTCACCTCCGTGCCCGGCGCCCAGTACTTCTGGGGGCGGAAGTCGAGGCGGTCGTTGCCGAACCAGTGGCCCTCGATCTCGACGGCCGGCTCGGCCGTGACCGTGATGGCCCGCTCCACCGCGTCCGGGTCGGTGATGCCCCGGGTGAAGTCGATGGAGACCGGCATGCCGACCCCGACGGTGGAACCGTCCTCCGGCGTGTACTGCCCGATGAAGGTGTTCTGCGGCACCAGCGTGGTGAAGGCAGTGTCCTTCGCCGACTCCCGCCCCTCGGCGTCCTCCGCGACCGCGTGCACCGTGTACTTGGTGGCGGCGGCGAGGTGCCGCTCGGGCGTCCAGCTCGCGCCGTCGGCCGCGATCACGCCCTTGACCTCGTTGCCCTTGGGGTCGGCGACCTCGACCGTGGTCAGCTTGCCCCGCGCCGCGCTGATCTCCAGCGCTCCGCTGGTCGCCACGGACACGGCGCCGTCCTCGGGCGCGATGGTCACGACCGCCTGCGAGGCGCGGGTGTCCTCGGTCTTCGTCGCGCCCGCGGGCCGGCCCCTGTCCTCCGCGTCGGCGCTCCCGCCGCACGCCGTCACCAGCAACAGCAACGCGCCCATGGCCAGGGCCACAAGCCCCGACCCGCCGTTCCGCCTTCTGCCCGCCCCGGCCGATGCCCCCGATATCGGCTGCCCGTTCACTCTGGTCGTCTCCCCTCGCACGGCCGGGCCCCGCCACGGCCTGCACCCCCGCGCACCGAACAGGCACGCCCGGCGCAAGATAATCACACCGCGACGGGGGCGGACTCCCTCCGGAATGTCACCGTTCCGTCCCAACCCGCCCTGCGAGGGGCCAAGGTGGCGCGGGGCGCCCGGGGCAGGCCCGAGGGCGGGGGCCGAGGGCGGGGAGCCCGGCGCCTCAGCGGAGCGCGGAGCCCGCCTTCCACTTCTTCCAGCCGAGGTTCCAGCCGCTGAGCCCGTTGTCCGGGGCGACCTTCGCGTCCTGCGAGTTGACCACCTCGACCACGTCGCCGATCAGGGTCTGGTCGAAGAACCAGCCGCCCGGGGTGGAGCCGCCGCCGCCCTTGGCGTCCCGCAGCCCGATGCAGCCGTGGCTGACGTTCTCCTGGCCGAAGACGTCCTCGTCGGCCCAGTAGTTGCCGTGCAGGAAGGTGCCGGACTCGGTGAGCCGGATCGCGTGCGGGACGTCCTTGATGTCGTACTCGCCCTTGCCCTTCTCGTCCGTGAAGCCGACCGTGGCCCCGTTCATCCGGGTCACCTCGTGCATCTCGGTGACCACCATCTTCCCGTTGTACGTGGTGGTCTTCGGGGCCCCCGCCGTGATCGGGACCGTGCTGAGGAGCTTGCCGTCGCGGCGCACCTCCATGGTGTGCGCCGCCGCGTCGACCCGCGAGACCTGGGAGCGGCCGACCGTGAAGACGACGGTCTTGTCCTGGCTGCCGTACACGCCCGGGGCCCCCTCCACGTCACGCAGCCCGATGTCGACGGTGACCTCTGTGCCGGGCTTCCAGTACGTACGCGGGCGGAAGTCGAGCCGGTCCTTGCCGAACCAGTGGCCGACGACCTCCACCGCCGGTTCTGCCGTCACCCGGATGGCCTTCTCCACCGCCGCCCGGTCCGCGACGGGGCGGTTGAAGGAGAACGAGACGATCATCCCGGTGCCCACGGTGGACCGGTTCTCCGGTTTGAAGTAGCCGATGAAGCGGTGCTCGGGGACGAGCGTGGTGAAGGTGGTGTGCCGGGCCGAGCGGCGTCCCGCCCCGTCCACGGCCACCGCGTCGATGCTGTACTTGGCCGCCAGGGCGAGTCGGGCCGCTTTGGGCTCCGGGGCCCAGGAACGACCGTCCGGCGCGATGCGGCCCGCGACCGTCTGCTGCTGCGCGTCCTCGATCCGCGTCACCTTCACGCTCTCCAGCCGCCCGTCCGGCGCCTTCACCGCGATCCGGGTCTCCTCGTCCACCTCCTCGGCCCCGTCCTCGGGGAAGATGCCGATCTCCTCGCGCGATCCTCCCGGCTTGCCGTTCAGCAGGGCCTCCCGGGCGTTGGTGCAGCCGCTCAGCAGGGCCAGCACGGCCAGCAGTCCCACCCATGTCAGCACGGCGGCCGAGCCGGCCCGTGCTCTCTTCGCTGTGTGATTCACGCTCCCCCAACGACCGGGGCCGCTCGGGGGGCACGTGAGGGTGGGCCCACCGGTGGGCAGAACAGAGGGGAGAACCACACCGGGGAGGGGCCGCGGCCGGGACGCCGCGCTCCCCTGCCGGTCCCCCGTCCTCACGAGCCGCGGGAGGCGACACGGTGTCCAGCGCAGCCGAGCAGGAGACAGGGGAAGAACCGGCGGGACGGACGGCGGAGGCCGCTCCGCCGCCGGACCCGACCGGGCCCGGCGGCGGAGCGGGCGCCGGAGGGGCGCCGGACGCGGAGGCCTCGTTGGCACCCGCCGCGACCTTGCGCGCGCGCCCCGCCCGTGCGGGGCGCGCCGACGCCCTGCCCGCGCAAGCGGGCGCCCCCGCCGTGTGGCCGGGGGCCCCGACGCCGCTGGGGGCGCGCTACCGGATCGGGCCGGACGGGGTCGCGGGCGCCAACTTCGCCCTGTGGGCGGGCGGGGCGGAGGCCGTCGAGCTGTGCCTCTTCGACGAACGGGGCGCCGAGACCCGCCGCCCCCTGAGCGAGCTGACCCACGAGATCTGGCACGGTTTCGTGCCGGGGGTGTGGCCGGGGCAGCGCTACGGGTACCGGGTGCACGGCCGCTGGGACCCCTGGACGGGGGCACGGTGGAACGCGGCCAAGCTGCTTCTGGACCCGTACGCCCGTGCGGTCGACGGCTCGTTCACCCTGCCGCCCGAGGTCTACGGGCATGTGCGCGACTGGCCCGAGCAGCAGGTCGCCGACACCGTGCGCGACGACCGGGACTCCGCGCCCTTCGTGCCCAAGGGCGTCGTCGTCCACGATGACGACGACTGGGCGCAGGACCGCCGCCCCAAGACCCCGTGGGCCGACTCCGTCATCTACGAACTCCACGTACGCGGCTTCACCAAGCTCCACCCGGGCGTCCCGCCCGAACTGCGCGGCACGTACGCGGGGCTCGGGCACCCCGCCGCGATCGAGCACCTCACCCGGCTCGGGGTGACCGCCGTCGAACTCCTCCCGGTCCACCAGTTCGCCCACGAGGACCATCTGCTGCGGCGCGGGCTGCGCAACCACTGGGGCTACAACTCCATCGGCTACTTCGCCCCGCACGCCGCCTACTCCGCGTCCGGCGCCACGGGAGGGCAGGTCGGCGAGTTCAAGCGGATGGTGCGCGCCCTGCACGACGCCGGGATCGAGGTGATCCTCGACGTCGTCTACAACCACACCGCGGAGGCGGGCGAGCTGGGCCCGACGCTGTCGCTGCGCGGCATCGACAACCAGGGCTACTACCGCCTGCGGGACGACCCCCGCCGCTACGCCGACTACACGGGCTGCGGCAACACCCTGCACGTCGTACGGCCCCAGGTGCTGCGGCTGATCACCGACTCGCTGCGCTACTGGGTCACCGAGATGGGCGTCGACGGCTTCCGCTTCGACCTGGCGGCGGCGCTGGCCCGCTCGACGCACGACGTCGACATGCTCTCGCCGTTCCTCGCGGTGATCGCCCAGGACCCGGTGCTGCGCCGGGTCAAGCTCATCGCCGAGCCGTGGGACGTGGGCGACGGCGGCTACCAGGTCGGGGCGTTCCCGCCGCTGTGGGCCGAGTGGAACGATCGCTACCGTGACGCCGTGCGCGACTTCTGGCGCGGCGCGCTCCCCGACGTACGGGACCTCGGCTACCGCCTGACCGGCTCCAGCGACCTGTACGCCTGGGGCGGCCGCCGCCCGTACGCCTCGGTCAACTTCGTCACCGCGCACGACGGTTTCACCCTGCGCGACCTGGTCAGCTACGAGCGCAAGCACAACGAGGCCAACGGGGAGGGCAACCGGGACGGGACCGACGACAACCGGGCGTGGAACTGCGGGACGGAGGGGGAGAGCACGGACGGGGAGGTCAACGCGCTGCGCCGCCGCCAGCTCCGCAACCTGCTGACCACGCTGCTGCTCTCCACCGGGGTGCCGATGCTGGTGGCGGGCGACGAGATGGGCCGGACCCAGGGCGGCAACAACAACGCCTACTGCCAGGACAACGTGACCGGCTGGCTGGACTGGTCGCTCCTGGAGCGGCCCGAGTGGCGGGACCTGACCGAGCTGACGGCCCGGGTGCTGAGGCTGCGGCACGCCCACCCGGTACTGCGCCGCCGGGCGTTCTTCTCCGGCCGGGCCCAGGCCCCGGGCGGGCTCCGTGACCTGGCGTGGTTCGCGCGGGACGGCCGGGAGATGACGGAGGGCGACTGGTACGCCCCCGCCGCCACGCTCGGTCTCTACCTCTCCGGGCGGGACATCCCGGGGCGTGACGCGCGCGGCGAGCCGGTCGTCGACGACAGCTTCCTGGCGGTGCTGCACGCGGGCGCGGAGCCGACGGGCTTCGCGCTGCCGGGGGCCCCGTGGGCGCACGCCTACGAACTGCTCCTGGACACCTCGCGGGAGCGGCAGGCCGAGGCTCCCGGCACGGTGTGGCAGGGCGGCACGGAGACGACCGTTCCGGCCCGTTCGGTGCTGCTGCTGCGGGTGGCCGCGTGACGGGCCCGGCGGGCGTGGGCGCGGTCAGCCGAGGACGCCCCGGTCGCAGCCGACGGCCACGGCGGCCTGCTGCTCCGGCGGGCGGTCCCGGAGGAGGAAAATCACAGGACCGATGTCAGCGGTGAAACGTAAAGTCGCCCCTGATGCCCAAAAAGCCTGCCGAGCACACGGACCGGTCCGCCGTGCGCTCCCTCCTGCGCCTGTGGCCCTATGTCCGGCCCGTCCGGGTCCGCCTGTTCACCGCTGCCTTCGTGGCGGTCCTGGCGTCCTGTCTGGGGCTGGTGATCCCGCTGGTCCTGAAGTGGATGGTGGACGGCCCGGTCGCCGACCGCGATCCCGGCGGCGTCTGGCTGGGGGCGCTGTACCTGCTGCTGCTCGGCGTCGCGGAGGCGGTGCTGTTCGGGTTCCGGCGCTGGCTGGTGGCGCGTCCGCTGGCCGGGGTCGAGGCGTCGATGCGGGCCGACCTCTACCGCCATCTGCAACGGCTGCCGATCGCCTTCCACGACCGCTGGGCCTCCGGCCAGCTGCTGTCGCGCGGGACCACGGACCTGATGCTGCTGCGGATGTTCCTGGCGTTCCCGCTGACCTTCCTGTTCGTGAACGCGACGACCATCCTCGTCGGCTTCGTCCTCCTGTTCGCCCAGGACTGGGCGCTCGGACTGGTGCTGCTGGCGCCCGCCCTGCCGCTGATGATCCTGTGCTCGCTGTTCGAGACGAAGTACTCGGTGGTGGCACGCCGGGCCCAGGACCAGGTCGGCGACCTCGCCACGGTCGTCGAGGAGAGCGCGCTGGGCATCCGCATCGTCAAGGGCTTCGGGCGCCACCGCAGTCAGGCGCGCGCGTTCCGGGCGCTGTCGCGGCGGCTGCATCACACGGAGTTGGGCAAGGCGCGACTGCTCGCCGGGATCTGGGCGCTCATCACCACGATCCCGGAGCTGGCGATCGGGGCCGCGCTGGTGCTCGGCACGATCCAGGTGGCGGACGGCACGCTGTCGGCGGGGACGCTGGTGGCCTTCCTCTCCACGGCGCTCGCGCTGCGCTGGCCGGTGGAGTCGATCGGGTTCCTGCTGGCGATGAGCCAGGAGTCGGCGACCGCGACCGACCGGTACTTCGAGGTGATGGACGTGGCCCAGGAGCCGGGCGCCTCCGCGGCCCGGAAGGGAGCGCCGGCCACCGCCGCCGGGATGGTGTTCGAGGGTGTCGAGTTCCGCTATCCGGACGCGGCCCCGGACGCCGCACCGGTCCTCGCCCGCGTCGATCTGCACATCCGGCCGGGGGAGACGATGGCCCTGGTGGGCGGCACCGGCTCCGGCAAGACGACGCTCACCGCGCTGGTGCCCCGGCTGCACGAGGTGACCGGCGGGCGGATCACCCTGGACGGCGAGGACATCGCCACGATGGAGCGCTCCCGGCTGCGGGAGCTGGTGTCGGTGGCGTTCGAGGAGCCGACGCTGTTCTCCGCGACGGTCGGTGAGAACGTCCGGATGGGCGCGGCCGACGCCGAGGAGGACCAGGTGCGCCGGGCGCTCTCGGTGGCGCAGGCCGACTTCGTGGACGGTCTGCCGCAGGGGCTGGACACCGAGGTCGGCGAGCAGGGACTGAGCCTCTCCGGAGGTCAGCGCCAGCGGCTGGCGCTCGCCCGTGCCGTGGTCGGGGAGCCGCGCTTCCTGGTGCTGGACGACCCGCTGTCCGCGCTGGACGTGCACACGGAGACCCTGGTGGAGGCGGCGCTGCGGCGGGTCCTGGAGGAGACGACGGCGCTCGTGGTGGCGCACCGGCCCTCGACCGTGATGCTCGCGGACCGGGTGGCGCTGTTGTCCGGGGGCCGGATCGCCGCGGTCGGCACCCATCAGGAGCTGCTGCGCGGCAACGCCGAGTACGCCTGGCTGATGTCGGGCGCCGGGCACGGTGGGCCGGTCGCCGGGGGCCGTGCGATCGCGGACTCCGAAGCCGCTGCCGCAGGGGCGGGGGCCGACCGGGAGCCGGCCCCCGCCGCCCCCTCCGGCCCTGAGCCCGCCCCCGTCCAGCAGGTCCCCGCAGAGGAGGGCAGTGCCCGATGACGACGACCGCCGATGACGCTTCGCTTCCCGCCGCCGACGACGAGGGCCGTCCCGCGGGCCCGGTCGCGTCCGGGGGGCGGGAGGGCGGCGATCCGTTCGACCGGGACGCCCTGCCCGCACCGCCCGGCGCGACCCGCGCCCTGCTGCTCTCGCTGCTGGCGCCGATGCGGGGCAGGGTCGCGGTCGCGGCCGTCCTGCTGGTGGTCCAGCAGGTGGCGATGCAGGCGGGCCCGCTCCTGGTGGCGTACGCGATCGACAGCGGGGTCCCGGCGTTCCGGGACCACGACTACGGGCCGCTGATCGCGGTCGCGGTGGGCTACGCGCTGTGCTCGGTGGGCGCGGGCCTCCTCCAGTACGGCTTCGTCCGGGCCGCCGCCCGGATCAACCAGGACGCGCTGCTCGACCTGCGCGGCCGGATCTTCCGGCAGGCGCAGGCGCTGAGTGTGGACTTCCATGAGCGCTACACCTCCGGCCGGCTCATCTCGCGGTCGACGACGGACGTGGAGTCGTTGCAGGAACTGCTGAGCGAGGGGCTCCAGGAGCTGATCGGCGTGGTCCTGTCGTTCGTGTCGATCTCGCTGCTGCTGCTCTGGCTCGACCTGGGGATCGGCTCGATCGCCGCGCTCTCCTTCGTACCCCTGTACCTGCTGGTACGGATGTACCGGCGGCGGGCGTCCGTCGTGTTCGGGACCCGTTCGACGGCGATCGCCGCGGTCATCGTGAAGTTCGCGGAGACGATGAACGGCATCCGCCCGGTCCAGGCCTTCCGCCGGGAGCGGTCCAACGACGCCGCGTTCGCCGCGCTGAACGGCCACCACGAGCGGACGAACGGCGACGCGATCCTGGAGATGGCCCGCTATGTCGTCGGCTCACGGCTGGTGGCGAACACGGCGGTCGCCGGCATGGTGCTGTGGGGCGCCTACCGGGTGGCCGACGGGACCCTGGCGCTCGGGGTGCTGGCGGCGGCCGTGCTGTACATGCGCCGGCTGTACGACCCGATCGACCGGCTCGGCATGTTCCTCAACTCCTACGAGTCGGCGGCCGCCTCGCTGGAGAAGATCGCCGGCCTGCTGGCCCAGACCCCGACCGTGCCGGAGACCGACGACCCCAAGGAGCTGCCGCCCCGATCCGGCGGGCTCCCGGGCCGGGACGTCACGTTCGACGGCGTGCGGTTCGCCTACCGTACGGGCGGCGAGGTGCTGCCCCGCTTCGACCTGCACATCCCGGCGGGCCGTACGGTGGCGGTCGTCGGCTCGACGGGGGCGGGCAAGTCGACGCTCGCCAAACTGCTGGCCCGCTTCTACGACCCCACCGACGGCCGGGTCCTGCTGGACGGGGTGGATCTGCGCGACCTGGACACGGCGGGGCTGCGCCGGGGCGTGGTGATGGTGACGCAGGAGGCTTTCCTGTTCTCCGGGACGGTCGCGGAGAACATCGCGATCGGCCGTCCGGACGCCACGCGCGAGGAGATCGAGCACGCCGCGAAGGCGATCGGCGCGCACGACTTCATCGCCTCCCTGCCCGACGGCTACGACACCGACGTACGCAAGCGCGGCGGGCGGATCTCGGCGGGCCAGCGGCAGTTGGTGGCCTTCGCCCGCGCTCTGCTGGCCGACCCTGCGGTGCTGATCCTCGACGAGGCGACGAGCTCCCTGGACATCCCCGGCGAGCGCGCCGTGCAGCGGGCCATGGACACGGTGCTGCACGGCCGCACGGCGGTGGTGATCGCCCACCGGCTGTCGACGGTGGAGATCGCGGACCGGGTGCTGGTGATGGAGGGCGGCCGGATCGTCGAGGACGGCAAGCCCGCCGAACTGATCGGCGGGACGGGGCGGTTCGCGGGGCTGCACCGGACGTGGAAGGACAGCTTGGCCTGAGGGAAGGGCGCCCGGGCCCCGTCACGCGGTGCGCACCCGTCGCCCGGTTTCGGCGGCCGGTGCGCACCGCGGCGTCAAAGCGGCTGCCGAGGGCTGTCCGGGCCGACGCCGCCTCCCGTGCCCGCCCCGTCGCGCGGGCGTGCCGGGTGGCCTCCTCCGCGCGGCGGGCCCGGCCGTCGCACGGCCGGTCAGCCCTCCTGCCGGCGCGGGGTGTCGGACAGCACCAGGGAGACGGGCTCGGTCTGCTGGTCGGAGGCGGTGACGCGGGTGGTCCTGCGCGCGGGGCGCAGGCCCATCCCGGTGAGTTCTTCGGCTTCGTGGAGCGCGCACAGCAGTGCGGTCGCGGCGGGGAGGGACAGCGGGGCAGCGGGGCTGTACCCGAGAAGGGCCGCCGCGTCCGGGTCCGTGCGGACGGCCCGGCGGGCGTGTGCGAGGACCAGGCGGGGGTCCTCGACGACGAGTTCGTCGATCTGAATCCGCTGGACGCGGACCCGGAGGTCGAGGGGGCGGGCCGGGGACGGCCCCGGGGAGGCGACGGTCGGCAGCAGGGTCAGGTTCGGGTGGTTCACGAGGCGGGCTCCAGGGTGCGGGCGTGCGTGGTCGCCGGGTGCGGCGCGGGCGGGGCGCCCCGGGGGGCGGTCCGGCCCAGGCGCGTGGTCGGGAGGGCGGGGGCGACGAAGGGGGTGACCGGCTCGTGGACGGCCGGCGCGTCGTCGTCGGCGTCCTCGGGCGCGGCGTTCCGGCGGGCCGGGGCGTCGGCCGGCCAACGGCGTTGCCGCGAGCGCGTGTTCGGGCGGCGGTGGGAAAGGGTGTCGGCGGGGGCGCGCGGAAGGCCGGTGGTCGAGGTGGTCATGGGGCTCCGCGGAGGTGCTGGAGGCAGTGAGGACGGTCCGAGTCCACCGTGTGACGTCGGACGGAGTCGGCGATACTCACCATGAGAGCGGCGTGCGGTCGTCGCAAGGTGCGCTGTGTGCACTGCGCGCAGTCTGCGCGGAGTGTCGGACAGATCGAGCCAGAGCGGGAAGGGAGGGCGGGCCATGGCACGTGAACGGTCTGGCGCGACGGCGCAGCACCTGGTCCTGGTGGCCCGTCTGCGGCTCCTGCGGGAAGGGGCGGGCCTGTCCGTGCCCCAGGCCGCGAAGGAGCTGGGGTGGCACCCGTCGACGCTGCGGCGCCTGGAACAGGCGCAGACCTCCCTGGATGTGGGACAGGTGTCCGATCTGCTCTGTGCCTACGGGGCGGGCGCGGCGGAGACCGACGACATCATGGGCCGGCTGAACGCGGCGAACATGCCGGGCTGGTGGCATCCGTGGCGTGATGCGATGGACCCGTGGCTGATGGACCTGATGAGCGTGGAGTCCGCGGCGTGTTTCGTGCGCACGTGGGACCCGGCGCTGGTGCCCCTGCTGCTGCGGACCCCGGCCTACGCCATGGCCGTGGACGCCGCGCTGCGCCCGGAGCTGGACGCTGCGGCGCGACGACGGCGTGCGGATCTGCTGGCGGAGCGTCAGAGGCGGCTCACGGAACAGCAGGCGCGCGTGTGGGCGGTGCTGCCGGTCGCGGCTTTGCGCTGCCGGGTCGGCAGCGCGGAGGTGATGCGCGAGCAGCTCACCGCGCTCCAGAGGGCCGCCGGGCGGCGGGGGACGACGGTGCAGCTCCACCACGAGGGCGCGCCGCCCCACCCGCTGACGGGGGTACCGGCGTTGAGTCTCTACCGGGTGGAGATCCGGGAGATCGCGGACCACGTGGTGCGCGAGGGCGGGCTGCCCGGAACGGCGGAGGTGTGCGACACCAACCCGTCGGTGCAGGCGTACCAGGCAATGCTGGACGTGTCGTGCGTGATGGCGATGCGTCCGGCCCGAACGAAGGAGGTTCTGCAGGATGAGTACGACCGGGAATGGGCCTGAGCTGCCCGCGCAGATCGACACGAGCGTCGCGCATTCGGCGCGCGTGTGGAACTACTGGCTCGGCGGGAAGGACAACTTCCCGGCGGACCGGGCGGCGGGCGACGCCTACCGTGACAAGTACCCGCTGATCGAGACGTTCGCGAAGGAGTCGCGGGACTTCCTGCGCCGGACGGTCACCTACCTCGCCCGGGACGCCGGAATCCGGCAGTTCCTGGACGTCGGCGCGGGGCTGCCGACGGCGAACAACACCCATGAGGTCGCCCAGCGGATCGCCGCGGAGTCGAGGATCGTCTACGTCGACCACGACCCCCTGGTCCTGCTGCACGTCCACGCGCTGCTGACCAGCAGCCCCCAGGGCGCGACCGCCTACGTCGAGGCGGACATGCGCGACACCGAGGCCGTGCTCGCCGGAGCGGCCAGAACCCTGGACCTGACGCAGCCGGTCGCGCTGGTGATCTCGGACGTGCTGGGGCACATCGTCGACTGGGACGACGCCCTGTCCCTGGTGAGGCGGCTGGTGGAGCGGTTGCCCTCGGGCAGCCACCTCGCGCTCTCCCACTCCACCGCGTCCGACGACGCCCACCGCGCCGTGCAGGACGAGTACAACGCGAGCGGGGCGATTCCCTACATATTCAGGGAGCCGGAGACCACGATCGCGTTCTTCGACGGGCTGGAGATGGTGGAGCCCGGGATGGTCTCCTGGCCGAACTGGCGGCCCGACTCGTCCACCGGCACCACCACGGACCGGGCCGGGTGGGGGGCCGTCGCCCGCGTCCCCTGACACGTCCGCACCTGACGTGCCGCGCACCCTTTTCCGGGTGCGCGGCGCGCACGGCCCGCAGAGGGTTGCAGCATGAGCACCACAGGCACGACCGACCGCGGGGCCGCCGACCCGCGGGACGGCCGGGAGACGGCGGGCAGGCTGCTGCGGGCGGCCACCCGGTCCGGTGCGCACCTGATCAGCGAGGCCGCCGCCCTGATCGGCGGGTCGGCGGTGCTGGCCGACCCGATCGCCGGGGCCGTCTACAGCACCCCCGCCACCGCGGCCTCCGACGGCGTCCACGCCGCCGCGCACCCCCAGGAGCACCCGCGCCACGTCCTGCGCCCGGCGGCGGGGGCCGTCCTCGTCCTGGCGCCGGCGCCCACCGCGCCCGCAGAGCACACCGCGCTCGTCGCCGCCACCGCCGCGGCCCTCCTGGAGGTGCGCGGGCAGCGCGCCGCCGAACTGAGGGCCGAGCAGATGGCGCTCCACACCACTCTGCTCCGGCTGCTGCTGGCCGGCCACACCACCGCCGTCACCGACGCCCTGGGCGCCGAGGGACTCACCCACGTCACGGTCTACCGGCTCTCCGGCCGCGACGTCCCCACCGCCCATCAGGTCCTGTGGCGGGCCGCCCGCCCCTCCCTGCTGGCCGCGCGCGCCGTCGCCCGCACCCTGATGGGGCGGCTGGAGGGCGAACTCGTCGTCGCCGAGCTCCACCACGGGTGCGACGACGGGCGGATTCTGCGCCTGGTCTCCCGGGTGAGCGAGCGTCACCAGCTGCTCGCGGGCCTGGCCGGGCCGCTCCCGCTGGCCGAGATGGCCACCGCGCACGCCGACGCGGCCGCCGCGCGGTACAGCGCCACTCCGGCCCACCGGGTCGTCCCCGCCGACGCCGTCGGCGCCACCCAGCTCGCCCGCCTCCTTCCCGCCGCTCCCTACGCCCGGTGGGCGGGGTCCGTCCTCGCCCCGCTGCCCCTCGCCCTCCGGCATCTGCTCATGGTGTGGCTCCGTGCCGGCAGCACCCCCCGCGCCGCCGCGGCGCTCGGGCTTTCGGCCGGCACCGTCCGGGCCCGTCTGCGTGACCTGGGCGAGGTGCTCGACGCCGACCTGGCCGACGTCACCGTGCAGGCGCATCTGCTGCTCGCCCTGCGCGCTCCCACCCGTGGCGAGGACCGGGAGGAGAGCCGGAAGCCGACGGCGGGAGGCCGGGGCGCGGCCGCCGTGCCGTCCGGTCCGGCCCGGCTGGAGGCGCTGCCGGGCGGCATCCTGGACACGGACGTGGCGCGCGCCTGGGCCGCGGGCCTGGTCGGCGGCCTCGAACCCCACCTGCGGATCGCGCTGGCCTGCTGGTTGCGCCACCGCGCCAAGGCCGCACCCGCCGCGACCGAACTGCACGTCCACCGCACGACCCTGGCGATCTGGCTCACCCAGTGCGCCGAACGCCTCGGGCGCAACCTCACCGACGCCACCGTCCGCGCCGAACTGCACCTCGCGCTGGAGATCACCGCGACCGACGGAGCGAACGACCCGCGGGCCCTCCCCCGGCGCGGCGGCCGCACGTACCGCCGCCTGTAGTCCCGCGGTGGCGGCGGCCCCGCCCGGACGCGGCCCCGCCCCGCCACCGGACAGCTCGACGCGCGCCCGCCGACCGCCGCCGACCGCCGCCGACGCGCCCCGGGCGGGGGCAGGGCGCCGGGGCGTCCCGCCGTCCCTGGTTGCGGTGAGACCGTCCAGGTCGTGAACACGGCCCTGCCGAGACGGCGCCCCGGGCGCGCTGCGGCAGCTTCCGGCCCGACCCGGTACGGCTGCTGATCCGCGCCCCTGAGGTTCCCCGGGCCGTCTCCCCCGGCAGCCGGCCCGGGGGCGGCGCGGCCCATGACCGGCCGACCGGGAGGCGGGCAGGACCCACGCGCAGGGGGCGTTCCCTCCTCCGCCCGGCCGGGCGGAGGAGGGAACGCCCCCTGCGCCGTGTCAGGCAGCCGTGTGGCCGCGGCGGCGACGGCCCAGGGCGAAGACCACACCGGCGCCGGCGAGGACGGCCACCCCGCCGATGGTCGCGATGACCGGCAGGCCGGAGTCGGAACCGGTCTGGGCGAGGGTCCCCTCTGGCTTCACCTCGGTGTCGCCCACGGGCTTGGCCGGCAGCGGCTTCCTGCCGCCCTCCTGGGGCTCGGCCTCGTTGGGCTTGCCGGGGTCGGCGTCGGCGGCGAGGACGTCGAACACATAGAACTCCTCGCTGTCCGCGAAGACGCAGTTGCCCTTGTCGTCGGCGTAGAGGCCGATGGTGATGGCGAAGCCGAAGCCGGCGGGGGCCTTCGCGCCGACGCTCAGCCGCATGTCGATCGCGAAGGACTCCTGGGCCCGGATGTCGGTGTAGCCGAGGTAGCCGGCGGTCTCCTCGTCCGCGAGGGAGATGTCCGTCCAGACGCCCGTCTCCGGGTCCTTGAACTGGAGCGTGAGGTGACCCGTGGTCTCCTCCCAGGTGTCGGTGTCCACCTGCGCGGCGAAGACTCCGAGGTCGACGCGCTGGTAGGCGTTGTCGCCCTTGTTGACCACGTTCAGCCGGAAGCCGTGGAACCCGCTGCCCGCGACGACCTCGGACGGGAGTCCGGAGAGCGTGGTGCGCAGGTTCTTGTCGAACTCCGGCTCCTCTGTGCCCTCGCATATGTCGGCGGGCGAGGCAGCGGACGGCGTCGGCGAGGGCGCGGTGACGGTCCCGGCGGGGGACGGGGCCGTCTCGGGCTGCTCGGCGGCGGGAGACGGCTCCCCGTTCTCGGCCGTCGGCGGGGTAGGCGACGCCTCCTCCGACGCGGGGGCCTCGGGCTCCTCGGCCGCCGGGGACGTCTCGGACTCCTCCGGTACGGCGGCCTCGGGGGTTTCGGTGGTTTCGGTGGTTTCGGGGGCGGGGCTGGGGGTCGCGAAGGCGACGGAGGACGACAGCAGAGTGACCGGGGCGAGGACGGCGGTCGCGGCGGCGGCGGCCATGGCGCGGCGGAGCTTCATGAGATGAGGACCTCTGAGAAGTCTGGGTGCCGACGGAGCGGCACAAAGGCTGGGAGGCCGCCCGGTTTCGAAGGTGGAGGGGGACACGGGTGAGGCCATGGAGTGTGACCGCTACGGGTGGTGCTGAGTTGTACTGGACCGTGGACGGCACCTGTGACCTGCCCCACAGGGCGGCTGCCGCACCTGCCGGCTCCCCAGGGGTTCGGCCGGGCGCGGCGCGGGGCTCGCACGGGCAAGGCCGCGGAAGGAGCCGTACACGCTCGGGTACGGAACCCTGCGGCCGTGCGGCCGGCCTACCGGCCCGCCCCGCTCAGCCCTCGTTCCGGACCCGGCCGGTCCGCGTCCACCGGCGAACGGCCACCGGATAGGCGCCCCTGACGGACCGGCGGATTCCGGCAGCGGGATCTGGCCAGAACGCGCCCCCGTCTCACCAGGTGGTCCACACCGCCCCCTCCGCCGGGAGCGGCCCGGCGCTCTCCGTGGACGAAACCTGTGACCACCCTGTGCATACCGGTGCTGCCGCCCTCCGGTAACACGAGGGCCATGTTCGGTGAAACGTCCGCTTAACGAACATGACCTTTTCGGCAACGGACGAGTTCCGGCCAACTTGTTGACGCGCCCCTGACATAACTGACGCTTTGCTGACACTGTTCACCCCGTTCTGCGCACCGCCTGCACCGTCCGGACGGCCCGTCCAGCGCCGCCGGTACCCCCCTCGCAGAAGGAGACCGCGTGAGATCCACGCCCAGCCGTCGCACCACCGCGACCGGCGCTCTGATAGCCGCAGCAGCCATGATCGCCGTCGCCGTCCCGTCCGGCGCCGCGACCGCCACCACCACCCCCGCGTCGGCCCCCCTCGGCGGCATCACCGCCGGCACGAAGGCCGACCCTGCGGCGGTGCCGGCGAAGCTCTCCCCCGCCCAGCGCGCCGAGCTGCTCCGCGAGGCGAACTCCACGAGGGCGGCCGCGGCCAAGGAGCTCGGTCTCGGGTCCACCGAGAAGCTCGTGGTCCGCGATGTCGTCCAGGACCGTGACGGCACCACGCACACCCGCTACGAGCGCACCCTGGGCGGGCTCCCCGTCCTCGGCGGCGACCTGGTGGTCAAGGAGTCCCCGGCCGGGCGGACCGAGGGCGTCAGCAGGGCGTCCACCGCGACCTCCGCGCAGCTGAAGGCCGTCGGCCTCACCGCCGACGTCGCCCCGGCCGCCGCCGAGAAGCAGGCGCTCGGCGCGGCGAAGGCCGAGGGGTCCAAGGCGACCGAGGCGAGCCAGGCCCCCCGCAAGGTGATCTGGCTGGGCGGCGGCTCCCCGCAGCTCGCGTACGAGACCGTGGTCGGCGGACTCCAGCACGACGGCACCCCCAACGAGCTGCACGTGCTCACCGACGCCTCCTCCGGCGAGAAGCTGTACGAGTGGCAGGCCGTCCACAACGGCACGGGCAACACGCAGTACAACGGCCAGGTCACCCTGGGCACCGCGCCCTCGTACACGCTGACCGACACCACGCGCGGCAACCACAGGACGTACAACCTGAACCGGGGCAGCTCCGGCACCGGCACCCTGTTCTCCGGCTCGGACGACGTCTGGGGCGACGGCACTCCGCAGAACGCCGAGACGGCCGGCGCGGACGCCCACTACGGGGCCGCAGAGACCTGGGACTACTACAAGAACGTGCACGGCCGCAGCGGCATCCGCGGGGACGGCGTCGGCGCGTACTCCCGGGTCCACTACGGCAACAACTACGTCAACGCGTTCTGGCAGGACAGCTGCTTCTGCATGACGTACGGCGACGGCGACGGCAACGTCAAGCCGCTGACCTCCCTGGACGTGGCCGCCCACGAGATGACGCACGGCCTGACCTCGGCCACCGCCAGGCTGGTCTACAGCGGCGAGTCCGGCGGCCTGAACGAGGCCACCTCCGACATCGTCGCCGCGGGCGTGGAGTTCCACTCCGACACCGCGGAGGACCCGGGCGACTACCTGATCGGCGAGAAGATCGACATCAGGGGCAACGGCACCCCGCTGCGCTACATGGACAAGCCCTCCAGGGACGGCTCGTCCAAGGACTACTGGTACTCGGGCATCGGCAACGTCGACGTCCACTACTCCTCGGGCCCGGCGAACCACTGGTTCTACCTGCTCTCCGAGGGCAGCGGCGCCAAGACCGTCAACGGGGTCGCCTACGACTCCCCGACCTCGGACGGGCTCCCGGTGACCGGCATCGGCCGGGAGAAGGCGATGCAGATCTGGTTCAAGGCGCTCACCACCAAGTTCACCTCCACCACGAACTACGCCGCCGCGCGCACCGGCACGCTCGCGGTCGCCGGTGAGCTGTACGGGGCCACCAGCCCCGAGTACGCGGCGGTGGCCCACGCCTGGGCCGGCGTCAACGTGGGCTCGCGGCCCGGCGGCGGCGACCCGGACCCGGGCGGCAAGGTGTTCGAGAACACCACCCCGGTCTCGATCCCGGACGCCGGTGCGGCCGTGACCAGCTCGGTCACCGTCTCCGGCGTGGCCGGCAACGCGCCGAGCACCCTCAAGGTCGGCGTGGACATCACCCACACCTGGCGCGGTGACCTGGTCGTCGACCTGGTGGCCCCCGACGGCAGCGCCTACCGGCTCAAGAACTCCTCCAGCGGCGACTCCGCGGACAACGTGGTGACCACCTACACGGTGAACGCCTCGTCCGAGGCGGCCAACGGCGTCTGGAAGCTGCGCGTCCAGGACGTCGCACGGCAGGACGTCGGCCGCATCAACAGCTTCAAGCTCACCTTCTGACCCCGCCCGGCCCACCGGCCGGCGGGACCCAGCACGGAACGGCCCGGGAGGAGTACGCCCCCTCCCGGGCCGTTCGCCATGGAGCGCCCCGCCGGTGACCGGCGGGGCCTCGACCGGTCCGGCCGCACCCGGGCGAGGCCCCGCGCCGGGCGCGCGCTCAGCGCATCAGCACGCCCGCTTCCTCCGCCGCGGCCCCGGTCGGCAGCGCGACGAGGCCCAGTTCGGCGCCGGAGGCCAGCAGCGTGTGCGCGGGCAGGACGCGGACGGTGTAGCCGTACGGCCCCGTCCGGTCCAGGGTGAGCGTGCCCTCGTACAGCCGGCGGTCCTCCAGGTCGTGGCCGCCCACCGGCTTCAGCGGGAAGGTCTGGGCGTCGGCGATGGCGTCACCGGAGTCGACCCGGCCCGCGACCGCCTGCACCTCAACGTCGTTTGGGTCCAGGCCGCCGAGCGCGATCCGCACCCGCAGCGTCAGAGTCCCGCCCAGCTCCGCCGAACCGCCCGCAGCGGTGTCGGCGACCGACTCCACGTGGTCGACGAGGACCCCCGGCCAGGCCGTCCGCACCTTCGCCTTCCACTGGGCGAGGGCGCGCGCGGCCTCGGGCTCCAGGGTCCGCCGGGACTGGGCGGCCGGCGTGTAGAGCCGCTCCACGTACTCGCGCACCATCCGGCCCGCGAGCACCTTCGGACCCAGGTTCACCAGGGTGGAGCGGACCATCTCGATCCACCGGCCGGGCAGGCCGTCGGGGCCCCGGTCGTAGAAGCGGGGGGCGACCCGGTCCTCGATGAGGGCGTACAGGGCGTTCGACTCCAGCTCGTCGCGCCGGTCCTCGTCCACGGCCGAGCCGTCGGCGGTGGGAATCTCCCACCCGAAGTCCGGGTCGAACCACTCGTCCCACCAGCCGTCGCGCACGGACAGGTTGAGGCAGCCGTTCAGCGCCGCCTTCATCCCGCTGGTGCCGCACGCCTCCAGCGGGCGCAGCGGGTTGTTCAGCCAGACGTCGCAGCCCGGATAGAGCTTCTGCGCCATGCCCATGCCGTAGTCCGGCAGGAAGACGATGCGGTGGCGCACCCGCGGGTCGTCGGCGAACCGCACCAGCTCCTGGACCAGCCGTTTGCCGCCGTCGTCGGCCGGGTGGGCCTTGCCCGCGACGACGATCTGGATGGGGCGTGTCGGGTGCAGCAGCAGCTCGCGCAGCCGGTCGCGGTCGCGCAGCATGAGCGTGAGCCGCTTGTACGAGGGGACGCGGCGGGCGAAGCCGATGGTCAGCACGTCCGGGTCCAGGACGCCGTCGATCCAGCCGAGCTCGGCGGTGCCCGCGCCGCGCCTGCGCCAGGAGGCGTAGAGCCGGCGGCGGACCTCGGTGACCAGCTGTCCGCGCAGGTCCCGGCGCAGGTCCCAGATCTCCTGGTCGCCGATGGAGCCGACCGCCTCCCAGCGGCGCGGCGTTCCGGTCCGCGTGGCGTCCGCGTCGGTCACGGGGGCGCCGGCCAGCACCTGGTGGGCGCGGTCCTCGCCGACCTGGCCCGCGCCGAGCCGGAACACCTCGGGGGCGACCCAGGTCGGTGCGTGCACCCCGTTGGTGACGGAGGTGATCGGCACCTCCGCGGGGTCGAAGCCGGGCCAGAGCCCGGAGAACATCTCGCGGCTGACGGCCCCGTGCAGGGTGGAGACCCCGTTGGCCCGCTGGGCGAGCCGCAGCCCCATCACCGCCATGTTGAACAGCTCCGGCTCGCCGCCGGGGTAGGTCTCCGTGCCGAGCCGCAGGATCTTCTCGACGGCGACGCCGGGCAGCTCGCCGTCCTCGCCGAAGTGGCGGGAGACCAGGTGCCGGTCGAAGCGGTCTATTCCGGCGGGCACCGGGGTGTGGGTGGTGAAGACGGTCCCGGCCCGGACCACTTCGAGGGCCGCGTCGAAGTCGAGTCCGGCAGCGGCCAGTTCCCGGATGCGCTCCAGGCCGAGGAACCCGGCGTGGCCCTCGTTGGTGTGGAACACCTCCGGCTCCGGGGCGCCGGTGAGCCGGCACCAGGTGCGCACGGCGCGCACCCCGCCGATGCCGAGCAACATCTCCTGGAGGAGCCGGTGGTCGCTGCCGCCGCCGTACAGCCGGTCGGTGACGTCGCGTTCGCCGGGCGCGTTCTCCTCGACGTCGGAGTCGAGCAGCAGCAGCGGGACGCGGCCGACGCGGGCCAGCCAGACGCACGCGTGCAACGAGCGGCCGCCGGGCAGGGCGAGCACCACCCGGGCCGGGGACCCGTCGGCCTCGCGCACAAGGTCGAGCGGGAGCTCGTGGGGGTCGAGGACGGGATAGTGCTCCTGCTGCCACCCCTCGCGCGAGAGGGTCTGCCGGAAGTAGCCGTGCCGGTAGAGCAGCCCGACGCCGACGAGCGGGACGCCGAGGTCGCTGGCGGCCTTGAGGTGGTCGCCGGCCAGGATGCCCAGGCCGCCGCTGTACTGGGGCAGAGCCGCGGTGACGCCGAACTCGGGCGAGAAGTAGGCGATGGCGGAGGGGAGGGCCGCACCGGCCGCGCGCTGCTCCTGATACCAGCGGGGGCCGTCCAGATACTCCTGGAGGCCGGCGGACGCCTCGGCGAGGCGTCCGAGGTACTCCTCGTCCCGGGCCAGTTCGGCGAGCCGCCCGGCGGACAGGGAGCCGAGCAGGCGCACGGGATCGGCGTCGGCGGGCCGCCAGCCCTCTGGGTCGGCCGCCCGGAAGAGCTCACGGGTCTCGGTGTGCCACGACCAGCGCAGGTTGCGGGCCAGGTCGTGGAGGGGTCGGAGGGGTTCGGGGAGGACAGGACGCACGGTGAATCGACGAATGGCCTTCACGTACTCCACCTTTACAGGGGACTTGCGCATCCGGGCGGACGCACCACGGTGCGCGCCCCTTCCGTCACCCTCGACGGTAGCGAGGTCCCGGGGCCCCGGACCACGGCGCGCGGGCGGCGCGCGGGGTCCACGGCCGGCCGGCGCGCGCCTCCCCCAGCGGCCCCGCGCGCCCCGCCCGCCCGCCGCCTTCACTCCCGTCACCTGCGGGTTTGGCCGATTTCCCCCGTACGCGGCCTTGTGGACGCCCGGGACACAGGGAAGGCTGCCGTGCAGGGGCGCGGGACGGGCGACCGGAGCCCGTGACGGCGCCCCGGGCTCCGTGCGCCCGTCGGGGCGCGCGCCGCGCACGGCGGTTCCCGGCACGGCCCAGCGACCCGGCGGTCGACCCCCGCGCCGGATTCTCCGCCCGCGGACGCGGGGAAGGCTTCCCCGGGCCGACGGCGCGACCCGGTCCGCAGGCGTTCTCCGCATATCCGAAACATGCGTGAAACCCCCGTGACCCACCCATTCGAGTGCCATTCGAGTGAACGCGGACAGGAGCGGCCATGCCCACAGCCCGTCAACGGCCGACCGAGCAGCTACAAAGGACAGATCCCCACCCTCGCGGCACGCGCGGTCGGTCCCCGGCGCCCGTGCCGTCCTCCGTGCCCACCGCGTTCCTCCAGCCCCCAGGTGATTCCATGATCGGTCGTATCCCCGTCCTGGACGTCCGTCCTCTCGTCGACTGCGGCAGACGGGCGGCGAAGGCCGTGGTCGGTGAGACCTTCCAGGTCACCGCCACCGTCTTCCGCGAAGGGCACGACGCGGTGGCCGCCAACGTCGTGCTGCGCGATCCCAACGGGCGGGTCGGGCCGTGGACGCCGATGCGCGAGCTGGCGCCGGGGACGGACCGGTGGGGAGCCGACGTCACCCCGAGGTCCGAGGGCCGCTGGACCTACACCGTGGAGGCCTGGAGCGACCCGGTCACCACCTGGCGCCGCCACGCCGCGATCAAGATCCCGGCGGGCATCGACACCGACCTGGTGCTGGCGGAGGGCGCCGCCCTGCTGGAGCGGGCCGCGGCGGGCGTTCCGAAGAAGCACGGCCGCGAGGCGGTGCTCGCCGCGATGGACGCCCTGCGCGACACCGCGCACCCGCCGGCCGCCCGGCTGGCCGCCGCCCTGACCCCGGCGGCGCAGGAGGTCCTCGCCCGGCACCCGCTGCGCGAGCTGGTCACCCGGTCCAGGCCGCTGGCGCTGCGGGTGGAGCGCCAGCGGGCGCTGTACGGGTCCTGGTACGAGCTGTTCCCGCGCTCCGAGGGAGCGCGGCGGGAGCCGGCAGACCCGTCCGACACCCGCCCCGACGCGCCGGCCCGGCTGGTCAGCGGCACCTTCCGGACGGCGGCCGAGCGGCTGCCCGCCGTCGCGGCGATGGGCTTCGACGTCGTCTACCTGCCCCCGGTCCACCCGATCGGGACCACGCACCGCAAGGGACCGGACAACAGCCTGACGGCCGGTGAGCTGGACCCGGGCGTGCCGTGGGCGATCGGTTCCGCGGACGGCGGGCACGACGCGGTCCATCCGGAGCTGGGCACGCTGGAGGACTTCGACCACTTCGTGGCGGTGGCCCGCAACCTGCGGATGGAGATCGCGCTGGACTTCGCCCTCCAGTGCTCGCCGGACCACCCGTGGGTCGAGGAGCACCCGGACTGGTTCCACCACCGGGCCGACGGCTCGATCGCGTACGCCGAGAACCCGCCGAAGAAGTACCAGGACATCTATCCGATCGCCTTCGACAAGGACATGCGCGGCCTGGTGGCGGAGACGTCGCGCATCCTGCGCTTCTGGATGGACCGCGGGGTGCGGATCTTCCGGGTCGACAACCCGCACACCAAGCCGGTGGTCTTCTGGGAGAAGGTCATCGCGGAGATTAACGGCACCGACCCCGACGTCATCTTCCTGGCGGAGGCGTTCACCCGCCCGGCGATGATGCACACCCTGGGCGCGGTCGGGTTCCAGCAGTCGTACACGTACTTCACCTGGCGCAACACCAAGCAGGAGCTGACCGAGTACGTCACGGAGCTGTCCGGCGAGGCAGCCTCCTCCATGCGGCCCAACTTCTTCGTGAACACCCCCGACATCCTTCCCGGCTACCTCCAGGAAGGCGGCCGCCCGGCCTTCGAGGCACGGGCGGTACTGGCCGCGACGCTCTCCCCGTCCTGGGGCGTGTACGCGGGATTCGAGCTGTGCGAGAACACCCCGGCGGCGCCGGGGAGCGAGGAGTACCTGCACTCGGAGAAGTACGAACTGCGCCCGAGGGACTGGGAGTCGGCGGAACGCGAGGGTCGCACGCTGACGCCCCTGATCACCTCGCTCAACCGCATCCGGCGCCGCAACCCCGCACTCCAGCAGTTGCGCGACGTCCACTTCCACCACGCCGACAACGAAGCGCTGATCGTCTACAGCAAGCGCTTCGGATCGAACACCGTTCTGGTGGTCGTCAACCTCGACCCGCACCACACCCAGGAGGCCACGGTCTCGTTGGACATGGAGCGGCTCGGCCTCGCACGGCACGAGCGCGTACCGGTGCGCGACGAGCTCACCGGCGCCACCTACCACTGGGGCAGGACCTTCTATGTGCGCCTGGAGCCGGGCATCACGCCCGCGCACATCGCCGTCCTGCGACCGTCCCCGCCGACCGGAGGGTCACCCACACCATGATCGTCAATGAGCCTGTCCACGACACGTTCGAGGACACTCCCGCCAAGGACCGCGACCCCGACTGGTTCAAGCGCGCCGTCTTCTACGAGGTGCTCGTCCGGTCCTTCCAGGACTCCAACGGCGACGGAATCGGCGACCTCAAGGGCATCACCGCCAAGCTGGACTACCTCCAGTGGCTCGGCGTGGACTGCCTCTGGCTGCCGCCGTTCTTCAAGTCGCCGCTGCGCGACGGCGGATACGACGTCTCCGACTACACCGCGGTACTGCCCGACTTCGGCGACCTGGCCGACTTCGTGGAGTTCGTGGACGCCTCCCACCAGCGAGGCATGCGCGTGATCATCGACTTCGTCATGAACCACACGAGCGACCAGCACGACTGGTTCCAGCAGTCCCGCAGCGATCCCGACGGGCCCTACGGCGACTACTACATCTGGGCCGACGACGACAAGCAGTTCCCGGACGCCCGGATCATCTTCGTCGACACCGAGACGTCGAACTGGACCTTCGACCCGGTGCGCAAGCAGTACTACTGGCACCGCTTCTTCTCGCACCAGCCGGACCTGAACTACGAGAACCCGGCGGTGCAGGAGGAGATCCTCGCCGCCCTGCGCTTCTGGCTGGACCTGGGCATCGACGGCTTCCGGGTCGACGCGGTGCCCTACCTCTACCAGCGCGAGGGCACCAACTGCGAGAACCTCCCCGAGACCCACCACTTCCTCAAGCGGGTCCGCAAGGAGATCGACGCCAACTACCCGGACACGGTCCTCCTCGCCGAGGCCAACCAGTGGCCGGAGGACGTCGTCGACTACTTCGGCGACTACGAGGCCGGCGGCGACGAATGCCACATGGCGTTCCACTTCCCCGTGATGCCGCGGATCTTCATGGCGGTGCGCCGGGAGAGCCGCTACCCGGTCTCCGAGATCCTGGCGAAGACCCCGGCGATCCCGAAGAACTGCCAGTGGGGCATCTTCCTGCGCAACCACGACGAGCTCACCCTCGAAATGGTCACGGACGAAGAGCGCGACTACATGTACGCGGAGTACGCCAAGGACCCGCGGATGCGCGCCAACATCGGCATCCGCCGACGGCTCGCCCCGCTGCTGGACAACGACCGCAACCAGATCGAGCTGTTCACCGCCCTGCTGCTGTCGCTGCCCGGCTCCCCGATCCTCTACTACGGGGACGAGATCGGGATGGGCGACAACATCTGGCTGGGCGACCGGGACGCGGTGCGCACTCCGATGCAGTGGACGCCCGACCGCAACGCCGGTTTCTCCTCAAGCGATCCGGGGCGGCTCTACCTGCCGACGATCATGGACCCGGTCTACGGCTACCAGGTCACCAACGTCGAGGCGTCGATGGCCTCGCCGTCCTCGCTGCTGCACTGGACCCGCCGCATGATCGAGATCCGGAAGCAGAATCCGGCCTTCGGCCTCGGCGAGTACACCGAACTGCCGTCCTCCAACCCGGCGGTGCTGGCGTTCACCCGCGAGTACGGGGACGACCTCGTCCTGTGCGTGCACAACTTCTCGCGCTTCGCCCAGCCGACCGAACTGGACCTGCGGTCCTTCAACGGACGGCATCCGGTGGAGCTGATCGGCGGGGTGCGCTTCCCGGCGATCGGCCAGTGGCCCTACCTGCTGACCCTGGCGGGGCACGGCTTCTACTGGTTCCGGCTGCGCAAGGACGCGCCGCCGGTCTGACGCGGAGTCCGCCCCGTGCGGGACGGTTCCCGCCGCACCGCACGGGGGCCCGGAGCCGCCCGGTTCCGCCGTTCGAGTCCGTAAGGGCCCTCCTCACCCGACACGTCCCGCACAGCCGGACAGCCATTGCCGCAATCCGGGACACTCCTCGCATCCTGCGTGGACCCGGGGAAAGGACGCGATGCCATGTCGGAGGCTGCATCCACGCACGTCACCCTGGCGAAGAGCACGAGGAACAGCACCACGCACGACCGGACGAGGGAGGGGGCCCTGCTCCCGTCCCTCGCCCCCCTGCTCCACGCGTGGCTGCCCCGGCAGCGGTGGTTCGCGGGCAAGGGCCGGCCGGTCACCGGCTTCTCCCTGGTCTCCGCCACCGAGATGCTCCCGCTGGACGGCGCGGCGGGCCCGGGGCTGCTGCACCTGCTGGTGCGGGCCCATCAGCCCCCGCACGCCGAGCACCCCGCCGACGACTGCTATCAGCTCCTCCTCGGTGCAAGAACGTCACTGCCGCCGCTGCTGGGGGGCGCCCTGCTCGGCCGGGTGGAGCAGGGCCCGCTGGCCGGGCGGGCCGTCTACGACGCGCTGCACGACCCGCGGCTGGCAGATCTGCTGCTGGAACGCTTCCGCAGACCGGGCTCCCTCGGTTCCCTGCGCTTCGAGCGGACGGCGGCGATCCCAGCCGGGCTGCCGCCCCGGGTGCTGGACGCCGAGCAGTCCAACTCCTCGATCGTCTACGGCGACGCCTACATCCTCAAGATCTTCCGGCGGGTCTTCCCCGGCACCAACCCGGACCTGGAGCTGCCCCTCGCGCTCGGCCGCGAGGGGTGCGGCCGGGTGCCCGCCCCGGTCGCCTGGTTCGAGGCGCCAGGCCCCCAACCGCTCACCCTCGGCGTCCTCCAGCCCTTCCTGCGGGACGCCCTCGACGGCTGGCGGCTCGCGCTCGGCGCGCTCGGCGAGGGCCGCGACTTCCTGCCCGAGGCGCGGGCGCTGGGCCGGACCACCGCGGAGGTGCACACCGCGCTCGCCGCCGCCCTGCCGGCCCCGGCACTGCGCGGGGCCCAGACCCGGCAGCTGGTCGCCCGGATGACCCAGCGGCTGGAGGCCGCCTCGGAGGCGGTCCCCGCGCTCGTGCCGTACGTCCCCGGGCTGCGCGCCGCGTTCGAGGCGGTGACCGATCTCGGCCATCGCGGCGGCTGGGCGCAGCAACGGGTGCACGGCGACCTCCACCTCGGGCAGGCCCTCCGTTCCGCCGACGGCTTCTGGTCGCTGATCGACTTCGAGGGTGAACCGGCGCGTCCGCTCTCCGAGCGCCGCCGCCCGTCACCGCCGGTGCGGGACGTCGCGGGCATGCTCCGCTCCTTCGACTACGCGGCGCGTTCGCACCACCCGTGGGACCCGCGGTGGGCGGCCCGCTGCCGCGACGCCTACTGCGAGGGGTACGCGCAGGCGTCGGGCTCCGACCCGCGCGGCGAGCCGGAACTCCTGCGCGCCCACGAGACCGACAAGGCGGTGTACGAGGTGCTGTACGAGGCCCGGCACCGCCCGGACTGGCTGCCGGTCCCGATGGCGGCCATCCAGCGGCTCGCCGGCCCCGCCGCCGCCTGAACCGTGCGCGGCGGGCCCCCGCCGCGCCTGTCCGCTCCGCGCCGCCGCTCTCCCCCCCTCCTCGCCCCGCCCTCCCCCTCACTTCTTCTCCCGCCGACCCCGCCCGTGCTCATCCCCTCCACCTTCTTTGAGGAGGCAGTCCCCCGTGACCGCCCGCAAGCCGTCCCGCAAGGCATCCCGCAAGACCATCGAAGCCGCCGCCGTCGAGGTACCGCCCACGCCGCAGCGGACTCCGACCGAGATCACCGCTCCGGGGGCCGCCGGCACGTCGGTCGCGTCCGCCCCGCGCGACCGGCCCGCGGACGCGGCCCCGCCGCGGCCCCGCCGCGGCGGGGCCGGGCCGAGCGCCCGCCCCGCCCCGGCCCTGGACGAGGGGGACCGCGGCCGGCTGCTGGCCGGCGAGCACCACGCGCCGCACGACGTGCTGGGCGCCCATCCGGTCCCGGGCGGGGTGCTGGTGCGGGCGCTGCGTCCGTTCGCGCACTCCGTCACGGTGCTGACCACGGGGGCACGGGTCGAACTGCACCCGGAGGGCGACGGGTTCTTCTCCGGGGTGCTGCCGGCGCCCACCGTGCCGGAGTACCGGCTCCAGGTGGTGTACGACGACGCCGCCCTGGAGGTGGAGGACCCCTACCGCTTCCTCCCCGCGCTCGGCGAGCTCGATCTGCACCTGATCGGCGAGGGCCGCCACGAGGAGCTGTGGCGCGCGCTGGGCGCGGTGCCGATGGAACACCAGGGGGTGGCCGGGACCCGCTTCACCGTGTGGGCGCCGAACGCGCGCGGGGTCCGGGTGACCGGGGACTTCACCTACTGGGACGGCACGGCTCTGCCGATGCGTTCGCTCGGCTCGACCGGGGTGTGGGAGCTGTTCCTGCCCGAAGTCGGCGAGGGCGCCCTGTACAAGTTCGACATCTGCCGCCCCGACGGTTCGCACACCGTGCGGGCAGACCCGATGGCCCGGCGCACCGAGGTGCCGCCCGCGACCGCGTCGATCGTCACCGCCGCGCACCACGAGTGGCAGGACGCGGACTGGATGGCGCACCGGGGCGACCGCCCGGTCCACGAGGCCCCGTTCTCGGTGTACGAGGTACACCTCGCCTCCTGGCGACCCGGACTGACGTACCGTCAGTTGGCGGATCAACTGCCCGCGTACGTCAAGGACCTCGGCTTCACGCACGTGGAGCTGATGCCGGTCTCCGAGCACCCCTTCGGGGGTTCCTGGGGCTACCAGGTCACCGGTTTCTACGCGCCCACCTCGCGAATGGGCTCCCCGGACGACTTCCGGTTCCTGGTGGACTCCCTGCACCGGGCGGGCATCGGCGTGATCATGGACTGGGTGCCCGCGCACTTCCCGCGCGACGACTGGGCGCTCGCCGAGTTCGACGGCCGGCCGCTGTACGAGCACGCCGACCCGCGGCGCGCGGCGCACCCGGACTGGGGGACGCTGGAGTTCGACTACGGCCGCACCGAGGTCCGCAACTTCCTGGTCGCCAACGCCACCTACTGGTGCGAGGAGTTCCACATCGACGGGCTGCGGGTCGACGCGGTCGCCTCGATGCTCTACCTCGACTACTCCCGCGAGGACGGCCAGTGGTCGCCCAACGAGTTCGGCGGGCGGGAGAACCTGGACGCGGTCTCCTTCCTCCAGGAGATGAACGCGACGGTCTACCGCCGCAACCCGGGCGTCGTCACCATCGCCGAGGAGTCCACCGCCTGGGACGGCGTCACCCGCCCCACCGACCGGGGCGGCCTGGGCTTCGGGCTGAAGTGGAACATGGGCTGGATGCACGACTCGCTGCTGTACATGGCGAAGGAACCGGTGCACCGCAAGTACCACCACGACGAGATGACGTTCTCGATGGTGTACGCGTACAGCGAGAACTACGTGCTGCCGGTCTCGCACGACGAGGTGGTGCACGGCAAGCAGGCGCTGGTGGCGAAGATGCCCGGCGACTGGTGGCAGCAGCGCGCCGACCACCGGGCCTACCTGGGCTTCATGTGGGCCCACCCCGGCAAGCAGCTCCTTTTCATGGGGCAGGAGTTCGCCCAGGGCGCGGAGTGGTCCGAGGCGCACGGGCCGGACTGGTGGCTGCTGGACCCCTCCTACGAGGCCTCCGGCGATCACCGCGGGGTGCGCACGCTGGTCGGCGATCTGAACGCGGTGTACGGGGCGGTGCCCGCGCTGTGGCAGCGCGACACGTCGCCGGAGGGGTTCAGCTGGGTGGACGGGGGCGCGGCCGAGGACAACGTGTTCGCGTTCCTGCGCTACGACGCGGACGGCTCCCCGCTGCTCGCGGTCTCCCACTTCTCCCCGGTGGTCCGCCACGACTACCGCCTCGGGGTGCCCGTGACGGCGGCGGAGGGCTGGGTGGAGGTCCTGAACACGGACGCCGCCCGTTACGGCGGCGGCGACGTGCGCAACGAGGAACCGCTGAAGGCGGAGGCGGTGCCGGCGCACGGCCG
Organism: Streptomyces pratensis; assembly: GCF_037137275.1. GTDB lineage: Bacteria > Actinomycetota > Actinomycetes > Streptomycetales > Streptomycetaceae > Streptomyces > Streptomyces pratensis_B. The sequence continues at coordinate 323,995 of NZ_JBBBEN010000102.1, read as the reverse complement.
GCCGGCCAGCATCTCGCTGACGCTGCCGCCGCTCGCAACGGTGTGGTTCCGGCCCGCCTGAGGGGCCCGCGGGCGGTGGGGCCCGTGCCGGGTCGTGACCGGCGCGGTACGGGCCCTGCCCCGTCCCCTCCGCGGCTCAGTCCTGGTCGAGCACCTCGATGATGCTCGACCAGGAGTCGGGGCCGTGGCCCCGGGCGATGGCACGGTCGGTGACGCCCTTGAGGGCGGCCAGCTGCGAGGTGTCCAGCCCCCGGTCCTTCGCGGTGTGCAGGATGTGGTCGACGCTGGCCGCCATCATGGCGAGGTTGGCGCCCTCGCCCACGTAGCGACGGGTGTCGACGTCGGTGGCCGTGTACGCCGCGATGGGCGGCAGGATGTCCGCGATGGTGGTGAGGTACGGGGCGAGCGACGCACCGTCGACGCCCTCCGCGCGGGCCAGCGCGAAGGCGTGGACGAGGCCGCCCATGGCCCCGTAGAAGAAGTCCAGCATGGCCATGTCGTAGGCGGCGGCGAGCCCGGGGTCCTCCCCCAGGTAGGTCGCGGGCTCGCCGAGCGCCTTGAGGGCGGGCTCGTAGGCCTCGTACGCGGCCCGGTCCCCGGAGTGGAAGACCAGCGCCTGTGCCGAGCCGACCACCTCGACCGGAACCATGATGGCCCCGTCGAGGTAGGCCAGCGAGTGCTTCTCGGCCCAGGCCGCGGCCCGCCGGGCACGCGCCGGGGTGTCGGAGGTGAGGTTGACCAGGACCCGCCCCTCCAGCGCGGTGGCCAGCGGCTCCAGGACCGCGTCGGAGGCGTCGTAGTCGACCAGGCAGACCACGACGAGTCCGCTCGCGCGCACCGCCTCCTCTGCGGTCGCCGCCCGCACCGCTCCCCGGGCCACCACGTCATCCCCCTTGCCGGGGGAGCGGTTCCAGACGGTGGTGGGGTGACCGGCGGACAGGAAGGCGCCGGCCAGGGCACGGCCCATGTCACCGAGGCCGAGGACGGTGACGGGTACGGGGGGTGTCGTCTTCCCTTGCGTCATGGGAACCATGCTGGGCGGGCGGAAGAGGCCTGCCAAGAACCCACTTGACTGTCAGATACGCACCTGCGGGACAGGGACCAGCTCAGCGCGGGGCCGGGGGCCGGCCCCGCTCGTCCCGCGCGGAGCGGATACTGGTAAGTGCGGCTACCAGAACTTGCGGAATTAAGGCCACTGCATGCCGTGGGCATTACGGCTTGCGGAGTGCTCCACCACATCACTACCGCGAGAGCCGAGCCAGGCGACCAGCGGTAAGAGGGAGAACAGATGCGGCCAGTCCGGTAGCTCCCACGGCGATGGCTGCGATGAACGCTGGTAGGTAAGTGGGCTCGTGCAAGGGCCATGCCCACCGTGCAGGTACTCCGTGTTGCACTCCGAACGCTGCGCACGCGATGGGGAAGACGGTGACGATCGTGGCAGCGATGCGAGGGCTGGTGAGGAGGCGTAGCAGGAGGGCGAGTCCGAGGTAGCCCAGGAAGTTTCGGGCCATGCCTGCTGCGAGTATGTGACCGGACGTCGAGGAGATGAGCCAGCCTCCGGCGAGCATCACGAGTGTGCAGGCCGTCATGAGTCCGGCGTCCCATAGGCCGACAGGGCGTACGGCGGTCGCTTCGATGGAGCTTCCTCCGCGGGACTGTCCGTGAAGGATGAGGCACACCGGTGCCAGGGGCAGCAGGAAGGGGAGGGGAAAGGAGAAGGAGACTCCTCCTACTACGATCGGTACGGGTACCTGGATGGAGTCGGCGATGGCGCCGAGTACCAGGCAGGCCACCAGGGCTGCACAGATTGCGGGTACTCGACGAACCTGGATCCACCAGTCCATGGACGTTTCTCTCTGTCGGTTGGCTCGTCGTAGCGGACTCAGAGGTGCCGTGTGTCAAGGACGGGCTGCTTATCACACCGAGTGAGTGTTTCGGCATTCTGCTGGAACCAGACTTGTTGGTCGTGTGGAGTCTGTTCGAGAACGCGTTTGGCGACATCGACTTCGGGGGGCGCATAGCGGGACGCGACAGTCTGGGGGTCCGCGCCTGCGGTGATGGTGAGCCAGACACTCAATGGGCCGTAGGCCCGGCTCCCTGGCCACTCAGCGGTTTGGGCGCAGGCTGGAATGTCCTTGGGCAGGGCGCTCAGAGCGAGAAGGGCTCGGACTTCGTCGGAGGTCGGTGTGGTCGATCGGGGCGCCAGTTGAGCAGTTGTCGTGACGCCTGCGACAGTCAGACGCCTGTGGGCGTCCGTTGCCCACGTGGTGATGTCCCTCGCGTTGTCGCGCTGTTCGGGCCAGAGGCAGACCTGCGGGTGGGTTGCTGAGCAGGTGCGGGATGCTGTGGAGCGGGATTCGGCTGCGCTGTAACCGAGGGGATGGACAATCCAAGCCGAGATCGCTACGGCGACGGTCAGGACAACGGGAGCGAGGGGTCGCAGTCGCCGCCCCTGCACCGTCACCAGCCAGGCAGCTGCGAGCAGTCCGATTGAGGCGAGCGCCGGGGCGACAATGCTGCGGGGAGCGGCCACTTGGTCCAGCTGACAACACTCGGCCAAGTTCGTACCGTTTAGTTGACGCACCCAGAAGACGTTCATCGCCGCCGGGTAGGCCATCCACACGAAGCTTCCCACCAGTGCCACAGGCACGGCCAGCAACCGGGGCAGGGTGAGCCCGAGGACATATCCGACGACGATATGCGCCGCCACGACCAGCAGCTCCAGAGCGAGGATGGCCACCGTAGTCCAGTTGGGGCTGCCTGCAGCCTGCGGCAGGAGCATGCCGAGTGACAGCGTGACCGCGAGTACTCCCAGGACGAGAGTGGGCGAGAGTACAGCGAGAGATACTCCCGTGAACGTCCGCGACGGCGCCCCTTGCAGAGTCCGTGCCTGCCGGACGCGCATCCCCTCCCAAGCGCCGCAGGAAGCCACGGCCGGTGCTGTCCAAACCAGGAGAGACGAGCTCTGACCGGCAACTGAGTCCCAATACCCGCGAGTCACCAGCTCGGTGACGCTGTCGCGGTAGGCAAGCAGCCAGATGATTAGCAGAAGGCCGATGCGAGGCGCGATCGACACCCGCAGTACGGTGCTCCAAGGCACGCTTACACCTCCCCCTTCACCAAACCGGCATAGGCGGCTTCAGCCCGGCGTCCGGACGCCACCTGGCCCGGAGCAAGGTCGAGGAAAGACACGGTCGGCCCCTGGAAGAGGATGTTGCCTCGGTCGAGGAGCAGGACCGAGTCGTAGCTGTCTTCCAGGTCCTCGGTCTGGTGGGTGGAAACGACGAAGCTCGCCTGGTCCTTCAGGTCGTCCAGGAGGCCGCGGAACACCTTGCGCTGCGTGGGGTCGAGGCCGGCGGTTGGTTCATCCATCAGGACCACCTGCGCCGAATGCACCATCGTCTGAGCAATACCCAGGCGACGCAGCTGCCCCCCAGACAGCTGCGCGGCAGAACGGTCGGCCAGCTCATCCAGTCCTACCTGTTTGATCGCGCCCAGCGATCTGTCCCATGCATCCCGCCGCGACAGGCCCTTCAGCCATCCGGCATACGCAGCCTGCTCTCTGACACGCAGCCCCGGTACCGGAGTCACCTGCTGCGGCAGCCAGCCAACCTGCTGCCGGTACCGCTTCAGATCGCCCCGTCTGCGGGTATCCAGGTCACCGAGCGTCACGCTACCTGCGCTTGGAATGAGTGCGGATGCGAGGAGTCCCAGCAACGTCGACTTACCGGCGCCGTTCGGCCCGAGAAGCACAACGCACCCTGACGGCAGGTCAAGCGTCAGGTCTTGCAGGACGAGTCCCCGGCGCCGGTAGCCGAAGCAACAGCGCGAGACATGGATGGTCATTCTGGCCTTCTGTCAACTTTCCTGAGAGGCGTGGCCCCCCGGATACCCGAGGGGCCACTGTCGGTCCGAACGCTGTCAGTAGCGCGTAACGACGCTGTTGACGCTGAGCCTAGTAGAGCCGATGTAGACGAAGTAGAACTCCGCCTTCCCCACCTCACCCCAGGACACCGTGTTGCAGGAGTTACTCCGCGTGCCGTGGCTCACGTCCGGAAGGAAGTCTCTGACGTGGTCGAGCTCGAGAGTCGCGCTGCTGGGTCCTCCGAAGCTGCAGCCGGAGAAGCTCACCGTCGTGCTCGACCCGTCGCTGTGGTTGTCCGTCCAGCGGCGGGACTCATCCCCTCCCCGCCAATTGGATATGTAACTGCTCCAGCTTCCTTCGGCAGAAGCCGGCGGAGCCAAGGTGAACGTTGCAGCAGCAGCGGCTGCGATCACGACTCCTACCCGATTCAACTTCACCCTCATGCCATTCCTTCGCTCGTAGACGCACGTACAGCCAGACCCTTCACGCAAGGACACTGTGAAGACTCTGTGACGGCCTGGACCGTACGTTCCCTAACGCGACGCAGCAATGACTGATCGCGAAGATCAGACATCCTGGCAGCGAGGAGTAGTTTGCGAGGTAATATGCATAATTGGCCCTCTGTGCATTCCCCGCCTGCCGCACTACGCACGAGCTTCAGCACGGCTACCCAGAGGAACACCTGTACGTCGAAGCACCATCATTTTGGTGCCGAGGGTTACAGCCTTACGTGCGCTGGCATCGATGGACCCCCGAGGAGCGACCTCACGCGATCAGCGACCGTGATCGGGTCCCACTCCCGACCTCTGGGCGGTACGCCCCCTGACTTATTCGTCATAGCAGGATGAAATGTCGGATCTGCTGATACCGCTGGGGACTCGAAAGATCTCGTGAAGCAGTAATCCGTCCTGGACGCAAAAGTTGAGCGCCGAACATGTCTGATAGTGATCGTCTCCCTTCAGGTCACCTGATCGATGACGGCGGCGCCGTTCCCCGCACCGAGTCACCCTTCCGATTCGCACCTGAGACGGATGGGGCGAAGGACACCTCAGAGGTTGTTCTCTGCCCGGAGCTTATGTGTGGTTTTCACTGGTCAGGCGTGAACTGAGGGCCGGCGCGGAAGTCTCGGTCCGGTGCTGACCGAGATGTCGTGGTGGTGGCGGATGCCGTCGATGCGGGCGGTGCCGGAAGTGCCGCGGAAGGCCGCGGCGGTGTGGGTGGAGGATCTCCAAGCCGAGCTGGAGCGATGGCGTGCGTCTTTGACCGAGGCGGTGCTGCCAATTCAGCCGCGTAGGTGTTGTCTTGCCCGCCTATGCGCTGCCAGGAGTCGGCGGTGTTCTGGTGAACACCGAGCAGTCGGCTGGCCATGACGGCGGGTAGTTCGGATGCCAGCTCGACGAGGGCGGTGTTGCGGGCCATCCGGGGCCGGATACCGAGCGCATGGAGGCGACGTACCAGCTGGCTGCTGCTGAGGTGCTGGGTCGGGAAGCGGCCCGGGAACAGCCAGCGTTCTCCAGCGGTACTCGTGGCCGCCGCCTGGGCGTGGAGGGTTCGGATGTAGTCGTCCAGAGGTGGCGGCATCTGGGCCGGGACCTGCCCGAGCCGGAGCAGCGCCGCGCCCCGGGCGACCTCCACGTGCTCGGTGGTGAGGGCGACGACCCGGGACAGGTCCTGCGCGAAGAGGAGAGCGAGGAGTCCCGCCGCCTTGGCCGTGTACCCGTGGGCCGCGGCCGGGGTAGTCGTCCAGCCACGCGTCCAGAAGGTCCTGGGTGCAGGCGCTGAGAGCGACGCCCTGGGTGTGGAGCCAGTTGAGCAGGCGCACCACCTGGGTGACATAGGCGCGCACGCCGTGTGCTTGCGCCTGGCTGACGGGGCGGCACCGCGAGAAGCGGCGGAGGCGGTGCAGCAGGCGCCAGGTGGTGTACGCCTGGAGTACCTTGCGGCTCTCCGGGTCGCGGACCTGTGCGGTCCGCGCTGCGAGCCAGCGTTCGAGGGCGCCGGCCCGCCGGGGAGGCCCGTGGCGCGAGGACACCCGTACCGGGGGGTGTACGGGTGTCCTCGGGCAGGGGCCTCCCCGGCGGGCCGGTGGGGGCGGGTCAGACCTTGGCGGGCTGCCCGGCGGCGGAATCCCGTGGCCCGGGGACGTCACCCGCCTCGTCGGCGGGGGCGTGGTCGTCGACGAGGGTGCGCTCGTCGAACGGGGCGCGGCCCGCCAGCACCTCCCCCACACGCTCCTTGTCGATCTCCTTGGTCCAGTGGCCGACCAGCACCGTGGCGACCGCGTTGCCCGCGAAGTTGGTCAGGGCACGGGCCTCGCTCATGAAGCGGTCGATGCCCACGATCAGGCCGACGCCGTCGACGAGTTCGGGGCGGTGCGACTGGAGGCCGCCGGCGAGGGTCGCCAGGCCCGCGCCGGTCACGCCCGCCGCGCCCTTCGAGGCGATGACCATGAAGACGAGCAGCGAGATCTGCTCGCCGGCGCTCAGCGGGTCGCCCATCGCGTTGGCGATGAAGAGCGAGGACATCGTGAGGTAGATGGCCGTGCCGTCGAGGTTGAAGGAGTAGCCGGTCGGCACCGTGATCCCGACGACGGGCTTGCTGACGCCCAGGTGCTCCATCTTGGCGATCAGCCGGGGCAGAGCGGACTCGGACGAGGAGGTGGACAGGATGAGCAGGAACTCGCGCCCGAGGTACTTCAGCAGGGCGATCAGATTGACCCCGGCGACCAGGCGCAGGAGCGCGCCGAGCACCACGAAGACGAAGAGCGCACAGGTGAGGTAGAAGCCGATCATGATGACCGCCAGCGATTTCAGGGCGTCGAGCCCGGTCTCCCCGACCACCGCGGCGATCGCGCCGAACGCGCCGACCGGGGCCACCCACATGATCATCGCGAGGATGCGGAAGACGAGCCGCTGGATGTGGCCGATGCCGCGCAGGACGGGCTCGCCGGCCGGCCCCATCGCCTGGAGCGCGAAGCCGGCGAGCAGCGCGACCAGCAGGGTCTGGAGGACCTCGCCGGCGGTGAAGGCGGACACGACGGTGGTCGGGATGACGCCGAGCAGGAAGTCCACGGTGGACTCGCTCGCCCCCGCCGCCTGCTTCTCCCCCGCGGCCCGTGCCGCCTCGGTGATGTGGAGGCCGGAGCCGGGCTCCAGGAGGTTGCCGACGACCAGGCCGATGGCGAGGGCCACGGTCGACATGACCAGGAAGTAGCCGAGCGCCAGGCCTCCGACGGCGCCCACCTTGGCGGCCTTGCGCACCGAGCCGACGCCCAGCACGATCGTGCAGAAGATGATCGGCGAGATCATCATCTTGATCAGGTTCACGAAGCCGGCGCCGATGGGCTTCAGCTCGACGGCTGCCCCGGGGGCGGCGAAGCCGACCAGGATGCCGAGCGCGACGGCGCCGATGACGGCGATGTAGAGGTAGTGGGTTCGGTCCCGCTGTCTGGCTGCCACTGCCACGGCTGGCTCCTCGGCTCGGTCACGGCTGCGCCCCCGTCCCTGGGGGCTCCGGTGACTATCCACCGCGCTGTGACCCCGGTCACCCTTGCGTTCATATCGTTCACGGACGCCTTCCGGCGCGCCGGGAGAGCAGGGCGGGGCCAGGCAGACTGAGGGGCATGCGCCTCCCCCGTACCCGTCCGCGCAGCCTCGCGGGCCAGCTCTTCGCCATGCAGGTCGTGCTCATCGCCGCCGTGGTGGCCGGCTGCGCCGTCTTCGCGTACGTCTCGGGCAGCGCGCAGGCAGAGGAGACGGCCGAACGCCAGGTGCGGGCGGCGGCCGTCGCGGTGGCCGGGTCCCCCTCCGTGCGGGAGGCCATCCGCACCCCGGACCCGTCGGCCGTGCTCCAGCCGTACGCGGAACGGGTGCGCGCGGACACCCGGATCGCGTTCGTCACGATCATGGACCCGCGACGGGTGCGCTGGACGCACCCGGACCCGGCGCTGATCGGCGAGACGTTCCTCGGCCACACGCGGGAGGCGCTGCGCGGCCGGACCTTCACCGAGACCTACACCGGCACGCTGGGACCCTCGATACGGGTGGTGACCCCGGTCCGCGACGGCGGCCGGATCGTCGGCCTGGTCAGCGCGGGCATCACCGTGGACCGCGTCTCCTCGCAGGTGCGGGAGCAGTTGGGCGCCCTCGCGCTCGCGGCGGGCGGGGCGCTGGCGCTCGGCGGGGCGGGCACCTACGTGATCAACGCCCGGCTGCGGCGGCACACCCACGGCATGAACGCCGCCGAGCTGAGCCGGCTGCACGACTACCACCAGGCGACCCTGCACGCCGTGCGCGAAGGGCTGTTGATGCTGGACGGGCGTCGGCGGGTCGCGCTGATCAACGACGCGGGGCGGGAGCTGCTGGGCCTGGAGCCGGAGACGGAGGCCGTCGGCCGGGCGGTCGACGAACTGGCCCTGCCCGCGCCCCTGACCGGGGCGCTGCTGGCCTCGGAGGCGCGGGTGGACGAGCTGCATCTGACGGCGGAGCGGGTGATCGTGGTCAACACCCGCCCGGTGGTGGGCGGCGAGCGGCGCGGCACGGTGGTGACCCTGCGGGACCACACGGAGCTCCAGGCGCTCTCCGGCGAGCTGGACTCCGAGCGCGGCTTCACGCAGGCGCTGCGCTCGCAGGCCCATGAGGCGGCGAACCGGCTGCACACCGTGGTCTCGCTGATCGAGCTGGGCCGGGCCGAGGAGGCGGTGGGCTTCGCCACGGCGGAGCTGGAGCTGGCCCAGGCGCTGACCGACCGGGTGGTGGGCGCGGTCGAGGAACCGGTGCTGGCGGCGCTGCTGCTGGGCAAGGCGGCACAGGCGAACGAGCGCGGCGTGGAACTGGTCCTCGCGGAGGACAGCCTGATCGACGACGGGGCGCTGCCCGCGTCACCGGGCCGGCGCGACCTGGTGACGATCCTGGGCAACCTCATCGACAACGCGGTGGAGGCGGCCTCCGAGAACGCGGACGGCGCGGGCTTCGTGCCCCCGCCGCGGGCGGCCGGGGGCGCGGCGGGGCGGGCCCGCGTCACGGTGACCGCGCTCGCCGACGACCGGGAGCTGCTGCTGCGCGTCGCGGACACCGGGGCGGGCATCGGGCCGCAGGCGGCGGACGAGGTGTTCCGGCGCGGCTGGTCGACGCACGGGGCGGGCCGGGGCCTGGGGCTCGCCCTGGTCCGGCAGGCGGCGCACCGCAACGGGGGCACGGTGGAGCTGGACGCGGGGCCGGAGGGCGGCGCTCGGTTCACCGTGCGGCTGCCGCTCGCCCCCCGTGCCGCGGCCGCTGGGGTGACGGCGTGATCCGGGTGCTGGTGGTGGAGGACGACCCGGTGGCCGCCGCCGCGCACCGGATGTACGTGGAACGGGTGGAGGGCTTCACGGTGACCGCGGTGGCGCACACCCGCGGGCAGGCGGTGCGGGCGCTGGAGCGGGCCCCGGTGGACCTGCTGCTGCTCGACCTCTATCTGCCCGACGGGCACGGGCTCGGACTGCTGCGGTCGCTGCGGGCCGGCGGGCACGGGGCGGACGTGATCGCGGTGACCTCTGCGCGGGATCTCGCGGTGGTGCGGGAAGGGGTGTCCCTCGGCGTGGTGCAGTACGTCCTGAAGCCGTTCACGTACCCCACGCTGCGAGACCGGCTGGTGCGCTACGCCGAGTTCCGGGCGGCCGCCGGGGAGGCGAGCGGCCAGGAGGAGGTGGACCGGGCGCTGGGCGCGTTGCGGGTCGCGCATCCGGCCGCTCTGCCCAAGGGGATCGGCGGTCCCACCCTGGAGGCGGTGACCGGGGTGCTGCGGCGGTCGCCGGACGGGGTGACGGCGGCGGCCGCCGGGGAGGAGCTGGGGATCTCGCGGATCACGGCGCGGCGGTATCTGGAGCATCTGGTGAGCGTGGGCAGCGCCGCGCGGCGTCCGCACTACGGACAGGTCGGCCGACCGGAGCTGCACTACCGCTGGCTGGCGACGGGCCGCTGAGCACGCTGGCACGGGGCGGACGGCAAGCGTTTGCCGCCCGGCCCGGCGGCCCTGAGGGGACCGTTTCCCGGGTGCCGGGGAAAGCGCTGGTGGGGCGGGTTTACCGGACCGCCCGCCCGGTTCTCCGTAGGAGGTTCGCACGAAGAGTGTTCCGGGGGGAACGTACCGTAGCCAGGGAGAAGCCTGGCTCCTACGGTGGGCCCCGTGCACTCCTCCCCGCCGTTCAACGCCCCTGCCGCCCGCCGACTCCGCGAGGCTCTGGGGATGGCCCCCGGACATGTCGCCTACGGGCTCGCCGCCCAGTACGGCCTCCGGATCAGCGCGGAGACCATCGTCGCCTGGGAGCGTGGCGTCACAGCCCCGGGGGAACGTGAACTGACCGCCCTCGCCGGTGTCCTGTGGTGCGCCCCCGGCGAGCTGCTGGCGGCCGCCACCACCCTGCGCGAGCACCGGATGGCCCGTGATCTGACGGTGGACGACCTGGCCCGGCACCTGGGGATGACCGGGGCCGCCTATCTGCGGATGGAGGAGTCGGGCCGCTGGCGGGGCAACGAGCGCCAGTCCGCCGCGCTGTGCCGGACGCTGGGTCTGTCGGCGGCGCAGTTTCTCACGGCGACGGGCCGCGACGAGGAGCTGGCGGCTCTGCTGAGCAGCGCGGTCTCCACACGCTGGCAGGCCTACGTCCGGCCGGTGTCCAAGATCGTCCCGCTGGACCGGGGGCTGGTCCAGAAGGTGCTGGAACAACTGCACGGCGAATACCAGGCCCTGATGGTCTCCACGCTGAGCTGGAGCAGCACCGGCCGGGAACGCCCCGGCTCCACGGGCGACGCGGGGCGGGCGTTCCTCGCCCGGGTGGTGGAACACTTCTGGCGGACCGCCGGGATGTGAGGCGCTGCCGGCCGGGTCGGCCGGAGTACGGCGCGGGCCCGTGGGCGGGCCCGTCCCCGCCGCCCCGGCCGGGGCGCTCCGCGGGGCGGCGGGGGCCGTGCACGCGGCGCACCGGGGCGCTGTCACTCCAACGGCCCCTGGCCGCGGGTCCGGCCGTCCTGGCACCGCCCCCGGCCCGTGGGAAAGCGCGTCCGCCGCCATGGGCCCGGCACAGAGGCGGCCCCCGGCGCCGAGCGCGGGGGACGGGCGTTCCCCGGCCGGGCGGCCGTTTCGCAACCGGGTCGATACGCGGCGCGGGTTGCCGTGCGCGCTGCGTCACCCGCACCATGGAGCTCACGTCCGGGGCGACTGTCCGGCCTGGCGGCCGGGGACGGAAAGGGTGCCGAGCATGGTGAGGTATTTCGAGAACGGCGCCGGTGAGCTCGTTTCCGACGCCCTGTCCGGTTTCGCCCGCGCCCACGCGGATCTCGTGGCCTACGACCCCGTGGAGGGCTACGTCACCGCCCGGCATCCGGCTCCGGCCCGGCGGGTGGGGCTGCTGTCGGGCGGCGGCTCCGGCCACGAGCCCCTGCACGCCGGGTACGTGGGGGCGGGCATGCTCGACGCGGCCTGTCCGGGCAGGGTGTTCGCCTCCCCGCACAACCGGCAGATCTTCCGCGCCTCCCGCGCTGTCGCCGGGCCCGGGGGCGTACTGCACATCGTGAAGAACTACACGGGCGACCGCATCAACTTCGGTATCGCCGCCGAGCGGCTCGCGGACGCGGGAGTCCCCTGCGCAAGGGTCCTCATCGACGACGACCTCGCCTCCGACTCCGCCCAGATCGCCGCCGGACGCCGGGGCACGGGCGCCACGGTGCTGGTGGAGAAGGTTCTGGGCGGGGCAGCGGACACCGGGATGGGACTGGCGGAGCTGGCGGATCTCGGCACCGCGCTGACCGCCCGGTGCCGCACGCTCGCGGTGGCCTCCGCCGCCCACCACGCGCCGGCCGACGGCGAGCCGGCCTTCACGCTGCCGCCCGGCGTCCTGGAGTACGGCGTCGGCATCCACGGCGAACGCGCCGAGCGCACCCGCGACCAGACGGACGTCGCAGGCCTGGTGGAGGAGATGGCGGGCTCGCTGCTGGACGCACTGGGCCCCGGCCCGGACGACCCTGTCGTCGCCCTGGTCAACGGCCTGGGCTCGGTCACCGCGCTGGAGTTGTACGGCATCTTCGGCGAACTGGGGCGGTTCCTCGACTCCCGGCGGGTGAGGCTCGCCCGGCATCTGGTCGGCGACTACGTCACGGCCCTCGACATGCGGGGCTTCTCCCTGACCCTGATGGTCGCCGACCCGGCCGTACTCCGTTTCTACGATGCTCCGGTGCGCACCCCCACCCTGCGGTGGTGACCGGCCGGGTCCGCCCGGCCGGACGCACCGGGTGCACCGCCGGGACGGGCCGGCCCTGCCGGGCCCGGGCCGCCCGCGAGTTCCCGGCAGTCCGCGATACGAGGAGGAGGACGGCATCATGACGAGCGCCGCGATCGACGGCACGCAGACCCGCGAGTGGCTGGACCGCTTCGCCGAGTCGGTGTACGCCACCCAGGCCGAGCTGACCGCCCTCGACCAGCAGGCGGGGGACGGTGACTTCGGGACCAATCTCGCCGCCGGTGTCCGGGCCGCGCGGCGGCTGTTGGACACCGAGGAGGGACGATCGGGTCCGGCCGGGGCCTTGGGCGCCCTGGCCTCCGCCTTCCTCGACGAGATAGGGGGGACCAGCGGCCCTCTGTTCGGCCTGCTGTTCCAGGCCTTGAGCAGGGCCGCCGGTCCGGGCCCGGGGCTGAGGACCGGCGCGCTCGCCGAGGGCGCCGCCGAGGGTCTGGCCGCCATCCGCCGGGTGGGGGACGCCGCGCCCGGGGACAAGACCCTGGTGGACGCGCTGGCGCCGGCGGCGGAGGCGCTGCGTGCGGCGGGCGGCGCGCCGCCCGCCGAGGCACTGGCCTCTGCGGCGGACGGCGCCTGGCTGGGGGTGCGGGAGACGGCTTCCCTCTCCGCCCGCATGGGCCGTGCCAGCTATCTGGGCGAGCGGGCGACGGGCGTACCGGACCCCGGAGCCGTCGGCATCGCCCTCTTCTTCGCCTCCTCGGCCGGGACGGTGCACACGCTGGGGCCCGAACTGACCGCCGGCTGACCGCCGTCCGCGCCCGGGAGGCGCCTCGGACGGGTGGCCCCCGCCCACCGGGCCGGGTGGCGCGCGCACCCGGGCCGAGCCGGCCTACGGGCCGATCCGGCTACGGGCCCATGCCATCAGCTCCCGGTCCGTCAGGGCGGCGACCCACAGGTCCGCCCGGTCCGCCTCCGGGCCCGGCGGGCGTGGTCCGAGACCGATGACGCGGAGGCCGGCCCTTCGGGCCGACTCCATGCCGGTGAGCGAGTCCTCCACGGCCAGCGCCTCCTTCGGCGGTACGCCGCAGAGCCGCGCGGCGACGCTGTAGACGTCGGGCTCCGGCTTGGGCCGTACGCCGTCGCCGGCCACCACGACATGGCCGAAGCAGCCCAGCAGACCGGCCCGGTCGAGGCATGCCTCGACCATCTCCCGCGGGCAGTTGCTCGCCACCGCGAGCGGGCGGTGGCGGGCGGCCATCCGGACCAGCGCGGCCGCCCCCGGCATGGTCACGGGGTCCTCGTCGACCAGCGCAGTGAAGGTGTGGAGGAGTTTGTCCGTCAGCTCTTCCACCAGGTCGGGCTTTCCGGTCTCCTCGGCCATGAGCGCGCCGCAGTCGGTGTAGTGCACCCCCTTGGCGCGGTCGGCGAAGCCGGGCGGGGGTTTGAGGCCGAACGCCTGGAACGTGATGGTCCTGGCCTCCTGCCAGTGCCGTTCCGTGTCCATCAGGGTGCCGTCGCAGTCGAAGACGATGGCGGAGGGGGACCACGCGAAAATGCGATGAGCTGTCATATAGCTGCCGTTCTCGAAAGACCGCGCCGAGCGGTGCGGGGCGCGGACGGACCGGGGCGGGGGTGGCCCACCCACGGAGACGGGCGGGAACGAGCGATGCCGCACGGGCTGCCGCGAGCACGCCGGACGTGACCGGTCGCACCGCGTGAGCGCCGTGACGGGCCCGGACGGTCACTTCCGGCCGAGCCAGAAACATCGTGGTCATTACGTTAATTCCGGACTCCCGTTTTCCGCAATCACCAATTCGAGTGCACGCGAAAGGAGCGGCGGACGACACCTGGGCGCGACCCGTCGCGAGCCGAAACGGGGCGCGATTCCTCCAGCACCCGCAAGATGCCTGGTGAGCGGCGGGACCGCTGCTCACCCACAGGAATACCGACCGCGCTTTGCGCCCCAGGTAAAACGTTTCCGCCCCGCAGAAAAAGAGGCGATTCCCTGCCCCTCGTCCACGCGTATGGCCGAAGAATAATAGGATCTTCGCGCCATGCCGCCGCGCCTAGCTCACGTTCACCCCTGAGCTTTTCCAGCAATATTGACGCATGCGAACGAAAGGAGAACTGACGTGCAGGACCGGGCACGCACCACCCGCAGAATCCTTCTGGAGTCAGCCGCACATCTATTTGTCGAACGGGGTTATACGGGAACGAGCATCAATGACATAAGTGACCACTCGGGCAAGACCAGTGGAGCCATTTACTTCCATTACTCCAGCAAGGAGCGGCTGGCCCTCGCCGTGGTCAGCGAGCAGTTCGCCACCTGGCCGCAGCTCGTCGCCCCCTACGCCGCACCCGGCGTCCCCCCGCTGGAGAAGCTCGTCGCCCTCAGCTTCGGGGTCGCCCGCGCCCTGAGTGAGGACGTGGTGGCGCGCGCGGGCGCACGGCTGTGGTCGGAGCGCCGGGCCATCGCCGCCGTCGTGCCCACGCCGTTCGGCGCCTGGGCGCTGGCCGTCACCCGGCTGCTCGCCCAGGCCAGGACGCGAGGCGAACTCGCCGTGGGGGTGGTCCCGTCGGCCGCGGCCGTGAGCCTGGTGGGCGCCTTCTTCGGCCTGTGCACCCTGACCGACGAGATGCCGGGCCGTCGCGACTGGGGCGCACGGCTGGACGAATGGTGGCTGCTGGTCCTGCGCTCCCTCCAGGCGGACCCGGACGCCGGCGCCCTGCTCGCCCGGGCCCGGGCCCGGGCCCACGGGGGTGACACGGCGTCGGCGCCGGCGCGGGAGGACCGGCGCGAGGCGGCTCGGAGTCTCCCGGGCAAGGCCGAGCGGGTCCGGTAGTGTTCGCACGTTCGTCCAGCAGCCCGGGAGGGCCCGCGCCGGGAACGGTGGCGCACGGGCGCCCGACGTGCCGACCGGGGCCGCGGGGCGGCGGGGCGCACACGAGCGAGAGCAGGGAGAGGGCGCATGCTCCGGGAGGGCTCCACCGCAGAGGACCGGCACGACGTGCTGCGTGTCATCGCGGACCGCTCACGCGACGGCAGCAGACCCGGGCGGCGCCACGACGGGCTGCGCGTGGCCCTGGTCGTCGAGGGCGGCGGAATGCGCGGAACCGTCTCCGCGGGCATGGCCCTCGCCCTGCACGAAGCGGGCGCGACCGATGCCTTCGACGCCGTCTACGGCGCTTCGGCGGGGGCGATCACGGGCGCCTGGCTGCTCAGCAGCGCCCCGGAGAACCTGGCGGGGTGGGCAGAGCCGATGTACGCGCGGGCGATGATCCGGCCCGTCAACGTCTGGCGCGGTCGCCCCGTGGTCGATGTGCGGCATCTGGTCGAGCACCTCTACTGCGAGGTGGCGCCCATGGACTTCGACTCCGTCCTGGCCAACCCGGTGACCTACCA
Source organism: Streptomyces pratensis (assembly GCF_037137275.1). Taxonomy (GTDB): domain Bacteria; phylum Actinomycetota; class Actinomycetes; order Streptomycetales; family Streptomycetaceae; genus Streptomyces; species Streptomyces pratensis_B. Next base: position 308,515 of record NZ_JBBBEN010000102.1, on the reverse strand, counting down.
CCCGCTCGCCACCGACGCGCACACCGGCGCGTCCACCGACCTGCGCCCGTACCTCACCGGTCCGGTCGAACTGCGGCTCGCCCTGCGCGCCAGCGCTGCGCTGCCCTTCCTGGCGGGCCCGCCCGTCGAACTGGGCGGCCGCGTCTTCTACGACGCCGGCCTCGCCGAGTCGATCCCCTACCGCACCGCCCTGGCCCAGGGAGCGACCCATGTGCTCGTGCTGCGTTCCCGCCCGGCGGTCCGCCCCTCTCCCCCCGGGCCCCGGGCAGGCCGACGGCCGTCCCACGGGGCCCGGTTCGTCGCCGCGACGGCCCTGCGCGGCTACCCCAAGGCCCTCCACGAGGCATTCCTGGCCCGGGACAGCCGGCTGCTGGAGGACGACGCCCTCCTCACCGCCTACGACCGGTCGGGGCTGCCCGTCCGGGACGCCCGGCCGGGCGCCGCCCCGTCGGCACAGCCCGCCGTCCTGTCCGTCCGCCCGTCTCCGGACTCCCCCCGGGTCGGCCGCCTCACCCGTGACGGCAGAACGCTCGAAGCGGCTCTCGAAGCGGGCCGCGAGGCCGTGCGGCGGCTGCTGGGGTGACGGAGGCCGCGGAAGGGACGGGCGGGCGGCGTCCCCGTCCCCCTCCCGTGCGGACCTCGCGCGGCGGACGGCCGTGCGCGGGCACGGGCCGGCGCCGGCCGGGCGTCAGAAGACCGACTCGGCCTCGTACATCCGGTCGGCGGGGACCGTCTTGAGACGGGTGATGGCGTCGGCGAGCGGCACCATGACGATGTCGTTGCCGCGCAGGGCGGTCATCCGGCCGAAGTCCCCGCGGTGCACGGCCTCCACCGCGTTCCAGCCGAAGCGGGTCGCGAGGACCCGGTCGTAGGCGGTCGGCGTGCCGCCGCGCTGGACGTGGCCGAGAATGACCGGTCGGGCCTCCTTGCCGAGCCGGGTCTCCAGCTCGACGGCGAGGCGGTTGCCGATGCCCTGGAAGCGCTCGTGACCGTACTGGTCTATCGCCCCCTTGGCGTACGGCATGGAGCCCTCGGCCGGGTGAGCGCCCTCCGCGACGCAGACGACGGCGAACTTCTTGCCGCGCGCGAAGCGCTCCTCGACCATCGTGACCAGGTCGTCGACCTGGAAGGGGCGCTCGGGCAGGCAGATGCCGTGGGCGCCGCCCGCCATCCCGGACTCCAGCGCGATCCAGCCCGCGTGCCGCCCCATCACCTCGACGACCATCACCCGCTGGTGGGACTCGGCGGTGGTCTTGAGACGGTCTATGGCCTCGGTGGCCACGCCCACCGCCGTGTCGAAACCGAAGGTCCGGTCGGTGGCGGAGATGTCGTTGTCGATGGTCTTCGGCACGCCGACGACCGGCATCCCCGCGTCGGAGAGCATCCGGGCCGCGGTGAGCGTGCCCTCTCCGCCGATCGGGATGAGCGCGTCGATGCCGTAGCGGCGGGACAGCTCCTCGCAGTTCTCCGCGGCCTCGCGCAGCCGGTCGCGCTCCAGGCGGGCCGAGCCGAGGATGGTGCCGCCCCGGGCGAGGATGCCGCTGACCGCGTTGAGGTCGAGGGGGCGGAAGTGGCCGTCCAGAAGTCCCTTGAAGCCGTCCTCGAAACCGATGACCTCGTCCCCGTGCCCCACGACGGCCCGGTGGACGACCGACCGGATCACTGCGTTCAGACCGGGACAGTCGCCGCCCGCGGTGAGAATTCCGATGCGCATCGTGGTGTGTCTCCTGCTCGCTAGTGCCGCGCTGTACGGGGTCCGTCCGAAGCGTCCCCCGTGCCCTGAGCCAGCACGATTGTCCCACGCCCGGCACGGGCCCCGCGCTCTCGGCCGGGCCGGGGCGCCGACGGGGCCGGGCGGACCGCGCCCGCCGGGGGCCGCCCGGCACGCCCCTGCCGACGGCTCCGGCGGGCGGCCTAGCGGCCCTCGCGGGTATCGTCAAGAGCCGATGCAGGCCAATGCCGCACCCCGCGGAAGACCGGGACAGCACGGGGACCTCACCGCTCGTCCGGGCGACCCGCGGGTCGCGGCACCGACACAACGACGGGAGAGCACGCGTGGCGCGCAGCGTGTACGTGACCGGGATCGACCGGGGGGACGGCCGCCAGGTCGTCGAGCTGGGAGTCATGGAGCTACTGACGCGTCAGGTGGACCGGGTGGGGGTCTTCCGCCCCCTCGTCCACGACGGGCCGGACCGGCTCTACGAGCTGCTGCGAGCCCGCTACCGCCTCTCCCAGAGCCCCGCCTCCGTCTACGGCCTGGACTACCACGAGGCCTCCGCCGTCCAGGCCGAGCAGGGGACCGACGCCCTGGTCTCCCTCCTCGTCGAACGGTTCCACGAGGTGGCCAGGGACTACGAGGTGGTGCTCGTCCTCGGCAGCGACTTCGCCGCCACCCAGCTCCCCGACGAGCTGGCGCTGAACGCCCGGCTGGCCAACGAGTTCGGGGCCTCGGTGATCGCGGTGGTCGGCGGCAAGGGACAGCCCGCCCAGTCCGTGCGGGCCGAGACCCGCAACGCGTACCGCGCCTACGCGGGGCTCGGCTGCGACGTGCTGGCCATGGTGGTGAACCGGGTGGCGTCCGAGGACCGCGAGGTGATCGCGGAGCGGCTCGCCGCCCGGCTGCCCGTCCCCGTCTCCGTGCTGCCGGACGACCCGGCGCTCTCGGCGCCCACGGTCGCGCAGATCACCGCCGCGCTGGGCGGCACGGTGCTGCTCGGCGACGACTCCGGCCTCGCACGCGACGCGCTGGACTTCGTGTTCGGCGGGGCGATGCTGCCGAACCTGCTGAACGCGCTGACGCCCGGCTGCCTGGTCGTGACGCCCGGCGACCGCTCCGACCTGGTGGTGGGCTCGCTGGCCGCGCACAGCGCGGGCACCCCGCCCATCGCGGGCGTCCTGCTGACGCTGGACGAGCGCCCCGGCGAGGAGATACTCACGCTGGCCGCGCGGCTCGCGCCGGGAACCCCGGTCGTCTCTGTGGCCGGCGGCTCCTTCCCGACCGCGGCGGAGCTCTTCTCCCTGGAGGGCAAGCTGAACGCGGCGACGCCCCGCAAGGCGGAGACCGCCCTCGGCCTGTTCGAACGCCATGTGGACACCGGGGCGTTGCTGGAGCGGATCTCGGTGGCCCGCAGCGGGCGGGTCACGCCGATGATGTTCGAGCACGAGCTGCTGGAGCAGGCGCGCGCCGACCGACGGCGCGTGGTGCTGCCCGAGGGCACGGAGGAACGGGTGCTGCGCGCCGCCGACGTGCTGCTGCGCCGGGACGTCTGCGACCTCACCCTCCTCGGCCCGGAGGACACCATCCGCAAGAAGGCCGCCGACCTGGGCATCGACCTCGCGGACACCCAGCTGATCGACCCGCAGACCTCCGAGCTGCGGCAGACCTTCGCCGAGCGGTACGCCGAGCTGCGCGCGCACCGTGGGGTGACGGTGGAGCTGGCGTACGACGTGGTGGCGGACGTCAACTACTTCGGCACGCTGATGGTGCGGGAGGGGCTGGCCGACGGGATGGTGTCCGGTTCCGTGCACTCCACGGCGGCGACGATCCGCCCGGCTTTCGAGATCATCAAGACGCGGCCGGACGCCTCCATCGTGTCGTCCGTCTTCTTCATGTGCCTGGCCGACAAGGTGCTCGTCTACGGCGACTGCGCGGTCAACCCGGACCCGGACGCCGAACAGCTCGCGGACATCGCGGTGCAGTCGGCGGTGACCGCGGCCCGGTTCGGCGTGGACCCGCGCGTCGCGATGCTGTCGTACTCCACCGGCACCTCCGGCTCCGGCGCGGACGTCGACAAGGTGCGGGAGGCGACCGAGCGGGTCCGGGCCGCGCGGCCGGAGCTGCGGGTGGAGGGGCCGATCCAGTACGACGCGGCGGTCGAACCGTCCGTCGCGGCGACGAAGCTGCCGGGCTCCCAGGTGGCGGGCCAGGCGACCGTGCTGATCTTCCCGGACCTGAACACCGGCAACAACACCTACAAGGCCGTGCAGCGCTCGGCGGGCGCGGTGGCCGTGGGCCCGGTGCTCCAGGGGCTGCGCAAACCCGTCAACGACCTCTCGCGCGGCGCGCTCGTCCAGGACATCGTCAACACCGTGGCCATCACGGCGATCCAGGCCCAGGACGAGGAGCGCCCCGCATGACCGGCACTGTTCCCGACAACGAAGGCACGGCCCCCGTGGAAGCGCACCGCGTACTCGTCCTCAACTCCGGCTCCTCCTCGGTGAAGTACCAGCTCCTGGACATGCGCGACCGGTCCCGGCTCGCTTCGGGGCTGGTCGAGCGGATCGGCGAGGAGACCTCCCGCCTGGTCCACACCCCGCTGGCCGGCGGCGGCGCGGAGCCGCGCGAGCGCACGGGCCGGATCGCGGACCACGCGGCGGCCCTGGAGGCGGCGGCCGAGGAGCTGGCCGCGGACGGCCTCGGACTGGACTCGCCCGAACTCGCCGCGATCGGGCACCGGGTGGTGCACGGCGGGCTGCGGTTCACCGCACCGACCGTGATCACCGACGAGGTGCTGACGGAGATCGAGCGGCTGGTGCCGGTCGCCCCGCTGCACAACCCGGCGAACATCACGGGCATCCGGACGGCCCAGGCGCTGCGCCCCGAGCTGCCGCAGGTGGCGGTCTTCGACACGGCGTTCCACACGACGATGCCGGAGGCGGCCGCGCGGTACGCGATCGACGTGGAGACCGCCGACGCGCACCGCATCCGCCGCTACGGCTTCCACGGCACCTCGCACGCGTACGTGTCGCGGAAGACGGCCGAGCTGCTGGGCCGGGCCCCGGAGGAGGTGAACGTGATCGTGCTGCACCTGGGCAACGGCGCGTCCGCCTCGGCCGTGGCGGGCGGGCGCTGCGTGGAGACCTCCATGGGGCTGACCCCCTTGGAGGGGCTCGTGATGGGTACGCGTTCCGGAGACGTCGATCCGGCGGTGACCTTCCACCTCAAGCGGGTGGCCGGGATGTCGACGGACGACATCGACGTCCTGCTGAACAAGAAGAGCGGGCTGGTCGGCCTGTGCGGCGACAACGACATGCGGGAGATCCGCCGCCGGGTCGACGCGGGTGACGAGCGGGCCTCGCTGGCCTTCGACGTCTACGTCCACCGGCTGAAGAAGTACATCGGCGCCTACACGGCGGTGCTCGGCCGGGTGGACGCGGTGGTGTTCACGGCGGGGGTCGGTGAGAACGCGGCCCCGGTGCGGGAGGCTGCCATCGCGGGGCTGGAGGAGCTCGGCATGGCGGTCGACGCCGGCCTCAACGCCCGGCGGTCCGGTGAGCCGCGGCTGATCTCGCCGGACTACGCCCGGGTGGCGGTGGCCGTGGTGCCGACGGACGAGGAGCTGGAGATCGCCGACCAGACCTTCGCCCTGGTCGGGCGGTCCGGACCGGTCGGCGGACCGGGAGCCGGGCAGGCCGGGCCGGTCCCCGCACAGGGTGACAACTGAGCACCCCCACGCCCCTTTGTATCTTCCACCAGGCGGAATATTCCGTAGCGAAACAAACCGATAGGATTCGCCGTATGCGCCGTTCCAAAATCGTCTGCACACTCGGTCCCGCCGTCGACTCCCACGAGCAGCTCGTCGCTCTGATCGAGGCCGGCATGAGCGTGGCCCGGTTCAACTTCAGTCACGGCTCCCACGAGGAACACCAGGGCCGTTACGACCGCGTCCGCAAGGCGGCCGCCGAGACCGGCCGCGCGGTGGGCGTGCTCGCCGACCTCCAGGGCCCGAAGATCCGGCTGGCCAAGTTCGCCGAGGGCCCGGTCGAGCTGGTCCGCGGGGACGAGTTCACCATCACCTCCGAAGACGTCCCCGGCGACAAGTCGATCTGCGGCACGACCTACAAGGGGCTGCCCGGCGACGTCGCCAAGGGCGACCCGATCCTGATCAACGACGGCAACGTCGAGCTGAAGGTCGTCGAGGTCGAGGGTCCCCGGGTCAAGACGATCGTCATCGAGGGCGGTGTCATCTCCGACCACAAGGGCATCAACCTGCCCGGTGCGGCGGTGAACGTCCCGGCCCTGTCCGGGAAGGACGTCGAGGACCTCCGCTTCGCCCTGCGGATGGGCTGCGACCTGGTCGCCCTCTCCTTCGTCCGGGACGCGGAGGACGTCAAGGACGTGCACAAGGTGATGGACGAGGAGGGCCGCCGGGTCCCCGTCATCGCCAAGGTGGAGAAGCCGCAGGCGGTCGAGCACATGGAGGGCGTCGTCATGGCGTTCGACGGTGTGATGGTCGCCCGTGGCGACCTGGCCGTCGAATACCCGCTGGAGAAGGTCCCGATGGTGCAGAAGCGCCTGGTGGAGCTGTGCCGGCGCAACGCCAAGCCGGTGATCGTGGCGACCCAGATGATGGAGTCGATGATCACCAACTCGCGGCCGACGCGCGCAGAGGCGTCCGACGTCGCGAACGCGATCCTGGACGGCGCGGACGCGGTCATGCTGTCGGCGGAGTCGTCGGTGGGCGCGTACCCGATCGAGACGGTCAAGACCATGTCGAAGATCGTCGTCGCCGCGGAGGAGGAGCTGCTGTCCAAGGGCCTCCAGCCGCTGGTCCCCGGCAAGAAGCCCCGTACGCAGGGCGGTTCGGTGGCCCGTGCGGCCTGTGAGATCGCGGACTTCCTGAACGGCAAGGCCCTGGTCGCCTTCACCAAGTCCGGCGACACCGCCCGCCGCCTCTCCCGCTACCGCGTGGCGCAGCCGATTCTGGCGTTCACCACGGACGAGTCCACCCGCAACCAGCTCGCCCTGAGCTGGGGCGTCGAGGCGCACGTCGTCCCGCACGTCGACAACACCGACGCCATGGTCGAGCTGGTCGACGCGGAGCTGCTGAAGCTCAACCGCTACAACCACGGCGACACGATGGTCATCACCGCCGGTTCGCCCCCCGGCATCCCGGGCACCACCAACATGGTCCGGGTCCACCACCTGGGCGGTGAGCGGGGCTGACCCCTTTCTCCAGCACACGGCCGTGGGCCGCGCTCCCGGNCCCACGGCCGTGTGCGGCTCCCGGGCGGCTGTCAGCCGGCGCCGCCGTCGAGGTAGTTCTGCAGTCCGGGAATGGTGAGCGTGCCGCCGAACTGGCCGGCCTGGACCACCCTCACCTGGGTGAAGAAGGCGAAGGGGACGTTCAGCGGCGGCGGGGTCTCGGGGCTGAACGTGATCGGGATGAGACCGAAGAGGTTGCCCTTCAGCTCCTCCGTGTACATCGTCACCGTGCCGTTGCGGATCTTCGAGGTGGAGCCGGCCCGGCCCTTCACATGGCCCGTGGTTCCAGCCGGGCCGGTGGTGAGCTGGTGGAGGTCCTTGATGTCGATGGAGCTCGCGGTGAACTTCAGGACCTTCTTGACGCGGCCGTCCGCCTTCTTCACCTCGACGATGCCCCGGTAGTCCAGGCCGTTGAGGGTGAGCAGCGAGGACTCCAGAATCCACGGGTCGGCCGGGAGGAGCGGAAGGCCGGGCTCCAGGTCGGCCGCGGCGAGCGCGTCCGGGTCCGGCTCGGGGCAGGGGAACCGGGGCTTGGCGCCGTCCGGGATGTCCTCGTCCTTCCTGGGGTCGAGGCCCTTGACGTCCTCGTCGAGCTCCGTCACCTCTTGGCCCGCCTGCGCGGCGGCCTCGCGGATGGCGTCGGCGGTCTCCTCCGAGGCGTCCTCCGCCGGGTCGGAAGAGCCCTCCGCCGGGCCGGGGCCGTCCTTCGCCGGACCGTCCTCTTCGTTCGCCGTGTCCTCAGCCGCTGCCGTGGGCGCTTCGACCGGGCCGGGGGCGGCGGGGGTGGGGCTCGGGGACGGGCTCGCGCTCCCGGGGGACTCGTCCTCTGCCCTGTCCGGCCCGTCGAAGAGGTCCTTGAGGGCGTCGCCGAGTCCGAGCGGGTCGAGCGGGTTCCTCGACGCGGTGGGCGACGACGGCGCGGTGGGCTCCGCGGCGGCGGACCGCGCCGAGGCGTCGTCGGTCGCGTCGGCCCCCTTCGCAGGGGGCTCCGCCCCGGCCGGGCCGTCGGCGGCCGGCGATGCGCTCGCGGACGGCTCCGGGGCGGTGGCCCCGCCCGGGCCGGGCTTCTCGCCCGCTTCCGTGTCGACCTTGCCGGACTTCTCGTCCGCGGCCGCGTCGTCCTGCGCAGTCGCCGACGGCGACGGGGTGGCGTCGGGCGTCGGGGACGGGCTCGGCTCGTCGGAGCGGGTGACGCACGGCCCCGGGGCGAACGGGATGTCGGTGTGGTCGTCGGCCAGGGCGAGCCGGGGTGTCAGCCCCATGCCCACGAAGACCGCGGTCGGCATCGCGGCGAGCGCCAACGCCTTCTTGCCGCTGGGGAGGTTGAGCTTGGTCAGCAACGACTTCCTGGGAGCCGCGTGCCGGGGGCCCCTGCGCTCGCGGAGGTCGTCGCCGACGTACGCGTCCGTCCGCCGCCCGTCGTCACCCCGCACGCCGGCTCCCTCGTTCGTCCGCGGCCGCCGCGTCGAACGCGGCGCTGTGCTGCGGGGGGAGGGCCGCGCCGTGCAGCGCGTCGGGGTGCTCCCCGTACGACAGGTCCTTCTCCGGCGGCGCGGGCTGCGGGGCGGGGGCGCCGAGCGGGTCGTCGGCCGCCTCCGGCTCTCCGGGGACCCAGGAGATCGACAGGGCTCCGCCGACGAGGGCGAAGAGGAAGCCGATCACGAAGCCGCCGATGTTGGCGACGGGTATGGAGACCAGGGCGAGCAGGATGGCCGCGACGCCCGCGAAGACCCGGACGATGTGGTGGAACCACATCGTCAGCCCCAGGGTGACCAGCAGCACCCCGATGATCAGGGAGCCGGCGCCGGCCGTCGTGGACATGGCCAGCGTCATATTGCCGAGCTGGAGGTTGGCGTACGGGAAGTAGGCGATCGGCAGACCGCCGATGATGGTGAACAGACCCGCCCAGAACGGCCGGTTACCCCGCCAGGCGCCAAATTCCCGCCGGAAGACGGTGAGGTAGTGCTCGTTCTGCCCTGTGGACTCGGGGCTCATGGAAAACAGCTCCCTGGAACCGGTACTGCCGTCAGAAGGGGAGGGTGGGTGGCCGGACCACCCGCGCGGAGCGTGCCGGCCACCCGGGACGAGTGCTTAGAAGCACTCCTTGACGCCCGTGTGCAGCCTCAGCTTCAGGTCGCTGAGCTTGAAGGTGCCGGCGGTGGTCGCCCACGCCGTCTGCTCCACCTTGGTCAGGACGGCCCTGTCGGCCCGCTGCGCGAAGCCCTCCTCCGCCGCCTGGGTGCCGGGCTGGATGCCTATGCCGTTCGGTCGGTCCTCCTTCTTCAGGGAACCGGCCGCGACACCGATGTCGATGTTCTCGAAGTCGGCGTCGGCGTCGAGCTGCGCGACGTCCAGGTAGAGGTTGGTGGCCCTGACCGGCCTGTCCGGGTCGGTGCCGGCCCTCAGCTGAAGGCTGACGCTCTTGCCGATGAAGGGCACCTTGGGCGTGACCACCGACTGGCACATGTTGGTGATCGTGGCGCTGCTGAAGCCCGACACCGCGACGGCGTGCGCCGCCTTCTCGCCCTTGAGGTCCTTGCCGACCGCCACGCTGCCGTACTGGACGAAGTCCTCGCCCTCCAGCCTGTCGGTGCTGACCTTGAAGCTCTGGCCGGAGACGCTGAACGACGCCGCCAGCGCGCCCTGGGCGAGACCGACGCCCACCGCGGCCGTGGCGACGACGCTCGGCACCATGACCAGAGCGAACCGCTTCCATCTCGTCCCACCGCGAACCTGGGAACTCATACCTTGCTCCTTCTTCTCGGACGTACATCTCCGGCCGGGCGTCGTGCCCGTACTGGGATGGGAGAAGTGCTACGTCCTCGGGAAGGAGAGCGCCCGTGTCGGAGACGTGTTCCGCATCCGATCCACCGGCGTTCACCCCCGAGCGACAACCACGGGCCGCGCGTTCCGCACGGCCGGCCGGACAGGCCCCGCCTGTGAGCGGGAACCCCCCTGTCCACGGCCGGCGGCGGTGCCGCCGACCCACTCGGTGGGGACCCAACAGGCCCTCAGGCCCCGGCTGGAGGCCGGGCTGGAGGTGGTGGACCGAGCGTGGCCGATCGTGGTGCATTCACGGCCCCGGCACAAGAGGGTTCGTTACTGGCTAGTAATGCCTTGCCCGCACCGACGTGACGAGGCGGCGTCGCGCGGCGACGCAGGGTGGCATGAAAGGGACAGGAAAACGGCAGGAAACTTCACGGAAACGGGACAGAGCCACCGGCCTGACTTACTGCCAGTAACAGCCTCTGCCTTTGTCAAGTTTTGGTAAAGGCAGGGCTTCCCGTCGTGCGGGTTCGCGTGCGGACGGGAAAAACGGCCGCGCCGCCCGGAAGGCGACGCGGCCGTCTTGTCACATCGGAACAACGGCCTCCGCGCGGAGCGGGGCCCAGGGGGTGCCTCAGAACAGGACGCGGGCCAGCGCGGTCCGCGCGGCGGTGACCCTGGGGTCCTCGGGGCCGATCACCTCGAACAGCTCAAGCAGCCGCAGCCGGGCGGTGTTCCGGTCGTCGCCCGCGGTGCGGCGGACGACCTCGACCAGTCGGCCGAAGGCGTCCTCGACATGGCCGCCGACCAGGTCCAGATCGGCGGCGGCGAGCTGCGCGGGCACGTCGTCCGGGCGCTCCGCGGCGTCCTTGCGGACCTGCTGGGGGTCCATCGTGTGGACGCGGGCCAGCAGCTCGGCCTGGGCCAGCCCGAGGGTGGCCTCCGGGTTGACCGGGTCGTCGGAGAGGACGTTCTTGTACGCCTGAACCGCACCGCCGAAGTCGTTGGCGTCGAGCGCGGAGGCGGCCGCCTCCAGCAGGGCGTCGTACGGGCCGGGCGGAGCCTCGGCCGGGGCGGCGTCCGCCTGGGCGGCGGGGTCGACGACGATGCCGGTCAGCCCGAAGCGCTCCTCGCCGACCTGGATCAGCTGGTCCAGGGTCTCCCGGATCTGGGACTCGGGGGCCGCGCCCTGGAAGAGCGGCAGCGCCTGCCCCGCGACGACGGCGAAGACGGCCGGGATGCCCTGAATTCCGAACTGCTGCATCAGCATCTGGTTGGCGTCGACGTCGACCTTGGCCAGCAGGAAGCGGCCGTTGTACTCGACGGCCAGGCGCTCCAGCAGAGGGCCCAGCTGCTTGCACGGCTCGCACCACTCGGCCCAGAAGTCGATGACGACGGGGACCTCGGCGGAACGCTGCAGGACATCGCGTTCGAAGCCGGCTTCGTCGACGTCGATCACCAGGGCGGCGGGCGACACGGCGCCGGCGCCTCCCGTGCGGGCGGCCTCTGCGCGGGCCTGCTCCGCCTTGGTCTTGGCCTCGCCGGCCGCCTTGACAGCGGCGAGGTCGACGACGCCGCTCATGGACATGTTCCTAGGCTGCATGCGTACATCCTCCCCCCTGAGCACGCCGTTCCGAAAAGCAACCGGAGAACCGGTCCGATCCGCGGCCCCCGCCGGTGTGCGGGGCGGGCGGATCGGGACGGCCCCGGGCTCCCTGAAGGGCCCCTGGGGGCCCGAAGAGAGCGGGTGGACCCACCGAATCCCCATCCGGCCGGTCCGTGCGGCACCGGGTCCCCACCCGGCGCCTGTGGCTGTCACACGTTCGTGGCGTTCGGCGCGGCCTGACGGCCCTTCCTTACGCTACGACCCGTAGCGTAACTGCCGCCGACCCCCTCGGCACAGGTGGCCTCGGTGATCTGTCTCACGGGGACCGAGGCGGAACGGTTCTTTCTACCGGCCGGTATGGTCGCCGCATCATGAGCCCCAGCGACCCCGCGACCACCCGAACGGGGCGCCCGCGCAGCACCGCGGCCGACGCCGCGATCCTGGAGGCCACGCGGGCGCTGCTGGTCGAGCTCGGCTGGTCGAAGCTGACCGTGGGCGACGTGGCGACGCGCGCCGGTGTCGCCAAGACGACTCTCTACCGGCGCTGGGCGGGGAAGAACGAGCTGGTCGTCGACGCCGTCGCGGTGCTCTTCGACGAGCTGGAGATGACCGACCGGGGCAGCCTGGCGGCCGATGTGCAGGGGGTGGTGCTCCAGTTCGCCGCTCTGCTGGAGCGGCCGGAGACCAGGACCGCGCTGATGGCGGTGGTCGCCGAGTCCACCCGGGACGACTCCCTCCGCCGCCGGATTCGCTCGGCCATCGTGGAGCGGCAGAAGCGGCTGGTCGTCCTCGGCCGGGAACGCGCCCAGGCCCGCGGCGAGCTGCGGTACGAGGACGACCCCTCTGCGGCGGCCCACCACGCGGACCTGATCTTCGACGTGATCGCCGGCGCCGTGGTCCACCGCACGCTGGTGAGCGCGGAACCGGTGGACGCCGCCTGGGCGAGCAGCTTCACCGCCCTGCTGATGCTCGGACTGGCCGGCGCGCAGGACCGTTGACGGCCGGGGCCGCATTCGGTTACCCGCGCGCCTCCGGGGAATTCCTCCGCACGGCGAAAAACCGCGTTCTTCACTAGGCCTCCAGAAAATGAACACCCGTCAGCAGCCTTTCTATCGCGTGTTCTGACGCCCTGGGCATACGCCCGGAAGGCCCGGGCAGGCGAAGCGAAGCCATGGAGAACGGAAGCACCGTCATACGGCGGTCTTCCCCGGCGACAGGCGGAGGGAATGAACTCCACGGAGCATGAGCACGAAAAGAAGGAAGAAGGAGAACGCATCGGCGTCGCCGCCGCCATGCGCAACGCGTCCGCGCAGCTCTCCGAGTTGCTCCGGTGCGAGCCCGGCTCCGTCTCGGCCCTGAAGGCCACCGACGACGGCTGGTCGGCGGATGTGGAAGTGGTCGAACTGGAGCGGGTCCCGGACACCATGAGCGTGATGGCCTCCTATCGGGTGCAACTCGACCCCGGAGGGCAGCTCATGGCCTACGAGCGGCTGCACCGATACGCCCGGGGACAGATCGACCGGCGCTGACATTCCGTCGCCAGACGCAAGGACCACCGAAAGGAGTTCCTCATGACACTCGTCCAGCAGAGCAATGCGACGTCCTCCGGGGGCGGCTCGGGAAATCTCTACGACGTTCTCGAACTCATTCTGGACCGAGGCCTGGTCATCGACGCGTTCGTCCGCGTCTCCCTCGTCGGCATCGAGATACTCAAAATCGATGTCCGGGTGGTGGTGGCCAGTGTCGACACCTACCTGCGGTTCGCCGAGGCGTGCAACCGGCTCGACCTGGAGTCCGGCCGCAAGGCTCCGAGCCAGCTCACCGACCTGGTGGGCGACATGACGGAGAACGGCGCCAAGGGCAAGTCCAAAGGGGCGCTGAGCGGAGCCGTCGAGGCGTTCAGTGAGTCGCTCCAGGGCAAGCGCGAGGAGTCCGAGGAGGAGCCGCGCAAGCGTCCCGCGCGGAAGTCCACGTCCAGCCGCCAGACCCAGCGACGTGAGGAGTAAGCGGTGTCCACCTACGTCTACGCCATCACCCGGGCCGATCACCCCCTGCCCGTGGACGGCCTGCGCGGAGTGGGCGATCCGCCCTCGGCCCTGCGCGTCCTGCGCACCGGCGGCGTGGCCGCCGTGGTCGGCGACGCGCCGCCCGGGCTCCGCGCCAAACGCCGCGACGTCATGGCCCACCAGGGGGTGCTCGAAACCCTCATGGCCGACGGCTCGACCCTCCCCATGCGCTTCGGCCTGGTGGCCCCGGGCGACGACGACGTCACCGCGGCCCTGGACCGGGAGGCGGAGGTGTACGGGGAGCGGCTGGCGGAGCTGGACGGGCACGTGGAGTTCAACCTCAAGGCCGGTCGCGACGAGGACGACCTGCTGCGGGAGGTCATGGCGGACTCCGATGAGGTGCGCCGGCTCAACGAGCGCACCCGCACGCAGTCGGGCGGCCACGACGAGCGCATCGCGCTGGGAGAGCTCGTGGCCCGCGAGGTGACGGCCCGCCACGAACGGGAGGCCGAGGAGGTGGCGGCCCGGCTCGCCCCCGCCGCCACCCGCGCGTCCCACGCGGAGCCGGGCCCGCAGCAGTTCCTGAACCTCTCCTTCCTCGTGCCCAGGGAGGGCGCCGACGCCTTCGTGGCCGCCGTCCGGCAGGAGGCCGAGCAGCGGGGCGACGCGTACGCGTTCACCCTGACCGGCCCCCTGCCTCCGTACAGCTTCGTCTGAACCCCGGGATCGTCCGTCGTACGGGAATGGGAGGCAGTCCGCGGCCATGGGTCTCATCAGCAGCATCCTCACCCTGCCGCTGGCCCCCGTGCGCGGGACGGCCTGGGTCCTCGACCAGGTCATCACGGCCGCGGAGCAGGAGTACTACGACCCCGAGCCGGTGCGGGCCCAGCTCGCCCTCCTGGAGCAGGACCTGAACAACGGGGTCATCGACGACGAGGAGTTCGACCGGCGCGAGGACGAGCTGCTCGACCGGCTCGACGCGATCGAGGAGTACCGGCGGAGCACGGGCAACGCGTCCTGACCGCCCACCGTCACCACATGTCACAGGGGGAGATCCGAGGTGCATCACCGATGACGCAGAACGTCAAGATAGGCACGGCCCTGGTAGGGGGTTACCTGCTAGGGCGCACGAAGAAGGCCAAACTCGCCATCGGGTTCGGCACGTTCCTCCTGGGCAGGAGGTTCGACCTCGACCCGCGGCGGATCGGCAGGATGCTGGCCGACTCACCGGTCATGGGCTCGCTCAACGACCAGGTGCGCAAGGAACTGGTGGACGCCACCAGGACGGCGGCCACCAAGGCCGTCACCCAGCGGGCCGGCGGTCTGGCCGACTCCCTGCGCCGGCGTACCGAGGCCCTCGACGGGGGCGCCGCCGACGGGGAACCGGAGGAGGACGCCGAGGAGAAGGACGCGCGGTCCGAGGACGCCGCGGAGGACGGGAACGACGCGGACGAGGCGCGGGAGAGCGGGAAGCGCAAACGCGCGCCCCGCAGGTCCGCCGGGTCCACGTCCGAGCCGTCCTCGAAGAGGCGGTCGGAGAGCTCCCGCACGTCCGCCCCGCCTGCCCGCAAGCGCGCCTCCGGCGCCCGCAAGGCCCGGGGAGGCGACGATGGCTGACTCCGCTCTCGGCGGCCTCAAGGACGATCTGGCCGGGAGCCCGGCCACCGACCGTCTCAAGGAAGAGCTGCAGAACTACGTGCGCGCCCGCGCCGAGCACACGGTCACCCGCCTGGGACACCGGCTCGGAGAGGGAGTCGCCAAGCTGGCGGAGCCGGGCGGCGGGACCGGCGCCCTCAAGAGCCTCGCCAAGGGCGGTCAGGCCCTCGGGAAGGGCGTGACGCCGGGCAAGGCGGCCCTGGGCGCGGGCGCGTCCCACCTCAAGGACACCGTCAAGGACAAGGTCAAGGGTGTGTTCGGCAAGGGAGGCAAGGCGGGCGGCGGCACGTCCAAGAGCGTCACGATCGTCGAGGACATCGACGTGGGCGTGCCCGTTCGCGAGGCGTACGACCAGTGGTCCCAGTTCCAGGAGTTCAGCTCCTTCGCCAAGGGCGTGGTGAGCGTGGAGAAGGCGGACGACACCTCCAGCAACTGGAAGGTGAAGGTCGCCAAGTCCACCCGCAGCTGGAAGGCGAACGTCACCGAACAGGTTCCCGACGAGCGCATCACCTGGACCACCGAAGGCGCCAAGGGCACCGTCAAGGGCGTGGTCACCTTCCACGCGATCACCGAGGACCTCACCCGGGTGCTGCTGGTCCTGGAGTACTTCCCCAAGGGGTTGTTCGAGAAGACGGGGAACCTGTGGCGCGCCCAGGGCCGCCGCGCCCGGCTCGACCTGAAGCTCTACCGCAAGTTCATCATGATGCGCGGTGAGGCGACCGACAGCTGGCGCGGTGAGATCCGCGACGGCGAGGTCGTGGTCAGCCACGAGGACGCCGTGGAGGACGAAGAGGCCCGGGAGACCGACGAGCAGGGCCCCCCGCCCGAGCACGACGGGGACGGCGAGGAGGAAGCGTACGACGAGGAGGAAGAGGCGTACGCGGACGAGCCCCCGGAGGACGAGTACGACGACGAGGAGCCCGCGGACGACGAGCCCGCGGACGATGAAGCGGACGACGACGAGGGGGAGGACGACCTCGCCGCCGAGGACGAGGGCGCCGACGAGGTCGAAGACGAGGCGGAAGAGGAGCCGCGGCCGGCCCGCCGTTCCCGGGACCGTGCCGCCGGGGACGACGCCGACCGGTGACCGCGGCCCCGAGCGGGCCCGCACCGGCATCACACCGAGAGGGATGAGACACCGTGTCCGATTCACTGGCCGGCCGGATGCCGGGCCCGCCCAGGGGCGCGGCCCCGCCCTCCGGGCAGCAGGGCTCGTCCGCCAACCTCGCCGACATCCTGGAGAGGGTGCTCGACAAGGGCATCGTCATCGCGGGCGACATCCAGATCAACCTGCTCGACATCGAGCTGCTCACCATCAAGCTCCGCCTCCTGGTCGCCTCCGTCGACAAGGCCAAGGAGATGGGCATCGACTGGTGGGAGCACGACCCCTCGCTCTCCTCGCGGGCCCGCACCGAACCCCGGGCCGCCGCACCGCCCGCCGGGCGTGACGTCCTGGCGGAGGAGAACGAGCAGTTGCGCGCCGAACTGGCCCGCCTGCGGGCGACGGCCGGCCTTTCCGGCGGCGCCGCGCACACCGGGGACGACACGGCCCCGGCGGACCGGGAGGAGCCACGGTGAGCACGCCCACGCACCGGTCGCCCGTCGGCGGGGCCCCCGCCGACGAGGAGATGACCTACGTCTACGCCGTGGGCAGCGACGGCCCGGCCCTGGACCGGTCCGCCGCGCGCCTGTCGGGCGTGGGAGGCCGGCCCCTGCGCCTGGTGAGCGCCGACGGGCTGTGCGCGCTCGTGTCCTCCGTGCCGGCGGAGGCGTTCAGCGAGCGCGGGCTCACCGCCCAGATGGAGGACCTGGTCCAGCTGGAAGCCATCGCCCGCGCCCATCACTCCGTGGTGGACGCCGCGTTCGCAGAGGCGACGGTCCTCCCCATGCGGCTGGCCACCGTCTACCTCGACGACGCGCGGGCGGCGGACATGCTGGCGCGGCGGCACGACGCCTTCGAGGACCTGCTGAACCGGTTGGAGGGCCACGTCGAACTGGGGCTGAAGGTCTACGCCGACCCCCGCGCGGCCACCGCGCAGGCGCCGGCCGAGCAGCCCGACGCGGCGGCCGGGACGGACTCGTGCGCCGGGGCGGGCCGGGCCTATCTGCGGCAGCGCCGCGCCCAGCAGCACGGGGGCCGGGCCGCCTACCGGGCCGCGTCCGACACCGCCGCCCTCGCCGCGGAGCTGGCGAGCCGGGTGGCCGTGTCGAGGGCCGTGCACCGGCCGCAGCAGGGGCAGCTCGCTTCGCACCCGGGCGTCAACGTGGCCAACGAGGCCTATCTCGTCTCGCGGGCCCACGTCGGCGTGCTGCGCGAGCAGCTCCCCGTCCTGGCCGAGGGCTCCCCCGGGGTGACGGTCGAGGTGACCGGCCCATGGGCCCCGTACTCGTTCGCCACCGAGGCGGCCCTGGGGCCGGAGGGGGGCGAGGAGCCGTGAGCACCGACGTCGTGGGGGGCGTTCTCGGCGACGAGACCGCCGGGGGCCCGCCCATCGCCCTGATCGACCTGCTGGACCGCCTGCTGAACGGCGGCGCCGTCCTCACCGGGGACCTGGTCCTGTCCATCGCCGACGTGGATCTCGTGCACATCAACCTCCGGGCGGTCATCCGGTCGGTCACCGGCGAGGAGCCGGCGCCGTGGTGAGCCCGGGGCCCCACCGGACAGCGCCCGTACACCGAGGCGAGGAGGGACGCACGATGACCGAGGGCGATCAGCCCCGGGCCGGCGGCAACGCGCCCGGCCCGGCGATGGAGGAGGTGGCGCGCGCCGCGGCCCACGCCTTCGGCCTCGGCCCCGCCCGGAGCGAGGACCGCCCCGCTTCCACCGCCGCCCAGCGGCTGCACACCGATCCGGACACCGTGGAGCGCGATCTCATCAAACTGGTGCTCACCATCGTCGAGCTGCTCCGGCAGCTGATGGAGCGGACCGCGCTCCACCGTGTCGACGAGGGCGATCTGAGTGAGGACCAGGAGGAGCGCATCGGTATGACGCTGATGATCCTCCACGAACGCATGACGGAGCTGTGCGACCGCTACGACCTGACGATGGACGACCTGAATCTCGACCTGGGGCCGCTCGGCTCCCTGCTCCCGCAGAACGGCTCCTGAGCGGGCGCCCCGGTTTCATCCGACCGCACCAGGCAAGGAGGACGCCATGACCGCTGAGAAGAAGGACACCAGGAACGACGCCTCGGGCAAGGGCGGGGCCGACGCCGCCCGGGGGACCGCCGCATCGGCCCGTAAGGGCGGCACCGCCGTCGGCGAGCAGGTCGAGGCGAAGGCCGCCGAAGCGCGGTCGGCGGCCCAGGAAGCGAAGGGGGCGGCGTCGGAGGGCGCCCGTACCGCCGGTGAGACCACCCGGCGCGTCGGGCGGGCCGCCGCCGCGAGCCTCCAGAGCGGGCAGGAGGCGGTGACCGCCAACGCCGCCAAGGCGGCGACGGCCGCCACCACGGCCTGGACCGTCGTCAAGGAGCGGAAGGCGGTCGCCGCAGGAGCGGCGGCGGGAGTGGCCGGGGTCGCCGGCGCGGCCTTCGCCATCGGCCGTTCGACGGCCAGGCCGCCGATGGGCCCGCTGACCCGGCTGGCGCGCGGCAGGATCTGAGGGTCGAAGCGACCCGGCACACGCGTGCGGGGCCCGGCGCCTGCCGGGCCCCGCACGCGTGTGCTCAGAAGCCGGGCGGCTCGGTGTAGGTGCCCCACTCGTCGCGCAGCACCCCGCAGATCTCGCCGAGCGTGGCCTCGGCCCGTACCGCGTCCAGCATCGGCGCGATCATGTTCGAACCGTCGCGGGCGGCGGACAGCATCGCGTCCAGGGCGGCGGTCACCCGGGCGTCGTCGCGGCGGGCCTTGCGGTCGGCGAGCTGGCTCACCTGGTCGCGCTCGACCTCGTGGCTGACCCGGAGGATCTCCAGGTCACCGGTGACCGAGCCGTGGTGGACGTTGACGCCGACGACCCGCTTGTCGCCCTTCTCCAGGGCCTGCTGGTAGCGGAAGGCGGACTCGGCGATCTCGCCGGTGAACCAGCCGTCCTCGATGCCGCGCAGGATGCCGGAGGTCATCGGGCCGATGGGGTGGCGCCCGTCCGGGTGGGCGCGGGTGCCGCGCTCCTTGATCTGGTCGAAGATCTTCTCGGCCTCTGCCTCGATCCGGTCGGTGAGCTGCTCGACGTACCAGGAGCCGCCCAGCGGGTCGGCCACGTTGGCGACGCCAGTCTCCTCCATGAGCACCTGCTGGGTGCGCAGCGCGATCTCCGCGGCCTGCTCGGAGGGGAGCGCGAGGGTCTCGTCGAGGGCGTTGGTGTGCAGCGAGTTGGTGCCGCCGAGAACGGCGGAGAGAGCTTCGACAGCCGTGCGCACGACGTTGTTGTAGGGCTGCTGGGCGGTGAGCGAGACCCCGGCGGTCTGGGTGTGGAAGCGCAGCCACTGGGCCTTGTCGGTCTGCGCGCCGTACGTCTCCTTCATCCAGCGGGCCCAGATGCGGCGGGCGGCGCGGAACTTGGCGATCTCCTCGAAGAAGTCGAGGTGCGCGTCGAAGAAGAAGGAGAGCCCGGAGGCGAAGGCGTCGACGTCCAGGCCGCGCGAGAGGCCCAGCTCGACGTAGCCGAAGCCGTCGGCCAGCGTGTACGCCAGTTCCTGCGCGGCCGTCGCCCCGGCTTCGCGGATGTGGTAGCCGGAGACGGAGAGCGGCTTGTAGGCGGGGATGTCGCGGGCGCAGTGCTCCATCAGGTCGCCGATGAGGCGCAGGTGGGGCTCGGGCTGGAAGAGCCACTCCTTCTGCGCGATGTACTCCTTGAAGATGTCGGTCTGGAGGGTGCCGTTGAGCACGCCCGGGTCGACGCCCTGGCGCTCGGCGGCGACCAGGTACATGCAGAAGACCGGCACGGCCGGGCCGCTGATCGTCATGGAGGTGGTGACGTCGCCGAGCGGGATGCCGCCGAACAGGATCTCCATGTCGGCGGCGGAGTCGATGGCGACCCCGCAGTGGCCGACCTCGCCGAGCGAGCGCGGGTCGTCGGAGTCGCGGCCCATGAGCGTCGGCATGTCGAAGGCGACGCTCAGCCCGCCGCCGCCCGCGGCCAGGATCATCTTGTAGCGCTCGTTGGTCTGCTCGGCGTTGCCGAAGCCGGCGAACTGGCGGATGGTCCAGGTGCGGCCCCGGTAGCCGGTCGGGTGCAGGCCGCGGGTGAAGGGGTACTCCCCCGGCCAGCCGATCCGCTCGAATCCCTCGTACGTGTCACCGGGGCGTGGCCCGTACGCGGGCTCCACCGGGTCCCCGGAGAGCGTGGTGAAGTCCGCGTCGCGCTTGCGGGCCTTGTCGTAACGGGCCTGCCAGCGGAGGCGGCCTTCCTCGATCGCGTCAGCGTCCATACCTCAAATTTACTAGGACGTCCTAGTAAATGTCGATGGCAAACCGCCCGGCGCTTTTCCGCCGGGCGGTGGGGCGGGCTCAGGCCTGCGCGGCGGCCGGCGCGGGGTCCGTGACCATGGCACGGGCCTCCCGGCTGACCTTCGGCTCGACGAAGAACGAGGCGAAGGGGATGCAGCCCGCCGCCAGCACCCACAGGAGCTTGCCGAACGGCCACTTCGCCTTGGAGCCGAGATCGAAGGCGAAGACGACGTAGACGATGAACAGCACGCCGTGGATCTGGGAGATCACCATGGTGTCGCCGGCGTCGAAGCCGTACTTCGCGATGATCGCCGCGGTGAACACGAGCAGCCACACGGCCGTGACGTAGGCCATCACCCGGTAGCGGGTGAGCACGTTCTGTTTCATGGCTACGAGCGTAGCGGGACGCAACGGGCGATCTTCGCGCGGGCCCGGCCTCCCCGGGGAGCCGGTGTCACCCCTCGTCGAAGTCCTGGGCCGACACCCGCAGCGGCCGCAGCAGGGCGAAGATCTCGTCGCACTCCTCCGCGTCGTACACCCCGAGTCCGAAGTCGATCGCCATCAGGTCCCGGGTGGCCGCCTCGACCACCTCGCGCCCCTTGTCGGTGATGGCGGCCAGCGTCCCGCGGCCGTCGTTCGGGTTGGGCCGCTTGCCGACCAGACCCGATCTGACCAGCCGGTCCACGGTGTTGGTGACCGAGGTGGGGTGCACCATCAACCGCTCACCGATCTTGGACATCGGCAGCTCACCGGCCTTGGAGAAGGTGAGCAGCACCAGCGCCTCGTAGCGGGCGAAGGTCAGGCCGTACGGCTTGACGACGGCGTCCACCTCTGCGAGCAGGATCTGCTGGGCCCGCATGATCGAGGTGATCGCGCCCATCGAGGGCACGGGACCCCAGCGCTGCCGCCAGAGCTCTTCGGCACGGGCGATGGGATCGAAGGGAAGGCTGAGCGGCTTCGGCACGGCATCGACCTTACCGACTGGTCACATGCCGTTCAGCTCCGTCTCGTCCTTCGGTATCGGACATCCGTCCTGGGGCTGTCCTGCGGACCTCGGCGACGAGCAGGAGCGTGCAGGCGGTGCCGATGGCCCCGGAGGCCGCGACCACGTGGTGGACGGGGAAGAACTCTGCCGCGAGCCCCGCCAGCGCCATGCCGACGCCCTGGACGGTCATCAGCCCGGCGGTGAGCAGCGTCATGGCCCGGCCGCGCAGCTCCGGCGGGACCGCGTCGACGAACCACTGGTCCAGCCCGATGACGTACGCCGCGCCCGCCCCCGCCAGGGCGAGCGCGGCGAGGACGATCGGCAGGCCGGGCCGCACGAGGTACACGAGGAGGGGCAGCAGGCCGACGGCGGCGACGGGCAGAACGATCCGGGAGCGGGTACGGGGACACAGGACGGAGCCCACGAAGAGCTCGGCCCCGATGTGGCCGGCGGCCATCGCGCAGAGCAGCAGCCCCAGGGCGGCGGGCGAGGCCCCGATCGCGTCGGCGTAGGGGGCGGCGAGGGCCTCGGGGGCCACCACGAACATGGCGGGCAGCCAGAACAGCAGCAGCAGCGCCCGGACACGGCGGTCGCCCAGCACCAGGCGCGCCCCGGACAGCGACTCCCCGAGCAGGGTGCCGCCGCCGGCGCCGGCGCGGGCGGGCCGGTCACGCGTGCCGAGGCGGAGCAGCGCGGCCGAGCAGAGGAACGTCACCACGGTGACGCCGATCGCCCCGCGCGGCGACAGCACGGTGAGCAGCACGCCGCCCGCGCCGAACCCGACGAGCAGGGCGCTCTGCGAGACGATCCGCAGCAGCGAACGGCCCAGCACGTAGAGGTCGCCCTCGCCGAGGATGTCGGTCAGCGCGGCCATCCGCGTCCCGGTGAACACCGGCGCCACCGCGGCGACCAGACAGCGCAGGGCGAGGAGTCCGGCGACGGGAGTGGCGGGCAGCAGCATCACCGCGACGCAGGCCGCGCAGACCAGGTCGCAGACGACCAGGACCCGGCGGGCCGGGTAGCGGTCGGCGACCCCCGCGAACAGGGTGCCGCCGATGACGTGGGGGAGCATCCCCAGCGCGAATGTCAGCGCGCTGAGCAGCGGCGATCCGGTGAGGTCGTAGACGAGCACGGTGAGGGCGAGCTCGCTGACGACGACCCCGAGGAGGGAGAGCAGGTGCGCTGCGAAGACGGCGCGGAACTCGGTGACGGCGAACACCGCCCCGTAGCCGCGCGGGGCGGCGCTTCCGGACGGCGGCGGCGACTGTCCCGGCGCCGGAACCGCAGGCGGTACGGGGGCCGAGGGCGCGTGCGGCGTGTCTGCGGGCCCCCGGAGCGCGGGCCCGGAGCCCGGGTCATGGCGGGCGTCGCGCTCCGGGGGCGGGGCCGGGACCTGCGCCGCGGAGGCGGGCGGGGTGCGGGGTGCGCCCGCCGGGGCAGGGCTGTCGTTCGGCATGGGAGGAGCCTGCCGCCCGCTCACGGCGGGGCGTAGTCTTTCGGCTGAGGACGAATGTTCACCCGCCGTGCGAGACGGCCGACGCGCCCGGGCCCCCGGGCGAGCGCCGAGCCGCGACGGGCCCGGGGCCGTCCCCGGTCGGCGACAGGAGGGGAGAGGTCCGCAATGCCCTTCCAGCTGCACTTCGGCGAGAGCGACCTGATGCGCTGCCGGTTCGCGCTGTCCCCGCTCTTCGAGACCCAGGAGGCCGTGCGCACCCTGGCCCGCCCCTACCGCCACGGCTACCACCTGCCCTGGCTGCGGCTGGTCCGCGAGAAGGCGGCGGCCCTGGACCTGGAACCGCTGTGGCTGCTGATGCCGGACGGCGGCCACAACCCTGACTTCATCTGCCCACCGCCGCTCGGCCCCCTCGCCACGTTCGAGGAGGAGATCGAGGGTGTCCGGGCGGTCGACCCGCGGGTCGCGCGCGCGGACATGGCCTCGGCCCTCGCGGCCCGCCCCGGAGCGAGCGGGTCCGCGACGGGCCGGCGCCTGCTGGACGACCCCGCGCGGGCCGTGCGGGAGCTGGCCGATCTGCTGGAGCGGGCCTGGCGGAGCCTGGTCGCGCCGTACTGGCCGCGGCTGCGGGCGCTGCTGGAGGCGGACATCGCCCACCACTCCCGGCGGCTGGCGGACAGCGGTCTGGAGCGGCTGTTGAGCGAGGTGAGCCCGCGGCTGAGCTGGAACGGCTCGACGCTCACCCTGGCCGGGACGCGGGGCGACCACCAGCGGGTGCTGGGCGGGCAGGGGCTGGTGCTCATGCCGAGCGCCTTCGTCTGGCCCGAGGTGGTGGGCGGCCACGAGGAGCCGTGGCAGCCCGCCCTCGTCTACCCGGCGCGGGGCATCGGCGGACTGTGGTCCCAGCCGGGCGGCCGGCCTCCCGACGCGCTGGGCCGGCTGCTGGGCCGGGTCCGGGCCACCGTGCTGTGCGCCCTGGACGAGCCGGCCGGGACCAGCGCCCTGGCGCACCGGCTCGCCCTGGCCCCGTCCTCCGTGTCGGCCCATCTGTCCGTGCTGCGCGGGGCGGGGCTCCTGACGTCGCGGCGTCGCGGGCACCAGGTGCTGTACGAGCGCACGCCGCTGGGGATCGCCCTGACCGCCGCCGACTGACAGCCACAGGGACACCCGGGCGGACGCCGGGGCCCGGCGCCGGCACGAGTCCGCCGCAGCCGTGCGGTCGCCCGACGGGACCAGGACGCGGGGGTGGGCCGCGTTTCGCCGGGCGCCCACCGGTCCCGCCCAGGGCCCGCGCAGGCCATCCGTGTCATGCCACGGGCCATTCGTGTCACAGACGGTGTCATGTCACCACTCTCCGTGACTGTCGTGACACGCTTGCTCACCACACGTTCCCTGCGCCAGCACGCAGGCACTCGGCCGCGCGCCGCCGTCGGCGCGCAGGCCCGCTCCCGAAAGCCGTTCGCTTCATCGCCCGTCTAGTCCGTGAGCCACCGCCGTCCGAGGGGTCTGGATGTCCGGCCGCAGAATCGTCCCCCGTGCCTTCCCGCGCACGTGTCCGCCCGCCCTTCCGTGCGCCCTCCCCCGCGCCCTGACCGCGGTGACCGCTCTCGCCCTGGCAGTCGCCCTCACGGCCGGCTGCTCCGCACCGGGCGGCGGGCGGAGCACCGGGGAAGCGGCCGAACCCGCCCGGGGAGAGCCGGCCCCGAGCGCCGCGTCGCCGTACTGGGTCGACCCGGACAGCGACGCGGCCCGCCAGGTGCGCGCCTGGGAGAAGGAGGGGCGCGCGGCGGACGCGAAGGTCCTGCGGCGGATCTCGGAGCGGCCGGTGGCCGACTGGCCCGCGTGGGACGCCCCGGGCCCGGAGATCCGGGCCGCCGCGAAGGCCGCCGCCCGGACGAAGAAGGCCATCCTGCTCGTCGCGTACAACATCCCGCACCGCGACTGCGGTCTCTACTCCGCGGGCGGAGCCGTCGACGCCGACGCCTACCGGTCCTGGATCGCGGAGTTCGCGAACGCCATCGGCAGCGCCCCGGCGACCGTGATCCTGGAACCGGACGCCCTGCCCCACATCGCGGACGGGTGCACCCCGCCCGAGCACCACGCCGAGCGCTACCGGCTGCTCTCCGAGGCGGTGGACACGCTCAAGGCGAAGCCGAACACCACGGTCTATCTGGACGCGGGCAACCCGGAGTGGATCGACGTACCGGCCAAGATCGCCCAGCCGCTGCTGCGGGCGGGGATCGAGAGGGCCGACGGGTTCTCGCTGAACGTCTCCAACTTCCAGTCCAACGAGAGCGTGCGGGCCTACGCGGACCGGCTCTCCGACGCCGTCGGCGGCGCGCACTACGTGATCGACACCAGCCGCAACGGCGAAGGCCCCCTCTCCGGAGGCCGGGAGGAGGCCTGGTGCAACCCGCCGGGCCGGGGGCTCGGCACCCCGCCGACCACCGACACCGGCGACGAACGGCTGGACGCCTATCTCTGGATCAAGCGGCCGGGCGACTCCGACGGCACCTGCCGGGGCGGCCCGCCGGCCGGCGACTGGTGGCCGGAGTACGCCCTCGGCCTCGCCCGGCGCGCCGCCCTCTGACGCCCGGCCCGTGCACCGTCCGCCGGGCCGCGTTCGCGCTCAGGCGACCTTGACCCACTTCGCCTCCGACGGGACGCCGTCGGTGTCGGTGACGAAGAGCATGTACCAGCCGGGCGGCACCAGGGTGGCGTCGTCCGGCACCGTCACGCTCACCTCACCGTCGCCCTTCTTCAGGCCCAGCTCGATCGAGCGCTGCTCCACGTCGGTGGTGTGGGTGACGGCGCTCGGCCGCATCAGCCGGGCCGTCGCGACGCGGTCCGCGTCCTGCACCGCGTAGCGGAGCGTCGCGCCCCGCTCCGCGGTCCCGGGGCCCTCGCCGATCTCCGGGCGCCGGTCCTTGCCCCGGTGCAGGGCGGGCGGGGTGTAGATCTCCATGCGCTGCTCGAACTTCCCGAGTTTGGTGTTGTCCTTGTCGCCGTAGAGCGAGTCGGAACCGAAGGTCGCCACCCGGCCGTCGGGCAGCAGCAGAGCCTCGGAGTGGTAGTTGCGGCCGACGGTCGGCTCTGCCGCCTCTGTGAAGGCGTTGGTCCTCGGGTCGTAGAACTGCGCCTTGAGGATGTTGCTGGCCCCGCGGCCCCGGTAGTCCTTGGAGCCGCCGGTGGTGAACACCGTGTCGTCCGGCATGATCACGCTGTTCAGGTAGCGCGTGCCCTGCGGCAGGTCGGGGCCCTCGGTGAAGACCGGGCTGTCCTTCTTGAGGTCCACGATCGCGGTGCGGGCGGTCGACTTCTCGGACTCCCCGACCCCGCCGCCGCCGAGGACCATCACCTTCTGGTCCTGCACGGGCGGCAGCAGCAGCGATGCCGCCGTCTCCAGCGTGTCGGTGTCGGTCAGGCCGGGGACCTTGGTGAAGGTGTTCTTCTCGATGTCCCAGATCCCGGGGTCGCGCCCCTTGTCCGCCGGGCCGTAACCGGCGTTGGCCCCCGGGTAGAAGAGCTTTCCGCCCTTGGTCAGGAACAGCGCGGGATAGGTCGGGAAGTACTGGAAGGGGCCTTCGGACCACTTCTTGGTCTGCGGGTCGTAGATCTCGTTGTCGCCCGGGAGGATCTCCCCGACGTCGTCGAGCCCGGACACCGAAAGCACCCTGCCGTCCTCCAGGCCGACCAGGGTGGGGTACCAGCGGGCCTCCTTCATCGGGTCGACCTTGATGTACTTCTCCGCCGTCGGGTCGAACTCGTAGGCGGCGCGAATCCCCTGGAAGTCCTGCTTGTCCATGGTGATCTTCTCGGCGAGGCCGTAGGAGTTGTCGGCGTCCTTGCCCTTCAGTCCCACGATCTCGTACTGGGCGGCCTCGGTGGTCGCCGCCTCCGGGCCGTCCTCCACCGCCTCGACGAAGACCCGCTGCTCGGCGGCGGTCACCTTGGTCTTCCACGGCTTCATCTGGCCGCTCTCGAAGTACGAGACCTCGAACTCGCGTTTGGCCTTGGGGACGGTGACGTCGAACTGGGAGACGTACTCGGTGCCGGAGGGCGAACGGAAGACCGTGCCCTTCTTCAGCTTCAGCGGCTTGTCCGGGTTCTCGTTCTTGACCCGCATGCCGCCGCCGGCCCGGTCCACCTTGTCGTCGAGCACCTCGTAGCGGGCGGTGCCGCCCGCCACCAGCAGCCGTCCGTCGGGCAGTTGCGCGTGCCCGCCGCAGAAGAAGTCCTCGGGCGTGGGGATCTTCTGGAAGGTGTTCTCGGCGGGGTCCCACAGCACGGTGTCGAACGTGCCCTCGTCGAAGTGCGCCTGGTCGTTGCCCGACCCGGCGACGATCAGCACCTTCCCGGTGTGCAGGAGCGCCGCGTGGATCGCGTTCGTGCGGTAGTCCTCGGGGATGTCGACCAGGTCCCACGAGCCGTACTTCGCCTTGTAGGCCGGCTGGTCGATCTTGTAGGCGTGGTACCTGTCCTCGGCGAAGGAGAGCGCCGCGGGAGCGTTCAGCCCGGCGAGCAACGCCACCGCGCCGCTGCCCAGGAGTGTCTTCTTCAACCTCTTCGAGGGTCGGTAGGCCATGACTCAGCTTCCTCCAGCGGTGGTGGTAGCGGTGGTTTTGGCCGCCGCGGCGGTGGGCGCCGGCGGGGTCGGGGCGGTGGGGACGTACGCGGGTTCGGGCAGCGGGGACACGGGGGCGGCGGCTGCCTCGCTCGCGGCGGCGGCGCGCCGGTCCTGCCAGGTCGTCCAGGCCCAGACGGCGACCGGGGAGAGCGCGATGGCCAGCCCCAGCGTGGCCCAGGTCCGCATCGCGACGTGGGTGTGGCCGAGGTACACCGACGCGGCGAGGGAGGACAGCAGAAGGGCCGCCCAGAGGAGGTGGATACGGAAGGTGAGCAGCCGGTCCGGGGAGGTCTGGCCGCCCTTGGGCGTGACGACGAACCGGCCGTCGGTGCGCAGCACGGCGGAGCCCAGCGACTTCAGGTAGATCGGAGCCGAGAGCGCGGACATGGCCATGCCCGCGAGCCCGCCGGAGCCCTCGGGCTCGTGCGGGGAGACGTTGTGCCGCCGGTTCCAGAGGTAGAGGCCGATCTGGAGGGCGGCGGCGTCGCTGTACAGCATCAGCCAGATGGAGGCGGCGACCTGGGTGCCGGACGCCCCGAGCCAGAGGAACAGCGCACAGCTCAACACGCCGAGCAGCCAGTTGACGGCCGTCATCGGGTAGTAGACGAGCATCAGCGTGTAGCTGAGGAGGCGTCCGGGCGGCACCCGGAGCAGCGCCTTGCCGTACTGCCTGAACAGCGTCTCGTACGTTCCCCGCGACCAGCGCAGCTGCTGGGTGAAGAAGTCCGTCCAGGAGGCGGGCCCCTCGCCGACGGCCAGCACGTCGGGGGTGTAGACGGAGCGCCAGTAGCGTCCGGTGAGGGGGTTGCGGCGGCGGTGGATCTCGAAGCCGGTCGCCATGTCCTCGGTGATGGAGTCGTACAGCCCGCCGACCTGTCGCAGCGCGGCGATGCGCACGACGTTGTTGGTGCCGACGAACATCGGGGCGCCGTAGCGGTTGCCCGCGCGCTGGATGAGGGCGTGGAAGAGGAACTGCTGCGATTCGGCGGCCTTGGTGACGGCCGTGTCGTAGTTCCCGTACACCTGCGGCCCGACGACGAAGGCGACGTCAGGGTCCCGGAAGTAGCCCATCATCCGTTCCAGGAAGTTGGGGGCCGGCACGTGGTCGGTGTCGACGGAGGCGAAGAAGTCGTAGTCGCCGCCGTGCAGGGCGATCCAGGCGTTGTAGTTGCCGTGCTTGGTCTTCGCCTTGTGGGCGCCCTTCGTCCGGTTCCACTCCGGCACTCCGCGCCGGGTGAAGTGGTGCACGCCCAGTTCGGCGCAGAGCATCCGGGCCCCGGGGTCGTCGCCCTCGTCGAGCAGCCAGACGTCCAGCGGGCCGGCGTGCGTGAGGCGTGCGGCCCCCTTCAGGGTGGCGCGGACCATGGAGAGCGGTTCCTTGCCGGGGACGTAGGTGGTGAGGAAGGCGACGCGGGTGCCGGGCTCGGGCGTCACGGGGACGGGGTCGCGGGCCACCAGGGTGGCGTGCGCGATGGAGACCACGTTGACCAGCATGAACAGTTCGATCAGACCGATCGACACCAGCATCACGGTGTCGGCGACGACCAGCCACAGCTCGCCGTTCTCCCGCTCGGTCCAGTGGGTGGGCCAGACCAGGTAGAGCAGCAGGACGCCGGTGAGCACCGGGGCGAGCGTCATGAGCAGGGCGGCCCTTATTCGGTGCTTCTCCGTCGAGAGCAGGCTCTTGTACCGCACCCGGTACCCGGTCGGGTCCGGCTCCGTGAGCGGGCCCGCGAGCCGGCTGTAGGTGTCGTAGTCGTAGCCCTCCGACCGCACCGTGCCTCCCACTGTCGAACGGGGTGATATCCCCACAGAAAGGGACAGGCCTCGGCGTGTCGACCTGACGGGTCCGAGTGAGCGGTTTTCGACCGGGGGCCGGAAGAGCCCCCGGCCGTGTGGCGGCGGGGGCTCATCGGGTGAACGCGGGGCGGGCCCGCGCGAACGGCGCGTCAGGGGGCGAGGTGGCGCTCCACGGTCTCGACCTTGGAGGTCAGGCCGTCCGTGACACCGGGCCGGATGTCGGCCTTCAGTACCAGGGAGACGCGGCCGGCGCGGGCCTCGACGGCGGCGACGGCGCGCTTGACGACGTCCATGACCTCGTCCCACTCGCCTTCGATGGAGGTGAACATGGCGTCGGTGCGGTTGGGCAGGCCGGATTCCCGCACCACCCGCACGGCGTCGGCGACGTGGCTGCCGACGTCCTCTCCGACGCCCAGCGGGGAGACCGAGAACGCGACGATCATGCGCTGACCGTGCCTTCACGGCGGGCGCGGGCGGCGATCACGCCGTCGGCCTCGTACTTCTTGAGGAGTTTGTCGCCGTAGAGGCCGCCGAAGGGGATGACGGCGAGGACGAAGAAGAGGGCGACGCGCTTGAGCGGCCACTTGGCCTTGACCCAGACGTCCAGCAGGAACAGCACGTAGATCGTGAAGAGGATGCCGTGCAGCGCGCCGAGGGGCGGCATCAGGAAGTCGATGTCCGAGACCCGCATGAGCAGCGAGCCGAAGATGAGGAGCGCCGGGAAGGAGAGCGCCTCGGGAAGCGAGATGAGGCGCAGCCGGTGCAGGGCGGAAGCGGTCTTGATGTCCACGAGGGCACCTTCGATGGGAGGGTCGCGACGGCTTGTGAACGCGGGCACAAGCACCGCCCATTGTGGCATCGCGCCGAGGGCCCCGGGGACCCGGGGCCGCGTCCGGGCAGCAGGGCGCGCAGCGCCGCATAGCAGGGCCGCCCGGGGCGCGCATCAGGGGAGCGTCGGGGGCGTACCGGTTCCGGAGCCCTGGCCGGGGGGCGGCGCGGGCGGTTACCGTCTCAGCGTGGCGATGTTCCGGCTCCAAGGCAGCAAGACGCTCGCCGTCGATCTGACGGGCGATGCCGTCAAGGCGAAGAACGGCTCGATGGTCGCGTACGACGGCCGGATGACCTTCAAGAAGACGACCGGCGGCGGTGAGGGGCTGCGCGGCATGGTGACCCGCCGGCTGACCGGCGAACAGATGACCGTGATGGAGGTGTCGGGGCAGGGCACCTGCTACTTCGCCGACCGGGCGAGCGAGATCAGCCTGGTCGCGCTGCGCGGCGACACGCTGCACGTCGAGGCGAGCAATCTGCTGGCCACGGAAGCGGGGCTGCGCACGGGGACGGCGTTCACCGGGCTGCGCGGCGGGGCGAGCGGCAACGGCCTGTTCACCACCACGGTGGAGGGCACCGGGCAGGCGGCGATCATGTCGGACGGCGCGGCGGTGCTGCTGCGGGTGTCGCCGCAGTACCCGCTGACGGTCGACCCCGGCGCGTACGTCGCCCACCAGGGCGACCTCCGGCAGCACTTCCGGTCCGGGGTGAACTTCCGGACGCTGATGGGCGAGGGTTCGGGCGAGGCGTTCCAGATCCGCTTCGAGGGCGACGGCGTGGTCTACGTGCAGCCGAGCGAGCGCAACACCGTCGGAGGCGATGTCTGATGCCGTTCCGGGAGATCAACTCCAAGATGGTCGAGGCCGTGGTGGCGCCGGGGCAGAGACTGTTCAGCCAGCGCGGCGCGATGCTGGCCTACCGGGGCGAGGTGTCCTTCACCCCGAACGTCCAGGGCGGCCAGGGCGGCTTCGCCTCGATGATCGGCCGCAGGGCGGCGGGCGAGGCGGCGCCGCTGATGACGGTCGAGGGTTCGGGCACGGTGCTGTTCGGCCACGGCGGTCACCACATCCAGGTGATCAACCTGGCCGGCGACATGCTGTACGTGGAGGCCGACCGGCTGCTCGCCTTCGACGGGACGCTCCGGCAGGGCACGATGTTCATGGGCTCGCAGGGCGGGGTGATGGGCATGGTGCGCGGCCAGGTGACCGGCCAGGGGCTGTTCACCACGACGCTCCAGGGGCACGGCGCGGTCGCGGTGATGGCGCACGGCGGGGTGATCGAGCTCCCGGTCACCCCGGGCCGGGACGTCCATGTGGACCCGCAGGCGTACGTCGCCCACCACGGGGAGATCCGGAACAGGCTCTCCACCGCGGCCGGCTGGCGGGACATGGTGGGGCGGGGCTCCGGTGAGGCGTTCCAGCTGGAGCTGAGCGGCAGCGGTGCGGTGTACGTCCAGGCGTCGGAGGAGAAGCTGTGAGCACGCCCGTGGTCTTCGACCCGATGACGCTGCCGTCGGACGACAACGTCGACTCCTACACCTTCTGCGTGGAGCTGGAGGGGAGCCGGTGGTTCCTCCAGAAGGGCAAGATGATCGCCTACTACGGGCAGATCCAGTTCGACGGCATCGGGCACGGCCGGTTCGAGCGGCTGGTGCGTTCCAGCTTCCATTCGCCGCTGCACGCGAGTGACTGGGTGGTGGCCGAGGGCAGCGGGAAGATGCTGCTGGCGGACCGCGCGTTCGACGTGAACTCCTTCGACCTGGAGGACGGCAACCTCACCATCCGGTCCGGGAACCTGCTGGCGTACCAGCCGACGATGGCGCTGAAGCAGTCGATCGTGCCGGGGTTCGTGACGCTGATCGGCACGGGGAAGTTCGTGGCCGCGTCGAACGGCCCGGTGGTGTTCATGGAGCCGCCGCTGCGGGTCGACCCGCAGGCGCTGGTGGGCTGGGCCGACTGCCCTTCGCCGTGCCACCACTACGACCACGGCTATATGACGGGCGTGATGGGCGGGCTGCGGTCGCTGACGGGGATCGGCGGGGCCTCGGGCGAGGAGCACCAGTTCGAGTTCGTCGGGGCGGGCACGGTCCTCCTCCAGTCGAGCGAGGCCCTGATGCCGGAGCAGGCGACGGGCGCGCCGCCGAACGGGCCGGGCGTTCCGGGCGGCGCGGCTCCCCACGGGGGCGCCCCGCGCATGCCCGGCCAGCTCGGAGATCTCCAGCGCCGCATCGGCTGGTGAGCGGCCCCCGGCGTCGCTCCCCTTGGTGAGCGGTAGTCTGCGGAGTGTGACGTCGAACGTCTGCGCCCAGCCGTCGGCACGTGCCGACGGGTCCGTCGGCACCCCGCACGGACCGGGTGCCGGTCGTCACACCCCCATTTCGTCCGGATTTCAACTTCTTAGGTAGAATCCATATATGGAGACCGAGACGGCCACCCCCTGGCTGAGCGACACGGAGCAGTGCGCCTGGCGCACCCACCTGGACGTCAGCAGGCTGCTGACGCACCAGCTGGAGAAGGACCTCCAGCCGTTCGGCCTGACCATGAACGACTACGAGATCCTGGTCAACCTCTCCGAGTCGGAGGACCAGCGGTTGCGGATGAGCGACCTCGCCGCCGCGACCCTCCAGTCCAAGAG
Organism: Streptomyces pratensis; assembly: GCF_037137275.1. Classification (GTDB taxonomy): domain Bacteria; phylum Actinomycetota; class Actinomycetes; order Streptomycetales; family Streptomycetaceae; genus Streptomyces; species Streptomyces pratensis_B. The sequence goes on along the minus strand of NZ_JBBBEN010000102.1, from coordinate 275,784 downwards.
CCGGCTCTCCCACCAGATCACCCGCATGGAGACCGCCGGGCTGGTGCGCCGCACCCACTGCGAGTCCGACCGCCGCGGGCTGTACGCGGTCCTCACCGAACACGGCGCCCAGACCATGCGGAAGGTCGCCCCGCACCACGTCGCCTCGGTGCGGCGGCACTTCATGGACCTGCTCTCCCCCGAGGCCCTCGCCGAGCTGCACGCGGCGCTGACCCCGATCGCGGAGCACCTGCGGGGCGAGCGCGGCAAGCCGTAGGGACCGGCGCGCCCCGCGCTGGATGGCCGCCCCTTCGGTCACCCGGCGCGGGGCAGCCGCAGCCGGAAGGCCGCGCCGCCCTCCGCGGCCCGGCGCGCTGTCAGCGTTCCGCCATGGCGGGCGGCGACGTCCCGGGCGATGGCGAGGCCCAGTCCCGCGCCGCCGTCGTCCCGGCTGCGGGCGTCGTCGAGCCGGACGAACCGTTCGAAGATCCGCTCCCGCTCGTCCTCGGGGACGCCCGCCCCGTCGTCCCGGACCTCCACGCGCACCCCGGTGCCGTCGGCCGCCACCGACACCCCGACCGCCTCCTCCGCGTGCCGTTGGGCGTTGTCCAGCAGGTTGCCGATCACCCGGGCCAGCTGCCCGCGCGACCCGCGCACCTCGAACGCCTCGCCCTCCGGCGCCTCCACTCGCACCGCGACCCGGTCCCCGGTGCGCTGCGACACCTCCTCCCGGACCAGCGCGCCCAGCTCCACCGTCGCGCTCCCGGGCTTCTCCCCCGCGTCCAGCCGGGCCAGCAGCAGCAGGTCCGCCGCCAGCGCCTGGAGCCGTACGGTGTCGGCGACCGCCCCCGGGAGGTCCAGCAGCCCCGGGTGGGCCTCGGCCACCTCCAGCTGGGTGCGCAGCGAGGCGATCGGGGAGCGCAGCTCGTGCGAGGCGTCCGCGACGAACCGCCGCTGCCGCTCCACGGACGCTTCCAGAACGGTCAGCGTCTCGTTCGTCGTCCGGGCGAGGCGGGCGATCTCGTCGCGCGAGTCGGGCTCCGGCACCCGGCGGGCCAGGTCCTCGGACGCGGTGATCGCGGCCATCTCGCGGCGGATGCCCTCGACCGGGCGCAGCGCCCGGCGGGTCACCAGCCACGTCACCCCGGCGACGACCGCCAGGAGGACCGGCAGCCCGGTGAGCATGGCCCCGCGCACCGTGTTCACCGCCTCCTGCTCGGCGGCGAGCGGAGCGCCCGCGTGCACGGTGAGGGTGACCCCGTCGGGGGTCGTCGCCTCCACGGCGGCGAACCGGTAGTCGGCGGTGGTGCTCTCCACCGTGGCGGTGCCGTCGGAGAATGCCGGGTCGTCGGAGGAGACCTCGCCGCGACGAGGACGGCTGTCGTCGTCATCGTCGTCGTCATCATCGTCGTCGCCGGGCGGCCGGGCGGCTCCCGCCGAGGCGGAGGGCGCCGGAGTGACGCCCGCCGACTCCGTGCCGGAGATCGCGCGGAGCTTCTCCGAGACGACGACGACCCGGCCCTCCTCGTCGGTGACCTGGACCGGGTGGTCCTCCTCGTCGTCCAGTTCCAGCTCGCCGTAGGGGGTGCCCACGGCGAGCTGTCCGGCCGCCTCCCTGGCCGCCACCTCGGCCTGGAGGTCCGCCTGGTCGATCAGGTTGGCCCGCAGGACGAGGAGCACGGCGAGGCCGGCCGCGACCAGGGCGACGGCGACGACCAGGGTGGCGCCGAGCGCGGCCCTGGCGCGTACGGACCTCACCCCGCCTCCAGCAGGTAACCCGCGCCGCGCACCGTACGGATGAGGCTCGCGCCGAGCTTGCGGCGCAGGGTGGAGATGTAGACCTCGACGATGTTCGGGTCGCCGTCGTAGGCGAAGTCCCAGACGTGCTCCAGGATCTCCGCCTTGCTGACCACCTGGCCGGCGCGCAGGGCGAGCTGCTCCAGCACCGCGAACTCCTTGGCGGTGAGCGCGTACTCGTCCTCGCCGCGGTGGACGCGCCGGGCGGCGGTGTCGACGCGCAGGGACCCGACGGTCAGGACGGGCGCGGCGGTTTTGGCGCCGCGGCGGCGCAGCAGGGCGCGGACCCGGGCGACGAGGACGACGTAGCTGAAGGGTTTGGTCAGGTAGTCGTCGGCGCCGGTGTCCAGGCCCTCCGCCTCGTCGTACTCGCCGTCCTTGGCGGTCAGCATGAGGATCGGCACCTCGTGGCCGGCCGCGCGCAGGGCGGCGCAGACCCGGTAGCCGTTCATGCCGGGCAGCATGATGTCGAGGATCACCAGATCGTAGCCGCCGTCGCCCGCCCGGTGCAGTCCCTCCAGCCCGTCGTGCACGACGTCCACGGCGAAGCCCTCGGCGGTGAGCCCCCGGGCCAGGGACACCGCGAGGCGCTTCTCGTCCTCCACGATCAACAGGCGCATGCGCACAGCCTCGCAAACTCCACCTGAAGACGGCTTCAGGCGGCTTCAGGCTGCGTTCAGCAACGCCCCGGCAGAGTGGCTCACGTCGGACAGCAGCAGCACTCGGGGAGGAACCCTCATGAAGCGCAACGTCACCATCGCGGCGATCACCGCGGCCGTGCTCGTCGGCGGCACGACCGCCGCCACCGTCGCCTTCGCGGACGACGACCGCGACCGCACCCCCACCAGGAGCGTGAGCACCGCGGACACCGGGGCCGAGGACCGCGGGGCGCAGCGGACGGCCGTCGGCGAGAACGCCCGCGCCGGCCTCGACCGGGCCGTCGCCGCCGCCCTGAAGAGCGTCCCGGGCACGGTCACCGAGGCCGAGCTGGACGATGACGACGACGACCACGGCCGCGCGGTCTGGGAGCTCGACGTGTACGGCTCCGACAGGACCTGGCACGACGTGACCGTCGACGCCGGCGACGGCAAGGTCCTGAAGACCCGCGACGACGACAACGACGACCGCGACCGCTACGCGCCCCGCTCCTCCGCCGTCACCCTGGACGCGGCGGCGGACGCGGCCCTGAAGACCGCGCCGGGCCGCGTCACGTCGATCGACCTGGACGACGACGAGGACGACGACAGCCGCCGGGGCGCCGTTCTTCGCTGGGAGGTCGACATCGCGGGCAAGGACGGCAAGCAGCACGAACTGCGCGTCGACGCGAAGACCGGCAAGGTCACCGTGGACCGCGACGACGACGGCGACGACCGGGACGACCGGGACGACGACCGCGACGACCGGAACGGCGACGACGGCTGACCCGCCGCCCAGCGCCCGTGAGCGGGCGGGGGCGCCGTACCGCAGCAGTGGTACGGCGCCCCACCCGCTCACGGGCGTGCCGCCGGCGCCCGGCCGTCGTGCACGATTTCCCGGCCCGTCGCGGAGGGTTCACCCGCGGTGTTCCCCACCCGAAAACGTGTTCACGCCCATCGTGAACCGGTGACGAACCCCCTGGTCACACCACCGGCGCACCCGCGGCCCAGCCCGGCCGGACGACCATCGCGATCAAGCCGCGCCCCGAAGGCCTTCGGCAACGGCTTCCTCGCCTGCTCAGGCGCTCCCTGTCAGCCCCGCCACCAGCTCGTCCGCCGCCGCGTACGGGTCCAGGCCCCCCGCCACGATGCGCTCGGCCAGGGCGTGCAGACGGCGGTCGCCGCGCAGGTCGGCGATCTTCTCGCGCAGCGCGGTGACGGCGATCGCCTCGACCTCGTGGGCCGCGCGGGCGGTGCGGCGCTCGGCCAGGACGCCGTGCTCCTCCATCCACGCCCGGTGCTTCTCCAGGGCCTCGACGACCTCGTCGACGCCCTCGGCCCGCGCGGCGACCGTCTTCACGATCGGCGGCCGCCAGTCGCCGGGGCCCCGGGCCTCCCCCAGGCCCAGCATGTGGTTCAGCTCGCGGGCGGTGGCGTCCGCGCCGTCCCGGTCGGCCTTGTTGACCACGTACACGTCACCGATCTCCAGGATTCCGGCCTTGGCCGCCTGGATGCCGTCGCCCATGCCCGGCGCGAGCAGCACCACGGAGGTGTCGGCCTGGGAGGCGATCTCCACCTCCGACTGGCCGACCCCGACCGTCTCGACGAGGATCACGTCGCAGCCCGCCGCGTCCAGCACCCGGATCGCCTGCGGCGCGGACCAGGCGAGGCCGCCGAGGTGACCCCGGGTGGCCATGGAGCGGATGTAGACGCCCGGGTCGGAGGCGTGGTCGGACATCCGGACCCGGTCGCCGAGCAGCGCCCCGCCGGAGAACGGCGAGGACGGGTCGACGGCGAGGACGCCGACCCGCTTGCCCGCCCGGCGGTAGGCGGCGACCAGCGCCGAGGTGGAGGTGGACTTGCCGACGCCGGGCGAGCCGGTCAGGCCGACGACGTACGCGTGACCGGCCAGCGGCGCCAGCGCGGCCATCACCTCGCGCAGTTGCGGGGAGGCCCCCTCCACCAGCGAGATCAGCCGGGCCACCGCGCGCGGCCTGCCTGCTCGCGCCTGCTCGACCAGCGTGGGGACGTCCACGTTCACCGCTCCGTTCGCCTTGCCTCGTGCCTGGAGTCGGGCCCGCNCGGGCGTCCGCCCGCGGGCCCACCGCGCGTACGGGTCTACTTGCCCGGAACGCGGAGGATCAACGCGTCGCCCTGACCGCCGCCGCCGCACAGCGCCGCCGCTCCGGTGCCGCCGCCGCGCCGCTTCAGCTCCAGGGCCAGGTGGAGGACGAGCCGGGCGCCGGACATACCGATCGGGTGGCCCAGCGCGATCGCGCCGCCGTTGACGTTGACCTTGTCGGAGGTGACGCCGAGGTCCTTCATGGACTGGACGGCGACGGCGGCGAACGCCTCGTTGATCTCGATCAGGTCGAGGTCCCCGACGGTCAGGCCCTCCTTCTTCAGGGCGTGCCGGATGGCGTTCGAGGGCTGCGACTGGAGGGAGTTGTCGGGGCCCGCGACGTTTCCGTGGGCGCCGATCTCGGCGATCCAGTCAAGGCCCAGCTCCTGGGCCTTGGCCTTGCTCATGACGACGACCGCCGCGGCGCCGTCGGAGATCTGCGAGGCGGTTCCCGCGGTGATGGTGCCGTCCTTGGCGAAGGCGGGGCGCAGCTTGCCGAGGGACTCCACGGTCGTCTCTGGGCGGATGCCCTCGTCCTTGGCGAACAGGACGGCGTCGCCCTTGCGCTGCGGGATCTCGACCGGGGTGATCTCCGCCTCGAAGACGCCGTTCTTCTGGGCGGCGGCGGCCCGCTGGTGGGACTGGGCGCCGATCTCGTCCTGGGCGGCGCGGTCCAGCCCGAGACGGCCGTTGTGCTTCTCGGTGGACTCTCCCATGGGGATGTCCTCGTAGGCGTCGGTGAGACCGTCGTGGGCCATCGAGTCCAGCATCTCGATCGCGCCGTACTTGTAGCCCTCCCGGGACTTGGGCAGCAGGTGCGGGGCGTTGGTCATGGACTCCTGGCCGCCGGCGACCACGACGTCGAACTCGCCGGCACGGATGAGCTGGTCGGCCAGGGCGATGGCGTCGAGCCCGGACAGGCACACCTTGTTGACGGTGAGCGCGGGCACGTTCATCGGGATGCCGGCCTTCACCGCGGCCTGCCGGGCGGGGATCTGGCCGGCGCCGGCCTGGAGCACCTGGCCCATGATCACGTACTGGACCTGGTCGCCGCCGATGCCGGCCCGGTCCAGGGCGGCCTTGATCGCGACGCCGCCGAGGTCGGCGGCGGAGAAGCTCTTCAGCGAGCCGAGGAGACGGCCCATGGGCGTCCGGGCGCCCGCGACGATCACTGAGGTGGTGGTACCGGTCGTTGCTGGCATGGGCACGGCCCCTTGGGATCGGATGTGAACGAGGGTTTACCTGAATGTACTGAGCGCTCCCGCGCCCGTCATCCGGCAGCCGGTGTGATCGCGCGCACGTTGCGTAACCAGGGCGGGAGCGGTCCACTGAATCCATGCTGACGCGCATCGACCACATCGGGATCGCCTGTTTCGACTTGGACAGGACGGTCGACTTCTACCGTGCCACGTACGGGTTCGAGGTGTTCCACACCGAGACCAACGAGGAGCAGGGCGTCCGGGAGGCCATGCTCAAGATCAACGACACCTCGGACGGCGGGGCCTCCTACCTCCAGCTGCTGGAGCCGACCCGCGAGGACTCGGCCGTGGGCAAGTGGCTGGCGAAGCACGGAGAGGGCGTGCACCACATCGCCTTCGGCACCGCGGACGTGGACGGGGACGCCGCGGACATCCGCGAGAAGGGCGTACGGGTGCTGTACGACGAGCCCCGGACGGGGTCCATGGGGTCCCGGATCACGTTCCTGCACCCCAAGGACTGCCACGGCGTCCTCACCGAACTGGTCACGTCCCGGGCGGAGCACTGACCTGGCGCATACCGGGGCCGGTAGAGTGGGCGGTTCCGGGCCGGGGCCGGGTCGGGGCCGTACCGCGTCCTCGTCGTTTGTCTGTCACCATTCCCCGGGGGACCGCTCGTCGGTGAGCGGTACTCGTGTGGAGAGTTGCGACCAGGGGACGGATGGGACCGCGCAGTGCGGGGCTACGAACGCCAGGAGAGCCACCGAGCTGAAGATGACCATCTCTCGCGGTTCGAAGCCGAGATGGACCGGCTGAAGACCGACCGGGAGAAGGCCGTCCAGCACGCCGAGGACCTCGGTTACCAGGTCGAGGTCTTGCGCGCCAAGCTGCACGAGGCCCGGCGCAATCTCGCGACCCGTCCCGCCTACGACAGTGCGGACATCGGCTACCAGGCCGAGCAGATGTTGCGGAACGCGCAGGCCCAGGCCGAGCAGATGCGGGGCGACGCGGAGCGCGAACTGCGCGAGGCCCGTGCCCAGACGCAGCGGATTCTGCAGGAGCACGCCGAGCACCAGGCGCGTCTTCAGGCCGAGTTGCACACCGAGGCCGTCCAGCGCAGGCAGCGGCTCGACCAGGAGCTGGCGGAACGCCGTCAGACGGTCGAGTCGCACGTCAACGAGAACGTCGCCTGGGCCGAGCAGTTGCGGGCCCGTACCGAGGCGCAGGCCCGCCGGCTCCTGGAGGAGTCCCGGGCAGAGGCGGAGCATGCGCTGACCGCCGCCCGCAACGAGGCCGCCCGGCTGGCGGAGGAGACCCGCCGGCGGGTCGGCTCGGAGGCCGAGGCGGCCAGGTCGGAAGCCGAAGCGATCCTGCTGCGCGCCCGCAAGGACGCCGAACGGCTCCTGGGGGCCGCCTCCGCGCAGGCTCAGGAGGCCACGGCCCACGCGGAGCGGTTGCGCTCCAGCACGACCGCGGAGACCGACCGGACCCGCCAGCAGACGGCCGAGCTGAACCGGTCCGCCGAGCAGCGCCTCGCGGAGGCGGAGACCCGGCTGCGCGAGTCCCGGCTGGAGGCCGAGAAGGTCCTCACAGAGGCGAAGGACGCGGCCGCCAAGCAGGTGGCCGCCGCCGAGTCGCAGAACGAGCAGCGCACCCGCACGGCCAGGTCGGAGATCGCCCGGCTGGTGGCCGAGGCGACCAAGGGCGCGGAGTCCCTGAAGGAAGAGGCCGAGCAGGCCCTCGTCGACGCCCGCGCCGAGGCGGAGCGGCTGGTTGCCGAGGCGGCGGAGAAGGCCCGTACGGCGGCCGCGGAGGACGCCGCGGCCCAGCTCGCCAAGGCGGCCCGCAGCGCCGAGGAGGTGCTGACCCAGGCCTCCCAGGACGCCGCCTCCACGACGAAGGCGGCGAGTGAGGAGGCCGAGCGGATTCGCCGCGAGGCCCAGGCAGAGGCGGACCGGCTGCGCGGTGAGGCCGCCGAGCAGGCCGACCAGCTCAAGGGCGCGGCCAAGGACGACACCAAGGAGTACCGGGCCAAGACGGTCGAGCTCCAGGAGGAGGCCCGCCGACTGCGCGGCGAGGCCGAGCAGTTGCGCTCCGAGGCGGTCGCCGAGGGCGAGCGCATCCGGGGCGAGGCCCGCCGCGAGGCGGTCCAGCAGCTGGAGGAGGGCGCCCGCAAGGCCGAGGAGCTGCTGACCGAGGCCCGCTCCGACGCGGACGAGCTGCGCACCTCGGCGACCGGGGAGAGCGAGCGTGTCCGCGCCGAGGCCGCCGAGCGCGCCGCCGCCCTGCGCAAGCAGGCAGAGGAGACGCTGGAGCGTACCCGGACCGAGACCGAGAAGCTGCGGGCCGAGGCCGAGGAGCAGGCGGCGGCGACCACGGCCGAGGCCGAGCGGGCCGCGGCCGAGCTGCGCGAGGAGACCGAGCGCGCGCTCGCCGCCCGGCAGGCCGAGGCCGCGGAGGAACTGTCCCGGCTGCACACGGAGGCCGAGACCAGGCTCGCCGCCGCGGAGGAGGCGCTGGGCGAGGCCAGGACCGAGGCCGAGCGGGTCCGCCGTGAGACGGAAGAGGAGAACGAGCGCCGGCGCGCGGAGGCCGCCGAGCGGCTGCGCGCCCTCACGGAGCAGACCGAGACGGAGGCCGAGCGGCTGCGCGACGAGGCCGCCGCCGACGCCGCCCGGGCCCGTGCCGAGGGCGAGAACGTCGCCGTGCGGTTGCGCGGCGAGGCGGCCGCGGAGGCGGAGCGCCTCAAGTCCGAGGCGCAGGAGAGCGCCGACCGGCTGCGCGCGGAGGCGGCGGCCGCCGCGGAGCGGGTCGGGAACGAGGCCGCGGAGGCGCTGGACGCCGCCCGGGAGGAGGCGTCCCGTCGCCGCCGGGAGGCCGAGGAGATCCTCGGCGCGGCCCGGACCGAGGCGGAGCAGGAGCGCGAGCGGGCCGCCGAGCAGAGCGAGGAGCTGCTCGCCTCCGCCCGCAAGCGGGTCGAGGAGGCGCAGGCCGAGGCCCAGCGTCTGGTCGAGGAGGCGGAGACGCGGGCCACCGAGCTGGTCTCGGCCGCCGAGCAGACCGCCCAGCAGGTACGGGACTCCGTCGCCGGCCTCCAGGAGCAGGCCGAGGAGGAGATCGCCGGGCTGCGCTCGACCGCCGAGCACGCCGCGGAGCGCATGCGCGGCGAGGCGCAGGAGGAGGCGGACCGGGTCCGCGGCGACGCCCACGCCGAGCGGGAGAGAGCCGGTCAGGACGCGACCCGCATCCGGCAGGAGGCCACGGCGGAGGCCGAGGCCGCCAAGGCGCTCGCCGAGCGCACGGTCACCGAGGCGATCAGCGAGTCGGAGCGGCTGCGCGCGGACACGGCCGAGTACAGCCAGCGGATGCGCACGGAGGCGTCCGACGCCCTCGCTTCGGCGGAACAGGACGCGTCTAAGGCGCGTGCCGAGGCCCGTCAGGACGCCAACCGCATCCGTTCGGAGGCGGCGGCGCAGGCGGACCGGCTCATCGGGGAGGCGACGACCGAGGGCGAGCGGGTCCGTACCGAGGCGGCCCAGGCTTCCGAGCAGCTCGTCGTCGAGGCGACCACGGAGGCCAACCGCCGCCGCGCCGAGTCCACCGAGCGGGCGGACCGGATGCTGGCCGAGGCGACCGCAGAGTCCGAGCGGCTGCGCACGGAGGCCGCCGAGCGGCTCGGTTCCGCAGAGGAGCACGCCGCCCGCGTCCGGGAGGAGGCCGAACGGCTCCACGCGGAAGCGGAGTCGGCGGCCGAGGAGCTGCGCGCCCAGGCCCGTCAGGAGGCGGACCGGCTGCTGGACGAGGCGCGCGAGGCGGCGGCGAAGCGCCGGGCGGACGCGGCCGAGCAGGCGGACCAGCTCATCGGCAAGGCGCGGGAAGAGGCGCTCCGCACGGCCACAGAGGCCGAGGAGCAGGCCGACACGATGGTCGGCGCGGCCCGCGAGGAGGCGGTGCGCATCACCTCGGAGGCGACGGTCGAGGGCAACACCCTGGTGGAGCGCGCCCGCACCGACGCCGACGAGCTGCTGGTCGGCGCCCGGCGCGACGCGACCGCGATCCGGGAGCGGTCCGAGGAGCTGCGGGCCCGGCTGGAGAGCGAGATCGAGGAGCTCCACGAGCGGGCCCGCCGGGAGACGTCCGAGCAGATGAAGACGGCGGGCGAGCGCGTCGACAACCTGATGAAGGCGGCGACAGAGCAGCGCGACGAGGCGGAGGCGAAGGCCAAGCAGCTGCTGGCGGACGCCAACGCGGAGGCGAGCAAGGTCCGGATCGCCGCGGTGAAGCGGGCCGAGTCGCTGCTGAAGGAGGCCGAGGCCAAGAAGGCCGGACTGGTCCGCGAGGCGGAGAAGCTGCGCGCCGACGCCGAGGCGGAGGCCCAGAAGACGGTCGAGGAGGGGCGGCGCGAGCTCGAAGTCCTGGTGCGCAGGCGCGAGGACATCAACAGCGAGATCTCGCGGGTCCAGGACGTGCTCGAAGCGCTGGAGTCCTTCGAGGCCCCGACCGGAGGCGGGAAGCCGTCGGGCAGCGGTGCCGGAGGCGCCAAGGCCCCGGCGGCGGCGGGCACTCGGTCGGGGGGCAAGTCCGCCGAGAGATAGCCGTCGTACGGGGGACGCGCTTCGCCATGAACATTCAAGCCTACGAGTGGCAAGCACTCCGGGGGGTCAGCCACTCAAAAGGGGTGTCATTCTCCAGATCAAAGTGGCATCTGCACGCTGACACGCCGCCATGGCCCCTAGGATTCCCCTATCACCTCACCGGTCTCATTCGACAGGAACCCCATGAGTGACCCTTCCTCCCCCTACGGCTTCGAGCACGTGCGACGTGGTTACGACCGCGGTCAGGTGGACGACCGCATCGCCAAGCTCGTAGCCGACCGTGACAGTGCTCTGGCCCGCATCACCTCTCTGGAAAAGCGCATCGAGGAGCTGCACCTCGAAACGCAGAACGCCCAGGCCCAGGTCAACGACGCCGAGCCGTCGTACGCCGGTCTCGGGGCCCGTGTCGAGAAGATTCTCCGCCTCGCAGAGGAGGAGGCGAAGGACCTGCGTGAGGAGGCTCGTCGAGCGGCCGAGCAGCACCGCGAGCTCGCCGAGTCGGCCGCCCAGCAGGTGCGCAACGACGCCGAGTCGTTCGCCGCGGAGCGCAAGGCGAAGGCCGAGGACGAGGGCGTCCGCATCGTCGAGAAGGCGAAGGGCGAGGCGACCACGCTGCGCACCGACGCGCAGAAGGACGCCCAGCAGAAGCGCGAGGAGGCCGACGCACTCTTCGAGGAGACCCGCGCCAAGGCCGCCCAGGCAGCGGCCGACTTCGAGACGAACCTCGCCAAGCGCCGCGAGCAGTCGGAGCGCGACCTCGCCTCCCGTCAGGCCAAGGCCGAGAAGCGTCTCGCCGAGATCGAGCACCGCGCCGAGCAGCTCCGCCTGGAGGCCGAGAAGCTCCGCACGGACGCCGAGCGCCGGGCCCGCCAGACGGTGGAGACCGCCCAGCGCCAGGCCGAGGACATCGTGGCCGACGCCAACGCCAAGGCCGATCGCATCCGCAGCGAATCGGAGCGCGAGCTCGCGGCGCTCACCAACCGCCGTGACTCGATCAACGCGCAGCTGACCAACGTCCGCGAGATGCTGGCGACGCTGACCGGCGCCGCCGTGGCCGCCGCCGGTTCGCCGGCGGAGGAGGAGCCCGCTCCCCGCGGTGTCCCGGCCCAGCAGACCCGCTGACCCCGCGGCACCCCGTGTGCGCCCGGTTCCGCTTTTGTGGTGGCGCCGGGCGCTCGCGCGATCTAGCGTGAACGCATGATCGAGCTCGAGGGACTCACCAAACGTTTCGGCAGCAAGGTCGCCGTCGATCATCTGTCGTGTCAGGTCAGACCAGGCATCGTGACGGGCTTCCTGGGCCCCAACGGCGCGGGCAAGTCCACCACGATGCGGATGATGCTCGATCTCGACAGTCCCACGAGCGGCACGGTGCGCATCGACGGCAAGCACTACCGCGACCTCCAGGAGCCGCTGAAGTACATCGGGGCGCTCCTCGACGCCAAGTCGATGCACGGCGGCCGCAGCGCGTACAACAACCTGCTGTGTCTGGCGCAGAGCAACCGCATCCCGCGCGGCCGGGTCGACGAGGTGCTCGACATGGTCGGTCTGAGCGCGGTGGCGAAGAAGAAGTCCAAGGGCTTCTCCCTCGGCATGGGCCAGCGGCTGGGCATCGCCTCCGCGCTGCTGGGCGATCCCGAGATCCTGATGTTCGACGAACCCGTCAACGGCCTGGACCCCGAGGGCATCCACTGGATTCGCAACCTCATGAAGGCACTCGCCGCCGAGGGCCGGACGATCTTCGTCTCGTCCCATCTGATGAGCGAGATGGCGCTGACCGCGGACCACCTGATCGTGATCGGCCAGGGGAAGCTGCTCGCCGACACCTCGATGGCGGACTTCATTCAGGAGAACTCCCGCAGCTATGTGCGGCTGCGCTCCCCGCAGCGGGAGCAGCTGCTCGACGTGCTGCACCAAGAGGGCTTCACCGCCGTCGAGGCGGCGGGGGGCACGCTGGAGATCGACGGGGCCACCACCGAGCAGCTCGGCGAGCTGGCGGCCCGGCACCGGCTCGTGCTGCACGAGCTGAGTTCCCAACGTGCCTCCCTGGAGGAGGCGTTCATGCAGATGACCGCCGGCTCCGTGGAGTACCACGCCCATTCCGAGCGGGACGGTGCACAGCCGCCGCCCGTGGGGGCGGGCTGGGGCGAGGGCTGGAATCAGCCGGGCGGCAGCGGCGACGGCACCGACGGCAAGAGGGCGTGACGACGATGGCATCGGTACCCGCGGTTCTGACCTCCGAGTGGACCAAGATCCGGTCGGTCTCCTCGACCACCTGGACCCTCGTCTGCGCGTTCCTCGTCACGGTCGCGATGGGCGCGGCGCTGAGCGCCCTGCTGAGCGCCCAGTTCGACGACCTCTCCGAGACCGAGCGCGCCACGTTCGACCCGACCTTCGTCAGCTTCTCCGGAATGGTCCTCGGCCAGCTCGCGATGGTCGTGTTCGGCGTGCTCGTGGTCGGCACGGAGTACAGCTCCGGCATGATCCGCACCTCGCTGGCGGCCGTGCCGCAGCGCGGGACGCTCCTCTTCAGCAAGATCACGGTGGCCGGGGCGCTGGCGCTCGTCGTCGGTCTGCTCACCAGCTTCGTCTCGTTCTTCCTCGGACAGGCCCTGCTGGGCGATCACGGCACCGGCCTCGGCGCGGACAACGTGCTGCGCGCGGTCGTCGGCGGCGGGCTCTACATGGGGCTGATCGCGGTCTTCTCCATGGGGGTGGCGGCGATGCTGCGCAGCTCGATGCTGTCGCTCGGCATCCTGATGCCCTTCTTCTTCCTGGTCTCGCAGATCCTGGCGTCGGTGCCGGGGGCCAAGAACGTCGCCCGCTACTTCCCCGACCAGGCCGGGTCGAAGATCATGCAGGTGGTCCCGGACGCGATGAACACCGACCCCGCGCCGTACGGGCCCTGGGCCGGGCTCGGGATCATGGTGCTCTGGGTGCTGGCGGCGCTGCTCGGCGGCTTCCTGGTCCTGAAGAAGCGGGACGCGTGAGGCGCCTGCCCGGCGGGTGACGCCCCGCCGGGCAGGGCGGCCGCATTCCGGCCGGTCCGGTGACCAGCCGCTCGCAGGCTGTCCCGGACTTGGCCGGAACCGTCATGGCGTGGTTATCCTCCTAACTCTTACGGGGGTGCGCGGCCGGGCGGCCCGAGCCCCGACGGCACGGAGTGAGTCGATGGGGCTGGAGAATGATCGAGGCAGTCGGCCTGACCAAGCGCTACGGCGCGAAGACGGCCGTGGACGACCTTTCCTTCCAGGTGCGGCCGGGGTCGGTCACCGGGTTCCTCGGCCCCAACGGGTCGGGCAAGTCGACGACCATGCGCATGATCCTCGGCCTGGACCGGCCCACCGCGGGCCACGTGACGATCGGCGGCCACCCCTACCGCAGTCTGCCCAACGCGCCGCGTCAGGTGGGCGCGCTGCTGGACGCCAAGGCCGTGCACGGCGGGCGCACCGCCCGTAACCACCTGCTGTCCCTGGCCCAGCTCGCCGGCATCCCGGCGGCACGGGTCGACGAGGTGCTGGGCGTCGTGGGGCTCCAGGACGTCGCCCGGAGGCGCTCCAGCGGCTTCTCCCTCGGGATGGGGCAGCGGCTCGGGATCGCGGCGGCGCTGCTCGGCGACCCGCAGGTGCTGCTGTTCGACGAGCCGGTCAACGGCCTGGACCCGGAGGGCATCCACTGGGTCCGCAACCTGATGAAGATGCTGGCCGCAGAGGGGCGGACGGTCTTCGTCTCCAGCCACCTGATGAGCGAGATGGCGCTGACCGCCGACCACCTGATCGTGATCGGACGCGGCCGGCTGCTCTCCGACATGAGCGTCAAGGACTTCATCTCGGCGAACTCCGCCGACTTCGCCCGGGTGCGGGTCCCGGAGAACGACCCCGGGGAGCGCGAGAAGCTGACGGCCTCCCTCATCGAGGCGGGCGGCCGGGTGATGTCGGAGCCGGGCGGGGCCCTGCGGGTCACCGGGCTGCCGCTGCCGAGGATCAGCGACCTGGCCCACGGATGCGGCGTACGGCTCTGGGAGCTCTCGCCGCACCAGGCGTCCCTGGAGGAGGCGTACATGCGGATGACGCAGGGCGTGGTGGACTACCGCTCGACGGACGACGCCAAGGCGGGCCTGGCGGAGGCGCCGCAGGGCCCCCACGGGGACGTCGCGGGGGGTTACGGGGCGGAGCCCGGCCTCGGGCAGCCCCTGCCGGTGGAGGCGCCTCAGGAGGGCTGGTACGCCCCGCCGCCGCCCGGACGGGACGCGCACACGGCCCCCGGCCCGGCCGCCGGACCCTCGGCGCCCGTTCCGGCCGCTTCCGGTCCCGTGCCGGCCCCGACCCCTCCGTCCGCCGCTCCGGGCGGACAGCAGACCAGCGAGGACCCCCGATGACGACGCCCGCCGGCCCCCGGACCCGCGAGCAGCGGGAGCCGGACGGCGCCCCTGTGGTGCGCTACGAGTCGCCCATCCCCATCCGCCCCGCCACGCTCGGGGACGCGATCGCGGCGGAGTGGACGAAGATCCGTTCCGTACGCTCCACGATCTGGACGCTCGGCGTGATGATCGTGCTGATGCTGACGATCGGCGTGGGGGCCGCGCTCCTGGTCGCCGCCGCCGACACGGACCTGGCCGGCGAGCCGGTCGTGGGCCTCGGCTTCTTCGGGGTGCTGCTGGGTTCGATCTGTGTGATCACCCTCGGCGTGCTGACCATCGGCTCCGAGTACAGCACCGGCATGGTCCGCACGACGCTGACGGCCTGCCCCAGCCGGGGCCGCGTGCTCACGGCCAAGGCGATCGTCTTCTTCCTGCTGTCCTTCGCGATCACCACGGTTACCGCCACCGCCGTCGCGGGGCTCCAGACCCTGATCCTGGACGGAGCCCCCGCCTCCGGCGGCGTGTGGGTGCGAGCGACCGCCGGGGTCGGCCTCTACGTCGCGGCCCTGGGCCTGGTGTCCCTGGGGCTCGGGGCGATCGTCCGGCACTCGGCCGGCGCCATCACGACCATGATCGCTCTGGTGCTGCTGCCGCTGGTCCTCGCGTTGTTCATGTTCGCCGAGAGCCTGCGCGACCTCCAGCGCTTCCTGATCGAGTACTCGATCCCCAACCAGCTCGGCGCGCTGTACGGCTCGACGGTGACCGAGAGCGGTCCGGCCGGCTGGGAGCCGCTGGGTCTCATGCTGGGTCTGGCCGCCGTGGCGCTGGGCGGGGCCTGGCTGGCGCTGGACCGACGCGACGTCTAGGAGGCTTCCGGCCCTGAACCGCCGGACGCCCCCTGAGCGCGCCGCCCGGCCGTCGGTTCAGTAGCGCGGCGCGTTCCGGGACCGCTGCACCCGTGTGGTGCGGCGGTCCCTCGCGTTCCAGCAGGCCTTGTGCCAGTGCCTGCGGTCGTCGATGCCGCCGAACTCGGACCAGGCGACGAGGTGCGGCACGCCGGAGGGGATCTCCTGGTCGCAGCCGGGGCAGCGGTACCGCTTGCCCTGGGCGCTCGCGCCGCTGACCGGGCGCACCGACCACTCCTCGCCGCGCCAGGTCTCGGTGGCCCCTCCCCCGCCGTACCGTCCGGGCGCCGTGCCGGGGCGGTGGTCGGGGGTCTCGCCGCCACGGGGGCGGTTGCGGCGCGGGGACACGGGACACCTCACTGGGGCGGATCGGGCGGGGCTGCGCTCCAGCCTAGAGGCTGTCCCGTGGGCGCCCGCCGGGCCGGGGCGGCCCGGCAGCGGGAAGGGTTAGCGGAAAATCGCAACAACCTCACCCTGGACCGTGCCTTTGGCACGTGTCAGACGTTGTTGCCGGTGGGGGGAGAACGCGTCGGCCGCAAGGAGGCAATAGGCGATGCGCATCGGAACGTTCGTTCTGGCAGCCCAGTTCCCTGGACAGGGACCGGGCGAGGCACTGCACCGGTCCGTCCGGTCCGCCGAGGCCGCGGAGGCGGCCGGGCTCGACTCGGTCTGGCTGGCCGAGCACCACTTCGTGCCGTACGGGGTCTGTCCGTCGGCCGTCACCCTGGCCGCGCTGCTGCTGGGCCGCACCCGCACGATTCGGGTGGGCACGGCGGTCAGCGTGCTGCCCAACCACCACCCCGTCGCCCTGGGCGAGCAGGCCGCCCTGCTGCATCTGACCAGCGGCGGGCGCTTCTCGCTGGGCGTGGGCCGGGGCGGGCCGTGGGTGGACCTGGAGGTCTTCGGCGGCGGTCTCGACGCCTACGAGAACGGTTTCCCCGAGGCGCTGGGGCTGCTGCTCGACTGGCTGCGCAAGCCGCGGGTCGCGGGGCGCGGCGAGCGGTTCGGCTTCCGCGAGGTGGCGGTGGTGCCACGGGCGGACGAGCCGCCGGCAGGAGGGGTGGCGCCGTCCCCGGGGCCGGAGGTCGTCGTCGCCTGCACGTCGCCGAAGAGCGTGCGGCTCGCGGCCCGGCAGGGGCTCCCGATGCTGCTGGGCATGCACTGCGGGGATGAGGAGAAGGCCGAGATGGTCGCCCTGTGGCGGGCGGCCGCACGGGAGGCCGGTCATCCGCCGGAAGCCGTGGAGGGGGCCGCACACGTGTCCGCGGGGGTGGCCCAGCTCGCGGACAGCCCGGGGGACGCGCTGGAGACGCTGGTGAAGACCATGCCCGGCTGGCTGCGGCAGGGACTGGACGCCCATGTGACGGTCGACGACCGGCGCCGCGTGATGCGGGACCCCGTCGCGTACACGGAGCTGCTGTGCGCGATGCACCCGGTGGGCCCGCCGCGGCTGGCCGCCGACCGTCTCGCGGCCACTTCCGAGCGGACCGGCATCACGCGTTTCGCGCTTCTGGTGGAGGGGTCGGGCGATCTCGCGGCGACCGAGGAGAACGTCCGGCGGCTGGGCGCGGACGTGCTGCCGCTGCTCGCCTGACCCGCGGGCGCGGGCACGCGCGGGGAGCCCGCGGTGCGGGAGCTGCCGCCCCGGAGCCAGTTGCACCTCCCGTGGCGCCGGGGCGGCAGCAGAAGCGTTCAGCAGTCCCGGAGTTCGGGCGACTGGTTGAGCAACTGGCCCCTCACCGAAGTGAACTTGGCCAGTCGGTCGTCGACCGAGGCGTCCAGGGGGAACACCGCGACGCGGTGGCAGTTCTGGAATGCGAGGCGCACTCCGAAGTGCCGCTGCAGCGCGCCGCGAATCGCATCACTCGCGAGCGCTCGCAGCAGCTGACCACGTGCCTGCTCGTCCGGCGGCGGCGTCTGATTGTCGGCGAACTGTCCACCGTCGACCTTCAGCTGAGCCACCAGCGAGCTGATCATCTCCCATGCGTAGGGCAGGGAGGTCCGGACGCAGTCGACGAAGTCGGCTTCGTCGACCTCGCCTCGCTCGGCCTGTTCCAACAGCGCCGGTGAGACGTCGAGCGACATGGGTTCTCCTCTCGCGACCCCGGACAGTGACCGGGGCCTTACGGGCAGGGAAGAAGGGCCACGACGCAGCGTGCACGGGCGGCGACCTCCTGCATCCACGGTAAGCGCGCAGTCGGAGCCGCACCAGAAGTTCGGGAACACAACCGGCCAATAACGAAGGGGCGCAAAGAGGGGCAAGCCCGTTCGGCCGAGAGTCGTGAGCCGCGAGTGACAGGGGGTCACGGGTGAGGAAATCGCGTCCGCCCCCCGTTGTCGAGTAGCGTTGCCGACCATGCGTCTCGTCATCGCCCGTTGCTCCGTGGACTACGCGGGCCGGCTCACAGCCCACCTGCCCTCCGCCCCCCGTCTGATCCTGGTGAAGGCGGACGGCAGCGTGTCGATCCACGCCGACGACCGGGCGTACAAACCGCTCAACTGGATGTCCCCGCCGTGCACCCTGAAGGAGGGCGTCGACGGTGAGCAGGACGTCTGGACCGTGGTCAACAAGGCGGGCGAAAAACTGATCATCACCATGGAGGAGGTCCTCCATGACTCGTCGTACGAGCTGGGCGTCGATCCGGGCCTCATCAAGGACGGCGTGGAGGCGCACCTCCAGGAGCTGCTGGCCGACCGGATCGAGATCCTCGGCGACGGGCACACCCTCATCCGCCGGGAGTACCCGACCGCGATCGGGCCGGTGGACATCCTGTGCCGGGACGCGGACGGGCAGACGGTGGCCGTGGAGCTGAAGCGGCGCGGCGACATCGACGGCGTGGAGCAGCTGACCCGCTATCTGGAGCTGCTGAACCGCGACCCGCACCTCGCGCCGGTCCGTGGCGTCTTCGCCGCGCAGGAGATCAAGCCGCAGGCCCGGGTGCTGGCGACCGACCGCGGCATCGGCTGCGTGGTCCTGGACTACGACGCGATGCGCGGGATCGAGGACGACAAGCTGCGGCTGTTCTGAACAGCGGCGTGAAGCGGCCGGGCGGCTCGCGCGGCTCGTGAACCGCCCGGCCTCACGCGTCCAGGGGCCGACGCCCTGAAGGAGCTGGTCCACAGGGCCGAAAGCTCCGCCCGCCCGGGTCGGCGGTGCCGGAGCGCGGCGGCGCCCCGGAGCGCGGAAGCCGTCGGCATCCGGGAAGCGGCCTCCCCGGGCTCCCCCGCGCCGGAACGCCGACGGGTCCGCCTCCCCTGCTCAGACCGCCGGGACGGTGGCCTCGTCGCTCTCCCCGGCGTCGGTCCCGACCGGGCGGGCGGCGGAGGCCGTGTTGTCCGGCGCGGACGGGTCGTCGGGGGACGGGGTCGGCTCCGGGTCCGGGGACTCGCCCTGCGACTCGGACGGCGTCGGGCTGGGGCTCTCGCTCTCGTCCTCGGTCGGCGAGGGGTCGGGCGAGGTCTCGGTCGGGGACGGCTCCCCCGACGTGCTGCTCTCGTCGTCCGTCGGCTCGTCCGTGCCCGACGACGCGTCATCGCTCGTGGAGGCGCTCGGAGAGGGCGTGCCCGACTCGCTGGGGCCGGCCGTTTCCGAGGGAGTGGGCGTGGTGGGCGCTCCGCCGCCGGTCGTCCCGCCGCCGGGCGCGGGGCCGTCCTCGGTCTCCCGCGGGGGGAGCTCCTCGTCCGTGGCGTCCTCGGTGGCCGACTGCTCCGTGGTGACGTTGCGGCTGCCCGGCTCCTCGCCGTCCGCGGTGACGCCCAGCGTGACCACGGTCCCGAGCACGGCGATCAGCAGCGCGCCCGCGCCCGCGGCGGCCAGGTTGCGCCTCGCTCCGCCCAGGAGGGCGCGGCCGCCGTTCTTGTGCGGCGGCGGGTAACCCGGCGGCAGCGAGGCGGAGACCAGAGTCGGGTTCTCCTCGACGGCCCGCCAGACGGACGGCGTCGAAGCCGGGTTCCCGCCGGGCGGCGCGGCGGGGCCCGGGGCTTCCTGGCGTACGACGGGGACCTCGTCGTCCGGCGCCATGGCGCGGAGGAGGGTGAAGTCGCCCGAGCGGTCCGCCACCAGGGCGAGCGCGCGCCGTCCGGCCACCGCACCGGACCGGTCGGCGAGCGCACCGCGCATGCCGATCGAGGTCTCCAGCTCGGCCCGGGCGCGGTCCGGATGGCCGGTGCAGAGCGCGAGGACGCCCAACTCGTGGTGGAAGTAGGCCTCCTCCGCGACCTCGCCGGCGATCCTGGCGGCCTCCTGGCCGATCCTCAGGGTCCGCTCCCAGGCTCCCCAGTCGAGGCCCGCGGCGAAGGCCGGAGCGGCACTGCGGGCCAGCAGGACGGCCGCGCTGGCCTGCCCCACCTCGTCGCCGGGGACCAGCCGGCCCAGGGCCGCGACGATGGCGTCGGACTCGGCGGCGGCCCGCTGCGGGGTGACCGAGGGGTGCGCGGTCCACCAGGCGTAGTGCTGGGCGGCGGTACGGGCGTGGGCGGCGGCGTCGTCCGCGTAACCGCCGGCCTCCAGCTGGGCGAGCACGCCGGCGGCCAGGCGGTAGCGCGACCCGGCCGGGGAGAGCAGGCCGCAGCCGGCGAGCTCGCCGAGCGCGGCGTCCGCGTGGGTGTCTCCCACGAGGGCCGGCAGGTGGGCCTGGTGGGGCACTTCGCCGCCGAGGGCGACGGCGAAGCGCAGGGTGTCGCGGGCGGCTTCGCTGAGCCGTGAGGCGAGCAGCACGGCGGGCGCCGCCCCCTCGCCGAGGCTCGGCAGCGGGGCCTCGGGGGCGTCGGCCCGGGACCCTTCGGAGGCGTCGTCCGCAGGTGGCTCGAAGTAGCCGTATCCGTCGGGGGTTTCGGGGTCCGCAGGCGTCCGGTCGCCCCGCCCGAGGAGCGATCCGGCCTGGACGAAGCGGAGCGGCAGACCCTCGGACTCGAACCAGAGGTCCCCCGCCCAGTTCCGCTCCTCCTCCGAGAGCGGGCGCTCGACGACTTTCTCCAGCAGTTCGAGCGAGGCTCCGCGGCCGAGGCCGGCGAGGAGGACCTCCTCCGGGTGGCTGTCCACGCCGGGGGCGGCGGCCTCGGGGGTGGTGGCGAGCAGGAAGGCGCACTCGGGGGCGGCGTCGAGCAGCTCGTCGAGGGCCGCTCCGCCGAGCTCCAGGTCGTCGACGATGACGACGGCGCCGATGCCCCGGACGAGGGCGAGCAGTTCGTCGCGGCCCGGACGGTGTCGCGGGGCCTCGTAGACCGTGCCGAAGAGGGCGTGCAGCAGGTCCGATGCGGTGCGCCCGCGGCCGCTGAGGCGTATGACGCCGTCGGGGGCCAGGTCGGCGCAGTCCGCGGCGACGGCGTCCAGCAGCGCGGTCCGGCCGGAACCGGGCTGCCCGGTCAGCCGTACGCTGCGGCCGCGGGCCAGGAGACGGGTCAGCCGCTCGCGCTCCTCCTGGCGTTCCAGCAGGGGGAGCCGCGGTGCGGGCGGGCCGGCCGGGACCGGGGGCGTGCCCGCCCGTTCGTGGTCGGCGCGTTCCGCGGGGGTGCGGCGGACGGGGGCGGCGGGCTGCGAGCCCGGCGGGCAGGCCTCGACCTCGCTCCCGTCGACGGGGTTGACCGTCAGCAGCAGATCGTCGACGGTCAGTTGCACGACGCGGACCTGCTGCGGCGTCTGCTGGCCGAAGCCGGCGGCGCCGGAGTCGCGGGTGGTGCGCCGCCGGCCCTGGTCGCCGCCGGAGCCGTCGTGGCCCTGCTCGTGTTCTTCCGGTCCCCGGTGTGTCGGGTCCATCGCCAAAGTCCCCCAGACGCGTCGTGCGCGGTCGCCCCTGCCGGCCTCGCACGCCCCGCTGTCGCTTCCGGTCCGGTGTCCGCCATGGGTCGGTGTCATTCGGCGGACGGCCGAAACCCTAGGCCTTGGACCAGTATCTACGAACGGGCGGGGTGCCGTGCCGTCCGGGAGATCACGTTCCGGTGAGGATTGGGCGACTTCTGCCGCCGGGCACGGCCCGCTCGCTCCCGTGCGCTCAGACGCGCGGCAGCGATTCGGCGGCGATGCCGCCCTCGATGGCCAGGATGCGGTGCAGCCGGGTGGCCACCAGGAGGCGCTGCATCTGCGGCGGCACGCCGCGCAGCACGAGGCGGCGTCCCGCCCGCCCGGCGCGGCGGTGGGCCCCCATGATGACGCCGAGTCCGGTGGCGTCCCAGGAGTCCAGCTCGGTCAGGTCCAGCACCAGGTCGCCGGCTCCGTCGTCGACGGCCGAGTGGAGGACCGTACGGGCGTCCGCCGCGCTTCGGACGTCGAGGCGGCCCCCGACGACCAGCTCGGCGTGGTCGCCCCTGATGTGCATATGCGCTCCCCGGTGGTACTCCGTAGCAAGATCCGTCTGTCTGTTCTGTCTGCCACAACTGACTGCCGCGACGACAGGGAAGTTGCCGTCTGTAAGTGAATCGATACCGAATTCACTCGGTGGAGTGACGCCGGTTCGGCGGAGACCGGCCCCCGCCGGGTAAACTCCCCCGCCCCCGGGCCCTGACGGCGGGGGATCGGCGGGCCGGGGGAGGCGGGACCGGTCGATACGGGCGCGAGCCCGGTCAGTACGTGTAGAAGCCCTGCCCGCTCTTGCGTCCGATGTCACCTGCGTCGACCATCCGGCGCATCAGCTCGGGGGCGGCGAACTTCTCGTCCTGGGATTCGGTGTAGATGTTGCCGGTGGCGTGCAGCAGGATGTCGACGCCCGTCAGGTCGGCCGTGGCGAGCGGTCCCATGGCGTGGCCGAAGCCCAGCTTGCAGGCGGTGTCGATGTCCTCGGCAGAGGCGACGCCCGACTCGTACAGCTTGGCGGCCTCGACGACGAGCGCCGAGATCAGCCGGGTGGTGACGAAGCCCGCGACGTCCCGGTTGACGACGATGCAGGTCTTGCCGACGGACTCGGCGAACTCCCGCGCGGTGGCGAGGGCTTCGTCGCTCGTCTTGTAGCCGCGCACCAGCTCGACGAGCCGCATCATCGGCACCGGCGAGAAGAAGTGCACGCCGACGACGCGCTCCGGACGCTCCGTCACGGCCGCGATCTTGGTGATCGGGATCGCGGAGGTGTTGGAGGCGAGGACGGTGTGCTCGCCGACGAGCTTGTCCAGGGTCCGGAAGATCTCGTGCTTGACTTCGAGCTTCTCGAAGACGGCCTCCACGACGACGTCCGCGTCGGCGACGGCGTCGAGGTCGGTGGTCGTGGTGATGCGGGCGAGCGCCGCCTCGGCGTCGGACGCCTCCAGCTTGCCCTTGGAGACGAACTTCTCGTACGAGGCCGCGATGCCGTCACGGCCACGGGTCAGCGCGGCGTCGGTGACGTCCCGCAGCACCACGTCCCAGCCCGCCTGGGCGGAGACCTGCGCGATCCCGGCCCCCATGAGTCCGGCCCCGATGACGGCGAGCTTCCTGGCCACGTTCGCACCCCTTGGTTTCTGTTCGTCCGTGCGGCTTCAGTTCACAGCGGTTCACATGCTCTCCGGCGGAGGTTAGTACCCGTCGGGCGCGCTGGGGCCGTGAAGAGATGCGCGTCACGTCTCGGATGACGGACATCACACCAAGGCGCGTCATTCGGTCCCGCGCCGCGCGCAGTTGAGCCCCCGAGGCGTAACTACGCTGACCCCATGGTCAATCTGACGCGCATCTACACCCGGACCGGCGACCAGGGCACCACAGCCCTCGGCGACATGAGCCGCACCGCCAAGACCGATCTGCGGATCTCGGCGTACGCGGACGCCAACGAGGCCAACGCGGCGATCGGCAGCGCCATCGCGCTCGGGCAGCTGCCGGAGGACGTGGTGAAGGTGCTCGTCCGCGTCCAGAACGACCTCTTCGACGTGGGCGCCGATCTGTGCACCCCGGTGGTGGAGGGCCCGAAGTATCCGCCGCTGCGGGTGGAGCAGTCCTACGTCGACAAGCTGGAGGCGGACTGCGACAGCTTCCTGGAGGGGCTGGAGAAGCTCCGCAGCTTCATCCTCCCGGGCGGCACGCCCGGCGCCGCCCTCCTCCACCAGGCGTGCACCGTGGTCCGCCGGGCCGAGCGGTCCACCTGGGCGGCCCTGGAGGTGCACGGCGCGTCGATGAACGCCCTCACCGCCACCTACCTCAACCGGCTGTCCGACCTCCTGTTCATCCTGGCGCGGAGCGCGAACAAGGAGCTCGGCGACGTGCTGTGGGTACCGGGCGGCGAACGCTGACGGGGCGCCGGCCGCACTCCGGAGCCGACCGGGGCGCGGCCGGCGCGCGGGGGCTCAGGGCCGGTCGGCCGGCTCCCGCGCTCCCACGTCTCTCGGCGCCTGCTTCGGGAAGACGGTGTAGCCCGCGGCGATGACCAGGTTGACGCCGATCACCCAGCCCATCTTCTGCTGCCACATCCGCAGGGAGCCGGTGTCCCCGCCCGTGCCGACGTACCAGACGGCCGCCTGGAGCAGCGCCAGCGCGATCACGGCGGCGAGAATCCAGCGGGCGGCCGTGCGCCACTCGTGGAGGGCGCGGGCCATGCCGTACTTCGGCGGCTTCTGCGGCGGCGGCCCGCCGAACCAGCGGTGGGCGACACGGGCGTCCACCCACGTGATGGTGGAGTGGCCCAGGCCCACGGTGAAGCCGATGTAGACGGCGGCCAGACCGTGCTTCCAGTCGGGTGCGGCGCCGTTCTTCAGGTCGATCGCCGTCACCACCAGCAGCACGACCTCCAGCAGTGGCTCGCAGAGCAGCACGGCCGCACCGAGCCGGGGCTTCCTCGCGACGTAGCGCAGGGCGAGTCCCACGGCCAGCAGCACCCAGAAGGCGACCTCGCAGAGCACGATCAGTAGGGCGATCACAGCTTCTCTCCTCCCGTTCTCCCCCAGCCTCCCGCCCGTCGGCCAGGACGGCGTCGTCGGCAGTGACGAAACGGGACTGCATCCTTCGATGTAGCCGCGTATCGGCCGGGGAAGGGAGGCCGGCCGCCCGCGCCGCGTGTTGGATGGAGGGATGTCCGCCGTGCTCCGCCCCCACCGCCATGACGCGGCCCTCGCCGCCTCCGGGCTGCTCGGGGGGCTGCTCCTGTGGCGGCTCGGGCTGCCCACCCAGGGGGGCCGCCCCTTCGGTGCGCCCTGGGCCGCGCTGATCCCGCTGACCGTGATGGCCTCGATGGAGCTGCTGCGCCGCAGCGCCCCGCGGACCGCTCTGGCCGTCGGCACGCTGGCGCTGGTCCTCGACCAGTTCACGCGGGGCAGCCTGGCGACCGTCCTCATGTTCACGGACATCATGTACGCGTCCGTGCTCTACGGGCCCCCGGCCTCTGCGCGCCGCATCCCGGTGGTCTCGCTCCTGATCACGGTGGCGGCCATGATCGGGCTGCCGGCCTGGCTCGGCAGGCCGGAGGCGCTGCTGATCGGCGTCGTCATCGGGCTGGTCTCCTTCGTCCCCGCGCTCACCGGCGTCAGTGTGCGCAACCACCGCACCGCGGCGGAGGCCGCCCGGCTGGCCGCCCGGCAGACCGCCCGGCTGGCCGAGATGGACCGGACGCAGGCGGTGGTGGCGGAGCGGGCCCGGATGGCCCGGGAGCTGCACGACATGGTGGCCAACCACCTCTCCGCCGTCGCGATCCACTCCACGGCGGCCCTGTCCATCGACGACCCGGAGACCTCGCGGCGCGCCCTGAAGGTGATCCGGGAGAACAGCGTCGAGGGCCTCGCGGAGATGCGCCGGCTGATCGGGCTGTTGCGGAAGGGCGGCGAGGAGGATGCCCCGGCGGCCGCGCCGACGCTCGCCTCCCTGGACGCGCTGGTGGCGCAGACAGAGGTCAACGGGGCGTCCAGCGGGTTGGTCTGCACGCTTGAGGACACCCGGCCGGCCGGGGCCGGGGCGCTGCCGACGCCGGTCGAGCTGGCCGCCTACCGGATCGTGCAGGAATCCTTGACCAACGCCCTCAAGCACGCCGCACCGGGCCCGGTCACCGTGCGGCTGGCGTTGGCGGACGAGGTGCTGACGGTGGAGGTGACCAGCGTGTTCGGAAGCCGTCCGGGGCCCACGGCGCCGGGTTCTGGGGCTGGACTCGTGGGCATGAGGGAGCGGGTGGCGCTGCTCGGCGGGACGATCAGCGCCCGGGCAGAGCCCGGCGACGGCAAAGACGGCACGACGATCTGGCGGGTGCGGGCCGAACTGCCCGTCGCGGAGAGGACGGCAGGGGAATGACGATCCGGGTGCTGGTCGCGGAGGACCAGTCGGCGGTGCGCGCGGGGCTGGTGCTGATTCTCGGCAGCGCCCCGGACATCGAGGTCGTCGGGGAGGCGGCGGACGGCGAGGCCGCGGTGCGCATGGCCCGGGAGCTGCGCCCGGACCTGGTCCTGATGGACGTGCAGATGCCCCGGCTGGACGGGGTGTCCGCGACGCGGCAGGTGGTGGCGGAGGGGCTGGCGGACGTCCTGGTGCTGACCACGTTCGATCTGGACGAGTACGTCTTCGGGGCCCTGCGGGCGGGGGCCGCCGGCTTTCTGCTGAAGAACACCGACGCCCGCGATCTGCTGGAGGCGGTCCGCACGGTGGCGCGGGGCGAGGGGCTGATCGCCCCGGCCGTGACGCGCCGGCTGATCGCCGAGTTCGCCGGCGCGACGTCGGCGCACCGCGGGGCGAAGGCCGGTCCGGCGGCGCTGGAATCGCTCACCCGGCGCGAACGGGAAGTGCTGGCCTGTCTGGGCGAGGGGCTGTCGAACGCGGAGATCGCGGTGCGGCTTTCGATGGCAGAGGCCACGGTGAAGACGCACGTCAGCAGGGTGCTGGGGAAGCTGGAGCTGCGCAGCCGGGTCCAGGCAGCGGTGTTGGCGCAGGAGTTGGGGATCTGACCTCAGCTCCCCCTCTTTGGTCCAGACCTCTTGACGATTGGTCCAGACCTTCCTACTGTCACCGAACGCACACTGCGGTGAGTACGGAGCATTGCGTACTCAGGGCGGCGCAGGGTTGCAGTCCACGAATCACCCCCGTTTGTTGGACCTCACCCGAGGAGCACCGTTGAGTACTGAATCCCCCCAACGCCGTTCCCGGTTCAGATGGGCACCCACCCGGACCGGCAGATCCAAGGTCGTCGCGGGCCTGACCGCGCTCGCGGTCCCGCTGGCGGCCATGGTGGGGCTCGCCTCCCCAGCCTCGGCCGCCACGTCGGCCACCGCCACGTACACCAAGAAGTCGGACTGGGGCACCGGGTTCGAGGGCCAGTGGACGGTGAAGAACACCGGCACCACCGCGCTCTCGTCCTGGACGGTCGAGTGGGACTTCCCCTCCGGAACCTCGGTCGGCTCCGCCTGGGACGCCTCCGTGACCGGCTCGGGCACGCACTGGACCGCGAAGAACCTCAGCTGGAACGGGTCCTTGCCCCCCGGCTCCAGCATCAGCTTCGGCTTCAACGGCACCGGCTCCGGCTCCCCCTCCGGATGCAAGCTGAACGGCGCCTCCTGTGACGGCGGCAGCGTCCCCGGCGACACCGCCCCCTCGGCCCCCGGCACCCCCACCACCAGCGGCGTCACCGACACCTCGGTGAAGCTCAACTGGTCCGCCGCGACGGACGACAAGGGCGTCAAGAACTACGACGTGCTGCGCGGCGGAGCGAAGGTCGCCACGGTCACCGGCACCACGTACACCGACACCGGTCTGACCGCGGGCACCGACTACTCCTACGCCGTGCAGGCCCGGGACACCGCCGACCAGACCGGCCCGGTCTCCGGCTCCGTCTCCGTCCGCACCACCGGCGGCGGCGGAGGCGAGGAGCCTCCCCCCGGCGACAAGATCAACCTGGGCTACTTCACCAACTGGGGCGTCTACGGGCGCAACTACCACGTCAAGAACCTGGTGACGTCCGGCTCCGCGGCGAAGATCACGCACATCAACTACGCCTTCGGCAACGTGCAGAACGGCAAGTGCACCATCGGTGACGCGTACGCCGACTACGACAAGGCGTACACCGCCGAGCAGTCCGTCGACGGCGTCGCCGACACCTGGGACCAGCCGCTGCGCGGCAACTTCAACCAGCTGCGCAAGCTGAAGGCCAAGTACCCGCACATCAAGGTCCTCTGGTCGTTCGGCGGCTGGACCTGGTCCGGCGGCTTCCCCCAGGCCGCGCAGAACCCCGCCGCCTTCGCCCAGTCCTGCTACGACCTGGTCGAGGACCCCCGCTGGGCCGATGTCTTCGACGGCATCGACCTCGACTGGGAGTACCCCAACGCCTGTGGTCTGACCTGTGACACCAGTGGTCCGGGCGCGCTGAAGAAGCTCTCCGACGCCACCCGGGCGAAGTTCGGCTCGGACAACCTGGTCACCGCCGCCATCACCGCGGACGCCTCGGACGGCGGCAAGATCGACGCCACCGACTACGCCGGCGCGGCCCAGTCCATGGACTGGTACAACGTGATGACGTACGACTTCTTCGGCGCGTGGGCGAAGCAGGGCCCGACGGCCCCGCACTCCCCGCTCACGTCGTACGCCGGCATCCCGCAGCAGGGCTTCACCTCCGCCGACGCCATCGCCAAGCTGAAGGCGCAGGGCGTCCCGGCCGAGAAGCTCCTCCTGGGCATCGGCTTCTACGGCCGCGGCTGGACCGGCGTCACCCAGTCCGCCCCCGGCGGCACGGCGACCGGCGCGGCCTCCGGCACGTACGAGTCGGGCATCGAGGACTACAAGATCCTCAAGAACTCCTGCCCCGCCACCGGCACCATCGCCGGCACCGCGTACGCCCACTGCGGCACCGACTGGTGGAGCTACGACACCCCGGCCACCATCGGCTCGAAGATGACCTGGGCGAAGAACCAGGGTCTGGGTGGCGCGTTCTTCTGGGAGTTCAGCGGTGACACCACCAACGGTGAACTGGTGAGCGCGATCGACAGCGGTCTCCAGTAGTACCGGTGCTGATCCCCAAACCGTAAAACCAGCACCACCCCGGAAAAGCGCCGGGGAGACAGGTCCGCCCCCTGTCTCCCCGGCTTTTCGCTGTGCACCGCGCGGACACGGTCGGGCCCGAGGGCGGCAGGGCCGCGGGGCGCCGGCGGGCCCCGGAGTGCTCGGGCGCCCGGGAGTGGTCGGTCCCCGGAGGCCCTCGGACCCGAGGGCGGCAGGGCCCGGAGGCGGTCAGGCCCCTGGTCGGCCGGGCCTCCGGGTGGCCGGGCCCCTGGGCGGCCGGGCCCCTGGGCGGTCAGGGCCCCTGGAGGGCACGGCGCCAAGGCGCCGGCGCCTTCGACGCCCCGCACCGACGATGCCCGCGCGCCATGGGCGCGCGGGCATCGCAGGCGTCCGCGCAGGACTCCGTGGGCCTCTGACGCGGGCCCTACGCCACGTTGACCCGCTGGCCGGGCGGGGCGGCCTCCAGCCAGGCGAGGAAGCCGGTCAGGGCGTCCTCGCTCATCGCCAGCTCCAGGCGGGTCCCGCGGTGGAGGCAGCCGAGGACGACGGAGTCGGACAGGAGCGCCAGCTCCTCCTCGCCCTCCGGCAGTCGGCGGGCGGTCACCTCGATCGCAGAACGCTCCAGGCCCCGGCGGGGGCGAGGAGCGTAGGAGAAGACACGGAACCAGTCGAGACGGTCTCCGCTGTAGCGGGCGACACCGTACACCCAGCCTTTGCCCGAGGGGTCGGGCTCCTCGGACACGTCCCAGCGCAGACTGCAGTCGAAGGTGCCACCGGAGCGTTGGATCAGCCGCCGTCGCAGACCGAAGACGAACAGGCCCAACAGGACCAGTACGACGACCAGACCCCCCACCCACAACGCGAGGACCATCTCCACCGACCTCCTCGCATCGTCGAGTAACGGATACCGAAAACCGCCATGCACCTGCATCGCCTCAGCCGCGACACGGCTGGATCGCTCCAGCTCGGGCCGCGGCTGAGTAAAAACATCTGTCAGTGGGGGTGCTAGCGCACCGCCACCGCGCGCAGTCGTACGTCCGCACGCCGCTGGGCAGCGGCGTCCGCCTCCGACTTCGCCAGCTCCAGCGCCCGCTCGGCGCGCTCGACATCGATCTCGTCCGCCAGCTCGGCGATCTCGGCCAGCAGCGACAGCTTGTCGTCCGCGAACGAGATGAATCCACCGTGCACAGCGGCGACGACAGTGCCGCCCTCGCTCGTGCGGATCGTCACCGGGCCCGATTCCAGCACACCGAGAAGCGGCTGGTGACCGGGCATGACGCCGATGTCGCCGGACGTGGTGCGCGCGACGACCAGGGTGGCCTCGCCGGACCAAACACTGCGGTCCGCGGCGACCAGCTCGACATGCAGCTCAGCAGCCAAGGGTGGCTCCTCGGGTCACCACCCGGCGGTCGATGCCGGGTGTTGGGTCAATTCTACGGGGCGTGGGGAGGGGGGCGGGACACACCCGCCCCCCTCGGTGAGCCAGAGGCTCAGGAGACGCCGAGCTCCTTGGCCTTGGCCTTGAGGTCGTCCAGGCCACCGCACATGAAGAACGCCTGCTCCGGGAAGTGGTCGTACTCACCGTCGCAGATCGCGTTGAACGCGGCGATCGACTCGTCGAGCGGAACGTCCGAACCGTCCAGGCCGGTGAACTGCTTGGCGGCGTGGGTGTTCTGCGACAGGAAGCGCTCGACGCGACGGGCACGGTGGACGACGAGCTTGTCCTCCTCGCCCAGCTCGTCGATGCCGAGGATCGCGATGATGTCCTGGAGGTCCTTGTACTTCTGCAGAATCCCCTTGACGCGGCTGGCCGCGGCGTAGTGCTCCTGCGTGATGTAGCGGGGGTCCAGGATGCGGGACGTGGAGTCCAGCGGGTCCACGGCCGGGTAGATGCCCTTCTCCGAGATCGGACGGGAGAGAACCGTCGTCGCGTCGAGGTGGGCGAACGTGGTGGCCGGGGCCGGGTCGGTCAGGTCGTCCGCGGGGACGTAGATCGCCTGCATCGAGGTGATCGAGTGACCACGCGTCGAGGTGATGCGCTCCTGGAGCACACCCATCTCGTCGGCCAGGGTCGGCTGGTAACCCACCGCGGACGGCATGCGGCCGAGCAGCGTGGAGACCTCGGAGCCGGCCTGCGTGAAGCGGAAGATGTTGTCGATGAAGAGCAGCACGTCCTGCTTCTGCACATCGCGGAAGTACTCCGCCATGGTCAGGGCGGACAGGGCGACCCGAAGACGGGTGCCCGGCGGCTCGTCCATCTGGCCGAAGACGAGCGCGGTCTTGTCCAGAACGCCCGACTCGGTCATCTCGTCGATGAGGTCGTTGCCCTCACGGGTGCGCTCGCCGACACCGGCGAACACCGACACACCGTCGTGCAGCTTCGCCACACGCATGATCATTTCCTGGATGAGGACCGTCTTGCCGACGCCCGCACCACCGAACAGACCGATCTTGCCGCCCTTGACGTACGGGGTCAGCAGGTCGACGACCTTCAGGCCGGTCTCGAACATCTCGGTCTTGGACTCGAGCTGGTCGAAGGCCGGGGCCTTGCGGTGGATCGGCCAGCGCTCGGTGATCTGCGCCTCGGCCTCCGGCTCGTTCAGGATCTGGCCGAGGGTGTTGAACACCTTGCCCTTGGTGATGTCACCGACGGGGACGGTGATGCCCGCGCCCGTGTCGGTCACCGCGGCCTGGCGGACCAGGCCGTCGGTGGGCTGCATCGAGATCGCACGGACCACGCCGTCGCCCAGGTGCTGGGCCACTTCGAGGGTCAGCACCTTGCGGGCGCCGTCCTCGGCCGGGTCGGCGACCTCGACGTGCAGGGCGTTGTAGATCTCCGGCATCGCGTCGACGGGGAACTCCACGTCGACGACCGGGCCGATGACCCGGGCGACGCGGCCCGTGGCAGCGGCCGTCACAGCGCTGTCAGTAGTCGTCGTCATTTACTTGTCACTCCCCGCGGTCGCGTCGGCCAGAGCACTGGCGCCGCCGACGATCTCGCTGATTTCCTGGGTGATTTCGGCCTGGCGGGCCGCGTTGGCAAGCCGGGAGAGGCTCTTGATGAGGTCCCCGGCGTTGTCGGTCGCCGACTTCATCGCGCGACGGCGGGCAGCGTGCTCGGAAGCGGCTGCCTGCAGCAGTGCGTTGTAGATACGGCTCTCGACGTAGCGCGGCAGAAGGGCGTCGAGGACGTCCTCAGCCGACGGCTCGAAGTCGAACAGCGGCAGGATCTCACCCTTGCGGGTGCTCTCCTGCGCCACCTTGTCGAGCGAAAGCGGCAGCATCCGGTCGTCGACGGCGTTCTGCGTCATCATCGACACGAATTCCGTGAAGACGATGTGCAGCTCGTCGACGCCGCCCTCGGCCGTGTCCTTCTGGATGGCCGCGATCAACGGGGCGGCGATGCGCTTGGCATCGGCGTACGCCGGGTTGTCGGTGAAGCCGGTCCAGGATTCCGCGACCTTGCGCTCACGGAAGCCGTAGTACGCGACACCCTTGCGGCCGACGATGTACGTGTCGACCTCCTTGCCCTCGGAGGCAAGGCGCTCCCGCAGCCGCTCCGCCGCCTTGATGGCGTTGGAGGAGTAGCCGCCGGCCAGTCCGCGGTCGCTCGTGACGAGCAGGACCGCGGCCCGGGTCGGCGTCTCGACCTCGGTGGTGAGCGGGTGCTTGGCGTTGGAGCCGGTCGCCACCGCGGTCACCGCTCGGGTGAGCTCGGTCGCGTACGGCATAGATGCCGCCACCTTGCGCTGCGCCTTGACGATGCGCGAGGCGGCGATCATCTCCATCGCCTTGGTGATCTTCTTGGTCGCGGTGACGGCTTGGATGCGGCGCTTGTAAACGCGAAGCTGAGCGCCCATCGATCAGCCCTCGCCCAGGAGCTTGCCGTCCGAGGTCTCGAACTGCTGCTTGAAGGCGGCGATCGCGTCGGCGATCGACTGCAGCGTGTCGTCGGACATCTTGCCGCCCTCGGCGATGCTGGTCAGGAGGTCCTTGCGCTCGCGGCGCAGGTACTCCAGCAGCTCGCCCTCGAAGCGGCGGATGTCCTCGACCGGGACGTCGTCCATCTTGCCGGTGGTGCCGGCCCAGACGGAGACGACCTGCTCCTCCATCGGGAACGGGGCGTACTGCGGCTGCTTCAGCAGCTCGACCATGCGCTTACCGCGCTCCAGCGAGGCCTTCGAGGCCGCGTCCAGGTCGGAACCGAAGGCGGCGAACGCCTCCAGCTCGCGGTACTGGGCGAGGTCGACACGGAGGCGGCCGGACACCTGCTTCATGGCCTTGTGCTGCGCGGAGCCACCGACTCGGGAGACCGAGATACCGACGTTGAGCGCCGGACGCTGACCCGCGTTGAACAGGTCGGACTCCAGGAAGCACTGGCCGTCGGTGATGGAGATGACGTTGGTCGGAATGAACGCCGACACGTCGTTCGCCTTGGTCTCGACGATCGGGAGACCCGTCATCGAACCGGCGCCCATCTCGTCGGAGAGCTTGGCGCAGCGCTCCAGCAGACG
This sequence comes from Streptomyces pratensis, assembly GCF_037137275.1. Lineage (GTDB taxonomy): Bacteria > Actinomycetota > Actinomycetes > Streptomycetales > Streptomycetaceae > Streptomyces > Streptomyces pratensis_B. Next base: position 242,825 of record NZ_JBBBEN010000102.1, on the reverse strand, counting down.
CGAGTGCAGGTAGAAGACGTCACCCGGGTAGGCCTCGCGGCCCGGCGGGCGACGCAGCAGCAGGGACACGGCGCGGTAGGCGTCGGCCTGCTTCGAGAGGTCGTCGAAGATGATCAGGACGTGCTTGCCCTGGTACATCCAGTGCTGGCCGATGGCCGAACCGGTGTACGGCGCCAGGTACTTGAAGCCGGCCGGGTCGGACGCCGGGGCGGCGACGATGGTCGTGTACTCCAGCGCACCGGCCTCTTCGAGCGCACCACGCACGGAGGCGATGGTGGAGCCCTTCTGACCGATGGCGACGTAGATGCAGCGGACCTGCTTGTTCACGTCGCCCGAGCGCCAGTTGTCGCGCTGGTTGATGATCGTGTCGACGGCCAGCGCGGTCTTACCCGTCTGGCGGTCGCCGATGATCAGCTGACGCTGGCCCCGGCCGATCGGCACCATGGCGTCGACGGCCTTGTAGCCGGTCTGCATCGGCTCGTGCACCGACTTACGGACCATGACGCCAGGGGCCTGCAGTTCAAGGGCGCGTCGGCTGTCGGTCTCGATCTCGCCGAGACCGTCGATCGGGTTGCCGAGCGGGTCGACGACGCGGCCGAGGTAACCCTCGCCGACGCCGACGGAGAGCACCTCACCGGTGCGCTGCACCGGCTGGCCCTCCTCGATGCCGCTGAACTCGCCGAGGACGATCGCACCGATCTCGCGCTCTTCGAGGTTGAGGGCGAGACCGAGAGTGCCGTCCTCGAACTTCAGCAGCTCGTTCGCCATGGCGGAGGGGAGACCCTCCACCTTCGCGATGCCGTCGCCGGCAACGCTGACCGTACCGACCTCCTCGCGCGAGGCCGCGTCCGGCTTGTACGACTGGACAAAGTTCTCCAGTGCGTCCCGGATCTCCTCCGGCCGGATCGTGAGCTCCGCCATCTGGGTTCCCTGCTCTCCTTGTTGGGCCCGAAGTTTCTTAAGGGGGTCTGGGGGCCGACCCCCAGGAATCTTCTGCAATTTCTGCACGGCCCAACCGGGCCGCTGGTCTTGCTCGTTCAGTTGAAACGCACGGTCTGTCGCGCTGAGCCGGTTCAGCCGGCCATGCGACGGGTCGCCTCGTCGAGACGCTCCGCGACCGTGCCGTTGATGATCTCGTCTCCGACCCGCACCGAGATCCCGCCGAGGACCGCGGGGTCCACGTCCAGGTTCAGGTGCATCTGCCGGCCGTAGAGCTTCGCCAGCGCGGCGCCGAGGCGCTGCTTCTGCCGGTCGCTGAGCGGCACCGCGGAGGTGACGACGGCGACCATGCGGTTCCGGCGCTCCGCGGCGAGCTTGGACAGCGAGTCGAGCCCCGCCTCCAGGCTACGTCCACGGGGCTGGGTCACCAGGCGGACGATGATCCGCTCGGTGACCGGCTGCGCCTTGCCGCCGAGCAGGCTGCGGAGCAGCCCGCCCTTGGCCGAGGCCGTGGCCGTACGGCTGGTGAGCGCGGACCGCAGCTCCGGGTCGGAGCCGACGATCCGGCCGAACCGGAACAACTCGTCCTCGACGTCGTCGAGAACCCCGGCGCGCTGGGCCGCGGTGAGGTCTGCGGTGTTCGCCAGATCCTCGACCGAGTCCACCAGGTCACGCGAGCGCGACCAGCGGGAGCGGACCAGTCCGGAGACCAGGTCGATGCTCTCACCGCCCACCTGACCGGCGAGCAGACGCGCGGCCAGCTCGGCCTTGCTCTCGCCGCTCTGGGCCGGGTCCGTGAGGACCCGGCGCAGGGACACTTCGCGGTCGAGCAGCGCGGTGACCGACGCCAGCTCCTCGGCGAGCTTCGCCGCGTCGACCGACGTGTTGTCGGTCAGCGCGTCGAGACGCTCGCGTGCGGCAGCCAGTGCTTCACGGCTCGCGCCGTTCATCGGACTGCCTCGGCCTTCGCCTCGAGCTCGTCGAGGAAACGGTCGACGGTTCCGCTCTGCCGGGCGTGGTCCTGGAGGGACTCCCCGACGAGCTTGCCGGCCAGGTCGGTGGCGAGCTTGCCGACGTCCTGGCGCAGGGCCGCGGCCGCGGCCTTGCGGTCGGCCTCGATCTGGGTGTGGCCGGCGGCGATGATCTCCTCGCGCTGCCGCTGACCTTCCGCCTTCATCTCCTGGATGATGACGGCACCCTGCTCCTGCGCCTCCTGGCGCAGACGAGCGGCCTCGTGGCGGGCCTCGGCGAGCTGAGCCTTGTACTGCTCAAGAACGCTCTGCGCCTCGGTCTGAGCCGCTTCGGCCTTCTCGATGCCACCTTCGATCGCCTCACGACGCTCGTCCAGGGCCTTGTTGATGGCCGGGAGGAGCTTCTTGTAGAAGACGAAGAAGACAATGCTGAAGCAGATCAGACCGATGACGATCTCGGGCCAGACCGGAAACAGCGGTGACTGCGGCTCCTCAGCTGCCAGATGCAACATGGTGGACCTTTCGTCGAAAACGTATCGTCAGGTCGCCTGGACTACTTCGGGTAGATGAAGGGGGCGACGAAGCCGATCAGGGCCAGGGCCTCGATCACCGCGAAGCCGAGCAGCATGTTCTGGCGGATGAGGCCGGCAGCCTCGGGCTGGCGGGCGATGGCCTGCACGCCGTTACCGAAGATGATGCCGATGCCGACGCCGGGGCCGATCGCGGCGAGGCCGTAGCCGATGGTGCCGATGTTGCCCGTGACGGCTGCGAGAGTCTCAGACATTGATCTGTGATTCCTTCTCTTGATTGGCCGGTGGAGATTGCATCCACCGGACGTCTGGGGGTGTCCGGGCCGTGGCCCGGATGTCCTCAGTGCGCTTCTTCGAGCGCCTGGGACAAGTACGTGGCGGTCAGCACGGTGAAGACGTAGGCCTGGAGCGCCTGGATGAACATCTCGAAGACGGTCAGGGCCAGCGTCACGGCGAGCGACGCGGTGGCGTACACGGTGCCCAGCACCGTGCCCAGCATGTACCAGGTCGCGATCGTGAAGACCAGGATGAGGATGTGCCCCGCGAACATGTTCGCGAAGAGTCGGACCGCCAGCGTGAAGGGGCGCACGAAGATGCTCGAGACGAACTCGATCGGCGTCAGGATCACGTAGATCGGCTTCGGCAGACCACTGGGCACACACAGGTTGCGGATACCGCCGACGAAGCCGTGGTTCCGGAAGGTCACCGACATGTAGACGACCCAGACGAGCAGGGCCAGTCCGACCGGGTAGGCGATGAGCGAGCTCACCGGGAACTGCGCGAGCGGAATGATCGCCCAGAGGTTCATCATCCAGACGAAGAAGAACAGCGACACCAGCAGCGGGACGAAGGGCTCGCCCTTCTTGCCGATGATCTCCTTGGCGATTCCCCGGTGCACGAAGTCGTAAAGGGCTTCGGCCACCAACTGCAGCTTGCCCGGAACGACCTTGGGCTTGGAGAAGCCGGCCCAGAACAGGCCCAGGATGGCGATCGTTCCGATGATGGCCAGCAGCATCGGCTTGTTGAATTCGACCGGACCGATACTGAAAATCGGGTCGAAGATGAACGACCACGCGCTCGGGGCTGGGAAGCCGCACGAGCCCTGGAACAGGTGGCAGTCAACCTCGAAGGCGAGCGTCTGGGCGTCAGCAGTCACCAGGAGCTCCTTCTGCATGGCGCATGGATACGGCTACCTCGTTGTATCGGAGCGGCTGGCAGCCGCAGGTCGGCACCGGACTGGTTCTTACGGTGAGGAGGCGGCGGCCGGGCCCGAAGCCTCGCGATGAATCAGGCGACAGCCCTCGTGTCCGCGCCCGCAGTACCGCAACCGAGACCGGACGATAGCAGCACGTCGAACACGGCTTTATCCCGGCCCTACTCGTCACGCTTTCCTCCAGCTCCGCCCTGACGGTCCCGGGTCTCCGCCTCGGGATCGACGTACAGGGTCTTGCTCCTGGCCTGCCGCACCGCCTGCACGGCGATCCATGTGATCACCGAGGCGACGAGGGAGAGGGCGAAGACCTGAAGGTCGAAGAGGGACGTGTTCTTGATGCTCATGATGAAGACGAGCAGAAGCACGAGCTGAGCGGAGTAGACCAGCAGCCCCATGCCCTGGAACAGGTGAGGCATGGCCTTGGCGACCCACTGGAGCGCCAGCTGTCCGAGCGCCATGAAGAAGATGACGACCACGCAGCCCACTGCGGCGCCGACGGCCCCCTCGCCACCGGCGAGCAGGCCGCCGACAAGAGTGGCGACGGCGCCGACTGCGGCGGTGGGGGCGGCGATGCGCAGTAGTTCGCGCATGTCGGACTGCATGGCGGCAGCTCCACTGGTCTGAGGGAGGAATGGGGCGTCGTCATGGACGAGCGTAGGCCCGGTCCGCGGAGCGGAGATGCGGGCCGATGGACCGTCTCGCTCGGGTCCTTCGGCTCCGCCACGGGTTTCGTGAACGGTATCACAAACTATTTGATGAGGTCTTTACCTGGAAAGTGTGCCAACTGTCACACGTGAGGGTTAGTTCGCGCGTGTGTGCACGTTGATACGGCGCAATGTCTGGTAATGCACGACGGAGTCCTCATCGTCAACGGGACGAGTCGATGGAGTGACGATCGGGTAGACGCGAACGAGCGCCGATCGCGGTCGCCCCGTTGACACCGGACACCCCGACCGCCACAGGCGGCCGTTCGGGGCTCTCCTCGCCCATCTGAGCGCCCTTCGGGCCCTGTTGGGCCTCAGGGGCGGCCGACGCCCCCTCCTGCCCCTCAGCCGGCTCGTGGGACGCCTCCTCCCCGGCCGTGCCGCGACGGTAGCGCGGCGGCACGAAGCGGTTGGCCCACCGCGGGGCCCTCGGGGTGAAGCGGGGCAGCAGGAGCAGCAGCAGGCCGACCGCGCTCGCCGCGATGATCGCGAAGACGATCCACATGGAAGCCGAGTGCACGGAGTAGCCGACCGCGCCGAAGGCGATGAGCCCCGACCAGAAGTACATGATCAGCACGGCCCGGCTGTGCGAGTGGCCGATCTCCAGCAGCCGGTGGTGCAGGTGGCCCCGGTCCGCGGCGAACGGCGACTGGCCGTTCCAGGTGCGCCGGACGATGGCGAGGATGAGGTCGGCGGCGGGGATCGCGATGATCGTCAACGGCAGCAGCAGGGGGATGAACACCGGCAGCAGGGCGTGGGTGGCCTGCCGCTCGCTGCCCACGAACAGCTTCATCGCGTCGGGGTCCACCTGGCCCGTCACCGAGATCGCGGCGGCGGCCAGCACCAGCCCGATCAGCATCGAGCCGGAGTCGCCCATGAAGATCCGCGCCGGGTGCATGTTGTGCGGCAGGAAGCCCAGGCACATGCCCATGAGGATCGCCATGAAGAGCGTCGCCGGGGCGGCCGCCTCGATGCCGTAGCCGTACCAGAGGCGGTAGGTGTACAGGAAGAGCGCGGCGGAGGCGATGAGCACCATGCCGGCCGCCAGCCCGTCCAGACCGTCCACGAAGTTGACCGCGTTGATGGTGACGACCACCAGGGCGACCGTGAGCAGCGTGCCCTGCCACTGGGTGAGGGGGACGGTGCCGACGCCGGGGATCGGCAGCCACAGGATCGTCAGACCCTGGATGACCATGACGGCGGCGGCGATCATCTGGCCGCCGAGCTTGATCAGGGCGTCGATCTCGAACTTGTCGTCCAGGACGCCGATCAGCCAGATCAGGGCGGCGCCGGAGAGCAACGCCCTCGGCTCGTTGGAGAGCTCGAAGACGCCGTTCAGGTTGTGGAGGTGATCGGCGACGATCAGTCCCGCGCACAGCCCGCCGAACATGGCGATGCCGCCGAGCCGGGGAGTCGGCTCCCGGTGGACGTCCCGGGCGCGGATCGCGGGCATCGCCCCGACCGCGATGGCGAACTTACGCACCGGTCCGGTCAGCAGGTAGGTCACCGCGGCCGTCACACAGAGCGTCAGCAGGTAATCACGCACGGGCTGCCCCACAGAGTTCGCCGACCATCTCAGCCCCACACCCTAGTCTCATGACAAGGACTCCACGGTACGGGTGATGGTTCCGGCGTCCTCCCCTACCCCGGGCGCGGCGGGTGGCGCAGGGCCAGTTCCCGGACCTCGGCCGCGACCGCGGCCGGATCGCCGGGCCCCCGTACGGCCGCCCCGAACAGGGCGGCGATCGTGGCCATGTCCCCGTCGTCCATCCCCTGGGTGGTGACGGCGGCGGTCCCCAGGCGGATGCCGCGGGAGTCCGCGTGGGGCAGCGCGCAGGTGTCCAGGACGATGCCGGCCGCCGCCAGGCGTGCGCGGGCGGTGCGGCCGTCGACGCCCAGGGGGGCCGGGTCCGCGACGATGACGTGGGTGTCGGTGCCGCCCGTGGTGACCTCGAACCCCTCCGCCTCCAGGCCGGCCGCGAGCACCCGGGCGTGGGCCACGACCTGGTGGGCGTAGAGGGCGTACGCGGGGGTCGCCGCCTCGCCGAACGCGACGGCCTTCGCCGCCACCGCGTTCATCTGCGCGCCGCCCTGGGTGAACGGGAACACCGCCCGGTCGATCCGCTCCGCCAACGCGCCGCCGCACAGGATCATGCCGCCGCGCGGCCCGCGCAGCACCTTGTGCGTGGTGGCGCAGACCACGTCGGCGTACGGGACGGGGCTCGGGGCCGCTCCCCCGGCGATCAGCCCCATCGGGTGCGCGGCGTCAACGATCAGATACGCGCCGGCCTCGTCGGCGATCTCCCGGAACAGCGCGTAGTCGGGGTGGCGGGGGTAGGAGATCGAGCCGCAGACGATGGCCTTGGGGCGGCGGGCACGGGCCAGCGCGCGCAGCCGCTCGTAGTCGATGAGCCCGCTCTTCGGGTCCACCCCGTAGCCGACGAAGTCGAACCAGCGTCCGGAGAAGTTGCCGGGCGCCCCGTGGGTGAGGTGGCCCCCGTACGGCAGTCCCATCGCGAGCACGGTGTCGCCGGGGAGCAGCAGCGCGGCGTAGGCGGCGAGGACGGCGGAGGACCCGGAATGCGACTGGACGTTGGCGTGCTCGGCGCCGAAGAGGGCGGTGGCCCGGCGGATCGCGATGCGCTCCGCGGCGTCCGCGTGCTCGCAGCCGCCGTGGTGGCGGGCGCCGGGATAGCCCTCGGCGTACTTGTCGGCGAGCGGGGAGGCGAGGGCGGCGAGGACCGCGGGCGAGGTGAAGTTCTCGGCGGCGATCAGCTGGAGGGCGGTCGCCTGCCGGTCCTGCTCCGCGAGCAGCACCCCGGCGATCTCCGGGTCCTGCCGGAGCAGGGCGGCCCGGTCCCCGGGCCGGGCGTCGGACGCGGGAGGCACGGCCGCGGGCGTCGGCGCGGCGGGAGAGGTGACCGGCATGGGACGGCTCCGGGCCTGGAGGAGGGCGTGCCGGCGGTAGTGCGCCGGTGTCCGTCCAATGTAGGCCGGGACGGGCGGGCGCGCCCGTTGTCGGGCGGCCCCGTACCCCGGTCGGCGCACCGTCGCCGTGCGGCGGAGGCGGGGGGCCGTCGCCGTGCGGCGCGCGCGAGCCGGTCGGTCGAGACGTCTGCGCCGCTCAGTGCGGGGCGCCTACCCCCGTGAGCGCGGTGACGACGGGGTCGAGCGCCTGGTTGATCTCGTCGCCGACGGAGCGGAAGAAGGTGATGGGCGCGCCGTAGGGGTCGTAGACCTCGTCCGCCTCCGCGGTCGGGGCCAGCAGCCAGCCGCGCAGCGCGGCGGCGGCGCGCACCAGGGCGCGGGCGCGCTCGACGACGCCCTCGCGGGGGTCGGGCAGGGTGGCCGGGTCTATGGCCCGCACCAGCCGGGTGAACTCCTTGAGGGTGAAGGTCCGCAGGCCCGCGGAGTGGCCCATGGAGATGACCTGGGCGCGGTGGTCGCGGGTGGCGGTGAGGACCAGGTCGGCGCGGATGACGTGCTCGTCGAGCAGCTCCCGGCCGACGAAGCCGCTGGGGTCCGCGCCGAAGTCGGCGAGGACGACCTCTGCGTTGGCCTCCATGGGGGCGCCCTCGTGCCCCCAGGTGCCGGCGCTCTCCACGATGAGGCCGCCGCTGAGCGGGTCGCCGAGGCGGTCCACCAGGGCATGCCGGGTCAGCCGCTCGGTGATCGGTGAGCGGCAGACGTTGCCGGTGCTGACGTGGAGGATGCGGAAGGTGTCCCTCCGCCCCGCTATGCCACGCCCCTCGGGGGCGGTCAATTGGCCACCTCGAGGTCGGGTACCACCTTGCGCAGCTCCTCCGCGGAGACGGCGCCGGCGCGCAGGAGGACGGGGGCGGCGCCGGTGACGTCGACGATCGAGGACGGCACGATGCCGGGCGTCGGCCCGCCGTCGAGGTAGACGGAGACGGAGTCCCCGAGCATGCCCTGGGCGGCGTCGCAGTTCTCCGGGGCGGGGTGCCCGGTGAGGTTGGCGCTGGAGACGGCCATCGGGCCGACCTCGGTCAACAGCTCGATGGCGACGGGGTGCAGCGGCATCCGGATGGCGACGGTGCCCCGGGTGTCGCCGAGGTCCCACTGGAGCGAGGGCTGGTGCTTGGCGACGAGGGTGAGCGCGCCGGGCCAGAAGGCGTCGACCAGCTCCCAGGCCTCCTCGGAGAAGTCGGTGACCAGGCCGTGCAGCGTGTTCGGGGAGCCGATGAGGACGGGGGTGGGCATGTTGCGGCCGCGGCCCTTGGCGTCCAGCAGGTCGGTGACGGCCTCGGAGCTGAAGGCGTCCGCGCCGATCCCGTACACGGTGTCGGTGGGCAGCACGACCAGTTCGCCCCGGCGGACGGCGGAGGCGGCCTCGCGCAGGCCCGTGCTCCGGTCGGTGGCGTCGTTGCAGTCGTATCGCCGTGCCATCAGCCGGCCTCCTCAAGCGTGTACGGGTACGGGGGGTGGTGCCGGGGGCGGGTCACGGCGTGGCCTTGCGAGCGGTGGCGAACCGGGGCCGCTTGTTCAGGTCGGGGTGGTCGGCGGCGTCCGCCCAGCCCAGCTCCTCCGTGAAGATCCACGGGACCTGGCCGCCCTGGGTGTCGGCGTGCTCGATGACGACGAGGCCGCCGGGGCGCAGCAGCCGGTGGGCGGTGCGCTCGATGCCGCGGATGGTGTCGAGGCCGTCCTCGCCGGAGAACAGGGCCATCTCGGGGTCGTGGTCGCGGGCCTCCGGGGCGACGTACTCCCACTCGGTGAGCGGGATGTACGGCGGGTTGGAGATCACCAGGTCGACCTGGCCGTCGAGCTCGGGAAGGGCGCTCAGGGCGTCCCCGCGGTGCACGGTGACCCGGGACCCCTCGGCGTTCTTCCTGGTCCAGACGAGGGCGTCCTCGGACAGCTCCACGGCGTGCACGCGGGAGCGCGGGACCTCCTGCGCCATGGCGAGGGCGATGGCGCCCGATCCGGTGCACAGGTCGACGACGACGGGCTCGACGACGTCCATCGCGCGGACCGCGTCTATGGCCCAGCCGACGACCGACTCCGTCTCCGGACGGGGCACGAAGACGCCGGGGCCTACCTGGAGCTCCAGATAGCGGAAGAAGGCGCGGCCGGTGATGTGCTGGAGGGGCTCGCGGGCCTCGCGGCGGGCGATCGTCTCCCAGTACCGGGCGTCGAAGTCCGTGTCCGGCACCTGGTGCAGCTCGCCCCGCTTCACCCCGTGGACGAAGGCCGCGAGTTCCTCGGCGTCGAATCGCGGTGAGGGAACACCGGCGTCGGCCAGCCGCTGGGTGGCCTGGGCCACCTCGGCGAGCAGCAGGTTCATCGCGGTTCTCCGTACGGGTTACGGGTGTGCGGGGCGGGCGGTGTGCTTACGCGTTGGCGAGCTTGGCGGCGGAGTCGGCGTCGACGCAGGCCTGGATCACCGGGTGCAGCTCACCGTCGAGCACCTGGTCCAAGTTGTACGCCTTGAAGCCGACGCGGTGGTCCGAGATGCGGTTTTCCGGGAAGTTGTACGTCCGGATCTTCTCGGAGCGGTCGACGGTGCGGACCTGGCTGCGGCGGACGTCGGAGGCCTCCCGCTCGGCGGCCTCCTGGGCGGCGGCCAGCAGCCGGGAGCGCAGGATGCGCATGGCCTGCTCCTTGTTCTGGAGCTGGCTCTTCTCGTTCTGGCAGGAGGCGACGACGCCCGTCGGCAGGTGGGTGATGCGGACGGCGGAGTCGGTCGTGTTGACGGACTGCCCGCCGGGGCCGGACGAGCGGTAGACGTCGATCCGCAGGTCGTTGGCGTGGACCTCGACGTCCACTTCCTCCGCCTCCGGGGTGACGAGCACGCCGGCGGCGGAGGTGTGGATACGGCCCTGGGACTCGGTGGAGGGCACGCGCTGCACGCGGTGCACGCCGCCCTCGTACTTCATCCGGGCCCAGACGCCCTGGCCGGGCTCGGTCGCGCCGTTGCCGCCCTTGGTCTTCACGGCGACCTGGACGTCCTTGTAGCCGCCCAGCTCGGACTCGGTCGAGTCGATGATCTCGGCCTTCCAGCCGACGCGCTCGGCGTAGCGCAGATACATGCGCAGCAGGTCGCCGACGAACAGGGCGGACTCGTCGCCGCCCGCGCCCGCCTTGATCTCCAGGAGCACGTCCTTGTCGTCGCTGGGGTCGCGCGGGACGAGGAGGAGGCGCAGCTTCTCCGTGAGCTCCTCGCGCTGCCGCTCCAGGCTCTTGACCTCGGCGACGAAGTCCGGGTCGTCCGCGGCGAACTCGCGGGCGGTCTCGATGTCCTCGCCGGTCTGCTTCCACTTCCGGTACGTGGAGACGATCGGGGTCAGCTCCGCGTAGCGCTTGTTCAGCTTGCGCGCGTTGGCCTGGTCGGCGTGGACCGACGGGTCGGCGAGCTGCTCCTCAAGACCGGCGTGTTCGCCGATCAGTTCCTCGACCGCCTCGAACATTCGGGGGCTCCTGGTTGGTGACGTCTACGGGCCTGCTGGAGGGCGTACTGCCGGGTGGGGTCCCGCGGGGGCGTACCCCCGGGGACCCGACCGGAAAAAACGCCGGTTCCGGCGCCCCCCGCGAAGAGGGCGCCGAGAACCGGCGCAGTGGCTCGCTACTTGCTGGCGGAGCCGGCAGCCTTGCCGAAGCGGGCCTCGAAGCGGGCCACGCGGCCGCCGGTGTCGAGGATCTTCTGCTTGCCCGTGTAGAACGGGTGGCACTCGGAGCAGACCTCGGCGCGGATGGCGCCGCTGTCGATGGTGCTCCGCGTGGTGAACGACGCACCGCAGGTGCAGCTGACCTGCGTCTCGACGTACTCGGGGTGAATGTCGCGCTTCAAGGTGTCTCCTAGTTTCGGGAGGGCGCCGGGTCGTCCGCGCGGATTGCGCGGCCGTGAACCGGGACCGACGTACCAGTCTGCCAGGACGGGCCGTATCTCCCAAAACCGGGGGCGGTGCGCAGGTATTCCCCGAGGGCGCGCGCACGGAGGGTGACGGTGCGCCGTCCGGGGCCCGCGGCCACTCCACGACCCGGTCGGCAGGGCGCGGTCGGGGGCGGCGGGGTCGTACTCCCCCGGCAGGGTCACCATGTGGACGTCCTCGGCGTCCAGCCCCTTGAGTCCGCCGGCGAACCCGGTGAGCTTCCTGACGGAGCCGAGCCCCGAGTCGGTGGTGACCGCCTTCGCCGCGGCGTCGGCGAGCCCGAACAGCGACCTCGGGCTGGAGAGCGCCCCGACGCTCCTCACCTGCTCCACCAGCGCCTTGACGAAGGCCTGCTGGAGCTGGATGCGTCCCAGGTCAATGCGGACGCCCACGCTCTTGGGGGGGCGGACGAGCCCGAGGTACTGCTCGCCGCCCTTCGACGGCAGGAACCGTTCACCGCCCTCGGCGGCCTGAGCTCCCACCGCCAGGCCTGAGCCCGACGACGCCGACCCTGCGGCAACGGCCCTGCGGCGACGCCGCAAGACAGCCGACGCTCCGTGCTGCCCGGGCATAGCCCGATGCGTGCACACGGGCTCCCGAGTGTCCACGTGCGGGTACGGGAGTGGGCGCACATGGGGAAGAGGGACGGAAGATCGGTGCTGCACACGAAACCGCCCCGTCACCGAAGTAACGGGGCGGTTCTTCAGGGCAGTTGAAGACCCTGGCAGGCTGGCGTCAGTCGTTGCCGCTGCCCGGCGTCGTCTTCTGGATCTGGAGCAGGAACTCCGCGTTGGACTGGGTCTTCTTCATCCGGTCCAGGAGGAGCTCGATCGCCTGCTGCTGGTCGAGTGCGTGCAGCACCCGGCGGAGCTTCCAGACGACCGCCAGCTCGTCGGTGCCGAGCAGGATCTCCTCCTTGCGGGTGGAGGACGCGTCGACGTCCACCGCCGGGAAGATGCGCTTGTCCGAGAGCTTCCGGTCGAGCTTGAGCTCCATGTTGCCGGTGCCCTTGAACTCCTCGAAGATGACCTCGTCCATGCGCGAGCCGGTCTCGACGAGCGCGGTCGCGAGGATGGTCAGCGAGCCGCCGTCCTCGATGTTGCGCGCGGCGCCGAAGAAGCGCTTCGGGGGGTACAGCGCGGTCGAGTCGACACCACCGGAGAGGATGCGGCCGGAGGCCGGCGCCGCGAGGTTGTACGCGCGGCCCAGACGGGTGATCGAGTCGAGCAGGACGACCACGTCGTGACCCAGCTCGACGAGGCGCTTGGCGCGCTCGATGGCCAGCTCGGCGACGGTGGTGTGGTCCTCGGCCGGGCGGTCGAAGGTCGAGGAGATGACCTCGCCCTTCACCGACCGCTGCATGTCGGTGACCTCTTCCGGACGCTCGTCGACCAGGACGACCATCAGGTGGCACTCGGGGCTGTTGACCGTGATCGCGTTGGCGATGGCCTGGAGGATCATGGTCTTGCCGGTCTTCGGCGGGGCCACGATCAGTCCGCGCTGGCCCTTGCCGATCGGGGCGACCAGGTCGACGATCCGCGTCGTCAGGATGTTGGAGTCGGTCTCCAGGCGGAGCCGGTCCTGCGGGTAGAGCGGGGTCAGCTTCTGGAACTCGGGGCGGCCCCGGCCGGACTCCGGCGCCATGCCGTTGACCGAGTCGAGGCGGACCAGCGCGTTGAACTTCTCGCGGCGCTCGCCGTCCTTGGGCTGGCGCACCGCGCCGGTGACGTGGTCGCCCTTGCGCAGGCCGTTCTTGCGGACCTGGGCGAGCGAGACGTAGACGTCGTTCGGGCCCGGCAGGTAACCGGAGGTCCGGATGAACGCGTAGTTGTCGAGGATGTCCAGGATGCCCGCGACGGGGATCAGAACGTCGTCGTCGGCCACCTGCACGTCGCCGGCGAAGTCGTCGCGGCCCCGGCGGCCCCGGCGGTCGCGGTAGCGGCCACGACGGCCGCGACGGCCGCCCGCCTCGTCGTCGAAGTCGTCCTGCGGGCCGTTGTCGCGGTTCTGCTGGCCCTGGCCCTGACGCTGGCCCTGACGCTGCCCGCCGCCCTGCTGGCCCTGGTCGTCGCCCTTGCCGCGGCGGTCGCGCTGGCGCTCGCGGCGCTCGCTGCGGTCGCCGCGCTCACCCCGGTCTCCGCGGTCTCGGCGGTCGCCGCGACGTCCCTCGGCGCTGTCGGTGGCGGCCTCGGCCTTGGCGTCGCCCTTCGGCTCCGCCCGGTCCTCGGTCTTCTGCTCGGTCTGCGGCTCCGCCTTGGCCTTGGCGTCGGTCTTCGCCTCGGTCTTGGCGTCGGGGCTGCCCGCCTGCGCGGTGGCACGGCGGCGACGGCGCTCGCCCGTGGGCTGGTCGTCGCTGGCCGGCTGGCCGGGGATCTCGATCTGCTGCTGGTCCGCGGCCTTCTCGGCGGCGGCCTCGTCCCCGGTGCGCGCCTTGGAGGTGGCGCGGCGCTTCGGCTTGCTCTCCGTCTCTGCGGGGGCCTCGGCGGGCTTGGAGGAGGTCTTGGGGGCGGCAGATCCGCCGCCGGCCTGTGCCTCCTTGATGACCTCGATCAGCTGGCTCTTGCGCATCCGCGCAGTACCCCTGATGCCGAGGCCGGACGCGACCTGCTGCAGCTCGGCCAGGACCATGCCCTCGAGGCCGGTGCCGGAGCGGCGGCGCCGTGCGGTGGTGCCAGTGGCAGCACCTTCGGCGGGCGCGGCGCTGTCGACGTTCTTGTCGGCAGTCACGCCCATCAGATCGGTGGTGTCGCTCACGAAGGGTCCTTCCCTGGAGCGGACGTCGGCCTTCTGGCTCGGCGACCGGTTGTGCTGTCCGACTGCGGTCTGTTGATCTTGCTGGATCGCGGACCTTGCCGGGGCGGTGGTCCGCCGGGTACGGCGGAGAGATGAACGTGCGGGGTCCGGCGCGAGATCCCCCTGCTCGGCCCACTCCTGGACGAGCGAGGGGTGTCGTGCCGGTTCCGGAGCGTGCTCGCAACTGCTCAGGCAGGCTGCTCAGGCAGTTGGGGAGGCTCCCGGAAGAATGGCGGTCCCGAATGGGGACACGAAGCAACGCGCCTCGAAGACGTCGGTTGCAGACTTGAGGTTAACACTACCGGCTCCAACTAACATTCCCCCTCTCGCTCACCGGTAATCACCTGCGCTTACGCTGCCAGCGGCAGCACGCTGGCGCCTGCGGCGTCGAGGGCCAGCCGGTTGGCCGCCCAGCCCTCCCCCGCCAGACGGGCGACCTTGTCGGCCGTCCCCTCCTCCGTCAGCGCGAGGACGGTGGGGCCCGCGCCGGAGATGACGGCGGGCACGCTGTCCGCCCGCAGCCGGTTGACCAGCTCCACGCTCTGCGGCATCGCGGGGCCCCGGTACTCCTGGTGGAGCCGGTCCTCGGTGGCGGCGAGCAGCAGCTCGGGCCGGCGGGTGAGGGCCTCGACGAGCAGGGCCGCCCGGCCCGCGTTCAGCGCGGCGTCGACGTGCGGGACGGTGCGCGGGAGCAGCCCGCGGGCGGTTTCCGTCAGCACCGGGCGGCCGGGCACGAAGACCACCGGAACGACGGAGGCCGCGGGGTCCATCCTGATCGCGCGGGCCGCGCCGCCGTCCATCCAGGCGAGCGTGAAGCCGCCGAGCAGGCAGGCCGCGACGTTGTCGGGGTGCCCCTCGATCTCGGTCGCCAGCTCCAGCAGGGCCGCGTCGTCGAGGCGGGCCTCGCCGCCGGTCGTCACGGCGCGTGCGGCGACGATTCCGGCACAGATGGCGGCGGAGGAGGAGCCGAGGCCCCGGCCGTGCGGGATGCGGTTGGCGCAGACGATCTCCAGGCCGCGGGGCTGTCCGCCGAACAGGTCGAACGCGGTGCGCAGGGAGCGCACGAGCAGATGGCTCTCGTCGCGGGGCAGCGTCTCACTTCCCTCGCCCGCGATGTCGATGTGCAGCCCGGAGTCGGCGACCCGGACGACGACGTCGTCGTACAGCCCCAGCGAGAGGCCCAGGGCGTCGAAACCCGGTCCCAGGTTGGCACTGGTTGCGGGGACGCGCACCCTGACGGCGGCGGCTCGGAACGCGGGACCGGCCATCGGTCGGACGACTCCTTGTAAGGCAGCGGGGATGCAGGGCGAGGAGCGCTGCGGCGGCGGGGCTCTGCTCGTGGGGGCGGTGACTGCGGACGGGCGGTATCGGCGGGGGCCTCACGGTGGGGGGCGGTGTGCGTCCGGCTCGACGGCCAGCGACGGCGACCGCGGTGGTGCGGCGGGCGGATGTCGGGCGGGTGTCGGGCGGATGGGGTACAGCTTATCGAAGGAAGGTTCTGTGGCGACACAGGGCGCACGGGAGGCGCACGATGCGTGTCGCACGCGTCCTATGCGCTCTCCGCCCCGAAAAGGGGGCGGTTGAACCGTGTTGTGGCGGTTGGCCGGGGTCGGCCGGGGCGTGCCGCGGCCGACCCGGCGCGGTCAGACGAGCCCGAGCTTCTCCGCGGCGGTGGCCGCGTCCACCGGGACGGTGACGGGCTGCGGCGCCCCCGCCACGGCCCAGTCGGGGTCCTTGAGCCCGTTGCCGGTGACCGTGCAGACGATGCGCTGGCCAGGGTCGACCTTGCCCTCTTCTGCGGCCTTGAGCAGACCCGCGACGGACGCGGCCGACGCGGGCTCCACGAAGACGCCCTCCCGGGAGGCCAACAGCCGGTAGGCCGAGAGGATCTGCCGGTCCGTCACCTCGTCGATGAAGCCGCCCGACTCGTCCCGCGCGGCGAGCGCGTAGCTCCAGGAGGCCGGGTTGCCGATACGGATGGCGGTGGCGATGGTGGAGGGGTCCTTGACGACCTCGCCGCGCACGATGGGCGCGGAGCCGGACGCCTGGAAGCCCCACATGCGCGGGGCGCGCGAGGAGACGCCGTCGCCGGCGTACTCGGTGTACCCCTTCCAGTACGCGGTGATGTTGCCCGCGTTGCCGACCGGCAGGACGTGGATGTCCGGGGCGTCGCCGAGCGCGTCGACGATCTCGAACGCGGCGGTCTTCTGCCCCTCGATGCGCACCGGGTTGACCGAATTGACCAGCGCCACCGGGTAGTTGTCGGAGAGCGAGCGGGCCAGGGTGAGGCAGTCGTCGAAGTTGCCGTCGACCTGCAGGATCGTGGCGCCGTGCACGAGCGCCTGGCCCATCTTGCCGAGCGCGATCTTGCCCTGCGGCACGAGGACGGCGCAGACCATGCCCGCGCGCACCGCGTACGCCGCGGCGGAGGCCGAGGTGTTGCCGGTGGAGGCGCAGATGACGGCCTTGGCGCCCTCCTCCTTGGCCCGGGTGATGGCCATGGTCATGCCGCGGTCCTTGAACGAACCGGTGGGGTTGGCGCCCTCGACCTTGAGGTGCACCTCGCAGCCCGTGCGCTCGGAGAGGACCTGCGCCGGAACGAGAGGCGTACCGCCCTCACGAAGCGTGACGACCGGCGTCGTGCTCGTGACCGGAAGGCGGTCCCGGTACTCCTCGATGATGCCGCGCCACTGGTGGGTGCCCTTGCTGGTCATGGGTCCTTACTCCCCTTCAACACGCATGATGCTGGCGACACCGCGCACGGTGTCGAGCTTGCGCAGCGCTTCGACGGTCCCGGAGAGGGCGGCGTCGGGCGCGCGGTGGGTGACGACGACGAGCGATGCCTCGCCGTCCTTGCCCTGCTGGCGCACCGTATCGATGGATACGCCCTGCTCGGCGAAGACCGTTGCCACCTGGGCGAGTACGCCCGGCTTGTCGGCCACGTCGAGGCTGATGTGGTAGCGCGTGACGACCTCGCCCATGGGGCTGACCGGCAGGCGCGTGTAGGCGGACTCACCGGGTCCGGTGGCCTCGCCCAGTTTGTTGCGGCAGACCGCGACGAGGTCGCCGAGGACCGCGGAGGCGGTCGGCGAGCCGCCGGCGCCGGGCCCGTAGAACATGAGCTGCCCGGCGGCGTCGGCCTCGATGAAGACCGCGTTGTAGGCCTCGCGGACCGAGGCCAGCGGGTGGCTGAGCGGGATCATCGCGGGGTGCACCCGGGCGGTGACGGACCGCCCGTCCACGGCACGCTCGCAGATGGCGAGAAGCTTGACGGTGCAGCCCATGCGCCGGGCGGAGGCGATGTCCGCGGCGGTGACCTCGGTGATGCCCTCACGGTGCACGTCACCGATCCTGACCCGGGTGTGGAAGGCGATGCCGGCGAGGATCGCGGCCTTCGCGGCGGCGTCGAAACCCTCTACGTCGGCGGTCGGGTCGGCCTCCGCGTAGCCCAGGGCGGTGGCCTCGTCGAGCGCCTCGGAGTAACCGGCGCCGCTGGTGTCCATCCTGTCGAGGATGAAGTTGGTCGTGCCGTTGACGATGCCGAGCACCCGGTTGACCTTGTCCCCGGCGAGCGACTCGCGCAGGGGCCGCACCAGCGGGATGGCCCCGGCGACGGCGGCCTCGTAGTAGAGGTCGCGGCCGTGCTTCTCGGCGGCGGCGTGCAGTGCCGCGCCGTCCTCGGCCAGGAGTGCCTTGTTGGCGGAGACGACGCTCGCGCCGTGCTCGAAGGCGGTGGTGATGAGCGCGCGGGCGGGCTCGATGCCTCCGATGACCTCGATGACGACGTCGATGTCGCCGCGCCGCACGAGCGCGGTCGCGTCGGTGGTGATCAGTGCGGGGTCGATGCCCTCGCGCACCTTGGAGGGCCGGCGCACGGCCACGCCGGCGAGCTCGACGGGGGCGCCGATGCGTGCCGCGAGGTCGTCGGCGTGCGTCGTCATGATGCGCGCCACCTCTGAGCCGACCACACCGCAGCCCAGCAGCGCCACCTTCAGCGGACGCGTACGCATCATCCGACCTCGTTTCTCATCCATGCTCATGTAGGGACCAGTCTCACTCACCGGACGGGCGATTCTGCCACCCGTCCGGATTCTGAGATGACTATTTCATCAGCCGACATCGAGACGCAGAAGATCTTCCTCCGTCTCGCGCCGGACGATGACGCGGGCCTCCCCGTCGCGGACGGCGACGACCGGCGGCCGCAGGGCGTGGTTGTAGTTGCTCGCCATGGAACGGCAGTACGCGCCGGTGGCGGGGACGGCGATGAGGTCGCCGGGGGCGAGGTCGGCGGGGAGGAACGCGTCCTTGACCACGATGTCACCGCTCTCGCAGTGCTTGCCGACCACCCGGACCAGCATCGGTTCGGCGTCCGACGTCCGCGAGACGAGGGCCACGCTGTACTCGGCGTCGTACAGCGCGGTGCGGATGTTGTCGGACATGCCGCCGTCGACGCTGACGTACGTCCGCAGCCCCTCCAGCGGCTTGACGGTGCCCACCTCGTACAGCGTGAAGGCCGTGGGGCCGACGATGGCGCGGCCCGGCTCCACGGAGATACGGGGGGTGCGCAGCTTGGCGGCCTCGCACTCGCGGGTGACGATGTCGCTGAGCGCCTTGGCGATCTCGTGCGGCTCGCGGGGGTCGTCCTCGGAGGTGTAGGCGATGCCGAGGCCGCCGCCGAGGTCGATCTCGGGCAGCTCGACGCCGTGTTCGTCGCGGACCTCGGCGAGCAGCTGCACCACGCGCCGGGCGGACACCTCGAAGCCGGCCATGTCGAAGATCTGCGAGCCGATGTGGGAGTGGATGCCGATGAGTTCGAGCCCGTCGAGGGTGAGCGCGCGGCGCACCGCCTCTGCCGCCTGCCCGTCGGCCAGCGCGATCCCGAACTTCTGGTCCTCGTGCGCGGTGGCGATGAACTCGTGGGTGTGCGCCTCGACGCCGACGGTGACGCGGATCTGGACGCGCTGGCGCTTGCCGTGCCGCTGGGCGATGTGGGCGACGCGGGCGATCTCCTGGAACGAGTCGAGGACGATTCGGCCGACCCCCGCCCCGATGGCCCGCTCGATCTCGGCGACGGTCTTGTTGTTGCCGTGGAAGGCGATGCGCTCGGCGGGCATCCCCGCGTCGAGGGCCGTGGTCAGCTCCCCGCCGGAGCAGACGTCGAGGTTGAGCCCCTCCTGCGTGAGCCAGCGCACGACGGCGCGGGAGAGGAAGGCCTTGCCGGCGTAGAAGACGTCCGCGTCCGGCCCGAAGGCGTCGGCCCAGGCCCGGCACCGGGCGCGGAAGTCACTCTCGTCGAGGAAGTAGGCGGGGGTGCCGAACTCCTCCGCGAGCCGGGTGACGGCGATCCCGCCGACGGTGAGGGCGCCGTCCGCGTCGCGGGCGACGGTACGGGCCCAGACCTTCTCGTCCAGCGCGTTGAGGTCGGCGGCGGGCGCGGAGTAGTGCCCCTCGGCCAGGACGTCGGCGTGGCGGGGTCCGGCGGGGTGTGCGGAGCGGCTCATCGTGTGTTCTCTCGGGTCTCTTCGGATCTCGTCAGAGATGTTCGGGCGCGCGGATGCCGAGCAGGGACAGGCCGCCTGCCAGCACCGTCCCGGCGGCTTCGGCGACAACCAGCCGGGCACGGTGGGCGGCCGAGGGTTTCTCGTCGCCGGCGGGAAGCGGCGGGCAGGAGTCGTGGAAGTCGAAGAACGCGAGCGCGACGGCTTCCAGCTGCCGGGCGACCCGGTCGGGCGCGCGGTGACGTGCTGCCGCGAGCAGGACGGCGGGGTGATCGGCGACGAGGTCGAGCAGGCGACGGGCGGGGCCCTCCTCGTATGCGTCCGCCTCAAAGGACCCGGACGGCTCGGACGGCCGGGGCGGCTCAGGCGAGCTGGAGGGCTCGGGGGCTTGGGAGGGCTGCTCCGCGGTGAACCCGAGTGCGGCGGCCCCGCGGGTGAGGGCACGGGCCCTGGCGTGGGCATACCGGACCCGGAAGAGCGCGTTGGCCTCGCCCTGGACGAGGAGGCCGGCGCCGAGCTGCGCCCGGTCGTGCCCGGCCGGGCGCAGCAGCCCCCACCGGGCCGCGTCGGGCCCGAGCCGCTCCAGCAGCTCCGCGGCTGCGGCGCCCGCGGGGACGGGGCGGACCGGGGCGGACGACGCGGGCGGCGCGCCGCAGGAGTCCACGGTGACGCCGAGGCGGGCCCAGTCCGGGTCGGGCGCCTGCTCACAGCTCGCACGGACCTGGGCGCCCTGTGCCGCCAGGAGTCGGCGCACGGCGTCGGCGGTGACCGCGGCGCGCACCTCGCGGGCGTGGTGGAGGTGCGCGGTCTCGTCCCGCAGCGCGTCCCCGTGCCCGTACGCGAGGCCCCGCTCCCGTACGGCGGCGAGGAGGGCCCGA
The DNA here is from genome assembly GCF_037137275.1 of Streptomyces pratensis. Classification (GTDB taxonomy): domain Bacteria; phylum Actinomycetota; class Actinomycetes; order Streptomycetales; family Streptomycetaceae; genus Streptomyces; species Streptomyces pratensis_B. The sequence goes on along the minus strand of NZ_JBBBEN010000102.1, from coordinate 222,409 downwards.
CGGCGGGCGGCGGGGGCGTCGAGGGTGAAGCTCAGGAACCCCGGTCCGGTGACCTCGACCCGTCCGACACCGGGCTCGTCCGCGACCCGCTCCCGCAGGATGCGGGCCACCTCCAGGGCGGGCAGCGCAGCCGGCCCGGCGAGCTGGAGCGCGACGGCGCAGGCGTAGTCCCCGCGGCCCCCGGGGCGTGTCCTCTCCACCCGCACACGCGCGGGCACGGGCGCGCGCAGGGCGTCCTCGTCGACCGCGCGGCGCACGGCGTGCAGCACGGTGGAGGAGAGTTCGGCGGGGGTCACGGGACAAGCGTAGGTGAGACAGGGGGGCGCTCCGCGACCCTGTTTCGCCATCCGGTCAGCCGGCCGTGCTCCCCGCCCGCCCGGCGCCGTGCCGCCCGTCCACCGGGGGCCGGTCCTCTCCGGTGACCAGTCGGCGCACGATGCGCACCAACTCGCTGGGCTCGAACGGCTTCGCCAGGAACGCGTCGACGCCGGCGGCGACGCCCGCGTCGACCTCCCGCGGGGTGCAGGCGCTGATGACGGCGAGGGGGAGGCGGCGCGTCCGGGGGTCGGAGCGGAGGCGGGTGGCGGTCTCCAGACCGTCCATCCGGGGCATCACGACGTCGAGGGTGACGGCGTCGGGCCGGAGCCGGTGCACGAGGTCCAGGCATTCGACGCCATCGACCGCGGTCACGACCTCGAAGCCCTCCAGCTCGAGATTGACCCTGATCAACTGCCGGATGACCTTGTTGTCGTCGACAACAAGCACGCGGCCAAACGCCCCTGGCACTCTTCGAGAGTAGGACGGCCTCGGCACCCGCGTCCGGCTTTCGTCCACTTCCGCCCCGGACGGGTGGCGATCACGCTCGCCGGCCGACCCGGAGGGGTGGCCGGCGGTCCTCGCCGACCGCTCCGACGGACGGGGCCCGACGGGCGGCGCGACGGAATACCTGTTCACGGGCACCCTGCGGGAGCTGGTAGTGTTTCACCCGTCGCAGAGCAGCACCGCGATACGCCCCCGTAGCTCAGGGGATAGAGCATCGGCCTCCGGAGCCGGGTGCGCAGGTTCGAATCCTGCCGGGGGCACCGTAGTTCAGGTGCCATGAAGGCCCTCTGATCAGGCATGAAGCCAGATCGGGGGGCCTTTTGCCATGGGTCGGCGGGTGTCAGTCAGCGCAGCACCGGCACGAGCACTGCCACCGGCACCGGCACCGGCACCGGCACCGGCACTGCGACCGGAGCACATACGCGGGCGCAGGCCATAGGCGACGGGCCCCGGCCGCGTATACGCGTGCGCCCCGCTGGGAAACTCGTGGCGCGGAAGCTCCGGTGCGGCACCGCCCATATCACCGACTCCGTAAAGACCGTCCTTGGCCCTCCGCCTCGCCACTGCGGGCTGAGCTCAGTCTGCGGCACTCACCAGGGCCATCACTTCGGCCTCGGTGGCGCCGGCTGACACGCGCACGTCGAAGGTGTAGCTCTCATCGCAGAACACGAGGTCGAGGTGGGCGGGCGTCAAGCCTGCGGAAGGCGATTGCCGACCAGATCGCGCCCCCCTCCCCCACGTCCATGTACAGGCAGGTTCCGTCCTCGTGCAGATAGAGCTCGCCCGGGCCGTTCGCTGAACCGAGACTCCAGGTGAGACTGCGCGCTGCACTACGGACCGACGCATCGATCTCGACTTCCGTCCACCGAGCACGGACGACCTCGGTCAGGGCGCCCCGATCGACGTGCCATCCGCCCGCCTCGCCCTCGACCACCACCACGAACGTCACAGCCAGGGTCTATCAGACGCCCACGGCACTCTGCTGGCCGGCAGCTGCCCGAAGTGCGAACGGGCTCAGATTGCCGGTGACCGGGGTGCCGGCGAGCAGCACCAAGGGCCGGATGCGCTTCAGGGTCTTCACCGAGAGCGGAAGGTCCCGGACTGGCTCACCGCCGAGAGCCGCCGCCTCTCCAGCCGACGCCAGCCGCACCCCATCCACGACTACCTCGGCGGCCCACACGTCCGCTACGTCCTGGACGAGATTCCCATCATTCAGGAAGCGGAACTACGACCGGAGATGCCGTCAGGGGGCGTGGAATTCATCGATGAATTCCACGCCCCCTGGCGGTACTAACTCGACTTTCGCGTCACCGGTCCTAAGCTGCCGGGCACCCCAAGGTGCTCAGCACAGCACTTTCGGACAGTGGTTCGTTTCGGGTAGCCCCGTTGACATGCCAGGAGCCGTCCCAGGTGACGTGCCACAGTTCGCCACGGAAGTTCTCCCACTCGACAAAACTATCCACAGCCCCCTTCAGCAACGCAAGCTCCCTGAGCAGCACATCACTGGTGGTGAAGCCTCGGAACGCTCCGACGCTACCACTGCCGGTTCTGGTGTTCTCGTACCGCATCCGGAGATACGGCACCGGCGGCCGCCCGACCACTGTAGGACGGATCATCCGCTTGAAACGGTGAATCGCCTCCTCAAGTGTCTCGCGCCCGGAGAATTCACAGCTGTACGCCGGGAACACTCCGGTGACCCTCTCTCCCAGGGTATTGCCCCGGCCAAAGTGGTACTGGTGCACCGCAGGCGGAACGGCCACAACAACATCGAATCCGTGGGACTCGACCGTGAACCCAGGAGCGACTGTGAAGGGCGTGGCGTATTTCACCTTCCCCACCAGATGGTTTTTCCTTGCAAATTCGAGAACAGCGGTGACGAGCCCATGGTCGAATTGATCGATGGTATTCATCTGATAGGCACTGTCGTGCGCAATGTCCAGCGCCAGGGAGAAGACGAATCTCGGCATGGGCGACCACCGCCATGCGTCTCGCATCCCAAGGAGGGGCTCCACGCCTTCAACCCCTGCCACAGATTCCTCAAAGTTCATGAGACCTCTTGCTTCGTCGATCCTCTAGGGGGAATAACTGGGGCCTGTGTCTTGACGGTATCTGGCTGTCATCCTGCCGCCTGCACTGGAGTTGGGACCTCTGCGCATAGGCACCAAGTTGTCCGGGTCGTTGTAGTAGTCATTCCTGTCCGCTCGACTGGTGTTGTACCCAGAAGAATTCCAATGATCGACCACAGGAGGCACATGGTCGTAAGTCAACTCGTTCCTCGGGATGGCGCTACCCTGCTCATCGAACCAGTTTCCGGCGGAATCGGTCCAACGGTTGGACATTTCTTGGTGCGTGGAGGCCCGGTATCCACTTGGGTACTGGTTACTGCGATCGAGCCTATTGACCGTCGCATTCGGGTTGGACCCCATGGTCCCGTTGGTCAACCGTGGCTGCGCACCGCTCGCGCACGCGCATGTGCCGGAATGCCCGGCAACGCTGCCACCGCAGTTGTGCACCAGGACGGGAGTAACCCCCGCCAGCACATGGTACGTGTGCAGTCCCTCGACGCTCAGGTCGTACGTCGTCCGCTCGGCCGTGTACTCGACGGCGTCGAGGATGCGGGCCGGCTCGCCGTCGCCGTTCTGGAGTTCCTGGCCGGGTTCGAGGTCGCCCGCCCGGGTCCAGGAGTTGCGGATGATCTCGTAGAACTGGTGGTGCTTGGTCGTCTCGATCGTCCGGGGGCCGGCGTCCGTCTCCACGACGACGTCGACGTAGTTCCGGTCGGTCTTGGTGACGATGACTTCCTTGACCCTGTGCTTCTCCTTCTCCTTCTTGCCCGGCTCCGCCGTCAGGACCTGGTCCCCGGCCTTCACCTCGGAGATGGGCTTCACCGTGCCGTCGGCCATCAGGACGCCGGTCAGGCCCGTGAAGCTGTGCGGGGTCCCCGAGCGCCGGCAGCCGCCGGGGCGGGGGGAGGCCGGCTGGGAGTTCGCCTGGGGCTGCGGGTCGCCCTTCGGGCCGAAACGGCTCGCCGCCGCACCGCCCACGCCGCCCGTGGCCGCGCCCACCGCCATCGAGGTGGCAGCGCCGCTCGCCGTGCAGTTGCGCTGCGCCGCGCACGAGATGCCGTACCCGACGACACCCTCGGCCGCGCCGCCGGCGGCGCCCATCGCCGCGCCCGTGGCCGTGCGGCCTCCGGCGCCCGCCAGGAGGCGGCTGACCGCGCCGACCGCCGCGCCGCCGGCCGCGCCGCCCAGAGCGCCGGTCAGGGCGCCCACACCGACCGCGGCGGCGAATCCGCCCAGTGACTTCGGGCCGTCGCTCATCGCGTAGCCGACCGCGTTCGCCGCGGCGCCCGCGAGCATCCCGCAGCCGATCACGCCCACACCGCCGGTGGCGGCGGTGCAGCCCGCGAAGACCGCCACCCCCACGGCGACCGACACGATGGTCCCCGCGTGCTGCTTGACGAAGTTGGAGGTCGCCTTCGCCGCCTTCTTGACGGCTCTGCCGACCTTCTTGGCCTGCTTCACCACCTTCTTGGCCGCGTGTTTGACGACCTTGGCCGCCGCCTTCACCTTCCGCTTGACGGTCTTGGTGACCTTGTGGGCGACCTTCTTGACGGCCTTGTACGTCCGTTTGACGTACCTCTTGGCCTTGTACACCTTGTCAGCGACGTAGTGAACGGCCTTGCGGACCACCCGCTTCGCCTTCTTGACGACCCTCTTGACGTACTTCTTGACCTTCTTCGCGGCCTTCTTGACGACCCTCGCGACCTTCTTGACGGCCTTCTTGGTCTTCTTCCAGGCCGACTTCGCGACCTTCTTGACCTTCTTGGTGACCTTCTTGACAGCCTTGTCGACGAAGCTCGGCCAGTGGCCGGTCGGGTCGGTCGCGGTCAGCGGGTTCTGGTTCGCGTACGCGTACCGGTTGGCGCTCACCGAGTTCGGCAGCGGGTTCAGCGAGACCGTGTCCCGGCTGTTGAACTGGCCCGTCTCCGGCGAGTACCAGCGCGCGGCCATGTTGACCTTGGCGGTCTCCGGGTCCGTCCAGCCCGACTGGTAGCCGAGCTGGCCGACCATGGTCTGCGACTCCATGACCTTGCCGAACGGCGAGTAGGTCGTCGAGCCGGTCAGCGCCTCGCCGGACTCCGTGAACTGCCCCACCACGTCGTTGTGCAGGTCGGTCAGGACCAGCACCGCCGACAGCGTCGACTTCATGCCCATGACCGAGCCGTCGGCGTTGCGGCTGTAGGCGGTGTACCCGTCGGAGGCGACGTCGTTGCCCGCGCCGCTGTAGGCGAAGGGGGTCTGTCCGCCGTCCTCGTCCCGCGCCGTGAGCACCCGGTCGAGTCCGTCGTACGTGTACGTCCGGTCGCCTTCCCGGATGATCCGGTTGAAGGCGTCCGCCTTGATCGCCGTCTGCTGCCCCGCCTCGTCGGTGAGCACGCTCAGGGTGCCCCGGGCCGTGTACCCGTAGGTGTTGTGCCCGTCCGAGGTGAGTCGGTTGCGGGCGTCGTAGGTGTAGGTGTCACCGGCGACCCGTGTGCGGTTGCCCGACGCGTCGTAGCCGTACTGCTCGGTGGTGGAGCCGTTGTTCCAGGACGTGATCCGGTTCGCCCGGTCGTAGGTGTAGGTGTTCGACGACGCTCCCGCCACGCCCGTGGTGGTCTTGGAGATCTCGTTGCCGTTGACGTCGTAGCCGTAGGCGACCGACGCCAGCAGCTTTCCGGTCGGCGAGGTCAGCCGGTCGGAGGTGAGGCGTTCCAGGGCGTCGTAGGAGAAGACCCGCCGGGACTTGTCCTGCCCGTAGTCCACCGACGTCACGTTGCTGTTGACGTCGTACCCGTAGGTCATGGACGTGCCGGTCGAGGCGTCCTTGGCCGTCTTGAGACGGCCGGCGGCGTCGTAACCGTAGGTGGAGGTGCCGGAGGCGTCGGTGCGCGAGGTGATCGCTCCGTCGGCGTCGTAGCTGAAGGAGGAGTCGCCCGACGGCCCCTTGGCGCTCAGCAGCAGCCCGCGGTCGTCGTACGTGAAGGTGTTGCGGTCCTCCTCGTGGCCGGCGACGGAGGTGATCCGGTCGTCGGAGTCGTAGGTGTAGCTGTGGTCGACGGTCTCCGCCTCCGCGCCGCTGCCGGTCTGCTTGGTGAGCCGTCCCTTGCTGTCGTAGGTGTTGTCGATGACCACGTTTCCGGGCGCGCGGGACTGGCTGGGCCGCCCGTTGCCGTCGTAGACCATCGTGAAGGTGCGGTCCGCCGGGTCCGGGTGGGCCGGGGTGGCGGGCTCGATCTCCGACTCGGGCAGGCCCCAGGCGTTGTAGGTGGTGACGAAGGGGTTGCCGCGTCCGTCGGTGAAGCGCGTCCGGTTGCCCGCCGCGTCGTAGCCGAAGGTCGTGGTGATCGACTCGGTCTCGGAGACCGGCTGGACGGCCTTGGTGATCTGGCCGGTCGCGTCGGTCGTGAGGGTGACGGTGTTGCCGCGGTAGTCGGTGACCGTGCGGGGGTTGCCCGCCCGGTCGTAGGCCGCGCGGCTGGTGCGGATCACCGCGCCGTCCGCCGCCAGGTCGCTGGTGGCGGTCAGCTGGCCGAAGCCGTCGTAGGTGTTGCGGGTGCTGGTGCCGTCCGGGCCGGTCGACGTCAGCGGCCGGCCGTCCATGTCGTAGGTGAAGGTGGAGACGTTGCCGGCGCTGTCGGTGACCGAGGTGGTGTCCCCCAGTGCGTCGTACGTGTACGACTCGCTGACCCCGGTGGGGCTCACGGTCCGGGACAGCTCGCCGCCCGGAGCGTTGTACTCGTTGATCGCCGTGACGGCCCGCTGGGTGGGCTGGCGCACGATGTCGGTGCTGGTCAGCGGACGCCCGAGATAGTCCCAGGTGCTCTCCTCACGAGCACCGCCCGGCCGTGTCGCCGACAGCTGGTCGCCGTTGGGTGTGTACGCGAAGCGGGTGGTGTCGCCGCCCGGCTCCGTGACCGAGGCGAGGTCGCCCAGCTGGGTGTAGGTGTAGGTGGTGCGGTTGCCCAGCGGGTCCACCTCCGCCGTGACCTGGCCGAGCTTGTTGTACTCGTTCCAGGCGGTGGCCGTGAGGGGGGCGCCGCCGCCGGGCGGGGTGTAGTTCGGCAGCGTCGTCGAGGACTCCTGGCCCTCGGCGTCGTAGGCCGTCACCAGGACGTCGCCCAGCGGGTCGGAGGACTCCGTCGGCTCGCCGTAGGTGTTGTAGCCGGTCATCGACACGGGCCGGACGGTGACCGCGGCGCCGCCGTTCCGCTCGGACCGGACGGCCGGCTCGGTGACCGTGGTCTGCTGGCCGGCCTCGTCGTAGCCGTAGTCGGTGGTGTCGCCGTTCGGGTCGGTGGAGGACACCGGCAGTCCGCGCTGGTCGAGCTTCCAGGTGACCGTGCGCACCTCGCTGCCCTCTGCCGGCAGGGCGCCGCCGTGGACGGCGGAGACCTGGGAGGCGGTCAGTGCCTCGCTGTAGACCTGGACGTCGGACAGCGCGCCCTGGTGGTTCTCCTGGTAGCCGCCGTTGTGCCACAGGCGCCCGATCTGGAGCGGCCCGTTGGCGTCCCAGGGGGCGTTGAAGGCGGCCGGGGCGCCGGCGGCGGTTCCGTTGACGTACAGCCGCAGCTGTCCGGCCTTCTTGTCGTAGACACCGGCGAGGTGGGTCCAGACGCCGGTGCTGACGGCAGCGGTGCCGGACGTGGCGCGAACGAGCGCCGGGTTGCCGGTGTCGGTGGCGGCGCGGCCGAAGGTCCAGCCGTGGGCCGTGGAGTAGGAGAGCTGGAAGCCGCTCGCCTTCGTGCCGTTCTGGGCGACGAAGGTCCGGTTGGCGGCCGTGGAGTCCAGCTTGACCCAGGCGGAGACGGTGAGGCTGCCGGTGGTGTTGACCACCGGTGCGTCGGTCGTGCCGTAGGCGTTGGCGGCGCCGTCGAAGACGGTCGAGCCGCCGCGCTCGGTGGAGCGGGTGACCGCGCTGCCGAGGACCGCGTCACGGGTGCCGCCGGAGGAGTCCTCGGCGGTCGTGCCCCCGGTCTCGTCCAGCTTCCAGCGGCCGACCGGGGCGGTGGTGCCGTCGTGCAGGGTGTTGCTGGTGATGTTGCCGAGGTTGTCGTAGGTGGTGTCGGAGGTGCTGGTCCGGCCGGTCGCCGGGTCGAAGTCGCTTTCGCTGACGACATGGTCGTCGGGGCCGTAGGTGACGGTGGTGGATCGGGCCAGGCCGCCGGGGTCCAGCACGCTGGAGGTGACCCGGTCCGCCGCGTCCACGGTGAACGTGCTGGTGGTCCGGCCGTCGTTGGTGACCTGCTTGATCAGGTTGCCGACCGCGTCGTAGGTGTTGGCCTGCTCCGTGAACGAGGCGCCGGTCTGCGGGTCCTTGCGGACCACGGTGGCCGACAGCCCGTCGTCGGTGTAGGTGTACGCGGTCACCCAGCCCATCGCGTCGGTGAGGGAGGCCAGTCGGCCCGCCGGGTCGTAGGCGCGGGACTCCTGGACGAGGGTGGTGGGCGCGGTCGGGTCGGCCGGGTCGCCCCGGTAGTCGAGCAGGCTCGTGGTGAGGGGGCGGCCCTCGGCGTCGAAGGTGTAGGTGTTGACGTTGCCTTCGGCGTCGGTCTCGCGGATCTTGTTGCCGTAGACGTCGTAGGCGAAGGCAGTGGTGGCGCCGCCCGGATCGGTGCGGCTCTCCATCCGGTTGTACGCGTCGTAGGTCACCTTGGTGGTGCGCGCCGCGTCACCGCCGGTGAGGTCGGCGACGGTCTGCTCCGTCACGTTGCCGTCGGCGTCGTAGACCGTGGTGGTCCGCGCGGTGTGGACCGCGCCGGTGACCCGGTTGGTGACGGGGGGGCTGGTCTCGGTGACGACCTGGTCGTTCTTGTCGTAGGTGTAGCGGGTGGTCAGTCCGGCCGGGTGGGCGTCGGATGTCTCCGTGCTCGCCGTCTGGCGGCCGAGGGCGTCGTAGACCTGCTTCAGCCTGGCCCCGTTGGCGTCCGTGGTCTCGGCGAGATCGCCGTTCTTGTTGTAGGTGTACGAGGTCCTCTTGGCGCCCGGGGTCACCACGTGGGAGACCAGCCCGGCGGGGGCGGTGCCGCCGTCCGCCGCGGGGGTGGCGGCGGTGGTGTAGGCGGTGGTGGCGGTGCGGCCCTGCGGGTGGCCCGGCACCGGCGGGGTGGTCACCGAGGTGAGGTTGCCGCCGGCGTCATAGGCGTAGGTGGTGAGGTAGGTGTTGTCGCCGGGCCCGGAGGAGCGGCCGTCGCGCTCGGTGAGGAGCAGGTCGTTGCGCGGGTCCATCGGCGGGAAGGCCGTGGTCGCGTCCGGGTAGTAGGTGTAGTACTCGGTGGCGCACTTGTCGGCGGCCGTGTCCTGGCAGGTGGTCGTGGAGACCGCGTTGCCGCGCACGTCGTGGCCGGTGATGCTGCGGTTGCCGTTGGCGTCGGTGACCGTGCGCAGGAAGCCGCCGGTGTCGTAGCCGTAGGTCGTGCGCTTGCCGCGGGTGTCGACGGCGGCGAGCAGGCGGTTGCCCATCTCCGCGTCGTACACGTAGGTGAGCGTCTTGTCGGTGGGGTCGGTCAGCTTGACCGTGCGGACCGGTGCGATGCCGGAGGACGCCTTGTACGCCGACCAGTGACGCTCGACGTCGTCGGCGCTCAGGGGCGCGGAGTAGACCGCGACGTCGGCCATCGCGCCGGTGAAGTAGCTGACGTCGCCGGGCGAGCTGAACCAGGTCTTGGCGAAGCCCGCGCCGAGGAAGGTGCGGGTGTTGGACTGGTCCTTGGCCGCGCCGGCGTAGTCGGCCTGCTTGACGCCGTCGACGTAGAGGGTCTGCTGGTTGCCGCTGGCGGAGAGCACCACGTGGTGCCACTTGCCGTCGGTGACCGCGGCCTTCGAGCCGAAGTCGACGTTGCCGGAGCCGGAGACGCTCCACCAGTGGCCGCGCAGCTTTCCGTCGCTGCCGACGTACAGGGTCGGGGTCCAGCTGCCGCCGACGCCGGCCGGGTCGTCGGGGGCGCGCTGCTGGTCGGCCATCAGGACACCGGGCTTGGCGGTCTTGAACCAGAGCTCGACCGCGCGGTCCTGCTTGCCGTGCCACGGGCCGTAGGGGATCTCCGCGTAGGAGGACGTGCCGTTGAAGGTGACCGCTGTGGAGTCGCCCGCGCCGAAGGGTCCGGTGACGCCCTGGGTGACGTCGCTGTAGGCGCCGAAGCCGGTGTGGATCTCGTTGGCGGCCTCGGGGGCGCCCTGGGTGTCGCCCAGGCGCCAGTAGCCGGTGGGCGCTGAACCCATCACGGCCGAGCGGTAGACCTGGGAGGAGCCGGTGACGGTGGCGGGGTTGAGCTTCCAGGTGCCGCCGTCGCTGTCGGTGGCGTCGAGGACCAGGTCGTCGGTGGTCCCGTAGGTCACCGACGACTGGATCTTGCCGCCCGGCGAGGTGATCTTGTTGAGGAGCCCCGCGGGCCGGGTGGCGGCCTGGTACTGGGCGGTGATGACCGACGGCTGGAGCGCGTCGGAGTAGATGGCGACCTCGGCGAGGTGGCCGGTGAAGTGCCCGAGCTTGTCGTTCGGGTTCATGCTGGGCCAGCCGTCGGTGTTCACACCGGCGCCGAGCGAGATGTAGGGCTGCTCCCAGTCGTTGATGGTGCCCGACAGGCTGCCCTGGTCGACGCCGTCGAGGTACAGGGTCTGGGTGTTGGCAGCGCCGGTGAGGACCGCCTGGTGCCATTTGCCGTCGGTGACGGTGGCGCCGGAGGTGATGGTGCTCATGCAGCCCGGGGACATGGCCAGGCAGCCGCGCAGCTTGCCGTCCATGCCGACGTAGACCGCGGGGGTGTTCTTGGTGGTGGTGCCGACCGGGTCGCTGCCGCTGAGCGGCTTGTCACCGTAGTAGAAGAGGACACCGCCCGCCTTGTTGGTCTTGAACCACAGCGAGACGGACGCGTACGAGGGGGTGGCGCCGGGGGCGCTGGGCATCTCGACGTAGGAGGTGGTGCCGTTGAAGGCGGCTGCCTTCTGGGTGGAGCCCGCCAGCGGGCCGGTGGCGCCCGGGGTCACGTTGCGGAACAGACCGTTGTACTTGCCCAGGTTGATGTCGACGGAGTCCTTGGCCCCGGTCTCCCCTGCCCCTTCGCCGAGCCGCCAGTAGGCGTACGGGGAGGCGTCGAGGACGGTGGTGCGGTAGTGGTTGCCCGTGGTGTAGCCGTACGTGGTGCACTTGGTGGCGTCCGCGGGCGGGCAGACCTCGGTGAGCTGGTCGCCGTCGTAGCCGTAGGTCCAGGTCTGGGCGGTGTCCGCGTCGCCGGGGGTGGCCGGGTCGGTGGTCACGGTGGAGACGTGGGGGGCGGTGGCCCCGGCGGGTGTGCTCCAGGCGAAGGTCAGGGACCGGCTGGACGTCACGTTGGTGGCCTTGGACAGCCGGCCGGAGGTGTAGGCGAAGGTCTCCGTGCGGCCCGCGTAGTCCTTGATGCCGGAGATCGCGAAGGAACCCGGCCGGCCGGTGGCCTGCTGGAAGGAGTAGGTGGTGAAGTCCTTGTCGGTCAGCGTGTAGCCACCGCCGCTGGTGGCCGCGGCGAGCCGGGCGTAGCGGCCCATCGGCGGGACGAAGGCGCCGTCGCTGTTGCGGCCGAAGGCCACCTGCTCGCCGCCGGGGTAGGTGATGATGACGCTGGAGAGTGCGCCGGCGCCGTCCTTGACCTCGACGGCCTTCATGTCCAGGGCGGTGGACCAGCCGGCGCCGAAGGCGCCGTCACGCCGGGGGTCGCGGCTGTTGTACGAGCGCTCGACGGACAGCGAGGGGCCGACGACCTCGATCTCGGCGTCCGTGTCGCTGGTGGTGTAGTTGCCGTCGCTGGGGTCGAACTCGTGGCCGTCGGTGTTCTGGGCGAGGCCGGAGGTGACCGGCGGCTGGGGGACGGCGGTGGAGAAGCTGCTGGCCGAGTACATCACCGAGTCGTAGCCGTCGGAGACGCTGACGAACCAGGTGTAGTCCTTGCTCCACTTGAGCTTGCCCGCGGGCACCTTCCAGCTGCCCTTGGTGATCACGCCGGACGTGGCGACGGGGGTGGTGCTGGTGCTGTCGGCGTCGTACACCTCGAAGGCGTAGTTCAGCTTGGCCATCGGCCACTTGTCGGCGTCGCTGGCGTAGACGAACAGCTCGGGGCGCAGGGTGGGCGCCTGGTGGTTGGCGGGCGGGTACTGGGCGTTGATCTGCGGCTTCTTGTTGGCCGTGTAGGTGAGGTCGAGCGCCGGGCGGAAGGCGCTGTTGGTCGCGTTGTCGGAGTGGAACTTCTTCCAGTGCAGCGCGTCGTTGACCGGGGCGGTGACCGCGAGCCCGTAGTTGGGGCTGCCGGTGGCGACCGCGTCGAACCAGGCGGTGGAGAGCTTGGCCGCCATCTTCACACCGACGCCGGCGCCGCCGCTGGTGTTGGAGCAGGAGGCGCCGGGGTTGACGGTGGCACCGCCGATGGCCGGGCTGATGGCCGGGCCGGGGTAGGCGGTGATCCCGGCCGGCGTCCAGGACTTGGCGATCGGGTGCACGGAGAAGGGCCTGGCGGCGCAGGTCGAGGACCACAGGGCGTGCAGGTTGAGGGTGGCGGCGGTGACCCGCTTGCCCTTGAGGGTGGTGCCCAGGGAGGAGAACTGGAGGAAGGAGAGGGCCCGGTTGGTTCCCGCGTCGTAGGACCCGACCTTGATCTGGCTCTCGGTCGAGTGGTTGCCCGGGATGGTGTTCTGGGCGTACGTGGAGTTGCTGGCGGCGATGGTCGGGTCGACCATGACGGGGTAGACGCGGGCGGGGTCGTCGAGCCACGCGCGGTCAGCGGTCATCCGCAGGGCGGGCTTGTCGTCGACGGTGGTGAGCTCGTAGTCGACGGCCTGCGAGAGGGTCGGGTCGCCGGATCGCTCGTCGATCTTGGAGTCGGTCATGAAGGCGTGCGGCATGGTCGCGGTGACCTCGCCGTCGGCGTCCGTGAACTCCACGTCGCCGTCGGCGGTGATCCGCGGGGTCAGCCCCTGGAGATCGAGGGGGAAAACCCAGGAGTTGGCGGTGTCCGCGGAGTGCAGGACGAGGTGTTCCTTGAAGCCCTCCGCGAGCGGGGCGAGCAGCAGGTCGGTGCCGGGCAGGACGTCCGGGTAGGTGACCGTGCCGTCGTCGTTGACGACCGGGGCTGCCGCGCGGGCGCCCTGCAACGCGTAGGCGAGGGAGCGGTCGTCGCCGAAGTCGACCGAGGCGAGCGCCTGGTCGGCGGCGTCCGGGGCGAACCCGACCTCCAGGGAGTTGGCCGTCTGCTCCAGCCGGCCGTCCTCGGCCTCGGTGAGCTTCGTGTCGATCGGCTCCCAGGAACCGTCCTTCGCACGGAAGTTGGTGCGGCCCGGGTAGTGGCGGACCGTGGTGGAGCCGTCGGCGTTGACGTAGTGGTCCGTGGTCTCGGTGGACTTCTTCGCGTCGCGCTCGCTGGTCTTCTCGTCGAAGCTCTCGGCGGTGCCGGCGACCGGTTCGGTCGTCGCCTTGCCGGCGTCGGGCGTCGGCCGCTCGTACGGAGCGAGTTCACCGCGGCCCTTGCCGGGCTTGCGACCCGCGTCGCCCTCGGCCGAGGTGGCGGCGGAGGAGGTGGTGTGGCTCTTCCCGCGGGCGGTCCCCCCTTGCTGGACGGGCACGTCCAGCGGGGAGGTCTGCGACCACTTCCAGAGCCCGGCCAGGGACAGCTGGGGCATGGAGAGCCGGGGCAGCGTGGCCCCGGTGGCCGCGGCCGTCTCCGTGGTGAGGGTGAAGGAGAAAACGATGAGGACGGACAAGGCTATCCGTCTGAGCCGTGCGCGCCCCCGTGGGCCGGACGGAAATATTCGGGCCGTTCGAACCCAACGAGAACGCATCAGCGCTGCCCTCTTTATGCTCTGCTTACAAGATTTTTATAAGAGTGCACGAGGTTCGAACGGCCGAGTCATCTTTTTTGGCGTCAGTAAGGTGATCTCGGTCACTTTCTGATGGAATGTCGCATTCCGGCTACCCCTGAGCAGGGACGGTTTCCTGAATGATCCGGGCAATACGGTCTTCCAGCCCCTCGCCGGCTTCCGCGACGACCGTCACGTTCCCCGGAACGTCCTGCCCCGCCTTCCCGTCGCCGTCCGCGGCCTCGGACCCCGCCACCACGACGAAGCGAAGCGCCCGGTGGCCGCCCGCCTCCGCGCGCACTGCCTCCACCTGGCTGTCGCCCACCGCCAGAACGACGTCGCACTGGCGCTGGAGCAGCGAATTCAGGTGCGGCAGGGCGTTCTTTGCCGACTGCTCACCCATGACGGGGAGGTAGTTCACGCGGGTGCGGGTCTCCAGTGACGCCTTCCGCATCCCCGCCCACACCTGGGCTCCGGGCGTGCCGACGGCGACGCCCTGCTCCCCGGTCAGCAGGCAGGAGTCGACGTCCCGGTACTGGCGAGCACGCGGGTCCGGCGGACCGGACTCCTCGCCCAGCAGCAGGATCGCGGTGACGGCGACGGCGGCCAGCGCCACCAGCGCGCCGCCCGTCGCCCAGCGGCCCCGGCGTGAGCGCACCGCGCTCCACACGGCGGTGAGCGCGGGGCGCACGATCAGGGACACCCTGCGGGCCGTGCCGGGCCCCTTCTTAGCCGAACCGTTTCTCCATGTGCGTCGGGTACGCGGCGGTTTCGACGTGCGCGAGGCGCCGGGGGTACGTGAGGTCTTCACTCTGGTGTCTCTCTCGAACGGGACGGCCCGTGCGGGCCAGGCGAACAGACAGTGCACCACGGCTCCGACGGCGGTGAGGACGCGTACGGTATCGGCTGCCGCCGCCGGCCTCCCCCGGGCCCGCCCGAAAGTGCCGTCAGCCCTGGGGGCGCGGGCTCCTGTCGATGACCCGGCCGTCCAGGTCCGCGGTGAGGTAGGCGCCGCCGTGCGTGTCGGAGACGTAGACGCGCAGGACCGGGCGGTCGCCGTGGAAGGGCGACGCGGGGTCCACGATCACGTAGCGGCTCTCCGGCTCCGGGATGTTGAGCGTCTCCTGCGCCGTGCGCAGCAGGGCCGGCAGCGCGTCCCAGGCGACGGAGTCCAGGTCGACCGTGGTGTCCCCGGCCATCAGCGTGCCGCCTGTCCCGTCGTTCCGCGCCTGCCGGTCCCGGTAGCTGAACCGGTCGTAGAGACGGGAGTTGAACTTCAGCGGCGCCTCGGCGGAGGCGTGCTCGTCGAAGAGGGTGAAGTCGGTGACCTCCGTGCCGCCCATGAGCGGTTTCAGCGCCGTGATCACGGCTCGGGCCCCGTCGGGGCTCAGCAGACGCTCGGCTGCCCCGGCATCCTCCGATGACCCGCCGTCCTCGTCGGCGGCCTGCTCGGGCGTCGGGTCAAGGAGGGCAGGAGGCGTCGCCTTCTCCCCGTCGACGGGGGCGCTCGCCGAGTCGCGGGGCCGGTCGTCGCTGCCGGAACGGCCGAAGGGCAGCGTGTCGAACGCCCAGACGATGATCCCGGCCAGCACCGCGACCGCCACGGCGGACGAGGCGACGGCCAGGGCCCGGGGCCGGCGGCGGACGCCGGGGCCGCGCCGCTCACCGAGGGGCGCGGGGGCGCCGGGCTGCCGGGAGGCCGGGACGGGGAGGTGGGACGCCGACCCGGACGGGGGCGGGAACCCGTAGCCGGTGGGGGCGCGGCCCCCCGGCGCCGCGGGCCGGGCGGACGCGGCGGCTCCGTCTGCCGCCCGAGGGGGCGGCGTCCCCGGGGGCGCGGAGGCCGGCTGGGTGGGCGCGGAGTGCACGGGCGCGGCGGGGGCCGGCACGGCGCCGGGCGGCGCGGGGCGTTCCCTTACCCGCTCGGTGGGCGTCGGCGCCGGGCCGCCGCCGGTCCGCGCGGCCTCGGCCAGCATGCGGTCCAGGACCCTGGCGTCCGGGCGGGCCGGTATGTCGCGGGTCAGGAGGGCGCTCAGGACCGGGGCGAGCGCGCCGGCCCGGACGGGAGGCGGGATCTCCTCGTCGAGGACCGCGGCCAGGGTGGCGAGCGTGGTGGCCCGGCGCAGCGGGTGGCCGCCCTCCACCGCGACGTACAGCATCATGCCGAGCGACCAGAGGTCGGAGGACGGGTCGCCCTCGGTGCCCCGGATGCGCTCGGGGGCTATGTAGTCGGGCGAACCGATGAGGGCGCCGGTGGCGGTGAGGCTGGTGGACTCCCGGATCGCGGCGATGCCGAAGTCGGTGAGCACGGGGCGTCCGTCGGCGCGCAGGAGCACGTTGGCGGGCTTGACGTCGCGGTGGTGAATGCCGCAGGCGTGGGCGGCGCGGAGGGCGGAGAGGACGCCGCGTCCCATTTCCGCGGCCTCCGCCGGGTCCATCGGCCCGGCGGCGAGCCGGTCGTGCAGCGAGGAGCCGGCCACCAGTTCCATCACGATCCACGGGTAACCCTCCTCCCCCGGATCGACGATGTGGTGGACGGTGACCACGCACGGATGGTCGATCCGGGCCAGCGCACGGGCCTCGCGCAGCACCCGGGCCCGGAGCGTGCGGGCCCCTTCGGGGTCGTACTCGGCGAGCACCGGGTCCGGCGGCCGCACCTCCTTGAGCGCCACGTCGCGGTGCAGGGCCATGTCATGGGCCCGCCAGACCGTGCCCATGCCGCCGCTGCCGAGTCGCTCCACCAGCGTGAAGCGGCCGTCGATCACCCGTCCGGAAGGGGCCTGTGCGCTCATGGGCGGTAGCGTACGGGTGGCCTCCGACACCGGGGCGCGGGGCTCCGGCGGGCCGCGGGCGCGGGCAGGGCGTCGCCGTCAGGCCGAGGCGCGCTTGCGGGCGGAGGACGCCTTCTTCTCCGTGCCGGCGCTCGACGACGCCGTCTTCTTCGCGGCCGTCTTCTTCGCGGCCGTCTTCTTCGCGGCCGTCCCGCTCCCGCCCGTCTTCTCGGCCGTGGACGTGGACTTCTTCCCCCCGGCGGACTTGGGGGCGGACTTCTTGGCGGACGGGGAGTCCGCGGAGCGGGTGACCGTCTTGCCGGTCGGGGTGCGGGGAGCCGCCTTCTTCGCCCTCTTCCCCGAGGACGGTCCGGAGGCTTCTGTCGAGGAGGTTTCGCCGGGAGGCGCCTTCTCGGAGGCGCCCTTCCCGGACCCGGCCCCCCGGGACGCGGCCTTTCCCGAAGGGGCCTTCCGGGACGCCTTCTTGAGGGGATGGACGTCGGCCATGTCACCGTCGCCCTCCGCCGCGCCCTCGTCCTCGCCCCGGGACTCCTTGGCGGCGCGGACGCTGTTCTCCAGGGCCGCGATCAGATCGAGGACCTTGCCGCCACCGCTCTCCCCGGAGGCCGCGGGCTCGACCGGCTCCCCGGAGGCCTTCGCGGCGATGAGCTCCTCCACGGCCTCCCGGTAGTCGTCGTGGAGACTGTCCATGTCGACCTCGCCGAGGGTGTCCATCAGGGCGTCCGCCAAGTCGAGTTCGGCATCGCGGACGGTGACGTCGCCCTCCGGGGCGACACCCTCCGGAGCACGGATCTCGTCGGGCCACAGCAGGCCGTGCATCGCGATCACGTCGTCGACCACCCGGAGCATGCCGAGCCGTTCCCGGCCGCGCAGGGCGAATTTGGCGACGGCGACCTTGTCGCTGCGCTTGAGCGCCTCGCGCAGCAGCGTGTACGGCTTGGCGGCCGGGACGCCGTTGGCGGAGAGGTAGTACGCCGTGTCCATCTGGAGCGGGTCGATCCGGTCCCTGGGCACGAAGGCGACGATCTCGATCGTCTTCGCCGTGGGCAGCGGGAGCTGGGCGAGGTCCTCGTCGGTGATCGGGATCATGGTGCCGTCGGCGTCCTCGAAGGCCTTGCCGATCTCCGCTCCGGGCACCTCCTCCTCGTCCAGTTCGCAGACCTTGCGGTACCGGACCCGGCCCCCGTCGGCGAGGTGGATCTGGCGGAAGTGGATCGCGTGGTTCTCCGTGGCGTTGACCACCTTGATCGGGATGCTGACCAGCCCGAAGGAGATCGCGCCGTTCCATATCGACCTCACCCTTCACCCCTTTTGACCGTTGAGGGCCTTTGGTTAGGTTTTCGTGTGATTCTTATCGTATGACGCCGATCACCGAGGTGGAGGGGCGACGGGTGTCGCTCAGCAATCTCGACAAGGTGCTGTATCCGGCCACCGGAACGACCAAGGGCGAGGTGCTGCACTACTACGCGGCCACCGTCGCGGACGCGGTCCTGCCCCATCTGCGCGACCGTCCGGTGTCCTTCCTGCGCTATCCGGACGGCCCCGGGGGGCAGCTCTTCTTCACCAAGAACCCGCCGCCCGGTACGCCCGCCTGGGTGGCCACCACCGCCGTCCCGCGGAGCGAGGACCCGGGCGCGCGGCAGGTGGTCGTCCAGGATCTGGCCTCGCTGATGTGGGCGGCCAACCTGGTGGTGGAGTTCCACACGCCGCAGTGGCGGGCCGAGGCCCCGGCCGTCGCCGACCGGTTGGTGTTCGACCTGGACCCCGGCGCCCCCGCGACCGTCGTGGAGTGCTGCACGGTGGCGCTCTGGCTGCGGAGGCGGCTCGCGGCCGACGGACTGCCCGCCTACGGCAAGACGTCCGGGTCCAAGGGCCTGCACCTGCTGGTCCCGCTGGAGCCGGCCCCCTCCGGCGAGGTGTCCGCCTACGCGAAGCGGCTCGCCGTCGAGGCGGAGCAGGCACTGCCGGGGCTGGCCCTGCACCGGATGAGGCGCGCCCTGCGGCCGGGGAAGGTCTTCGTCGACTTCAGCCAGAACGCCGCGGCGAAGACGACGGCGACGCCCTACACCCTGCGGGCCCGGTCCGGGCCCACGGTCTCCGCCCCGGTCACCTGGGACGAGATCGAGGGCTGCCGGGAGGCCGGGGCCCTGGTGTTCCACGCCCGCGACATGGCCGGCCGGCTGGACCGGTACGGCGAGCTGCTCGCGCCGCTGACCGATCCCGGCCGGGCGCGCCCGCTCCCCGGATGACCCGCATGCGGCCGCGGAGCCGGCCGGGGCGCGCGGCGGGTTCGTCCTGAGCGGGTCATGACCTGGTCACGGCCCGAGGAAAGGCCACAAGTGGAGGGTGGATTGTCGGAGTGGTGGTGCACACTCTGCGCAGGCGCTTTCTACGGGGCGCGCCGAAGGGGTGTGGTGGACCGGCACGCCCGAGGGCGCGCCGGTCCGGGCGCTGTCGTGATCGTGGGGAGGGGATGGCGTGTTCTCGGGGATCGATGAGGTCGACTGGGCCTCGATGGAGCATGCCTACGGGCCTGCCGACGACGTACCGGACCTCCTGAGGAATCTCGCCTCCGACGACCCGACGGAGCGGGAGGCGGCGCTGGACGGCATGTACGGCGCCGTGCACCACCAGGGCGATGTGTACGCCTGCACGCTCGCCTGCATCCCGTTCCTGTTCGAGCTGGCCGCCGATCCGGGGGTGCAGGACCGCGGCAGCGTCGTCGAGCTGCTCACCAGCATCGGCGGCTTCGACCTGGACGAGGACGACGAGGCCGAGATCGACGACGACGAGGTCGAGGGCGCCGCGAACTACGCGATGGCGGCGGCAGCGGTCACCGCGGGCGCGGGGGTGTTCTGCGAGCTGATCGCCGACGAGGACCGCGGGGTGCGGCTCGCGGCTCCGCTGGCGCTGGCCACGCTGCACCGGCACCCCGTGCGGGTCCTGGCGCTGCTGCGGGAGCGGCTGCCGGTGGAGTGCGACGAGGAGGTGCGGCTCGCCCTCGTCGAGGCGGCCGGGCGGGTGGCGCTGCGGCACCGGCCGCTGGCCGGCCAGGTGGCGGAGTGGCTGAACGGGCTGGCGTCCCGGGCCCACGCGCCGGGCCTGCGGCTGGCGGCGCTGGCCCAGCTGGCGCGCTGCTCACCCGAGGTCCTGCCGGACGACGTGGTTCCGGTGGTGGCGGGGCTGCTGCACGAGATGCGTTCGGCCCCCTCGCCGGGCGCCGCCCGGGACGGCGACAGGGCGAGGGGGGCGGTCGCCGGGCAGCTGTGCGCGCACGAGCGGGAAACGGCGCCGGAGCAGGAGCCCGCCCCGGGGCAGGCCCCCGCCCCCGGCGCGGGTCAGACCCCGGACGCGGACCCGGAGGGCGAGCCGGCGGCCGCGGCGGAGGCCTGCCGGGGCGAGCAGGCCGCGTCACCGACCCTCGTGGGCCAGCTGCGGGCGCTTTCCGCCCAGGAGAGCGCGGGGCGCAACACTCCCTGGGCCGCCGACCTGCTGCGCACCCTGCACGTCGGCCTGGACGACCGGGTGGGCGACCGCACTGCGCTCCTCGCCGACCAGTTGCGCAGCCCCGACCGCTGGCAGCGCATCGACGCCGTGCGGATGAGCGGCGGGCTGATACGGGCCTGGCGCGGCGCGTACGAGGAGCTGGTGGCGCTCGTCGGCGACCAGCTGTCGGACCCGGAGCCGCGGCTGGCGGAGGCCGCGTCCCATGTGCTGGAGGAGTTGTTCTGCCTCGCCGCCCCCGCCGCGGACGCGCTGGCCGCCCGGCTGACCGCCGACCCCGGCGACTGGGTGAAGACCTGGGCCGGCGGCCCCCCCGGGCTCGGCCCCACCGTGAAGGCGCTGGCCCGCCTCGGCGACCCCCGTGCGCTGCCCGCGCTCGCGGCGGCGCTGGAGCTGCCGCGCGTGCCGCACGACGTCGGGTCCGCGGTCGGCCGGCTCGGGGAGGCGGCCCGGCCGCTCGCCGGGGCGATGCGGCGCAGGCTGGCGGGGGTGGCGCTGGACGAGGGGGCCTACGACCGGGCGAGCCCGCTGCTGGCCGGGCTGACGGAGCTGCGCGCGGGCGAGGCGGCCCCCGAGGTGCTGCGGGTGCTGCGCGGGGCGCCGGCGTACCGGGGCGAGTGGCTGCGCACGGCGGCCCTGCGGGCTCTGGGGTCGTTCGGCCCCGCGGCGCGGGCGGCCGTCCCCGAGCTGAGGGCGATGATCCGCCACCCGGGGACGGCCTCGGCCACGGAGGCCGCCGAGGCGCTGTGGGCGATCTCCGGGGACACCGACGCGGTGCTGCCGGTGCTGATCGAGGGTCTCCATTCGGACCAGGTGCACGACCGGCGGGCGGCGGCGGTGGCGCTCGGCGCACTCGGGCCGCGGGCGGCGGTGGTCGCGCCCCGGCTGCGGGGGTTGCTGGCCCACGACGAGCTGTGGCTGCGGGTGGACGCGGCGATCGCCCTCACGGAGGTGTCCGGTCGGCCGCAGGAGTCCCTGGAGGTGCTGCTCGCCGCCTGGGAACGCAGCCGCCATGTACGCGTCCGGGTGGCAGAATGCCTGGCGCGGCTGGGGCCGGCCCCGGACGGGTCTGCGACGGCCCACGTCCTGCACACCGAACTCGCCTCCGTGCGCCGTCACAACGCGATGGACGGCGGGTACGGGAGTCATGACATCCATGAGGACGAGAAGCTCCTGGCGTTGTGCCGACGGGCGCTTCGAGGGACGGGGAAAGGGACCACGACATGATCATTTTCGGCACCAAGGGCTATCTCCACCAGCTGGCCATCCTGACGCTGGTGTGCGGCTGGTGCGGCAATCCGGCGGCGCACACCCTGCGCAAGCGGGTCACGAAGTTCACGTTGTTCTTCGTCCCGCTGTTCCCGTTCTCGACGAAGTACGCCACGCAGTGCACGTTCTGCGGCGGGGAGCAGCAGATATCCCAGGAGCAGGCCGACCGGCTGCTCGCGCAGCACGCCGCGGGGCCGGACGGCGCCCCGCAGCAGCCCGGTTCCCCGCAGTCCGGCCGGAGCGGGAACCCGTACCAGCGCTGACCCCACCGGGCGGGCTCGGAGCCGCACCCGGGGCAGGGGTGGACGCGGCGCACGGCCCGGCGACGAGGGGGTGGGGCCCGGCCGGTGCGGTCGCCGGCCGAGGGCCTGCCGGAGCCCTCCCGGCTCGACGCCCGTACGGAGCAGACCGGCACCGCCGTGCGCGTTCTCCCTCCGTCGGCGGAACGAGCCGGGCGCGGGCTCCCGGCACCGCCCCGGTCCCCGGGACGCCGCCCCGGCGCGGGCGGGGGCCCGACCGCCGCGGGCCGGCCGGGGCATCGGCGTACGGCCGCAGTGGGGCGGTCCGCCGGACGGGCGGCGCGCCGGCACGGGCGGCCCGGCCCGAGGACGGGCCCGGCGGGAGGCCGACGGGGCGCGGTCCCGGGGCCGGAGCCCGGTGCACAGGATCGCCCGGACGGCTCACCCCGAGGGGCCCTCACCCCCTGTGACGCGTTGCGGACCGACCGTGGCGAACCTAGCGTGGCCAGGGCGAGCCCAGCTCGCGTCCCCCACACCTCTCCCCCTTCGCATGGAGGCAGCATGTCCCCCCTGTCCCGCCCCTCGCGGCTCCGCCGTCTCGGCCTGTGCGTCGCCACCGGCGCCCTCGCGGCGCTCACGGCCGCCGCCCCCGCCCTGGCCGCGGACCCCCAGCCCGCCGGACAGCGCGCCGAGGCCGTCGCCCCGGACCCGATGTCCGACGAGTTGTCCGCCTCGGCCCTCCAGCAGGAGCACGAGGCCCGCCAGGAGACGCAGTCCCAGGCCCGCCCCCAGGCGGCCAGGCAGACGTACAAGGGGAGGGTCATCGCCCGGCCGTACCTGCTGCTGCGTGACAAGCCGACCCGGAGCAGCCGGATCGTCGGCTCGGTCGAGTACGGCTCGATCGTCAGCATCTTCTGCAAGACGACGGGTGACAACGTCGACGGCAACAACCGCTGGTACCTGCTGAGCGACGGCACGTGGGCATGGGGTTCGGCCCGCTACATCGAGAACATCGGCGCCGCGCCGCAGTGGTGCTGATCGCCCCCCATCGGCGTGTCCGTCCGCCCGTGGAGCCCGGCCCCGTGCCGGGAGCTCCGCGGGCGGGCGCGGTGCGTGGAAGAGCGGTGGCGGCCGGATGCCGACGGAAAGCTATGACATAAGGGAAATAAGGCGCGCCTCTTGCTACGTTGCGGGGCATGACCGCACCGACGGCGGACGCTCCCCCGCCCGAGCTACGCCTGCCCCAGCGGCGCGGGATGGAGCTCGTCCTCCTCGTCGGGGCCGTCCTCATCTCCGTCTACGGCTACGCGGCGGTGGGCCTCACCCGCAACGGGGCCGTTCCCCCCGACGTCGCCGGGTACGGCGCCGGGCTCGGGGCGCTCGCCCTGCTCGCCCATGTCGCGGTGCGCTTCCGCGCCCCGTACGCCGATCCGCTGCTGCTGCCGATCGCCGTCCTGCTCAACGGGCTGGGCCTGGTGCTCATCTACCGGCTCGACCTGGAGACGCCGCGCGACCAGGCCGCGCCCACCCAGCTCGTCTGGTCCACGCTCGGCGTCGCGCTGTTCACCGCTGTGGTCGTGCTGCTGCGGGACCACCGGGTGCTCCAGCGGTACGCGTACCTCTCGGTGACCACGGCGCTCCTCCTGCTCATCGTGCCGATCTTCTTCCCGGCGGTGAACGGGGCGAAGATCTGGATTCGGGTCGGCGGGCTCTCCTTCCAGCCCGGCGAGTTCGCGAAGATCCTGCTCGCGGTGTTCTTCGCCGCCTACCTGGCCGCCAACCGCACCGCGCTCACGTACACCGGCCGCACCGTAGGGAGGCTGCGGCTGCCCGCCGGCCGGGTGCTGGGGCCGATCGTGGCCATCTGGCTGCTGAGCGTCGGCGTGCTGGTGCTGGAGCGCGATCTGGGGACCTCGCTGCTCTTCTTCGGGCTCTTCGTCATCATGCTGTACGTGGCGACCGGCCGGACCGGCTGGATCGCGGTCGGACTGCTCCTGGCCGGGGTGGGGGCCTTCGTCGTCGGCTCCTTCGAACCGCACGTCCACAGCCGGGTGCAGGACTGGCTGGACCCGTTCGCGTCGATCGACGCGGGGCGGGGCCCGGGCCAGCTCGCCCAGTCGCTGTTCGCCTTCGCGGCGGGCGGCATGCTCGGGACCGGGCTCGGCGCGGGCCACTCCGTCCTGATCGGCTTCGCCGCCAAGTCCGACTTCATCCTGGCGACGGCGGGCGAGGAGCTGGGGCTGTGCGGGCTGACCGCCGTCTTCCTGCTGTACGCGCTGCTCGTGGCGCGCGGCTTCCGGGCCGGGCTCGTGCTGCGCGACCCGTTCGGGCGGCTGCTCGCCATCGGCCTGGCCTCGATCCTGGCGCTCCAGGTGTTCGTGATCGCCGGCGGGGTGATGGGGCTGATCCCGCTGACCGGGATGGCGATGCCCTTCCTCGCGCAGGGCGGTTCTTCGGTCGTCACCAACTGGATCATCGTGGCGTTGTTGATCCGGGTCAGCGACGTCTCACGCAGACCGCGTCCGGACGAGGTGGAGAGCGGGGCCGTCGCGACGGCCGCCGCGGAGGAGGACCGATGACCCGCTGCATCCGGCGGGCAGCCGCCTTCTGCCTGCTGCTGCTCGTGGCCCTGCTCCTCAACGCCGCCCGCGTCCAGCTCTTCGAGGCCCGCGAACTGGACGACAACCCGGCCAACCGCCGGGACGCCATCGCCCGTTACGCGCAGCCGCGCGGTGACATCCTGGTCGGGGACCAGGCGGTGACCGGCAGCCGGGAGACCGGTGAACAGCTCGACTTCGAGCGCACCTACCGGCACGGCCCGCTCTACGCCCCGGTGACCGGATACGCCTCGCAGACGTACGGCACCACACTCCTCGAGCACGCGGAGGACTCCGTCCTGTCCGGCGCCAGCCCGCTGCTGGCCCCGCTCCCCCTCTGGAACGAGCTGACCCGAAGCCGGCAGCCCGGGGGCGATGTCGTCACCACCGTCAAGGCGTCGGTGCAGCGCGCCGCGTACGACGGGCTGCGCGGACGGCGGGGCGCGGTCGCCGCCCTGGAGCCGTCGACCGGCCGCATCCTGGCGCTCGTCTCGACCCCGTCGTACGACCCAGGACGGCTGTCGGGGACCGGGCCCGCGGCAGCCGAGGCCTGGGGCCGGCTGAACGCGTCCACGAGCCTGCCGATGCTCAACCGGGCCATCCGGCAGACCTACCCGCCGGGCTCCACCTTCAAGATCGTGACGGCGGCTGCGGCCCTGGACGCCCGGGTGGTGACCGACGCCGACGCGCCGACCGACACCCCGTCGCCGTATGTCCTGCCGGGCACCACGACCACGCTGCCCGACGAGGCGAGCGGCTGCGCAGAGGCGTCGCTGGCCCAGGCGATCCGGGTCTCCTGCAACACGGTGATGGCCCGTCTGGGGGTGGAGGTCGGGCTTGGGGGCATGGTGGAGGCGGCCGAGAGGTTCGGCTTCAACGACACCGCTCTGCGCATCCCGTCCGGAGTGGCGAAGAGCAACTTCGACACCCGGATGAGCGATGACCAGCTGGCGCTGTCCTCGATCGGGCAGTTCGACACGACCGCGACCCCGCTCCAGATGGCGATGGTCGCCTCCGCGGTGGCCAACGACGGCGATCTGCGCCGCCCCCATCTGGTGGACCGGGTGACCACGCACGACGGGGACACCGTCCGGCAGGGAGACGCCGGACCGTACGAGCGGGCGATGAGCCCGTCGACGGCCCTGCGGCTCCAGCGGATGATGGTCGACGTGGTGGAGAACGGCACCGGATCGAACGCCGCGATCGACGGGGTGCGGGTCGGCGGCAAGACCGGGACCGCGCAGCACGGCGTCGACAACTCCGGTACGCCCTACGCCTGGTTCATCTCCTGGGCGCAGGCCCCGGACACCGGCCGCCCGGCCGTCGCGCTCGCCGTCGTCGTGGAGGACGCCTCCGCCGACCGGGCCGACATCAGCGGCGGCGGCAGCGCGGCCCCGATCGCGCGGGCCGTGATGGAGGCGGCCCTCGACGGCTGACCCGGCCGCAGGGGCGAGGGCACGCGGTGCGAAGGCGGCTTGGGGGCGGTCGCGGCAGCCGGGCGGGCAGACTGGGGTCATGACCTGGACGCCGTCCGCCGTCGCGCGGGCCCTGGAGCGGATCGAGCGGCTGGACCCGGCGTTGCACGCGTTCATCGAGGTGTGGCCGGAGGAGGCGCTCGCCCGGGAGCCCGAGGCCCGCCGACTCCCCCTGCGCGCCCTGCCGTTCGCGGTGAAGGGCCCCTCGGGCATCCGGTCCTTCGCGGCCCGGCGGCTGATCGCGGCGGGCGGCGTCCCGGTCGGCGCCACCTCGGTGCCCGGCCCCGGCACGTACTGGCAGACCTGGGGCCTGGGCGCGCACGGGCGCACGGTCAACCCGTGGCGGGCGGACCGGACGCCGGGCGGCTCTTCGGCGGGCTCGGCGGTCGCGGTGGCCGCCGGGATGGTGGAGCTGGCGACGGGGAGCGACGGGGCCGGCTCGGTCCGCGTCCCGGCCGCCTGGTGCGGGGTGTTCGGGCTGAAGACGACGAACGGGCTGCTCCCCTCGCCCGACCGGTCCGGGCTGGCGGCGGCCGGGGTGCTCGCCGGGTCGGCGGCGGGCGCGCAGCGGTATCTGCGCCATGTGCTCGACGTCTGGGCGCCGCCCGCGCCCCCCACGCTGCCGCTGCCCGCCGTGTACAGCGAGGACCTGGGCTACGCGGAGGTGGACCCCCAGGTCGCGGACGTCGTCCGGGCGGCGGTGGCCCGGCTCGTCGCGGCCGGGACCATACGCCTGGTGGACGCGGGGTGTGCGCTGCTCGACCCGGTGCGGGCGTGGACGGCGATACGCTCAGGGGCGCCCAAGGACCCGGAGGCGGTCCGGGTCCGGCGGACGAACGACGAGCGGCTCGACGCGCTCTTCGCCGGGGCGGCCCTGCTGCTGACCCCGGCCACGCCCAACCCGCCGCACGGGCATGAGGGCCCGGGCGCCCTCTACTCCACGGCACTGACCTGGCCGTTCAACGTGAGCGGGCACCCGGCGGCGAGCCTGCCCGCCGGATTCACCGGGGACGGCTGCCCGGCCGGTGGAGGCGGATCAGCCACGCCTGGCGGCAGGAGGCAGGCGGATCACGCGCGTCACGCGGCCTCGCTCCCCGTCCGGCCCGCCTCGATCGCGTCGGCCACCTCCGCCACCCGGGCCTGCTCCTCCGCGGCGAAGCGCTGACGGTCCAGCTCCTCGGCCACCTCCTCGTCCTGGGACATGAGCAGGTCGAGGTTGGAGTCGCCGAGTTCGAGGACGCCCAGGTCGACGTAGGCCCGCTGGAGCCTCTCGCCCCACAGGCCGATGTCCTTGACGCACGGGACGATCCGGCTGAACAGCAGTCTGCGGAAGAGCTGGAGGTACTCCGAGTGCTCGGTGAGCTCCGCCGCCTCCTGCGGGGGGATGCCGAAGTTCTCCAGGACCTCGACGCCGCTGAGCCGGTCGCGCATCAGATAGCAGCCCTCGATGACGAACTCCTCGCGCTCGCGCCGTTCACCGTCGCTGAGCTGCTGGTAGTAGTCGCGCAGCGCCATCCGGCCGAAGGCCACGTGCCGGGCCTCGTCCTGCATGATGTAGGCGAGGACCTGCTTGGGCAGCGGCTTGGTCGTGGTGTCGCGGATCATCCCGAAGGCGGCCAGCGCGAGCCCCTCTATCAGCACCTGCATCCCGAGGTAGGGCATGTCCCAGCGGGAGTCGCGCAGGGTGTCGCCGAGCAGCCCCTGGAGACTGCCGTTGACCGGGTAGAGCATGCCGATCTTCTCGTGCAGGAAGCGCCCGTAGATCTCCGCGTGCCGGGCCTCGTCCATGGTCTGGGTCGCGGAGTAGAACTTGGCGTCCAGGTCGGGGACGGACTCCACGATCCTCGCCGCGCAGACCATCGCCCCCTGCTCGCCGTGGAGGAACTGGCTGAACTGCCAGGACGTGTAGTGCTTGCGCAGCTCGCCCCGGTCCTTCTCCGTCATCTTCGCCCAGTGCGCGGTGCCGTGCAGCGGCAGGGCCTCGTCGGGCGTGCCGAGCGGGTCGGTGGGGTCGACCTCCAGCGACCAGTCGATGCGCTTGTCGCCGTCCCACTGCTTGTCCTTGCCCTTCCGGTAGAGGGCGAGCAGACGGGCGCGGCCGTCGTCGTAGTCCCAGCTGAACCGGGCCGCTCCGGTCGCGGGGACCTCCCAGAGCGGTTCGGGCGGTGGGGTGGTGTAGAGGTCGTGTGTGGACACGGACGTCTCCTTCGCCTCGACTGGCTCGATAAGTTCCGTGACACCGGGTGCAGTTGGGCGATGGACCCATCGCCCCCACCGGCAGGTTCACACGTTGGTAGACAGCGGGTCAACAAGTCGTGCGCAAGGGATTGACGGTCTTGCTGACAGGCAGTCTCATAAGAGGCAACCGCCGGTAACCCCTGTTCTCCGGTCCCCCTGTGTGAGGTGCTCCCGCCATGACCACCGTGACCGATCGCGATGTGACCGTGCTCCGTGACGCACTCGGGCCGCTCCGCGACCGCGAGCAGATCGCCGTACGGCTGCTCGAAGCCTCGGCCAAGCACTCCTTCGACCCCGACACCGAACTCGACTGGGAAGCGGCGGTCGAGGAGGGCCGGTGGTTCTGGCCGCCCGAGCTGCTCTCGCTCTACGACACGCCCCTGTGGCACCGCATGTCCCAGGAGCAGCGCCTGGACCTGTCCCGGCACGAGGCGGCCGCACTGGCGTCGCTGGGCATCTGGTTCGAGATCATCCTGATGCAGCTGCTGGTCCGCCACGTCTACGACAAGCCGCTGACCAGCAACCACGTCCGCTACGCGCTCACCGAGATAGCCGACGAGTGCCGGCACTCCCTGATGTTCGGCCGCATGATCGACTGGAGCGGCGCCCCGACGTATCCGGTGCCCCGCGTCTACCACAACCTGGCGCGGATTCTGAAGTCCGTCTCCACCACGCCCGGTTCGTTCGCCGCGACCCTGCTCGGCGAGGAGATCCTCGACTGGATGCAGCGCCTGACCTTCCCCGACGACCGGGTCCAGCCCCTGGTGCGCGGGGTCACCCGCATCCACGTCATCGAGGAGGCCCGGCACGTGCGGTACGCCCGGGAGGAGTTGCGCCGCCAGATGGTGACCGCCCCGCGCTGGGAGCGGGAGCTGACCCGCGTGAGCTGCGGAGAGGCGGCCCGTGTCTTCTCCACCTGCTTCGTCAGCCCGCAGGTGTACGAGAACGTCGGCCTGGACCGCCGGGAGGCCGTCGCCCAGGTGCGGGCGAGCGGCCACCGCGCCGAGGTCATGCAGTCCGGCGCGAGGCGGCTGACCGACTTCTTCGACGACATCGGCCTGCTGAACGGCGTCGGCCGCAGACTGTGGCGCCGCTCCGGCCTGCTGGCCTGAGGCCGTGCGGGACGTCGCCCGCCCCCGCGGGGCCGCGGACAGCCCTTAGGCTCGGGACCATGACCTCCACCGCCGCAGCCCCGCCGCCCCGTGCGACGTACCGCAGGCTCAGTGTCGAGAAGCGGCGCGCCCAGCTCCTCCTCGCCGCACTCGGGCTCTTCGCCCACCGGGCCCCCGACGAGGTCTCGCTGGACGAGGTGGCGGCGGCGGCCGGAGTGTCCCGGCCGCTGGTCTACCGCTACTTCCCGGGCGGACGGCAGCAGTTGTACGAGGCCGCGCTCGGCTCGGCGGCCGACGAGCTGAAGCTGTGCTTCACGGAGCCGCAGGTGGGCCCGCCCACCGAACGGGTCGCCCGGGTCCTGGACCGCTATCTGCGCTTCGTGGATGAGCACGACGCCGGGTTCAGCGCCCTGCTGCGCGGCGGCAGCGTCGCGGAGACCTCCCGGACGACGACGATCGTGGACGGCGTGCGGCGGGCGGCCGCGGAGGAGATCCTGCACCACCTCGGGCGGGTCGGGGGCGACGGCGCCCCGCCCCCCGGGCCCCGGCTGCGGATGATGGTGCGCAGTTGGATCGCCTCCGTCGAAGCGGCGTCGCTGATCTGGCTGGACGAGCGGAAGCAGCCCTCCGCGGCCGAACTGCGCGGCTGGCTGGTCGACCACCTCATCGCCCTCCTCACGGCGACCGCCGCCACCGACCCGGAGACGGCGACGGTGGTGCGGGACCTGCTGGCGCTGGAGGCCGCGGAGGGGCCCGCGGGCCGGCTCGCGGAGCGGGTGATCCCGGTCGTCGCCGATGCGGCGCACCTGCTGCCCCCGGCCCCTGGGTCACACTGAGCGGATGAAGAGCGAGAACACCCCCTTCAGGGGCGGCCCCCTGGACGGCCGGGTCCTGCCGGTCCTGGTGGGCCCGACCGGCCATCCACCGAAGTGGTACGAGGTGCCGGTGCCCTCCCCCGACGGCGGCCCCGCCACCGTGTACGCCTACCGGCGCGTGCCGGCCGGCTACACCAAGCGGCTCGGCCTGCAGCGTGGCTGGATCTACGAGTTCGCCCCCGGGGGGCGCGAGCGCCGCTCGCCCACGTGGCCCTGGTCGAAGGCCGCGCGCGGCCGCTGAGCGGCCGGGCGGGACGGGACGGCCGAGGCCCTAAGATCGACGGTCAAGCCGAGGGACGGTCACAAGGGGGGGTGCGCCATGGAGGCGCCGCATCAGGACGATCCACGCCGCTTCGGCCGCTTCACCGTGCTGGCCCGCCTCCACGAGGGGGCCGGCGTCGTGCGGTACGCAGCCCGGGACACCGCCTCCGGCGAGGTCGCCGTGGTCACCGCCGCGCACCCCGCGCTCGCCGCCGTACCGGCCTTCCGGCACCGCTTCCAGGCGGAGGCGCGCACCGCCGAACGCCTCGCGGGCGACTGGGTGGCCCCTCTCCTGGACGCCGTCGAGGGCGGGACCGCCACTCCGGCGGGTGAGCCGGCCCCCCTGTGGACCGCCGCGGGTTACGTCCCGGCGCTCGCGCTGGCCGACGCCGTCCGGCTCGCCGGTCCGCTGCCCGAGAGGTCCCTGCGGGTCCTGGGCGCGGGCATCGCCGAGGTGCTCTCCCGGGTCCACGCGGGCCCGGCCGTGCTCCAGGGCCTCGCCCCGGGCACGGTGCTGCTCGCCGAGGACGGCCCCCGGCTCACCGCGTTCGGCCCGCTGGGCGCGGCGGCCTCCGCGGAGGCGGGGCCGGGCGGCCGGCTCTCGGTGCGGCTGGCCTATCTGACGCCCGAGCAGATCGAGGGCAGGGAGGTCTCCGCCGCCTCCGACCTGTTCGTCCTCGGGCTGCTGCTGGCCTATGCGGCGACCGGGACGACTCCGTTCACCGAGGGCCCCGCCGAGGAAGCCGCCCGCCGGATCGCCCAGGACGAACCCGATCTCGACGCCGTGCCGGACGCCTTGCGCGCGCTGATCGCGGGCTGCCTGGCGAAGGACCCGGCCGAGCGGCCCGACGCAGCCGAGGTCGCCACCGCACTGGCCGCCGAGGGCGCGGCGGTCCTCGCCCGGGGCGGCTGGCTCCCCGAGCGGCTCAGGGCGGCGGTCGCGGACCAGGAGGCGCGGGTCCGGGCGCTGGAGCCGCCGGTGGAGGCCGCCGGGACGGCCCCGGACGGCGGGGAGACCGGGTCCGACACGGCCGGCGGCGGCGTCCGGGAGGACCGGGGGGCCACGCGCCTCCTCGGCGCCGGGCCGCGCGCCTCCGGGACCGACCACCCGACGGCCCGGCTCGGCGCTCCGCACGAACCGACCGCGCGCCCGAGCGACCCCCGCATCCCCCTCGCGGCCACGCCGCCCGCGTCTCCCGCACCGCCGGCCGCGACCGGCCCCGCGCCAACCGCCCCGCCGCGGCCGGACCGGGCCCACGGCGCTCCCGCGCCGTACCCGGCCGGGGCGCTGCCCGGGCTCGCGGGTCCGGGCGGCCCCGGCGGGGGCCCGATGGTGGCGCTGCCGCTGCCGCCCGCCTCCGCGCCCGACCCCGCCGCGAGCCGCCGGACGCTGCTGACCATCGCCGCCGCCGCGGTCGGCGGCCTCGTCGTGGGCGGCGGCGCGGTCGCCGCCCTCGGCTCCGGGGACCCCGCGGTGGCCACCGACGCCGAGCCCGCGGCGAAGCCCCGGCGCACTCTCCCCGGGCAGGCCCCCGAGCCGCTCTGGAGCTACACCCACCCGGCCTCCGATTCGGCCCCGATCACCACCGCGCTGTGGCGGGACGAGCTGCTCGTGGTGACCAGCGGGAGCCGGGCCGACGCCGTGGACCTACGGACCGGCAAGCGGCGGTGGCAGCGCGCCGACGCCGCGAAAGGCCAGGCCGCGTTGGAGGCGGGCGACGACCTGTGCTTCGTGGCGAGCCCCACGGAGTTCCTGTGGCTGTCGCCGAAGGACGGCACGGTCGTGCACCGGCTGCGCTGCACGGACGGGTTCTCCGGCCTGCCCGGCCTGAAGGTCGGGCGGCTGGCCGGGCAGTCCGGGCCCGTCATCTGGTTCACCGGCTCGCACACGGTCACCGTGAAGGCGCCGAAGCCGGAGAAGGGGGAGAAGCCGGCCGCGGACGAGAAGACCGTCCAGGCCTACTTCTTCGCGTACGACATCCTGCGGCGCACGGAGCTGTGGCGCACCTCCGTGCCCGCGGGCCGCTCCCCCGGCACGCCCGCCTACCGGGTGATCGGGGAGCGTGCCGCCGACATCCTCGTACGGCAGGAGTCGGGCACCCTGACCGCGGCCGAGGTCAAGGCGGCGAAGGGCAAGGGCTCCGTCCGTTCGTTCGACCGCAGGACCGGCAAGCTGCTCTGGACCGAGCAGTACGGCACGGCCTCCCCCGTCGCGGGGATCGCGGGCGACGAGGACGGGTCGCTGTTCGCGGCGGTCGGCACGGATCTCCAGGCCTTCGAGACGGACACGGCGAAGCCCCTCTGGCGGGTCGCGGGCCACAAGGGTTCGGTCTTCGGCACCCCGGTCATCGCCGGGTCGCTGATCCACACCACCGAACGCACCCGGCAGGTCGGCGCGGTGGAGCGGGAGAGCGGCCGTCTCGTGTGGCGGCGCTCCACGGACGTGCCCGGCATCGGCAACGCCCCCTCCATCACGCTGAGCGGCAGCGGGAAGACCCTCGTCGCCGCCGACGCCTTCCAGGTCACCGCGTTCGCGGCGGCCGACGGGCGGCGGCTGTGGAAGTTCCAGGACATCGGCTCGGCCGACCCGCAGGGCGGCACCGCGGCCACGCCGTACCGGACGCTCGCCGTCGGCGGGACCCTCGTCGTCCGGCGGGGCAGGTCCTTCTACGCCTTCCCGGTGGACTGAGCCTCCGGGGCCTCCCTGCGCGCACCGCCGTCCGGGGGGCACTCGGGCGGCACGCCTCACGGTGCTTGCATCACCTGACACCAAGTGGCCGGATTAATCAGATTCGCCCACTTATGGACGAGCCTGTTGCCGGGCTCCGTCTCCGTCATGGAGGTGATGTCGTGTCAGGCGTACTCCTGCGCGCGGTCTGCGCCACCGCCCTCGCGGCGACGCTCACAATCTCCCCCGCCGTCGCCGTGCCGGCCGATCCGGTCCCCGTACCGTCCGGGGACTCCCCTTCGCCCGGCGACCGGCCGGACGCGGCGGAGGTCGACGCCGACACCGCTTTCGGCGCGCCCGAGGCGCCCAGGAGCGTCGCCGCCCTGCTGCGCGAGTTGCAGCGGCTCTACCAGGAAGCCGAAGAGGCGAGCGAGACCTACAACGCCACCGCGGAGAAACTGAAGGAGCAGACCGCGCGGACGAAGAAGGTCGGCGCCGACCTGGTGAAGGCGCGGGCCGCGCTGGAGCGCAGCCGCGGGGACGCCGGCCGGCTGGCCCGGGACCAGTACCAGGGGCGCACCGAGTTCTCCGCGTACGTCCGGCTGATGCTCGCCCGCGACCCCCTGCGCGCCCTGGACCAGGCCCATGTCATCGAACGCGCGGCCGCGGGACGGGCGGCGACGGTGGACCGGCTGACGGACGCCGCCCGGCGCGCCGACGCGCTGGCCGTCGCGTCCCGTGAGGCGCTGGAACGGCAGAAGAAGCTGGCCGCCCGACAGAAGAAGCAGCGCGACACCGTGCGCGGCAAGCTGAGGGAGGTCGAGGGCCTGCTGAGCACGCTCTCCGAGGAGCAACTGGCCGAGCTGGCGGCTCTGGAGCAGCGGGGCGTGGACGAGGCCCAGCGCGAACTGCTCGCCTCCGGGGCGCTCAGCTCGACCCGGCCGCCGACGCGGCAGGGCGGCGACGCCGTCGCCTACGCGATCCGGCAGATCGGCAAACCCTACGTCTGGGGGGCCGAGGGCCCGGGGTCCTTCGACTGCTCCGGGCTGACGTCACAGGCCTGGGCGGCGGCGGGGCGGGCGATCCCGCGCACCTCGCAGGAGCAGTGGCGCCGGCTCCCGAAGGTGCCGGTCTCCTCGCTGCGCCCCGGCGACCTGGTGATCTACTTCCCCAAGGCTACCCACGTGGCGCTGTACATCGGCGACGGCCTGGTCGTGCAGGCGCCCCGCCCCGGGACGAAGGTAAAGGTGTCACCCGTGGCGTCGAACCCGCTGCTGGGGGCCGTGCGCCCCGATCCCGAGGGCGTACCGCTGAAGAGGTACACGCCCCCGGAGCTGCCGGCGGGCGCGAGAGCCGGGTCCGACACCGGCTACGGCTTCGACGCCGCTCCCGGCGCCTCCTAGCTTCTGGCCGCCCGATCGCACATCGTAGGAACCGCCGGTCACCGGCACGCCCGCATGGGGAGATGGGCCCGGCCCCGCGCCGGCGAGGGAACCCGTCACGCGCGAGCGGGTGTCAGCAGGACTCGGCGATACGGACGACCGCCTCCGTGAGGGTCTCCGGCGCGCAGCCGAAGTTGAGCCGTGCGAAGCCGGGAAAGCCGTAACGGTGACCGGAGTTCAGGGCGACCTTGGCCGCGCCGAGGATGTGGGCGGCGGGGTCGTCGCCCCAGCCGAGGGCCCGGAAGTCGATCCACGCCAGGAAACTGGCCTGCGGCGGCGTGTAGCGCGCAGCGGGGAGATTCTTGTCCAGGAGCTCGGCGAGCAGGGTCCTGTTGTGGTCCAGGACGTCCAGGACCTCGGCGAGCCAGGCGTCCGCGTCGTTGAAGGCGGCCACGGTGGCGATCACCCCCAGGTGCCCGGTGCGGTAGAGGCGGTGGGGCGACATACGCTCGACGTACCGCTTGGGCGCCGGGTCGGCGGTGATGATGGCGGCGGCCTTGAGCCCGGCCAGGTTCCAGCCCTTGCTGGCGGACAGGAAGGAGAAGCCCCGGCGCCGCGCCTCCTGCGACACCGACAGGAACGGGACGAACTGTGCCCCGGTCAGCACGAGCGGGGCGTGGATCTCG
The DNA here is from genome assembly GCF_037137275.1 of Streptomyces pratensis. Taxonomy (GTDB): domain Bacteria; phylum Actinomycetota; class Actinomycetes; order Streptomycetales; family Streptomycetaceae; genus Streptomyces; species Streptomyces pratensis_B. The sequence continues at coordinate 187,623 of NZ_JBBBEN010000102.1, read as the reverse complement.
TCGGCGAGAACGAAGACGCCGTGTTCATCGGCCAGTTCGGCCAGCGCGACCAGGTCCTCTCGTGGGTGCACGAGGCCGAGCGGATTGTGCGGGCTGCACAGCAGGTAGGCCCTGGCCCCGTCGGCGAAGGCCCGCTCCAGGGCGGTCAGGTCCAGGCGCGGCCCCCGCGCGGTGCTGTCACCCGAGGGGGCTTCGGTCAGCGGCGCCTCGACGACGTGGGCGCCCACCTCATGCACCCACCAGGAGAACGGCTCGTAGACCGGCGGACTGATGACCACCTTGTCCCCGGGGGCGACGATGCGGCGCAACGTCTCGACGATCCCGATTCCGACGTCCGCGACGGTGTGCACGCCGTCGGGGTCGACGCTCCAGTCCCAGGTGCGCCGGGCATAGCCGGCGACCGCCTCGGCGAGATCGGCGGTGGGCGCCGCGTAGCCGGTGTCGGAGCGGCGGATCGCCTGGTGCAGGGCGGCGGCGACCGGCTCGGCGAGCGGGAAATCCATCTCGGCGACGGGCAGCGGCAGCACATCGTGCGGAAAGGTCTGCCATTTCGCGCTGAGGCGCTGACGGAGTTCAGTGAGCGGGGGGACCTGGAAGTCGCTGCTCATCGAGGGGGCTCCTGGAGATCGTGACGACGGGGAGTCGGGGGGAGCGCGCGTCTCTGCGGCCGGGACGGGGGCGCGGGGCGGCGGGACCGGCGCATCACCATGGTCGACGCCGAGCGACATGTCGCGCTTCCGATAAACTGCCAATCAGTGACAGAAATCCGCCACGAGCCCACAGCGCCGACTCGCACCCAGTGGCTGGCTCCCGGGGCCGCTGTCGACGCCCACCGCCACGACGACCACCAGATCGTCTACGCGGGCCGGGGCGTGCTGGCCGTGACGACCAGCACCGGGACGTGGATCGCGCCGGGCACTCGCGCCATCTGGGTGCCGGCCGGAACCGTGCACGCCCACCAGGCCCACGGTGAGCTGGAACTCCACCTGGTCGGTCTGCCCGCGGGTGACAACCCGCTCGGCCTGGACGAACCGACCGTGCTCGCGGTCGGGCCGCTCCTACGGGAACTGATCCTCGCCTACACGCGCGCCCCGCACGACGAGAGTCCCGAACGCGGGCGGCTGCGGGCCGTGCTGCTCGACCAGCTGCGGGCCTCGCCTCAGCAGCCCCTGCACCTGCCCACCCCGACCGCCCCTCAGCTCAGGGCGGTCTGCGACATTCTGCGCACGAACCCCGCCGACGACCGCCCCCTGGCAGCCCTCGGCAGGGAAGTCGGCACCAGCGACCGCACCCTCTCCCGCCTGTTCAAGGCCGGCCTCGGCATGACCTTCCCCCAGTGGCGCACCCAGCTGCGGCTGTACCACGCCCTGGTCCTGCTGGCCGAGAACACCCCGGTCACCACCGTGGCCCACCGGTGCGGCTGGTCGTCCGCCAGCGCCTTCATCGATGTCTTCCGCCGCACCTTCGGACACACCCCCGGAACACACCAGCCCCGCCGGCAGACAGACGGCCGGTAGTCGACCTCATGGAACGGGCAGTGGACGAGCCGGCACGCTGGGGACTCGGGTCGGTCCCGGGTCCGAGCGGTGAGAACGAGTGCGCGACCGAGAAGTTCGAGTCCAGAACGAGGAGCGACGTGGACCGTCGCACCCCCGAACGACCTCCCCTGCCAGCGCTGATCGGCGTTGCCGCGCGGACCCGGTGAGCGGCGGGGCGGGCTGTCCGAGCTCGGTCGGCGGTGGTCCGGGTGCGGCGGGCGTAGGCGCGAGCGGCGCGGGCGCGGTCGCCGCAGCGGACCGAGCACCATTGACGGCGCCACACGCCCTTCGAAGGACTGGCAGTCCGTCGAGCTCGACCGACCCGGTGGCGGCACGATCACCGTCACCGGCGTCCCGGCCCTGCACGGGCCCGGGGCGCGCGCGGTTCTCGAACCGGCCGTCGGCGAGGTCGTCGGCTTCGTCCTGAGCGGTGACGGCCTGCCCACCGTCTACGTCAGCGGCGACAACGCCCAGCTCTCCGTGGTCCGCGAGACCGCCGACCGGTTCGGCCCGGTGGACACCGCTGTGCTCTTCGCCGGCGCGGTCCGCACCCCCGTCCTGGACCGTGCGCTCCTCACCCTCGACAGCGCTCAGGCCGCCGAGGCCGCCCGCATCCTGGGCGCCCGCCGGATCGTGCCGGTCCACTTCGACGGCTGGGCTCACTTCACCGAAGGCCGCAAGCAGCTCGTGGACGCCTTCACCACCGCCGGATTGATCGACCGCGTGGAACTGGCCTGACCCCGAACGCCCGGCCTCTGCGGTGCCTCACCGGCTCACCGCAGCGGCCCACTCTCCGGCCCGGCCCATCGCCGCCGAGACATCCCTCTCCTCGTCCGAGAGCTCATGTCGCCGCACCGTGCGCGGTCCGCTGGGCCGGCAACCGCCCTCGACACCAGGCCCCAGGGCGTGGCGTCGAGGGCGTGAGGACGTTCAGCGGCCGGTCAGACCTGGGAGACCGACGCCAGGTAGGCGTTCGCCTTCTCCGGGTCGAAGAAGAAGTTCTCGAAGTCCGCCGGGTCGTTGAACCCGTTGGCGAAGCGGTCCGCGACCGGCTGGAGCTCGCCCGCCGCGCCGATGAGGTTCAGCACGTGCTCCGGCGGGACGCCGAGCATCGCGTTGGTCCACTTCACGACGTGCTGCGCGGTGTCCCAGTAACGGTCGAAGGCCGACTGCATCCACGCCGCGTCGAACTCCTTGTCACCGTGCTCGATGATCGAGTCGAGGTAGGAGGCGGCGCACTTGGACGCCGAGTTGGAGCCCTGTCCGGTGACCGGGTCGTTGGCGACGACGACGTCCGCGACGCCGAGGACCAGACCGCCGCCGGGGAGCCGGCCGATCGGCTTGCGCACGGTGGGGGCGTAGCGGCCCGCCAGGGTGCCGTTGGCGTCGGTCAGCTCGACCTTCGTGGCGCGGGCGTACTCCCACGGGGTGAACCGCTCCATCAGCTCCAGCGTCTTCGCCAGGTGCTCGGAGGGGTCCTTGATGCCCTGGAAGGCGTCCAGCGGGCCGCCCGGGATGCCTTCCCAGAACAGGATGTCGGCACGGCCGGAGGTGGTCAGGGTCGGCATCACGAAGAGTTCGCCGACGCCCGGCACCAGGTTGCAGCGGACCGCGTCGAACCCGGGGTGCTCGGGGCGCGGGCCCATGCCGTGGACGTAGGAGACGGCCAGCGCGCGCTGCGGGGCGTCGAACGGCGAGCGGGCGGCGTCCCGGCCGAACATGGAGACCAGCTCGCCCTTGCCGGCCGAGACCAGCACGAGGTCGTAGGTGCGGGAGAAGTAGTCCAGGTCGGAGACGGCCGCCCCGTGGATGACGAGCTGGCCGCCGCGCTGGGCGAAGGTCTCCATCCAGCCGGCCATCTTCACCCGCTGGTCGACGGACTGGGCGTGGCCGTCCAGCATGCCGACCCAGTCGACGGCGCGGGAGGAGTCGGGGGCGGCGACGGAGACGCCCAGACCCTCGATCTTCGGGGCCTGCGACTCCCAGAAGTTCAGCTGGTAGTCACGCTCGTGCTGGAGCGCCGTGTGGAACATGCACTGCGTCGACATGACCCGGCCGGTGCGGATCTCGTCGGCGGTGCGGTTGGACATGAGGGTGACTTCGTAGCCTCTGGACTGCAGTCCCAGGGCCAGCTGGAGCCCGGACTGGCCGGCTCCGACTATGAGTATTCTCCGCATCGCGGCTCTCCGTTGTGTGTATCGAGGGGATCTGTGCGGCCTGCCCCCCCCTTCAGGTCAGGCTCCGGGACAGCCCTCAGGCGGGCGTGTTGTCGAGGGCGTGGCCGACCAGGGCCAGCAGCGACTCGACGACCGTGATCCTGTTGCGTGCGTCCATGATCATCACAGGGACGTGCGGGGGCACGGTCAGGGCCTCCCTGACGTCCTCGGCGGCATAACCGGTCGTGCCCTCGAAGTGGTTGACCGCGACGATGTACGGCAGACCGCAGCTCTCGAAGTAGTCGAGGGCGGGGAAGCAGTCGGCGAGCCGGCGGGTGTCGGCCAGGACCACCGCGCCGATCGCCCCGCGGACCAGGTCGTCCCACATGAACCAGAAGCGCTGCTGGCCGGGTGTGCCGAAGACGTACAGCACGAGGTCGTCGTCCAGCGTCAGCCGGCCGAAGTCCATCGCCACCGTCGTGGTGGTCTTCTCGGGCGTCGCGGAGAGGTCGTCGGTCTCCTCGCTGGCCTGGGTCATCAGCGCTTCGGTCTGCAGCGGTGTGATCTCGGAGACCGCGCCGACGAACGTCGTCTTGCCGACGCCGAAGCCGCCCGCCACCACGATCTTGGTGGCGGTGGGCGCGCGCGTGTGGTCGAGCTGCCAGGCCTGGACGGATTCCTCCGTCCGGTCCCGGGGCCCCGGTTGGCGCGGGGCGAAGAGCGGCGCCTCAGAGACGGCGGAGTCCATTGAGCACCCTTTCGAGCAGTGCGCGGTCGGGCTGGCCGGTGCCGTGACCGGTCCCGTACACACGGATCTTTCCTTGGTCGGCCAGGTCGCTGAGCAGCACCCGGACGACTCCGAGCGGCATCTTCAACAGGGCCGAGATCTCCGCGACCGTGCGCATGCGGCGGCAGAGTTCGACGATGGCCTGGAGCTCCGGCATGACGCGGGCGACCAGGTTGCCGCCGGTCAGCTCGCGGCGCTCCTCGGGTGCGTCGAGAGCCGCGACGAACGTCTCGACGAGCAGGACATGCCCGAAGCGGGTGCGGCCGCCCGTGAGGGAGTACGGCCGGACCCGGGCGGGGCGCTTGTCGGCGCCGCGGACGGGGAGCCTGGGTGCGGGTTCGGCGGCGGCTGCGGTCACAGGGCGCTCTCCATCGACGTACGCAGCTCGCTGCGGAGTTCGGGGGTGAGGACGTGTCCGGCCCGCCCGACGAAGAGGGCCATGTGATAGGCGACGACGCTCATGTCGCAGTCCGGGGAGGCGTGCACACCGAGCAGGGAACCGTCGCTGATGGACATGATGAAGACACTGCCCTCGTCCATGGCGACCATCGTCTGCTTGACGGCTCCGCCGTCCATCAGTTGGGCGGCTCCGACGGTCAGCGAGCCGATGCCGGAGACGATCGTGGCCAGGTCGGCGCTGGAGCCTCTGGGGCCGTTCGTGGGCCCGGCCGGCTTCGCGGCCTGGCGGCCGGGGTCGGAGGACAGGAGCATCAGGCCGTCGGACGAGACGACGGTGACCGAGTGGACTCCTGGCACCTCCTCCACGAGATTGCTCAGCAACCAGTGCAGGTTGCGAGCCTCGTTGCTCAGCCCGAACGTGCTGGGCGCAGTCAACTGCGTGCCTCCTCGACTGTGTCCCCCGTCTCTTCGTTCCGGCCGTTCACCCGGCCGTCGATCCGGTCGGTCCGTGCGTCGTGTGCGGTGCCGGCCGCCCCCTGCCCGGTGCGGTCGGCGGGCGTGCCCGCGGGGTCGGTGAAAGCGGCGGGGCCGGGGCTCTTTGCGATCTCGGCCTCGACGTCGCGCCGGCCGGCCTTCGCCGCCTGGTGGAAGCTCCCGAGCCGGCGGCGCAGGTCGTCCTTGTCCAGGCTGCCGGTGCGGCTGCCGCTGGAGTCGGTGTCGGGCCGGACGACCCTGGGAGTGCGCTTGGGCAGCCCCTTGTCGGTGAGCCGCTCGCCCTCGGGTCGGCGCGGGCCGGGGACGGTCTCGGCGGCGGAGGCCTCAGCGTGCGGCGCGGGGCCGAACGCGGTCCCGGTCGGTCCGTGCTCCGCCGGGCCGCCCTCCACCGGGCGTTCGTGGCGGTCGGGGCCGATGGCGTACGGGTCGGACCGCGGGGGCGCCGCCACGGCGTCCGGGGCCTCCGGCGCGGGCGGCGGGTCGGGGAGTCGGACCTGCATCGTGATCTCGGAGTCCGATGCGGCCGCCTCCTCCGGGCCGGCCTCCGCGTCCGGCTCGGCAGCCTCTCCCGGCCCGGCCCCGGCGTCCGGTGCTTGCCGCGGTACGGCGACGGCTCCGGGAAACTCGTCTCGGGCTTCGGCCGGCGCCGGCGCGGGCTCGGACGTCTCCGGCGCCGGCTCGGCGGCGGCGCTCTCGCGGATCGCTCGCTCGGCGGCCGCGATCATGGGGTCGACGGCGGCGTCCGGACGAGGCTCAGAGGTCTGGTCGTGGTCCTGCTCGCGGTCCTGCTCGGCGCCCGGCGCCGGTTCGACGGCGGGCTCGGGAGGGGCGACCGACGCGCTCAGGGCGGTCTGGTCCGCTGGAGAGACCGGCTGTTCTTCCGCGACCGGCTGTTCTTCCGCGACCGGCTGGGCTTCGGCGACGGGTCGCGGCTCGGCCTCGGACTCCGTCCCGGACGGCGGCTCCGGCTCAGACCCGGACGGCGTCACCGGCGTCCCGGGCGGCTCGGCCAGGTGCGGCGAACGGCTCGGCAGGGCGTTGGAGTTCGCCTCGGCCACCGAGCCCGGAAGGTTGAGCGTCGGACCGTCGCCGGGCAGGTGCACGGCGGGCGGCGAGGACGCGGGGAGGGAGTGGGGCAGCAGGGTCTGCGGCAGGACGACGACGACCGCCACTCCGCTCCCCTTCTGCTCGCGCAACTGGACCCGCACCCCGTGCCGCGCGGCCAGCAACGACGTCACCTGGAGACCGAGTCCGGCGCCGTCGGCGTTCTGTTCCCCCTCCTCGAAGGAGGCCGGGTCGGCCAGCCTGGCATTGAGCTCGCCCATCCGTACGGACGACATGCCGATGCCCTCGTCCGACACGGAGAGCATCACCTCACCGGTCTCCAGCAGCCAGCCGGACAGTTCCACCTCGGAGTCCGGCGGGGAGAAGGACGTGGCGTTCTCCAGGAGTTCGGCGAGCAGGTGGCTGAGGTCGTCAGCGGCGAACCCGGCGATCTGGGCGTGCGGCGGCAGGGACTGGATGGTGACGCGTTCGTACCGCTCGATCTCGCTGACGGCGGCGCGCGCGACGTCGACCAGCGGGATCGGTCCGGCGTGGCCGTGGCCGTGCTCGGCGCCGGCGAGGACGAGCATGTTCTCGCTGTGGCGGCGCATGACCGTCGCCATGTGGTCGAGCTTGAACAGCGTGGCCAGACGCTCGGGGTCCTGCTCGCGCTCCTCCAGGTTCTCGATGACGCCCAGTTGCCGCTCGACGAGGCCGAGGGAGCGCAGCGAGAGGTTGACGAAGGTGTGGTGGACCGTGTTGTTCAGCCGCTCCAGCTGCGAGGTCAGCTCACCGGTCCGGGCCTGGAGTTCGGCCCGCTGGTGGGCGAGGGCCTCGCGGCCCGCGACCAGCTCGCCGCGTTCGGCGGTGAGGCTGTCGAAGCGGCCGGAGAAGTCCTGGTGGAGGGCGGTGAACTTGCCGTGCAGCGTGTTCAGAGACCGCACGACCTGGGCGAACTCGTCGTTGCGGCCGGTGTAGCGGACCGGTTCCGCGCTCTCGGGTTCCCCGGCGAGGCGGGCCGCGCCGATGCGCAGGACGGCGAGCGGCTGGGTGAGGGTGCGGGCGACGGCGGTGGAGACGCCGACGGCGAGGAGGAAGCAGCCGCCGAGGAGGGCGATGCCCAGTTCGAGTGCGGTGACGTCGTCGTCGCGCAGCCCCTCCAGGCTGCGGACCTGGCCGGCGGTCAGGGCGGACTCGACGCCGCGCATCCGGTCGACGCGGGCGGAGAGCGCCGCTTCCAGCTTCTCCGGACTGACCTCGCGCTCCTGGTCGGACAGCTCGGGGCGGTCGGTGAGGCGGGCGAGGTACTTCTCCGCGCTGTTGACCTCGGGACCGGTGACGGCTGCCGCGAACCGATCGCGGGCCCCCGGACCGGCGGCCTGGTCGAAGTCGGCGAGCGAGGCCAGCTCGCGGACGCGGGCCTGCTGGGCGGCGGCGCTCAGCTCGTCGCGCGCGCGCTCGGCCCGCGCGTCCTCCTCGTCCTGGGTCTGCACGGGCAGGCCGGTGAAGGGGTCCGTCAGCGGGGCCGTGGGCTCGGGGCTCGGCACGGCGAGCGCGGCGAGGAGGAGGCCGCGGGTGGCGGAGGCCTGTTCGGTCGCGCCGCCGAGGGCGAGCGGGGCCCGGGTGGCGTCGGCGCGCGGCGGGGTCTTCCCGGCCAGCTCGGCGGCGATGCCGTGCAGCTTGGCGATGACGTCGGAGTACGCCTGGTGCGCCTCCAGGGCCGTTCCCTTGCCGGTCAGCGCGGAGCGGCGCAGGGAGGGGACCGTGGAGAGGTCTCGGCGCAGGGCTGCGGGGGCCGCCTCGTGGATCTCGTCGATCTGCTGGTCGACGCGGGTGCTGCGGGTGGCGCGGTTCTTCGCACCGTCCTTGTCGTCCTCGTCGCGGCCTTCGGCGATGTACGCGGTGACCGCGTCACGCTCGTCGGCGAGGGAGTGCGCGAGGGTGACGGCCTGTTGGTTCAGCCCGGCGAGGGTGACCAGCCGCTGGGACTCGCTCAGGTCGGCGGAGGCGCCGAGCACCGCGGGGGCTCCTGCCGCCAGGGTGATGACGCCGACGACCGCTACCCCGGCGACCAGCCGGCTGCGGACGCGGACGGTCCGCTTCTGGGCGCCCGGCTCCGGAGGCGTCGCCCCGGAACCGTCGTGCGTCGTGCCTTTGCTCCGCGGCCGCTTCTTCTGCACCGGTGCTCGCAATCTTGACTCGTCCACCCTTGAAGCAGAGGTGACGCTCGGTCACGTAGAAGGGCGCCCCGTTCCTGGTACGGCTTCTGACCATTCCAGCGCTTTTGGCACAGGGGGGCGCGCATCAACCGCTCCGCCACTCGAACGAGTGAACATCACTCTGGAGTTGGCGAACAAGTCTCCCCCGGTTCTCCCCTGAGCATGCATCGACCCCGAGGTGGAACTTCCGCTTCGGCTTTGGCAGGATGCCCGCCCGCACTCCGCTCCCAGTCTCTTCCTCCGCCCTGCGGGGCCGCGTTGACCTGCTGATACAAGCCAACGTCCTCGTCGTGGGGGTCCCGTGAAGGCGTCGTGCAGACTGGCGTCATGCGCATCGAACTGGCCACCGCCCCCGGCAGCTCCGAACGCCCCAACGAGGACTGGGTCTCCGCAGCCCTTCCCGCGTCCGGCCGGGGAGGCGTGCTGGTCCTGCTCGACGGCGTCACCCCGCCGGCGGAGGACCACGGTTGTGCGCACCCGGTCCCCTGGTTCACCGCCCGCCTGGGCGGCGCGCTGGTGGAACTGTCCGGTTCCCGACCCGACCTGCCTCTGCCCGAGGCGCTGGGCGCGGCCATCTCCCGTACCGCCGACGCCCATCGGGCCACCTGTGACCTTTCTCACGCCCGCACGCCTCAGGCCACCGCGGTTCTGGCCCGGTGGGACGAACGCGAGGTCGAGTATCTGGTGCTCTCCGATTCCGCCCTGCTCCTGGAGGCCCCCGACGGGACGGTCCGGGCGGTCCTGGACGACCGGCTGGACCGGCTGCCGCCGGGGTCGCTGGCATCCGCCGCGATCGCCGACTCCACGGTGCGCAACAAGGAGGGCGGATTCTTCACCGCCGCCGCCGATCCCGCGGTGGCGGCTCGCGCGGTGACCGGCCGCGTCCCCCTGTCGGAGGTGCGGGCCCTCGCCGCGCTCACCGACGGGGCGAGCCGCTGGACGGAGACGTTCGGCCGGGGGGACTGGGGGGCCGCGCTGGGGCTGCTGCGCGAGGAGGGGCCGCAGGGGCTGATCGACCGGGTGCGGAAGCTGGAGGCCGCCGACGCGCGCGCCGGGCGCGCGCGGCTGGGGCGGGGCAAGACGCACGACGACGCGACGGCGGTCCTGGTGGAGCTCTAGGAATCCGGCGCTCCGCCCAGGCGCGACCCTTTCGCGGCGCCGGCCCGGGCTCCACCGCCTCCGACCGGCCGGACGTCAGCTCTCGGCGCGGGCGTTCAGCTGGTGCAGCAGCCGGGCCAGCTCCGCCACTTCCGCCCGGTCCCAGTCCGCCAGCTTGCGCACATAACGCCCGCGCCGGGCGTCGCGGACCCTGCGGAACCGGGCCAGCCCCTCGTCGGTGAGATGCACGAGCCAGGCGCGCCCGTCGGCCGGATCGGGCTCACGCACCACCAGGCCGAGATTCTCCAGGGAGTGCAGCTGACGGCTCATGGTGGCTTTGCCGACGCCGAAGTAGGCGGCCAGCTCGGTGGCCCGCTGCCGGCCGGCCGACTCCAGGCGGACGAGCAGGCCGTAGGCGGCGGGCTCCAGCTCGGGGTGGACCTCCCGGGCCATCTCTCCGGAACTGGCCCGCGCCCGGCGCAGGAACACGGCCAGTTCCCTCTCCAGTGCGAGGAACTCGTGGTCCACGCCGCTCCCGGCAGCCGCGCGCGGCTCCGGCTCGCTCTCGCTCCCGTGCACGTCAGCACCCCTCGTACGGTTTCCCGCCCGTGAACGTCCCGGCGGCGGCCACCGGGCGCGGCGGCCCGGCCAGTATTTCGCAGGAGCGAGCCTCCGGCGGCGACCGGCCCCTCCCGGGGCCCCCGCGACCTCGCCGCGCACGGGGCGGGGCGGTCGGCTGCCCCGGCCGTCCCGCCCCAGAAGGCCTCCCAGGCCGCCCTGACCTCGTGGCACCCTCTATAAACCCTGTGTATACACAGAACGTATAGTCATCGATGTACCGCACATCCGTGCGGAAGGTCCCGCCATGAGGAGTTGTTTCGCCGTGCCCGGAAAGATGCCGTCGTCCGCCAGAAGGTTGGCCGCCGTGCTGGTGACGGCACTCACACTGACGCTCAGCGGCTGTGGGATGGACACGACCGCTCCGGGCTCGGCCCGCGGGAACGCGGCCGCCGACGCCAAGGGCTCGTTCGGGCCGGTGGACTGCCGCAAGGCCAAGTGCATCGCCCTGACCTTCGACGCGGGCCCCGGTAAGGACACCCCGGAGCTGCTGGACGTCCTCAAGGAGAAGAAGGTGCACGCCACCTTCTTCCTGCTGGGCAAGCACCACGTCCTCAAGTACCCCGAGACGGTCCGGCGCATCGAGGACGAGGGCCACGAGGTGGCCAACCACACCTGGACCCACAAGATCCTGACCGACCAGGACGCGGACGGGATACGCACCGAGCTGGAGAAGACCCAGCGGGCGATCGAGAGGATCACCGGCAAGAAGCCCCGAGTGATGCGCCCGCCGCAGGGCCGCACCGACGACGAGGTGACCCGGATCAGCTGGGAACTGGGGCTCTCCCAGGTCCTGTGGAGCGCCACCGCCAAGGACTACGCGACCAACGATTCTGCGCTGATCGAGAAGCGCATCCTGGACCGGGCGAGCAAGGACGGCGTCATCCTGCTGCACGACATCTACCAGGGCACCGTCCCCGCCGTGCCGGGCATCGTCGACGCGCTCCACGAGGACGGGTACACCTTCGTCACCGTCCCCGAGCTGATGGCGCCCGCCGAGCCGCAGCCCGGCACCGTCTACCGCCCCTGAGCCGCAGGTCCGGCCGCACCGGCACGCGTCTCCACCGCGGAACGCGGAACGGCCCGCCCCCGTCGCTCCGGGGCGGGCCGGCCGCACCGGTCGCGCGGGCCGGTGCGGCGTCCGACGGGGTGTGGCGCTCAGACGGCGAGGGGGACCCGCTCCCCCATCCGGGCCGAGGCCGGGGCGAGGGCGATCTCCAGCACCTGGCGGACGTCGGTGACCGGGCGGACGTCCAGCTTCTCCAGCACCTCGGCCGGGACGTCGTCCAGGTCGGCCTCGTTGCGCTGGGGGATCACCACGGTGGTGATGCCCGCCCGGTGGGCGGCGAGCAGCTTCTGCTTCAGGCCGCCGATCGGCAGCACCCGTCCGGTGAGCGAGACCTCGCCGGTCATCGCCACGTCCGTACGGACCAGCCGCCCCGAGAGCAGCGAGGCCAGCGCGGTCGTCAGGGTGATGCCCGCGCTCGGGCCGTCCTTGGGGACCGCGCCGGCCGGGAAGTGGATGTGCACCCCCCGGTCCTTGAGGTCGGCGACCGGAAGCTCCAGCTCCGCCCCGTGCGACCGCAGGAAGCTCAGCGCGATCTGCGCCGACTCCTTCATGACGTCCCCGAGCTGGCCGGTCAGGGTCAGCCCGGACGCCCCGGTCTCCGGGTCGGCCAGCGACGCCTCGACGAAGAGGACGTCGCCGCCCGCCCCGGTCACCGCGAGCCCGGTGGCCACGCCCGGCACCGCGGTGCGGCGCCCGGCCGGCTCCTGGGCGGACTCCGGCACGTGGTGCGGGCGCCCGATCAGGCCGCGCAGGTCCGTGTCCGACACGGTGAACGGCAGCTCGCGGTCGCCGAGCTCGTGCTGGGCCGCGACCTTGCGGAGCAGTCGGGCCACGGCGCGCTCCAGGTTCCGTACGCCCGCCTCGCGGGTGTACTCGCCCGCGAGCTTGCGCAGCGCCGACTCCTCCAGGCCGACCTCGCCCTCCTCCAGGCCGGCCCGCTCCAGCTGGCGCGGAAGGAGGTGGTCCCGGGCGATGACGATCTTCTCGTCCTCGGTGTAGCCGTCGAGGCGGACCACCTCCATGCGGTCGAGCAGGGCCTCGGGAACGGCTTCGAGGACGTTGGCGGTGGCCAGGAAGACGACGTCGCTGAGGTCGAGCTCGACCTCCAGGTAGTGGTCGCGGAAGGTGTGGTTCTGCGCCGGGTCGAGGACTTCGAGGAGCGCGGCGGCCGGGTCGCCCCGGAAGTCGGAGCCGACCTTGTCGATCTCGTCCAGCAGGATGACCGGGTTCATCGAGCCGGCTTCCTTGACGGCCCGCACGATGCGTCCGGGGAGCGCGCCCACGTACGTACGCCGGTGGCCGCGGATCTCCGCCTCGTCCCGGACCCCGCCGAGCGCGACGCGGACGAACGAGCGGCCCATGGCGTGCGCGACGGACTCGCCGAGCGAGGTCTTGCCGACCCCGGGCGGGCCGACGAGGGCCAGGACCGCGCCCCCGCGCCGTCCGCCGACCACCCCGAGGCCCCGGTCGGCGCGCCGCTTGCGCACCGCGAGGTACTCGGTGATGCGTTCCTTCACGTCGGCGAGGCCCGCGTGCTCTGCGTCCAGGATGTTCCGGGCGCCGCGGATGTCGTAGGCGTCCTCCGTCCGCTCGTTCCAGGGCAGTTCGAGGACGGTGTCCAGCCAGGTGCGAATCCAGGAGCCCTCGGGCGACTGGTCGCTGGCCCGCTCCAGCTTGTCGACCTCCTTGAGCGCGGCCTCGCGGACGTGCTGGGGGAGGTCGGCGGCCTCGACGCGGGCCCGGTAGTCGTCGGACTCGTCCTCCGGGTCGCCGTTGAGCTCGGAGAGCTCCTTGCGCACGGCCTCCAGCTGGCGGCGCAGCAGGAATTCGCGCTGCTGCTTGTCGACGCCCTCCTGGACGTCCTTGGCGATGGACTCGGCGACGTCCTGCTCGGCGAGGTGTTCGCCGAGCCACTGGGCGGCGAGCTTCAGCCGGGCGACGGGGTCCACCGTCTCCAGGAGCTGGACCTTCTGCGCGGTGGTCAGGAACGGCGAGTACCCGGAGTTGTCGGCGAGCGCGGACACGTCCTCGATCTGCTGGACGCGGTCCACGACCTGCCAGGCGCCGCGCTTCTTCAGCCAGCTGGTGGCGAGCGCCTTGTACTCCTTGACGAGCTCGACGGCGGAGCCGGGCAGCGGGTCGGGGACCTCGACGTCGATGACCGTGCCCTCGACCCAGAGCGCCCGGCCGGGCCCGCTGGTCCCGGCGCCGATCCTGACCCGGTCGCGGGCCCGGATGAGCGCGCCAGGGTCGCCGTCGACAAGGCGTCCGACCTGCTCGACGGTGCCGAGGACGCCGGTCCCCGTGTAGGTCCCGTCGATCCGCGGCACGAGCAGCACCTCGGGCTTGCCGCCGTCGGCGCGGGCGGCGGCCTGCGCCGCCTCGACGGCTGCGCGCACCTCGGCGTCCGACAGGTCCAGCGGCACCACCATGCCGGGCAGGACGACCTCGTCGTCGAGCGGCAGCACGGGCAGGTCGATCGGTGTGAACGCCTTGGACTCGTTAGTCATGATCTCCCCTTCGGCAGGCAAGTTGAGCTATGTGGACTCAATGCTCCTGAGCCGCCGTATGTTCCCCACCCCGTGTTCGCTCTCAGCGATCAGAATCTCGCCACCCGGGCGGCCGGTCGGGGCGGCCGCCGCGGACCGCCCGGAAACCGTGTCCCCGAGCCGGCCGCGTCCGGCAGAGTGGTCTCATGAACGGACGAGGTCTCGCCCCCGACGGCGCCATCGCCCGCGAGGGCCGCCCCGAGCTGGTGCCGGCCGCCTTCCGCCCCGTCGTCGACGCCTCCCGCGCCCGTATCGCCGAGACGTTCGGCGGTACGCGTCTGCACAGCGCGTACCTCTACGGCAGCGTCCCTCGCGGCACCGCCATTCCCGGGACATCCGACCTCGACCTCCAGCTCGCCCTGAACGACGAGCCCACCCCGGCCGACCGCGCCGACGCGGCGGCGGTCGAGACGGCTCTGGACCGCGCCTTCCCCGAGGTCGACGGCGTCGGGATTCTGCTGTCCAGCACGCGCACGCTGCTCAGCGACCGCGAGCGCCACGACGGCGGCTTCTTCATCGCCTGCCTGTGCACCCCGCTCCTGGGCGACGACCTCGCCGCGCTCCTGCCCCCCCCTACCGCCCGACCGCCCTCCTCGCCCGCGAGACCAACGGCGACCTGGCCCGCCTTCTCCCCCGCTGGCGCGCCGCGGCCGCCCGGGCCGGCACGGACGCCGAGCGCGGAGCCCTCAGCCGGGGCGTCGGCCGCCGCCTCGTCCGCACCGGATTCACCCTGGTCATGCCCCGGTGGGGCGGCTGGACCAGCGACCTCGGCGCGTCCGCCGAGATCTTCGGCCGCTACTACCCCGAGCGGGCCGCCCGAATGCGGGCAGCGGCGGCCGCGGGCCGGACCTCCCCGGCGGACCCGGCCGTCCTCACCGCGCTCCTCGACGACCTGGGCCCGTGGCTGGCGGCCGAGTACACGGCCGTGCACGGCGAGAAGACGCCGCGCCCCTGACGGCCGGGCCGCGCACCGCCCCGGCCCCGGAACGCGTTGGCCCCCGGCGGGGGCGGCGCGACAGGATGGGCGCGCACCGACCGCTGCGACCGGAGACCGGAGAGCCACGCCATGTCCACGATGTCCGCCCCCCGCCCGAGGCCGACGCCCTCCGCGCCGGCCGCCGACAGCCCCGTCACCCTGGACCGCCGCGACGGTCCGTTCGGCGAGGTCGTGCTGCGGGAGCGCGGGGAGCACTTCGAGATCATCGCCAACGGCTGCTTCCTGATGGACACCTCCGACGGGCGCTCCGAGCGGCTGCTCGTCGACGCGGCGCTGGCCGCCCTGCCCGCCGGCCGGACCGGGCCGTCGGTGCTGATCGGCGGTCTGGGCGTCGGGTTCTCCCTGGCGCGGGCCGCAGAGGAGGAGCGCTGGGAGCGCATCGTGGTCGTGGAGCGGGAGCAGGCGATCGTGGACTGGCACCTGGGCGGCCCGCTGGGGCGGGTCTCCGGGCCCGCCCTCGCCGACCCGCGTACCACCGTGCTGCGCGCGGACCTCGTCGCCCACCTCCGTACGAGCACGGAGCGTTACGACGCTCTGTGTCTGGACATCGACAACGGACCGGACTGGACCGTCACGGAGGACAACGGAAGCCTCTACTCCCCCGCTGGTCTGGCCCACTGTCACCAGCGGCTGACCCCCGGCGGCGTGCTCGCCGTCTGGTCGGCGCAGCCGTCGCCGGCCTTCGAACAAGCTTTGCGGAATGCCGGGTTCAGCGGGGTAACGACCGAAGAAGTGGCCGTTGCCCGAGGTGTGCCCGACGTGGTCCACCTCGCGCTTCGCGGGGCCTGACCCCCTGGCGGCGCGCTCGGCCGGTCGCGGGCGCGGGCCAACCGGCACAAGGACGACGATCCGGTCGGCGCCCCGGTCCTCCGGCCGCCGCCGGGGCAACACCCTGCGTAGCCGGGAGCACTCCGCTGCCCTTACGCTGCTGACTCGGCACACGGGTTCACCCACGAAATCCACGAGCGAGAACCGTGTCTCCGGGGCAGCGGCCTCCGCGGGGCACGGGCAGGGGCGGGGCGATGGAACAGACACACACCACCCACAGCGGCGTCGCGGCCACTCCGGGGGCTCAGCGCCGGGTGCTGGTCGTGGAGGACGACGCCACGATCGTCGACGCCATCTCCGCCCGGCTGCGGGCGGAGGGCTTCCTGGTGCAGACCGCGCTGGACGGCCCCGCGGCCGTGGACGCGGCCGAGGCCTGGCAGCCGGACCTGATGGTGCTCGACATCATGCTCCCGGGCTTCGACGGCCTGGAGGTCTGCCGCCGGGTACAGGCCCAGCGCCCGGTGCCGGTGCTGATGCTGACGGCACGCGACGACGAGACGGACATGCTGGTCGGGCTCGGCGTCGGCGCCGACGACTACATGACCAAGCCGTTCTCCATGCGTGAGCTGGCCGCCCGGGTCCACGTGCTGCTGCGCCGGGTGGAGCGGGCCGCGCTGGCGGCCGTCACACCGCGCAGCGGCATACTGCGCCTGGGCGAGCTGGAGATCGACCACGCGCAGCGCCGGGTCCGGGTGCGCACCGACGACGTCCATCTGACGCCGACCGAGTTCGACCTGCTGGTCTGCCTCGCCAGCACCCCGCGCGCCGTGCTCTCGCGGGAGCAGTTGCTGGCGGAGGTGTGGGACTGGGCCGACGCCTCGGGCACCCGCACCGTCGACAGCCACATCAAGGCGCTGCGCCGGAAGATCGGCGCCGAGCGGATTCGTACCGTGCACGGGGTGGGTTACGCCCTGGAGACCCCCGCGCCATGACCCGGCCGGGGTCCGGGCTGCGGCCCTTCTCGATCAAGGCCAAGCTCGGCACGCTCGTGGTGGTGTCGGTGTTCATCACCACGGGACTGCTGATCGTCGCGCTGCGGACCCGGACGGAGTTCCGCTTCATCACGGTGTTCTCTGTGATCGCCACGCTGCTGATCACCCAGTTCGTCGCGCACGGTCTGACCGCGCCGTTGGACGAGATGAGAGCGGTGGCCCGGTCCATCTCGCACGGCGACTACACACGCCGGGTGAGCGGCGCCGGGCGGCGGGACGAGCTGGGCGACCTGGCGCAGACGATCAACCGCATGGCCGACGATCTGGAGGCGGAGGACCGGCACCGCAAGGAGATGGTCGCCAACGTCAGCCATGAGCTGCGGACGCCCATCGCGGCGCTGAGAGCCGTGCTGGAGAACGTGGTGGACGGGGTGTCCGCCGCCGATCCCGAGACGATGGGCACGGCGCTGAAGCAGACGGAGCGGCTGGGCCGGCTGGTGGAGACGCTGCTCGACCTGTCGCGGTTGGACAACGGGGTGGTGACGCTCAAGGCGCGCCGCTTCGAGGTGTGGCCGTATCTCTCGGGGGTGCTGAAGGAGGCCAACCTCGCGAGCTCGCTGCGGCGGCTGCCCTCGGGGTCGGGCAACCACTCCCGTACGGACGTCCACCTGCACCTGGACGTCTCGCCGCCGGAGCTGACCGCCCACGCGGACACCGAGCGTCTGCACCAGGTGGTCGCCAACCTCATCGACAACGCGGTCAAGCACAGCCCGCCGCACGGCCGGGTCACGGTGCTGGCGCGGCGCGGGGCGCGTCCGGAGTCTCTGGAGCTGGAGATCGTCGACGAGGGGCCCGGCATTCCGGAGGCGGAGCGCCATCGGGTGTTCGAGCGGTTCAACCGGGGGCAGGCCCCGTCCCCGCACGGTCCGGGCAGCGACGGGGGCACCGGGCTGGGGCTGGCCATCGCCCGTTGGGCGGTGGATCTGCACGGCGGCCGGATCGGTGTGGCCGAATCGGAACGGGGCTGCCGCATCCAGGTCACCCTCCCGGGAGTTCCCGAGCCGCGCGGTTGACGGCGTGGTTGACATAGGGTCGAACCGGAAGGGCACGTTCTCCGTGTCCTCCCAGTAGGGGATCTCAAGGGGATACGGTCAAGAGACCGTATCCACGGTCCTGACGTACCCGAAGTGCAGCGGAACCTCGCTTGTTTCCCGCCATTTCCTGCACCGAAACCCGCCTGCCGATGTGATGTGCACGACGAAGCACCGGCCCGGTCTGCAAGGAACGGTTCGGGGGGCGTAGCCTTGATTTCCGCTGTCCATCACCTTGTGAAGCGGAAGAGGGCGGTTGCCGCCGTGTCGTCTCAGTCCCCCAGTAACTCGAGCATCTCGACCGATCAAGCCAGTCCGGGAACCAACCCGGCCGCGGCTTTCGGCGCCAACGAATGGCTCGTCGACGAGATCTACCAGCAGTACCTCCAAGATCCCAGTTCGGTCGATCGCGCCTGGTGGGACTTCTTCGCCGACTACAAGCCGGGTGCCTCCGGCACGGCGGACAAGCCCGTCCCCGACGCCGCGGCCTCGGGGGCCGCGGTGACCGGGGCCCCGGCGCCCGCCGCGCCCGCTCCGGAGGCGTCCGCGCCCGCCGAGGCGAAGGCGGCCCCGGACAAGGCGGCCCCGGCGAAGCCCGCCCCCGCGAAGGCGGCCGAGGCCAAGCCCGCGGAGGCGAAGGCGGCCCCCGCTGCCAAGCCCGCCGCGGCGAAGCCCGCCGCCGCGCCCGCCAAGGCGGACGCCTCGGCCGAGGCCCCGGCCGGCCCGGAGTACGTGACGCTGCGCGGCCCCTCGGCCGCCGTCGCGAAGAACATGAACGCCTCGCTGGAGCTGCCGACGGCCACGTCCGTCCGCGCGGTCCCGGTGAAGCTGCTCTTCGACAACCGCATCGTCATCAACAACCACCTCAAGCGCGCCCGCGGCGGGAAGATCTCCTTCACCCACCTCATCGGGTACGCGATGGTGCAGGCCCTCAAGGCCATGCCGTCGATGAACTACTCCTTCGCGGAGAAGGACGGCAAGCCGACCCTCGTCAAGCCGGAGCACGTCAACCTCGGCCTCGCCATCGACCTGGTGAAGCCGAACGGCGACCGCCAGCTGGTCGTCGCGGCCATCAAGAAGGCCGAGACGCTCAACTTCTTCGAGTTCTGGCAGGCGTACGAGGACATCGTCCGGCGCGCCCGCATCGGCAAGCTGGGCATGGACGACTTCAGCGGCGTCACCGCCTCGCTGACCAACCCCGGCGGCATCGGCACCGTCCACTCGGTGCCCCGCCTGATGCCCGGCCAGGGCCTCATCATGGGTGTCGGCGCGATGGACTACCCGGCGGAGTTCCAGGGCACCTCGCAGGACACGCTGAACAAGCTCGGCATCTCGAAGGTCATGACGCTGACGTCGACCTACGACCACCGGGTCATCCAGGGCGCCGCCTCCGGCGAGTTCCTGCGGGTCCTGGCCCAGCTGCTGCTCGGCGAGAACGAGTTCTACGACGAGATCTTCAAGGCGCTGCGCATCCCCTACGAGCCGGTCCGCTGGCTCAAGGACATCGACGCCTCGCACGACGACGACGTCACCAAGGCCGCGCGGGTCTTCGAGCTGATCCACTCCTACCGGGTCCGCGGCCACGTCATGGCCGACACCGACCCGCTGGAGTACCACCAGCGCAAGCACCCCGACCTCGACATCACCGAGCACGGCCTCACCCTGTGGGACCTGGAGCGCGAGTTCGCGGTCGGCGGCTTCGCCGGCAAGACGATGATGAAGCTCCGCGACATCCTCGGCGTGCTCCGTGAGTCGTACTGCCGCACCACCGGCATCGAGTTCATGCACATCCAGGACCCGAAGCAGCGCAAGTGGCTCCAGGACCGGGTCGAGCGCCCGCGTCCCAAGCCCGAGCGCGAGGAGCAGCTGCGCATCCTGCGCCGGCTGAACGCGGCCGAGGCGTTCGAGACGTTCCTCCAGACCAAGTACGTCGGTCAGAAGCGGTTCTCGCTGGAGGGCGGCGAGTCCGTCATCCCGCTGCTCGACGCCGTCCTCGACTCCGCCGCCGAGGCCCGCCTCGACGAGGTCGTCATCGGCATGGCCCACCGCGGCCGGCTGAACGTGCTGGCGAACATCGTCGGCAAGTCGTACGCGCAGATCTTCCGGGAGTTCGAGGGCAACCTCGACCCGCGCTCCATGCACGGCTCCGGCGACGTCAAGTACCACCTGGGCGCCGAGGGCACCTTCACCGGTCTGGACGGCGAGCAGATCAAGGTCTCGCTGGCCGCGAACCCCTCGCACCTGGAGGCGGTCGACCCGGTCCTGGAGGGCATCGCCCGCGCCAAGCAGGACATCATCAACAAGGGCGGCACGGACTTCACGGTCCTGCCGGTCGCCCTCCACGGCGACGCGGCCTTCGCCGGCCAGGGCGTCGTCGCCGAGACGCTCAACATGTCGCAGCTGCGCGGCTACCGCACCGGCGGCACCGTGCACGTGGTGATCAACAACCAGGTCGGCTTCACCGCCGCCCCGGAGTCCTCGCGCTCCTCGATGTACGCCACCGACGTGGCGCGCATGATCGAGGCGCCGATCATCCACGTCAACGGCGACGACCCGGAGGCCGTGGTCCGCGTGGCGCGGCTCGCCTTCGAGTTCCGGCAGGCGTTCAACAAGGACGTCGTGATCGACCTCATCTGCTACCGCCGCCGCGGGCACAACGAGGGCGACAACCCGGAGTTCACCAACCCGCAGATGTACACCCTGATCGACAAGAAGCGCTCGGTGCGCAAGCTCTACACCGAGTCCCTGATCGGTCGCGGCGACATCACGCTGGAAGAGGCCGAGCAGGCGCTCCAGGACTTCCAGGGACAGCTGGAGAAGGTCTTCGCGGAGGTCAGGGAGGCCACCGCGCAGCCGGCCGCCCCCCACGTCCCGGAGCCGCAGGCCGCCTTCCCGGTGGCCGTGGAGACCGGTGTCTCCTCCGAGGTCGTCAAGCGGATCGCCGAGTCCCAGGTCAACATCCCCGAGCGGATCACCGTCCACCCGCGCCTGATGCCGCAGATGCAGCGCCGCGCCGCCTCGGTGGAGAACGGCACGATCGACTGGGGCATGGGCGAGACCCTCGCCATCGGGTCGCTGCTGATGGAGGGCACCCCGGTCCGGCTCGCCGGCCAGGACACCCGCCGCGGCACGTTCGGCCAGCGCCACGCGGTGCTCGTCGACCAGATGACCGGCGAGGACTACACCCCGCTCCTGTACCTCTCCGAGGACCAGGCCCGGTACAACGTCTACGACTCGCTGCTCTCGGAGTACGCGGCGATGGGCTTCGAGTACGGCTACTCGCTGGCCCGGCCGGAGTCGCTGGTCGTCTGGGAGGCCCAGTTCGGCGACTTCGTCAACGGCGCGCAGACCGTGGTGGACGAGTTCATCTCCTCGGCCGAGCAGAAGTGGGGCCAGACCTCCGGCGTCACGCTGCTGCTGCCGCACGGCTACGAGGGCCAGGGCCCGGACCACAGCTCCGCCCGCCCCGAGCGCTTCCTCCAGATGTGCGCGCAGGACAACATGACGGTCGCGATGCCGACCCTGCCGTCGAACTACTTCCACCTGCTGCGCTGGCAGGTGCACAACCCGCACCACAAGCCGCTGATCGTCTTCACCCCGAAGTCGATGCTGCGTCTGAAGGCCGCGGCGTCGAAGATCGAGGAGTTCACCACCGGCGGCTTCCGCCCGGTGATCGGCGACGCCACGGTCAAGGCGGAGGACGTCCGCAAGGTGGTCTTCTGCGCGGGCAAGCTGTACTACGACCTGGACGCCGAACGGGAGAAGCGCGGCGACACGGAGACGGCGATCATCCGGCTGGAGCGCCTGTACCCGCTGCCGGGTGCGGAGATCCAGGCCGAGATCGCGAAGTACCCGAACGCCGAGAAGTACCTCTGGGCCCAGGAGGAGCCGGCGAACCAGGGTGCGTGGCCGTTCATCGCGCTCAACCTGATCGACCACCTGGACCTCGCCGTCGGTTCGGACGTGCCGCACGGCGAGCGCCTGCGCCGCATCTCGCGGCCGCACGGCTCGTCTCCGGCGGTCGGCTCCGCCAAGCGACACCAGGCGGAGCAGACCCAGCTGGTCAGCGAGGTCTTCGAGGCCTGAGGACCGCCTCCGTACGCCGGTGCGTACGCCTCTGGGACCCGGTTCCGCGTCTGTCGCGGGGCCGGGTCCCCGGCGTGTCCGACCTCGTTATTCTGGTCGCATGTACTTCACGGACCGTGGCATCGAGGAACTGGAGAAGCGACGCGGCGAGGAGGAGGTCTCCTTCGAGTGGCTCGCCGAGCAGTTGCGGACGTTCGTCGACCTCAACCCCGACTTCGAGGTGCCGGTCGAGCGCCTGGCGACCTGGCTGGCGCGGCTGGACGACGAGGACGACGACGCGTGAGCGCCGGGGCGCCCGCCCGTGGGAGCAGGTGCGCCCGCCCTTCTCGTACACCCTCGTGCGCCGCTCCCCCTGAGTCCCCGCCGGGCAGGCCCTCAGCCCTGTCCGGCGTCCGCGGCCTCCCTGGCCCGGTGGTAGGCGAGCCCCAGCGCGCCCTGGGCCACGAGCAGCGCCCCGGCCGCGGCCCAGCCCCCGCTGCGGCGGCGGGCCCCCCACAGCAGCAGCGGAAGACCGGCGGCGAGCTGGGCGGCGGCCACGCCACGGGCGCGGGGGCCCCGCACCCACGGGCCGAACCTGCTGTTCTCCACCGCGTCCAGTTCGACCCGTACGGCGTCGCGCCATCCGGCCCATTCGACGCGTTCCGCGCCGGGCAGCACCTCCGCCACACTGCGCAGCCGGTCCGCCCCCTCTCCGGGTGACAGCCCGGCCGGCAGGCTCAGCCCGGTGCCGGAGAGCGCGGCGAGCAGCCCGCGCAGCCGGGCGTCGGCGTTCGCGTCGGGGTCGCGGCGAGTGAGCTCCTCCAGCGCCTGCACGTCCAGCACGGGGTCGAGGCCGAGCCGGGCCGCGAAGGTGCGCATGGCCTCGTCCTCGCCCGCCGGGGTGCCGTCGGTGAGCCAGACGTAGCCCACGGGACGGCGGAACCCGGCGGCGAGGGTGTATCCGGACCGGTCGGCGTCCCACCACAGGGCGAGCACCGGCCAGGCCGATCCGACGGCGAGAGCGGCCGCCCACCCGCCGAGGACCCGGTCCACCGGCTCGGCGTCCTGCCCCGCCCGGCCGGTACGCCACGGCTTCCCCTCCGGTACGAGCACGCTCCACTCCTCGCCCGCCCGGCTCAGCAGCATCGGCTCGCGCAGCAGGTGGGCGAGCGGCCGAACGGTCTCCGGGTCGGCCCGGCACAGCAGGAGCGCTCCGGTGGCAGTGGCGTTCATGCCTCACACCCTAGGGCGCTATGCCCGCTTTTGATGGCGTTTCCTGCCTTTCACCTCCCCCGGGCCTCCCTTGACTTCCCCAGACCGCGATATATCGTGTTCTTCAGAAGACGCGATATGTTGCGTCACCACGCTCTCCGGGAGGTCACCTACATGCCTGTGTCGACGTGGACCGTCGCGGAGCCGCGGAAACTGACGTTCGACGATCCGGTGACGGCGCTCAGCGTGCGCATGGTCCACGGGGCGGTCAACGTGGTCGGGACCGACGAGCCGGAGGCCCGGCTGGAGGTGTCCGCGATCGACGGCCCGCCGCTGATCGTGACCCAGGAGGACGGCCGCCTCACCGTGACGTACGAGGATCTGCCCTGGCAGGACCTGCTGCGCTGGTTCGACCCCCAGGGCCGCCGCCGCAGCGCCGTGGTCTCCCTCGTGGTGCCCGCCGCCTCCTCCGTGGAGGTCGGCGTGATCGGCGCCGGGGCCGTCGTCTCCGGCGTCCGCGGGCGTACGGAGGTGCGCGGCATCACCGGGGACTTCACGCTCGTCGGGCTGGCCGGCCCGGTGCGCGGGGACTCCGTGTCGGGCGGCCTGGAGGCCCAGAGCGTCACCGGGGACCTGCGTTTCCACTCCGTCTCCGGCGACCTGACGGTGGTCGACGGGGCGGGGGCGACGGTCCGGGCCGAGTCGGTCAGCGGTGACATGGTGCTCGACCTCGATCCGTCGGGGAAGCCCACGGACATCCGGCTGACCACGGTCTCCGGCGAGATCGCGATCCGGCTGCCGCACCCGGCGGACGCCCGGGTCGAGGCGAACACCGCGAGCGGAGCCGTCTCCAACGCCTTCGAGGGCCTGCGGGTCGGCGGGCAGTGGGGGGCGAAGAAGATCACCGGCACGCTGGGCGCCGGGACGGGGAGCCTGCGGGCGACGACCGTCTCCGGGGCGATCGCCCTGCTGCGCAGGCCGCCCGCAGAGGACGACGCGTACACCGCCGAGCCGACCGGAAAGGTTCTCTGACATGCCCCCCGTATTCGCCCACGGCCGTCTGCGCCTGTATCTCCTCAAGCTTCTGGACGAGGCGCCGCGCCACGGCTACGAAGTGATCCGGCTGTTGGAGGAGCGCTTCCAGGGCCTCTACGCCCCGTCGGCGGGCACCGTCTACCCCCGGCTGGCCAAGCTGGAGGCAGAGGGACTGGTCACCCACGCCACCGAGGGCGGCCGCAAGGTCTACTCGATCACCGAGGCGGGCCGCGCGGAGCTGGCGGGCCGCGGCGGTGAACTGGCCGACCTGGAGCTGGAGATCCGCGAGTCGGTCTCCGAGCTGGCCGCCGAGATCCGCGACGACGTACGCGGCGCGGCGGGGCGGCTCCGCAGCGACATGAGGGCGGCGGCCTCCGAGTCCCGGCACACCGGGGGCTCGGGTAAGAAGGCACGCGGGGACGGCGGCAGTGAGACCGCCTCGCCGTTCGGCGACTTCACCACGCTGGGCGACCTCGGCGACAGCGAGGCGTGGCGCTCGGCGAAGGAGGAGCTGCGCCGGGCGAAGCAGGAGTGGAAGGAACAGGCGCGCCGGGCCAAGGACGAGTCCCGGCGCGCCCGTGAGGAGGCCCAGCAGGCCCGACACCAGGCGAAGGAGGCGCAGGAGAAGGCGCGCGAGCAGATGCAGAACGCCGCCCGCCAGGTCCAGGAGCACTTCGCCCGGGGCGATTGGCCCTCCGGCGTACGGGAGGGCCTCGCGGAGATCACCGGCCAGCTCGGCGGCTTCGCCCGGACCGGGGCCTGGCCCCCGTTCGGCAAGTCCGACACCGCCGCCGACACCGCCGCCTCCTCGGAACCGGCCGCCGGCGCGGAGTGGGGCGCGGACGCGCCGGTCACGGGCGACCCGGCGCGCGACCTCGATCGCCTGCTGGACCGTTTCCGCGACGGCGTCCGCGACGCGGCCCGCGATCACGGGGTGACACAGGGCCAGCTGGCCGAGGCCCGACGCCATCTGGGCGCGGCGGCGGCCCGGATCGAGGCGCTGCTGACGGCGGAGGCCGACAAGAAGGCCTGAGGGAGCGGAGCGGGCCGCCCGGAGGGCGGCGGCGGGCAGGACGACGGCGGGCGGGGAGGGGCAGGACAGGGGGCGGACCAGGCGGTCGCCGGATTTGGTCCGCCCGTCCTGCCCCGCTGCCCGGCCTCCGCGCCTGAGGGGCCCGCTGTCCGGCGAGCCGTTGCCCGCCGGCCCCGGCGGGTCGCGTGCGTCAGGGTGTCCTGCACGGTCGCCCGGGTCCCGCGCGCCGCTCGGGGTCCCGCGCTGCTCTCAGCCGAAGTCGACGGCATCGTCCGCCAGGCGGGCGTGCCGCTCGACGTCGTAGCGGACATCGCCGTAGCGCAGCTTGCCGCGCTCGACGCCCTCGGCGGTGAACCCCGACCGCTCCGCGACCCGGCAGGAGGCCGGGTTGTCGGTGCGGTGGCCCAGCTCCAGCCGGTACAGCCCGAGCTCCTCGAACGCCCAGCGCGCCAGCGCCCGCACCCCGGCGGGCGCGACGCCCCGGCCGCGCGCCGCCTCTGTGGTCCAGTAGGAGACCCAGCCCGTGCCGTGGACCCGGTTGAGCACCGTCAGGGCCACGCACCCCAGGGCCTCGCCCCCGTCGCCCGCGACGGCCCAGGAGAATCCCGTCCCGGCCCCCCGTTCACGCGTGCGGGCCGCGATCCAGACCAGGGCCCCGGCGAGGTCGGACACGGGCCGGTCGGTCTGGCGGTCCATCTCGGCCGGGGCGAAGGCGCGGAGCACGGCGGGGGCGTCGGCGGGCAGCCAGGGGCGCAGCAGGAGCCCCTCAGGGGTGGTCAGTTCGTCCATGCGCACCAGCCTCCCGCACCGTCACGGTAACCACCGCCCCCGGACGCGCCACGACCCGCAGCCGCCCGCCGTGCCGCGCCTCGCCGAGCACCCGGGCGGCCCCGGTGACGGAGACCTGCCAGCCCCGCGCGGACGGCGGAAGGGACAGCTCCGTGGAGTCCGGGCGGGCGGCCGCCCGGTAGTCGAGGCGGTAGACGCGCGTGGCCGCGTCGTACGCGGCCGAGCGGACCCGGCCCGCGACGGCCGGGGCGTAGGGGGTGGCCGTCCGTTCCTTGTTCGTACGGAAGCGGCCCCGCTCGTCGAGAGCGCAGTAGCCGCCCCCGTAGCACCAGACGTAGCCCGCCCAGCCGGAGCTGTAGCGGTTCAGGGAGGCGACGGCTTCGTCGTAGAAGCGGCCCATGTTCGGCAGGGCGTTGTTGAGCGGCCCCCATTCGCCGACGACGACGGGCATCCGGTGTTCGGCCGGGTAGGCGGTGACGGCGGCCTCGTACGCCTCGATCCAGCCCGCCGCGGGGTCGTAGTCCGCGCCCGCCTCCATGGCGGTGTCGTAGAAGTGCGGGGCGTACACGGTCCTGCGGTCGTGGACCCGGCCGAGGCCGGTGGGCACGCCCTCGCCGACGATGGGGGTCGGCTCGACGAAGAGCCAGGTGTCGGGGTCCTCAGCGCGGATGGCGCGGGCCAGCCGGTTGTACATCGGGGTGAGCTGCTCGGCCTCGATGCGGCGGGCGGCGGTCGGCAGGTCCTCGCCCGGCCGCAGCTCCCCCATCGGTTCGTTGATCAGGTCGTAGCCGATGACCGCCGGGTGGCGGCCGAAGCGTGCGGCGAGGACCTGCCACATGGCCGCCTGGGCCCGTTGCAGGTCGGGGTCCTCGTAGAGGTGGGTGAAGGCGCGCTGGACGGCCGGTTCGAAGTACTCGGCGAACCAGTCGTCGGGGTGCGGGGTGAACGGCAGCCCGTCGGTCCTGGTGGCCCAGGCCGGGATGCCTCGGTGCCCGAACGCGGGCCCGAAGACGTCCTGGTGGGCGTCGATCAGCACGCGGACGCGGTGGTTGCGGGCCCAGTCCAGGACGCGTTCGATCCGCCGCAGATAGCGTTCGCTGTACCGGCCGCGCCGGGGCTCCAGGTCGTCCCAGAAGACCAGCAGCCGGGCGAAGTCGAAGCCGCTCGCGCGCAGATCGCTGAAGTGCCGTTCGGTGATCGCGCTCAGCGCCGCCTCGCCGCTGTTCGCCTTGTCCTCGACGTTCCAGCCGCGCAGGGTGAGGGTGCGGCCCCGCTCGTCGGTCAGCGGCGGGATGCCGCGGTCGCCGGACACGGGGACGGGGGGCGGCGCCGGGTCCGGTGCGGGGCGGGCGGCGGCGGGGGCGAGGGTCCCCGCCGCCAGCACCAGGGACACGACGGCTGTCAGGAGTGCTCTGCCCATACGCATGGGCCGATCTCAGCATCAGAGCTGACGAGCCATCAAGACCCGTGCACGGGCAGGTTCCGGTGCGGGTCTCAGCCGGTGGGCCGGACCACGATCTTCCCGAAGAGGTCACCGGATTCCAGCCGCCGCAGCCCTTCGCGGACCCTGTCCAGGGGCAGCACCTCGTCCACGACGGGGCGTACACCGGTGTGCGCGCAGAACGCGAGCAGATCCTCCAGCTCGTCCTTGGTCCCCATGGTGGAGCCCACGACCTTCAGCTCCAGGAAGAAGATGCGGGTCAGCTCGGCGTGGGCGGGCCGGTCCCCGCTGGTGGCCCCCGAGATGACGAGCGTGCCACCGGGGCGCAGCGACTTCACGGAGTGGGACCAGGTGGCGGCTCCGACCGTCTCGATGACGGCGTCCACCCGCTGGGGAAGCCGGGCCCCGGGCTCGTACGCCTCCAGCGCGCCGAGTTCGACCGCCCGCTCGCGCTTGGCCCGGTCCCGGCTGGTGGCGAAGACCCGGAGCCCGGCGGCCTTGCCCAGCACGATCGCCGCGGTGGCGACGCCGCCGCCCGCTCCCTGGACGAGCACCGCGTCGCCGGGCCGCACACCGGCGTTGGTGAAGAGCATCCGGTAGGCGGTGAGCCAGGCGGTGGGCAGGCAGGCGGCCTCCTCGAAGGTGAGCTCCTTCGGCTTGGGCAGCACGTTCCAGCTGGGCACGGAGACCTGCTCGGCGAACGTGCCCTGGTAGCGCTCGGTGAGGATGGAGCGCGGCTCCTGCGGTCCGACGCCGTGGCCGGACTGGCCGATCACGGAGTGGAGGACGACCTCGTTGCCGTCCTGGTCGACGCCCGCGGCGTCGCAGCCGAGGATCATCGGCAGGCGGTCCGGGGAGAGGCCCACGCCCCGCAGGGACCAGAGGTCGTGGTGGTTGAGGGAGGCGGCACGGACGGTGACAGTGGTCCATCCGGGACGGACCGCGGGGGCCGGGCGTTCGCCCAGCTCAAGGCCGTCGATGGGCTGGTCGGGGTCGATGCGGGCTGCGTAGGCGGCGAACATGGCTCGACGATAGGCCGGGCGGCGTGAGCGCGTAACCGGCTGCCGGTGTGACGCGCGCCAACCCGGTCCCGCGCGCCGCCCCTTCGGCCCGGCCCCCTGCTGGGCCCCGCGGGGACGGGGTGGGGCGGGGCCCGGGTCCCGGACTCCGCCCCACCGCGCCCTGCGTTCGGGCGTGTCAGCGCCGTGCCACGCCCTCGGCACGCGCGGCCGCCGCCACCGCGGCGGTCACCGCCGGGGCGACCCGCTCGTCGAACGGCGAGGGGATCACGTAGTCGGCCGCCAGCTCGTCACCGACGACGTCGGCCAGCGCGGTCGCCGCGGCGATCTTCATGCCCTCGGTGATCCGGGAGGCCCGGACCTGGAGCGCGCCGGCGAAGATGCCGGGGAAGGCCAGCACGTTGTTGATCTGGTTCGGGAAGTCCGAACGCCCGGTCGCCACGACGGCCGCGTACTTGTGCGCGACCTCCGGGTGGACCTCCGGGTTCGGGTTGGCCATCGCGAAGACGTACGCGCCGGGGGCCATCGAGGCCACCGCCGCCTCCGGGACCGTGCCGCCGGAGACGCCGATGAAGACGTCCGCGCCGGCGAGCGCCTTCTCCAGCGAGCCGGAGACGCCGGCCCGGTTGGTGATCCGGGCCAGCTCGCGCTTGACGTCGGTGAGGTCCTCCCGGTCCCGGCTGACGATGCCCTTGCGGTCGGCCACCGCGATGTCGCCGATGCCCGCCTCCAGCAGGAACTTGGCGATCGCCACGCCCGCCGCGCCCGCGCCGGAGATGACGCCGCGCAGGTCGCCCAGGGTCCGCCCGGAGAGCTTGGCGGCGTTGCGCAGGGCGGCCAGGGTGACGACGGCGGTGCCGTGCTGGTCGTCGTGGAAGACCGGGATGTCCAGGCGCTCCTGGAGCTTGCGCTCGATCTCGAAGCAGCGGGGCGCCGAGATGTCCTCCAGGTTCACCCCGCCGAAGGAGGGGGCGAGCCGCACCACGGTGTCGACGATCTCGTCGGCGTCGGTGGTCGCGAGCGCGATCGGCACCGCGTCGACGCCGCCGAACTGCTTGAAGAGGATGGCCTTGCCCTCCATCACGGGGAGGGACGCCTCCGGTCCGATGTCGCCGAGACCGAGCACGGCGGTCCCGTCCGTCACGACGGCCACGACCTGGGACTTCCAGGTGTAGTCGTGGACGAGCTCGGGGTTGTCGGCGATGGCGCTGCACACCTTCGCCACGCCGGGCGTGTAGGCGAGGGAAAGGTCGTCCCTGTCCCGGATCGGGACGGTGGACCGCACGGCCATCTTCCCGCCCCGGTGGAGGGCGAAGGCCGGGTCGAAGGGTTCGTCGGTCCCGCCGTCCGAGGTGTTCGCATGCCGGGTACCGCTGTCGGTGGTGCTGTCGCTGCGAGGATTGACGATCTCCGCTGCCATGGTGTTGACCCCTTAAGTCTTCATCGTTTGAGGGTGGCCACTCCTGGTTGAGGAGGGGTGGGCGGGCACCGCGTGTGCGCCCTGCGCCGGGCGGTTGGCCCGCCCCGGCAGGGTGAGGTGCACACGCGCGGGCGCGCCGCACACGCGCCCTGAGCCCCGGATGAGGGGTGTAAACGTCTTTCTTACCGGACGAACGATGTTACGGACGAGTCCATATCGAGTCGGTGACGTGACTCATAGTCGAATATCTGGACAAGTCGCCAAACCGGCATAAATGCCATCCACCACCCGAGACGCACCGAAGATTCTCCGGCGGAAGGAATACCTGCCCACAGATGATCCGGCCCTGGCGTGCGGCCGGTTGAGGTTCGGGGGTCGCCCGTTATCTGATTTTGACATGGTCAGACCTCTGTAGGGGCCGCCCCGAATGGCAGGATGCCGTCATCACACAAGGTGGCGGCGCTCGAAGGTGCGTGCCAGACCACCGCGGAGCACCCACCCTCACCTGCCGAAGGATTCCGACATGACCGCAAGCACCACGCGTCGTACGACCGCGAAGTCCCGGATTGCGGCGATCGGCGCCGTCGCGGTCGCCGGCGCCATGCTGCTCACCGGCTGCGGTGACCAGACCGACAGCGCCTCCTCCGAGGCCGGCAGCGGCACGGCCACGAAGAGCGGTGCCCCGCTGTTCTCCAAGCTGCCGGAGAAGTACCAGAAGTCGGGCGTCATCAAGGTCGGCACGAACGCCGAGTACGCCCCGATGGAGTCCGTCGAGAACGGTGAGATCGTGGGCGTCGACCCCGACCTGGCCGCCGCCCTCGGCAAGAAGCTCGGCGTGAGGTTCGAGTTCACCTCCGGCTCCTTCGACGGGCTGATCACCGCCCTGAACACCGGCCGCCACGACATCGCCATGTCGTCCATCACGGACAACAAGCAGCGCCAGGAGGGCCTGGACGAGTCCGGCAAGAAGCTGGGCGAGGGCGTCGACTTCGTCGACTACTTCCTGGCCGGCACCGCCGTGTACACGAAGAAGGGCAACCCCGAGGGCATCAAGTCCATCGAGGACCTCTGCGGGAAGGCCGCCGCCGTCCAGCGCGGCACCACGTATGAGAAGGCCCTGGAGACGCAGTCGAAGGCCTGCACCGACGGCGGCGGGAAGGCCATCAAGATCCAGGCCTTCGAGAACGACACCGAGGCCCAGACCCGGGTCAAGGCCGGTGGCGCGGTCGCCGGCGTCAACGACTACCCGGTCGCGGTCGACCTGGCCCGCAAGGCCGACGGCGGCAACGCCTTCGAGGTCGTCGGCGAGCAGATCGACGCGGGCCCCTTCGGCATCGCCGTCAAGAAGGACAACACCGGGCTGCGGGACGCCCTGAAGGAGGCCGTCGACGCGATCATCGCCGACGGTTCGTACCAGAAGGTGCTCGACAAGTGGGGCGCCGGCACGGGAGCGATCGACAAGGCCGCCATCAACGGCGGCAAGTGACCGGACGCTCCACTGAAGGGCAGTCACCATGACTGACAAGCTCGACAAGGCGCCCGTCGGCTCACCCGCCGGCCCGGCGCCCGTCTCCGAGGACGCGACCGCGCCCCCGGAGAACATCAAGGCCATCCCGGTCCGCCACCCCGGCCGCTGGATCAGCGGCACCGTGGTCATCGGCCTCCTCGCGGCCCTCGGATACGCCTTCTCGCAGGGCGACATCCAGTGGCACGCCGTCCAGGACAAGCTGTTCGACAGCAGCGTCCTCGCCGGGGCGGGCCGTACCGTGCTGATCAGCGTCCTGGCGATGGTGCTCGGCGTCCTGCTCGGCGTCCTGCTGGCCGTGATGCGCCTCTCGAAGAACCCGGTCACCAGCTGGGTGGCCTGGCTGTACATCTGGTTCTTCCGGGGCACCCCCGTCTACGTGCAGCTGCTGCTCTGGTTCAACCTCGCGCTGATCTTCCCGGTCCTGCACATCCCGTTCGTCTACAAGGACGAGATGACGGACGTCATGACCCCGTTCATGTGCGCCCTGCTGGGCCTGGCCCTGAACGAGGCCGCCTACATGGCGGAGATCTGCCGCGCGGGCATCCAGTCGGTGGACGAGGGCCAGACCGAGGCGTCCCACGCGCTCGGCATGACGCAGGCGAAGACCATGCGCCGCGTGGTCCTGCCGCAGGCGCTGCGTGTGATCATCCCGCCGACCGGCAACGAGTTCATCAACATGCTGAAGACCTCCGCACTGGTCTACGCGGTCACGTACAACGAACTGCTCCGCTCCACCTCGCAGATCGGCTCCACCTCGTACGCGGTGATGGAGATGCTGTTCGTCGCGTCCATCTGGTACATCGTGATGACCAGCGTGTTCAGCGTCGGCCAGTACTACCTGGAGCGCCGCTTCGCGCGCGGCTCCCAGCGCTCGCTGCCGCCGACCCCGTGGCAGCGCGTCAGGACCAACCTCGCCTCCTTCAGCAACCGGCCCTCCGGAGGTGTCTGAGCATGACCACTCCCATGGTGAAGGCCGAGGGCGTCCACAAGTCCTTCGGCGCCGCGCACATCCTCAAGGGCATCGACCTGGAGGTCGCCCCGCGTGAGGTGTTCTGCCTGATCGGCCCGTCCGGTTCCGGCAAGTCGACGTTCCTGCGGTGCATCAACCACCTGGAGAAGATCAACGCCGGCCGGCTCTCGGTCGACGGCGAGCTGGTCGGCTACCGTCAGAAGGGCGACCGGCTCTACGAGCTCAAGGACAGCGAAGTCGCCCTCAAGCGCCGCGACATCGGCATGGTCTTCCAGCGCTTCAACCTGTTCCCGCACATGACGGCGCTGGAGAACGTCATGGAGGCCCCGGTGCAGGTCAGGGGCGAGGCCAAGGCCGTGGCGCGGGCCCGCGCCGAGAGACTGCTGGACCGGGTGGGCCTCGCCGACAAGGCGACGAACTTCCCCTCGCAGCTCTCCGGCGGGCAGCAGCAGCGCGTGGCCATCGCCCGCGCGCTGGCGATGGAGCCGAAGCTGATGCTCTTCGACGAGCCGACCTCCGCCCTGGACCCGGAGCTGGTCGGCGACGTCCTGGACGTGATGCGCGGCCTGGCAGAGGACGGCATGACGATGATCGTCGTCACCCACGAGATGGGCTTCGCCCGCGAGGTCGGCGACGCGCTGGTCTTCATGGACGACGGCGTGGTGGTCGAGTCCGGCCACCCGCGCGACGTGCTGACCGACCCCCAGCAGGACCGGACGAAGTCGTTCCTGTCCAAGGTGCTGTAGGGCGGGGCGCCGCCGCGCACGGGAGGGCGGTANGGTCCGTACCGCCCTCCCGTGCGTCCGCCTCAGCCCTTCGGCAGCGCCTCGGCGCCGGTGAGCAGCCCCTTCACCTGCTGCCGGGACAGCGGCGGCTCGGGGAGCGGGGGCCCTGCCGGCGCCCTCGAAGCCGGTGCTGACGCGCACCGGGGACTGGGAGCCGTCCTGCCGGGTGAGCCGGCCGGCGAGTCCGGGGCCCCACCGGACGTCGTCGCCGCCCCGGAACGGCATCGCGTCGTCCCACAGGGTCAGCACCCGGCCGTCGGGGAGCGCCTCGCGTACGCAGTCGGTGCGGGCCGGGTCCCGGCCGACCCGGACGCAGAGGTTCTCGTCCGGGTCGGCCGCACTGCCCGTCTTCTTCCCGGGCCCCGGGCTACTTCACGGCCAGCACCAGCGTGTCCGAGGGCGACGCCCAGACCGCACGGGCCTCGGCGAATCCGGAGGCGAGCAGGGTGCGGGCGTGCCAGTCGGCGGAGGGCATGTCGCCGTCGGCGTGCTCGCCGAAGATCGCGAAGCGTTCGGCGGTGGGGCCGGCCAGGACGGGGTCCTTCGCGGCGACGGCCCACCACTGGGCCCAGTCCAGCGCCCCGTCGGCCTTGGCGCGGTCCATCGCGGCGTGCCGGTGGGCGCGTTCCGCGGCGTTGATCCGGGGCGTGGCCGGGTCGATGGTGCGGTCGGCGTTCATGAAGACCCCGCCGTCCCGGACGAGCCCGCCGAGCTGCCCGTAGAGCGTGGTGAGCGGCTCGCTGTGCAGCCAGTGCAGAGCGGTCGCGGTGAGGACCGCGTCGTACGCGGTGTGCGGCAGCCGGGCGGTCCAGTCGGGGTCCTTGAGGTCGGCGGTGACGAAGGCGGCCCGGTCGTCGCCCTCGAAGGTGCCGCGGGCGATGGCCAGGAGCGCGGGGTCGAGGTCGACCCCGGTGCTGGTGGCCTCCGGGAGCCGCTTGAGGAGCCGGTCCGTGATGCTGCCCGTGCCGCAGGCGAGGTCGAGCACCCGCGGCTTCGGGCCGACGACCGCCTCGACCATGTCCAGCATCACCCGGAACCGCTCCTCGCGGTCGGGCATGTACCACTCCTGCTGCCGGTCCCAGCTCCTCTGCCAGGCCTGCCAGTCGGCGCCCGTAGCCGTCTCTGTCACGTCACCCTCCACGTAATGCCCGTTTCCATCAATCGACCATTACACTGGCCGATGCCCCGACTCTAGACCGACACAGTAAGGACTACAAGTGGAACTGGCCTATTACTCGGACTACGCCGTCCGCCTGGTCAACACCGAGGAGCCGGTCCGCAACAAGGACGGGCTCACCTCGGTCGAGGCGGTCCGGGAGCTGTTCGGCGCCAACCAGCAGGCGGCGCGGCGGACGACGGAGGCGGACGTGACCCGCTTCCGTTCCGTACGGGGGCGGTTGCGCGCGGTCTTCGAGGCGGCCGACGGCGGCGACGAGACGCTCGCGGTCGACCTGCTCAACTCACTGCTGCTGGAGTTCCCGGTGAGTCCGCAGATCTCCGGCCACGACACACGGGACGGGGACGGCCGGCCCGACTGGCACATGCACCTGGCCGACCACCCCTCGAACGCGACGGCCGGATACGCGGCCATCGCGGCGATGGGCCTCGCCTTCCACCTCACAGAGCACGGCGTCGACCGGCTCGGCCTGTGCGAGGCACTGCCCTGCCGCAACGCCTACCTGGACACCTCCACCAACCGGTCCCGGCGCTACTGCTCCGACCGCTGCGCGACCCGGGCGAACGTGGCCGCCTACCGGGCCCGCAAGCGCGAGGAGGCGGAGCGCACCGGCCGCAGCGCGGAGAGCGCCCAGCCCAGCACCGCCGTGAACGACCGCTGACCCTGGGCGGGGGGCCGGTAGCGGGCCCGCACCCGGGCCAGCACCAGCTCCTCCGGCACGACCCCGTAGTCGGTGCTGTCCCCGCCCGCGAAGGTGTTGTCGCCCCGCACCCACCAGCCGCCGGGCCGCCGCTCGGCAGCCCGTTTGACCACCAGCAGATCCTGCTGGAAGGGGTGGCGCAGGATCACCACGTGGCCGGGGCGCACCGGGGCTCCGTACTGCACCAGCAGCAGGTCGCCGTGGTACAGCGTGGGCACCATCGAAGGGCCCGTCACCTCGACCACCCGCAGCGGACGCCGCACCACCCGCCCACCTCCGGACACTCGTCGTCGATCCGGCATTTCCGGCACCTCCCGTTCCTCCTCACCCCGTCGCCCGCGTGTCACGCCGTGCGTTCGGCCGACGGCACGATTCTCACCCCGGACTTTTGTCCTAAGCCCCTGGGGCACCCGCGGAAAGCGGCGCTCCACGGAGTAATGTCCCACCTGAGAAGACGATCACGAGGAGGACAGCTCCATGCTTTCCCGCCTGTTTGCCCCCAAGGTGAAGGTCAGCGCCCACTGCGACCTGCCCTGCGGCGTGTACGACCCGGCCCAGGCCCGCATCGAGGCCGAGTCGGTCAAGGCCGTCCAGGAGAAGTACCAGGCCAACGAGGACGCGGACTTCCGCACCCGCGCGGTCCTGATCAAGGAGCAGCGCGCCGAGCTCGCGAAGCACCACGTCTCGGTGCTCTGGAGCGACTACTTCAAGCCCCCGCACTTCGAGAAGTACCCGGAGCTGCACCAGCTGGTCAACGACACCCTGAAGGCGCTCTCCGCGGCCAAGGGCTCGAACGACCCGGCGACGGGTCAGAAGGCTCTTGACCTGATCGCCCAGATCGACAAGATCTTCTGGGAGACCAAGAAGGCTTGATCTCTGGCTGGGCTGTCTGACCTGCTCTTTCGCTGGTCGGACTTCCTACCGGTCCGCACCCGGTCCGCAGGCCGCCGAGAACGGCGGCCACCACGGACCGGGTGCGGTTTTTTGCCCGGCCGCCCCGCTCCCCGTTGTCACGGGGCGATCCTACGAAACGGGCACGCTCCCCGGCCGGGCGGTCAGGCGGCGACGCGGAGGCCGTTCTCGGCGTGCTCGCGCGCAGTCGGCTGTACGTGCTCGTCCCCCGGCTGCACGCCGGCATGCCCGGCTGGACTCCCCCGCTCCCCACGTTCCGCGACGACGCCGTCCGGCGCACCGCCGTGCCGGTGCTGACCGCGGGCCTGCTCCCGCCCTGGCACCCGGAGTGGGTCTGCCGCGAGGTCGGCCTCGGGGAACTCGCCCGGATCTGGCCGTACGACGCGCGCCGCCTCGCCGTCAACCACTCCACCCCGCACGCCGCGCTGGTCGCCGCCGGGCCCCGGTGGCTGCGGGCCTGGCAGAAGGCCGAGGAGCGGCACGGCGGAGCACGGACCGGGAGGCTGCTCACCGACAGCGGTGGCGCGCTGCGCGGCCCGCTCGCCCACGGTCTGGCGCTCGGCGCTCACCTCGCGGTCCACAACGGCCTGGTGTGGAACCGGCTGGGCGCGGTGTACCAGGACTATGCGCTGGACCGGGCCCGGCTGCGCCGTCCCTGGGGCATCCAGCATCGGGCCGAGTTCCGCGACCGGCTCGGCGCGCTGATGAAGAACCAGCTGGTGGGGCGGGTACAGGAAGCCGTCCGGCGGAGCAGGCAGACGCTCGCGACCCGGCTGGGCCGCACCCCGGCGCGTGCGGAGTGGTCCGAGGCGGTTGGCCGGGCTCTCGCGGGGCGCGACGCCGAGGACCGGGCGGAGGCGGACCGGGCGGAGGCGGACCGGGCGCTGCACCGCTTCACCCGGTACGAGGAGCGGTTCCGGGCGGACGGGCTGTTGCCGCCGGACGGCCGGGTGCGCACCACGGTCGCGTACGACTACGGACGGGCGGTGAACCTGGCGCGCTGGGGGCTGTCGGCGCGCTACTGCACGCCGGCCGAGGCGGAGCGGGCGATCGTCCACGCCGGGGCGCTGAGCAAGTCGGCCCACCGCTCGTGGGAGGAGTTCTCCTCGGGTTACGCCCTGGGCCGGGTGCTGCGGTTCGACGAGGAGGAGTACGGGCCGTTCTACGAGCAGTGCGTCCTCGCCCACCGTCTGCTGACGGAGAGCGAGGGCAGTCCCTTGCGTCATATCCCGTGTCGGTGCACGCGGCCGGCGGGCCCGGGTCGGCTCTGTCGGGTCAGCGGTCCCGCAGCAGGTGACGGTAGCTGTCCGGGTGCTCCGCCAGGAAGTCGGCGAAGCGCGTCGCCGGGTGTCCGGTGAGCGTGCGCACCGCGTCCGACACGGCGGCCAGTTCGCCGTTGGCGATGGCCTCGTAGGAGGTGACCCAGCCGGCCACCTCCCAGTCCTCGGCCCCGTAGCCGGCACGGGAGGAGTAGGCCTCCTCGCGGCTCTCGGGAACGTAGGAGACGGTGCGGCCGGTGACGCGGCTCAGCTCCTCGGCGGCCTCGGCGAGTGTGAACGCCTCCGGCCCGGTGAGGTCGTAGGTCCGGTCGTCGTGGGCCGTCCCCTCCTCCAGCAGTACGGCCGCCGCGGCGTCCGCGATGTCCTCGTGGGTGACGGCCGCGACCCGGCCGTCACCGGCCGGTCCGCGCAGCACGCCGTCCGCCCCCGTCATCGCGGGCAGCCCCGCCTGGTACCAGTTGTCACGGAGGAAGGTGTGGCGCACCTCGGCGGTACGGATGTGGGCCTCGGTGTCCCAGTGGTCCCGGGCGAAGGTGAACGTGGCGTCGGGCGCGGCGCCCTGGAAGGACACGTACACGATCCGCTCCACGCCCACCGCCACAGCCGCGTCGACCGCCGTGGTGTGCTGGCGCACCCGGTCGGGGGTCTCGTGGGCGGATACCAGGAAGAGGGTGTGCGCTCCGTCGAGGGCCCGGCGCATGGCCTCGCCGTCGCCGTAGGGGGCGGCGGGCGCCTGGTCCGCGCCGGGCAGGTCGGGGAGGCGGGCCGGGTCGCGGCCGAGGAGCCGTACGGGAACGCCGGTCCGGGCGAGCCGCCGGGCCACCCGGCCGCCGACCTCTCCGCTCGCTCCGGTCACCGCGATGAGGGGGCCGTTCACAGGGATTCGTCTTCCTCTCGTCGTTCTTGCGGGCCGGTGCGTGAGGCCGGCGGGGCCGACGACCGGGACACCGTGGTCTCCCGGTCGTCGGCTCCGCACGGCTTCCGCACGGCCTCGGGGCCGCGCCGGGGTCCGGCGGGCGTCGATCGGCGCCCTTCCCGGCGCACAGGGCCGGTCGCGGCGCTAGAAGGTGCGGCGGCGTGCCCTGCGCGTGGCCACGAGGACCGTTCCGCCGGCGGCCACCAGCGCTGCCGCGATGGACCCGATGATCCATTCACCGCCCTGGGACCCGGTGTCGGGAAGCTCTCCCGGGTCGCTCGGTGAGGGAGTGGGACGCGGCGTGTGCCCGGTGGGGCTGGGGGTCGGGTCCGTGGGGCTGGGCGTGGGGTCCGTGGGGCTGGGAGTGGGGTCCGTGGGGCTGGGCGTGGGGTCCGTGGGGCTGGGCGTGGGGTCCGTGGGGCTGGGGGTCGGGTCCGTGGGCGTGGGCGTCGGCGTCGGGTCCGTGGGCGTGGGCGTCGGCGTCGGGTCCGTCGGCGTCGGCGTCGGCGTCGGGTCCGTCGGCGTCGGCGTCGGCGTCGGGTCCGTCGGCGTCGGCGTNGGCGTCGGCGTCGGCGTCGGGTCCGTCGGCGTCGGCGTAGGCGTCGGCGTCGGCGTCGGGTCCGTCGGCGTCGGCGTAGGCGTCGGCGTCGGCGTCGGGTCCGTCGGCGTCGGCGTAGGCGTCGGCGTCGGCGTCGGGTCCGTCGGCGTCGGCGTCGGGTCCGGTGTGCAGGACGGCAGGTCGCCGTCGAAGGGGTACGCGTGGATCTCCTGGCCGCCCGAAGCGCCCGCCGAGGTGTGGGTAAGCGAACCCGCCGTGTAGAAGCGCCCGTTGGTGCCGCTCATGCTGAGCACGGTGGTGCTCGCCGGCTGGCCGACCAGGACGCTCCCCTCGAACTGGGCCGGGCCGGTCAACGACAGGTCGGTGGCGTCGGGGAAGTTCCACAACAGGTTCTCGCGGAGGCCCTCGTTGGGGAAGGAGCCCATGAACGTGGCGACGCTGCGGGTGCCGCCGTAGACGTTGACCAGCACGGTCGCCCCCTCGGGAATGCCGTTGAACACGAATCCCGTATTGCCACCCGCCTCCGACTCCAGGTCCGCGTCCACGTCGAAGATCTGGATCGCTGACGTGCCGTCCCCGGTGAACGTCATGACGTCGCCGACCTTCTGCCACGTGCCCGTCGCCGCCCGGTGCTCGTCGCCGTCGTACGCGTAGCAACGGCTGGCCTCGGTGAGCTGGGGTCGCAGCTCGGTGTAGGGGGCGGCCGCCTCGGGATCGAAGCGTGGCGCGGTAGCGGGGTTCACCGTGCCCGTGAGGTCCCCCGCGTACGCCACGCGGCCGGAGTGGGTCCCCTCCTCTGCCAGGAGGCGCTCCCCAGGGGCGATGGTGACATCCCCGCCCGCCGTCAGGTAGTCGGAGCCGTCCGGCGGCGGCACCCGCGAGCCGACGCCCGCGATGCCGACGTTGTAGACCTGCGAGACCCCGTCCCGCTTGTCCATGTCGAACCGGCCGAGGGTGACGACCTTCCCCTCCGCCTCTGCCGCCGCCTCCCGGACCAGGAAGTCCCCGCCGACGTAGACGTTGATATTGCTGTCGAAGTTGGTGACCGGGCCGTTGTTGGGGTCGTTCCAGCTGGACGGGCAGGAGCTGCCGAGGCAGGGTCCCAGTCCGCCCGGCAGCGGATCGGCACCCGCGGCCGGGGCCAGCACGCCCACCATCGCCGCGGCCGTGGCCACTGTCACTGCTGCCCGGATTGCGTTGCCGCGCCTGCGCGCCTTCTGTTCCATGCCGGGAAATATGCATCTTTAACACTTAGTCATTTTGTATGACACGCCGCTCTCGTCCACTTGTGTAGCCCTATGAGGGGCTTTCGGCCCTCACCCCGCATCGGGCGACACGGCGTCAGAAGTCAGCAGTTTCGCCTCCAGAAGAGGATCGAGGCCCACGGAAGGGCGGTCGGCACGGCGAGGCGCGACGCCTCCCCGATCGCACATCCAGGACCAGGTGTCCGCGACGGTCTCCGCGACCGGACGGCAGCGCAGCCCTGCGGCGTACGCCTTGACGTGGCCGCCCCGGTGCAGGCTGTCGTGCAGCTCACCCTCCGGCAGCCAGATCGGCAGGTCGCTCCAGGGCTCGACCCCGGCGGAGGTCAGGACCTCCGGATCGGTCCAGCGCAGTTCGGCATCGGCCCCGGTGACGTCGACGCAGGCGTCGAGCAACTCCCCCATGGTGGTGTGACCGGGGCGGCTGACGGTGTTGTACGCGCCGTGCAGCCCGCGCGCCGAGGCGTCCAGGAGCCACTCCGCCAGGTCCCGGGCATCGACGTACTGGAGCTCCGCGGTGCGCGGCCCGGGGGCGATCACGGGTCCGCCGCGGGCTGTCCGGGAGAGCCACCAGGGCAGTCGGCCGATGTTCTCCCCCGGGCCGATGATCAGCCCGGCCCGCGCCAGCAGGGCCCGGTCCCCGAAGGCGTCGAGTGCGGCCAGCTCGCCGCCGCGCTTGGCCCGGTCGTACGGCACGTCCCCGTCCTCGTCGGGCGAGGCGCCGGCCACCACGGGGCCGTCCTCGTCCAGCCCGGCGGCGGCCGGGAAGGCGTAGACCGAGCGACTGGAGACGTAGGCGTAGTGCCCGGCGCGGCCGGACAGCAGCCGGGCGGCGTCCCGGACGGCCGCGGGCGCCCCGCTCCAGGTGTCGACCACCAGGTCCCAGACCTCGTCGCTCCCGGCCAGCGCGGTCAGTCCGCCCGCCCGGCCGGTGCGGTCCCCCGTCAGCACGCTCACGCCGGGCGGGGGCGCGTGGCGGCCCCGGTGGAACACCGTGACCTGCCAGTCCCTGGCCAGCGCGGCGTCGGTGACGGCCCGCCCCACGAACTCCGTACCGCCCAGCACCAGAAGCCTCATGGGACGAGCTTGCCCGCGCTCAGGGCCCCGGGGAACACCCCGACGCTGTCAGCAGAACGGGGAACTCACCGGCCTCGGGCCCCTGGGCGTCAGAGCGCTCGGGCCAGCGGGCTGTGGTGACGCAACAGCCACTCGTGGTAGCCGCTCACCCGCCGCGCCGCCTCCCGGTAGGCGGCCTCCAACTCCTCGTACACCACCGCGACGTCCGCTCCCGGCCGGGAGACCAGGAGGAGTCGCACGGCGAGCGGGTCGCCCCGCAGCGGGCGGATCGCCATGTCGTCGCGCGGACCGGACGTGGGCTGACAGGGCGCGACGGCCTCGCCGAGCACGACGAGGGAGGCCGCGGTGAGGTAATCGCCGTGCAGGACCGGCGGGTCGAGCCCGGCCGCGCCGAGCACCCGGCGCACCCCCGCCCACTCGCCGTCCACTGTCGGATCGACCATCCAGGGGTCGCCGGCCAGGTCCCGCAGCTCCACCACACGGCTGCCGGCGGCCGGGTGGTCGCGGGAGAGCGAGATGAACTGCGGTTCGCGGTCGAGCAGGACGCGCCGCTCCAGGCCCTCCGGGACGGCGAGCGGGCTGCCCTCCACCTCGTGGACGAAGGCGACGTCCAGGCGGCCCGCCTGGACCGAGCGCAGCAGTTCACGCGCCGACACGTCGACCCGCAGGGCGATGTCGGTGCCGGGCAGGCTCGCCCGCAGTCGGCGCAGCCAGCCGCCGATGACCCGGCTCGCGGTCGAGCCGATGCGCAGCCGGGAGCCGGAGGGCCGGGCGGTGTCGGCCTCCGCCAGCGCTTCGGAGACCAGGGCGCTCATGCCGTCGACGAGCGGCCGGGCCCGGCTCAGGACGGTGCGCCCCAGAGGAGTCGGGC
Organism: Streptomyces pratensis; assembly: GCF_037137275.1. Taxonomy (GTDB): domain Bacteria; phylum Actinomycetota; class Actinomycetes; order Streptomycetales; family Streptomycetaceae; genus Streptomyces; species Streptomyces pratensis_B. The sequence goes on along the minus strand of NZ_JBBBEN010000102.1, from coordinate 145,752 downwards.
GGCAGCCGGTGCGCTCGCGGCGGAACAGCTCGGCTCCCAGCGCGTTCTCGATCCGCCGCAACTGGGTGGTCAGGGAGGGCTGGCTCACGCCGAGACGGCGGGCCGCCTGGTGCAGACTGCCCGCGTCGGCGATGGCGCACAACGCCCTGAGGTGTCTCACCTCAAGCTCCATGCAGCGGACACTATGACCGCCACGCCCCGCGCACCAGACGTCGCAACCCCACCAAACGACGGCAATTCAGGGGGTGTCGGGACGGCGGGTGCGGGGTGCTGCCGCATCGGGGACACGCACGGCGTCGAGGGCGGCCGGCTCGTGCCCGGGTGGGACCCCGGCGCGGGCGGGAGCGACGGTTCGACGCCGCCGGTGCGACGCGGCCCGGGGCGGCCGACGCTCGTGTCGGGCGGGGATAGGGCGGTGCTATCGCCGTCCGGCATCATCCCCGGCGGCGGCCCGCACCCCCACACTCTCCCCGTACCGCCCCGCGCTCCGTCCGCTCAGCGGACACCCCCACGGCGCGGGTTCACCCGACACGCAGGAGAACCCCCCATGAGACTCCTCAGCACCGCCATCGCCTCCGCCGCCGCCGGGCTCGTCCTCGTCGCCGCACTGGGCACCGCCCCCGTGGTCTCCGCCGCTCCGGGCCCCGCCGCTCCCCTGTCCTCGGCGGCCACCATCGCCGCGTACAACGGTTCGGGCGAGAACGCGGAGGCGAACCGCGCCTTCCTCGACGCCGTCATGAAGTCCGTCGCAGAGAAACGCGCCGCCAACCCGGGCGCGCAGGCGGTCACGGTCACCTACAACGCGTCGAGCGCGCCGTCCTTCCGCAGCCAGATAGCCAGCAGCACACGGATCTGGAACAGCTCGGTCTCCAACGTCCGCCTCCAGGAGGGCTCCAACGCCGACTTCCGGTACTACGAGGGCAATGACTCGCGGGGCTCCTACGCGAGCACCGACGGGCACGGCCGCGGCTACATCTTCCTGGACTACCGGCAGAACCAGCAGTACAACTCGACCCGCGTCACCACGCACGAGACCGGGCACGTCCTCGGACTGCCGGACCACTACTCCGGACCGTGCAGCGAGCTGATGTCCGGCGGCGGCCCCGGCCCGTCCTGCACCAACGCCATTCCGGACGCCAACGAGCGGGCCCGGGTGAACACCCTGTGGCGCAACGGCCTGGCCGCCCTCGCCCGCTCCGCCTCCTGACACCGGGCCCGCCGGGCCCCGTGCAGCACCATCCGTCGAGGGCGCCGGCCGGTCCCCTGCCCCGGGGCCGGCCGGCGCCCTCGCGCAGAAGCAGAAGGGGCCCGGGCCGGCTCCGCACGGCGTGCGCGGACGCGGCGGGGCCCCTTGCCCCTTTCCGACGGTCGGGCTCCCCTTCGCCGACGCGGGGCCCCGTAGGCCCGGCCGTACACGGCCTTCGGCCGGACTGGCCACGCCTCCGGCCGGGCGGGCTTGCCCCAGCGAAGGTCAGGTGCCCCAACGGCAAGGCGCGGAGAAGAACGGCGGGGCGGGCCGGCGCGGCGGAAGGGCGGTGCGCCTCAGGCCAGTTCCAGCGGGAAGGCCCCCCGGTGGCCGGTGCCCGCACCCTCGACCGGGCGTGCCTCGAACTCCCGGCAGCTCCAGATCTCCTGCACGAATCCGGTCCGCCGGTCCCACACGTCCAGGACGTCGTCCTCACCCGCCGTGTCCCGGTAGGCGTCCTTGGCTCCGCGGAAGCAGGCGAGACCGCCGGAGAAGCCGCGACCGGGGGCCGGGAAGTAGTCGGAGAAGGCGCAGGCTATGCAGGCCTGGAGGCGGACGCCGTCCGGCAGGGCCCTTTGCACGGCGGCCAGGGCCGCGGCGAGGTCGCTTTCCGCGCGGGCCGATTCGTACACCGCGCCGTCCAGGTGGAGGGCGAGGTGCAGGTCCGGGTCGGCCCGGCGCAGAGAGAGCAGGCAGCTGAGCGTGGCATGGCGGAGCGCACCCGCGACGAGGACGGGCAGCGGCAGGTCCCATTCCAGCACACAGTCGGTGAGCGCGCCGTCCGCGAGGGCGAACATCCCGCTCTCCGGCGGCATGCCCGCGACCGGGGCGAGGTCGTCGAAGCTCTCGCCCTCGAAGTCGACCCCTCTGATACGCATCCGGAGCTGCTGCCCGTCCGTGGTGAGGACGACGGCGTCACAACCCCTGCGGTCCCGGTACCAGCCGGACCACGACTCATCTGTCATGAGCAGGGACTGTAGCCCCTGCCATGTCCGGCTTCCGTCGGCCCCCTCCGGGGGCGGCTCACCCCGCGTGGGGTTCACGCCACATGGGCCACATGGACGGGCCGTCCGGCAGATCGACGGTGCGGCCCAGGAAGCGGAACCCCAGCCGCTCGTACAGCTTCCGGCTGCGGGCGCTGCTCGCCTCCAGATACGACGGCAGGCCCTCCCGGTCGCAGCGCTCCAGCTCCGCCCCGATCAGCTCCGCCCCGATGCCCTCCCCCTGGCGCTCGGGCGAGACGCCGATCATCAGCAGGTAGGCGTGTGCGCGGTCGTGCGGATGGACCGCTCCGGTGAGCCTGCCCACCAGTTCACAGCGCTCGTTGTCGGGGTCGGCGGTCCGGCGCATCAGGGCGGGCGTGGGGTCCTCCTCCTCGGGTGCTCCAGCGGGGACGGGCAGCCACAGGGCCACCGCCGCGTCGTCCTCTGCGATGTCGATGTGGCCCCCGGCGAGGGCGGCGTCCACGAACACACCGAGGAACGCGCCGTGCACCGCCCTCCGGTGCGCCTCTTCGGGAAACACCCAGACGCTCACCGGGTCATGGTGGAACGCCGCCTCCATGACCGAGACGACCAGGTCCCTGTCCCCCCGGCCCGCACGCTGTGTCCGTAAGCCCATGACCGACCGCCGCTCCTGTGAATCATCGCCTCAACCGACCTTCGGCATCCTAGAGTTGAGTAGGGCGCACCGGGGCCCGAAAGGCCGGTCAGCCCGTGCGCCGCGTGACGAATTCGGCCAGGGCGAGCAGGTCGCCCGCGCCGCTGGGGTCGGGGACCGCGCGGGAGAGGTGGTGGACCGCGCGGGACATCCGGTCGGCGGCGCAGGCCTGGGCCCAGTCCCGGCCGCCGGCCCGCTCCACGGCGTCCGCCGCCCGGTTCACCTCCGACGGGGTGGTCATGGCCCCCCGGTAGAGGGCGGCGAGCTCGGCGGCGGCCGGGACGCCCGAGGTGAGGGCGGCCACCACGGGCAAGGACTTCTTGTGGGCGACCAGATCCGCGCCGACGGGTTTGCCGGTGCGGGCCTGGTCCCCCCAGATGCCGATCAGGTCGTCGATGAGCTGGAAGGAGAGCCCCGCCTCCCGCCCGAACCCGTCCATGGCCCCGACCGCCCGGTCGTCGGCCCCCGCGTAGAGGGCTCCGAGCGCGCACGCGCAGCCCAGCAGGGCGCCTGTCTTGGCGGTCGCCATGGCCAGGCACGCGTCCAGCGTGACCTCGTCGGGGCCGCACTCCTCGAAGGCGCAGTCGGCCTGTTGTCCCGCGCACAGCTCGATGACACAGGAGGAGAGACGCGCGGCGGCCCGCGCCGCGGCCGGGTGCGCGTCCTCGACGAGCAGCCGCTGGGCGAGGGCGAGCATGGCGTCGCCGGTGAGGATGGCGTCCGGGATGCCGAAGATCGCCCAGGCGGTGGGCCGGTGCCTGCGGGTGGTGTCCTCGTCCATGACGTCGTCGTGGAGCAGGGTGAAGTTGTGCGCCAGTTCGACGGCGACGGCGGCCCGGACCGCCTGGTCGGGGTCGCCGCCGAGCGCGCGGGCGGCCGCCAGCACGAGCGCCGGCCGGACGGCCTTGCCTGCGTGGCCGGCTGCGGGCGTCCCGTCGGCGTTCGCCCAACCGAAGTGGTACATCGCGACCCGCCGTATGCCCCCGGGCAGCGACTCCACGGCCGATCGCAGGTGCGGGTCGACGACGGCACGGGTGCGCTCCAGGAGCGCGGCGGCCTCGTGCCCTTCCGTCGCTGCGTCCGTACTGGTCATGGTCACGGTGACTCCCTGGGGCGGTGCGGTGGGTGCGGGCCCGGGGGCCGGACGGTGGTGGCAGCCGCCCGGCCCCCGGGTGACTCGGTGTCAACGCCAGCGGCTGACCTCGACGTTCTCCAGCACCCCCAGGGCATCCGGCACCAGGATGGCGGCGGAGTAGTACGCCGTCACGAGGTAGGAGATGATCGCCTGCTCGTCGATGCCCATGAAGCGGACCGAGAGACTCGGCTCGATCTCGTCGGGAATGCCGGTCTGCTGGAGGCCGACGACACCCTGTTCCGCCTCCCCGGTCCTCATGCAGATGATCGAGGTGGTGCGGGCGTCGGTGACCGGGATCTTGTTGGACGGGAAGATCGGCACCCCGCGCCAGGCAGGCACGTGGTGGCCGCCGATGTCCACACTCTCGGGGACGAGTCCGCGCCGGTTGCACTCGCGGCCGAAGGCGGCGATGGCACGCGGATGGGCCAGGAAGAGCTTCGAGCCACGGCGCCGTGAGAGCAGCTCGTCCATGTCGTCCGGGCTGGGTGCCCCGTCGTGCGGCTGGAGCCGCTGCCCGTAGTCGCAGTTGTTGAGCAGCCCGAACTCCCGGTTGTTGATCAGCTCGTGCTCCTGGCGCTCGCGCAGCGCCTCGACCGTGAGCCGCAACTGCTGCTCGGTCTGGTTCATCGGCTGGTTGTAGAGGTCGGCGACCCGGCTGTGCACCTTGAGCACCGTCTGGGCGACGCTCAGTTCGTACTCGCGGGGGGCCGCCTCGTAGTCGACGAAGGTGTGCGGGACGACCGCCTCTCCCACATGGCCGGCGGAGAGGTCGATCGCCGCCTCGCCGTAGCGGTTGGTCCGCTGGTGCGGGATGGAGAGCAGACCGGTGAGGTGGCCCTGGAGCGACGCGGCGCGCTCGGCGAGGTTGTACACATCGGCACGGCTCAGCGTCAGGAGCGTGCACGGGGTGACGGCGCGGGCGGTGTACTCCCAGACCGCTCCTCCGTCGATCAGGCTCTGGTCGCCGAAGTACGCGCCGTCGGCGAGGACGCCCAGCTCGGCCTCGTCCCCGTAGGGTCCGGCGCCGATCTTCTCGACCTTGCCGTGCGCCAGCAGGAAGACCCGGTCCGCCGCCTCCCCCGAAGCGGCGAGCACCTCTCCCGCGGCCACGTCCCGCTGCTCGCACCTGCGGGCCAGCTCGGCGAGGACCTCCTCGTCCCCGAAGCCCCGCAGAGCGGGCAGCTCTCCCAGCTCGGCGGGGACCACGGCCACCCGGTCCCCGGTCTGGACGAAGGTCACCCGGCCGTCACCGACCGCATAGCTGAGCCGGCGGTTCACCCGGTACGTACCGCCCTGCACCTGCACCCAAGGCAGCATCTTCAGCAGCCACCGCGACGAGATCTCCTGCATCTGCGGCGCGGATTTGGTGGTCGTCGCGAGGTTCCGCGCAGCCGCCGTCCCCAGACTCTGCTGCGGCGGCGCCTGCGTGTCGCGGACCTCTTCACCAACGGACATCTGACGTCCTCTCAATCATGGTCTGACCTGCGAGGAAAAGCCTTTCAGCACAGAGGCTCGGCGCGCCATTACACAAAAGAGTGTGACTAATCAGCCTTCGAATGGGGCACGTTGGCCCGCGCCGCCCGGCAGCCCAGTAAAGTTGCATCAGGGATGCCATTTATCTAGAGTGACCGCATGCGGCTGACGAGATTCACCGACGTGGCGCTCCGCGTCCTCATGCGACTGGCGGTCGCCGAGGCCGGAGACCCGCCGACCACCCGCGAGGTGGCGGCCGCCATGCGCGTGCCGTACACGCACACCGCGAAGGTCGTCGCCCGGCTCCAGCACCTCGACCTCCTCGACGCCCGCCGCGGCCGGGGCGGCGGGCTCACGCTGACCGCCACCGGACGCGCCGCCTCCATCGGCTCGCTGGTCCGGGAGCTGGAGGGGGCGGAGGAGGTCGTGGAGTGCGAGGGCGACACGCCCTGCCCGCTCCGCTCCGGCTGCCGGCTGCGCGGCGCGCTGCGCCAGGCCCAGGAGGCGTTCTACGCCTATCTCGATCCGATCACCGTCACCGATCTCGTGGCATCGCCCACCGGACCGCTGCTGCTCGGGATCGGCAGCGGACCGCCGCCCGACTGATCAGCCGCCCCGCCCGAGCGGGCCTCGACCGCCGACCGGGATCGCTCCACGCCCGTAAATATGCATGTGCCGTGCTCATTGACCGACCGGGCGACCGACCGGGTGAACCGAACAGCCGGCCGGACGGCACACGACCCTTCGAAGGAGTCTCCTGCCATGCTCTCCGACCGGTCCACCGCGACAGTCCGCGCCACCCTCCCCACGGTCGGCGCGGCCATCGGGGACATCGCCGACCTCTTCTACGAGAAGCTCTTCGCCGCCCATCCCGAACTGCTGCGCGATCTGTTCAACCGCGGCAACCAGGCCTCCGGGGACCAGCGGCGGGCGCTCGCCGGCTCCATCGCGGCGTTCGCGACCCAGCTGGTCGAGCGACCCGGCACCCGGCCCGACGTGATGCTCAACCGGATCGCCCACAAGCACGCCTCCCTCGGCGTGACCCCGGCCCAGTACGAAGTGGTGCACACCCATCTCTTCGCCGCCATCGCCGACGTCCTGGGCGACGCCGTCACCCCTGAGGTCGCCGCCGCCTGGGACGAGGTCTACTGGCTGATGGCGGGCGCCCTCACAGCCGTGGAGGAGCGGCTCCGCGCGCAGCAGGGCGTCCTGGCGGGCGATGTGTGGCACAGCTGGGAGGTCGCCGCCCGCACGGAGGAGACCGAGGACGTCGCCACCTTCCGCCTGCGCCCGGCCGACGGCACGCCCCCGCCCGCCTTCCGGCCCGGCCAGTACGTCTCCGTTCAGGTGGAGCTTCCCGACGGGGCCCGCCAGATACGCCAGTACAGCCTGTCCAGCGCCCCCGGCTCGCCGCTGCGGTCGATCACCGTCAAGCGCGTGCGCGGCCAGGGCGCCCCCGACGGCGAGGTGTCCCGGCACCTGCACGAGCACACCCGGCCGGGCGACCTGCTGCGTGTCTCCGCCCCCTACGGGGACCTGGTGCTCGACCGCCTGGACGCGCCGCTGCTGCTGGCCTCTGCGGGGATCGGCTGCACACCGATGCTGTCGATGCTCGGCCACCTCGCCGAACAGGGCCACCGCGGCCCGGTCACCGTCGTGCACGGCGACCGCTCCCCGGCCGACCACGCACTGCGCGCCGACCACGTCCGGCTCACCGGCGAGCTCCCGGACGCGGAGGCGCACTTCTGGTACGAGACCCCGCCGGCCGGGCACCCGGCGAACCGCACCGGGCTCGTCGACCTGGACGGCGTCACCGTGCTGCCGGGCGCCCACGCCTACCTGTGCGGGCCGCTCCCCTTCATGCGCGCCGTCCGCGCCCGGCTGCTGGACGCCGGGGTGCGCCCCGCCGACATCCACTACGAGGTGTTCGGCCCCGACCTCTGGCTGGCCGCCTCCTGAGGGAGGCGACAATGGGCGGGTGAACCGCCCGCCCCGCCTCGACGCCCTCCTGCGACCCCGGGTGCCGTCCCCGCTGCGCGAGGCCGACGACGAGCGCTTCGCCCGCCACGGCGTCACCCTGCTCCTCAAGCGGGACGATCTGATCCACCCGGACCTGCCGGGCAACAAGTGGCGCAAACTCGCGCTCAACCTGGAGGCGGCCGGCGGGCGTCCCGTCCTGACGTTCGGCGGCGCGTACTCCAACCACCTGCGGGCCACCGCGGCGGCCGGACGGCTGCTGGGCTTCCCCACCATCGGCGTGGTCCGGGGCGACGAACTGGCGCACCGGCCGCTCAACCCGTCGCTGGCCCGGTGCGCGGCCGACGGGATGCGCCTGCACTTCGTGGACCGTACGACGTACCGGGCGAAGGCGTCCTCCGAAGTCCTGGAGGGGCTGCTGAGCCTGTTCGGGGACGTCCAGGTCATCCCGGAGGGCGGCAGCAACGCCCTGGCCGCACAGGGCTGCACGGCGCTGGGGGGCGAGCTGGCCCGCGAGGTCGAGGTGGCGGCCGTGGCCTGCGGGACCGGGGGCACCCTCGCCGGGCTCGCCGCCGGCCTGGGCCCCGGGCAGCAGGCGCTGGGAGTCCCCGTACTGCGCGGCGGCTTCCTCGGCCGCGAGGTGGAGCGGCTCCAGCGCGAGGCGTTCGGCGGACCGGCCGGGACCTGGTCGCTGGACGAGCGCTTCTCCTTCGGCGGCTACGCCCGCACCACCCCGGAGCTGGAGGCGTTCGCCGCGGACTTCGAGGACCGGCACGGGCTGCCCGTGGAGCGTGTCTACGTCGCCAAACTGCTCTTCGCGCTGACCGCGCTGACCGAGGAGGGGGCCTTCCCGCGCGGCGCCCGGGTGGCTGCCGTCATCACCGGCGCCCGCGACGCGCCGCCCGCGCGGACGGCCGGGGCCCACTTCTAGGGGGTGCGCCGGCGGCCCGCACCAGAAGGACGGCGAGACCGCCGGGGCCGTGCACCCGTTCGGCCGCCGTGTGACGCCACGAAGGAACCCCGAGGCAGAGCCCCGGCTGCCCGGTCGGGCACGTCGGCCGTCGCGCCGCCGCACCGCCTCGGCACACCAACCGGACGCCGCCGGCCGCGGCCGGTCCGCCCCGGCGCCCGCCGCCTCCGACCGGGCGGCGGGGCGGACCGGCGCCGCGAGGACGGTTCGATCGCCTGACGTCTGGGTACGTCAATCCGGCGCTGGTTCTTCGCAATTGGACGCCGCAGACCCCTAGCCACTGTGCGTACTCATGGGCTTACCATGTGTAACGGCCGGAAAGCGGGGCCCGTACGACACGGCATCATGTATCCGATAGCGTCGCCGAGCTGAGAACCGTCGACCGACCACATGGCTCCGGGCCACCCTTCCCGAAGCCTCGAAAGAGTTTGTGCCACCTTGGAGGTGAGGGTGTCCCAGATCGCAGGCGAGCCCGGGAATCAGGACTTCGTGGAAGTCCGGCTGCCCGCTGCGGGTGCCTACCTGTCGGTGCTGAGAACGGCCACGGCCGGTCTCGCAGCGCGTTTGGACTTCACGCTCGACGAGATCGAGGACCTTCGCATCGCGGTCGACGAGGCCTGCGCGATCCTGCTCCAGCAGGCCGTGCCGGGCTCCGTCCTCAGCTGCGTGTTCCGCCTCGTCGACGACTCCCTCGAAGTGACGGTGTCGGCCCCCACCACGGACGGTCGCGCGCCCGAGCGCGACACCTTCGCCTGGACGGTGCTCTCCGCGCTGGCCGGCAAGGTCGACTCCACGGTCGCCGACGACCGTACGGTCAGCATCAGCCTCTACAAACAGCGCGGCGCGGGCCCCGGGCCGGCGTGAGCGAGGGGAACGGGGACGGTCCTGTGCGGGATGAGACGATCCGACCCGGGGTGGCGCGCCCAGCGGGCGTCCCGGAGCAGCAGGCCCGGCCGCATCCAGTGGACGGAGCGGACGGGCCCGAGAGCCTCGACGTCGCGGTGGAGCAGCAGTCGCAGGCAGAGCGGGCGGGCCAGATGAGCGAGCACGGGCACCACGATCCACACGACCGCAGCGGGGCGCGCGCCCTGTTCGTCGAGCTGAGGGAGTTGCCCGACGGGTCCACCGCGAAGGCGGAGCTGCGCAACCGGCTGGTGCGGATGCACCTGCCGCTGGTGGAGCATCTGGCGCGCCGTTTCCGCAATCGCGGCGAGCCCCTGGACGACCTGACCCAGGTCGCCACCATCGGGCTGATCAAGTCGGTGGACCGGTTCGACCCGGACCGGGGCGTGGAGTTCTCGACGTACGCCACCCCCACGGTCGTCGGCGAGATCAAGCGCCACTTCCGGGACAAGGGCTGGGCGGTGCGGGTGCCGCGCCGCCTCCAGGAGCTGCGGCTGTCGCTGACCACGGCCACCGCGGAGCTCTCCCAGCAGCACGGCCGCTCGCCGACCGTGCACGAGCTGGCCGAGCGGCTCGGCATCTCCGAGGAGGAGGTGCTGGAGGGCCTGGAGTCGGCCAACGCGTACAGCACGCTGTCGCTGGACGTGCCGGACACCGACGACGAGTCCCCCGCGGTCGCCGACACCCTGGGCTCGGAGGACGAGGCGCTGGAGGGCGTGGAGTACCGGGAGTCGCTCAAGCCGCTCCTGGAAGACCTGCCGCCGCGCGAGAAGCGCATCCTGTTGCTGCGCTTCTTCGGGAACATGACCCAGTCGCAGATCGCGCAGGAGGTCGGCATCTCGCAGATGCACGTCTCGCGACTGCTGGCCCGCACTCTGGCGCAACTGCGCGAACGGCTGCTCGTCGAGGAGTAGCCCGCCGTTCAGGCGTCGGAGCCCGCCGGCCCCCGGTGGATGCCCAGGGCCCGGGCGGTCGCCGGGTTCAGGACGAGCACCAGACCGGTCACGGCGACCGCGGCCACCACGATTCCGGTGGGGATCAGGCCGCCCTGCGAGCGCAGCAGCGTCCAGGCCACCGGCAGCGCCATGATCTGGGTGATCAGCGCGGGGCCCCGGCTCCAGCTGCGCAGCAGCAGCAGGCCGCGTGCGGCGAACAGCGGGATCGCGCCGAGGGCGATGAGGGTGATGCCGACCGTCTCCGCCTGCTGCGGGCTCTCGGGGCGTCCGAGCACCCCCATGACCAGCAGATAGATCCCGCCGAGGGCCAGCGCCGCGCCTTCGAGGGCGTTGATCCCGGAGAGGGCGGTGATCCTGGTCGGGCGCCGCACCGCGGAGGGCGACGGGGAGGACGGTGTCTGCTGAGTGCTCACGCCCTTCAGATTGGCATCCCGGACGCCGGGAAGCGAAGCCGGGGTGTGCGGGCGCGGCCGCGGCAGGCCCTCGGCGACCACGCTCCGTCACCCCTCGGGAGCGCAGTGAACCGGGACTTCGGGGCCGAACCGCCCGGTAGGTAGTCTGGCGGCATGCGCGCACTCCTCGTGGTCAACCCAGCTGCTACCACCACCAGCGCGCGTACCCGTGACGTGCTCATCCACGCTCTGGCGAGCGAGATGAAGCTTGAGGCGGTGACCACCGAGTACCGGGGCCACGCCCAGGACCTGGGGCGCCGGGCCGCCGAGAGCGACGATGTCGACCTGGTGGTCGCCCTCGGCGGCGACGGCACGGTGAACGAGGTCGTGAACGGGCTGCTGCACCACGGCCCCGACGTGGACGGTCTGCCGAAGCTCGCGGTGGTCCCGGGCGGCTCCACCAATGTGTTCGCGCGGGCCCTGGGGCTGCCCAACGACGCGGTGGAGGCCACCGGCGCGATTCTGGACGCCCTGGCGAACCGGAGCGAGCGCACGGTCGGCCTGGGGCTGGCGGCCGGCACGGCGGGCACGGCGGACGAGTCCGTTCCCCAACGCTGGTTCACTTTCTGCGCCGGTCTCGGATTCGACGCGGGGGTCATCGGCCGGGTCGAACAGAAGCGCGAGGGCGGTAAGCGTTCGACGCACGCCCTTTACGTACGCCAGGTGGTGCGCCAGTTCCTGAACGAGGCCCACCGCCGGCACGGGACGATCACGCTGGACGTGCCCGGCGAGGACCCGGTCACCGACCTCGCGCTCTCCATAATCTGCAACACCGCCCCCTGGACCTACCTGGGCAATCGTCCGATGTACGCCGCCCCGAAGGCCTCCTTCGACACGGCGCTGGACGTCCTCGGGCTGAAGCGCCTCTCCACTCCGGCGGTGGCCCGGTACGGCACCCAGCTGCTCACTTCCAGCCCCGAGAAGGGGCCGCGCGGCAAGCACGCCGTTTCACGGCATGACCTCACCGACTTCACCTTGCATTCAAAGGTTCCACTGCCCTTCCAGATGGACGGCGACCACCTGGGACTGCGTACGAGCGTGACGTTCACAGGCGTACGCCGTGCACTGCGTGTGATTGTGTGAGTGGAAGGGCCTAAAGTCCTTTAACTCGAACGTTTGGGCTGGGCCCCACCCCTAAGAAGTACGGCTGTGACCTAGTCGACACCGAGGAATCAAAAAAAACTTTCCAGAAGGGGTTGTATCCGCCGCCGAGGTTTGCGAATCTCTACATGGCGATCGGGACGGCCCGCAACACCGGCCTCCACTGAGAGCCAGAACCCCTCCTCACCTCACAGACCACACCCAGTTCACCTGGGGGTCGGCCCGTCATCTGCGGGGGGATTCGTGAAAGCGTTCACATTCACAAGCAACAAGCGTGTAATACCAAGGAGAGGTAGCAGCCATGGACTGGCGTCACAACGCCGTTTGTCGTGAGGAAGACCCCGAGCTGTTCTTCCCCATCGGCAACACCGGTCCTGCGCTGCTGCAGATCGAGGAAGCCAAGGCTGTCTGCCGCCGCTGCCCCGTCATGGAGCAGTGCCTGCAGTGGGCGCTCGAGTCCGGCCAGGACTCCGGCGTCTGGGGTGGCCTCAGCGAGGACGAGCGCCGCGCAATGAAGCGCCGCGCCGCTCGCAACCGGGCGCGTAACGCCAGCGCCTGAGCGACCCCGCACCAAGCCTCAGCCCGGCGGCGCGTACGGAGCGTACGCACAGCCCCGCCTTCGAGTCGCAGCGCGCAGTACCCCGAAGCGCATCGCAACGTGAGCACCACGGAGCGGGCCCGGACCGTCACCTCGGTCCGGGCCCGCTCTGCTGTGTGCGCCCCTCGGGCTACTTGTCGCCGCGGACCGGGAGGTCGAGCACCACCTGGGCCCCGCCCCCCTGCGCCGGGACCATGTCGAACGTGCCGCCCAACTCGCCCTCCACCAGCGTTCGCACGATCTGGAGGCCCAGGTTGCCGGCCTTCTTGGGGTCGAACCCCTCGGGCAGGCCGCGCCCGTCGTCGGTGACGGTGATCAGCAGGCGCCCCTCGGTCGGCGATCCGCCGCGCACGGCGGCGACCTCGACCGTGCCGTGGTCGGCCACCGCGAACGCGTGTTCCAGGGCGTTCTGCAGCACCTCGGTGAGCACCATGGAGAGCGGAGTGGCCACTTCGGCGTCGAGGATGCCGAAGCGTCCGGTGCGCCGGCAGGTCACCTTGCCGGGGGAGATCTCCGAGACCATGGCGATGACCCGGTCGGCGATCTCGTCGAACTCGACGCGCTCGTCCAGATTCTGGGACAGCGTCTCATGGACGATGGCGATCGAACCGACGCGCCGGACCGCCTCGTTGAGCGCTTCGCGCCCCTGCTCCGAATCCATCCGGCGGGCCTGGAGGCGCAACAGCGCCGCCACCGTCTGGAGGTTGTTCTTCACCCGGTGGTGGATCTCCCGGATGGTCGCGTCCTTGGTGATCAACTCGCGCTCGCGTCGGCGCAGTTCGGTGACGTCCCGCAGCAGGACCAGGGAGCCGATACGGACGCCCTTGGGCTTGAGCGGGATGGCCCGCAGCTGGATCACCCCGCCCGCGCACTCGACCTCGAACTCGCGGGGCGCGTAACCGCTGGCCACCTTGACCAGCGCCTCGTCCACCGGCCCCCGGGACGGGGCCAGTTCGGCGGTGGTGGTGCCGAGGTGATGGCCGACCAGGTCGGAGGCGAGGCCGAGCCGGTGGTAGGCGGAGAGGCCGTTGGGGCTGGCGTACTGGACGACTCCGTCCGCGTCGAGCCGGATCAGGCCGTCGCCCACCCGCGGGGAGGCGTCCATGTCGACCTGCTGCCCGGGGAAGGGAAAGGCTCCGGCGGCGATCATCTGGGCGAGGTCGGAGGCGGACTGGAGGTAGGTGAGCTCCAGACGGGACGGGGTGCGCACGGTGAGCAGGTTGGTGTTGCGGGCGATGACGCCGAGCACCCGGCCCTCGCGGCGCACGGGGATGGACTCCACCCGTACGGGCACCTCCTCGCGCCACTCCGGGTCGCCCTCGCGCACGATCCGGCCCTCGTCCAGGGCCGCGTCCAGCAGCGGGCGGCGGCCCCGCGGCACCAGGTGGCCGACCATGTCGTCCTGGTAGGAGGTGGGACCGGTGTTGGGGCGCATCTGGGCCACGGAGACGTAGCGGGCGCCGTCGCGGGTCGGCACCCACAGCACGAGGTCGGCGAAGGACAGGTCGGAGAGCAGCTGCCACTCCGAGACCAGCAGATGGAGCCACTCGAGGTCGGTATCGCTCAGAGCGGTGTGCTGGTGGACGAGGTCGTTCATGGAGGGCACGTGTGGAGCGTACCCGTGGTCACCGACAGCGTTCGAACCGCTCGCGGTCGAAGCGGCCGCGGCGGGGCGGGACCGGTGGGGCGGGGCCGGGGCCCGTCGGCCCGTGGCCATGGACAGGGCCCGGCGCCCGGCCGGAGAATGTCGTGCACACCGATGGACACGGGCAATTGGTCTAGTCCACAATGAAGGCATCATGAACCTCCGCTCTCCCCGCACAGGAGAGCGGACCGAGGCACCCGGCGCTCTCTGCCCTGACCGCGCCGGCGCCTCACCGCGGCCGTCGGCACCGCACACCGCCGGCCGCAGGGCCTGTCTTTTGGAACCGGCCGGACCAGCGAGCCCGGCCGGTTCCGAAAGGCAGGCCCACG
>NZ_JBBBEN010000102.1:55627-131267 GCF_037137275.1 Streptomyces pratensis | reverse complement strand
CCGGCGCCACGGCCCGCGAGTCCCCCTCGGCTCCGCCGAGAGCGTTCAACGGGTCTCGGTGACCTTGGCCAGGGCGCGCGGCGCGTCCGGGTCCTGACCGCGGGCGATCGTGACCTCGTAGGCCAGCATCTGCAGGGGCAGGATCTCCAGAATCGGCTGCACCTCCTCCGGCACGTCCGCCGTGGGCAGCGAGAATCCCGCCGACGCCGCCTCCACCTGGGCTTTCGGTCCGACCACGAACAGATCGGCGCCGCGCCCGCGCAGCCGGTCCAGCACCGGTTGCAGGGCCTCGCCGCCCCGGCCGTCGGTGACCACGGCGATGACCGGGGAGATGTTGTCGACCATCGCCAGCGGGCCGTGCAGCAGGTCCGCGCCCGAATAGGAGAGCGCGGGGATGTAGCTGGTCTCCATCAGCTTCAGGGCCGCCTCCTTGGCCGTGGGGTAGCCGTAGCCGCGCGAGGTGATCACCATGCGTTCGGCGAAGCGGTAGCGGGAGGCCAGCGCCTTGACCTCGGCCCGGCGGCCCAGGACCGCGCCCGCGAGGTCGGGCAGGGCGGCGGCCGCCGCCGTGCCGTCCCGCCCGCCCAGGCCCTCGACGAAGAGGTAGAGGGAGAGCAGGGAGGCGGTGTAGGTCTTCGTGGCGGGGAGCGCCTTCTCCGGGCCCGCCAGGATGTCGACGTGGAATTCGGAGACCGCGGCCAGCGCGGAGTCCGGGTTGTTGGTGACGGCGAGGGTGACGGCCCCGGCCTCCCGGGCGGCCCTCGTGGACGCCACCAGGTCGGGCGAGCCGCCCGACTGGCTGACGGTGATCACCAGGACGTCCGTCAGGTCCGGCCGGGCGCCGTAGGCCGTCGTGGTGGACATCGAGGCCAGCCCGCAGGGCAGCCCCAGCCGGATCTCCAGGAGGTACTTCGCGTACAGCGCCGCGTTGTCCGATGTGCCCCGGGCGGTGAGCAGCACGAAGCGGGGCTTCCGGGCGGCGATCTCGGCGGCCACCTCGCGGATGCGGGGCGCGCCCTGTTCGAGGATGCGCCGCAGCATCGCGGGCTGCTCGGCCATCTCACCGGACATGATGCGGCCGGGCTCGTCGCCCTGGCCGCTCCGGTCGGCCGGAGGGGTGACGGACATGGGGACCTCCCGTGCGCTGTCGGCTGCGGTGTCGGCGTACGGGAGACGCGTGCGACGCCGCCGTACCGGACAAGTCGACCAGGCAATCCCGCCGCCCGCCAGCGGACCGGCGGACGGACGGTTCTCCGCGCGGCCGCCGTCCTCTGCTAGATTGGCCTCGATTGGTCTATACCACAGGCTCCTCTAGTCAGATCGGCAGGCACAGCGTGGAAGTTGTCATCGTCCCGGACGCCACGGCAGGCGGCGAACTGATCGCGGAGGCCATCGCGGCGCTGCTCGGCCGCAAGCCCGACGCCCTGCTCGGCGTTGCCACCGGCTCCACCCCGCTGCCCGTCTACCGCGCGCTCGCCTCCAAGGCCGCCTCCGGCGCCGTCGACGCCTCGCGCGCCCGGATCTGCCAGCTCGACGAGTACGTCGGCCTGCCGGCGGGCCACCCCGAGTCGTACCGCTCCGTGGTGCTGCGCGAGGTCATCGAGCCGCTCGGGCTCTCCGAGACCGCGTTCATGGGGCCCGACGGCGCCGCCGAGGACGTGCAGGCCGCGTGCGAGGCGTACGACCGGGCGCTGGCGGAGGCGGGCGGCGTCGACCTCCAGCTGCTGGGCATCGGCACCGACGGGCACATCGGCTTCAACGAGCCGTGCTCCTCGCTCGCCTCGCGCACCCGGATCAAGACGCTGACGCAGCAGACGCGGATCGACAACGCGCGGTTCTTCGACGACGACATCGACCAGGTGCCGCATCACGTGATCACCCAGGGCATCGGGACCATCCTGGACTCCCGCCACCCCATCCTGCTGGCCACCGGCGAGGGCAAGGCGGAGGCCGTCGCGCAGACGGTGGAGGGCCCGGTCGCCTCGATCGTGCCCGCCTCCGCGCTCCAGCTGCACCCGCACGCCACGGTCGTGGTGGACGAGGCCGCCGCCTCCAAGCTGAAGCTGGCGGACTACTTCCGGGCCACCTACGCGGCGAAGCCACGGTGGCAGGGGCTGTAGGGCTCTCCCACCGGCGCGACGAAGGGCCGGGACGCCGTCTGGCGTCCCGGCCCTTCGTCGTGCCGCCCGTCCGGCGAGAGGCTCGATCCTCGATCGCCGGACGGACTCGTCTCCCCCGGGGCCCTGCGTCCGTCAGGCCCGGGAGCCCGTGAGCGCCTCCACCGCGGCCAGCGCGCAGACCCGGGCGGCGCCGTGGGTGGCGACGTGCAGCTCCCCCCTGGGCTCCGACCGGGGCAGGCCCATCTCGACCACGACCGTGTCCGGCCGCGCCGCCAGCAGGGCGTCGAGCGCCTCGCGCATCCAGGCGTGCCGGTGCTCGTCGCGGACGACGGCGACGATGCGCCGCTCCCCCGCGGCCAGGAGCGCGGCGGCCGCCGGATCGGCGCTCTCGCTGGTGTAGACGTCCGCGGCGGTGCCCGGCAGGATCCTGGCCAGGTCCGCGGAGATGCCCCAGGGGGTCTGCCCCCCGACGGCGATGTTCGCCACCGGGTTGAACGTGGCGACGTAGGCCGCCTCGGTCAGCGGGGCGCCGGAGCCGGTCACCCGGACCGCGCGGCGGGCGGCCACCAGGCCGACGTCCGAGCGGACTCGGGAGCCGGGCGCGGTCCCCTCCTGCACGTCCGCGCCCGGCCCCGCGTCCTCCCCCCGGGCCTTCTGCGTCCAGGACGCGAGGGCCCGCACCCGGGCGGCGGCGTCGGCGAGCCGCTCCTCGGGCAGTTCCCCGGCGCGGACAGCGGTGACGAGCGCGTCACGCAACCGCAGCACCGTCCCCTCGTCCGACGGACCGCCGCCGACACAGATGGCGTCGGCGCCCGCGGCTATCGCCAGGACAGTCCCGTGCTCCATGCCGTAGACCTTGGAGATGGCCTCCATGTCGATGCCGTCGGTGACGATCAGACCGTCGAAGCCGAGTTCCTCCCGCAGCAGACCGGTGAGAATCCGCGGGCTCACGGTGGCCGGCCGGTCCGGGTCGAGTGCGGGAAGCAGGATGTGCGCGCTCATCACGCATCGGGTGCCCGCGGCGATGGCCGCCCGGAAGGGCGCCAGCTCACGGGCGTGCAGGATGTCCAGGTCCACATCGATCCGCGGCGTCCCGTGGTGGGAGTCGACCGCGGTGTCGCCGTGTCCGGGGAAGTGCTTGGTGCAGGCGGCGACGCCTGAGGATTGCAGGCCCTCGACGTACGCCG
Source organism: Streptomyces pratensis (assembly GCF_037137275.1). GTDB lineage: Bacteria > Actinomycetota > Actinomycetes > Streptomycetales > Streptomycetaceae > Streptomyces > Streptomyces pratensis_B. Next base: position 127,960 of record NZ_JBBBEN010000102.1, on the reverse strand, counting down.
CGGTGTGCCGGGCGGTCAGGGCGGAGTCGGCCCCGAAGGCGCGTACGCCGATGACCGGGTTGTTCGGGTTGGCGTTGACGTCGGCGGACGGCGCCCAGTTGAGGTTGACGCCGCACTCGGCGAGCCGGTGGCCCAGCTCCTTGGCGACGGACCGCGTGAGGTGGACGTCGTCCACCGACCCGAGGGCCAGGTTGCCGGGGAACGAGGACCCGTGCACGACCTCCAGGCGGGTGACGTCGCCGCTCTCCTCGTCGATCGCGACGAGGACGTCCTCCCGCTCGGCGCGCAGCCTCTCGGTCAGGGCGGCGAGCTGCTCGGAGGAGGTGACGTTGCGGCCGAACAGCGCCACGCAGGCGAGGCCCTCACCGACACGGCGCAGCAGCCAGTCCGGCGGAGCGGTGCCGGCGAAGCCCGGCTGGAGCACGGCGAGCGCGTCGCGTGTCAGGGTGTCGGTGGTCGAAACGAGGGTGGTCATAGGCCCGCGCTATCCCTTCACTGCGCCGGAAGTGAGGCCTGCGGCCATCTTCTTCTGAATGATCATGAAGAACACGACGACGGGCAGCGCGATCATGGTCGACGCCGCCATGAGGGCGCCGTAGTCCGTGCCGCGCTCGGTCGTGAACGTCATCAGCCACACGTTGAGCGTGTACTTGGAGTTGTCGTTGATCAGGATGTAGGCGAAGAGGTACTCGTTCCACGCGTTCACCAGGGCGAAGATCGACGCGGCGGCGAGCCCGGGGGCGAGCAGCGGGAAGATCACCCGGCGGAAGGCGCCGAAGCGGGTGCACCCGTCCACCATCGCGGACTCCTCCAGCTCCACCGGGATGTTCACGACGAAGCCGCGGATCATGATGGTGGCGAAGGGCAGCGTGGAGACCAGGTAGACGACGATCAGGCCCCAGTACTCGTCGATCCCGCCCATGGCGTTGAGCTGGGCGTAGATCGGGATGAGCATCGCCGTCGGCGGCAGCATCTGGACCAGGATCATGACCAGGACCAGGGCCTTGCGGCCGAAGAACCGGAAGCGTCCGATCGCCAGGGCCGCCAGGGTCGCGATGACCATGCCGCCGACCACCGCGGTGACGGCGACGATCAGGCTGGACTGGATGGCGGTGGCGAAGTTCGGCTGTTCTGTGGCCCGGACGAAGTTCTCGAAGGTGATCGAGGAGGGCCACAGGGTCTGGTCGTAGCTGCGGATCTCCCGGTTGGGCCGCAGGGCGCTGATCACCAGCCAGTAGACCGGGAAGACCATGAACAGCGCGACGCCGAGACCGAGCAGGTCGAAGTGGAGCCGGCTCTTCTTCCGGTCGGGGCGCAGCACCTGTGTTTCGGTCGAGCTGCTCATTCGACCTCTCCCGTCTTCATGAGCTGGCGCAGGTAGTACACGGCCACGCCGGACAGCAGCAGCACCGTGATCAGGGCGATCGCGGAGCCCTGACTGAAGGAGGTGGACTCGAACGCCTTGGAGTAGGAGTAGAGGCCGAGGGTCTCGTACTCCGGCTCGGGCTTGTTGCCGCGCAGCAGCCAGATCTGACCGAAGACGTTGAAGTCCCAGATCACCGACAGCGTGGTGATCATGATGAAGACCGGCTTGATCACCGGCCAGGTGACGTACTTGTAGATGCCATAGGAGCTGGCGCCGTCGAGGGCGGCGGCCTCCTCCAGTTCCTGGGGGACCTGGGTGAGGGCGGCGTACAGGGTGACGACGACGAACGGGATGGCGCCCCAGACGACCAACAGGGTGATGATGGCGAAGCCCTGGATCGGGTCGAGGTACCAGTTGTGGCCGAGCCAGTCCTCGCCGACCACCTTGGCGATCAGCGTGTTCAGCAGGCCGTAGTCGGAGTCGGCCATGAACCGGAAGATCGAGGCGGCCACCATCAGCGGCATCGACCAGGCGGCGATGAGGCAGAAGGTCAGCGTGAGCCGGACCCAGGTGGAGAGCTTGCGCATGAGCAGGGCGATCAGGAGTCCGATGCCCATCGTCAGCGTCACACAGATGGCCATGAAGACGACCGTGCGGAAGGTCACCCACCAGAACTCGGGGTCGCCGAGGATGTTGGTGAACTGTTCGAAGCCGACCCAGGGGGCGGGCTCTCCGGACCACAGTTCACGTCGGCCCATGTCCTGGAAGGACATGATGACCGTCTTGCCCAGGGGATAGAGGTAGACGGCGGCGATCGCCACGATCGCCGGGAGGATCAGGAAGTAGGGGAGCAGCTCCCCCTTCTTCCGCTTCCTCTTCTGCACCCGGGGCGCGGCGCCGTCGTGCGACGGCTCCTTCCCGGTCGGCTGCGGGTCGGGGGGTACGGAAACCGGCGGCCCGGCGGCCTTGGTATCAGCGGCAGACACGTGGCTGACCTTCCATCGCGGGTCCGGGGCGGACCCCGGAATTCACGGCGTTCACTTGCTGGAAAGGAGCGGGGCCCGGCTTTCGCGCCGGGCCCCGCCTGGCGATCGGGAAGGTCAGGCTTCCTTGTTGATCAGCTCGTTGATCTTCTCGTCGGCCGTCTTGGTGGCGTCGGCGACGGAGGAGCCCTTGAGGACCTCCAGGAGCAGGTTCTCCAGGATCTCCTCCTTCTCGATGGAGGCCCAGCCCGGAGCGATCGGCGTGAACCAGGCGTCCGGCACCGCGTTGGCGATGGCGGCGGTCTCGGGCTTCGCCTTCAGCGGCTCAAGCTGCTTCTCGTTGTTGGGGAGGATGTTCTTCGACGCGAGGACCTCCATGGACTTCGCGTTGGTGAAGAGGGAGATCCACTCCTCGCCGAGGTCCTGGATCTTGGACTTGGAGATCGTCGCGAGGTCCGAGCCGCCGATGAAGGAGGGAAGGGCCTTGCCCTCGGGACCGGGCATGCCGGCCGTGGCGATCTTGCCCTCGAGCTTCGGGTTGCCGTTCGGGCCCGACGTGACGCTGCCGGCCTCCCAGGCCTGGCCGTAGATGACCGCGGCCTTCTTGTTGGCCATGACGTTGGCGTGGTCCTGCTCGTCCTTCAGCTGGTCGGCCTTGTTGTACTTCTTGACCAGGTCGACGAAGTGCTGGATGCCCTTCTGCGCCTCAGGCGTGGAGAGAGTGGCCTTCCATTCCTTGCCGCCCTCGTCGTACTCGGCTATCTGGCCTCCGTAGGCGGCGACGTAGGACATCGCGGCGTACCAGTAGCGGCCGGGGAAGTAGAGGGAGGAGGCGCGCTTGTCGGTCTTGGCCAGTTCGGCGGAGACCTTGTCCATCGCCGCGAGGAACTCGTCCTCGGTCTGCGGAAGGGCGTCGCTGCCGGTGCCGGCCTTCAGCATGTCCTTGTTGTACACGGCCAGACGCGCGCTGGCGTAGTAAGGAACGCAGTAGGTCTTGCCCTCGAAGGTGCACGTGTCCTTCAGACCCTTGATCCAGGTGTCCGAGTTCTCGTACTTCTTGGGGTCGATTTCTCCGAGCGCACCATTGAGGATGTACTGCATCGTCTCGGTGTTGCCGAGTTCGACGACATCCGGGAACTTGTCTCCGCCGAGGGAGGTGTCCAGCTTCTTGACCTTGTCGGCCCACTGCTGGTACTGAACCTCGACCTTGACGCCCGGGTACTTCTCGTTGAATTCGGCGTTGACGTCCTTGACCAGCTCGGGCCAGGTCGACTGGGCCTCGCCCATGAGCCAGACGGTCAGGGTTTCCTTGCGGTCCTTCGGGTCCTTCGACGACGTCGAGTCACCGGAGCCACATGCCGCGACCGAAACCAACATGCCCGCGACGCCGATCGCCGCGATGAGCTTGCGCTTCACGTCAAACCTCCTCAGGGATGCTGCAACCCCACCCACCGCGAAGTCATTCGACGAGTTCTGCTGGGGCTGGACCTGGTCTTTAATGGTTTAGACCAGTACCGGGAGCTTGGCCTAGACCTTTAGGGGTGTCAAGGGTGTATAAGAAGTGCACTCGCGTCCGTTATAGGACCGACACCTGAGGGAGGGCGACGACCCGTGACCGGACCGTGCCACCATGTGAGCCGCGACAGACGGAGGAGCCGGTGACGGCAGCAACGCAGCAGTCGGGAAGGCGGGCCATGGGCGCCGACGGGGGCAGTTCGGGGAGTGAAACCGGTACCGGAACACGCATCGCGCGCGTGCCGAAGTACTACCGGCTCAAGCGACATCTCCTCGACATGACGGACACTCTGCCGCCCGGCACTCCGGTGCCGCCCGAGCGCACCCTGGCCGCCGAGTTCGACACCTCGCGCACCACCGTGCGCCAGGCCCTCCAGGAACTGGTGGTCGAGGGCCGGCTGGAACGCATCCAGGGCAAAGGAACCTTCGTCGCCAAGCCGAAGGTCTCCCAGGCCCTCCAGCTGACCTCGTACACCGAGGACATGCGCGCCCAGGGACTGGAGCCCACGTCCCAACTGCTGGACATCGGCTATGTGACGGCGGACGACACGCTCGCCGGTCTGCTGGACATCTCGACGGGCGGCCGGGTGCTGCGCATCGAGCGGCTGCGGCTCGCCAGCGGGGAGCCGATGGCGATCGAGACCACACACCTTTCGGCCAAACGCTTCCCGGCGCTGCGCCGTTCGCTGGTGAAGTACACCTCGCTCTACACCGCGCTCGCCGAGGTGTACGACGTCCGTCTGGCCGAGGCCGAGGAGACCATCGAGACCTCGCTCGCCACTCCGCGCGAGGCGGGGCTGCTGGGCACGGACGTGGGGCTGCCGATGCTGATGCTGTCCCGGCACTCGATCGACGGCCAGGGCGAACCGGTGGAGTGGGTGCGCTCCGTCTACCGGGGCGACCGCTACAAGTTCGTGGCCCGCCTCAAGCGGCCGGCCGACTGACGGACGCCGGGCACGGCGCCACGTACACGAGGGCGGTGGCCCGGGGACGGACCCCCGGGCCACCGCCCGTTTTCGGTCAGCCACGGGAGTGCTCCGACGCGGTCGACGCGGTCGCGCGCCGCCCGCATGCCGAGCACCCGCCCGCCCGGCCGAGCGCCGGACGGACCGGAGGCGAAGGGCTCCGAATCACCCCGCGAAGCGGTGAACCATATCGCCGCCGCGCCCGTGTCCTCGTGCGGAACATCACCGTTGCCGGACCGCAATGCGGAGAGGGGGTGACGCTGGGCGGACAGGTCCCCTAGATTCCCTCCCCATTGCACCGGTGATCAGCGAGGGGACGGAGTCACCACATGCCAGACGAGAACGAAGCGAAACCGCCTACGGTGACGCCCGCCAGAGTGGTCATCGGGATCTGCCTCGCCGCGCCGTTCGTCGCGATGCTCTGGGTGAGCTCGTACGCCCGGATCGAGCCGAAGTTCATCGGCATCCCGTTCTTCTACTGGTACCAGATGCTCTGGGTCGTCATCTCGACCGCGCTGACGATGGTCGCCTACCAGCTGTGGCGGCGTGACCAGCGCGCCCGCAGGAAGGGTGCCTCCGCATGAAGGACGGCGTGAACGGCGTCGCGCTCGCCGTCTTCATCTTCTTCTTCCTGGCCGTCACGGTCATGGGCTTCATGGCCGCACGCTGGCGCCGGGCGGACGACGGGGCGACCCTGGACGAATGGGGCCTGGGCGGACGGTCGTTCGGCACCTGGGTCACCTGGTTCCTGCTCGGCGGCGACCTCTACACCGCGTACACCTTCGTCGCCGTCCCGGCGGCCATCTACGCCGCGGGCGCGGCCGGCTTCTTCGCCGTGCCGTACACGATCCTGGTCTACCCGCTGATCTTCACCTTCCTGCCCCGGCTGTGGTCGGTGTCGCACAAGCACGGGTACGTCACCACCTCCGACTTCGTCCGCGGCCGCTTCGGGTCGAAGGGGCTGTCGCTGGCGGTCGCCCTCACCGGCATCCTCGCCACCATGCCGTACATCGCGCTGCAACTCGTCGGCATCCAGGCGGTGCTGGACGTGATGGGCGTCGGCGGCGGCGAGGGCACCCACTGGTTCATCAAGGACCTGCCGATCCTCATCGCCTTCGCGGTGCTGGCCGCGTACACCTACTCATCCGGGCTGCGGGCGCCGGCCCTGATCGCGTTCGTCAAGGACGGCCTGATCTATCTGGTCATCGCGGTGGCCATCATCTACATCCCGATCAAGCTCGGCGGCTTCGACGAGATCTTCACCAAGGCGAGTGAGGCGTTCGCCCAGGAGAACCCGCAGACGGGCCAGGCGCGCGGCTCGCTGATCCCGGGCGAGATGGGGCAGTGGGGGTACGCCACCCTGGCCCTGGGCTCGGCGCTGGCGCTCTTCATGTACCCGCACTCCATCACGGCGACGCTGTCCAGCCGCAGCCGCGAGGTGATCCGTCGCAACACCACGATCCTGCCGCTGTACTCACTGATGCTGGGGCTGCTGGCGCTGCTCGGCTTCATGGCGATCGCCGCCGGGATCAAGGTCGACAACGGCCAGTTGGCCATCCCGCAACTCTTCGAGAACATGTTCCCCGACTGGTTCGCCGGAGTGGCGTTCGCCGCCATCGGCATCGGCGCGCTGGTACCTGCCGCGATCATGTCGATCGCCGCGGCGAACCTCTTCACCCGGAACATCTACAAGGACTTCATCCGGCCGGACGCCACCCCGGCCCAGGAGACCAAGGTATCCAAGCTGGTGTCCCTGCTGGTCAAGGTCGGGGCCCTGGCCTTCGTCCTGACCATGGACAAGACGGTCGCGATCAACTTCCAGCTGCTCGGCGGGATCTGGATTCTCCAGACGATGCCCTCCCTGGTCGGCGGTCTGTTCACCCGGTGGTTCCACCGCTGGGCGCTCCTCGGGGGCTGGGCGGTCGGCATGCTGTACGGGACGATCGCCGCGTACGGCGTGGCGAGTCCGACCCAGAAGCACTTCGGCGGGTCCTCCAAGGAGATCCCCGGCATCGGGGAGATCGGCTACATCGGACTGACCGCGTTCGTGCTCAACCTGGTGGTGGTCGTCGTCCTCACGTTCGTCATGAAGGCGCTGAAGGCCCCGGTGGGCGTCGACGAGACCTCGCCGTCCGACTACACGGCCGACGCCGGCGACCCGGGCGTCAAGGCGGAGCTGCCGCCGGCCACGGTGGGGGCGCCGGGCGGGCACTGACCCGGCGGTACCCGCGCACCGGGCCGCCGCACCTCCTTCCCGGGAGGGGCGGCGGCCCGACCCGTTGCCCGGCCGCCGCTCCCCCGCCCGGCACGCCGCTCCCTCGCCGTACGAAAGGATGTGCGCATAACTCTCTCCGCTCGGCCGCCCCGGCTCAGACCCGTCCTTCTGACCGCCGCGCTGGCCGTGGCCCTCGCGGGCTGCGGCACGCAGGCGGCGCCCGGCTCGGAGGCGGCGGGGCGGGGCGGCGCGTCGGCTCCGGCGCCCGACCGCGCGGAGCTGGAGGCGCGGGCGAAGTTGCTGCAGACCGTCGCCGATCACGTGTGGGTGACCGAGGCGGAGGGCTACACGTTGGCCCGCCAGTCGGTCGGGGTGCTCGGCGACGACGGGTTCAGCAGCTTCTACACCACGCCGGACGGCGGTCAGTTCCAGCTCTCGGCGGAGCGGGGCTCACCCGGCGAGGACGTCTGCGAGGAGGCCTCCGCCGACGCCCCGGGCGGCCGGGTGACCTGTGAGCGGGACGGTCGCCAGTGGTACCGGACCTCGGACCTCGGCCATGAGTACGCGCGAGCGCGGGACGGCCTGGTGGTCAGGGTCGGCGGGGCTCTCCGGGAGGTGGACCGGGCGACGCTGCGGAAGGCGGCCCTGGCCGCCCACCGGGCGGACGATCACGAGCTGGACCAGATACTGCCGCCGACCGCGGACGCGCCCGCCCAGCAGCCGGTCGAGCGCGGCGATCTGCCGCCGGTGGGCGACGGAGCCCCCGACAACGGCGTCGGCGCGAGCGGCTGAGGGGTTGGCCCGGCGGCGTCCGGCCGCCGTCCGACCGGGCGGGGGCACGGCCCGCTGAAGGGCCCGTGGCATCGCCGCGACACAACATGTGGGGGCTGCCGTATCGGGCGGCCCCCACATGTATGCTCGACCTCGCTGTCGCCGCAGGGGAATCCGGTGTGAATCCGGAACTGTCCCGCAACGGTGTGATCAGTGTGCTTTCGCACATCTGAAGTCCGAAGACCTGTCGACAGTGCGTCCGGCTCGACCGAACCGGACGCCAGACGTCCGGGCCTCGCGGAAGGCCGGTGGACGCCGTCAGCAGTGCCGCCCTGTCCCGGGCTCCGCGCTGCGCGGCTTCCCCTGCCCGCCGCCGGCCCCAGCCGAGCGAGGGAAAGCCCCGTGACCATCGCGCCCGCCGATCCGGTTTCAGCCACCGGGTCCGCCGAGTCCGCCGTGTCGACCGCGACCGGGAAGGCCTCGGACGACGCACCCGGGACCGCCCTGCTGCGGACCCTGACCGACCTCACCGTCGATCTCCCCGACACCGACCCCGGGCGGGTCGCCGCCGCCGCGCTGCGCGGGCGCAACGCCCGCTCCGACGAGGCCGAGCTGCGCTCGCTGGCCACAGAGGCCGCCGCGGGCCTGATCTCCGAGGACCCCTCGTACTCCCGGCTCGCGGCCCGGCTGCTGACCCGCACGATCGCGGACGAGGCCGCGGGCCAGGGCGCGACGTCCTTCTCCGCCTCGGTCGCGGTGGGCCACCGCGAGGGCCTGATCGCAGACCGCACCGCCGCGTTCGTCACCCTGCACACGACGGCGCTCGACGCTCTGGTCGGGCAGGCCATGGCCGACGGCGACGACGACCGCTTCGGCTACTTCGGTCTCCGTACGCTGTACAGCCGCTATCTGCTGCGCCACCCGCACACCCGCCAGGTGATCGAGACCCCGCAGCACTTCATGCTGCGGGTGGCAGCGGGCCTCGCGGAGGACGACTCGGGGCGTGCGGTGGACGAGGTCGCCGCGCTCTACCGGCTGATGAGCCGACTCGACTACCTGCCCTCCTCCCCCACGCTCTTCAACTCCGGCACGCGCCACCCGCAGATGTCCTCCTGCTATCTGCTGGACTCGCCGAAGGACGAGCTGGACTCGATCTACGACCGCTACCACCAGGTGGCCCAGCTCTCCAAGCACGCGGGCGGCATCGGCCTGTCGTACTCGCGCATCCGCGCCCGGGGCTCGCTGATCCGGGGCACCAACGGGCACTCCAACGGCATCGTGCCGTTCCTCAAGACGCTGGACGCCTCCGTCGCCGCGGTGAACCAGGGCGGCCGCCGCAAGGGCGCGGCGGCGGTCTACCTGGAGACCTGGCACGCGGACATCGAGGAGTTCCTGGAGCTCCGGGACAACACCGGCGAGGACCAGCGGCGTACGCACAACCTGAACCTGGCGCACTGGATTCCGGACGAGTTCATGCGCCGGGTCGACGCGGACACCGAGTGGTCGCTGTTCTCGCCCGCCGACGTCCCCGAGCTGGTCGACCTGTGGGGCGACGCGTTCGACTCCGCCTACCGCGCGGCCGAGGCGAAGGGGCTGGCCCGCAAGTCGATGCCGGCCCGCGAGCTGTACGGACGGATGATGCGCACCCTCGCGCAGACCGGCCAGGGCTGGATGACGTTCAAGGACGCCGCGAACCGCACCGCGAACCAGACCGCGGAGCCGGGCCGGGTCGTCCACTCCTCGAACCTGTGCACGGAGATCCTGGAGGTCACCGACGACGGCGAGACGGCCGTCTGCAACCTGGGCTCCGTCAACCTGGGCGCGTTCGTCGCCGACGGTTCGATCGACTGGGAACGGCTGGACGCCACGGTGCGCACCGCGGTGACCTTCCTGGACCGGGTCGTCGACATCAACTTCTACCCGACCGAGCAGGCGGAGCGCTCCAACAGCCGCTGGCGTCCGGTGGGGCTGGGAGCGATGGGCCTCCAGGACGTCTTCTTCCAGTTGCGTCTGCCCTTCGACTCCCCCCGGGCCCGGGCTCTCTCCACGAAGATCTCCGAGCGCATCATGCTCGCCGCCTACGAGGCCTCCTGCGACCTAGCGGAACGGTCGGGCCCCCTGCCCGCCTGGTCGAAGACCCGCGCCGCGCGCGGTGTGCTGCACCCCGACCACTACGACACCGAGCTCAACTGGCCGGAGCGCTGGGACGCGCTGCGCGCCCGGGTCGCGAAGAGCGGCATGCGCAACTCGCTGCTGCTCGCCATCGCGCCGACCGCCACGATCGCCTCGATCGCCGGGGTGTACGAGTGCATCGAGCCGCAGGTCTCCAACCTGTTCAAGCGGGAGACGCTCAGCGGGGAGTTCCTCCAGGTCAACGCCTATCTGGTGGACGAGCTGAAGAAGCTCGGCGTGTGGGACGCCCGCACCCGTGAGGCGCTGCGCGAGGCGAGCGGCTCCGTGCAGGGCTTCGCCTGGATTCCCGAGGACGTGCGGGCGCTGTACCGCACGGCGTGGGAGATCCCGCAGCGCGGCCTGATCGACATGGCCGCGGCCCGTACGCCGTTCCTCGACCAGAGCCAGTCGCTCAACCTGTTCCTGGAGACGCCGACGATCGGCAAGCTCTCCTCGATGTACGCGTACGCCTGGAAGCAGGGGCTGAAGACGACGTACTACCTGCGTTCGCGTCCGGCGACCCGGATCGCCCGTGCGGCCTCGGGCGCCGCGCCGGCCGCCGCCCCCCTTCCCGTACAGCAGGCCTCGGCTCCCGACGCGGACGCCCTCGCCTGCTCCCTGGAGAACCCCGAGTCCTGCGAGGCCTGTCAGTGATGAGTGCGAACCAAGAGAAGAACCTGCTCGACCCGGGATTCGAGCTGACCCTGCGTCCCATGCGCTACCCCGACTTCTACGAGCGCTACCGGGACGCGATCAAGAACACCTGGACGGTGGAGGAGGTCGACCTGCACTCCGACGTCGCCGACCTCGCGAAGCTGTCGCCGGGTGAGCAGCACATGATCGGCCGGCTGGTGGCCTTCTTCGCGACCGGTGACTCGATCGTCTCCAACAACCTCGTGCTGACGCTGTACAAGCACATCAACTCCCCCGAGGCGCGGCTGTACCTGTCGCGGCAGCTCTTCGAGGAGGCCGTGCACGTCCAGTTTTATCTGACGCTGCTGGACACCTACCTGCCCGACCCGGACGACCGGGCGGCGGCGTTCGACGCGGTCGAGGAGATTCCCTCGATCCGGGAGAAGGCGCAGTTCTGCTTCCGGTGGATGGACTCGGTCGAGAAGATCGAGCGGCTGGAGACGAAGGCCGACCGCCGTCGCTTCCTGCTGAACCTGATCTGCTTCGCGGCGTGCATCGAGGGGCTGTTCTTCTACGGCGCCTTCGCCTACGTGTACTGGTTCCGTTCGCGCGGTCTGCTGCACGGTCTCGCGACGGGCACCAACTGGGTCTTCCGTGACGAGACCATGCACATGAACTTCGCGTTCGAGGTCGTGGACACCGTCCGCAAGGAGGAGCCGGACCTCTTCGACGACGCGCTCCAGCAGCAGGTCACCGACATGCTGAAGGAGGCGGTCGAGGCGGAGCTGCAGTTCGGCCGCGACCTGTGCGGCGAGGGCCTGCCGGGCATGAACACCGAGTCGATGCGCCAGTATCTGGAGGGCGTCGCCGACCAGCGGCTCGCACGCCTCGGCTTCCCGACGGTGTACGGCTCCCAGAACCCGTTCTCGTTCATGGAGCTCCAGGGCGTCCAGGAGCTGACGAACTTCTTCGAGCGCCGCCCGTCCGCGTACCAGGTGGCGGTGGAGGGCTCGGTCGGCTTCGACGACGACTTCTAGGGGGCGTCCGGCTCCGCCGGGAGAGGCGCCGCGNNNNCCCCGGGGCCACGCGGCGCTTTCCGGTTCTCCGGGCGGCGGCTCACCCCGCCCGGCGTCGCCCGGGGCGGGTGCCGGGCACAGCGGGCCGGCTGCGGTCAGATGCCGCAGCTGGGCGCCGACCAGAAGCGGTTGGGCCCCTGGTTGACGTGCACGTGGTCGTTGTGGCCCGAGTAACCGGGGCCGAGGATGCCCCGGAAACCGTGGTAGCGGGCCTGCTTGGCCAGCGTGCACAGGGAGTGCGGGGAGGCGCCGAGGTCGACTGCGTCACCGTACAGGTGGCGGCTGTTGGACGCGCCGCCGACGGCCGAGTTGCAGGAGTAGGAGCGGAAGCCGCTGGTGACGCGGATGGACTGGTCGCCGAGCGCGTGGCGCAGCGCTTCCAGCTTCCACATGCTGCTCAGCGCGTTGGCCTTGGCCGTGCCGGCCGCGACCGCGCCGCCCGACCAGGTGCTGTTGCACTTGTTGAGCTCGGGATACGTGAAGTGGATCGGGGTGCAGTCGTTGTCCTGGAGCGCGTAGATCTTGGACTGGGTGGCGGGGCCCGCGATCCCGTCGGCGGCCAGACCGTAGGCCGCCTGGAACCGCTTGACGGCGGCGGTGGTGGCGGGGCCGTAACTGCCGTCGATGGCGAGCACCGCGTTGTAACCCGGGTAGCCGGCCACCCTGATCTGCAACTGGACGACGTCGTTGCCGCTGGCGCCGGGCGCCAGGGTGCGGTTCCAGGTGTAGCAGCCGTCGGCCTGTGCGGGGCCGGCGGTCAGCACCGCCCCACCCAAAGCAAATGTGATGGTCATGACAAAACCGAGCAGAACGCGTGCGGTACGTCTCAGCACAGGGGTCTCCCTCTGAACGTCACGGGCGATGTGAACGCGAGCTTGGCCCAGGAGTCGACGCGCGTCAACTACCCCAAGGCAAACGGCAGTCATCTGCCAGGAAGGCACCGGACAACGGCAGGGGCCCGACACCGCGGACGGTGTCGGGCCCTGCTGGAGCGGGCTCAGTCGTTCGGGACCGTCGCGTAGCGCGGCGTGCCCTCGGCCATCTGCCGCAGCGCGTCCTTGCGGTCACGCTTGGACAGCCGGTCGATGTACAGGTAGCCGTAGAGGTGGTCCGTCTCGTGCTGGAGACAGCGCGCGAAGTAACCCGTGCCCCGCACCCTGATCGGGTTGCCGAGGGCGTCCTGCCCGCGCACCACCGCGTAGTCGGGGCGGGCGAGGGCGGCGTACGCGGTGGGGACCGAGAGGCAGCCCTCGTTGGAGTCGTCCAGCACCCGCGCCTCGGGGGCCAGCTCCTCCAGCACCGGGTTGCAGACCACGCCCACGTGCCGCTTCCCCTCGTCGTCCGGGCAGTCGTAGACGAAGACCTTGAGGTCCACACCGATCTGGTTGGCGGCCAGACCCACGCCCTCGGCCGTCCGCTGGCTGGCGAACATGTCGTCGATCAGCTGTGCCAGCTCGTCGCCGAACTCGGTGACGTCCTTGCACTCCTTGTGGAGCACCGGGTTGCCCACGACCGTGATCGGACGCGAGGTGCCGCGCTCCCGGTGCGCCGCCTCGCGCGCCTCACAGTCCTCGGTGTCGACGATGAAGCCCTCGTCGTCCACACCGGTCCGCCCGTCCGTCTCCTGCTGCGACATGTCCGCCGTACGCCTTCCTGCAAAACCTGAACTCGGTGACCCCGCAGAACCCCGGACGCCCCGGGGACCGCGGGAGGAGCAGCACCGCGATCGGTGCGCGTACAGCCTACGCGGGCAGCGCTCAGCAGACTTCTTCGAGATCCCGCCACTCACGGCTGTCCGGGCTGTCCGCGACCCAGCCGTCCAGCAGCCCGCGCACCAGGCCGGCGGGCGCGGCGAGACCGCACTCGCGCTCCGGTACCCACAGGTCGCCGGCCCCGGCGGTGCGGTGGCCCAGGGGACCCGGGTGGCCCGGCTCACTGTGGTCGTGCGGGTCCAGATGCTCCCCGTCGCCCTCGTCGCTCTCCATCCGGCTCTCCGAGCAGGCCCGGCAGAGCAGCCGCACGGAGGACGACCAGTCCTCTGCGGCGAACCCGGCGTCCGAAGCCAGCTGCTCCAGCGCGTCCCGGTCCGCCTCTGTCGCCGCCTCCAGCAGCACCACCCAGGTCGGCACCGGGGAGGGGGCCCACAGCTCGATCTCGTCGAACACCGGATACGCGGGCCCGGCCGCGGTGACCCGCTCTCCGTTGGGCACCCCGTCGTGCAGGACGACCTCGCCCCAGCGCCGGCCGGAGGACGGCAGCGGGATCGAGAGCACCTCGATCCGCGCGGGGTCGAGCCGCCGGCCCCACACCACCTCGGCCTCGCCCTCGGGGGAGAGCCGCACCGCCGCGCTGCCCAGCTCCATGCCGGTCGGCTCGGTGGTCGCCGCGCTGTGCGGGCCGCTCCCGGGGACCTTGAGGCCGTACGCCTGCCAGGCACGCCGCGCCAGCGGCCAGTCCTGGAGGGCGGTGGCCGCGATCCCCACGTTCCACCAGTCCGGGGCCCCGGACTCCCGGTCGAGCAGGGCGACGGCCCGCAGGCCCGCCGTCCTCGCCTGCTCCCAGTCGTGCCGGAACTTGTGCAGCAGCGCCAGATTGAACCAGGACTCCGAGAGCCAGGGCTCCAGATCCGCCGCGCGCGTCAGCAGGGCCCCCGCGTCCTCGTACCGGCCGTCGCCGATCAGCGTGAACGCGCGGTCCGTGGCCTGCCGCCAAGAGGCGGACGGCCGATGCCGTACCTTCCCGAAGATCCTCACGATTCCCGCCTGTCCCGACTGGACACCCTCGTCATCCGCTCTGCTTTCGCATCCAACCATGCTCGGCCGGACGCCCGCTCATTACCCATGGGTTACCCAGCCCCGGCCGGGGTCAGACCGCTCGGCCCCAGGACTCTCGCCCCCGCCCCGTCCCTGGGGCCGGTACCCGCTCCCGGCGCCGGGGCCCGGCGTCTTCATCGCGCGGTACGGCGCGCTCACGCGTGCCCCGGGGGCGTGGCTGTGGGCGTCGGGCGGCCTGCGGTCCCGTCGGCGGATCGAGTGCGTCACCGGAATTCCGCCACGGTGGGGCGGCGACGGTGGCGGACACCGCGGTGACAGCGTCACGCCGGAGGCGGCGGCGTGCGGGCCGGGCGGCGCCGGGGCGCGGGACTCCGGGAGGCAGCCGCGGAGGCTGCGGGCGGCGCGGCGGGAGGGCCGGGGCGCCGGAGCACGACCGGGGGGTCTCCCGCCCGGTGCGCGGCCCTGGCGCGCCGCTCACCGGGGCCACGGGTCCGGTGAGCTCCTGCGGGACTACTCGGCCGCGGTGGCCGACCGGTCCGTGTCGTGCACGGTCACGTCCTGTTCGGGCACGGCCTCACCGGCCCGGATCAGGTCGATCCGGCCCATCACCTTGGAGCGCAGGTCGGCCGGGACGTCGTCCTGTCCGCAGCAGCGCTTCACCAGCTTCTTCACGGCCTGTTCCAGGCCGTACTTCTCCAGGCACGGGGAGCACTCCTCGAAGTGCACCTCGAACTTGGTGCAGTCGCCCTCGGGCATCTCCCGGTCGAGGAACTCGTAGAGATGATCGAGGACCTCCGAGCAATCCGTCTCGTGCGGCTCTCCGCAGCTCATGAGGCCGGGCCTTTCCGATCGTCCGAGTCACCGGCGCCGGCTGCGACGAGCCCGCGCTCACGGGCGTAGTCCTCCAGCATGCCGCGCAGCTGACGGCGCCCGCGGTGCAGCCGGGACATCACCGTACCGATGGGGGTCCCCATGATGTCCGCGATCTCCTTGTACGCAAAGCCCTCGACGTCGGCGAGATACACGGCGATGCGGAACTCCTCGGGGATCGCCTGGAGCGCCGACTTCACGTCGGAGTCCGGGAGATGGTCGAGCGCCTGGGACTCCGCCGAGCGCAGACCGGTCGACATGTGCGACTCGGCGCGCGCCAGCTGCCAGTCCTCGATCTCCTCCGCGGCGCTGCGCTGGGGCTCCCGCTGCTTCTTCCGGTACGAGTTGATGAAGGTGTTGGTCAGGATGCGGTACATCCACGCCTTGAGGTTGGTGCCCTCACGGAACTGGTGGAAAGAGCCGTACGCCTTGGCATAGGTCTCCTGGACCAGGTCCTCCGCGTCGGCGGGGTTGCGCGTCATGCGCAGCGCGGCGGAGTACATCTGGTCGAGAAAGCCCAGGGCGTCCCGCTCGAAGCGCGCGTTGCGCTCTGCGGGCGTCTCCGGGGCGCGGCCGTCGTCGGTCCCTGTGTCGGTCCCTGTGACCGGACCCACCTCCTCCAACGATGTGGCGGAGCCGAAACCGGACCCGCTCGCATCGGAGAATAGTCGACCTTCCGGGGACACGGGCTGCCGATCGGCTCCGCCCGTGGGCCGCCCGGGTGTGGTCCTCGCCGCACGCAGTACGGTCCACTCCAGGTCTGCGGCGTTCGAGCGGCTCGGGCAGATGGTCGAACCCATGCGACGGACTCCCTCTCGACGTACGACGTTGTTGTACCGACGTCCCGGACAACAGCGCCCCCGCGCGCGGCATTCCCGTGAGCCCGCCCACGCCCGCCACGGGGCCCGCGCCCCCGGGGCGGGCCCGCGCCACCCGTGCGGGGCGCGGGCGGGGCTCAGGGCGTGGGCGGGGCCGGGGTCACCCGAGTGACGCGATCCATCCGGTGACCGCCGCTGTGAGGACGTCCATCGCCTGCCCCTCGGTCGTCCCGGACTTCTTCGGCACCGCGAACCCGTGGTCCCCGTGGGGCACTTCGGCCAGCTCGTACGGGCCGGGAGGGAACTCCTCCGGTCGGCCGAACGGGTCGTTGCCGCCCTGCACCACCAGGGTGGGCACGCCGGCGCCGAGGAGTTCGCCCGCGCGGGACTTCTCGGGCCTGCCCGGAGGGTGCAGCGGGAAACTGAGGGCGAGGACAGCCAGAGCGCCCAGCTCGGCGGCGGTCCGGCAGGCGACCCGGGCCCCGGCGCTGCGGCCCCCGGCGACGACCGGCACGCCCCGCGCGGCCAGGGCGGGCCACAGGCCTCGCCAGCCGGTGTCCAGGGTCTTCGGGGCGGGGGCCACCTTCTTCCCGGCCACCCGCCAGGGCTGCTCCACCAGGGCGACGGTGACGCCCGCTCCGGGCAGGGCGGCGGCCAGGGCCCGCAGATCACGTGCTTCGATGCCGCCGCCCGCCCCGTGGCCCGCGGCGAGCACGAGGCGGGGTTCGGCAGCGGCGAACCAGGTGATCCGGGCGTCACCGGCGTCGGTGACGACGTTCTGCGTACTCCGTCGAAGACTCACCGGACCATCCTCCCTCCCCCGGGCCGTGCTCAGAACAGGGTGGACTCCTCCGGCGCGGCCAGCTCCTCCAGCAGTTCCGGCCCGTTGTTGCGGACGTTGCTGACGGCGGTGGCGACCGGGTAGGCGCGCATCAGCCCGCCGGGCGGCGGCTCCAACAGCGCACGCAGCTCCTCGGGGCCGGTGTGCGCGGGGTCCAGCCAGGCGTCCCAGCGCTCGGGGGTCAGCATCAGCGGCATCCGGGGGTGGATGTCGGCGAGTGCCCCGGGGCCCTCGGCGGGGGCGACGGCCAGCGGCGTGGTCTCCGCCTCCGTGGTGATCACCGAGCACGTCACCCACCAGGCGTTCTCGTGGTCGCCGGGCAGCGTCGCGTCGCGCCAGAACTCGTACAGTCCGGCCATCGCGAGGACCGAACCGTCGGCGGGGGTTACGAAGTACGGCTGCTTGCGGGCCCGCTTCTTGCCCTTCGCCTCCTCCAGCCGTCGCTCCTCCGGGCCGGTGACCCACTCGTAGTAGCCGTCGGCGGGCAGGATGCAGCGGCGCTGGGCGAAGGCGCGCCGGAAGGAGGGCTTCTCGTGCACGGTCTCCGCGCGGGCGTTGATCATCCGGGCGGCGCCTTCGGGCGACTTCGCCCAGGACGGGACGAGCCCCCATTTCAAGGCCCGCAACTGGCGAACCGGACGCTGGTCGTCCGCGTCCTTAACAGGACGCTCCAGAACCGCGTAGACCTCTTTCGTCGGCGCCACGTTCCAGTCCGGCCCCGGGGCCTCTGCGGGTTCCCACTTCTCGACGCCGAAGAGCCCGGCCAGGTCCTCGGGCCGCCGGCTCGCTGCAAACCGTCCACACATAAGTGCCACACTGCCACGACCGCCCGCCACGACCGCAAGGAGTCGCCCGGCCGATGAACAGCACCGAATTGGGCGATCTGTGGGATCGCGTCACCGGCACCCAGTCCGCGCCCGACCAGTGGCTGGTGGTGGCGACCTTCGCGCTGGCGCTCGTCGCCGTCGTGCCGAATCCCCTGTGGCGGCTCGCGCGCAACACGATCACCATCGCGCACGAGGGCGGCCACGGGCTGGTGGCGCTGCTCACCGGGCGGCAACTCTCCGGCATCCGGCTGCACTCGGACACCAGCGGGCTGACGGTGAGCCGCGGCAAGCCGACGGGGATCGGCATGATCCTCACCGCGGCGGCCGGATACACGGCCCCGTCGCTGCTGGGCCTGGGCGGTGCGTGGCTTCTCGCGGGAGGCCGGATCACTCTGCTCCTGTGGGTCTCGACGGCGTTGCTCGCGGTGATGCTGGTGATGATCCGCAACGTGTACGGGGCGCTCACCGTCATCCTGACCGGCACGGTCTTCCTGCTGGTGTCGTGGCTGGCCTCCTCAAACGTCCAGTCCGCGTTCGCGTACACGGTGGTGTGGTTCCTGCTGCTGGGCGGGGTGCGGCCGCCGTTCGAGCTCCAGTCCAAGCGGCGCCACGGAGGGGCTCCGGACTCCGACGCGGACCAGCTCGCCCGCCTGACCCACGCCCCGGCGGTGCTGTGGCTGTTCCTCTTCCACGCGGTGTCGCTGTGCTCCCTGTCCGGCGGCGGGCGGTGGCTGCTGGGGTGGTGAGGACGCACCGCGGCTCCGCCGCGCGCCACTCTCTCCTTATGGGCCGGTTTCCGCCCTTCTGGTCACGATCGGGGTCGGCGCGGAGCCATTAAAGTGATGGCCATGACCGAGAGTTCCGTGCAGCCCGCCCTCTGGCCCGCCCCCCACGCGAGCGGAGCCGTCGATGCGACCGTCACCGTGCCCGGATCGAAGTCGGTCACCAACCGCGCCCTCGTGCTGGCCTCGCTGGCCGCCGAGCCGGGCTGGCTGCGCCGGCCGCTGCGCTCCCGCGACACTCTGCTGATGGCTCAGGCGCTGCGCGCGATGGGCGTCGGCATCGAGGAGACGATCTCCTCCAATTCCACCGTCGCGGGCGAGCCGGAAGGCTCCGGCGAGGCCTGGCGGATCATCCCGGCCGGGCTGCACGGCCCGGCCACCGTGGACGTCGGCAACGCCGGCACGGTCATGCGCTTCCTGCCGCCCGTCGCCACGCTCGCCGACGGCCCGGTCCGCTTCGACGGCGACGCCCGTGCCTACGAGCGCCCGCTGACCGGGGTGATCGAGGCGCTGCGGGCGCTGGGCGCCCGGGTCGACGACGACGGGCGCGGCGCGCTGCCGCTGACCGTGCACGGCGTCGGGGCGCTGGACGGCGGCCCGGTGTCGATCGACGCGTCGTCCTCCTCGCAGTTCGTCTCCGCGCTGCTGCTGTCGGGGCCGCGCTTCAACCAGGGCGTCGAGGTCCGGCACACCGGCTCCACACTCCCCTCCCTGCCGCACATCCGGATGACCGTCGACATGCTGCGGGCCGTCGGCGCGCAGGTGGACGAGCCGGAGACGGGCGGCGAGCCGAACGTGTGGCGCGTCTCGCCCTCCGCGCTCCTGGGCCGGGACCTGACGATCGAGCCGGACCTGTCCAACGCTCAGCCGTTCCTGGCCGCCGCGCTGGTGACCGGGGGCCGGGTCACCGTCCCCGACTGGCCGGAGCGCACCACCCAGCCCGGTGACGCGCTGCGCGATATCTTCACCGCGATGGGCGGCAGCTGCGAGCTGACCGAGCACGGCCTGACGTTCACCGGCACCGGCCGCGTCCGCGGCATCGACGTGGACCTCGGCGAGGTCGGCGAGCTGACCCCGGGCATCGCCGCGGCAGCGGCCCTGGCGGACTCCCCCTCCACCCTGCGCGGAGTGGCCCATCTGCGGCTGCACGAGACGGACCGGCTGGCGGCGCTGACCGAGGAGATCAACGCGCTGGGCGGCGACGTCACCGAGACGGCCGACGGGCTGCACATCCGCCCGCGCCCGCTGCACGGCGGTGTCTTCCACACCTACGACGACCACCGCATGGCCACAGCGGGGGCGGTCATCGGCCTCGCGGTGAAGGACGTGGAGATCGAGAACGTGGGCACGACCGCCAAGACCCTGCCGGACTTCCCGGACATGTGGACCGGAATGCTCGGGGCCTAGGGACATGCGCCGCTACGGGAAGAACCCCGACGAGGACGACATCCGCGTCCGCCCCAACCGCAAGGGCAACCGGCCGCGTACCCACACCAGGCCCAAGCACGAGGACGCCGTGGAGGGCATGGTCCTCACCGTCGACCGGGGCCGGCTGACCTGCCTCGTCGACGGCCGCACGGTGGTCGCGATGAAGGCCCGCGAGCTGGGCCGCAAGGCGGCGGTGGTGGGCGACGTCGTCTCCATCGTCGGCGACCTCTCGGGCGAGAAGGACACCCTGGCCCGGATCGTGCGCATCGGCGAGCGCCGTACGGTGCTGCGCCGCACGGCGGACGACGACGATCCGTACGAGCGGGTGGTCGTCGCCAACGCGGACCAGTTGGCCATCGTCACCGCTCTGGCCGACCCGGAGCCCCGCCCGCGCATGATCGACCGCTGTCTGGTGGCGGCGTACGACGGCGGGCTCACGCCGCTGCTGGTGCTGACCAAGTCCGACCTCGCCCCGCCGGACAAGCTGCTGGAGGCGTACACCCCGCTCGGCGTCCCGTACATCGTCACCAGTCGCGAGGAGCTGGAGAGCGGGGGCGCGGCGGACCGGGTGCGCGAGCAGCTGAACGACCGCGTCACCGCCTTCGTCGGGCACTCCGGGGTCGGTAAGACCACCCTGGTCAACGCGTTGGTGCCCAAGGACCGGCGGCGGACCACGGGCATCGTCAACGCGGTCACGGGCCGGGGCCGGCACACCACCACCTCGGCCCTCGCGCTGCCGCTGCCGGGCGACCGCGGGTGGGTGGTCGACACTCCGGGCGTCCGCTCCTTCGGCCTGCACCACGTCGACCCGTCGCGCGTCATCAACGCCTTCCCCGACCTGGTGCCCGGCACGGAGGACTGCCCGCGTGGCTGCACCCACGACCAGAACCAGCCCGAGTGCGCGCTCGACGCCTGGGTGGCCGAGGGGCACGCGGACCCGGCCCGGCTCGACTCGCTGCGCCGGCTGCTCGCGACACGGGAGCGGCGCGAGGGCGACTGACGGAATCCCGTCCGGCGCCCCCGGGGCGTTTGCGCGCTTCAACGATTGGTAAAGGCATACTCGGACCGTGCGGGACGAGGCCGTCACCTATCCGGGAGGCAACTGACGATGGCGTGGCTGCTGATCGTGGTCGCCGGACTGCTGGAGACCGGCTTCGCCGTGTGCCTGAAGCTCTCCCACGGCTTCACCCGCCTGTGGCCGACGATCGCGTTCGCCGCCTTCGCCCTGGGCAGTTTCGGCCTCCTCACCCTGGCGCTGAAGAAGCTCGACGTCGGCCCGGCGTATGCGGTGTGGACCGGGATCGGCGCGGCCGGGACGGCGGTCTACGGGATGGTCTTCCTCGGAGACGTCGTCTCGACGCTGAAGCTGGTGTCCATCTCGCTGGTGATCATCGGGGTCATCGGCCTCCAGCTGTCCGGCTCGGCGCACTGAGGTCCCCTTCGGTCCGCCGCCACGGGCCCCGCGACGCCTCCCGTACGAGGGCGAGCACCCGGCTGTCCAGGTCGTCGCCCCCCGGCACCGGGACGACGACGCAGGAGAGGGCCAGACGCAGCGCGATCTCGCAGCGCTCGGCGGCGTCGCCGGACTCCGGGGGCGAAGCGGCCGCCATCCGCTCCCGTACCAGGACGAGCAGCTCGCCGGGCGTCGGCAGCCCTGGGCTCCCTGGTCCTCCGGAGCCCGGCCGACGGCCCGGGCGGGGCAGGTCCTTTGCCCAGCACCCCGTGAGCAGCGCCTTGACGAGCGCGTCCGTGCGGGCGGCCCGGACCGTCCACAGGGCGACGGCCGCCGGGCGGTCGGGCGCGGGGGCGGTCAGGGCCCGGTCGACCCCGGCCAGATAGCCGTCGACGGCCCGGCGCAGCAGGGCCTCGGCCAGTCCGTCCTTGGCGCCGAACTCGTTGTAGAGGGTCTGCCGGGACACTCCGGCCGACGCGGCGACGTCAACCATGCGCACGGTGTGCCAGGCCCTCTCGGCGAGCGCCCCGAGGGCGGCGTCCAGCAGGGACTGGCGCGCTGTCGGCATCGCCGCCTCCCCCGGAAGACCTGCGCTCCAGCCTTGAGGGGCTCCCCGGGGCTGTCAAGGGGGCGCGTCACGGGCGGGGCGGGCGCCGGGGGCGCTGTGTCCAGGGCCGCGCGGCGCTGGATACTGTGACGGCATGCCCGACTACCACGATGATCTGCGCTTCGCCCACGTCCTGGCCGACGCCGCCGACGCGGTGACGATGGACCGGTTCAAGGCTCTCGACCTGAAGGTGGAGACCAAACCGGACATGACGCCGGTGAGCGAGGCCGACAAGGCCGCCGAAGAACTGATCCGCGGCCATCTGCACCGTGGCCGCCCGCGCGACGCGATCCTGGGCGAGGAGTACGGGGTCCAGGGCTCCGGACCGCGGCGCTGGGTGGTCGACCCGATCGACGGCACCAAGAACTACGTGCGGGGCGTGCCGGTGTGGGCGACGCTGATCTCGCTGATGGAGGCCGGGAGCGACGGCGTCTACCAGCCGGTGGTCGGCGTGGTCTCCGCGCCCGCGCTGAACCGGCGCTGGTGGGCCGCGAAGGGCGCCGGCGCGTTCTCCGGTCGCAGCCTCACCTCGGCGACCCGGCTGCGCGTGTCGAAGGTGGACCGGATCGCCGACGCGTCGTTCGCGTACTCCTCGCTGACCGGCTGGGAGGAGCGGAGCCGCCTCGACGGCCTCCTGGACCTGAGCCGGGCCTGCTGGCGGACGCGGGGGTACGGGGACTTCTGGCCGTACATGATGGTCGCCGAGGGCTCCGTGGACATCTGCGCGGAGCCGGAGCTCTCGCTCTGGGACATGGCGGCGAACGCGATCATCGTGCAGGAGGCGGGCGGCCGGTTCACCGGCCTGGACGGGGTCGACGGTCCGGGCGGCGCCGACGCGGCGGCCTCCAACGGGCTGCTCCACGAGGAGCTGCTGGGCTATCTCAACCAGCGCTACTGACCGCACGCGCCTTTGGGCTCCCGGCGCGCGTGAGGCACACCGCGTGTGACCCACCGCGTGAGGCGCAAGGGGCCGGGGAGCGGCACGAGGGGCGCGAGGTGGGCGCGCGTCGCGCGGGGCCCATGCGCTGGAGGGTGCGCCGGGGCGGCTTGCTGAGGATGGTCTTTCGCGCGCCCCTGTGGCGTGCTTCGCCCGCCCCTTGTCGGCCTGCCTCGGGGGTGCGACTCTGAGAGCCCCCCACTTGTGAACTTGTGAACCGACTCACAGGGTCGGATCTCCGAGGAGGTGGCTCATTCCATGCTCGTCCGTGACGCCATGAGCACGGTGGTCCTCACCATCGGCCCCACCCACACCCTTCGCCAGGCCGCCCGGCTGATGTCGGCCCGGCGCGTCGGGGCCGCGGTCGTCCATGATCCGGACGGCTGCGGCCTCGGCATCCTCACCGAGCGCGACATCCTCAACTCCATCGGCTCCGGCCAGGACCCCGACCGGGAGACCGCCTCCGCCCACACCACCACCGACGTGGTCTTCGCGCATCCGGCCTGGACCCTGGAGGAGGCCGCGGACGCCATGACACACGGAGGATTCAGACACCTGATCGTGCTGGACGGCGACGGCCCGGTGGGCGTCGTGTCGGTGCGCGACATCATTCGCTGCTGGACGCCGGCACGCCGCCGCACGGCGGTCACGGCCGGCTGAACCCTGCCCGCGCCCGCGGAACGACCGGTGGGCCGGACCCCCNNNGGTCCGGCCCACCGAGACGACAGGCGCCTGGTCAGCCGCGAAGGGCCTGGACCGCGGCTTCCAGCCGCTTGCCGAAGTCGCCGTCCGCCTGGCGGAAGTTGTTGATCGCGCGCTCGGCGATGTCGTCGCGCGAGACCTTGGCGATGAACCCGGCGAGGTTGTCCACGAGCCGGCCCCTCTCGTCCTCCGACATCAGCCGGTAGAGGTTGCCCGCCTGCACGAAGTCGTTGTCCTCGGCGTGGGTGAAGGCCTCGTGGTTGCCGGTGCCGCCGGTGACGGGGATCGACTGCCACAGCGGCCGGTCCGTCTGGAACGGGCCGCCGAAGCTGTTCGGCTCGTAGTTCTTCGCACCCTTGTGACGGCCGTCGTAAAGGAAGCCGTCCCGGCTGTTGGTCCGCGCCTCTGTGGCGTGCGGGCGGTTCACCGGCAGGTGGTCGGCGTTGATGCCGACGCGGTAGCGGTGGGCGTCACCGTACGCGAAGAGCCGGCCCTGGAGCATCTTGTCCGGGGAGGGGCCGATGCCCGGCACGAAGTGCGCGGGGCTGAAGATCGACTGCTCGACCTCGGCGAAGATGTTCTCCGGGTTGCGGTTGAGCTCGAGCTTCCCGATCTCGATCGGCGGGTAGTCCTCGTGCGGCCACACCTTGGTGAGGTCGAACGGGTTGAAGCGGTAGGTCGCCGCCTCGGCCGCCGGCATGACCTGCACCTGCACGGTCCAGGAGGGGAAGTCCCCGCGCTCGATCGCCTCACGGAGATCGCGCTGGTGGCTGTCGGGGTCCTCACCTGCGAGCTTGTCGGCCTCGGCCTGGGTGAGGTTCTTGATGCCCTGGTCGGTCTTGAAGTGGTACTTCACCCAGAAGACCTCACCGGCCTCGTTGTTCCACTGGTACGTGTGAGAGCCGTACCCGTTCATGTGGCGCAGCGTGGCCGGGATGCCGCGGTCACCGAAGAGCCAGGTCACCTGGTGGGTCGACTCGGGCGAAAGACCCCAGAAGTCCCAGACGTTGTCCGCCTCCTGCGAGCCGGTGTACGGGTCGCGCTTCTGGGTGTGGATGAAGTCGGGGAACTTGATGGCGTCCTTGATGAAGAACACCGGGGTGTTGTTGCCGACGAGGTCGTAGTTGCCCTCTTCGGTGTAGAACTTCAGCGCGAAGCCGCGCGGGTCGCGCACCGCGTCGGCGGAGCCGAGGTTGCCCGCGACGGTCGAGAAGCGCAGAAACGTCTCGGTCTGCTTGCCGACCTCGGAGAGGAACGCGGCCCGCGTCCACTGCGAGACGTCACGGGTCAGCGTGAACGTGCCGTACGCACCGGCGCCACGGGCGTGCACGACCCGCTCCGGGATGCGCTCGCGGTTGAAGTGGGCGAGCTTCTCCAGCAGCGCCTGGTCCTGGACGAGGACCGGACCGCCGGCGCCGGCGGTCTCACTGTTCTGGTTGTCGGCCACCGGCGCGCCGGCCTCCGTTGTGAGGGGTCCCTGCGTCACGTGCGCCTCCTGCGTCATGTCCTGCACTTCGGTGATCGGCCGATCTCGGTCGTCGGTCGATGTTCCGCACAGCCTGTCCCTTGGCGTATGCCGGTCCCGATCCTACAATGGACATTGTCTAAGTCAAGTGAACATCCAAAGTCACACCCGATCGGGACTCGGTCCCCCCACTGTTAGGCTGAGACGCATGAGCGACCTGTTGGAACGACTTCGCGGACGCGGCTGGCGCATGACGGCGCAGCGGCGTGTCGTGGCAGAGGTCCTCGACGGGGACCATGTGCACCTGACGGCGGACGAGGTCCACGCGAGGGCCGTGTCGAGACTGCCCGAGATCTCTCGCGCCACCGTCTACAACACCCTTGGGGAGATGGTGTCCCTCGGCGAGGTGCTGGAGGTCTCCACCGACCGCCGCGCCAAACGCTACGACCCGAACGCGCACCGCCCCCACCACCACCTGGTCTGCGCCCAGTGCGGCGCGATCCGGGACGTGCACCCGTCGGGCAACCCGCTGGCGGACCTGTCGGCGGACGAGCGTTACGGCTTCACGGTCTCCGACGTCGAGGTGACGTACCGCGGTATCTGCCCGAACTGCTCCGCCGCCTGAGCGGAGGGTTTCGCCCGAGCGCGGAACCCTCCCGGGTCGCGCCGGGGAGCCCGACCGCGCCCCTGGGGCGGCCCGCTCCGCCTTCGGCGGTTCCTCGCGCAAGACGAAGGCCCGCCGCGCATGACGAAGGCCCGAATCCAGTGGATTCGGGCCTTCGTCTTACAGTAGCGGGGACAGGATTTGAACCTGCGACCTCTGGGTTATGAGCCCAGCGAGCTACCGAGCTGCTCCACCCCGCGGCGATGAATGCAACGTTACGTCAACAGGTCGAGCGGCGCAAATTCGTTCCCACGGTCCCACCGGGCGCCAGCCGGGTGCCCCGCCTGGACGGCACAGGCGGGAGAACCGTCACCGAGGAGCGGGCCTGTGACGGCCGGCCCCTGGGCACGGCCGACGGCAGACCGACGCCCCTCCTGCCGACCGCGCGGCGCTACGCGGTCAGCTCCTGGTGCAGAGCCTCGCGCAGCCGCGCAGCCCGCTCGGCCACTTCCGCCGGCCCCAGCTCCACGGCCCGCGCGCACCAGCGCTGCCCCTCGGTGAGCTCGCCCCGGCGCGCGGCCAGCAGCGCCAGACGCAGGGCGGCGCGGCCGTGGCCCGCGTTCGCCGCGCGGCTCCACCACAGAGCTGCCTCGCGCTCGCTGCCCTCGCGGGCGAGCAGCAGCCCGAGGTTGAAGGCCCCGTTGCGGCTGCCCGCCTCTGCCGCCTCGCGATACCAGTGAGCGGCGCTCTCCATGTCCCCGCGGGCGGCAGCGAGCATGCCGACACGGACCTGGGCGCGGCGGTGGCCCTGCTGGGCCGCCCGCTCGTACCACTCCTCGCACTCGGTCTTCTCCGGCATCGGCTCACCCAGCGCGGGCGGGCCCGGCGGCGGCTGGCGCGCGTCCAGCACCCCGGCCAGCCGGAACGCCGCCTCCGCGCTGCCTCCGCCCGCCGCGCAGCGCAGATGCCGCTCGGCCTCGCGGTCATCACCGTCGCGCAACAGCGCCATGGCGACCTGGAGCGCGGCATCGGTGTGCCCGGCCGCCGCGGCCTGCTGGTACCAGACAAGCGCCGTGCGGTCCTCGTTCCGTCCGGCGTGCAGGATGCCGAGGTTGAAGGCCGCGTCCACGCTGCCCGCCTCCGC
Source organism: Streptomyces pratensis (assembly GCF_037137275.1). Classification (GTDB taxonomy): domain Bacteria; phylum Actinomycetota; class Actinomycetes; order Streptomycetales; family Streptomycetaceae; genus Streptomyces; species Streptomyces pratensis_B. Next base: position 101,012 of record NZ_JBBBEN010000102.1, on the reverse strand, counting down.
CGCCTTGGAGAACCAGGGCTCGGCGCCGGTGTGGTCCCCGGCCTGGAGCAGCAGCACCGCGAGCGCGTTGGCGGCCTCGCGGTGCCCGGCGTACGCCGCCCGGCGGTACCACTGCTCGGCCTGCGGGGTCCGGTCCTGGGCGGCGCAGAGCAGCCCGAGGTTGTACGCGCCGTTGACGTCCCCGGCGTCCATGGCCGCCCGGTACCAGCGCTCGGCGGTCTGCTGCTCACCGCGGGCGGCGTGCAGGGCGCCCAGTGCGTTGGCGGCGTTGCCGTCGCCGTCCTGGGCCGCGCGCAGCCACCACACGGCGGCGCTCTCCTCGTCGCCGGCGTCGCGCAGCAGGAAGCCCAGGGCGCAGGCCGCGCGCGGCTCGCCCTCCTTGGCGGCGGTGAGATACCAGCGGCCGGCCTCCTTGAGCTCGCCCCGCTGCTCCAGGATCGCGCCGAGGTGCAGCGCCGCGCGCCGGTGGCCCCGGGCAGCTGCCTGCCGGTACCACTGCTCGGCCTCTCCGACCCGCCCGGCGGCGGGCCCCGCGACGGGACTGTCTCCACCCTCGGCCCTCTTCGCGTCCGTGTCCGCGTGCGCGGCGCGCGTCGCACGGATGCCGGACTCGGTCGGATCGCCACGGAGCCCGAACCCCGGAGCCGTCCGCCCTGAGCCGGTCCCCCGGCCCAGGCCGAACGCCTCGTGCGGGTCCTCGACGGCGTTCCGCTCCAGGGTGCGGGCCAACCGGTAGGCGGCCTCACGGTGCCCCTGCTCTGCGGCTGCCCGCAGCCAGCGCTCGGCCCCGACGTCACCGCGGTGCTCCAGGAGGTCGGCCAGCGCGTAGGCGCCGAGCGCATGCCCCTGTTCGGCGGACTGCCGCAGCCAGTACTCGGCGCCGGGCTCGTCGCCGCGCTCGCGGAAGTGCCGGCCCAGCGCGTGCGCGGCAGCGGCGGAACCGGCCACCGCGGCGATGCGCCACCAGCCGGCCGCCTCGTCCGGGTAGCCGCGCTGGTGGAGCAGGACGCCCAGGTTGTTCGCGGCGGCCCGGTCTCCGTCGGCGGTGGCGGCGCGCAGGTACATCTCCGCGCCGTCCAGCTCGCCCCGGCGCAACAGCAGCGCGCCCAGGACGCTCATGGAGGCGGTGTCCCCCGCTTCGGCGGCACGCCGGTGGCGCGCCTCGGTCTCGGCACTGTCCGCCGCGTCGACCGCGTCCGTGATGCCCTCGTCGGAGGCGGCCCCCTCCGGGGCACCGGCACGCGATGATCCGGCCGTCCTGTCCGTGGTGCGCCCCCCGCCCAGGAGCGCGGTCGCCACCGCGGTCCCCGTCTCCTGCGAGCTGGTGGCGGCCACTGCGGCGGACGTGCTGACGTCCGCTGCGGCCGCCCCGGCGATGGCGGCGGCGAAAGCCGCGTCCGCGGCACTTTCCGCCGCTTTGCCGCGCCGCTGCACAAACCGCCCTGTCTCCAACAGAGTTGCCCTGTCCCCCATAAATACCATCGTCGCACCACCTGTAACCCGCGTCACCTCGTATATCGCGGCCAGTGAGGTCACTTCAGCGTTTTGTCGACATGCCCACAGAGAGATAAGTCAAACACGCCCGGAGCCAACTCGTGCCCCGCGACCCGCACTTCACGCCCACGGTTCGAGAAGCCGCTGCGTACAGGGACAGCAACACGACGAAGGCCCGGATCTCCTAGGAGATCCGGGCCTTCGTCTTTTCAGTAGCGGGGACAGGATTTGAACCTGCGACCTCTGGGTTATGAGCCCAGCGAGCTACCGAGCTGCTCCACCCCGCGCCGTTGTGTTCAAACCGTACCACGGCGCGGGGCGGCTCCTGCTCAGCTGCCCTGGTCGCCGCCCTGCGCGGCCGAGGCGGCAGCACCGGTCTTCCCGGCCGCCTCCGTCCTGCCCTCGCCCGCCGGCTCTTCGGCGCCCACCGGCTCTGCCGCGCCCGCGGGCTTGGCGTCACCGTCCGGTTCGGCCCCGCCCTCCGGCTTGGCCTCGCCCTCCGGCTTGTCGGCGCTGTCGCCCTCGCCTCCGGCCTTCGGCTGCGCGGCGGCGGCCCGCTCCAGAGCTTCCTGCAGAGCCTCCTGGGCCTTGCCGTAGGCGGGCCAGTCCTGCTCCTGCAGCGCCTTCTCACCATCGGTGTACGCCTTCTGGGCGTCCGCGATGGCCTTCTCGAGCGCGGCACTGCCCGTGGCGGGGGGCTCCTCGGGAGTGTCGCCGGGCGGCTCGCTGGGATCGGGCGGCGTCGTCTCCGCGTCGCCGTCGACCCCGAAGACCGCGTTGAGCGCGTCTCCCAGGTTGTTCTCGAAGACGATCTCCGAGCCGTACGAAGCGGCCACCTTGCGCAGCAGCGGGTAGTTCTGCGTACCACCGCGCGTGTAGACCGGCTCGATATAGAGGAACCCGCCTTCGAGCGGCACCGTCAGCAGGTTGCCGTACTCGATGTCCGAGTCGGTGCCCTTGAGGTTCCTCACGAACTCGGCCACGTCGTCGTTGCCGTTGAGCTCACTCTGGACCTGGCCCGGGCCCTTCACCGTGGTAGTGACTCTCAGCAGCCGCATGGTCCCGTAGTCCTTGCTGGCCGCGTCGGCGTTCACCGCCATGAAGGCGCCCAGGTTGGGGCGTCCCTTGGGGGTGAACGTGGTGGTCAGCGAGAACTGCTGCGCGTCCTGGCCCGGCATCTTCATGCTCAGGTAGTACGGCGGAACGGCGCCCGGCTCCTTGTTGGTCGGGTCGTCCGGCACCTGCCACGCGTCACTGCCGCTGTAGAACTGCGCGGGGTCCTCGACGTGGTACCGGGTGAGGAGCTCGCGCTGGACCTTGAAGAGGTCCTGCGGATACCGCAGGTGGTCCATGAGCTCCTGCGGGATGTCGCCCCGGGGCTCCACCGTCCCCGGGAACGCCTTGCGCCAGGTCTTGAGGACCGGGTCCTTGGTGTCCCACTCGTAGAGCTTGACCTTGCCGTCATACGCGTCGACGGTGGCCTTCACCGAGTTGCGGATGTAGTTGACCTGGTTCTCCTGGGCGACGACCGCGCGCTGGTTGGTGGTCAGCGAGTCGGCCGTGGTGTCGCCGAGAGTCGTCCGGGACGCGTACGGGTAGCCGTTCGACGTGGTGTAGGCGTCGACGATCCACTGAATCCGGTTGCCGACGACCGCCGGGTAGGCGTCGCCGTCGATGGTCAGCCAGGGGGCGACCGCCTCCACACGCTCCTTGGGCGTGCGGTTGTACAGAACCCGCGAGCCCTCGCCGATGGCTCCCGAGTACATGATCTGCGGCTCGCTGAAGGCGACCGCGTACGCGGCGCGGTTGAACGAGTTGGAGAGGCTGACCCCGCTGTCGCCCTTGTAGCTGGTGGTCTTCTCGCCGTCCTCCTCGTAGTCGAGCTCCTTCTGGGGCCCGCCGACGATGGAGTACTGCTCGGTCTTCTCGCCGTAGTAGATCCGCTGCTCGTACTCGCCCAGCTCACCGGTGGAGGGCAGGCCCGACTCGATGAAGTCCGGGGACCCCGTCGGGTTGGTGCCGGTGGTGGTGCCCCGGGCCGCGATGGCGCCGTAGCCGTGGGTGTACGTGAAGTGGTCGTTGATCCAGTTCCGCTTCGGCAGGCCCTGGATGTTCAGCTCGCGGAGACCGATGACGGTGTCCTGCTCCTTGCCGTCCTCGCCCTTGTAGCGGTCGACGTCCAGCGTCTTGGGGAACTGGTAGTAGTTCCTCTTCTGCTGGAGCTGCTGGAAGGCCGGGGAGACGACGTTGGGGTCCATCACGCGGTAACTGGCCGCTGTGTTGGCCACGGACCGCAGCCTGGCGTCGTCCTTCGTCGTCGCCTGGCCCTCGTAGTCGTCCACCTGCGCGTCATCGATGTCGTAGGCGTCGCGAGTGGCGTCGATGTTCTTCTGGATGAACGGCGCCTCCTTGGCCTGCTCGTTCGGCTGGACCTGGAACTTCTGCACGATCAGCGGGTAGAGCCCGCCGATCAGGATCGCCGAGAGCACCATCAGACCGAAGCCGATGACCGGCAGCTGCCAGGTGCGGCGCCACAGCGTCGCGAAGAAAAGCACGGCGCAGATCGCGGCGATGCAGAACAGGATGGTCTTCGCCGGGAGGTAGGCGTTGGCGTCGACGTACCGCAGGCCCGTCCAGTTGTCGGTGGCCTTGAAGTCACTGGACTTCACCGCCAGTCCGTACCGGTCGAGCCAGTACGCCACGGCCTTCAGGGAGACGAAGATGCCGAGCAGCACGGACAGGTGGCCGGTGGCCGCGCCGGTGGCGCGGGCGCCGGGGCTGGTGATGCGCAGCCCGCCGTACAGGTAGTGGGTCAGGGCCGCGGCGATCAGCGAGAGCACCGTCGCCGCGAAGCCGAAGCCCAGCAGGAAGCGATACCACGGCAGGTCGAAGGCGAAGAAGGCGACGTCCAGGTTGAACTGGGGGTCCTTCTGGCCGAACGGCACGCCGTTGACATACATCAGCCAGGTGCGCCACTGGCCGGAGGCGGACGCTCCGGCGATCAGCCCGACGAGCGCCGTGACGGCGAGCAGCACCCACTTCTTGTAGGGGGCGATGCTCATGCGGTAGCGGTCCAGGCTCTGCTGTTCCAGGGACATCGCGCTCAGCGGCGGCCGGAGCCGGTGCGCGAGCCAGACGTTCACGCCGATGGCGAGCGCCATCAGCAGTCCGAAGACGAGGAAGAGCCCGATCTTGGTCCACAGGGTGGTGGTGAAGACGGATGAATACGCGACCGACCTGTACCAGAGCCAGTCCGTCCAGAACCCCGCGAACATGACGAAGGCCATGGCGAGGACCGCCAGGACGCCCAGTGTCATGAGCAGGGTACGGGCGCGCCGGGACGGGCGGCCGACTCTGATCCGTGGCCCGGTCGGGCCTCCGCCGCGGTCCGGCATCTGGAAAGCCAACGTGCGCACCTCGAAGTTCGCGGTCGTGGGAAACAGGCTCAGCGATCCTAGAGCCCACCTATGCAACTTACTGAAGCTTTACCTAGTTCCCGTTCCCGGGGTGGAAGGAGGCAGGATATTGCCCATGCCCAACGTTTCCCCCGCAGGACCCCCGATGGCAGCGAGCCCGCTCACCGTCGCCGTCCTCGAAATCGACGCCTACGCCTCCACGCTCGGCTGGGACCAGCCCGCACGGCTGTTCGCCCTGGTCGACACCGCCCGGCTGCGGGCCCAGGAGCCCGCTCTCGCCACCCAGCTCGGTCTGGACGACTCCGCCGCCACGACCGCTTCCCTCACCCCGATCGAGCAGGAGGAGCTCCCCGCCGGTACGGCGCTGGACGACTTCCTCGGCACGATCGCCTGGCCCGACGCCGTGGCCGGATGCGCCATGACGGTGGAGCGGCTGATGCTGCCGCCGTCCGCCGAGGCCTCCGTGCCGGAAGGGCTCGACGAGAAGCAGCTGACCACATGGGTGGCGAACCATCCGGACCGGCAGGAGGTACGGATGACCGTGGCAGTCCTGCGCGACGGGGCGCGTGAGTCGGCCGTACGGTTGCGGGAGAAGGACTCCCCGACCGAGGTCCTCACGGGCGCCGGCCTGGTCCCCGGTCTCGCCGAGGCTCTCGCCGCGACATTCGAGGCCTGACCCGCCAGCCGCCCGGGCCCGCCGACCGGCTCCGGGCGGTACGGCCGGCCTCCGTGCGCTTCACGGCGGATCGGCCGGCCTGCTCGTGGCTCCCGGGGCGGGGCGGGCGCTCCCCGTGGCCCCCTGTGGAGCGTGCGTCAGCCGGCCGAGCAGCTCGGCAGGCCCTCGGTCTTCCCCGCGCGGATCTGCTCCAGTGACTTCTTCGCGTCCTCGATGGTCTTGACCCTCACCAGGGTCAGCCCGTCCGGGGTGTCCTCGGCGGCCGAGGCGCAGTTGTCGTCGGGGGTGAGGAAGTACCGGGCGCCGGCGTCACGGGCGCCCACCAGTTTCATGGTGATGCCGCCGATCGGACCGACCTTGCCGGCGTCGTCGATGGTGCCGGTGCCCGCGATGAACTTCCCACCGGTCAGATCGCCCGGGGTCAGCTTGTCGATGATGCCCAGGGAGAACATCAGCCCGGCGCTCGGCCCGCCGACGTCCGCGAGCTTGATGTCGATCTCGAACGGGAACGTGTGGTCCGTCCCGGCCCTGATCCCGACGATCGCCCGGCCCTTCTTCGCGCCCGCCCCACCGCCGTCCCCGGTGTCGGATGCCTCCTCGGTGGTGATGGTGACCTTTTCGCCGCCCTCCGGGGCCCGGCCGGCCTTCTCCGCAGCGGCTGCGTCCTCGGCCGGGACGACGGTGAACGTGACGTCCTCGCCGGGCCGGTGCTCCGTGACGAGGTCCGCGACGTCCGCGGGTTTCCTGACCGCCGTGCCGTCGACGGCCTTGATCACATCCCCCGCGTGGAGTTTGCCCTCGGAGGGACTGCCCTTGACGACCGAGGAGACGATGACCTGGGTGGACACCGGAATGTCCAGCTCCCGCAGGGCGGCCACCTTGGCGCTCTCCTGTGACTGGCTGAACTCCTCGGCGTTCTCCTGGGTCGACTGCTCCTCGGTCTTGCCGTCCGGGTAGAGGGTGTCGTGCGGCACCACGACACTGTCGTGGGCCAGCCAGCCGTAGACGGCCTCGACGAGGTTCATCCGGTACTCCGCCCCGGTGACCCGGACCGTCGTCATGTTGAGGTGCCCGGACGTGGGGTACGTCTTGCGGCCGGAGACCTGGAGGACGGGCTCACCACGCGCTTCGCCCAGCGTGTTGACGGTCGGTCCCGGAGACATCTCCGCGTACGGCACTTTGATCAGCACGCCTGCGCAGAGCAGCGCGATGAGAACGAGGGTGGAGGCGAGCATCGTCGCGGTGCGGCGTGGCATGGAACGACAGTACGGGAAGGGCCTGTCAGTGCACCGCCGGGGCCGGGCCGTACGAGGAAGGGGAGACCGGCACGCGGCGGAAGGGCCTCACGCGGCGATCGGCGGTCTCAGACGGCCTCGGAACCGGAGTGCGTCTTCTCCATCGCGTCACGGAACCTGGCGTACCCGGCGAGCTCGGTGACATCGCCGGTCGTGCGATTGCGAGCAGCCCAACGCGCCCATATCGCACCGCCGACAGCAGCGAACAGTGGAATCAACAACCAAGCGAGTGCCGCCATCACGACCTCCCTACCCCATGAGCGACCGAGTGACCGATCAGCAGATTAACGATCCGGAAGACCAACGCTCACGGCAGGGGCCCGGTTACGCAAATCGGGGTTGATGCGCCCCGGTCCGGTTTGCGCTCAGCAGGCTCCGACCCACTCCTCCGTACCGTCGGAGAATCGCTGGTGCTTCCAGATCGGGACCTCGTGCTTGAGGTCGTCGATGAGCCTGCGGCACGCCTCGAACGCCTCGGCGCGGTGCGGGCAGGAGACGGCGACGACCACGGCCAGATCGCCCACCTCCAGATCACCCACTCGGTGGACGGCCGCCAGGGCCCGGACCGGGAAGTCGGCGGCGACCTTCTCCGCCACCCGGCGCAGCTCCTCCTCGGCGGAGGGGTGGCACGAATAGCCCAGCGCGCCGACGTCCTGCCCCCCGTCGTGATTGCGCACGGCGCCGACGAAGAGCGCGATGCCGCCCGCCGCGTCGTCTCCGACGGCCCGGAAGATCTCGTCGACGGACAGCGGTGTCTCCCGGATCGCCAGCAGCCGGATGGGGTCCGAAGCCGCCTGCTCGCCGGGGTGGTCCTGGGTGCGTGCCATGCCTCCATCGTGCCGTACGGCGCCGACATCCAGGAATGGCCTGATCGACCGGCGTCCGGGCGACCGGGTTGGAGCCTCCTACAGAGGGCGCCGTCAGATGCGGCGGCGGGCCTTGCGGGCACGGCGGACCAGAGCGGCGGTGCCGAGCAGGGCGACCGTGGCGCCGGCGGCGCCGGCCGCTGTGGCGTCCTTGCGGCCGAGGCGGCGTCCGGCGAGGGTGTGGCGGCCCTCGACCTCTTCCAGGAGGGAGCCGAGGACTTCCTCGTTGGTCCACTTCGGCCGCCACCCCGCGTCGTGCAGCCGGCTCACGCTGACCACCCAGGGATGCATCGTGTACGCGAGGTCGCCGGCCGGGGAGGGGGTGAGGCCGATCCGGTGCAGCCGGGCGGCGGCCCCGAGCGCCACGGCGGACGGCAGCTCCATCCGGCGTACGCCGCTGAGCTCCTCGACCTCCTCCTGCTCCAGCCAGCCGTCGCAGCCGACCGCGAACTCGCCGTCGATCTTCTCCAGAGCGGCGTACTCCAGGGCCGTCACGAGGTCGTCGACGTGGCAGAACTGCCAGGTGGGGCGCGAGCCGGCGACGACGAGGAGGCGCGGGGACTCGAAGTAGCGGGTCAGGGCGGTGTCGGTGCCGCCGACCAGGACGGTGGGACGCACGACGGTGACGTCGAGCCCCGGATGGGCGCGCGGGGCCCGCCGTCCCAGCCGTTCGATCTCCAGGAGGTCGCCGACTCCGGTGGCCTCCGCGGTGGCACGCAGTTCGGCGTCCTCGGAGAGCGGCACGTCGTTGTCGGGGTGCGCCCCGTAGACCATCGCCGAGGTGCACAGCACGACGCGGTGGACGCCGACGGCCGCGGCCGCGGTGAGGACGGTCTGGGTGCCCCGCACGTTGTACGCGGTGCGGGCGGCCGGGTCGGTCTCCAGGTCGAGATCGAGCGCCAGGTGCACGACGACGTCCGCGCCACGCAGTTTCTCGGCGATCGCGGGGTCCCGGACGTCCAGGATGTGCCAGGTCGCCTCGGAGACCTCGCCGCGGCGTTCGTCGATGGCGATGACCTGCTTGATCGCGTCGGAAGCGGCGAGGTGGGCGGTCAGCAGCTCACCGATGCCGCTCGCGGCGCCGGTGACCGCGACGACGGGGCCCCGGTTACGGGAGCGTTTCTTTTCGGGTGTGTTCTCGGGCGAGGTGGCGGTCAGGTTTCGCGCTGCGCGAACCTGTGGATCTGGGGAACTCACCGGGCGTCTCCAGCGGTTGTCTTCAGTACGTACCCGAATGACGCGTACGTACCAGGTGGCGTCCATCCTGCCGCAGGCCGGGAGCCGGCGGAGCACTGAGGCCCGATGCGGGCGTGGTGTCTACGCTGGATGGTGATGTCGGGCAGTCGCCGTCGGTTCGAGCCGGCGGCCCTACGAGCCGAGGAAACCCGTGAGTGACACCCCATTCGGATTCGGCCTTCCGCCGGAGGAGCCGGAGAACGGCGACGAGGGCAAGAAGAAGGACCCCACCGAAGGTGGGCAGAGCGCGGGCGGGATGGGAAACCCGTTCGGCTTCGGACCGGGGGCGGGCGGTGACAACCCGTTCGCCGCGATGTTCGGTTCGATGAACCCGAACGACCTCGGCGCGGCCTTCCAGCAGCTCGGCCAGATGCTGAGCTACGAGGGCGGTCCCGTGAACTGGGACATGGCCAAGCAGATCGCCCGCCAGACGGTCTCGCAGGGCACACCGGACGGAACCAAGGACGCGAGCGTCGGCCCCGCCGAGCGCTCGGCGGTCGACGAGGCACTGCGGCTGGCCGACCTGTGGCTGGACGGCGTGACGTCGCTGCCCTCCGGCTCGGTCTCCACCGTGGCGTGGAGCCGGGCGGAGTGGGTCGAGGCCTCGCTGCCGGCCTGGCAGCAGCTGGTCGACCCGGTGGCCGAGCGGGTGGGCCTGGCCATGGGCGACGTGCTGCCCGAGGAGATGCAGGCCATGGCGGGCCCGCTGATCGGCATGATGCGGTCGATGGGCGGTGCCATGTTCGGCCAGCAGATCGGGCAGGCCGTGGGCGTCCTGGCCGGTGAGGTGGTGGGTTCCACCGACATCGGGCTGCCGCTGGGCCCGGCGGGCAAGGCGGCGCTGCTCCCGTTGAACGTGGCGCAGCTCGGCAAGGACCTGGGCGTCCCGCAGGACGAGGTCCGGCTGTATCTGGCCCTGCGCGAGGCCGCTCACCAGCGGCTCTTCGCCCATGTGCCGTGGCTGCGCTCCCACCTGTTCGGCGCCGTCGAGGCGTATGCGCGCGGCATCAAGGTCGACACCAGCAAGCTGGAGGACGTCGTCGGCCAGTTCGACCCCTCGCAGCCGGAGCAGCTGCAGGACGCCCTTCAGCAGGGCATGTTCCAGCCCGAGGACACGCCGGAGCAGAAGGCGTCCCTGGCCCGGCTGGAGACGGCTCTGGCCCTGGTGGAGGGCTGGGTGGACGCGGTGGTCCACGAGGCCGCGAAGTCCCGGCTGACCTCGGCCGACGCGTTGCGCGAGACGATGCGCAGGCGTCGGGCCTCAGGCGGCCCGGCCGAGCAGACCTTCGCCACCCTGATCGGTCTGCAGTTGCGCCCGCGGCGGCTGCGTGACGCCTCCCGCCTGTGGGCCTCCCTCACCGACGCCCGCGGCCTTGAGGGCCGCGACGCGCTGTGGGAGCACCCGGACATGCTCCCCACGGCCTATGACCTGGACGACCCGGACGGCTTCGTGCACCACGAGCAGGCCGACTTCTCCGAGCTGGACAAGATGCTCGGCGAGGCGGCGAAGGGACGAGGCGGGCCCGCTGCGGCAGCGCGGGACACCGCCGCGGAGGACGCGTCGAAGACCGACGCCGCCGAGGACGAGGGCGACGGCGAGGGCGGGGAGAACGGCACGGGCGGCGCCGACCGGTGAGCCTCCGCGACGACGCCGTCCTCGTGCTGAGGGATTATGCCCCCGAGGGCGAGGACGGTGGTGGCCAGGCGGAGCTGCGTCGGGCCTATCTGGATCATCTGGCGCGCCACGAAGAGGGCGTCTGGAAGGCCTGCGAGGCCGGCCATGTGACGGCCAGCGCCCTGGTCGTCGATCCCGGGCGCGGCCGCGTCCTGCTGACCCTGCACAGGAAGCTGCGCATGTGGTTGCAGATGGGCGGCCACTGCGAGCCGCGGGACGCCACCCTGGAGGCGGCGGCGCTCCGCGAGGCGACGGAGGAGTCCGGCGTCACCGGACTCACCTTGCTGCCGGGCGGCCCGGTCCGGCTGGACCGGCATCCCATCCCGCCGCCCTGCAACACACACCTCGATGTGCAGTACGCCGCGCTGGCTCCTACCGGCGCGGCGGAGCGGATCAGCGAGGAGTCCCTTGAGCTGCGCTGGTTCGCCTACGACGAGGTGGCCGCGGTGGCCGACGCGTCCGTCGCTCGGCTCCTGGAGGCGACCCGCGCCCGGCTGGGGCGGACGGGCCGGTAGCCGGCGGGGCCGTGGGTTGGGGGGGGCGGCCTCTGTGAAGGCCGCCCCTCACCGCTGGGCTCGGCGGAGGAGGGTCAGTTCCAGGCGTTGTTCTGGTTCTGGCCGTGGGCCCCCTGCCGGCCCACACCGAACTGGGCGCCGGCGCCCTGGCCGATCTGGGCGTGCTGCGGGGGCATGACCTCGCTCGGCTGGACGAGGGCGAAACCCTGGCCGAGGAAGCTGAGCTCCCAGCCCTCACCGGTGTTTCCGCGACGCCTGAGGACGCCCGTGGAGTGCGTCTGGGCCTGCATCTGGACACGCAGGGAGCTGGACCAGGCGACGATCGCGTCGGAGTCGACGTTGACGTACTTCTCGGGCGTGACGTGCATCATCAGGGGCTGGCCCGAGGTCATGAGGGCGACTTTGCCCGAGCCCGAGACGTTGAGCTGGTACTTGCCGCTGCCGGAGATCCCGTACTGGCTGTCCACCGCGATGACCTCGGTGTGCAGCGAGGAGTCGAGTGCCAGGACGTAGGAGCTGTCCACGGTCATCCCCTCCCGGTCGACGTCCACGACGTGGATGTGCTGGGCGAGGTTGGCGAGGTAGACCGTGCCCTGTCCGGAGACGCGCATCAGGTCGAGGCCTTCGCCGGTCTGCGCGCGGGCGCGGCGCTGCCCCCGCGACTGGTACTCGCCGTCGAAGTCCATCAGTCCCTGGTAGGCGACCATGGCCCCCTTGCGCGCGAGGAGGTCGTCCTGGCCGGTCAGGGCCACCCGCAGAAGCTGCGGGTTCTGCATCGCGTAGCGGTCTTGGGTCTGCTGCTCGGTATGACGGAAAAGCGGACTCTGCATGCTGTGTTCTTCCTCCCCCTCAGTTCCGGATTCGCAGGCGGTCCGTACTGTCCTCGCTCGGCTGGACGACGACGATGCCCTGGCCGGAGAAGGCCATCTGGTACGCCTCGCCGCTGCCGCGGCCGATCAGTGCGCCGGCCTTGAAGCTGCGCTTGCCCTTCAACTTGAGGTTCGGGGACCAGGCGACCAGTGCGTCCGGGTCGACGTACGTCTCGTCCTCGCCGCGTCCGCAGTCCACGACGACGGGGGTGCCGCGGGAGGTGATGGCGACCCAGCCGGTGCCCTGGACGACGACGTTCCACAACCCCTGTCCGGCGAACTTGGCGAGTCCCTTGACCTTCTCGACGCCCCATGTGAGGTGGGCGTCGAAGGCGAGGAGGTTGGTGCCGTTGACGGAGAGAGAGTCGTTGTCGAGATTGATGACGACCACGTCGGCGCCGTAGTCGGCGAGGTAGAGGAGGCCGTCCCCGGAGCACTTCATGACAGGGGCGCCCTCGCCGGAGATCCACTGGGAGGCGATCTGCCGGACGGCCGGCGGGTTGGGCTCGTACTGGATGAAGCCCTCGTACGCCACCATCGAACCGGTGCGCGCGTAGAGGTCCTGCCCTGAGGCCATGGCGACCTTGAGCATGGTCTTGCCGTGGTTCTCCATGCGGGCCGAGACGGGGGTCGGGACGAAGCCCGCGAGTTGCTGGTTCATGACGGGCTCCCTCAGACCTCGTAGGGCTGGACGACGATGAAGTTCCCGGGGGCTCCCCGGAACTGGAGGTTCACGGTCTCTCCGCTGTGCCCCGGGTACGCGTTGCGGCGCAGCCGGACCTGGCTGGAGACGATCACCTGCGAGGCGGCCGACCAGGCGACGACGGCGTTGCAGTCGGCGAACGTGGTGGGCGTGACCGGCAGGACGACCGGAGTGCCGTGGGTCTTGATGATCACGGTGCCGGAGCCCTGGAACTGCATGGTGAACAGCGCGCCGCCGGGGATGCCGTGCCCCTCGATCCGGCGGACCTCGTAGTGGAGGGACTCGTCGAAGGCGAGGACGCTCTCGGCGGAGACGCAGACGGCATCGCCCTGCAGCTCGATCGGGTGCAGATGCGAGCCCTCTTCGGCGAGAAAGACCTGGCCGCGGCCGGTGCAGCGCATCAGCTGCATCTCCTGGCCGGTGGCGTTGCCGACGACGCGCCCGACGAACCCGGCGCTCTTGTAGCCGAAGTCCACCTTGCCCTGGTACATCACCATACTGCCCTGGCGGGCCAGCACGCCGGAGCCGCCCATGGTCAGGTCGACCCGCATGAGCTGCTGATTCTGCGGGGTCCAGCGCTGTCCGGTCGGGGTCTCCTTGTACAGCTGCAGAGCCGCCTGGAGTCCCGCACCGGCGGGCGGCACACCTTGGGGCACGCCGCCGGGGGGCTGCTGCCCGAACGGCACGGCAGCGGGTTGGCCGTACGGGGCTGGAGCCTGCTGGCCGAAAGGCGCCGTGGGGGCCGCCCCCTGACCGGGCACCTGGCCGAACTGCTGCGGCTGCTGACCGTACGGGGGCGGGCTCGGCGTCTGCGGTGCCAGAGGGGCCTGCGGGGCCAGAGGGGCCGCGATCGTCGGTGCCGCGTGCGTCGGTTGCGGGGGCGCGGGGGCGGGTGCGGCCGCGGGCGGCGCGCCGAAGGCCGGCGCGGGCTGCGGGGCGGGGGGTGCTCCGAAGGCCGGGGGCGTCGCGGCTTGGGCCGGTGGGGCGAACCCCGGGGCGGCGGCGGGCGGTGCGGGCGGCGCCTCCTCCTCGGCGACCTCGCCGCCGAAGTTCTTCAGCAGCGCGTCGAGTCCGCCGTCGAAGCCCTGCCCGACGGCGGCGAAACGCCAGACGTCCTTGAGATAGAAGTCGCCGAGCATTACCGCGCGCTCGGTGGTGAACTCCGCCCCGGTGAAGGAGTACCGGACCACTTCCTCGCCGCCCGCGACGATCCGGATGTATCCCGGCCCGATCTGCGACATCTGCCCGGCCCCGTCGAGGGTCGCGGTGAAGGAGAGCTTCTGGATGGCGGCCGGAATGCGGTCGAGCGTGACGCGGAAGGACTCGGTGTCACCGGCCTGGGCACCGAGAAGCTGGATGGACTCCTCGGGCGATTTCGGCTGATTGAAGAAGATGAAATACCGGTCGTCCGAGAGCTGTTCGTCGGCGTCGAGGCCGAAGCAACTGATATCGAAGGTCAGCCCCGGGGCGGCGATCTGTACGCCTACGTACAGATCCGTCCCCGCAGTGAGATCGCTGATCTTGGCCTTGTGGCCGCGTTGGAATTCCCTGGCCATGCGTAACGACCGTCCCCCATCCCGAAGGTGAATGCGTCGCGTCAGGCTAGCCGCAATCGACGACATCCGGCCAAGTCGGTACACACCCGGTACAGAACCCGGGCTGGCCCGTGTCCGGCACACCGTCGCCGAACGCGACGCCGCGGATCACCGAACGTCCGAGGCGAGGACTCTGGTGTTTCACTCCTCGCCGTCGGCGGACGGGCGTGGCAGTCGCTCGGCGGCCGCCACCCCCTCGAGGTAGCCGCGAGCCCGCTCGGTGCGGGGATACGCCTCCAGCAGACGCCAGAACTTCGGGCCGTGGCCGGAGACGAGCAGGTGCGCGAGCTCGTGAAGAAGGACGTAGTCGACGACGTACTCGGGCATGCCCTGCAACCGGTGCGAGAGTCTGATGCTGCCTTCCGCGGAGGTACACGAGCCCCAGCGGGTGTTCTGGTTGGTCACCCAGCGCACCGAAACGGGCCGCGCCCGGCCCTCGAAGTACTGGGCGGACAGTCGCAGCGCGCGCTCCTCCAACTCCGTGTCGCCGAGGACGCGCTTCTTGTCCTGTACGGCGAGCTTGTCGAGCATCACGCCCACCCACCGGCGCTCCTCCGCTTCGGACAACCGGGCGGGGATGAGCACGATCGTGCGGTCGCCCTCCCGGTACGCGGAGACCGTCCTTCTGCGTCGCGTGCTCCTGCGGACCTCGACCGCGCTGGACGCCGCGGCGCGGGCCGTGTGGGCTGCCGCGCCGCGCTGAGGGTCACCGGTTCCGTGCGCGGGGGCGTCCCCGGCGGAGCCGGACGACGGGTCGACGGGCACGCCACGACGTTACCCGCCGACCGCGCGGACGTCCCGCCCGGGGGCGGTTGGGCTGCGCTCGGACCCAGGCCCCGCACGATGAGATGACTGATGGCCCAGCCTGTGGACAACTCGACGCACGTTTCCCCGCCGACCCGCATTCTGGCAGAGGTCCGCGGGGACGGTTGCGCGGATCGCCGGTCCGCGCAGCCGTCTGCGCGGACCGTGCGCGGTGGCCGGGGCCCTCCCGCTTCCGTGATCGCGACACCACTCGGGGGAGACGACATGTATCCGATGCTGAAGCCCGCACTGCACCGCGCCTGGCGCGGACGGAACACCGTGCAATTCGGTGTCACGCCCGCGCACGCGGTGAGGCTCGGCCCGGTGGACATCGCCACCGGAAGTTTCCTGGAACTGCTCGACGGCACCCGTGGTCTGCCGCTCCTGTACGAGGAGGCGCGGGGGCTGGGTCTCTCGGATCACCATGTCGACGTGCTGCTGGAGCGGCTGGTGGGGGCCGGGCTCCTCGACGATCCGAGATCGGCCGGGCCGCACGCCGAGGCGCTGCGCCATCGGGCCGAGGTGATGGACCGCCAGCGCCCCGATGTGGCCTCGCTCTCCGTCGCCCATCCCGAGCCGGGCGGAGGACTGCGCCGGATGGCGGCCCGGCAGTCGATGCGCGTCCAGGTGCGGGGCGCGGGGCGGCTCGGCGCTTCGATCGCCTCGGTGCTCTCCGGCGCGGGAGTGGGTCATGTCGACGTGCTGGACGGGGGCCGGGCCGAGCCCTGGGACGTGGCGCCCGCCGGGCTCCCCTCCGCTTCCGTGGGAGAACGACGCGACGTGGCCGCCCGCCGGCTCGTCCGCCGGTCGGCCCCCGGTCCCGCTCCCCGGTCAGCGGCGGCGGGGCGGGTGGGACGGGTGCCGGCAGGGGTGGGGCGGGCCGCGACGGGTGGTGCGGAATCGGCCCGGGCGAGGGCGGCCGGCCCGCCTGAGGGCTCCGCACAGCCCGGCCTCTCCCTGATCGTCGTCGCACCGCGGGAGGGCCTCAGCGGGTATGCGCCCGTCCCGGACACGGCGAGCCCGTGGATGGCTTCCGGCACTCCTCACCTCTATACAGGGGTGGTCGAGGCCACGGGTGTGGTCGGACCGCTCGTCCTGCCCGGAGGCACCGGCTGCGCGGGATGCCTGGAGCTTCATCGCGCGGAGCGGGACCCGCAGTGGCCCCGCATGCTGGCGCAGTGGCGATCCGGACGACGAGGGGCGGTGCCCGCCTGCGACCTGGGGCTCGCCACAGCGGTCGCCGGCCTCGCCGCGGCCCACGCTCTGGCCTTTCTCGACGGTGAGCTGCCCGCCAGTACCGGCACCCGGTGGGAGACTGCTCTGCCCCTGCTGGACTGGCGTTCCGAGCGGGTCGGCCCGCACGCGGACTGCGTCTGCGGCGCGGCAGAGGGCGTTAAAGGGGAAGGGGCCTCTGCGGCCGTTCAGGCGCAGGACACAATGGTCGGGTGACCGCCGTCGACGGTGTGATGCCGGAGGCTGGAGCGGCACGGCAGTCTGGGAACTGGAGGGGCACATGTCTGATCTTCCCCGGAAGGCGGTTACGCGTACGGCCAAACTGGCCGCGCTCCCGCTCGGCTTCGCAGGCCGTGCCACGTGGGGCTTGGGCAAACGCATCGGCGGGAAGCCCGCCGAGCTGGTCGCCCGTGAGATGCAGCAGCGCACGGCGGATCAGTTGTTCAAGACCCTGGGCGAGCTGAAGGGCGGGGCCATGAAGCTGGGCCAGGCCCTCTCCGTCTTCGAGTCGGCACTGCCCGAGGAAGTCGCCGGGCCCTACCGGGCGGCGTTGACGAAGCTGCAGGAGGCCGCGCCGCCCCTGCCCGCCCGCACGGTGCACAGTGTCCTCGCCGAACGGATCGGAGAGGACTGGCGGGATTACTTCCAGGAATTCGAGGACACACCTGCGGCCGCCGCCTCGATCGGGCAGGTGCACCGAGCGGTGTGGCACGACGGCCGCAAGGTGGCCGTGAAGGTTCAGTACCCCGGCGCGGGCGCGGCGCTGCTCTCCGACCTCGCCCAGCTCAGCCGCTTCGCCCGGCTCCTCGGCCCGCTCGTCCCGGGCATGGACGTCAAGCCGCTCATCAAGGAGCTGCGCGACCGGGTGACGGAGGAGCTGGACTACGAACTGGAGGCCCAGGCACAGCGGCACCACGCTGTGGAGTTCGCGGACGATCCTGACGTGGTGATCCCTCACGTCGTGCACCAGTCCGAGCAGGTGCTGGTGACGGAGTGGATCGACGGCATACCGCTGGCCGAGATCATCGCGGACGGGACGACGGAGCAACGGGACCGCGCGGGTCAGTTGCTGGCGCGCTTCCTCTTCTCCGGGCCGGCCCGCACCGGTCTGCTCCATGCCGACCCGCACCCGGGCAACTTCCGGCTGCTGCCGCCGGCGGCCCGCACGACCGCCGACGCGAGCGGCGCGGAGGCGGGAAGCGCGGAGGACGCCGAGGGCGCGGAGGACGGCTCCACCGGATCGTGGCGCCTGGGGGTGATGGACTTCGGCACGGTCGACCGGCTGCCGGGCGGGCTGCCGCAGACCATCGGCGACTCCCTGCGGCTGACGCTGGAGGGCGATGGCGCGACGGTGTACCGGCTGCTGCGCGAGGAGGGCTTCGTGAAGGAGTCCATCGAGCTGGACCCGGACGAGGTTCTCGACTATCTGCTGCCGATCATCGCCCCGGCCCAGGCGGAGGAGTTCACCTTCACCCGCAGTTGGCTCCGTGAACAGGCGGCACGGATAGCCGATCCGCGCTCCCCGGCCCACCAGCTCGGTCGACAGCTGAACCTGCCTCCGTCATACGTCCTGATACACCGGGTGACCCTCAGCACGATCGGGGTGCTGTGCCAACTGGGTGCGACGGTTCGCCTGCGGGACGAGCTGGCGGCCTGGCTCCCCGGTTTCCTTCCGGAAGACGCCGAGGACGCGGTGCCCACCGACTGAGTCGAGGCGGGCACAAAGGACGAGGAGCAGGAAGGCTGCGGCTACGCCGGGAAGGAGGTCGGGACGTCAGCGAGCCGCGAGCCAATCCGCGACCCCGACCGGGGCAGGGCGCTCCGATCAGCTGGAGCGGCGAGCCAGGCGAGGGGCCAGAGCCGGAGCGGGCACAGCCGCAGCGGCCGGAGCAGCCGAGCGCCTGGAGTGAAGGGGTGAAGCCGTCGGGCGTCAGCCCATGTCTCGATCACCGCGAGGTCTTGGACAAGGAGGTCGGGCAGTGGAGTCCGAGGCCGCGAGGGGCCGGCACGTTCGTGGGCCGGGGCCCAAGCCCGGCGGGGCCCAAGCCCGGCGGGCGCGGGCAGTGGGGCGAGGCGCGGGGCCAGGTGGTGGTCACCACCAGAGAGAGTCGAGCCGGCTTTCGATCGCGCGGATGTGGAGGCGGGCGCAGGTGTCGCAGAAGTAGAGACGGCTTCCGTCCTCCACGGAGCAGAGCCACGTCACAGGGGCCGTGTCGCCTTCGGCGGCGGTCTCGCAGCGAGCGCACACCACACGTCCGCAGGGGAATCGTTCGGGGCGTCGGGTCTCCTCGTCCACCCCTCGACGATAGCCCGGCGGCCGGTGGGACGACGGCCGGTGGGACGACGGTACAACGCGTCGCGGGGCCGTCCGTGACCGGAAGGGCCCCGCGACGGGGCGGGCGCTGACCGGGGCCGGACCGTGGCCCGCCCTGTCCCGCGCCAGGCACCGGCACCGGCGCCAGCCCCGGTACCGGTGCCTGGGCCGGTACAGAGCCGCGGCCGCGGCCGGAGCCTGGGCTTGAGCCTGGGCCGGAGCGGGCCCCGCGCACCGGTACCAGCCCCGGCACCGGTAGCACTGCCGGGGCCTGGGCCGGGGTCGGCGCCGGTGTTCAGCCGTGGAGACCCAGAGAGGTTCCTCCCGGTCGGCGGCCATTGGCGTCAGTGCATGACCGCCATCGCCAGCGCCCGTCGGGCGCGCAGGGAGGCGCGCTCCGCTCGGCGCTGCATCCGGCGGGCGCTGATCAGACGCACGGACTGACGGTCGGCCTGGGCCTCCCGCAGGCGGTCGTGCATATGCGCACGCGCCAGGGCTTCTGGGATGAGTTGCATCTCGCGGGTCCTGTTCTGACGCGAGTCGTTCGCGCCGGTGATGGTGACGTCGGGGGTGGCGGAGCCGACGGGCTCCTTCGTGGGGGTGGTCATCGGTGCCTGATTCCGGGGGTCATGGGTGTGGGGACGGTCGATGGTTCCCAGGCGCTTCCTGCGTGTGGGGGCGGGGGTCCCGCAGGTGGCGGTCACGCTGCGACCGGGTTCTTGCGCGGACGGCCCCGCGGACGCTTGCGGGCCACGACGACGCCCTGGACGAAGAGCTCACCGCCCCAGACGCCCCACGGCTCACGCCGGTCCTTGGCGCCGGCGAGGCAGGCCTCGACGAGCGGGCAGGTACGGCAGAGGGACTTGGCGTACTCGACATCGGCCGGCGACTCGGCGAAGAAGACCTCAGGGTCGTAGGAGCGGCAGGGGACGGGCACGCCGAGGTTCTCGATGGCGTCGTCGAGTGCGGTGAGCGTGGTGAGCGGGGTCAAGGTGGGGTCCTCCGTGGAACCGGGCGGCGAGATCGAGTCGGAAAGCGGTACTGACGGGGCGTGCGTTTCGATGTGCACGGTGGGTGGTGTCCTCGTCTGGTCGTGCCGGCCTGTTGGCCGGTTGGCGGCTGTTGGTACCAGGTCCTGCTAGTCCCGAGGCTCCTTCGTTCCGTCTCGTCCGTTCGGACAAAACAAAAGGGCCGCGGAACCCGAGTGGGGTTCCGCGGCCCTGAAGGAGCCGACCTGATGCTGGATCAGGCTGGATCGCTCCAGGGTTCAGGCCCACGGAAGGCCCACATCGTGTGGTGGTGCTGCGTCTGCTTCTCGACTCCGGCGCCGACTGCCGTAAAGGCATAGGCCTCGGCCTGTGCTGCCTTCACTACTGCTGCCGCCGACGCCTCGATCGGTCGCTCGTTACGCTCCCGGACCACGGGGAGGCTCGCGGGGGACAGCGGACGCGCGGCGGAGACGCCGGACAGACCGGTGGCGCAGAGCGAGGCAGCCGAGGAACGGGCGAGGCCGAGCGAGCAGGCGGAGACGACCGAGAGATCGGTCATTTTCTGGGTCTCGATGATGCTGATCACTTCAATCGCCTCCTCTCGGCGTCTCGGGGGGACCGGCCTTGACCGGTCCTGCGTATTCGGATAAGTACAGCACGGATTCACGGCTTCAGAGAAGTCGCTGTTCCCGTGGTTAAGAACCTATGGTGACGACTGGGGCGGGCGCAAACTATTTTCCCGACGAGTTTTCCTCACTCCTCGCCGCTGCCCGTCAAAGGCTCCTCATCGACCGTCTCACCTGCGCAGATGGCCAGGACATCGGTGCCGAATCGGTTCAGCTTGCGCTTGCCGACCCCAGCGATGACGACCAGTTCGCCCTCGGTGGACGGCGCTGCCTCGGCGATCGCCATGAGTGTCTTCTCGGTGAACACACAGAAGTCGGGCTGCCCCAGCAGGGCCGCCTGGGCAGCACGCCAGTCGAGCAGCCGTCCGTACAGCGCCTCGTCCATGTCGGACGGGCACTCCTCGCACCGCATCAGCTTCATCTCACCGGCGTCCGTGAGCGTCCGGCCGCAGACCCGGCACCGCGCCGGCCCCCGGTGCTTCCGCTCGACCGCCGGGGTTCGGTCGGCGGCCGCGGCGCGGCCGGGGCCCCGATCGATCCCTCCGCTGCCGGCGGCTCCGCTGCGCGGGCCCGCCGCTCCGGAGCCCGGTCGCAGTCCGTTGAGGAAACGGGTCGGACGTCGGCTCGCCCGGCCGCCCGGGGACCGGGACAGGGCCCAGGAGAGCGAGAGGTGGACGCGGGCGCGGGTGATGCCCACGTACATCAGACGTCGCTCCTCCTCGACCTGCTCGTCGGTCTTGGCGTAGGCGATCGGCATCATGCCCTCGTTCAGGCCGACGAGGAACACCGCGTCCCACTCCAGGCCCTTCGCCGAGTGCAGCGAGGCCAGCGTCACCCCCTGGACCGTCGGGGCGTGCTGAGCCGCCGCCCGCTCGTCCAGCTCTCGCACCAGGTCGGACAGGGTCGCACCCGGCTTGGCCGCCTCGAAGTCCTCTGCCAGCCGCACCAGCGCGGCCAGCGACTCCCAGCGGTCGCGCACAGCCCCCGACCCGCTGGGCGGCCGACCGGTCCAGCCCTTGGTGGAGAGCACGGCACGGACCTGGGAGGGCAGCCCCTCGGCCCCGTCGAGCAGGGAGTCGTTGCCTCCGGCGCGGGCCGCGCCGCGCAGGGCGGTGCCCGCCTCACGGACCTCGGCGCGCTCGAAGAACCGCTCCGCCCCGCGCAGCTGGTAGGGCACCCCGGCGTCCGCGAGGGCCTGCTCGTAGACCTCGGACTGGGAGTTGACCCGGTAGAGCACGGCGATCTCGCCGGCCGGCACACCCGCGGCGATCAGATCGCGGACACGCCGGGCGGTGCCCTCGGCCTCTGTGGGCTCGTCGGGATACTCCGCGTAGACGGGCTCGGGGCCCCTCTCGCGCTGCGAGACCAGTTCGAGCCGGTGATCGGCGGCCTTGCCGTGGGCCTGGCTCAGCAGTCCGTTGGCGAGACGGACCACCTGGGGGGTGGAGCGGTAGTCCCGGACCAGCTTGACCACGGTGGCCCCGGGGTGGCGGGTGCGGAAGTTCAGGAGGTGGTCGGGGGTGGCGCCGGTGAAGGAGTAGATGGTCTGGCTGGCGTCCCCGACGACGCAGAGGTTGTCGCGGTCCCCGACCCAGAGGTCGAGCAGCCGCTGCTGGAGGGGGCTGACGTCCTGGTACTCGTCGACGACGAAGTGCTGGTACTGGGTGCGCACGTGGTCGGCGATGTCGTGCCGGTCCTGGAGGATGCCGACGGTGAGCAGCAGCACGTCCTCGAAGTCGATCACCGAACGGTCGCGCTTGAGCTGTTCGTACATCGAGTAGATCTGGGAGAGCTCCGCCGGATCGCGCGGTACGTCCCGCTGGGTCTTGGCGACGGCGGCCGGATAGTCGGCGGGCACGGTCTGGGTGACCTTGGCCCACTCGATCTCGCTGGTGACGTCCCGCAGCTCGTTGCGGTCGAGGCGGAGCTGACAGCGGACGGCCGCCTCGGCGACCAGCTGGACCTTGCGCTCCAGCAGCCGGGGCAGCTCGCCACCGACGGCTTTCGGCCAGAAATACTGAAGCTGGCGGAGCGCGGCTGAGTGGAAGGTCCGCGCCTGCACACCTGTCGCCCCGAGCTGCCGGAGCCGCCCGCGCATCTCCCCGGCCGCCCGGTTGGTGAAGGTGACGGCGAGCACGGTGGCCGGCTGGAGGATTCCGGAACGCACCCCGTAGGCGATGCGATGGGTGATCGCGCGGGTCTTGCCCGTGCCCGCTCCGGCCAGCACGCACACGGGCCCGTGCAGGGCCTGGGCCACCTCGCGCTGCTCGGGGTCGAGCCCGTCGAGCACGGCGTCCGGCGTCTCGGGGACCTGCGGGAAGAGGGTGGAGTGCGTTGCTGCTGTCACCCCGCCATGCTGCCAGGTCGGGAGGGGCGAGTGCGGTGGTTGTCCACAGGGGTGAGGTATTCGTCGTACTGGTAGGCGGCGCTCCCCCGCGGCGACGCCCCTCCCCCGAGCCCGCCTGCGGCTGCGACTGCGACTGCGACTGCGACTCAGGCTGCCTCTCAGCCTTGGCGCTCGGGCCCTGTGCTCGGCCCTGGCGCTCGGTACGTCCGTGCTCCGCGGTTCGGGCGGCGTGCTCCGCGGTTCCGTGCCGCGTGTCCGGCTCCGTGTCCCGCTTCCCATCCGCGTGGACCGGTCGCGGCGGGCCACCGCTGCGTCGGTGCGGCTGGGGGAATGGAGGCGGCTTCCCGTATGTTCCCTCCCGTGCGGGACACCGGCGGATGCTCGGACCGCAAGCGACGCTGCCGGCCGCGCAGCGGGTACGGACGAGACGAAGGAGCGCCAGCGACATGGCGGGCACTGTGACGATGTACAGCACCACTTGGTGCGGCTACTGCCGTCGGCTGAAGAGCCAGATGGACCGCGAAGGCATCGCGTACAACGAGGTCAACATCGAGCACGACCCGGAGTCGGCGGCGTTCGTCGAGAAGGCCAATGGCGGAAACCAGACGGTCCCGACGCTCCTCGTCGTGGCCCCCTCCGGAACCGAGTCGGTCATGACGAACCCGTCGCTGGCCCAGGTGAAGCAGGCGCTCGACGCCTGACCGCGCCCGGCCCGGCGGGTGCGGACGCCTCCTGTCCGCATCGGCCTCCACGCGACCCACTGCCCCCGGCGCCGCCGGGGGCAGTCGTGCGTTCCGGGCCGCTGACGTCGCTCAGCCGGTCCGGTGCACGCGGCCCGGTCTCGGGAGCGGCTCGCCGTACCAGATCTCGATCAGACGGGCCGCGATCGAGATGCCGAACGGCGGCAGGACCTCGCCGGACGCGAAGGCCGCGGTGAGCTCCTCCCGGGAGAACCAGCGGGCCTCCTCGATCTCCTCGCCGTCGACGTCGATCTCCGAAGAGGTGGCCCGTGCCATGAAGCCGAGCATCAGGCTGGAGGGGAAGGGCCACGGCTGGCTGGCGATGTACTCGACCTCGCCGACGGTGACGCCTGCCTCCTCGTACACCTCGCGGACCACGGACTGCTCGATGGACTCCCCCGGCTCGACGAACCCGGCGAGGGTGGAGAAGCGGCCCTCCGGCCAGTGCACCTGGCGGCCCAGCAGCGCCCGGTCCTGGTCGTCGGTGACCAGCATGATGACCGCCGGGTCGGTGCGCGGGTAGTGCTCGGCCCCGCAGGCCTGGCAGCGGCGGATGTGTCCGGCCGCCGCGATGACGGTGCGCTCGCCGCAGCGGGAGCAGAAACGGTGCAGCCGCTGCCAGTTCTCCAGGGCGACCGCGTGCGCCATCAGGCCCGCGTCGCGGGGGCCGAGGAGCAGACCCGCTTCGCGCAGTCCGGCCGGGCGGGCCGACTGGTCCATGCGGCCGGGCAGCGAGTCCTTCTGGAGGGCGAAGTAGCTGACGCCGTCCTCGTCGGTGCCCAGGAAGTAGCGGTGGGTCTCGGTGACCGGGGCCTCGAAGGCCGGGGTCATCACGATCTCCGTGCCTCCCTCGGGGGTGTCGTCGATCAGCACCTGGCCGCCGGACACGACGAAGACGCGGGTCGTCGGGTGGCTCCACGCGACGGACAGCCAGGCCTCGTCGAGACGGTGGTGCGCCGCACGGTCGATGCCGCTGGGCGCGGTGAGACCGATCGGACGGTCTGCGGTGGCGTTGTCGAAGGTGCTCACAGGTGCTTTCTACTCCCCCTGGGCGGATCGGGTGTGCGGAGGTGCGCGGAGGCGTGCAGCGGATGCGGCCGGTTGCGGGTCCAGTCGGTTCGGCGGGTGCAGTCGGTTCGGCGGGTGCGGTCGGTTCAGTGGGTCCGGTCGGTTCAGTGGGTCCGGCGCGTTCGAAGCGGCGGCAGCCCGGTGGGCCCCGTGCCCGGGGGGGTCAGTGGGTTCGGCGGAGCGACTGGGCCAGCTCACCCCACAGGTACGCGGTCGTCTCGACGCCCTTGAGCAGCAGGTCGAGTTCGACCTTCTCGTTGGGGGCGTGCCAGCCGTCGGAGGGTACGGAGATGCCGAGGAAGAGGACGGGTGCGCCGAGAACGTCCCTGAGGTCGGCGGCCGGGCCCGAGCCTCCTTCGCGGGTGAAGAGGATCTTCTTGCCGAAGGCCCGGCCCATCGCACGGGCCACGGCCTGGAGGGCCGGGTGGTCCAGCGGGGTAAGGCACGGCCGGGTCGCGGGCTGGAAGGCGATGCGGTGCCGGACGCCCGCCGGGACGCGGGCCTCGACCCAGGTGCGGACCGCCTCCTGTACGTGGTCGGGGTCCTGGCCGTCGACCAGCCGGAAGCTGATCTTCACCAGGGCGGAGGAGGGGATGACCGTCTTGCTGCCCGCGCCCTGGTAGCCGCCGCCGATGCCGTTGACCTCGGCGGTGGGGCGGGCCCAGACGCGCTCCAGCGTGGAGTAACCGGCCTCGCCCGAGGCCGCCCGGGACTTCGCCGTCCGCAGCCAGGTCTCCTCGTCGAACGGCAGCTCCGCGAAGAGGGCCCGCTCGGCGTCGGTGAGCTCGGCCACCCCGTCGTGGAAACCGGGGATCGCGACCCGGCCGTCCTCGTCGTGAAGGGCGGCGACCAGGCGGGCGATCTCGGTGGCCGGGTTGGGGACCGCGCCGCCGAACGACCCGGAGTGGATGTCCTGAGCGGGACCGTACAGCTCGATCTCGCACTCGGCGAGGCCGCGCATGCCGGTGCAGACGGTCGGGGTGTCCTCGTCCCACATGCCGGTGTCGGAGACGATCACGGCGTCGGCGGCCAGGCGGGCCGCGTGCGCCTCGGCCAAGGCGCGGAAGTTCGGCGAGCCCGACTCCTCCTCGCCCTCGATCAGCAGTTTGAGGTGGACGGCCGGGGCGGCACGACCGGTGGCGGCGAGGTGGGCGCGTACGCCGAGGGTGTGGAAGAACACCTGGCCCTTGTCGTCGGCCGCGCCACGTCCGTACATGCGGCCGTCCCGGATCACCGGCTCGAACGGGTCGGTGACCCACCCGTCCTCCCGGGCGGCCGGCTGCACGTCGTGGTGACCGTAGACCAGCACGGTCGGTGCGTCGGGGTCCTCACTGGGCCACTCGGCGAAGACCGCCGGAGCCCCGGGGGTCTCCCAGATCTCGGTGACCGGGAAGCCGGTCTCCGCGAGCTTGGCGCTCAGCCACGCGGCACTGCGCCGTACGTCCTCGTCGTGCTCCGGTTGTGCGGACACGGAGGGGATGCGCAGCCATGCGGCGAGGTCGTCGAGGAAGGCCGCGCGGTGCTGTTCGGTGTACGTACGGACGGCGCTGTCCGGGGTGTCGCTCATGCTCTTGAGCCTATCCGCCCCGCGGAGCCGGCTCGTCCAGCAGTATCCGCTCCAGCTCGGCCCGTCCGGGCAGCCCCTCCGGGTGCACGGTCTCGCCTGTGCGTACGTAGAGGAAGGCGGCGGTGACCGCTTCGAGGGGCAGGCCGTGCAGCTCGGCCCAGGCCAGCCGGTAGACGGCGAGCTGGAGGGGGTCGGCGGTGCGATGGCGGGTGGTCTTCCAGTCGACGATCTCGTAGCGGTCGCCGGTGCGGTACACCGCGTCGATCCGTCCGCGGATCACCCGGCCCGCGAGGGTGATCTGGAACGGGGCCTCCACGCGGTAGGGCGTGCGCCGGGCGTACGCCGTGCGCTCGAAGGCCTCCTTCAGCTCTGCGAGGTCGCGTTCGTCGGCGATCTCCACGTCGCTCTCGTCGCCCCCGGGCAGTTCGTCGGGGCCGAGCATGGGGAGCGGCAGCTCCTCGTACCGGGACTCCACCCAGGCGTGGAAACGGGTGCCCCGGCGGGCGGCGGGCTGAGGGGGCCGGGGCATGGGCCGGGCCAGCTCCTGGGCGAACGCGTCGGGGTCCTCCGCCAGGCGGAGCAGCTGGGTGGCGGAGAGCGAGGCGGGCACGACGACGTCCCGCACGGTGGCGCGGGCCCGGCGCAGCTCGCCGGCCAGCGCGTCCAGGTCCCGGTCCCAGGAGGCCAGGGTGCGGGTCTCCTCGGGGGTGAGCCCTCCCGGAGGGTCGGCCTCCTGGGGGTGGCGGGCAGCCGGGATGCGGGGGGACGGGGGTGGCGCCGTGGCCGGTGCGCCCGGGGGGCGTGCGGTGGGGAGCGCGTCCCAGTCGCCGTCCCCGTCCCGGTCGATCGGCGGCTCCTGCGGCTCGGGCCCCGGCTCGTACGGCGGTTCCTCGTGCGGGTGCGCGTGCGTCGGCCCCTCGTGCCCGTACGCGGGCCCCTCGTCCCCCTCCTCGCCTCCGGAGGCGGCCAGGCGCTCCAGGTGGGCCAGCACCGTGTCCCTGGCGGCGCGGCGGCGGGCGAGTGCCTCGGCGTCGAGCGGGAGCGGCCAGGCCAGGTCGGTGTCCCGTTCGGCGAGGGCCGGGTTCTCCTCGTCGGCTGCGGGCTCCTCCGCCCAGGCCTCGATCTCGCCGTGGCCCGCGGCGCAGTGCTCGTACAGCGCGTCGAGGAAGGCGGACGGACCCCGCGTCTTCTTCTGCGACGGGCCCCACCAGTGGCCTGAGCCCAGGAGCAGGCTGCGGGGGCGGGTGAAGGTGACATAGCCCAGGCGCAGCTCCTCCGTGTGCTGATGCTCCTTCATCTCCTCCTTGAACGCCTTGAGGCCCCGGGCGTCGAACGCGTCGAGGGCCGGGAGGGTGGCCGCGTCTCCGCGCAGCGCGTGCGGGAGCACCTTGGCCTGGGCGGTCCAGGCGTCCCGGGGCTGGCCGCTGGGGAACTGGCCGGTGACCAGTCCGGGCACGGCGACGACGTCCCACTCCAGCCCCTTGGACTTGTGCGCGGTGAGGACCTTGACGGTGTTCTCGCCGCCGGGCAGCGCGTTGTCCAGGCCCTTCTCGTACTGCGCGGCGGTGCGCAGGAAGCCGAGGAAGGCGAGGAGGGTGGCCTCGCCGTCCAGGGAGGCGAAGCGGGCCGCGGTGTCCAGGAAGTTGGCGAGGGTCTCGCGGCGGCGCGCGGCCAGCGCCTGCGGGGAGGCCGACAGCTCGACGTCCAGACCGGTGGCGGCCAGCACCCGGTGCAGGACGTCCATCAGGGGGTCGGCGAGCGACCGGCGCAGGTCGCGCAGTTCCCGCGCGAGCCGGGCGAAGCGGACGCGGGCCTCGGCGGAGAAGGGCAGCCCGTCGTCCGCCGCGTCCCCCGCGACCAGGAAGGTGTCCAGGGCGTCGGCGAGCGATATCACCTCGGCCGGGTCGGTGCCCTCGACGGCCTCCGCGAGCCGCTGGTCCGGGTCGGCGTCGTCCCCGTGGGCGGGCCGGTGCACGAGGAGGCGGGCGCGGCGGCCCAGGAGGGCGAGGTCGCGGGGGCCGATGCGCCAGCGCGGTCCGGTGAGCAGCCGGACCAGGGAGGCGTTGGCCCCCGGGTCCTGGAGGACCTCGCAGACGGCGACCAGGTCGGCCACCTCTGGCAGGTGCAGCAGCCCGGCGAGGCCGACGACCTCGACCGGGACGTCCCGCGCGACCAGGGCGGCCTGGATCTGCGGGAAGTCGCCCGCGGTGCGGCACAGGACGGCGATCTCGCCGGGCGGAGTGCCCGTGCGGACGAGGTGGGCGAGGGAGTCGGCCAGCCAGTCGGTCTCCTCCGCGTGTGTCCGCAGCAACGCGCAGCGGACCAGGCCGTCGTGTTCCGCGCCCGGAGCGGGGCGCAGCGCCTCGACGCCTTCGTGCATCGCGCGCAGCGGCTCGGCGAGAGAGTTGGCGAGCTGGAGCAGGCGGCCTCCGCTGCGGCGGTTCTCGCTGAGGCTGTAACGGGTGGCGGGGGCGCCGTCGGCGTGCGGGAAGTGCTCGGGGAAGTCGTCGAGGTTGGCGACGGACGCGCCGCGCCAGCCGTAGATCGCCTGGCAGGGATCGCCGACGGCGGTCACCGCGTGGCCGGTGGGCTCCGACTGCGTGCCGCCGCCGCTGCCGAACAGGGCGGAGAGCAGCAGCCGCTGGGCCACCGACGTGTCCTGGTACTCGTCGAGCAGGACGACCCGGAACGTGTCGCGCAGGATCTCCCCGACCTCGGGGCGGGTGAGGGCCAGCTCGGCGGAGAGGGCGATCTGGTCGCCGAAGTCCAGGAGGTCCCGGTGCCGCTTGGCGGCCCGGTAGCGCTCGGTGAGGCCGAGGAGTGCGCGGCGGGCCTCCGCGGTCTCGGGGATCTTGCGCAGGTCGGCGTTGCTGAGCCTGGCGGTCTCCAGGGCGTGCAGCAGCTCGGTGTCGTACGTCTCCAGCCGCCCGGGGCGCACGAGGTGTTCGGACAGCTCCCCGTCGAGTGCCAGGAGGTCGCTGACCAGAGTGGGGAAGGACCGGGTGAGCGCCGGATACGGTCCCGGGGCCTCGCGCAGCACTGTGGCGGCGAGCTGGTAGCGGGTGGCGTCGGCGAGAAGGCGGCTGGTCGGCTCCAGGCCGATGCGAAGGCCGTGCTCGGTGAGGAGGCGGCCGGCGAACGCGTGATACGTGGAGATGGTGGGTTCGCCCGGCGGGTCGTCCGGGTCGATGACGTCGGGGTCGGTGACCCCGGCGGCGATCAGGGCCCTGCGGACGCGTTCGGCCAGTTCGCCCGCCGCCTTGTTGGTGAAGGTGAGACCGAGGACCTGCTCGGGCGCGACCTGGCCGGTGCCGACCAGCCAGACCACGCGGGCGGCCATCACCGTGGTCTTCCCCGACCCGGCTCCGGCCACGATCACCTGCGGGGCGGGCGGCGCGGTGATGCAGGCCGTCTGCTCCGGAGTGAACGGAATCCCGAGGAGCTCCTTGAGCTGCTCGGGATCGGTGATGCGTGAGGACACCCGGACAACGGTAACCGGACGCACTGACAACCCGGCACGCCCCCAACGGGGGCCGCTGTCACTCCACCACCTGGCGCCCCTCGGGCTGGGCGCTGCACGAGGCACGGAAGGCGCAGTGGGCGCAGTGGGCGCCGGTGGAGGGGGTGAAACGCTCGTCCAGGACCTTACCGGCGGCGGTGGCGAGGAGATCGGAGACCCACTCCCCCGCCAGTGGCTCCTGGGCCTGGACCTTGGGGAGGGCCTCGCCGCCCTCCTTCTTGGGGGCGGGCCGGCGGAGCTGGACGAGTTCCGCGCCGCCGGGCTCGGGCCTTCGGCCGTCGAAGAGGCCGTCGAGGGCGCCCTCGCGCACGGCGAGCTGGTAGACAGCGAGCTGGGGGTGGGCGGCGACCTCGTCCTTGGTCGGCGCGCCCTTGCCGGTCTTGAAGTCGACGACGTACGCCCGGCCCTGAACGTCCTGTTCGACCCGGTCCATGGAGCCCTTGACGCGGACGGTGTACGCGCCCGCCTCCAGCGTCACGTCGAAGTCGTGCTCGCTGGCGGTGGGCGTGCGGCCCGAGCGGTCCAGGACGTGCCAGCGCAGGAAGCGTTCCAGGGCGGCGCGGGCGTGGTCCTTCTCCTGTTCGGACTTCCAGGGGGCGTCGAAGGCGAGGCCGTTCCACACGGAGTCGAGGCGCTCCATGAGGACGTCCAGGTCGGCGGGGGTCCGGCCGGAGGCGACTTCGTCGGCGAGTACGTGGACGACGTTGCCGAACCCCTGGGCGGCGGTGGCCGGGGCGTCGGCCTTCACCTCGCGGCCCAGGAACCACTGGAGGGCGCACGTGTTGGCGAGCTGGTCCAGGGCGCTGCCGGAGAGGGTGACCGGCTGGTCGCGGTCCCGCAGGGGCACGGTGGAGCGGGTCGGCTCCTCCAGACCCCACCAGCGGTGCGGATGGGCCGCGGGCACCAGCGGCTGCCCCTCGTCGTCGGTGAGCGCGGCGAGCCGGGCGAGGCGGTGGGCGGCCGCGTCCCGCAGGGCGTCGGAGGCGGCCGGGTCGACGGTGGTGGCGCGCAGCTCCGCGACGAGCGCGGCGACGGCGAGGGGGCGGCGCGGGCGGGCGGTGACGTCGCGGGGCTCTACGCCCAGCTCGGTGAGGAAGCGGGAGGGCTGGTCGCCGTCGTCGGCGGGGGCCTTCACGGCGGTGACGACCAGGCGCTCACGGGCGCGGGTGGCGGCGACGTAGAAGAGGCGGCGCTCCTCTGCGAGCAGGGCCCCGGGGGTGAGGGGCTCGGCGAGTCCGTCGCGGCCGATCCGGTCCGCCTCCAGGAGGGACCCGCGGCGGCGCAGGTCGGGCCAGAGCCCTTCCTGGACGCCGGCGACGACGACGAGCCGCCACTGGAGGCCCTTGGAGCGGTGGGCGGTCATCAGGCGTACGGCGTCGGGGCGGGCGGTCCGCCGGGACAGGGTGTCGGCGGCGATGTCCTGGGCGTCGACCTCTTCCAGGAAGTTGAGGGCCCCGCGCCCGCCGGTGCGTTCCTCGGCGCGTGCGGCGGTGTCGAACAGGGCGCACACGGCGTCGAGGTCGCGGTCGGCGTTGCGCCCGCCCGCCCCGCCGCGCAGCGCTGCCCGCTCCAGCCTGCCCGGCCACGGGGTGCCGTTCCAGAGAATCCAGAGGGCCTCCTCCGCGGTGCCGCCGCCGGCGAGGAGTTCGCGCGCGGAGCGCAGGAGCCCGCCGAGGCGCTGTGCTCCGCGGGCGTACGCCGGGTCGTGCGTGACGAGGCGCTCGGGCTCGGCCAGCGCGCGCGCCAGGAGTTCGCCGGAGGGCGCGGGTATCCGGACCCCGGCGGCCCGTTCGTCGTCGCGCAGGGCCCGGCCGAGGCGGCGCAGGTCGGCGGCGTCCATGGCGCCGAGGGGCGAGGAGAGGAGTGTGAGGGCCGTCTCGGTGTCGAGCCAGGGGGTCGTCTCGGGGGCGGGCCCGGGCCCGCCGCCCGTCTCGTCCGACGCGCCCCGGTGCTCCGGGTCCGGCGACGGCGCCGGACCCGACGCCAGGGCCGATGCCGGTGCCGGTGCCGGAGCCGGTGCCGGAGCCGGAGCTCCGTTCAGCGCGGCGACGGCGACCGCCCGCAGCGCGGTCAGCAGCGGGGCGACCGCCGGTTCGTGGCGCAGCGGGAGGTCGTCGCCGTCGACCTCCAGGGGCACGCCCGCCGAGGTGAGGGCCCGGCGGACGGCGGGCAGCGAGCGGCCTCCGGCCCGTACCAGCACGGCCATCTCCTGCCACGGCACCCCGTCCTCCAGGTGGGCGCGGCGCAGCAGGTCGGCGATGTGCTCCAGTTCGACGGAGGCGGTGGGACAGGTGTACGTCTCGACGCGTCCGCCCTCCCGGACGGCGTGCAGCTCACGGTGGGCGCGGACCGTGTCGGCGGGCAGCCGGGGCAGCGGCATCCGGCGGGTGAGCAGCCGGGTCGCCGCGAGCAGTCCGGAGCCGGAGCGCCGCGAGGTGGTGAGGGCGGTCACGGGCGCGGGGGTTCCGTCCGCCCGGAGGAACGTGTGCGGGAAGTCGAGGATGCCGTTCACGTCGGCGCCCCGGAAGGTGTAGATCGACTGGTCCGGGTCGCCGAACGCGATCAGCGTCCGGCCCGCGCCGCCCGCGGCCGGCCTCCCGGCCCCGGCGCCGGCCGCCCGCTGGCCCCGCCCCCGGCCGGCGGGGCCTCCGCGGTTGCCGGCGAGCGCGTGGAGGAGGCGTACCTGGGCCGGGTCGGTGTCCTGGTACTCGTCGACGTACACGGCGTCGTAGCTTCCGGCCAGCTGCGCGGAGACCTCGGGGCGTTCGGCGAGCAGGACGGCGCGGTGCACCAGCTCGGCGTAGTCCAGGACTCCCTGGGCGTCGAGCACGTCGAGGTACTCGGCGAGGAACTGGGCCGCCGCCGTCCAGTCCGGGCGGCCGGTGCGGCGGGCGAAGGCGGCCAGCGCGTCCGGTCCGAGGCCCAGCTCGCGGCTGCGGGCCAGGACGGCGCGCACCTCGTCGGCGAAGCCGCGCGTGGTGAGGCAGGCCCGCAGCTCGTCCGGCCAGCGGACGTGGGCCAGGCCCTCCTTCTCCAGGTCGAGCTGGCCCGCGAGCAGCTCGCGGACGGTGACGTCCTGCTCGGGCCCGGACAGCAGGCGCAGCGGATCGGCGAACAGGTCGGCGTCCTGGTGGGCGCGGACCAGGGCGTAGCAGTAGGAGTGGAAGGTGGTGGCCTGCGGGCCGCGGGCCGCGCCGAGGCGGGCGGCCATCCGGTCGCGCAGCTCGACCGCGGCCCTCCGGCTGAAGGTGAGGACCAGGACGCGGGACGGGTCGGCGCCCCGGTCCACCCGCGCGGCGACGGACTCGACGAGGGTGGTGGTCTTGCCCGTGCCGGGGCCGGCGAGGACCAGCAGCGGGCCGCCCGGGTGGTCAACCACCGCGCGCTGCGCTGCGTCCGGACAAGGGGGGTCCACCGACCCCGGCGGGGTGCGCACCAGGCGGTACGCGCCCGCGGTCCGCGGCCGTGACTCACGGTGCGGACTGTGCCGGGTGGAGGAGGAACTCACGTGGATCGCCGGTCCTGGTGGGTGTACAGGTGATGGGGAGCAGGGTCGAGGAAAGGGGCGGCGCGTGCCGCGCGATGACGACGCTACGCCAGCGGCGGGGCGGGAGGCGGCGGCCGGGCTGCGTCTCTCGTCACGTGGCGGACGGCGTCCGGGCGCCCCGCGCCCGGCCCTGAACCGGTCCTCGGGCGTTCGGGGCGCGGAAAGGGAGCGGAGGGGGGCAGGTCCGCGGGAGCCGTCAGATGTGAGCTTCCTCGCCCGGGCCTGCGGGGCCGCCGAAACCTCCCGGACCACCGGAGCCGCCCGTACCTCTTCCCGGGACCGTGGCGCCGTCCCAGCGGGCGAGGCGCATGTCGAGCCGCGGTATGCGGCCCTCCGTCCGGTGGGACGCCTCGCGCAGCGGCGTGCCCTCCGCGCGGTAGTGCTCCAGCGCACGGCGTTCGTGGCCCGGGAGCAGCGTTCCGTCCGCCCGGACGACACGCCACCACGGCACGGCGGAGCCGTAGAGCGCCATGACGCGGCCGACCTGGCGCGGTCCCCCGTCGCCCAGCCACTCCGCGACGTCGCCGTACGTCATCACCCGGCCGGGTGGAATGAGATCGGTCACGTCCAGGACTCGCTCCGCGTACTGGGGCAGCTCCACCGCGGCCGGGGCGCCGCCCGGTCCCTCTCCGCCCGTCTCGTCGTCGCTCATCCGCCCCATCCTGCCGTATGCCGCCGACAGGGCGGGCGGGGCCGTTCCTGTCCGCGCACCGTGGGTGCGCGCGGAAGCAAAGGAGCGTATGTTGCGCTGTCCGCGCCCGCGCCGAGCACCCTGATGCCCCCCTCTGTCGACGGGCCGTGCCACCATCATGCGGGCGGTGACCGGTGATACGAGAACACGAAGACGAACCAGAGGCGACGAAGGAGCAGGGCGTGCAGCCACCGAAGGCGGCGGACGCCTCTGATGCCGAGGACCACCCGTCGAGCGTGGCCGGGGAACGGCCGTCGAGTGCGCAGGAGGCGTCCGGGGCGCCCCGCGCCGACGGCCCCACCGCCTCCGCGTACGGTCGTCCGACCGGCTCGACCCTGGCTTCCGCCGACGCCGCTCCGACCGACCGGGTCTCCGGCGACGAGCCGCTGCTCCCGGCCCGGGTGCACCGCCCGTCCGACCTGTTGCGGCTGCTCATCGGGGTGCTCGCGATCGTCGTGCTGCTCACGGTCTCCGCGTTCGCGCAGGGCACCACCACCGGGCTCGAGGACGACATCTCCAAGGGCACGGAGCAGGCGCCCGACCTGCTGATCAAGCTCGCCGGCCTGGTGTCCAGCATCGCCGTGCTGCTGGTGCCGGTGGCCTTCGCCATCGAGCGCCTGATCAAACGGGACGGGCTGCGCATCGCGGACGGCGTGCTCGCCGCCGTACTCGCCCACGGAGTGACCCTCGCCACCGACCTCTGGGTCTCCCGGGGCGCTCCCGGCACCGTCCAGGACGCTCTCACCCAGCCGCAGACGGCGGGCGGTCTGACCGACCCCGTGCACGGCTACCTCGCACCGGTCATCGCCTACATGACGGCGGTGGGGATGGCGCGGCGGCCGCGCTGGCGCGTCGTGCTGTGGGTGGTGCTGCTGCTCGACGCGTTCGCGATGCTCGTCGGCGGATACACCACCCCGTTCTCGATCGTCCTCACCGTGCTGATCGGCTGGACGGTGGCGTACGGAACGCTGTACGCGGTCGGCTCGCCGAACGTCCGCCCCACCGGGCAGCACCTGATGGCGGGGCTGCGGCACGTGGGCTTCCGCCCGGTCGCGGCGATGCGCACGGAGGACGTCCCGGACAACGCCGACCAGAGCGACCGGGGCCGGCGGTATCTGGTCACGCTGGAGGACGGGCCGCCGCTGGACGTGACCGTCGTGGACCGCGAGCAGCAGGCCCAGGGGTTCTTCTACCGGGCCTGGCGGCGGCTCACGCTGCGCGGGATCACCCAGCGGCGTTCGATCCAGTCGCTGCGGCAGGCTCTGGAGCAGGAGGCGCTGCTCGCGTACGCGGCGATCGCCGCCGGGGCGAACGCGCCCAAGCTGATCGCCACCTCCGAGCTGGGGCCCGACGCGGTGATGCTCGTCTACGAGCACATCGGCGGCCGGTCGCTGGACTCGCTGGAGGACGGGGAGATCACCGACGAGCTGGTGCGCGGCGCCTGGCGCCAGGTGCGGGCCCTCCAGTCGCGGCGGATCGCCCACCGCAGGCTCACGGGCGACGCTCTGCTGGTGGACCGTACCGGCCAGGCCTTCGTGACGGACCTGCGCGGCGGCGAGATCGCGGCCGGGGACCTGGTCCTGCGGATGGACGTGGCGCAGTTGCTGACCACTCTGGGGCTGCGGGTGGGGGCCGAGCGGTCGGTCGCCGGGGCGCTGGCCGTGCTCGGCCCGGACGCGGTGGCGGACAGTCTGCCGCTGCTCCAGCCGATCGCGCTGAGCCGCTCCACCCGGGCGGCGCTGCGCCGCATCGCCCGCGAGCGCTCGCAGCGTGAGCGGGAGTCGGCCGTGGAGGCCTCACGGGCCGCCAAGCGGTCGAAGTCCCTCGACGCCGCGGAGCCCGCCGGGGCGAGCGCGCCCGCCGCCGGCGCGAAGGGCCCGAAGGAGGAGGCGAAGGCCGAGGTCAAGGCGGGCGGCAAGGCGGGCGCCAAGGCCGAGCGGAAGTCACAGCGCATCGAGAAGCAGGCCGAGAAACGGGCCATCGACGACGCGATGGAGGAGGTCCGCGAGGCGGACCTCCTCGCCCAGATCCGCCGCCAGGTGCTGCTGATCCGCCCCCAGGCGCCGGTCGAGCCGGTCCGCCTGGAACGCATCAAGCCCCGCACGCTCTTCAGCTTCATCGCCGGGGCCATCGCCGCGTACTACCTGATCTCCCAGGTCACCCAGGCCGACTTCGGAACGGTCGTGGAGCAGGCGGAGTGGGGATGGGTGGCGGCCGCCCTGGGGTTCTCCGCGCTCAGCTACGTGGCGGCGGCGATGAGCCTGCTGGGCTTCGTGCCGGAGCGGGTGCCGTTCCGCAAGACCGTCAAGGCGCAGGTGGCCGGCTCGTTCGTGAAGATCGTCGCGCCCGCCGCCGTCGGAGGTGTGGCGCTGAACACCCGCTTCCTCCAGCGCGCCGGGGTGCGCCCCGGGCTCGCGGTGGCGAGCGTCGGGGCGTCGCAGCTGTTCGGGCTCGGCTGCCACATTCTGCTGCTGGCGCTGTTCGGCTACCTCACCGGCACGGAGCGGACCCCGGACTCGCTGACTCCCTCCCGTACGGTCATCGCCGGACTCCTCACGGTCGCGGTGCTGGTGCTGGTGGTGACGGCGGTCCCCTTCCTGCGGAAGTTCGTGGTGACACGGGTGCGCTCGCTGTTCGCCGGGGTCGTGCCGCGCATGCTGGACGTGGTGCAGCGGCCGCAGAAGCTGCTCACCGGCATCGGCGGCATGCTGCTGCTGACCGGCCTGTTCGTGCTCTGCCTCGACGCCTCGATCCGGGCCTTCAGCGGCCCGGACGTCCCGCAGCTGAGCTACGCGAGCATCGCGGTGGTCTTCCTCGCCGGAAACGCGCTCGGCTCTGCGGCCCCGACGCCGGGCGGGGTCGGCGCGGTCGAGGGCGCCCTGACGCTGGGCCTGATCGCGGTCGGACTGCCGAAGGAGGTCGCGGCGCCCGCGGTGGTCCTGTACCGCGTGATGACGCTGTGGCTTCCGGTGCTGCCCGGCTGGATCTGCTTCAACCAGCTGACCCGCAAGGGCGAGCTGTAGCCAGGAGGGCCTGCCGGGCCCGGCGGCTTCCACCACCCGCATGGACCGCGCCCCGCGCGCTCCCCGCCGCCCCGCCGCACGATGGGGGCATGAGGACTTCCCCCGCCCCGCGTACCGCCGCCGTCGCCGTCGCCGTGCTGCTGCCGCTGGCCGCCTGTTCGGACGAGAGCGGGGACGGGCCCTCGACGCCCACGGGAGCCTCGACCGCCTCGCCGACCTCCACCGCGTCGGAGCTGACGTCGCAGCAGCTCGACTGGTCCCCGTGCCCGGCCCCGAACACGGCCCAGGGCGGCGGGCCGTCGCCGTCCCCGCTGCCCGGCGGCACGGTGTGGGAGTGCTCCTTCATGGACGTGCCACTCGACTACGCGGAGCCCGACGGCCCGACGATCGAGCTGGCACTGGTCCGCGCGGAGGCCAAGGACCAGAAGCGGCGCATCGGCTCGCTGGTGTTCAACTTCGGCGGCCCCGGCGCCTCCGGCGTCGCGACGCTGCCCGCCTTCGGCACCGAGTACGACTCGCTCCGCACCCGCTACGACCTGGTGAGCTTCGACCCGCGCGGGGTCGGCCGCAGCGAGGGCGTGGAGTGCGCGGACGACGCCGAGCTGGACGCCTACTACCAGCAGGACTCCACCCCGGACGACGCGGCGGAGGAGAAGCAGTTCATGCGGGAGCAGAAGGACCTCATCGCGGGCTGCGAGGAGAACTCCGGCCCGGAGCTCCCCTTCGTGGGCACGACGAACGCCGCCCGCGACATGGACCTGATGCGCACGGTGCTGGGCGACGACCGGCTCCACTACTTCGGCATCTCCTACGGCACCGAACTGGGCGGCGTCTACGCCCACCTCTTCCCGGACAAGGTCGGCCGGGCGGTCTTCGACGCGGTGGTCGACCCCACCAAGGACGCCGAGCAGTCCTCGCTCGGCCAGGCCCGGGGGTTCCAGCTCGCTCTGGACAACTTCGCGGAGGACTGCGCGGAGCGCGACGACTGCGCGCTGTCCGGCGCCACCCCGCAGGAGGTCGAGCAGGGCATCGCCGACCTGCTGGCCTCGCTGGAGAAGAAGCCGATCGAGGGGCTCGGCGGCCGGCAGCTGACCCAGACGCAGGCCACCACCGGCATCGCCTCCGCGCTCTACTCCCAGGAGACCTGGCCGCTGCTCGAACAGGGACTGGACGAAGCGGAGGGCGGGAACGGCGGGCTGCTCCTCGCGCTGGCGGACTCGCTCAACGGCCGTTCGGAGGACGGGCAGTACGACAACTCCGGCGCCGCCAACCTCGCCATCAACTGCGCCGACAGCAAGCAGCGGTTCACCCTGGAGCAGACCAAGGCCGCACTGCCCGCGTTCCGGAAGGCCTCACCGCTCTTCGGCGACTATCTGGGCTGGGGCCTGATGGGCTGCACCGGGTGGCCGGTCGCCGGAGCCTGGGAGACCCCTGACGTCAGCGCCCCCGGCTCCGCCCCCATCCTGGTCATCGGCAACACCGGCGACCCGGCCACCCCCTACGCGGGGGCGCGGGCGATGGCGCGGGAGCTGGGCACGGGCGTCGGGGTGGAGCTGACGTACAACGGAGAGGGGCACGGGGCGTACAACAGCAAGGACGCCTGCGTGCAGCGGGTGGTCGACGGCTATCTGCTGGACGGCGACGTACCCGAGTCCGGCACGGTCTGCGGCTGACCGGCGCCGCACCGCCCCTTGGGGGGTCTGCGGCGGATCGGAGCCGGGCCCGCGACGCCTGGCACGGCGCCTCGCGGCGTTGCCGGCCCTGATCCGCTGGACACCCCCCTAGCATGGCGGCACATCACAGCCGCCCGGCGTGTCACCGCCGGCTTCGGGCCGCGGGGAGGGGAGCCGGAACATGCGTGCGTACCGATGGGCCCGCCGGGCCGCCGTCCGAGGGGGTTCGGCACTGCTGGCGGCGGGCCTGCTCGCCGGCTGCGGCCTGCTGACGACCGAACCGGAGGCGGACGGGCACGCGGAAGGCCGCTCCGGCGCCGCCTCCCCCGCGCCCGCGGGCTCGCCGGGCGCGGCTCGACCGCCCGCGCTGCCCTCCGCCCTCACCTCCCAGCGCCCCGACTGGAAGCACTGCAAGGCCCCGCGCGGCGGCAGCGCCCCCGGCCCCGACTGGCGCTGCGCGAGCGTCGACGTACCGCTCGACTACGCGCGGCCGTCCGGGACGACGCTGTCCATCGCGCTGATCCGCAAGAAGGCCCGGACCACCGAACAGCGGCGACTCGGCTCGCTGCTGTTCAACTTCGGCGGTCCGGGCGGTTCCGGCGTCGCGACGCTGCCGCGCGCGGCCGGGGCGTACGAGAAGCTCAACTCCCGTTACGACCTGGTGGGGTTCGACCCGCGCGGGGTCGCGGCCAGCTCCGGGGTGAGCTGCCGCACCGACGAGAGGCAGGAGCAGGCCCACCGGAGCGTCGACCTGACGCCGGACACGGCGGCGGAGGAGGCCGCGTTCATCGAGGACGCCGCGGACTTCGGCGCCGGCTGCCAGCGCCGCTCGGGCGCGATCCTGCCGCATGTGGGCACGTCCAACGCCGCCCGCGACCTCGACCTGATCCGGCACGTGCTGGGCGACGACAAGCTGTCCTACTTCGGCATGTCCTACGGTACGGAGCTGGGCGGGACGTACGCGCACCTCTTCCCCCGGAACGTGGGGCGCGCCGTGCTGGACGCGGCCGTCGACCCGACGGCCGACAGCACAGGGCACGCCCGGAACCAGGCGACGGGTTTCCAGCGGGCTCTGGAGAACTACCTCAAGGACCGCGGCCAGGACCCGGGGGCGGGCACCGAACGCATCGCCCGCCTGCTGGCCCGCATCGACAGGAACCCGCTGCCGACCGACACCGGCCGCGAGCTGAGCGAATCCCTGGCCATCACCGGCATCGTCACCCCGCTGTACTCGGAGTCCGGCTGGCCCGCCCTGGCGTCGGCGCTGGACGAGGCGGAGAACGACGGCACCGGCAACGGTCTGCTCCAGCTCGCCGACGACTACAACGGCCGTGACGACAAGGGCCGTTACGACACCCAGAGCCACTCCCAGCGGGCCATCTCCTGCGCCGACTCCACGTCCCGCCCCACCGTCGAGGAGGCCCGAGCCCTGCTGCCGGAGTTCCGCCGGCTGTCGCCGGTGTTCGGCCCGTTCCTCGCCTGGGACACGGCGGGCTGGTGCGCCCGGTGGCCGGTCGACGGCGAGCACGACACCCCGCAGACGAGCGCTCCGGGGGCCGGGCCCGTCCTCGTCGTCGGGACGACCGGCGACCCGGCCACGCCGTACGAGGGGGCGCGGCGGATGGCCGACGAGCTCGGCGAGGGCGTCGGCGTCCTGCTCACCAACGAGGGCGAGGGGCACGGCGCCTACGGCGGCAACGACTGCGTGACGTCGGCGGTGGACGACTACTTCCTGGACGGGAGGGTCCCGGCGGACGGTACGACCTGCTCGTGACGGGCCGGGACGGGCGCGGCGTCCGGGCACGCGGAAGGGGCCGGTCCGCGTGACGCGGGCCGGCCTCTTCTCCGTACGGAACGCGCGTGCTAGTAGACCGGCTTCTCGGGCTCTATCTGGTGGACCCAGCCGATCACGCCGCCGCCCACGTGCACCGCGTCGGCGAAGCCCGCGGACTTGAGGACCGCGAGGACCTCTGCGCTGCGGACGCCCGTCTTGCAGTGCAGGACGATGCGCTTGTCCTGCGGGAGGTCCTGGAGGGCGGTGCCCATGAGGAACTCGTTCTTCGGGATCAGCTTGGCGCCGGGGATCGAGACGATCTCGTACTCGTTCGGCTCGCGGACGTCGATGATCTCGATCTTCTCGTCGCCGTCGATCCACTCCTTGAGCTGCCGCGGGGTGATCGTGGCTCCGGCCGCCGCCTCCTGGGCCTCCTCGGAGACGACGCCGCAGAAGGCCTCGTAGTCGATGAGTTCGGTGACGGTGGGGTTCTCGCCGCAGACCGCGCAGTCGGGGTCCTTGCGGACCTTCACCTGGCGGTACTGCATCTCCAGGGCGTCGTAGATCATCAGGCGGCCGACCAGCGGGTCGCCGATGCCGGCGAGCAGCTTGATGGCCTCGTTGACCTGGATGGAGCCGATGGACGCGCAGAGCACGCCCAGCACGCCGCCCTCGGCGCAGGAGGGGACCATGCCCGGCGGCGGGGGCTCCGGGTAGAGGCAGCGGTAGCAGGGGCCGTGCTCGGACCAGAAGACCGAGGCCTGGCCGTCGAAGCGGTAGATCGAACCCCACACGTAGGGCTTGTTCAGCAGCACCGCGGCGTCGTTGACGAGATAGCGGGTGGCGAAGTTGTCCGTGCCGTCCACGATCAGGTCGTACTGCGCGAAGATCTCCATCACGTTCTCGGCCTCGAGCCGCTCTTCGTGAAGGACCACGTCGACGTACGGGTTGATCCCCAGCACCGAGTCCTTGGCGGACTCCGCCTTGGACCGGCCGATGTCGGCCTGGCTGTGGATGATCTGGCGCTGCAGGTTCGACTCGTCGACCTCGTCGAACTCCACGATGCCCAGGGTGCCGACGCCGGCCGCGGCCAGATACATCAGGGCCGGGGAGCCGAGGCCGCCGGCGCCCACACAGAGCACCTTGGCGTTCTTCAGACGCTTCTGTCCGTCCATCCCGACATCCGGGATGATCAGGTGGCGGGAGTACCTGCGGACCTCGTCGACGGTGAGCTCAGCAGCTGGCTCGACCAGGGGTGGCAGCGACACAGGAACCTCAACAATGCAGGTGGTCGGATTCTACGTACATCGACGTCGTACGGTCGACTACGTACGGTTGTTCTTGCCGTAACACTGCCACGCCCCTTCTCATTCCGAGATACCCGGTCCGATCCGCGAGACGATTTCGTCCCAGTAGCTGGGCAGCGTCGCAAAGGGATCGCTTTGTCCGCTTCGGTCGTCCCGGTCCGTGAAGAAGATCGTCCCGGCGCCCTGCCAGCGGGCGATCCGCATCGCCTCGTCGAGATGGGTGCGCGGGACGCCGTGGACGAAGTGGGCGAACCGCTCCGGCGGGTAGTCGGCCGTCCACTCGGCCACCTGGGACCAGCGGTAGTCGGTCCACGGTCCCTGGAAGAGGACCAGTTGGTCGGCGGCCTCCGCGTATCCCGGATAGGGCTGGACGCCGTGGCCCAGCACCAGGCGGCCCCCGCCGTCGGCGCTGTCGCTCTCCGCCAGCAGGGCGCGCAGGGCGCCTGTGAGCCGGCGGACCGCGGGCAGCTCGGCGCGCTCCGCGGGGCACCGGGCGAGGTAGAAGCCGCTGACCCGGTACCAGTCGAGAAAGGCCCGCGCGTCAGCGGTCAGCTGGTCGAGGGGCCGCTCTCCGAAGGCCAGGTCGAGGTGGCCCAGCAGCCTGCCGCCGGACGCCCGCACCGTGTCCCGCGGGGCCTGACCGTGCAGGGCGCGCTCCCGGGCGTTGCGCAGCCTCCCGGCCGCCTCCAGGCAGTGCGGGTCGGGCCGGGAGCCGGGGCCCTGGGCGATGTTCAGGACCGCCCAGTGGAGCGGGGTGCCGGGGCGCGTCAGCCCGGCCCACTCCGCGGGGGCGAGCAGCGGGTGGCCGTAGCCCGGGACCCCGAAGCCGAGCTGTTCGCCGCACGCGGCCCGCCGGACGGCGTCGGGAGCGGTCAGATACGGCATGCCGCCTCCATCCAGATGTCCGCCAGGGACTCCTCCAGGTGGATGCGGGGGCGCCAGCCGAGCCGGTCCCGGGCGGTGCGGACGTCCGCCTGCTGCCAGGCGCCGCAACCGTCCGGATACGGGGACGGGGTCGCCGAGAGGTGCTCCATCACCGACTCGGCCGAGGTGCGGGGAGCCCCGATGGGCAGGCGTGCGGGGGGCGTGTCCAGCTCGTGGAGCGCGCCCCCGTACCCGGCGACCCTGGCCAGCACGGCGGCGGCGTCGCGCAGCCGGACGGCCCGTCCGGTGCCGATGTTGACGACGCCCTGAGCGGCGGAGAGCGAAGCGGCGTGCACGGCGCGGGCGACGTCGCGTACGTCGACGAAGTCCCGCTGCACGCCGAGGCCGCTGAGCCTCAGCTCGCCGTCCCCCGACTGCATCGTCCGGCGCATCGCCTCGGCCAGCCGGCCCAGCGGGGAGCCCGCCGGGGTGCCGGGGCCGACCGGGGAGAAGACCCGCAGGACGACGGCGTCGAGGCCGGAGCCCAGCACCAGCTCGGTGGCGGCGAGCTTGCTGACGCCGTACGGGCCGCCGGGGCGCGGGACGGCGTCCTCCGCGGTGGACGAGCCGGGCTGCGAGGGCCCGTACTCCGAGGCGCAGCCGACCTGGACGAGCCGGGCCCCGCAGCCGCTGCGGCGCAGGGCCTCGCAGACGGTGGCGACGGCGACGGTGTTGTGGCGGGTGAGGTCCCGCGCGCCGCCGCGGGTGGCGCCGGCGCAGTTGACGACGACTCCGGGGTGGACGGCGTCCAGGAAGCGGGTGAGCGCTCCGGGGCTGCCGCCGGCCAGGTCGAACCGGACGTCGGCGTCGTCGCCGCGTCCGAGGGCCGTGAGATGCACGGCGGGGTCGGCCAGAAGGCGGTCGGCCACGAAGCGGCCGAGGAATCCGTTGGCTCCGAGCAGCAGCACCCTCATCGCGCACCGCCTCGGTGCCGACGGCGGACTGCCGGTGCGGGGGACTGGGGGGTCATGGCGGGTATCTCCTTGGTCGTGCGATCGGTTCGTGCTGGGCGGGCCCGCGGCGTCGGCTCCGCGGGGCGGGCCGGTGATGCGGTCGTACGGTTCGTGGGGTTCGGGTGCTGCGGTGGGGCGGGCGTGCGGTCCGTGAGTGACGCGGTGGCGCGCCCGGGGCGGCGGGGCCGCCCGGGCCCGTGGGAGGGGGGCTCAGGCCCTGGACAGGGCGAGGGCGGCGTGGAGGAGCAGCCCGAGAGCGGCCGCGCCGCAGGCCAGGGCGGGCACGGCCCCGGCCCCTCCCGCGGAGACGAGGGCGTTCACCGGCCGGGCGAGCGGGTCGAGGTGGGGCAGCCGGGCCGCCAGGACGAGGGCGGGGGCGGCCGCCTCGACGGCGCAGGCGGCGGCGAGCGCGACCGTGCCCGGGCCGGGCAGCCCCTGCGCGGCGAGCAGCCGGGCGACGAAGAGCAGGAGCCCGAGGCCGACGGCGGCGACGGGGACCCCGCCGCCGAGGCCGAGGCGGGCCAGGTGCGTCAGGGGCAGCAGCGCGACGAGGAAGAGGGCGACGACCGCGAGGAGCAGGGGGCGCGCCCCCGTCCCGGAGCCCTCCCTTCCGCGTCGGCCGCCCGATTCCCGGTGGGCGCGGACGGTGAAGAGGTGGACGCACCAGGCCGCCGGGGCGACGGCGGCGGCGAGCCCGAGCAGCGGGGCGGGGGAGCCGCCCCACGGGCCGTCAGGGCCGCCGCTCATGACCTGCGCGAGGAGCTCCTCCCCGTACACCGCGTAGCCCAGGAGCCAGCAGCCGTACATCCCGGCCCGGCCCGTTCCCTCCGGGGCGCGCAGGGGCCCGCGGCCCAGGGACAGCCGGAGCGCCAGGCAGGCCAGGAGCCCGCCGACGGCGATGACCGCCGCCCGCGCCCCGCCGCCGAGCACGCCCTCGGTGGCCCGGAGCGCTCCGGCGGTCGCCAGGCAGGCCGCGCCGGGGAGCAGGGCGCGCAGCGTCCACCCGGCCGGTCCCCCGGCGTCCGGTCCTGCGGGCGCGGGACCGCTCGGCGCGGACCCGGCGGGGCGGGGCGGTATACGGGTGCCCAGTTCCTCGACCGGCGGGAGGACGCCCCGGTGGCGGTAGCGGGCGGTGAGGCCGCGGCGCCCCGGGGCGGGGGTGATCGCCCTCGCCGGGCCCGCCGCCCGCTCGCACAGGGCGCGGTGACGGTGCGTCGGGGGTCCCGCCGGGTCGGTGGGTCCTCTGCGGACGGGGGCGGCCGGGGGCCTGCGCGCCGCGAGGCGGCGCGACGGGATCGCTCCGGGGCGTCGTGCAGCGGCCGCAGCGGCGGCGGCCGGGTCGTCCGGACAGCACATCGGGCGGTCTCCGTGAT
Organism: Streptomyces pratensis; assembly: GCF_037137275.1. Taxonomy (GTDB): domain Bacteria; phylum Actinomycetota; class Actinomycetes; order Streptomycetales; family Streptomycetaceae; genus Streptomyces; species Streptomyces pratensis_B. Next base: position 56,199 of record NZ_JBBBEN010000102.1, on the reverse strand, counting down.
CGTGACGCGGCAGGCGGCTGTCGCCACTGCCGCCGTGGGGCGTGGCCTCCGGCGGGGCGGCGAAGAGGAGGGGGCGGCCGGGAGGACCCGCCGCGCCGGTCCGCCGGCGCACCGGAGGGTGCGCGACCGGTGCCCGGCGGCCGTCGCGGCATGCCGCGGGGTGGTGCGCGCGCGGCTGCGCGCGGCCTTCTGTGACCAGCGGGAACGCCCCGAAGAAGCGTTTGGCCAGTGCATCGGGGGCGGCGGCGCTCCGCCCGGTCAGGCAGTCCGTGCGGGGGGTGCGGTCGCGATCGTGTCGCCCGCAGGCCAATGCTTCGCCGGTCACCGGCCGGGCCGGCCCGCCGCGCCCCTCCTGGCGGGTGGAACGGCTGGGCGCGGAGAGGGGGAACGCCTCTCGCGGCAGCCGGTGCTTCAGCCGATCACACCGGAGCCCGGACTCACCTGACGCATACGGACAGCCACGTTCGGTGAACGTTCCGATCCGCACGTGTACCCCCGATCTCCCTGGTGGACGGACGCCGTGGGACCGGCGACTCGCAGCGGGACGACCGTAAGCGGATACGCCGGTGGTG
>NZ_JBBBEN010000102.1:907-55530 GCF_037137275.1 Streptomyces pratensis | reverse complement strand
GTCCCGGCGCGTCGGCCTGCCACCGGTCAACCCTTGGGGTAGACCCAGGCGTTGGGCTTGCAGGTGATGCCCTGAAGCGTGAGGGTCTTGGTCTGCTGCTGCATGACCGGGGCCAGGGCGCCGGGCGTGGAGCAGTTCACGTGGTTGTGGCCCAGGCGGTGGCCGACCTCGTGGTTGATGAGCATCTGACGGTAGGCCAGCAGCTTGTCCGGGCCGAACGTGGCGGCGCCCTGCGCCCAGCGATAGGCGTTGATCATGATGCGGTCGGTGGCTGCCGAGTCACAGGACACGTTGTCGATCGTGGTGTCGAGGCCGGACTTGGCACACCATTCGCCCGTCGTCCCCGGGCTGGCGAGCGTGATCACGAAGTCGGGGTCTCCCGAGGAGATCCGCTCGAAGGCCATCGCCCCGTTGTGGGCCCAGCTCCGGTCGTCGTTCAGCGTCTTGTGGACCGCTTCTGCGAACAGGCCCGCGTCGAGGGGGAGCCCCTTCTCCACATCGACCCGGTAGCGGCGCTTCACCCCCTTGCCGGGGGCCTTGGCCAGTCCGGGGACGGCCTCGAACGAGCCCTCGGCCGTCAGGTCCGGGGGGATGGCGTACGGCTTCGCCATCCGGTCCGCGTACGACAGGGGCTGCACATCGGGCTCCGCGGAGGGGGACTCGGGCGTCGGCCGGGCGTCGGAGCGGGCGGCCTCCTCGGGGTCGGCCCGCTGCTCCGTGCCGCTCGCCGTCGCACGGTCGCCGGAGTCCTCGGCGACCTGCCCGGCCACCACGACCGCGAGCACGGTGGTCACCGCGGCGGCGGCGACGCCGGTGAGGGTCCGCCCCCTGCCTCCTCCGGTCGCCCGGCGCTCGGCCGGCTCCCCCTCTCCGTCGCCGGCAGGATAGGCCGGGGGCGCCGAGGGCGGCTCTGCGGCCCGGGGTTCGGGCGGCTCGTCGTCGAAGGCGTCGACGAATTCCCGGCGCGGCCCCGGAACGTGGGGGGAGGCGGCCGGCTGCCGCGCCGCCCGTCCGTCCGCGGCGCGCTGGGCCGCCCGCTGGGCGGACACCTGACGCTCCACGGCCTCCTGCCGGGCCGCGCCGTGCTGACGCCCGGAGGGGCCGGCGGGGTCGGCGGCGACGGCGTCAGTGCGGCCGGAGGGGCCGGTGCGACCGGGGGCGCCGGAGTGTTCGGGGACGCCGGGAGGGCCGGAGGTTCCGGAGTCGGCAGAAGCGGCCTGGGCGGGGGGCCGGGCGCCCTCCCCGTGGTCGGGGGCGGGCTGCTGGCGGGGCGGATACGGCAGCGGGCCGGGGCCGGCTCCGTAGGGCCGGCCCCGGGCCTCGCCCGAGCGGGGCAGCGGGCCGGCCCCCCAGCCGCCGCCCCCCTCACGCTGTTCGGGGTGGCCACCGCGCGTCAGCGGGGCGTCGGCGGAGAAGGCGGAGCGCCCGTCATCGGCCGCCGGGGCCGGGGTCCGCCTGCGGCGGCCGCTTCCCGGCGCGGTCCGGGATGCGGAGCGCTCACCGCCCCCCGGCTCCGCCGCGGCGGCCTCCGGGCGGAGCGCCTCTGAGCCCTTTCGACTGTGTCGTCCCACGCCCCGGATCAGCTCCCGCCGCAATCGTCCAGCAGTTCCCGGAACGCCTGGGCGACCGCCTCCGGGTACTCCATCATCGCCACGTGCCCCGCCTCCGGCAGGGCCAGCAGCCGGGCGTCGCGGAAGGCCGCGTACGCCCTGCGCGCCATCCGGTACGAGACGAGTCGGTCCCGCCCGCCGTACACGAGCTGGGTCGGCGCGAGCACCCGCTCGGCCTGGCGCCACAGCCCGTGCTGTCCGCCCAGGGTGTAGGCGTCGACGATGCCCCGTGCCGAGCGCGTCATCGCGTCCCAGAAGTACGGCAGCTCCAGCCGCCGCTCCATCTCGGCCACCGCGTGGCGGAAGGCTTCCTCGGAGACCCGTGCCGGATCGCCGTAACAGAGTGCCATGGCTCCGCGCGTCCGCTGCTCCGCCGTCCAGTCCTTCGTGAGCCGGGCGAACAGGGAAGCGAGCCCCGGCACCGCCAGGAGGCCCGTAGGGACGGCGGGCCGCTGCACCCGCCACTCCGGCAGCGCGGGCGAGATCAGGGTGAGGGTGCGCACCAGGTCGGGGCGGACGGCGGCGATCCGGGTGGCGACCGCGCCGCCCAGGGAGTTCCCGATCAGATGAGCGGGTCCGCGGCTCTCGGCGTCGAGCAGCCGGATCACCGCGCGGGCGTGCCCGGTGACGGAGTAGTCGCCGTCGTCCGGCGGGGGCGAGTCCCCGAAGCCGGGCAGGTCGACCGCCTCCCCGTCGACAACGTCCGCCAGCAGCGGCATCAGGGACGACCAGTTCTGCGACGAACCGCCGAGTCCGTGGACGTACAGCGCGGGGGGCAGGCCGGCCCGGGTCGCCGGCCGGGAGCGGAGGGCCAGACCGACGCCCGGCAGCGACACGGTGCGCAGCCGCTCGCCGTCGGCGACCCGGACGGCACTGACCGTGGGGGCCACCGCCGCTGCGGCGGCGGCTCGGGTTCCGGGCGGCTGGGTCGAGGACATGCGGCAATGTTACGAGACGATCACGCGCCGATTCCTGTGTTCGCGGTCACAGGCCGCATCGCGGGGTAGGAGTGTTGCTCCTACGCTTCAAGGAAAGGAAGGGAGCCCTCATGACGGTCGACCCCAGCGACCCGGAGACCTTCGAGCGGACCGAGCCGGAGGCCCCGGGCCACGAGGCCCCGGAGGCCGACGCCGCGGAACAGCGCACGGAGGTCCGGCCCGAGGACGACGAACAGGACGCAAGCGTCGATCCGGCCACCGCCAATCCCGCCGATGTGGCCGAGCAGAACAGGGTCGTCCCGCTCGACGAGGACGATTACCGCTAGTACGCCCCGGTTTGCTCGCGCTCGCCTTCCCCGTTGGCTTCCACAGCGGTCCGGTCCGTGAAATTCTGCGTCCGCGCCGCGCACAGCCGGGTTACCCAAAAGTACGATGGCTGGACGGCGCAGCGTGCACGGACCGGCTGTGCTGGAACACATATTTGGGAGGCGGCGTGACAGCCATCGAGCAGACAGAGGCGGCGCGCCCGCGGGGCACCCGTCTGCCCCGCCGCGCCCGACGCAACCAGCTGCTGGGCGCCGCGCAGGAGGTGTTCGTCGCGCAGGGTTACCACTCCGCCGCGATGGACGACATCGCCGAGCGGGCCGGGGTCAGCAAGCCGGTCCTCTACCAGCATTTCCCGGGCAAGCTGGAGCTCTACCTGGCCCTCCTGGACCAGCACTGCGAGGCGCTGCTCCAGGCCGTCCGCACGGCGCTCGCCTCGACGAAGGACAACAAGCTGCGCGTCGAGGCGACGATGGACGCCTACTTCGCGTACGTCGAGGACGAGGGCGGAGCCTTCCGGCTGGTGTTCGAGTCCGATCTGACCAACGAGCCCGCCGTGCGCGAGCGGGTCGACCGGGTGTCCCTCCAGTGCGCGGAGGCCATCTCCGACGTGATCGCCGGGGACACCGGGCTGTCCCAGGAGGAGTCCATGCTGCTGGCGGTCGGGCTGGGCGGCGTCTCCCAGGTGGTGGCGCGCTACTGGCTCTCCAGCCGGTCCGCGATCCCCCGGGAGACGGCGGTGCAGCTGCTGACCTCACTGGCCTGGCGGGGCATCGCCGGCTTCCCGCTGCACGGCGCCGAGCAGCACTGAGGCCGCCGCCCGGGAGTCGCCGGGCGCCGTGTTCGCTGCGGGCGTTGCCGGTCGGACCCTGAGCCGCCCGCCCGCCGGGCTAATGTGGCTGCGTACGGCGCGGTTCACCGCGCAAGGAGTGACCGTCGGAGGGACATAGCCGTGGAGGTCAAGATCGGGGTGCAGCACACGCCCCGCGAGATCGTTCTGGAGAGCGGGCTTTCCGCCGAGGACGTCGAGAGCGCGGTCGCCGCGGCGCTGGGCGGCACGTCGGAGCTGCTCAGCCTCACGGACGACAAGGGCCGCAAGGTCCTGGTGCCGTCCGACCGGATCGCCTACGTGGAGATCGGTGAGCCCACCGCCCGACGGGTGGGGTTCGGCACGGTGTAGTCCACGGACGCGTCGATCACGGAAGCGGNNNGCCGCTTCCGTGCGTGCCGGGCCCCGCTTTCGCGGTGCCGGGCGCCAGGCCTCGTACGGGGTCACGAGGGGCCGCGGAGGGTTGCTGTCCGGAGGCAGGGGGTAGTACCGCCTACGACCGATACGCCCGCCCCGCCCACCCCCGCGAGGTGATCTGTGATCTGGGAATTCCTCGGCTCCGCCGCTCTGGGGCTCGCCCTGTCCTGGGCGGCTCTCCGGTCGCTGGCCGACCGGCTCCCGTCCGGCCGTGCGGTGTATCCCACCGGCGCCCTGGGAGCTCTCTTCGGCGCGTTCCTGACCCATGCGGCGCTGGACCCCGGCCATGTTCCGGCGACGCTGGCCGGAGCCGTGTCCGTCTCAGCGGTGACGCTGTCCCTGCTCATCCGGCCCGGAGGCCGACGCCTCACCCGGTCGGCAGCGGCCCAGTAGCGCGAGCCGGGGAAGGGTGTCAGGCGGCCAGCCCCAGGGCGGCCATCCGCTTGGTGTGGGCCTCGGTGATCCGGGAGAACATGCGGCCCACCTCGGCGAGGTCGAACCCGCCCGCGACACCGCCCACCAGCATCGTGGAGAGAGCGTCACGGTCGGCGACCACCCGCTGGGCCTGCGACAGCGCCTCGCCCATCAGCCGGCGGGCCCACAGCGCGAGCCGCCCGCCGACGCGGGGGTCGGCCTCGATGGCGGCGCGCACCTTCGCCACGGCGAAGTTCCCGTGGCCCGTGTCGTCGAGCACCGACAGGACCAGGGAGCGGGTGTCGGTGTCGAGCCGGGCCGCGACCTCGCGGTAGAAGTCGCTCGCGATCGAGTCGCCGACGTAGGCCTTGACCAGGCCTTCCAGCCAGTCGGACGGGGCCGTCTGGCGGTGGAAGTCATCCAGCGCCTTGCCGAACGGCTCCATCGCGGCGGCCGGGTCCTCGTCCACCGCCGTGAGCCGTTCGGTCAGCTGCTCGAAGTGGTGGAACTCGGCGGCGGCCATCTTCGCCAGCTCCGCCTTGTCCCCGATCGTCGGCGCGAGTTTCGCGTCCTCCGCCAGCCGCTCGAAGGCCGCCAGCTCTCCGTAGGCGAGGGCGCCGAGCAGGTCCACGACGGCGGCGCGGTACTGCGGCTCGGCGGACGCGGTGGCCCAGTCCTGGGCGGCGATCCCGGTGGCCTCGGAAGCTTCGGCGGTGTTCTCAGTGGCGTGGTCAGGCGTCTCCATGAACCGAACGATAGCCCGCTCCGCGAGGGGCGGAAGGGCCTGGTCAGCCGTCGCCTCCATACCGTTCCAATGAATTCGCCCAACACACATGCGCAGATCCGGGGTACAGTGGTATTGCGCTTACTGAGCACTGTGCTGTGCCAGAGGCGCGCCCTTGAATGAGGATGCCCGGTCGGTGGCCCGATCGGCTCCGACCCGACAGCCCTCCACGCGGTGCGTGCGACACGTACGACCGCAGATGAGGGGCCCCCTCAGCGGCACGAGCGCTCGAGCGACGGCAGTGGTCCCGCGCCACCCGGCCCATCCACGGCCGGATGACCAACCCCGGCACGGTACGACCCCCAGCGTTCGCCTCGGACCGCGTCTCACAGAAGAGGCAGCACCCTGACTACGTTCCGCGACCTCGGGATTCTCACCGAGACGGCCGAAGCCCTTGAGGCGGTCGGCATCATGTCCCCCTTCCCCATCCAGGAGCTCACGCTCCCCGTGGCCCTCTCCGGCTCCGACGTCATCGGCCAGGCCAAGACCGGCACCGGCAAGACGCTCGGCTTCGGTCTCCCGCTCTTGGAGCGCGTGACCGTCCCCGCCGACGTCGAGGCGGGCCGCGCCACACCCGAGCAGCTGACCGACGCGCCGCAGGCGCTCGTCGTCGTCCCCACCCGCGAGCTGTGCCAGCAGGTCACCAACGACCTGCTGACCGCCGGCAAGGTCCGCAACGTCCGCGTTCTGGCGATCTACGGCGGCCGGGCGTACGAGCCCCAGGTCGAGGCTCTGAAGAAGGGCGTCGACGTGATCGTCGGCACCCCGGGCCGCCTCCTCGACCTGGCGGGTCAGCGCAAGCTCGACCTCTCCCACATCCGCGGGCTCGTCCTCGACGAGGCCGACGAGATGCTGGACCTGGGCTTCCTGCCCGACGTCGAGCGCATCATCACGATGCTGCCGCCCAAGCGCCAGACGATGCTGTTCTCGGCCACCATGCCCGGCGCCGTCATCAGCCTCGCGCGCCGCTACATGTCCCAGCCGACGCACATCAACGCCACGTCGCCCGACGACGAGGGCACGACCGTCAAGAACACCGTGCAGCACGTCTACCGTGCGCACAACATGGACAAGCCGGAGATGGTCTCCCGCATCCTCCAGGCCGAGGGCCGCGGGCTCGCGATGATCTTCTGCCGGACCAAGCGCACCGCCGCCGACATCGCCGAGCAGCTGGAGAAGCGCGGCTTCGCCTCCGGCGCGGTCCACGGCGACCTCGGCCAGGGCGCCCGCGAGCAGGCGCTGCGCGCCTTCCGCAACGGCAAGGTCGACGTCCTGGTCTGCACCGACGTCGCCGCGCGCGGCATCGACGTCGAGGGCGTGACGCACGTCATCAACTACCAGTCGCCCGAGGACGAGAAGACCTACCTCCACCGCATCGGCCGCACCGGCCGCGCGGGCGCCAAGGGCATCGCGATCACGCTGGTCGACTGGGACGACATCCCGCGCTGGCAGCTGATCAACAAGGCGCTGGACCTGAAGTTCCCCGACCCGCCCGAGACGTACTCCACCTCGCCCCACCTCTTCGAGGAGCTCGGCATCCCCGCGGGCACCAAGGGCGTCCTGCCGCGCGGCGAGCGGACCCGTGCCGGGTTGCGCGCGGAGGAGGTCGAGGATCTCGGCGAAACCGGCGGTCGCGGCCGCAAGGCCGCCGCCCCGGCCCCCGCCCGCGAGGAGCGCGAGCCCCGCACCCGTACGCCGCGCCAGCGCCGCCGCACCCGTGGCGGGGCCGCTCCGGAGGAGGGCGCCGCGACGGTGCCCGCGCCCGCCAAGGAGGCCGCTCCCGTCGCCCCGTCCGGTGACGAGGCCCCGGAGCCGCGTACGCCGCGCCGCCGCCGCCGCACCCGGGTCAGCGCTGCCGAGGCCGTCACGGAGGCCGCCGTCGCGGTCGCGGAGGCTCCGACCGCGCCCGCCCCGGTCACCGAGCCCGCCCAGGTAACGGAGCCCCAGCCCGTCGCAGAGCCCCGGTCCGCCCCCGTGGCGGAGCCGGCCGCCGAGGCGGAGGAGACCGTCGCGGAGACCAAGCCGCGCCGCCGCCGCAAGGCCGCCGCCAAGCCGGTCGCCGCGGAGACGGCGCAGCCCGGCGCCCCGGCCCCGGCCGCCCCCGCGCAGGCCGAGTTCCAGACCGTGGCGGCGGCCGCGGGCGTCGCAGAGCCGGCCGCGGAGCCGAAGGCGGTCAGGCCGCGCCGCCGCACCCGGACCGTGAAGCCGGCCGACGAGGTCGACTTCCAGATCGCCCCGGCCTCGGAGCCGCAGCAGGAGCCCAGGGCGCGCCGCCGTCCGGCCCGCGCCACGACGAAGCCGAAGGCGGAGTCCTCGGCGGCGGAGCCGAAGGCCAAGGCGGCGAAGACCGCCGGGTCCGCGGCCGCGGCGAAGCAGTCCCGGCCGACGACGGAGCCCGTGGCGGAGACCGCCGCACCGGCGACGGCAGAGGCGCCGGCCGCCGAGGCGGGCGCGGCGGACGCCAAGCCGCGTCGCCGCCGGGCCACGCGCAGCGTCACCTCCACGGTGTCCCAGGAGGCCGCCGTGGCCTCGGATGCCGTGCCGGGCGAGGTCGCTCCCGCCCCGGAGGCGAAGCCCCGTCGCCGTCGCGCCACCCGCCCCGCGGGCCAGGCGTCGCCGACGAGCGGGAGCTGACGCCCCCGCCGTACTGCTCGACCGACGGCCCCGGCCCCCGCACACGCGGGGGCCGGGGCCGTTCGGCTGCCCGGCGGCGTCCCGGTCGCGGCGCCGGGGATAGCCTCGCCGTATGAGTCGGCCGCCCACGTTCACCCCGCCCCCCTGTGCCCGCGCCCGCGTCCTGCGCACCGAGCGCGGTGACTTCGCCGTCCTGGACGCCGCGCCGCGTGGTCCGGTGCGGGCCACCGCTCTGTTGCTGCCCGGGTACACCGGCAGCAAGGAGGACTTCATCGCGCTGCTCGAACCGCTGTCGGCCGCGGGCTACCGGGTGGTCGCCGCTGACGGCCGGGGACAGTACGAATCCGAGGGGCCGGAGTGCCAGGAGGCTTACGCTCAGGGGGAGTTGGCGCGTGATGTGCTGGCCCAGGCGGCGGCCCTCGACGAGGGCGGCGGCGGGCTGCACCTGCTCGGGCACTCGCTCGGCGGCCACATCGCCCGGGCCGCCGTCCTCCTGGACGCCGCCCCGTTCCGCTCGCTGACGCTGATGTCCTCGGGGCCGGCAGAGGTGGTCGCGGCCCAGCGGGACAAGGTGAGGATGCTGAGCGACGCGCTGTCCGTGCTGTCCATGGACGAGGTGTGGCAGGCGATGCGGGCCCTGGACCCGCCCGAGGACGCGGACACCGACGGCGGCGAGGACATGCGCAGGCGCTGGGTCCGTCACCGCGCGGCCCAGCTCATCGCCACGGGGGCGCAGCTGAGCGGGGAACCGGACCGGGTGGACGAGCTGGCCGCCGTCGGGCTGCCCGTCCATGTCCTGTCCGGCGAGCGCGACGACGTGTGGCCGGTGGAGCTGCTCGACTCGATGGCGCGGCGTCTCGGCGCCCGTCGGACCACGATCGCCGGGGCCGAGCACTCCCCCAACACCGCCCGCCCGCACGAGACGGCCGAGGCGCTCGCCGCGTTCTGGGACGACCTCCCGGCCTCCTGACGCCCCGCCGACAGCCCGTCCGGCGCGACGGTGGCGACCGCGCCGCCGTCGCGCCATACCCGGCCAGGAAAGCGGATCGGCCGTCGCGCGGCACGGCGGTGGAGGCCCGTGTCAGGGCCTCGACGCGGTCCCGGCGTCAGTACTGCGACTGGAGGTGCTGCCAGAAGCCGTCCCGGAGCGCCCGCCGCAGGTGCGCGTGGCCGCGCAGGGAATGCTGGAGCAGGCGTTCGGCCTCCACCAGCAGGTCCTGGTCGACGGAGCCCGGCAGATACGGATGGCCGGGCAGCAGGTCGGCGAGGGACTCCCGGCTGCGTGCGGCGAGCCAGGCGGCGGCGATCTGCGCGCCGACGAAGCGGACGTCCTCCCGGGAGGGCGCCGGGGCGTCGTCCTCGTAGGTCGTGACGGGTCGCCGCGCGACGTACGGGCGGCAGAAGTCCAGGTCGAAGGTGCGCTGGCTGTCGACCTCCCACAGCAGCGGCTCGGCCTGGTTGCGGCCTTCCGCGGCCTCGATGCCCCACAGGTGTACGCGCGCGCCGTAGCCCTGGGCCGCCTCGACCGCCGAGACCAGGTCCTCGTCGCCGCCGACGAGCGCCGCGTCGCTGATGGCGCGGTGCCGGGCGAGGGATTCGAGGTCGGTGCGGATGAGCGAGTCGACGCCCTTCTGCTGGTTGTTGGCGTTGAGGTTGCCGAGCCGGACCTTGACGTCGGGGAGCTCCGCGATGGCCTGCTGCTCGGTGGTGTGGATGCGGCGCCGGGCGCCGTCGTACCAGTAGACGCGCAGCAGCCTGCTGTCCGCGAAGATCGTGCGGGCCTTGTCGATGAAGGCCTCGATCAGCCCTTCGGCGTCGAGGTCGAAGGAGCGCCGGTCCTCTGTGCCGGTGACGAGCAGACCGGCGGCGGCGTACACATAGCCCGCGTCCACGAAGATGGCGTGGGTCGACGGCGTCTTGGACACCTCGACGAGCACGCGCTGGAGCAGCTCGTTGGTGCGGTCCAGTCGCTCGTCGGCGCGGTCGACCGGCGCTCCGGCGGCCTCCGGGCCCGCACCGCGGCCGGGGAACCGCGGGTCCCTTTCGTTCATGCGGGCCCCAGGGACTGTGGCTGGGCGACTACCGAGGGGTACTTAGCCATCCAAAAAATTTCCTTAGCGTAGGGAATGTTTGCATCAGCCACCTCGTTGTACTCCCTGTGGAGCGCGAAGCGAGGACGCTTGGTGCTCCACATCCTCGCGGACGGGGCGACCCGTCCGCGCCAGTAGTTCTCCAGCAGGAGGATCAGACGAAGGGAAGCCTCATGCGCTTCGAGATCATGCGACTCGACGACGTCGACGGTACCGCCGTTGACAGCACCGTCGTGGACGCCGCCTCCGTCAACCGGATCGTGCAGCAGGCCGCAGCAGTGGGCCGTCGCATCTACATCCGGCCGGCCATCGGCTCGGCTTCGTAACGCTTCACGGGCTTGTCCTGATTCACGCATTGCGCCGCTGAGGCCCGCGTCCGGACCGGACCCCGGGCCCTCAAGAGGAAGCGCCCCCGCACGGATCGTCTGTGCGGGGGCGCTGTGGTGTCCGGGGGCGTCAGGAGTTCTGGACGACCTCGGTGACGCCGTTGATGATCTGCTGCACGGCGATGGCCGAGAGCATCATGCCGGCGAGCCGGGTCACCAGCACCACGCCGCCGTCCTTGATCACCCGGATGATCACCAGCGAGTAGCGCATGGCCAGCCAGAGCACCACGTGCATGGCCACGATCGCCGACCAGACCGAGAGCTGGCCGCCCATGCCGTCGGCGTGCTGCACCGCCAGGATGACCGAGACGATGGCGCCGGGCCCGGCGAGCAGCGGCATGCCCAGCGGCACGAGGGCGACGTTGACGTCCTTGGTCTGCGTCGGCTCGTCGGTCTTGCCCGTCAGCAGGTCGAGCGCGATCAGCAGCAGCAGGAGCCCTCCCGCGATCATCAGCGCGGGCACGGAGACGTGCAGGTAGTCGAGGATCTGCTGACCCAGCAGACCGAAGACGGCTATCACGCCGAAGGCGACCATGACCGCCTGGAACGCCATCCTGCGCTGCACCTTGGCGGGGCGGCCGGCGGTGAGGGCGAGGAAGATCGGTGTGATGCCCGGAGGGTCCATAATCACAAAAAGGGTGAGAAAAAGTGATCCGAAGACAGCGACGTCGAACACAGTGAGCCTTGCGAGAGAAGAGCGGGCGTGACAGGGGCGCGCGGCCGGCCGCCGGCGCGGGGCGCAGGACGGCTCGCGAAGGGGCGCGCGAGGAGAGAGGGACGAGAGGTGCGGTGAAAGGGATCGCGCGCGGGGCGCACGGGACTTACCGGTGTCCGGCTCCACCGGCGCCCGGCACCGGGAAGGCTCCCGTGGCGCGCCGGGTGATCTCGCCGTAGATCTCGGGGTCGGTGGTGTACTCGCCGAGCCGCACGGTCTTGCGGCTGCCGTGGTAGTCGCTGGCTCCGGTCGCCAGGAGTCCCAGCTCGCGGGCGAGGCCCCGCAGCCGGGCCCGGGTGGGCCCGTCGTGGTCCATGTGGTCGATCTCGATGCCGTCGAGGCCGGCGTCGGCGAGCGCGGCGATGGTGGTCTCGGGGACCACGGCGCCCCGTTTCGCGGCGGCCGGGTGGGCGAAGACGGTGACGCCGCCCGCCGCCTTGACCAGCCGGACGGCCTCGAAGGGGTCGAGTTCGTGCTTCTCCGCGTGCGCCCGTCCTCCGTTGCCCAGCCAGGCGGGCGTGAAGGCGTCGGAGACGGTCGCGACGACGCCGAGTTCGACGAGGGCGGCGGCCACGTGCGGGCGGCCGACCGAGCCGTTCCCCGCGATGCGTGCGACCTGTTCCCAGGTGATGGGGACGTCGAGGGCGCGGAGCTTGCGGACCATCTCCCGGGCGCGCGGCGCCCGGTCGTCGCGGACGAGCTCGCGCTCGCGCTCCAGCTCCGGCTCCGCGGGGTCGAACAGATACGCCAGCATGTGCATGCTCACGCCGTCGACGCGGCAGGACAGCTCGGCGCCGGTGACGAGGGTGAGGCCTTCGGGCAGTGCGTCGATGGCCTGCCGATGGCCGCCGACGGTGTCGTGGTCGGTGAGCGCGACGACGTCCAGTCCCACGGCGGCGGCGTTCGCGACCAGCTCGGCGGGGGTGTCCGTGCCGTCCGAAGCGGTGGAGTGGGTGTGCAGGTCGATACGCACGACGGCTGACTCCAGGGCTCGCGGGCGAACAGGGGGACGCTCAAGGATAACCGCCGCGCCTTGCCGCCTCTGCCGCGCGTACGTCCCCGGCCGGCGGGCCCGGCGCCGGCGTCGCTCCTGGCCGCGCGGACGCCGACGCGCCGGGAGGGCCGTCGCGCCCCGGCCGCGTCCGCCTCAGTCGCGGTCGCCCGTCGCCTGCCGGGGCGGCACGTCCCCAGCGGTGAGGAGCCGCGGGGTGAGGGCGCCGCACGGGACGAGGTCCACTTCTCCCCCGGCGTCCCGCAGGTCGGTCAGCACCAGCTCGTCGTACATCAGGAGCCCCGACTGCCCCGGCCACAGGATCGCCCACAGCCACAGTCCGCGCGCCTCGCCCGCGAAAACCGCCCGGTCGCCGGGGACGCCGTGGACGTGCCAGAGCGGGGTGGGGCGGCCGGCGGCGTGCACCTTGGCGTCGGGGGCGGAGTCGACGTCCAGGAGGGGGCCGGGGTCCGGGCCGTCGATGCCGGCGTAACGGGCGCCGAGTCCGACGCCCAGCTCCTCCGCGACGAGCAGCAGCTCGCCCATGCCGCCCAGCGGTCCGGGGCCGGTGCAGGCGACGGCGGTCGCCCGGCCGCCGCTGCGGTCGTCGCCCGCGCTGGCCACCCCGGTGAACAGCCAGCCCACGGGGAGCGGCCACGGCATCCAGACGGGCACCCGGGTGCGGTGGACGACGACGGCGAGCGCCTCGACGCTCGGCGGGACGACCGGCTGCATGGGATGGATCTGCCCGTGCGCGGAGCACTGCCAGGCGTCGGCGAAGAGACCGGGCGCCCTGACCCGGCCACCGCATTTCGGGCAACTGGGTTCGCCCCTCATACCGACCAACGGTCCTCCCCGCCGGTCCTCGCGTCAAGGACGATCACCCGTCCGCAGCGTGGCCCCGGCCGGAGGCGGGTGACAGAGGCCCGGCGCGCGCACAGGAGGACCGGGCGCGGGGCGCCTCCGAGGTCAGTCCAGGGGTACGGACGTACGGAGCGGATCGCGCAGGTCCGTGCCGTGCGAGAGCCACCGCTCCTCCAGCTCCTGAGCGCCGCGCACCCGCTTCCAGGCGGCCTCGTTGCGGGTCATCGGCAGCAGCGGCAGGAAGCGCACCGGGTCCATCGGCTCGTCCAGCTCCAGGTCCTCGACCAGTCCGCCGGACTCCGCCACCAGCACCGAGGTGAACGGTGCGCCGGTCCACAGCGGCTCCCCCAGGTCCAGCGAGGCCCCGGGAGCCACGATCACCCCCTCGACCTGCGGGGAGGCGGCGAGGACGGCGAGCGGGCGCAGCACCTGGTCGGTGTCGGCCAGGCCGCCCCTGACGGAGAGGACCAGCTCGGCGCGGGGGCCCTTCACCGGGTCGGCGAGCGGCGAGGTGGGATCGGCCATCGGCTGCGCCGACATGCCGAGCGTCGCGTAGCGCACCACATCGCCGTCGAGGAAGCGCAGCACCTCGATGCGGTCCGTGCCGAGGAACGTCACCTCGGCGCGGGCGTCCGGGTCTCCGAGGGCGGAAAGGAGCCGTGCTTCGACCAGCGGAAGAATTTCTGCCATGCGGCGAGCATAGATCGCGTAGGGATTGGGCAAAGTACGGGATTGGCCCCAGGACGGCTGATAGCCTGGCCGCCGGTCGGGACAGCACGCAGAAGCGTTGCTCTCCACGTCCCGACGACACGTCGTCCCTCACGGGGGACCGGCCGGAGGAGGTGGGGACTGCCATGGATCCAAGTCGACCGTGCAGTACCGATCGCTCTTCCGAATCTCGCCTTTCTCGTTGATCCGACGCCTCGTCGGTCATTCCGGAACCACCGCGCCGCGGTGCCCGGCTGACGCCCCGACAGCAGTTCGCGCGACGGAAGAGCCCCTCGTTTTTGCCTGTCTGTAGCGAACGCCGTCATCGCGCCCGCGCGGTGCCGCCCGCTTTGCGGACGTGAGCCCACGTCCCCGTTCCGGGCTGTTCCACGCCCTCGCCGACGGCCCTCCGTGAAGGAGCCAGCCATGTCGATGATCCGTGACCTGCGCGCCGCCGTGCGCCCGTCCCTGCGCACGTCCCTCCGTAAGAACAGCACCCCCTACAGCGGTTACGACGCCACCCGCGACCCGTCCGCCTCCAGCGCGGTCGTCGACTGCGCGGTCTACCGCGACGGGCGCCGGCTGGTCGCGCCCGCCGCGCCGACCCCGCACGAGGCGATGCTCCAGGTGCGGGAGGAGGGCGGCTTCGCGTGGATCGGCCTCCACGAGCCGACGGAGGAGGAATTCGCGGGCATCGCCCGGGAGTTCGGGCTCCACCCGCTGGCCGTGGAGGACGCCGTCCACGCCCATCAGCGGCCCAAGCTGGAGCGGTACGACGACACGCTGTTCACCGTCTTCAAGACCATCCACTACGTGGAGCACGCCGAACTGACCGCGACCAGCGAGGTCGTGGAGACCGGCGAGGTGATGTGCTTCACCGGCCGGGATTTCGTCATCACCGTCCGGCACGGCGGCCAGGGCTCCCTGCGGGCGCTGCGCCACCGCCTCCAGGACGACCCCGAGCTGCTCGCCAAGGGCCCGTCCGCCGTGCTGCACGCCATCGCCGACCACGTCGTCGACGGGTACATCGCGGTGGCCGAGGCGGTGCAGGACGACATCGACGAGGTGGAGATCGACGTCTTCTCCACTCCGGCCAAGGGCAGCGCGCGCGGTTCGGACGCGGGGCGGATCTACCAGCTCAAGCGTGAGGTGCTGGAGTTCAAGCGGGCCGTGTCGCCGCTCCTGCGGCCCATGCAGCTGCTGAGCGAGCGCCCGATGCGGCTGATCGACCCCGACATCCAGAAGTACTTCCGCGACGTCGCCGACCACCTCGCCCGGGTCCAGGAGGAGGTTCTGGGCTTCGACGAACTGCTGAACTCGATCCTCCAGGCGAACCTCGCGCAGGCGACCGTCACCCAGAACGAGGACATGCGCAAGATCACCTCCTGGGCGGCGATCATCGCCGTGCCGACGATGATCTGCGGCGTCTACGGCATGAACTTCGACCACATGCCGGAGCTGGAGTGGACGTACGGCTATCCGATGGTCCTGGGCGTCATCGGGGTGGTCTGTTTCTCCATCCACCGCATCCTGAAGCGCAACGGCTGGCTCTGAGAGCCCCGGGGCGGGAGCGGCCGCCGGATGCCGAAGACCCGCACGGCGGCCGGTTCCGGGCCCGGCGGGGCGGCCGGCCCCTGGGTAAGCTCGCGCTCATGACTCACGCGCTCCCGCCCGACGCCGCCGACGCGCTGCTGGACCGGGCCCTCGTCGAGGAGGCCACCAAGAAGTCCGGCCTCGTCTGGGTCCGGGGCACCGGGCCCTCCCGTGCCGTCTGGCACGTCTGGCACGAGGGCGCCGCGCTCCTCGTCGCCGGCGGCCCCGGCGAGCAGCCGCTGCCCGAGGGCCTCGCCGACGAGGGCCGCGCCGAGGTGACCGTACGCAGCAAGGACAAGGGCGGCCGGATCGTCGCCTGGACCGCGCGCGTACGTTTCCTCGCGCCGCGCTCGCAGGAGTGGGAGGCGGCGGTGGCCGAGCTGAAAAGCAAGCGGCTGAACGCGCCGGACGCCGAGAGGATGGCGGAACGGTGGGCACGGGAGTGCACGGTGGTGCGGCTGACGCCCGCCGAGGTCGCCGCGGGGCTGCCGGACGCCTCGCTGGCGGCCGTCCCGCTGCCGACCGCCGCCACCACCCGCCGTCCGGCGCCCGCGGCGCTGCCCCGGCTCCTGCTGAAGCGCCGCCGGCCGCGCTGACGCGGCGGGCGGCTCAGCCGGAGGACTTCGGGAGCTGCCCGCCGTAGTCGACCGTGTCGTCCTCGTCCGGGGCCTCCAGCGGAAACGCCCGGCCCCAGTCGGCCAGCGCGATCGTGCCGCCGCCGCCCCCCCGGGCCACCCGCAGCGGGTAGGGCTCGTCCTCCAGCGACACGTCGAACGCCCCGCCCTCGCCCTTGCCGCCCAGGATCTGGACGGTGCGGTGGCCGGCGACCGTGCCGCGGCTGCCCTTGTTGACCGTGCCGTGCAGCGCGAGCAAACCGTCGAGCAGCACCTTCTTGTCGGTGAAGCCGCGGAGCTGCCCGTAGCTGGGGTCGCCCTCCGGGACCTTCACGTACTTGCCGCCCAGCTTGTCGGCGGCCGCCACGTCGACGGACTCCTCGTGCTCCTCGCTTCGGCCGTGGGACCAGAAGTCGGCCCCCGCCTTGAGGAACAGGTCGTCCTCGACGCGCAGCAGGGCGAAGCTCTGCTCCTTGGAGGTCACCGACCCGACGCCGCCCTCCGTGTTGAGCTTCATGTCCAGCCGGTAGGTGCCGCCCTTGCTGACGAGCGTGCCCGACAGCCGTACGGCCGTGGCGGCGGCGGCCGCCGCTCTGGCCTTCGCGTCGATCTCGGAGGCCGGAAGTCTTCCGATGCCGTTGGTCCCCTTGTCCGGGTCCTCCTCCGTGCCACAGGCGGTGAGGGCGACGGCGAGCCCCCCGCACAGCACGAGAGCGAGGGCGGTTCGGCGATGGCTCCGCAGGGCCGGGGCGAAAGAGGTCACGGGCGCACTGCCTCTCGAGGGCGATCGGGGGTGGCAGACGGCAGCGTACCCGGCGTCCGCGCACCGCCCGGCCGCCGACCGTACGGACTGATCCGCCCGGGCACGGTGTGCCTGCACGGGCTAGCCTGATCCCGGCGTGCCGGTGAGATCCGCTGGCCGGCGCCGCCGGGCCGACCGGGCGGACACACGGTCGCGGGCTTCCCCGGCACGGTGACGGAAGGAGGCGGAGCATGGTGGCGACCACCCCCCGGATCTTCGTCTCGCACCTCTCCGGGGTCGCGGTCTTCGACCCGAACGGGGACCAGGTCGGCCGGGTCCGCGACCTGGTGGCGATGTTGCGCGTCGGCGGACGCCCCCCGCGCGTCCTGGGCCTGGTGGTGGAGGTGGTCAGCCGCCGGCGGATCTTCCTGCCGATGACCCGGGTGACGGGCGTCGAGTCGGGTCAGGTCATCACCACGGGTGTCGTCAACATGCGCCGCTTCGAGCAGCGGCCCACCGAACGTCTCGTCCTCGGGGAGTTCCTGGACCGGCGGGTGCGGCTGGTGGAGAGCGACGAGGAGGTCACCGTCCTGGACGTGGCCATCCAGCAGCTGCCCGCCCGCCGCGACTGGGAGATCGACAAGTACTTCGTCCGCAAGGGGCGCGGCGGGGCGCTGCGCCGCAAGGGCGAGACGCTGACGGTGGAGTGGTCGGCGGTCAGCGGGTTCTCACTGGAGGAGCACGGCCAGGGCGCGGAGAACCTGGTCGCCACGTTCGAACGGCTGCGGCCCACCGACGTCGCCAACGCCCTGCATCACCTCTCGTCCAAGCGCCGGGTCGAGGTCGCCGCCGCCCTGGACGACGACCGGCTCGCCGACGTCCTGGAGGAGCTGCCGGAGGACGACCAGGTGGAGATCATCGGCAAGCTGGCGGAGGAGCGGGCCGCCGACGTTCTGGAGGCGATGGACCCCGACGACGCGGCCGACCTGCTGTCCGAGCTGCCGGAGGAGGACAAGGAACGGCTGCTGGCCCTGATGCGGCCGGACGACGCCGCCGATGTGCGGCGCCTGCTGTCGTACGAGGAGCGGACGGCGGGCGGCCTGATGACGACCGAGCCGATCGTGCTGCGGCCCGACGCGACGGTGGCCGACGCGCTCGCCCGGGTGCGCCAGGCGGACCTGTCGCCGGCGCTGGCCGCGCAGGTGTACGTGTGCCGGTCGCCGGACGAGACCCCGACCGGCAAGTACCTGGGCACGGTGCACTTCCAGCGGCTGCTGCGCGACCCGCCGTTCACGCTGGTCAGCTCGCTGGTCGACAGTGACCTGGTGCCGCTGTCCCCGGACACCCCGCTGCCGACGGTGACCAGCTATCTGGCCGCGTACAACATGGTCTCCGCGCCCGTCGTGGACGAGAGCGGCTCGCTGCTGGGCGCGGTGACCGTCGACGACGTCCTGGACCACCTGCTGCCCGACGACTGGCGCGAGACGGATCTGCACGGGGAGGAGGGGATCGGCCATGGCGGGCGATGAGCGGGCCAAAGCGGCGTCGACCGGGGCCTCGGGCCTGATGCGGCCCCCGCGCACCCGCCTCGACCAGCCGAAGGCCCCGAGGCGGCGGCTGCTCCCGGAGTACGACCCCGAGGCGTTCGGCCGGTTCTCCGAGCGGATCGCCCGCTTCCTGGGGACCGGGCGGTTCATCGTCTGGATGACGCTGATCATCATCATCTGGGTGGTGTGGAACATCTTCGCGCCCGAGAAGCTGCGCTTCGACGAGTACCCGTTCATCTTCCTGACGCTGATGCTCTCGCTCCAGGCCTCCTACGCCGCGCCGCTGATCCTCCTCGCGCAGAACCGGCAGGACGACCGCGACCGGGTGACCCACGAGCAGGACCGCAAGCAGAACGAGCGCTCCATCGCCGACACGGAGTACCTGACCCGGGAGATCGCCGCGCTGCGGATGGGCCTCGGCGAGGTCGCCACCCGGGACTGGATCAGGTCCGAGCTCCAGGACGTGGTGCGGGACCTGGAGGACCGGCAGGTCCTCCTCCCGGCCGAGAGTGACGAACGCGACCGCTGACGCCCTGCCCGCGTGGCGTGCCCCGCGCCGTAACATCGTCGGTATGGCTACGGAAGACGCGGTGCTTGAGGCACTGGCGACAGTGAACGACCCGGAGATCCACCGCCCGATCACCGAGCTGGGCATGGTGAAGTCGGTCGAGATCGATCCTGACGGTGTAGTGGCTGTCACGGTGTATCTCACCGTCTCCGGCTGTCCGATGCGCGAAACGATCACCCGGAACGTGACCGAGGCGGTCGCCCGGGTCGAGGGCGTCTCGCGGGTGGAGGTCACCCTCGACGTCATGAGCGACGAGCAGCGCAAGGAGCTGGCGAACTCGCTGCGCGGCTCCACGGCGGAGCGCGAGGTGCCGTTCGCCCAGCCCGGCTCGCTGACCAGGGTGTACGCGGTCGCCTCCGGCAAGGGCGGCGTCGGCAAGTCCTCGGTGACGGTGAACCTCGCGGCGGCGATGGCCGCGGACGGTCTGAAGGTCGGCGTCGTGGACGCCGACATCTACGGGCACAGCGTGCCCCGGATGCTCGGCGCGGACGGCAAGCCCACCCAGGTCGAGAACATGATCATGCCGCCGTCCGCGCACGGCGTGAAGGTCATCTCCATCGGCATGTTCACGCCGGGCAACGCGCCCGTGGTGTGGCGTGGTCCGATGCTGCACCGGGCGCTCCAGCAGTTCCTCGCCGACGTGTACTGGGGCGACCTGGACGTCCTGCTGCTGGACCTGCCGCCGGGCACCGGTGACATCGCGATCTCGGTGGCGCAGCTCGTGCCGGGCGCGGAGATCCTGGTCGTCACGACCCCGCAGCAGGCCGCCGCGGAGGTCGCGGAGCGGGCCGGTTCCATCGCCGTGCAGACCCACCAGAAGATCGTCGGCGTCGTCGAGAACATGTCGGGCATGCCGTGTCCGCACTGCGACGAGACGGTCGACGTGTTCGGCTCCGGCGGCGGCGCACGGGTCGCGGAGGGGCTGACGAGGACGGTCGGCGCCGAGGTTCCCGTGCTCGGTTCCATCCCGATCGACCTGAGGCTGCGCGAGGGCGGCGACGAGGGCAAGCCGGTGGTGCTGTCCGACCCGGACTCCCCCGCAGGCAGCGCGCTGCGGTCGATCGCGGAGAAGCTGGGGGGCCGTCAGCGCGGTCTGTCCGGCATGTCGCTCGGCATCACCCCGCGCAACAAGTTCTGACGGCCCGGTCCCGAGCGCCGGGCCGGGCCTCCGGCCCCGCCCGGCGCTCGCCCGACCGGGGCCCGGACCGCCTACGCGTCGTAACCGGCGATGTCCTTGATGACCGCGAAGCCGAGCCCGTACGCGCTCATCCCGCGCCCGTACGCCCCGATGTGCACGCCCTCGTGCGCCGACCCGGCGAGCACCCAGCCGAACTCGGACTCGCGGTAGTGGAACTCCACCGGCACCCCGTCCACCGGCAGGGAGAGGGTCGACCAGGGGGCGCTGCCGAGGTCGTCGGCGAGGGCGAACGCCGCCTCGGTCTGCTGGTCCAGCCAGTCGTCGCGCAGGGAGTGGTCCAGCTGCGACGGCCAGGTGTAGGCCAGCAGGCCGGAGCCCGCGAGCCAGGCCGCGGAGGCCACGGTGGTGGCGTCCAGCACTCCCGTGCCGTCACCACTGCGCCGCACCGGGCTCGCGCCCACCGTGATGACCGCCGCGAACCGTTCCTTGTCGGCGGAGCCGTCGGTCTTCACCGAAGGCTCGTCGCCGTGGCCGGTCGCTCCGTGCTGCACCGTGCCGTCCGCCGCCGTGCCGACCTGCATCAGCCAACGCGGTCCGGTGAAGGCCTCGTCCAGCCCGTACCAGGGGAAGGGCGCTTTCAGGTAGCCGTCGACGGCACGCGGGGCCGCCGGCGCCCCCTCCGCCGGGCCCGTGCCCGTGGCACCGTCCGTCTCCACCCGACTCGTCGTCTCCATCTGCGCGGCCGCCTCCTCGATCACTCATGATCCGGAGCGGCCCGCCCCCGCGGGCGTGGGCGTCCTCGCAACCGGACAGATGGAGAATAGCCATACGGTTCGGGCGCGTCGGGATTGACCGGGGTCAGGTGGCGTCTGCGTCGAACGGCGGGCGCTCGGGCTGAGCGGCCGACGGAGCCTTCTTCAGCAGGTCAGGCGATGTGTCGCCGGTCTTGGCGAGGCCGGACGCGGCCGCACCCGCCGCACCGGTCGACGCACTGTTGGCGGAATCGGCAGCGGCGGCCGGGCGCCCGTTGACCGCGTCGGTGACGTCGGCCAGCTCCTTGCGCAGGTCGAAGCTCTCACGGATCTCCTTCAGCCCCAGGTCGTCGTTGCCGTCCATCAACTGCTTGCGGACGAACGTCTTGGGGTTGAGGTCCTCGAACTCGAAGTCCTTGAACTGCGGGCCCAGCTCGGAGCGGATGTCTTCCTTGGCGCTGTCCGAGAACTCACGGATCTTGCGGACGGTGCGCGTGACGTCCTGGATCAGCTTGGGCAGCTTGTCGGGGCCGAAGACCAGCACGGCCAGCACTCCGAGCGTCAGCAGCTCCAGTGCGCCTATGTCATTGAACACCTAGCTGCTCCTCGTGTTCTCCGTGGGGTCTCCGTGCGTTCCCGACCATGTCTCCCAGGTCCCCGGACCGCTCAACGGTACCCGTCGAACGTGTCCCGGCGGTACCTCGCGGTGTCCGTTACGTGCCGCTCGCAGAACCGAGCGTCAACGTCACCGTCCGCTCCTTGCCGCCTCGCGTCAGCAGCAGGTCCAGCTCGTCGCCCGGACGGTGGGCCCGGATCTTCACGATCAGCTCCTCACCGCTGCGCACCCGCTGGCCCTCGACCGCCGTGATGACGTCGCCGGACCGGATGCCCGCCGCGTCGGCGGGTCCGTCCTTCGCGACGGCGGGCCCGCCCTCCGCGCCCTCGGCGCCGACCTTGGCCCCGTCGCCGGTGTACTGCATGTCCAGCGTGACGCCGATGACCGGGTGGGTCGCCCGGCCGGTGTTGATCAGCTCCTCCGCGACGCGCTTGCCCTGGTTGATCGGTATGGCGAAGCCGAGGCCGATGGACCCGGACTGGCCGCCCGCCTCCGGCCCCCGGCCGCTGTCGGCAGCCCGGATGGCGCTGTTGATGCCGATGACGTGAGCCCGGGAGTCGACCAGCGGTCCACCGGAGTTGCCGGGGTTGATCGGGGCGTCGGTCTGCAACGCGTCGACGTAGCTGATGTCGCTGCCGTCGCCCTTCTCGCCGCCGGCGGTGATCGGCCGCTGCTTCGCGCTGATGATGCCCGAGGTGACGGTGTTGGACAGGTCGAACGGGGCTCCGATGGCCACCACAGGGTCACCGACCTGCACGTTGTCGGAGTTGCCGAGGGGCAGCGGCGTCAGCCCGGAGACCCCGCGGACCTTGACGACCGCGAGGTCGTAGCCGCTGTCCTTGCCGACCAGCTCGGCGGCGGCCGTCTCCCCGGTGCTGAACGTCACGGTGATGTCCCCGCTCGACCCGGCCGGGGCGACGACGTGGTTGTTGGTGAGGATGTGGCCCTGCTCGTCGAGGACGAAGCCGGTGCCCGTGCCGGACTCCGCGGTGCCGCTGACATGGAGGGTGACCACGCTGGGCAGGGCGCTGGCGGCGATGCCCGCCACGCTCGTGGGGGCACGGTCGCCGCCGTCGCGGCCCGCCTGGGGCAGTTCGACGGTGGTCAGCCCGCCGTTGCGTTCGATGTACGCGCCGACTCCGCCGCCGATGCCGCTGGCGACCAGGGTCAGCAGCAGCACTCCGGCGAACGCGCCGCTCCGGCGGCTCTTCCGCCGCTCCGGCTCGACGCCCGCGGGCGGGCCGGGCCGCGTCAGCGGCTGCCCCGGAGCGCCCCACGGGTCGTACTGGAGCCACTGCCCGTGCTGCGGCGCGGGCTCCTGCCCGTGCGATCCCTGCGGTACGGGCGCGGGGGGCTGGGCGTACGCGGCGGGCCGGGCGGGCGGCGGCACGAGGGGCTCGGCGGGCGGCGCCGGGGGCTGGGCGGGGATTCCCGCGCCGCTCGTCCCTCCGTACCGGGAGGCGGGCCCGGCAGCGTGCGGCGGCACGGCGGTGCCGTGGGGCGGGGTGGGGAGCTGCACCGGCGGCGCGGGGGCCCAGGGGCCCGGGCCCCCGTAGGGCGGGGTGCTGTACTCGTCGGGCTCGTGCAGCGGCTGCCCGGGCGGGCGGACCGGCCCGCCGTCGCCCCCTCGCTCACCGGGCTCCCCTGCCCCCGGGGCCGGGGCGGCCGGGCCGGGGGCCGGGCGATCGGGAGCGGCGGTTTCCGCAGCCGGGCGGGGGCCGCCGGTGTTCCGGTCGTCCGTGTCCGGGGTGTGCCGCGTGGGGGCCGCGCCCGTGACGTCCTCCATGGCCGCGGCCGGGGCCGCCGCCGCGCCGTCCGGCTCCGTGCGGCCGGTGGGCGCCGCCGGGGGGCGGCTCCACCACTCCGCCTGCGGTCCGGTGGGCTTCCCGTCGTCCATGCTCTCCCCGCAACTGGCCTCTGCACGCCCCACAGAGGCGTCCCTCACCGGAATTCAACCAGGTTTGCGGAGCCGTGCGCAGGCCCCGGTCAGCGCCGGGGCGAAAGCGGGCTCGCCAGATCGTTGGGGGGCGACGACGGGGCCGGGCCCGAGGGGACGGCCGCCGGAGGAATCTTCGCCGGCACGCCACCGCCCAGGGCCGCCGCGAGCAGCGGGATACCGACGCCCGTCGGGCGTATCAGCGGGGGGACGGACACGTTCAGCGCGGGGAGCGTGTAGGGGTGCCCGACCGACGCGGAGACGCCGAACAGCGGGGGCGCGGCCGTCGGCGACCGCCGGCTCGCCCGGGGCGTCACCGCCGGGTCGGCCGGCCCGGCGAGCGACGGGGCGATCCCGGTGGTCCGGGCCGACGGCGTGTCGGCGGGCGACCGTCCGGGCTCCGGCCCGGCGCTCACGGCCAGTGCGCCGCCACGGCGGGAGGCGGCTTCGGCGCCGCCGCCCGCGCGGGTCCCGGCGTCGAGAGGGGTGACGGTGTTCCCGCTGCCTTCGGCGCGCAGCGGGGCGTCGGGGCCGGAGTCCAGCGGCAGGGCGCCGCCGAGGGCGATGGCCGCGAGGGAGACGGCGCTGGCCGCGGCGAACGCGAAACGCCGTCCGCGCCACGGAGAACGGTCCGCGTCGCGGGAGACCGCGTGTATGCGGAAGACCGAGGAGGCGCCGGAGCCGCCGGGCAGCACGGCGGTGGAACCGTGGGCGGTGGGGAGGTATCCGAAGCCGCCCAGCGGGGAGGCGACGGTGTCGGCCCGGCCGCCGGGGGACCGCAGTCCGGGGAAGAACTCGTCGGCGAGGGGCCCGCCCCCGCCGAACGGCCGGCCGGAGCCGGTGTCGTCGCCACCGGAGCCCCCGGGAAGGCCCTGGAGCCGGGCCAGGAACCCCTCGGAGGGCGAAGGAGAGGCGGACATGGCGAAGGCGCTCTTGAGGCGGCGCTGGGCGTCGGCCTCGGCCTTGCACTTGGCGCAGGTGGCCAGATGAGCCAGGACCCGCTCGCGGGCGTCGTGTTTCAGCTCGCCGTCGACCAGCGCGGCGAGCCGGTCCCCCAGGTGCGCTTCCGCGGGGGTCGGGCCTGTGCCACTCACGCCGTTCCGACCTCCCCCGCCAGGACCGCGTCCGCCAGCGAGCGCTGCTCGGCGCGCGCCTCGGGCGAACGGTGCTTGAGCGCCTTGCGCAGGTGCGAGCGGCCCCGGTGGATGCGGCTGCGGACGGTGCCGAGCTTCACCCCGAGGGTCGCCGCGATCTCCTCGTAGCTGAGGCCCTCGATGTCGCAGAGGACCACCGCCGCACGGAACTCCGGCGCGAGGGTGTCCAGCGCCTGCTGCACGTCGGCGTCGAAGTGGGTGTCGTTGAACACCTGCTGCGGGGACGGCTCACGGCTGGGCAGCCGCTCGGCCGCGTCGTCGCCGAGGGAGTCGAAGCGGATGCGCTGCTTGCGACGGACCATGTCGAGGAAGAGATTGGTCGTGATGCGGTGCAGCCAGCCCTCGAAGGTGCCGGGCGTGTAGGTCGAGAGCGAGCGGAAGACCCGCACGAAGACTTCCTGGGTGAGGTCCTCGGCGTCGTGCTGGTTGCCCGTCAGCCGGTAGGCAAGGCGGTACACGCGACCGCTGTGCGTGCTGACGATCTCTTCCCATGAGGGCGGGGTCCACGCCTGAGAGTCCGCATCAGAGGCGAAGGTCGCGGTCGTTGCGGAGTCTTCGGAAGAACGGTCAGCGATGTTGGTCACGGATTTCGGCTCACCCGCCGATCTGAGAAGGCGCCGCAGCACTCCTCCCCGATCCACAGGCGCAGCCGCACCTCCCCTATCGGCTCTGGTGGTGTCCAGTGGAGCCCCTACCATAGCCACCTCGCCCGTTAGCTCCGGATAAGCCTTTTTCGCTGCTGGGGCCGGGCGTCGCCCGGAACTTCCCCGCCGCTCACCGGTCCGATCCGCGGTCCGGGTCACTGCGCTTTCCCCACGCCCTGCACAACGCCCGGTCCCATCTGCGGGTTCCCGGGCGCAGCGGATACAGTCACCGTTGCGCCAACTACGGGGACAGGAGAGGGTCATTACCGCCAACCGGCAGACGAGCTGGGCGTTCGCCGACGCCTTTGTCCCCGAGGACGAAGCTCTGCACCGGGCCCGGGAGCGGGCTCTCGAGCTGGGGCTGCGCTCGGTCTCACCGGGCACCGGGGCCGCGCTGCGCCTGCTGGCCGCCACCGCGGACGCCAAGGCGGTGGCGGAGATCGGCACGGGCACCGGCGTGTCCGGCATCTACCTGCTGCACGGCATGCGGCCGGACGGCGTGCTCACCACGGTGGACCCGGAGCCCGAGCGTCAGCAGTTCGCCCGTGAGGCGTTCCGCGAGGCGGGCTTCGCCTCCAACCGTTCCCGTTTCATCCCCGGCCGCGCCTTGGACGTCCTGCCCCGGCTCGCGGACGGCGGCTATGACCTCGTGTTCTGCGACGGCGACCGGCTGGAGAGTATGGACTGCCTGGCTGAATCGTTGCGCCTGCTGCGGCCCGGCGGCCTGGTCTGCTTCGAGGGCGTCTTCGCGGACGGCCGCACGATCGACTCCGCCGCCCAGCCGGCCGAGGTGCTGCGGCTGCGGGAGCTGCTGCGGGCGGTACGCGAGAGCCAGGAGCTGATGTCTGCCCTGCTCCCGGTCGGGGACGGCCTCCTCTGCGCGGTCCGGCGCGGCTGACGCGTCGGCTGCGCCAAAGGCCGCCCGGCCCGCGTTTACGGGGCCGTTCCCGTACGTGCGGGCCGGCCCCGTACGCGGGCTCGTGCTGCCCCGTGGCGCGTCCGGGGTCTTCTGACCCGCCCCGGACGCACCACTGCCCCGGTACGCGTCGCGTACCGGGGCAGTGGTGCAGGTGATGGGCGTTCCGCGTCAGCCGACGACCTTCTTCAGCGCGTCGCCGAGGGCATCGGCCTCGTCCGGAGTCAGCTCGACAACAAGCCGACCGCCGCCTTCGAGCGGAACGCGCATGACGATGCCCCGCCCCTCCTTTGTCACCTCGAGCGGGCCGTCGCCCGTCCGCGGCTTCATGGCCGCCATGCTCGTTCCCCTTCCTGAAACCAGCTCATCGCAACCGGCGGCCCCATGACAGGCGCTGCCTCACCGGCATCGAACACATTGCTTCTCCGTCATTATCCCGCATCAGGGACCCCGATGACCAACGTCGCTCTGCATCGCTTGCGCAACGCGCTCTCGCAAAACCCCCCAATTCGGCGATCGGGCTGCGATACTGCGCCGTTCCGGCCCCCTGTGCGCGCGTCCTTTATTAGACGTAGGTCACATCTCCCGCCCGGCCCGCGTCGGCCATGCTTGCCTCCAGTGGCAACGATGCCCGAGCAGCGAGGGGAAACCGGAATGGCCGACGAGCTGGCGAACACCGTCCTGTACGACGTGAGCGACGGTCTGGCGACGATCACGATCAACCGACCCGACGCGATGAACGCGATGAACACCGCGGCCAAGGTCGCCCTGCGGGACGCCCTGCTGGCGGCGTCGGCGGACGCGGACGTCCGGGCCGTGCTGCTCACGGCCGCGGGGCGCGCCTTCTGCGTCGGCCAGGACCTCAAGGAGCACGTCGCCTCGCTCACGGCCACCCGGGAGGCGGGCAGCGGCAACGCGCTGAGCACCGTGCGGGAGCACTACAACCCGATCGTGCGGGCGATCACCGAGATGGCGAAGCCGGTGGTCGCCGGGGTCAACGGCGTCGCGGCCGGGGCCGGGTTCGGTTTCGCCCTGGCGGCCGACTACCGGGTGGTCGCCGACACCGCTTCGTTCAACACGTCGTTCGCGGGCGTCGCGCTCAGCGCCGACTCGGGCGTGTCCTGGACGCTGCCCCGGCTGATCGGGCAGAGCCGCGCGGCCGACCTGTTGTTCTTCCCGCGTTCGATCTCCGCGCAGGACGCCTACGAGCTGGGCATCGTCAACCGCGTGGTCCCGGCGGCCGAGCTGGCCGAGCAGGCCGGGGCGGTGGCCCGCGCCCTGGCGGACGGTCCCACCGTGGCGTACGCCGCGCTCAAGGAGTCGATGGCCTACGGGGCCGGGCACACGCTCGCCGAGTCGCTGGAGAAGGAGGACGAACTCCAGACCCGCGCGGGCAGGTCCAAGGACCACACCATCGCGGTGGAGGCGTTCCTCGCCAAGGAGAAGCCCGTCTACCTCGGGAAGTAGCCGCTCATCGGCCGCCGCCCCGGGCGACGCAGTCCGCGAGGTGGTCGTCGACCAGCCCGCAGGCCTGCATCAGGGCGTAGGCGGTGGTGGGGCCGACGAAGCGGATCGACCGCTTCTTCAGCTCCTTGGCGAGCGCGGTGGACTCCGGTGTGACGGCCGGGACGTCCGACAGCGTGCGCGGGGCGGGGCGGCCGGCCGGGTCGGGGGCGTAGGACCAGATCAGCTCGTCCAGCTCCCCGGCCGGCCAGTCGGCGAGCACCTTCGCGTTGGCGAGGGTCGCGTCGACCTTGGCCCGGTTGCGGATGATCCCCGGGTCGGCGAGGAGCCGCTCGCGGTCCGCGTCGGTGAACTTCGCGACCGCCGCGATCCTGAATCCCTCGAAGGCGGTACGGAAGGTCTCGCGGCGGCGCAGGATCGTGAGCCAGGAGAGCCCGGACTGGAAGGCCTCCAGGCAGAGCCGCTCGAACAGGGCGTCGTCCCCGTGGACCGGGCGGCCCCACTCGGTGTCGTGGTAGGCGAGGTAGTCCTCGGCGGCCAGGCCCCACGGGCAGCGCGGGCCGCCGTCGGCGGCCTCGACGGCTCCGCCGCTCATCGTCCGTCCTCCTGGGCGAGGGCCTGACCGCCGGCCTCTCCGCCGGGCGGTCCGGCGGGCGCGCCCGGTGCGGCGGAGGAGCCGTGCGGGGCGATGGAGGAGCCGTGCGGCTCGACGGGCGGGCGGTCCGGGCCGTCGGCGCCCTCCCCCGCCCGCGCGCCGGGCTGCTTGAACAGGTCGGCGCCGGTCGTCACCGCGGCTGCCTGCACCCCGGCCAGGGCGGACTCCAGCTCCGCGATCCGCGCGTCGCGCTCGGCGAGTTCCGCTCCGAGCCGGGACAGCGCCTCGTCCACGTCCGCCATCCGATAGCCGCGGGGGGCCATCGGCAGCCGCAGCCCCTCGACGTCCGCACGGCCGACCGGGCGGTTCGCGGGCAGCGGATCGGTGGACCGCTCGGGCGGGACGTCCTGGAGCACCGCGCTCCCTCCGCCGCCGACCACCGCGAGGGTGACCGCGGTGACCACCACGACCATCGTGAGCAGCAAATACCAGAACACGCGCATCTCCCCGGGCGAGAACCTCGTCAGGCTCCGATCGTGCCATGCGGCACTGACGGTTCGGGCCGAACGTTAGGGTCGCAGGCGGGCTACTGAGGAGGAAGAACGGGATGCGAAGCGGTGCACTCAGGCTGGGGCGGCGGGAGTTCGGCCCCCGGGAGCCGGTGATCATGGCGATCGTGAACCGGACTCCGGACTCCTTCTACGACCAGGGCGCGACCTTCCAGGACGAGCCGGCGCTCGCGCGGGTCGAGCAGGCGGTGGCCGACGGCGCCGCGATCGTCGACATCGGCGGGGTGAAGGCCGGCCCCGGCGACGAGGTCAGCGCCAAGGAGGAGGCGCGCCGCACGGTCGGGTTCGTCGCCGAGGTCCGCCGCAGGCACCCGGACGTGGTGATCAGCGTCGACACCTGGCGCCACGAGGTGGGCGAGGCGGTCTGCGAGGCCGGGGCCGACCTGCTGAACGACGCGTGGGGCGGGGTCGACCCGAGGCTGGCGGAGGTCGCCGCACGGCACGGGGCGGGGCTCGTGTGCACCCACGCGGGCGGCGCTCAGCCGCGTACCCGGCCGCACCGGATCGCGTACGACGACGTGATGGCGGACATCCTTGGGGTGACGGCGGGGCTGGCCGAGCGGGCGGTGCGGCTCGGGGTGCGGCCGGACGGGATCATGATCGACCCGGGCCACGACTTCGGGAAGAACACCCGGCACTCGCTGGAGGCGACGCGGCGCCTCGGTGAGATGGCCGAGACCGGGTGGCCGGTGCTCGTCTCGCTCTCCAACAAGGACTTCGTCGGGGAGACGCTGGACCGGCCGGTGAAGGAGCGGGTCGTCGGCACGCTGGCGACGACGGCGGTCTCGGCGTGGCTGGGGGCGCGGGTCTACCGGGTGCACGAGGTGGCGGAGACGCGGCAGGTGCTGGACATGGTGGCGTCGATCGCGGGGCGCCGGCCGCCGGCGGTGGCGCGGCGCGGCCTGGCCTAGGGCCCGCCCCACCCGGACGGACGGGCGCGCCCCACGGCGCCGCCGCTCCGTGGTCGCCGCTGGGTCTGGGAGGACCGCGGCGCCAGCCGGGCGGGCGGCGGGGCCGCCGCCCCGAAGAGGGCGCCCCCGAACCCCGGGCGGGCCCGGACGCGGCTCCGGCCCGTGGCGGGCGGGTCCGGTCCTACCGCCCGACCTCCTTCGTCACCAGCGACACCGCTTCGTCCACGTCGTCCGTCACGTGGAAGAGCAGCAGGTCCTTCTCCGAGGCCTTGCCCTGGGCCACCACCGTGTCGCGGAGCCAGTCGACCAGGCCACCCCAGTAGGCGGTGCCGAACAGGACGATGGGGAAGCGGGTGACCTTGCCGGTCTGGACCAGGGTCAGCGCCTCGAAGAGCTCGTCCAGGGTGCCGAGGCCGCCGGGCAGGACGACGAAGCCCTGGGCGTACTTCACGAACATCGTCTTGCGGACGAAGAAGTAGCGGAAGTTGACGCCGATGTCGACGTGCGGGTTCAGCCCCGACTCGAACGGCAGCTCGATGCCAAGGCCGACAGAGACGCCCTGCGCGTCCCGGGCGCCCTTGTTGGCGGCCTCCATCGCGCCCGGCCCGCCACCGGTGATGACCGCGAAGCCGGCGTCGACCAGGGCCTTGCCGATCCGGACTCCGGCGTCGTACTCCACGGACCCGGCCGGTGTGCGGGCCGATCCGAAGACGCTGATCGCGCTCGGCAGCTCGGCGAGCGCGCCGAAGCCCTCGACGAACTCCGACTGGATGCGCATCACCCGCCAGGGGTCGGTGTGCACCCACTCGGAGTCGCCCTCGGAGTCCAGCAGCCGCTGGTCGGTCGTCCCGGGCTGGACCTGCTCCCTGCGGCGCAGCACCGGGCCCATCCACTTCTCCTCCGGGCTGACCGCCCCCTCGGGGACCTCCGCGCCCTCGGGAATCCGCGCGTCCTCGGCATTGCCCATGTTCCGCTCCCTCCACCGACCTGCGTCGTGCCTGTCCGGCCAGCGTAGATCGGCGGAGGTTACGTACGGGGGAATGCCGTGCGTCAGCCGGACAGCCAGGAGCGCAGCCGGTCCTCGCAGTGGGTGATCCTGTCGACCGCCACGTGCTCGTCGCGCTTGTGGGCGTAGAGCGCGTCGCCGGGGCCGTAGTTCACCGCGGGGACGCCGAGGGCGCCGAAGCGGGAGACGTCGGTCCACCCGAACTTGGGCTTGGCGGCGCCGCCGACCGCGGTCATGAACGCCTGGGCGGCGGGGTGCGAGAGGCCGGGCATGGCGGCCCCGGAGTGGTCGTCGACGACGAACTCGGCCACACCGCAGTCGGCGAAGACCTCGCGGACGTGGGCGAGCGCCTCCTCCTCCGTGCGGTCGGGGGCGTAGCGGTAGTTGACGACGACGGTGCAGGCGTCCGGGATGACGTTGGTGGCGACCCCGCCCTCGATGCCGACCGCGTTGAGACCCTCGTGGTAGGCGAGGCCGTCGATGACCGGGCGGCGCGGTTCGTACGCGGCGAGCTTCGCCAGGATCGGCGCGGCGGCGTGGACGGCGTTGGACCCCATCCAGCTGCGTGCGGAGTGGGCCCGCTCGCCCGTGGTGCGCAGATGGACCCGGAGCGTGCCCTGGCAGCCGCCCTCGACCTCGCCGTCGGAGGGCTCCAGCAGGACGGCGAAGTCCGCGGCGAGCCACTCGGGATGGGCGTCGGCGATGTGGCCGAGGCCGTTGAGGTGGGCGGCGACCTCTTCGTTGTCGTAGAAGACGAAGGTCAGGTCGCGGTTGGGTTCGCGGACCGTCGCGGCGATCCTCAGCTGGACGGCGACGCCGGACTTCATGTCGGAGGTCCCGCAGCCCCAGAGGATTCCGTGCCCGTCGAGGCGGGAGGGGACGTTGTCGGCGATCGGCACGGTGTCGATGTGCCCGGCGAGCACGACGCGCTCGGCGCGACCGAGGTCGGTCCGGGCGACGACGTTGTTGCCGTGGCGGTCGACGGTCAGGTGGGGCAGGCCGCGCAGGGCCGTTTCGATCGCGTCGGCGAGGGCCTTCTCCTCCCCGCTGACCGAGGGGAAGTCGACGAGCCGGGCGGTGAGCGCCGGTCCGTCCAGGGTGAGGTCAAGGGTGCTGTCGGCCATGGCCCTGACCCTAAGGGACTTCGGTACCGGCCCGGCCCGGGGCCTCCAGTACGGTGGGCCCGTGCCCCGGACAGCCCGCCCCGCCCGCCGCAGTCGCCTCTTCCGCTTCACGGCGGCCTTCGCCGTGCTCGTGGCTCTCGGCGGCTACCTGGCCATGCAGTACGTCTCCGGCTCCGCGAACCCGCCCCGCTGTGTGGTGCGGGCCTCCGACGGGCCGGACGGCGCGTCGCACACGTACGAGATGAGCCTGGCCCAGGCGGTGAACGCCGCGACGATCTCCGCGGTGGGGACTGCCCGGGGCATGCCGGAGCGTGCGGTGACGATCGCGCTGGCCACCGCGCTCCAGGAGTCCGGCCTGCGCAACATCGACTACGGGGACCGCGACTCCCTCGGTCTGTTCCAGCAGCGCCCCTCGCAGGACTGGGGCGCCCCGGAGCAGATCATGGACCCGGTCTACTCCGCCGGCGCGTTCTACGACCAGCTCGCCGAGGTGCCGGGCTACTCCCGGCTGCCGCTGACCGTGGCCGCGCAGCAGGTGCAGCGCAGCGGCTTCCCGCAGGCGTACGCGAAGCACGAGCCGGACGCCGCGCTGCTGGCCGCCGCGCTGACCGGTCGCGAGCCCGCCTCGGTGAACTGCGTGCCCTCGACGGCCACCGCGACCGGTCCCGGCGACGCCGAGCGGGTACGGGCCGAGCTGGTGCGCGCCTTCGGCAAGGAGGTGCTGCCCGCCGCGAAGGCCGCGGGCGCGTCCTCGTCGGCGACCGTCTCCGTGCCCGTCCCCGCGGCGGACCGGGCCGACGCCGGGCAGCGGCGGGGGTGGGAGCTGGCGCACTGGGCCGTCGCGCAGTCCGAGGCACTGCGGATCGAGCGCGTGAGCTATGCGGACCGGGTGTGGGAGGCCGCTTCGGGCTGGCGGACGGAGCGCGCGAAGGGGACGGAACCGGACACGGCGGCCGTCGCGATCCGGGTCGCTCAGTAGTACGCCTTGTCACTCGCAAGCATGTGGCGGCGGTGCCCCCGGGCCTTGGCGGCGCCTCAGGTCGCAGGGCTGGACCGTGATGCCGATTCCCTTGCCCCGCAAGAGGAGTGACGGTTCGCCCGGCCCTCGCGGAATGGATTGTTTGCCCGGGTTCTCCCGCTGCGGGCCATCGGACGCATTACCCACTCTTTACCTTCGCCCACCGCAACCTCCCCCGCCCCCTGACCGGTTGTCAGTGCGTCCGCCCGTCGGACCGGCAGCTTCCCCGAACCTGCCGACCCGTTGACACCCCGTCGAAGGAGCATCATGTCCCTCCCCCTGACCCGTCGGATCGCTCGTGCCGCGCTGCTGATCGCCGCAGGCGCGGCCCCCGTGGTCGGTGCGGCCGGCGCCGCCGGCGCCGCGGAGCTCCCGCAGACCCCGAACCTGGGCGGCCTGACCGCTCTGGACGGCGCCGGTCTCGGCAACACCGTGGACGGCGTCGCCCGGCAGGGCACCGAGACCGCCGGTGAGACCGGCGGCCACCTCGTCGGCACCGCCGTGCCGGCCGCGGGCAAGACCGTCGGCAAGACCGCCAAGGTCGCCGCCCCGGCCGTCCAGGAGACCGCGGGCCAGTCCGCGGGCAGCGCGGGAGAGGCCGTC
The DNA here is from genome assembly GCF_037137275.1 of Streptomyces pratensis. Taxonomy (GTDB): domain Bacteria; phylum Actinomycetota; class Actinomycetes; order Streptomycetales; family Streptomycetaceae; genus Streptomyces; species Streptomyces pratensis_B. The sequence goes on along the minus strand of NZ_JBBBEN010000102.1, from coordinate 22,316 downwards.
GGCGAGGTGGCCGGCGCCACCGGTGGCGGTCTGCCCACCGACGGCCTGCCGCTGGCGCTGCCGATCGGCTGAGCCGACGCCGTACCGCGAACGGGCCGAGGGCCTCGGGAGTGTGCACTCCCGAGGCCCTCGGCCCGTGTTCACGCCGTCAGCGCGCACCGGTCACCTCAGACGCTGGACCGCCGCGGCCACACGCTCGTCGGTCGCCGTGAACGCGACCCGGACGAAGCGGTCGCCCGCCGGTCCGTAGAAGTCCCCGGGCGCCACCAGAACGCCCAGCTCCGCGAGGTACGCCACGGTCTGCCAGCACGGCTCGTCGCGCGTCGCCCACAGGTAGAGGCTCGCCTCGCTGTGCTCGATCCGGAAGCCGTGCGCCTGAAGGGCGGCGCGCAGGGCGAGACGGCGGTCCGCGTACCGGGCGCGCTGCTCGGCCACGTGCGCGTCGTCGCCGAGCGCCGCCACGACGGCCGCCTGCACCGGGGCCGGCGTCATCATCCCGCCGTGCTTGCGGATCTGGAGCAGCTCGCCCAGGACGGCCGCGTCGCCCGCGATGAACGCGGCCCGGTATCCGGCCAGGTTGGAGCGCTTGGAGAGCGAGTGGACGGCGACCAGTCCTTCGACGTCGCCGCCGCAGACGTCCGGGTGGAGGACCGAGACCGGCTCGACGTCCCAGCCAAGCTCCAGGTAGCACTCGTCGCTGAAGACCAGGACGCCGTGCTCGCGCGCCCAGGCGACGATCCGGACCAGCTCGTCCCGGGGCAGCACCCGCCCGGTCGGGTTGGAGGGGGAGTTGAGCCACAGCAGCTTCAGCCCGGCCGGGTCCAGCTCGGTCGGGTCGTCGTAGACGACGGGTTCCGCGCCGCAGAGCCGCGCGCCCACCTCGTACGTCGGGTAGGCGAGCCGCGGGTAGGCCACCTTGTCGCCGGCGCCGAGCCCGAGCTGCGTCGGCAGCCACGCCACCAGTTCCTTGGAGCCGACGACCGGCAGGACGTTCGCGTGGGTGACCCCGACCGCCCCGAGCCGGCGCTCCACCCAGCCGGTGAGCGCGTCGCGCAGCGCCTGGGCGCCCCACACCGTCGGATAGCCGGGGCTGTCGGACGCGGCGACGAGCGCCCGCTGGATCAGCTCGGGCACCGGGTCGACCGGGGTGCCGACGGACAGGTCCACGATGCCGTCCGGGTGGGCCAGCGCCGTCGACTTGAAGGGGGCGAGCTTGTCCCACGGGAAGACCGGGAGGCGGGAGGAGACTGCGGACACGGGACTCTGCTTTCTCGGGCTGTTCTCGTACGGGCGGCGGGGCGCGCGGCGGGACATGCCTCGGTCCCGTACGGTGACGAACCGTACGGGACCGGGCCGCGCGCAGTGCCGCCGTCTACTGGTTCTGCGGCGGCAGACCGGCGACGAACGGGTGGTCGCGCTCGATGAGGCCGAGCTTGGAGGCGCCGCCGGGCGAGCCGAGGTCGTCGAAGAACTCGACGTTCGCCTTGTAGTAGTCCTTCCACTCCTCCGGAGTGTCGTCCTCGTAGAAGATGGCTTCGACCGGGCAGACCGGCTCACAGGCTCCGCAGTCGACGCACTCGTCCGGGTGGATGTACAAGGACCGCTGGCCCTCGTAGATACAGTCGACGGGGCACTCTTCGATGCAGGCCTTGTCCTTCACGTCGACACAAGGCTGCGCGATGACGTAGGTCACGCTGTCGTTCCTCCTCGGTAGGGCGTTGGCTCTCGCGCGGGAGCGCGGCGTCGTCGATGCCCGCCCCTAGTATCTCCGTTCTCAGGCACGAACCGAACAGGAGGGGCGGAGAGAGCTGTGGAATTCGCCATCGGCGGACGGCTGGCCGTCCGCATCACACCGGCTGACGTGGGAAAACGCGTATCCGTTCGACGCCGCGCGGACGACGGCGGGGCGGGCGCGGAATTCGCCGACGCGGTCGGGATTCTCACATCGTGGGACGATGGTGTGCTCTCCATCACACGAAAGAGCGGGCAGTCGGTCCGCGTCGTGGAGTCTTCTCTGGTCGCGGGCAAGGTCGTGCCCGCCGCCCCGGCCCGCCGCCGGGGCCCCGCCGCCTCCTTCGACGAGCTGGCGGCCGTCACCGCGCGGGCCTGGCAGCCGGTGGAGAGCGAGGCGCTGGGCGACTGGCGGTTGCGCGCCGCCGGGGGCTTCACCCGGCGCGCCAACTCCGCGCTGCCGCTCGGCGATCCGGGCCTGCCGCTCGGCGAGGCCTTCGAGCGGGTCGCGAGCTGGTACGCGGAGCGGGGCCTGCCCGCCTGCGTCCAGGCGGCGACCGGGGCCGAGGGCGCGCAGGAGGCGCTGTGCGCGGAGCTGGAGCGGCACGGCTGGTGGCGCGAGGTCTCGGCCGAGGTGCGGATCGCCGCGCTGGCCCCGGTCGGCGACCGGGACGCGGACGTGGCGGCGGTCCGGCTGGCCCGCGAGCCGGACGCGGCCTGGCTCTCCCGCTACCAGCGCTTCGCCACGCCGGGGCCCCAGGTGCTGCGGGTCCTGGGCAGCGGGCCCTCCGTCTGGTTCGCCGCGGTGCCGGACGACGCCCCGGGGGCGGGCCCGGACGCGGCCCCCGCCGCGATCGGCCGGTGTGTCGTGGACGGGCGGTGGGCCGGGTTCATGGCCGTCGAGGTGGCGCCGGAGCGGCGGCGGCAGGGGCTCGCCACCTCCGTGATGACGGCCCTGGCCCGCCGGGCGTTGGACGAGGGCGCTTCGGCGGCCTGGCTCCAGGTGGAGGAGGACAACGACGGGGCGCGGGCGCTCTACGACCGGATGGGGTTCGCGGCCCACCACCGCTATCACCACTTCCGCCCCGCGCGACGGACGCACGGGGCCGGCGGAACGCGCGAGACGCCGGAGGGCTGACGGGCGCGCGGGCGGACGGGGCCGGACACGGCGGACGGACCTCCGGGCGGGAGAAGGCGGTCCGGCCGATGGGCAGGGCGGACCGCGCCGGGCGCCGTGACGGCGGGGCGGGTGCGGGCGAGTCGGACAGATCAGGCGGGCCGGGCAGCGGTTCCGCGGGAAGTCGGGGCGATGAACGAGGGCGTGGACCGCATATGAGCGCAGACGATTCCGGCACGGCCGATCGGCGGCGGCAGTTCGCACAGGAGGCCAGGTCCGAGCGCCCGGACCTGGCCCTGCTCTGCCTGCTGCTGGGCGCGGAGGCAGGCGCGGCGGGGCCCGCCGGGGCCCGCCCGGCGGCGGAGCAGGGGCCCGACCCGTACGGCATCGACGCCGCGCAGATCGAGCTGGACCGGCTGGCGGGGCTGCTGCCCCACGGCCGCCGCTCCGCCTCCGGCTGGATCGCGGCCCTGGCCGAGCTGTTGGGCGCGCGGTGCGGGTTCGCGGGCTCCTCCGCCGACTACCAGCGCCTGGACTCCTCGGTCCTGCAGCAGGTGCTGCGACGTCGCAGGGGGCTGCCGATCCTGCTGTCGGTCGTCTGGATCGAAGTCGCCCGGCGGGCGGGCGCACCGGTGTACGGGGTGGCGCTTCCCGGCCACTTCGTGGTGGGCTTCGGCGATCCGGAGCGGCCGGTTCTGGCCGATCCCTACGCCGGGGGCGCGCCCCTGTCCGCCGAGGACGCGGGGCTGCTGGCCACCGGGACGGCAGGGGCCGCACTGGAGCCGTCGATGACGGTGCCCGCGCGGCCCCTGGAGATCGTGTTGCGCATCCTGAACAACGTCCGGGCCTGGGCGGCCGCCCGGCCCGAGCGCACGGACGTGGCGCTGTGGGCGCTGGAGTTGTCGCTGCTGCTGCCCTCGCACCCGGCGAGACTCCGTTACGAACGGGCTCAACTCCTGGTGCAGCGCGGTGAGTTCCTCGCCGGTGCGGCGGAGATGGAGGCATATGCGGAGGTGCTCGACCACATCGAGCCGACGACGGCCGAAAGTGTCCGGCGCAAGGCTCGCGCGGCGCGCGCCCTGCTGAACTGATCCGGCGGAGCGGCCCACCCCGGCCGCCGCCGAGTCTGCCGGGGGACCACGGTTGTGCTGCCCCGGGGCCGCGTGCGCTCCCGTCGTACACCCGAACGCCCCCGTCCGCGCCCGCCAGGCACGTTTTTCCGCCCATTTCTCGGCGTACCCGAAGGTCCATGCGCTCAACTGGAGACCGTCACTGGACGCGCACGCGTCATCGCATTCCGCGATACGCGAGCCAGGAGAGAAACGCTGAGGGCCGATTGATGACGACCGTGCTGCTGATCCATACCGTGCCGCTGTGGCGCGCATCGCTGGCTTCGCTGCTGGGCACAGGGCAGGGAATCGACGTGGCGACCGCCGAGCGGGGCGGGATACGGGCGGCACTGGGCGGTCCGGCCCCGGACGTGCTGCTCACCGATCTGGACTGTCCGGGGGCCCTGGAGGTCCTGGAGGAGGTGAGCTCGATGGCCGAACCGCAGGGCGGGCCGTGTCCGCTGGCCGTGCTCACCCGCAGCGACCGCCCCCGGGGCCTGCGGCGGGCGTACGAGGCGGGGGCGCGGGGCTACATCGACAAGTACCGGTCGGGGAGCAATCTGTGCGAGGTGATGCACAAACTGGCGGACGGCGGACGGCACATCGACGAGTCGCTGGCCTTCGGTCTGTTACAGGTGGCCGACATGCCTCTGTCCCCGCGCGAGTTGAGCGTGCTCTCGCTGGCCGAGGGAGGCGACACCGTGGCGGGGATAGCCGGCCGGCTGCACCTGACACCGGGGACGGTCCGCAACTACCTGGCCGCCGCCATCCGGAAGTCCGGGGCACGTAACCGGCTGGACGCGATCAGACGGGCGCAGGAGGCGGGGTGGATCTGACACCGGCCGGCGCCCGCCGCTCCCCCGGGTCCTCCGCCTGCCGTCGCTCCCGCGGCTCCCACAGCCCGGCGAGGTCCCGGTAGAGGGCGCTGGAGCGCAGGAGTTCGCCGGGGGTGCCGCACTGGGTGCGCGGGCCGTCCATCACCAGAACGCGACCGGCCCGCCGGGCGGAGCTGAGCCGGTGGGCGACGACGACCAGGGCGCCCGGCCGGTCGGCGAAGGCCAGCTCGGCGCGGGTCTCGGCGGCCGGGTCGAGGCGGCTGGTGGCCTCGTCGAGGATCAGGAGCGGTGGGGCGGCGAGGTAGGCCCGCCCCAGCGCGACGAGTTGCCGCTCCCCCTGGGAGAGCCGCTCCGGGTCCAGGGGCGCGTCCAGGGAGCCGAGCCGGGAGAGCAGGGCGTCCAGGCCGACCGCGTCGGCCATGGCGGCGATCTCCCGGTCGTGGACGCCGGGGCGGAGGTAGGTGAGGTTGTCCCGCAGCGAACCGCTGAACACGTACGCGTGCTGGGGCAGCAGGACGCCCGTGGAGGCGGCGTCGGCCGGGCGCGCCGACCCGCCCCGCCAGCGCACCGTGCCTTGGGTGGGCAGCTCGACCCCGGCGAGCAGGGCGGCCAGGGTGGACTTGCCGCTGCCGCTGGGGCCGACGACCGCGAGGTGCTCCTGCGGGCCGACCGCCAGGGAGAGCCGGTCCACGACGGGGTGGGCTCCGGGGCCGTACGCGAAGGTGACCCGGTCCAGTTCGGCGACGGGGCCCTCTGCCGGCGGGACCGTGCGGGCGGCGGGCGGCGTGGGCGCGGCGTCGCCCGGCGCGGCGGGGCCGGCCGCCTCCGGGGCCCGTGACGCCGGGGCCGGGCCGCCGTCGTGGGCGGGGCGCGAGGGCCCGGCGGCCGCGGGCCGGGCGGGCCCCAGGGGCGCGGGCGCTTCGGCCGCGGGCGGGGGGTCGTCGGCGGGCGGGGGCGGGGCGTCGGTGAACCGGTCCAGGACCACGACCAGCCGGCCCCCCACCGTGGCGAGCACGGTCATCAGGGCCTGGACCGCGGGGGCCAGCGCCTGGGTGAGGTAGGTCAGCGCGCCGACGAGCGCGCCCGGGGTCAGGCCGTTGCGCAGGAGCCAGGGCGCTGCCAGGAGCAGCACGAGTGGCGGGAACCGGGCGCACACCGCGAGGGCCAGCACCCGGGCCGCCGACCAGCGGGCCAGGGAGCGGGAGGCGGCGAGCTGCGCCTCCGCCAGGTCCCGGGATTCGGCCACCGTGCGCTCGGCGGCCCCGGCGGCGGCGATGTCGCGTACGGAGGCGGCGAGCCGGCCCGCGTGCGCGGCGTACGACTCGTCGGCGGTGAGGTAGTCGCGCTGGCGGGCGGCCATGGGCAGGAGGGTGCCGAGGAACAGGGCGGCCCCCAGGAACAGCGGGGGCAGCACGACCAGCAGCAGGGCGGGCGACAGGGCCAGCAGGCCGGCGACCGCCCCGGCCGCCGTGAACACGAACGACCGCAGCGTCAGGACGAGTCCGGCCCAGCCGTCCCGGGCGATCTCACTCTGATGGGTGACCTGGGAGAGGGATCTCGTGCTGACGTCGCCGGACCGCGTGAGCGCCCCGGACAGCGCCCGGGCGACCGCGCGCCGCACCAGCCCGTCGCGCAGCGGCTCCACCAGGTCCGCGAGCCGGTCGAACACCCCGCGGGTGGCGAGCCGGGCGGGCAGGACGGCCGCCGCGGCGACCGCCAGCCAGAGGAGGCCGGTGAGCGGGCGTCCGGCGAGGAAGCCGTGGTCGAGTGCGCGGGCCACCCCGAAACCGCTGAGGAAGGTCTGGGCGGACTCCAGCAGGGACCAGCCGGACAGCCGCACGAGCACACGGGTGCGCGCCCGCAGGAAGGGCCTGGCGTCGCGTACGACCCTGCGCAACGCCCCGCCGCCTTCCGGCCGGCCTGTGCCCGCGCCCCGCCCCCGCGCCTCGCCCGTCCCGGCCCGCGGCGCTCCGGCCGGGCAGCGACCGCCCTTCACCGGGACCCCCTTCGGGAGTCCGCGGCCGCGGGCGTCCGCGCGTCACCGCCGGGGGCGGCGGGCGTCGAAGCACCGGAGCCGGAGCCGGACGCGGCGGAGGGCGGGGGGGCGGGGGCGTCCGTGCGGAAGATCTCCCGGTAGTCCGGGTCCGCCCACAGCGCGTCGTGCCGGCCCGTGCCGCGGACCCGGCCGTCCTCCAGCCACACGACCCGGTCCGCCCGCGCGGCCGAGGACAGGCGGTGGGCCACGATGACGCGGGTGCAGCGTCCGGCGCGCGCGTCCAGGGCGCGCCGGACGTGGTGTTCGGTCACGGTGTCGAGGCTGGACAGCGCGTCGTCGAGGATCATCAGGCGGCCGGGGTGGGCGAACGCGCGGGCCAGTCCGAGACGTTGGCGCTCGCCCCCGGAGAGCGGGGCGTCGGCGACGGGGGTGCGGTAGCCGGAGGGGAGCAGCGTCACGAACCCGTCGGCGCGGGCCGCGCGGGCCGCGGAGCGGACGGCCGCGGGCGAGGCGGTCCAGGGCCCGAAGGCGATCGTGTCCTCGACGGTGGCGCCCGGCAGGGCGGGGCGGGCGAAGGCGTACGCGATCTCGCGCCGCAGCCGGTCCGGTGCCATGCCGTCCATCGCCACGCCGTCCAGCAGCACGGCGCCGGTGTCCGGGTCGAACAGCCGTCCGGCGACCGCCGCCAGCACCGATTTGCCGGAGCCGGAGCGCCCCACGACCGCCAGGGAGGTGCCGCCCGGGACGGTCAGGTCGACGCCGGCCAGCAGCTCCCGGCCGTCCTGGACGACGCCGACGCCCCGGAGTTCGAGGCGGCCGGGGGCGTCGGGCACGGGGGCCCCGCCTCGGTGCGGCAGCGGTTCGAGGGTGAGGAGGGGCTCCAGGACGCGGGCGGCGGCGCGGCTGCGGGCCAGGGCTCCGAGCGCGCCGGTGAGGGCGCCGATGCCGACGGCGAGACTCGCGTAGCGGGACGCGGCGACCAGGTCGCCGACGCCGATCGCGCCCGCGCCGAGCCGCACGCCGCCGACCGCGAGGACCAGCAGCATGAGGAGGGGCAGCAGCAGGGCGCTCTGGCCCGCGGCCCGCCCGTAGACGGTCCAGGTGCGCCTGCCGTGCTCCGCGAGGGCGCCCAGGGGCTCCAGGACACGGCGGTACTCCCGTGCGCCGGTGCGGGCCGCGCGGATGGTGTCGGCCCCGTCGAGCGCCTCGGTGAGCCGGTGGGCGATGAGCGCCTGGGCCCGCTGGTAGTCGGCCCCGGCGTCGGCGGTCCGGCGGGTGAAGGTGCGCAGCAGGGCGAAGAGCAGGGGCGCGCCGACGAGGAGCGCGGCGGCGGTCCACACGTCGATGAGGAGGAGCCCCACGACCGCGCCGGCCGGGAGCAGGACGCCCGCTACGGCTCCGGCGGCGGTGACGGGCGCGGACGCGGCGTCGGCCGTGCGGGCGGTGAGCCGGGCGGTGAGGTCGCCGGTGGGCACGGCGAGGGCGCGGCGGGGTTCCGCGGCCAGGACACGGGCCGCCGTCCGGGTGCGCAGCGACGCGGTGAGCCGGGCGGTGGTGGTGGTGCCGGACACCGCCGCGGCGGCGTCGAACCCGGTCTCGGCCAGGACCAGGGCGGCGCACAGCAGCAGCCCGCTCCAGGGCGGGGGGCCGCCGGAGACGAGCCGGTCCACGGTGTGGCCGAGGGCGGCGGGCAGGGCGAGGGCGGCGAGCGCCCCGCCGGTGGAGCAGAGAAGGAGGCCGAGGAGGGCCGCCGGGTGTTCCCGGGCGAGCCGCCGGGTGCCGGCCGCCATGCCGGTGGAGGGGTGCAGCCGCACGTGGTCGCCCTTCCGGCCGCTGGGGCCTGTAGTCGAACTGTCTCCCGCGCGACGCCCGGCACGGACGCCCGCGGCGCCGCCGAGGCGCCGTGGGCGGGGGCTCTGCGAGCGTGTGCGGGGCCCGCCGCCCCGGGGCCGCGCCCGTGCACGGGGAGGGCGCCGTCGGCGGGGGCCCGGTCGGCGTGGGGACGCCTCCGGCCCCGGGCGGAGGAACCGCCCGGGACCGGAGGACGCGTGGGCCGACCGGGCCGCCGGTGGGATCATCGGCGGCCCGGCCGGCGCGGGATCACGGGGTGCAGAGCGTCACGCTGAGGGAGCTGTACTCGCAGACCAGCAGCGAGACCTGGCTGCCCGTGGCGAGCTCGCCGAAGGATTCGTCGGCCTGGGTCTCCATCGCCTGAAGGTCGAGAAGCGCCATGATGTGTCCTTTCCGGGACTGTTGTCGGTCAACGGTGGTGTTGCTACGACCCTGATGTGTGATCGGGGCCGGTCTGTGGGGCCGCGGGTGCGGCCGGGTGCGCCGCCGGAGCGGCGGTGAGGAAGGGCAGCGTCGCGGGGGCGCCCAGCGCGCCGCCGAGGGCGAGGAGGCAGCCGGCGGTCCCGGTGGCCAGGTCCATCGACAGGCGCATGAGCTGCTCCCCGGCGAAGGCGAGGCCGCCCTCGTAGGTCAGGGCGTGGCTGCCGAGCAGGCCGGTGTGGCGGGCGATCGCGCGATCGCGGGCGGCCTGGTCGCACAGCGGGGTGCGGGCCGCGTGCAGGAGGAGTCCGGCCGAGCCGCGGAACAGCCCGGGCTGGACGTAGAAGGCGGAGAACGCGGCCGGCAGCAGGTCGCGGCCCGCCGCTTCGAGCACGGGGTCGGGGCGGTGGGCCAGGTAGGCGTCGATGACGGCCGCGATGCCTGCGCTGCCCGCTCCGAGGTAGGGCATCAGGCGCTTGCCCTCGACGACGAGGAGCGCCCCGTCGTCCCCGGTACGGCACCGGTCCAGGTCCCGGCGCAGGGCGACGGCCGCCAGATCGAGCAGCCTGGCGTCCCCGGTGGACGCGTAGCGGCGTATCAGCAGCAGCGCGATGCCGCTGGCGCCGTGCAGCAGACCGGTCCGGGGCGAGGGAGGTCCGTCGGTGAGCGCGCGCACGGCCAGGTCGGTGCAGCGGCCGGCGGCGGCCGCCAGGCGGGGGGCGTCGGCGGCGGACGCGGTGCGGGCCAGGTCGTCGAGGGCGAGGCCGATCCCCGCGTACCCGCTGTGGAGCCCGGCCGGCAGGCCCTGGAGGGGCTGGTCGAGGACGATGCGGAGCAGGTCGGCGGCTTCGGCGTGGTGGCCGATCCGGTCAAGGGTCCAGGCGATGCCGGTGAGGCCGTCGTAGAAGCCGAGCGGGCTGCCGGAAGCCGGGTCCTTGGCGTGCCGCAGCAGCCAGTCCTCGGCCGGCGCGCAGGACGGTGAGCCCGTCTCGTGCAGGGCGTAGAGCACTCCGGCGGCCCCGTAGGCGAAGGACTGGCCGCCGGTGGCCGTGGCGAACTGGGCGATGTCGCCGGGGAAGCAGCGGTCCTCGCGCTCCGGTGTGCAGGAGGCGGTGATCGCCCGGACCATCGCGTCACGGCTGCGCGGCCAGTCCCCCGGGGCCGGGACGGGACTCGCGGGGGCGTCACGCGGCGCGGGCCCGCCCGGGGAGCGCAGGATCTCCGTCACCGCGGGGCGCAGGTCCTCCTCGCCGACCGGGAAGAGACGGGCCGCCTCCCGGGCCAGGTCGACGGCCTTTGAGCGGTCGATGCCCAGCAGCGTGGTCAGCGGGAGGTACAGGGCCAGCCGCAGACAGGCGAGCGCGTAGCGGTCGATGTCGGTGCCGCGCCGGTCGGGCGGGGCGACGAAGGCCGGGTTGGCGACGATCTGGCGGCGGCGTTCTGCGGCCGGGGACGCGGCCTCGAAGTCGAGCAGGACGATCCTCGACGTCTCCTCGTCCACCATGACGTTGCTCATGTGCAGATCGCTGATGACGATGCCCCGGGCGTGCACCGCCTCGACGGCCCGCTCCACCTGCGCGTACGTCTGCGCGGCCCATCGGGCGTGTTCGGCGAGCAGTGCGGGCTCCGCGTGCTGCCGGGCGAGCGGGAAGCGCCGGGCGAAGACGGTGTTGAGCGTGGTGCCGGGGATGTACTGGAGGACCAGGAAGTGGTGGTCCCCGGCCTGGAACACGTCCCGGACGGCCGGTACGCAGTCCAGCCCGGCCAGTTGTTCCAGTGCGGACCGCTCGCGCTCCAGCCGGGCCACCGCGTCGGCCCCGTCGGCGGCCAGACCTGCGTACGGGCGGGCTTCCTTGAGGACGATCTGCTCGCCGGTGCGGGTGTCGCGGCCGAGGTAGACGCCGCCGCCGTTGGAGAAGTGCAGCGCCTTCTCCACGGTGTACGGGAGATCCGTGAGCTGCACGGCGGCGCGGGCTTCGAGGTGCGGCGCCAGGAAGGGCGGCGGTGTCACCCAGGAGGGGACGCGGAAGGACGGCCCCCGGTCGTCGGGGACCAGGCGTCCCTGCCCGTCGGCGACGGCGGGCACGGGCCGGCCGTCCGGGCCGGGGCAGAAGCGGGCGGCGAACGCCCCGTACCGGGTGTGCACGGGCCCGTTCCCACAGCGCAGGTCGCTCAGGATGTACGGTCCGTGTTCGCCCTCCAGCAGCCGCATCAAGGCGGTGCACACCTCGGGGAACGCGTCCTCCGAGGGCGGGTAGACGGTGATGAACTTGCCGCTGCCGGCCCGGTCGGCGTACTTGCCGTTGCGCAGGGCCAGCAGACCGGGGCTCGGCACGCACTTGAAGGCGAGCCGGTGTTCCAGGCAGTGGGCGACGACCCGGTCCAGGACCGAGGCGGCGTTGTCGAGGGCCGCCGAGACGTGGATCTTCCAGCCCTGGGGCGGCAGATGGAGCCCGTCGGGGCTGTACGAGAGCCAGTCGCCGCGCCGGGAGCGGGTCCACCCCTCGGGTTCAGCGCCGCGGACCGCTGCGTAGAACGAGCTGTCCTGGCCCGGCGGGTCGCCCGGCGTGGAAGAGCGGTGGGGGGCGTCGTAGAAGCGGCGGTCCGCCTGGCAGTACGCGGCGTACTCCGGATTCACGCACGCTCCCCTCGCTCGGCTTGGTCGGCTTCGTCGTGGCGAGAGAGAACCTGCCACAACGATCGGGGCCGCCCATAGTCACGGATGTCACGACTCACACATGCGCGCGATCCCTGCGCGGTGCATCGCCCGACGGTGCGTTCCGCGCACCGGCCGCCGGTGCGTTCCGTGGGTCTCCTGCCGGTGTGTTCCGCGCGTCGCGCAGGCGGGGGAGGGCGCCGGGCGGCGGCTTCGACGATGCGTGCGCGGGGTGCTTCGCGCCCGGTTCAGCGCGCGCCGTACACCAGCGCGTCCCCCGCCGCCGTACGGAAATAGAGCACGGAGCGGCCCGCCCTGCGCCGGCGGACCAGCCCGGCGTCCAGCAGAACCCGCAGATGCCGGCCGACGGAGCCCAGCCCCTGGCCGGTCAGCGCGACCAGCTGCGTCGTGCTCAGCGGGGAGGCCAGCAGCACCAGGACCGCCGCGCGCGCCGGGCCGATCAGCGCTCCCAGGGCCGCCGGCACGGGAGCGCGCCCGGCTTCGGCGAGCGGGCCGGAACACGGGTACACCACCCCGTACCGCCGCGGGATGTCCCAGCAGACCCAGGACCTGCGCGGGGTGACGGGGACGAACATCAGCTGCGCACCGCCCAGTTCGCGGGGCGGGTTGTCGTAGGCGTTGATCTGGAGGCGGCTGCCGCCGAGCCAGCGGACCCCGGAGTGCATCCCCTTCAGCGCCTCGCTCCAGCCGCCCCGGCTCAGCTGGGCGGCACGGGCGATGACATCGGCCTCCAGGACGCGCAGCCGCCGCGGCCAGTCGGGCAGCACGGTGTGCGTCCACACCCACTCCACGACGTCGGCGGCGCGCTGGGCCAGGTCGTCACGGTCCAGCGCGGCCGGCAGCGGCCCGCCCAGCGCCTCGGCCAGCTCGGCGCGGGCCCGGCCGGGCGGGGTGGCCCGGAGGCGTGCGAGCTCCTCGGCGAAGGCGGGCGGTTGCTGGCCGGGCGGGGCGGGGACGGGCGCGGGGGTGAGGAAGTCGGCGTTCCAACGGGGCGCGAACGCCGACCGGACGATCAGCGCGGAGAGCGGCTCCGCCGCCTGCCGCGACCGGTAGGCGGGGAGGTGGGCCTCCAGCCAGGCCTGTTCACCGGGGTGCGCCGCCGTGGCCTGCTCCAGCGACATCAGGCTCGCGACGGCCTCCGAGAGCGGCGAGAGCACGAACCGGCTGTCCGCCAGCGTGTCCGCACTGACCTGCCACCAGCCCACGCGCCACCGCCCGCCCCTCGCAGCCGTCCTCCGTCCGTCCCCGGAGGAAACCCCGCTCCCCCCGGTCGGGCCCAGGGTTTCGCACCCGCGCGAAACATTAACGAGCCCGACGACGGCGTACGAAGAATCCACCCCATGCACACCTACCGCGAGCTGTTCCGGACCCCGGAGTTCACTCCGTTCTTCGCCGCCGTCTCCGTGCAGACGGCGGCGCAGACGGCGACCGGCCTGGCGCTGGGCACCCTCGTGTACGCCCGGACCGGCTCTCCCCTGCTGTCGGCGCTGGCGATGTTCGGCCCCTCCCTCGCCCAGGTCGCCGGGGCGCTCACCCTGCTGTCGGCCGCGGACCGGCTGCCACCGCGCGCCGCACTGACCGCCCTGGCCCTGCTGTCCTCGCTCGCCGCCGGAGTGCAGGCGCTGCCCGGCCTGCCCCTGTGGGCCGCCTTCGCCGTCCTGCTGGTGCTGGGGGCGGCCGCGTCGCCGGGGGGCGGCGTACGGTACGGGCTGCTCAACGAGATCCTTCCGCGCGAGGGGTTCCTGCTCGGCCGCTCCGTGCTCACCGTGGCGGGCGGGGCGATGCAGATCTGCGGGTTCGCCGTCGGCGGGGTGCTGTTGGCCGTCCTCTCCGCACGCGGCACGCTGCTGGCCGGTGCGGTCCTGTACGCCGTCGCCGCGGCCGTGGTCCGGTTCGGCCTCACCGCACGGCCGCCCAGGTCCACCGGCCGGCCGTCGGTCCGGGAGACCCGCCGGACGAACGCGCGGCTGTGGTCGTCCGTCCCGCGCCGCTATGTCCTCCTCGGCCTGTGGGTCCCCAACGGGCTCGTCGTGGGCTGCGAGTCCCTGTACGTCGCCTACGCCCCGGACCACGCCGGGCTGCTCTTCGCCGGCGGCGCCCTGGGCATGCTGGCCGGGGACGCCCTGGTCGGCCGGTTCGTCACGGCACGATGGCGGGCCCGCCTGGGCAGCCCGCTCCGGCTGCTGCTGGCCGCGCCCTACCTCCTCTTCGCGCTGCGCCCCGGTCTGCCCCTGGCGCTGGCGGCCGTCGTCCTGGCGAGCGTCGGCTTCGCCGCGAGCCTGCTGCTCCAGGAGCGGCTGATGGCCCTCACCCCCCGGGAGCTGAGCGGCCAGGCGCTCGGCCTCGGCGCCTCGGGGATGCTCGCGATGCAGGGCGTGGGCGCGGCCCTGGGCGGCGGCATCGCCCAGCTGACCTCCCCCGCGACGGGCATGGCGGCCCTCGCGGGGCTCTCCGTGGCGGTGACCCTGGCCCTGGCCCCGGGGCTGCGTGGCCCGGTGGGCGGCGACGGGGGCAGACTGCTCGGGAACGGATCGCCCGAGGAGCCCCGGAGGAAAGAGACGACATGACCGGCAACGACCAGCCTCGTCAGAAGGAAGCCATGCTCGCGGGCGAGCCGTACCTCGCCGACGACCCGGAACTGACCGCCGACGCGCTGCGGGCGGTCCAGCTGACCGAGCGCTTCAACGCCACGGCGGCGGCCGACCCCGAGACCCGCCGTGCGGCCCTCGCGGAGCTGGTCGGCGACCTGGGCGAGGACGTCGCGGTCCGGCCCCCGCTCCAGGTCGACTACGGCTACCAGATCTCCATCGGTCCCCGGACGTTCGTGAACGTCGGCGCGGTCTTCCTGGACGTCGCCCGCATCACCATCGGCGCGGACGTCCAGATCGGCCCGAACGTGCAGCTGCTCACCCCGACCCACCCCATCGCCCCCGGCCCGCGCCGCGCCAAGTGGGAGGCCGCCCTGCCGATCACCATCGGCGACAACTGTGGCTGGGGGGCGGGGTGATCGTCTGCCCCGGGGTGACCATCGGTGAGAACACGGTGGTCGGGGCGGGTGCCGTCGTCACGAAGGACCTGCCCGCTGACGTCGTCGCGGTCGGCAATCCCGCGCGGGTGATCCGGAAGATCGACGAGGCGGCGCAGGGCGCGGAGGCCTGACCGGAGGCGGTACGCGGTCGGGCACGGGGAGGCCGGGAGGCGTACGCGGCCGGCGGGCGCCGGGGCCGGGGGCCGGACGCGCCGGCGGGGGCGTGCCCCGGCCGACCCCGTACGGCTTCGATCCCGTACGGCTCCGCCCCCGGCCGGAGACGTCCCGGACGGGGGCAAAGGAGGTACGGGCGCCGGGGCTCAGCCCTCGCCCGTCAGGTCGATGACGGCCGTGCGCTCGGCGGGGGTCGTGCCGGTGAGGGCCGTCTTCATGGCCTGGGCCACGTCGTCGGCGCCGACCGGGTGCTCCCTGCCGTCGGCCTTGACCGCCGTGATGCCGTCGAAGACGCCGTCCAGGAGCCGGTCGATCGCCTTCTTGTCGTAGACGTCCACCAGCCGGCCGTCCACGGCCTTCATCGAGAGGATCTGCGGCAGGCTCCGCGCCGGTCCGAACTGGATCGACTTGGGGCCCGCCTTGATCGTGATCAGGCCGGACATCGCGGGCTCGGCGAACTCCTTCATCGCCCGGTCCAGTTCGGCCTGTGTGATGGTGGGCTCTGTGGTGGCGACGGGCAGGTCGACCGTCCGGGCCTGCCCCGTCTGCACCTGGGCGCGGTAGGCGTCCCGGACGGAGATGAGCGACTGGCCGACGTCGAGCGTCTTGCCGGGCTTCCCCGGCACGGCCACGACCTTGTTCGGCTCGAAGCGGATCGTGCCGTCGTTGGAGGAGCCGGAGGCGCCCGCCAGATCCGACAGGGCCACGCCGAGCTTCTCCTCGTCGACCGGGATCACCGGGTCGGCCGGGCGCTCCCCGCCGAACAGCGAACCGATCACGGAGACCGGGTTGTAGTCGCTGCCCGCGGCGCCGCGCACGGTCTCCTGGCTGTCCAGGGTCAGACCGGCCTTTGCCGGGTCGAGCTTCTCCTCCTTGCCGTCCACCGACAGCCGGAGGGGCGCCTGGGCCCGCTCGCCGAGAGCGGCGTCGAGCTTGACGACCGCCTCCTCCTTGGTGCCGCCGCCGATGTCGACGCCGAGCACCGTGGTGCCCTTGGGGACCTCGGAGTGGTTCAGCAGGAGCCCCGCCCCGTAGGCGATGCCCAGCAGCACGACCGCGGCCACCCCGAGGAGGACCAGCTTGGAGCGGCCCTTCTTCGCGGGCGCGGCGGGGGGCTGCGGGGCCGGGCGGGCGGAGGGGCCGGGGGCGGGGACGCCGGGGACGCCCGGGGCGTCCGTCGTCGGGCCGCCGAGGCCTTCCGGCCGGTCCGGGAACGGCGAGCGGAGCCCGCCGGGCACGACGGGGACGCCGCCGGCCGGCGTGGCCCCCGGGACAGGGCCGTCGGGGCCGGGCCCGGGCGCCGGGACCTGCGGCGTGAGGATCGCGGTGTCGTCGGACAACCGGGGCGGTGCGCCGCCGGGGCCGCCCGGCACCATCGGGCCGGGCCCGGGACCGCCGAGCCCCGGTACGCCGTCGAGGTTCGGGGTCAGCGAAGAGCTGCCGGTGGCCGGGCCCGTCGTGGGGCCGGACGGGGCGGGCGTACGCGCTCCGGGCGCGGGCCGCGGGCCGCCGGGGACCTGGGCGCCGAGGCCGTCGAGCGCGCTGCCGCCGCCGGGGCCGGGCGCGCCGGGGCCGCCCGGTGCGCCGCCGGACCGCGGGGAGTCCGAGAAGTACGGCATGTCGGGGCGCACACGCCCCGCCCCGGTGTCGGAGACGCCACCGGGGCCGTCGGCGCCGGGCCCGCCCGCGCCGGGAGCTCCCTGAGTCCCGGGAGCGGACGTGCCGGGAGCGGACGTGCCGGGGCCGGACGTGCCGGGGCCGGGAGCGCCAAAGGCCCCTGGGCCCTGGGTGGCCACACCCTGCGGCGGGGTCGGGGACTTGCGCGGGGCGAACCAGTCGCTTCCGCTCTTCTCCCTCGCCGGCTTGTCGCCGGACGCCGGGCCGGCGGGTGCGCCGCCGTCCCGCGGCCGGTCGCCGGAGGCGGGCTCGTCCGAGCCCGTGGAGCGGCCCGCGGTGGCCGGTGCGCCGGGACGCGGGGTGCTGGTGGTGCGCTCCGGGTCGGTCCGGCCCCCGGCGGCGTCGCCCTCGCCCACCGGAGTACGCACCACGACCGGCGGGATGGGCCGCGAGCCGGGGATGTTGATCCGGATGCGCGTGGTCAGCGTCGTCTCGGTCCTGGGCTCCTCGGGCCGGGGCGGGTCCACGGATTCAGGAGTCTCGTCCGCGCCGTCCTGCGACGGGTGCGGCGACGGATACTGGCGTGATCCGTACGGCGGCGTACCCGGTGGGTACGCGGCTCCTCCGCGACCCTGGGGCCCGGAGGACGAACTGTCAGTTTCACGACTCAAAGCAGGTTCTCCCGATTGGCTCCGCCGCCCGTACTTCCCCCATGCCGCAGGCCAGGGGACGGCTCGGCGCGCGCACCACCATACTGGCCGCCGCCGTCGGACATTCCGCGACCGGGGGGAAGCTCCCCCCGCGCCTCACGCCCGTGGGCGACTTTCCGGGCCCGTACATGGCGTTTCAGGTGCCGGACCGCGTGGTGCGGATGGCTGGTTGCGGCACTTTCGATGTGGTGGCGCACATCACAGCGACGGCCGTGCCGCCGAGCATGTAGAGCAGCAGACCGAGTTCGTCGCCGAAGACGTAGTCGCCCTCCGGGCGGCCGCTCAGCAGAAGGAACACCGTCACGAACCAGCCGATCGCCGGGGCGAGGGCGCCCATCTGGGTGCCGGTCAGCAGGCGGCCGCCGTAGAAGAGGCCCCCGGCGCCCGCCAGGGCGATGAGCAACCCGCCCGGGAACCAGGCCGGTTGCACCAGGCTCCCGGCGAGGGAGACGAGCACTCCGAGCAGGGCCAGGCCGGCGTAGGCCGCGATCCGGGACGGCCGGGGGCGGGCGGCGGAGAAACCGGCGAGTTCGGCCGCCCCGGGCGGCCCTCCGGTCCGCGCGGGGCGGGAGGAGTCCGCACGGTCGCGCCCCTCGCCCCGACCCCCGCTCATACGCCCTCTCCAGGCACGGAGGCGGACGCGGCTGACACCCCGGCGCCCGGCACGGACGCCGGGGCGTCGGGCAGGCCCGCGAACAGGTCGTGCTCACGGCTCCCCGCGGGCACGCCCGCGACGCCGCGCACCAGTTGGTAGTGCTCGGTCGTCAGCAGCGGCTGGCCGAGGTCGTTGGAGAGGGCGAAGAAAGGCCCGTCCACCACGATCTGGGTCGCGTGGGCGCGCATCGCGGCTGCTTTCGCCCCGGCGTACGCCGTTCCGTCGATCTCGGCGGTGATCTCCTCGCCGCCGACCACCCCCGGGACGTCGTCCACGGCCGCGATGCCGGGGAAGGCGTCGGGCGCGGTGGTGCGCAGGGCGTCGAAACCGGCCTCGACCACCGCCCGCTCCGCCCGGTTCCAGTAGATCTTCGCGACGGTGTGCGGGGCGCCCGCGCCGTGGGCCGGGTCGGCGGCCAGGTCGGCGGCGCGCATCGCGACCCGGTGGGCCTGGATGTGGTCGGGGTGCCCGTAGCCGCCGTCGGGGTCGTAGGTGACCAGGACCTGCGGCCGGATCTCGCGGATCACCTCGGCGAGGAGGGCGGCGGCCTCGTCCACCGGGGCGGACCAGAAGGCGTCCGGTCGGTCGTTCTGCGCGGCGCCCATCATGCCGGAGTCCCGGAACCGGCCCGCCGCGCCGAGGAAGCGGTGGTCGGCGACGCCGAGCTCCCGCATCGCCGCCGCCAGTTCGCCGACGCGGTGGGGGCCCAGGGAGTCGTCCCGGTCGGCGGTGAGGTGGGCGAGGCCGGGCGGGATGACCTCGCCCTCCTCGCCGAGCGTGCACGTCACCAGGGTGACGTGGGCGCCTTCGGCCGCGTACCTGGCCATGGTGGCGCCGTTGTTGATCGACTCGTCGTCGGGATGCGCGTGCACCAGCAGCAGACGGCGGGCGGGAAGGTCCTTCATGGGAACCACCCTACGAGCCCCGGGGGCCCCCGTGCCGCCGCGACCCCCGCCGGCCGCCGGTGCGGGCGGGCGCGGTCAGAACTTGATGCTGCTGATCATCCCCGCGACGTTGCTCGTGAGATCGGAGATGGTCGGCGCGACGGACGAGCTCGCGATGTAGAACCCGAGCAGCATGCAGACCACCGCGTGTCCGCCCTTCAACCCGGATTTCCGGATCAGCAGGAAGACGATGATCGCCAGCAGCACTACCGCCGAAATCGAGAGCGCCACGGCGGTTCACCTCCATCAGTACGGTCGGGACGGGCGGCACACGCGGAGTCAGCGGGTTTCTACCCACCGAGCGCTACGGATCATAACTTTCCGTGCCACGGCATTGGTCGGTGCACGGCAGCACGAGGGGCGCACGGACCGCGTGACACAGCTAAGTTCGGAGCCATGACCTCGCAGAAGCTGTCTTTTCCCCGCCAGCACGCACGGACCCAGCGGTTCACTCTGGGCGCACCCCGCGCCTTCACCGTCTCGCCGGATGAGACGCGGGTGCTCTTTCTGAGGTCCGCCTCCGGGACGGACCGGACCAACCGGCTCTGGGTGCTCGACCTCACGACCGGCGAGGAACGCCTCGCCGCCGACCCCGAAGCCCTGCTGGGCGGTTCGGCGGAGAAGCTGTCGCCGCAGGAGCGGGCCCGGCGCGAGCGGTCCCGCGAGGGCTCGGCGGGCATCGTCTCCTACGCGGTGGACGCCACGGCGGAGTTGGCGGCCTTCGCGCTGTCCGGAAAGGTGTACGTGGCCGAGCTGCGGGCCGGCACGGCGCGGGCCCTGCCGGTGCCGGGGCCTGCGGTCGACCCGCGCCCCTCGCCCGACGGCCGGCACATCGCGTACGCGGCCAAGGGAGCGCTGCGGGTGGTGGGCGCAGAGGGGGACGGCGACCGGGCGCTGGCGGAGCCGGAGGGCGCCCAGGTCACCTACGGTCTGGCCGAGTTCATCGCGGCCGAGGAGATGCACCGCCACCGGGGCTTCTGGTGGTCCCCCGCATCGGACCGGCTGCTGGTCGCGCGGGCCGACGACAGCCCCGTGCAGCGGTGGTGGATCGCCGATCCCGCGCATCCGGGCCGCAAACCGGCCGAGATCGCCTACCCGGCCGCGGGAACGGCCAACGCGGAGGTGCGGCTCTTCGTCATGGACCTGGAGGGCGGCCGGACCGAAGTGGTCTGGGACCGGGCCGCGTTCCCGTATCTGGCGCAGGTGCACTGGTCGTCGGCGGGCGCTCCGCTCCTGCTGGTGCAGGCCCGTGACCAGCGCAGTCAGCGCTATCTCGCGGTGGACCCGGAGAGCGGCGCCACCCGGATCGTGCATGTGGACGAGGACCCGGTATGGCTGGATCTCTTCCCCGGGGCCCCCGCCTGGGCCCCTGACGGGCGGCTCGTGCGGATCGCGGACGAGGGCGGCGCGCGGGTGCTCGCGGTCGGCGATCGACTGCTGACCGGGTCCCAGCTGCACGTGCAGTCGGTGCTGGACATCGGGGAGTCGGACATCCTGATCTCGGCGGTGGCCGGTGAGGACGCGGTCGAGCCGGAGGTCGGGCAGAGCCATGTGTACCGGGTCAACGAGCTGGGAATCGAGCGGATTTCCGAAGGGGTGGGTGTGCACTCCGCGGTCCGCTCGGGCGGTCTGACGGTCCTGGTCTCAGCCGTCCCGGAGGAGCCCGGGGCCTCCGCGTGGGCGGTGCGGGACGGCAAGCGGGTGGCCCGGATCGCGAGCTTCGCCCAGGAGCCGGTGCTCTCCGCGCGGGTGACCCTCACCGAGGGGGGCGCACGGCGGATTCCGTGCGCCGTGCTGCTGCCGTCCGACTACCAGGAGGCGGACGGTCCCCTTCCGGTCCTGATGGACCCGTACGGTGGTCCGCACGGCCGCCGGGTGGTCGCCGCTCACAACGCGCATCTGACCTCCCAGTGGTTCGCCGACCAGGGCTTCGCCGTGGTCGTGGCGGACGGGCGGGGCGCCCCGGGCCGCTCGCCCGGCTGGGAGAAGGCGGTGCGGGACGATCTCACCCTCACCCTGGGCGACCAGATCGAGGCCCTGCACGGGCTCGCCGGGCGTTTCCCGCTGGACCTCTCCCGGGTGGCGATGCGCGGCTGGTCGTACGGCGGCTACCTCTCGGGGCTGGCCGTGCTGCGCCGCCCGGACGTCTTCCACGCGGCCGTGGTGGGGGCCCCGGTGACGGACTGGCGGCTGTACGACACCCACTACACCGAGCGCTATCTCGGGGACCCCGGCCGGCAGCCCGAGGTGTACGCGGCCAACGCGCTGGTCACCGACGAGGGGCTGTCCGCGCCCGCGGAGCAGGTCCGCCCGATGATGATCGTGCACGGGCTGGCCGACGACAACGTGGTGGTGGCGCACGCCCTGCGGCTGTCCTCTGCGCTGCTGTCGGCCGGGCGGCCGCACGAGGTGCTGCCGCTCAGCGGGGTGACGCACATGACGCCGCAGGAGCAGGTCGCGGAGAACCTGCTCCTGCTCCAGGTGGACTTCCTGAAGCGGTCGCTGGGGCTGCGGGGAGCCTGAGCCGGGGCCCGGGGCGACCGG
>NZ_JBBBEN010000102.1:0-883 GCF_037137275.1 Streptomyces pratensis | reverse complement strand
CGCCCCGACCGGTCCACGGCACCCGCACGGCCGCATGGCGTTCAGCATGGGGTGCCCGTATATCGGTGCGGTGACGACGAAGTTGCCCGCCCGTCAACACCTCCGGCCGCGCCCGGTGCCGGGCGGTGCGTCAGGGCCGCGCCGGGCCGCCCCCCTCGGGCGACGGGCCGGGCCCCGGGCCGGCCCCGCCCGGCGCGGACCTGTCCGGATCGGCCCCGCCCGGCGCGGACCCGCCCGCGGCAGGCCGGCCGCGGGTCGTCGTGCCCGGGGCCTCCACGTGCGGTCCGGGCCTCCGCCCCGAGGTCTCCTGCCCCGGGGTCTCCCGCTCCTCCTCCGGCGGCACCACCCGCTTCTCCTCCGCGAAGTGGCACGCCGAGTCGTGCCGGGCGGGGCTGTCGACGAGCCGGAACTCCGCCGGGACGGCCAGCAGCGGCACCTCCAGGGCGCAACGCTCCTGAGCCTTCCAGCACCGGGTGCGGAAGCGGCAGCCGGAGGGGATATTGGCGGGCGAGGGGACGTCGCCGTGCAGGATGATGCGTTCCCGGTGGGCGCGGGCCTCCGGGTCCGGGACGGGGACGGCGGAGAGCAGCGCCTGGGTGTAGGGGTGGGTGGGGTGGTCGTAGATCTCCTCGTCGGAGCCGATCTCCACGATCCGGCCCAGATACATCACGCCGACCCGGTCGGAGATGTGCCGGACGATGGAGAGGTCGTGCGCGATGAAGACGAAGCTGAGGCTGAACTCCGCCTGGAGCCGGTCCAGCAGGTTGACGACCTGGGCCTGCACCGACACGTCGAGCGCGGAGACCGGCTCGTCGGCGACGATGATCTCGGGGTTGAGGGCGAGGCCGCGGGCGATGCCGATGCGCTGGCGCTGGCCGCCGGA
>NZ_JBBBEN010000101.1:146547-172216 GCF_037137275.1 Streptomyces pratensis | reverse complement strand
TCCTTTCGGGCCTGATTCCCAGTCAGCGGGATTTGTCTTCCCGGCTGTTGGGCCGTTCCGACGCTCAAACTCTAGCGGAATCTCCCGGCGGCTCATAATCGGGCCTTCGCAATGAATTCCGGCATGCCGAAATCATCCCGAGTGGGAGGTCGTACTGAAGTTTGGTTGCCGCGTGTGCGGCGGGATCGGCTGCCCCGGTACCTTCCGGCTCCGTGACAACTCGGAGAACTTTACGGATCTCCCAGGGGTGTGTCAACCCACCCCCACGGGGTCCGGGAGGCCGTCATTCCAGGTCGGTGAGGCGACCGCCGGCGTCCGGCTGGGCGTGCTCCACCCGGCGCAGGAGTCGAACCAGCAGTTCGCCCAGGAGACCGCGTTCGTCGCCGGACAGATCCTGGAGAAGGTCCTCCTCGAAATCGGTCGCCATGCGCATCGCCTCAAGCCACTTGGCCCGCCCCTCGTCGGTCAGCTCCACGATGACCCGGACCCGGTTGTTCTCGTCGCGGTCCCGGGTGACCAGCCCCTCGCCCGCCATCCGGTCGACGCGATGGGTCATGGCGGCCGGTGTGAGGCCGAGGCGGTTCGCCAGCTCTCCGGGGCCGAGGCGGTAGGGGGCGCCCGACAGGACGAGGGTCTTGAGGACCTCCCACTCGGTGGTGCTGATGCCGAGCGCGGCGACCTGCCTCCCGTACGCGACGTTCATCCGGCGGTTCAGTCGGCCGAGCGCGGAGACGACCTGTTCGACCTGGGGGTCGAGGTCGCGGAACTCGCGCTGGTACGCGGCGATCTGTTCGTCGAGGCTCGGCTCGTCGGTGCCGGGCTGCTCGGTGCTCTCAGACATGGCGCGCAGTATGGCACGCCCCTCTCGCCCTCGAAGTCCTTCAGGATGAAGTTTTCACCTTCTAACTTTAGTGCTAAAGTCTTCGAGTCTGATTCCTTCGAACTTCGAGGTAGGTGAGTGTGACCAGGGAGATGGGCGCAGCGCTGCGGCGAATCCAGCTGGGCAGCGCGCTGAGCGCGTTCGGACTCGGGTTCACCGTTCCGTATCTGTACGTCTATGTGGCTCAGGTGCGGGATCTGGGCGCCGGGACGGCGGGAGTCGTCCTGGCGGTCTTCGCGATGGCGGCGCTGGCCGTTCTGCCGTTC
The DNA here is from genome assembly GCF_037137275.1 of Streptomyces pratensis. Classification (GTDB taxonomy): domain Bacteria; phylum Actinomycetota; class Actinomycetes; order Streptomycetales; family Streptomycetaceae; genus Streptomyces; species Streptomyces pratensis_B. The sequence goes on along the minus strand of NZ_JBBBEN010000101.1, from coordinate 171,070 downwards.
ACCGGGCGGGCCATCGACCGGCGGGGACCCGTGCCCGTGCTCCTGGCCGCCTCGGCTCTCGCCGCCGCGGGGGCGGCCGCCCTGGGGTACGCGAGCACGGTGCCGGCCGCAGTGGCCTCGGCCGCGCTGCTCGGCGCGGGCACCGCCGTCACGCAGCCGGCGCTCGCGACGATGCTCGTGTGGTGCTCCAGCACCGCGACCCGTACGCGGGCCTTCGCCATGCAGTTCTTCCTGCAGAACCTGGGGCTCGGCCTCGGCGGGCTCGTCGGCGGGCAGCTCGTGGACGTGAGCCGTCCGGCGAGCTTCACGATGCTCTTCCTGATCGAGGCCGCGATGTTCGTGGTCCTCGGCATCGTCGTGGCGACCGTGCGGATGCCCCGTACGGCCGGCCTCCCCGCCCCCCGCCCGGGGGACGGCTCCGCAGCGAAGGGCGGGATGCGGGCGCTGCTCTCCCACCGGGCCATGGTCCAGCTCTGCGTGCTGGGGTTCGTGCTGTTCTTCGCCTGCTACGGACAGTTCGAGTCAGGCCTGGCCGCGTACGGCACGGAGGCAGCCGGGATCGAGCCCGCCACTCTCGGGTTCGCGCTGGCCGCCAACACCGCGGTCATCGTCGCGGCGCAGTTCGTCGTCCTGCGGCTCGTGGAGCGGCGGCGGCGCAGCCGGGTCATCGCCTCGGTCGGCCTCATCTGGGCGTTCGCCTGGATCGTGGCGGGTTACGCGGGGCTCGGGCACGGCAGCCAGGCCATGGCGACCGCGGCGTTCGTCTCGACGTACGCCCTGTTCGGGCTGGGCGAGGCGATGCTGTCGCCGACCGTCGCGCCGCTGGTCGCCGATCTGGCGCCGGAGTCGATGGTCGGGCAGTACAACTCGGCGTTCGCCCTGTGCAAGCAGCTCGCGCTGGCGGTCGGCCCGGCCGTCGGCGGGCCCATGGGGGCGTCGCTGCACGGCCCGTACATCGTGACGTTCGTGCTGTTCTCCCTGGGCATCACGGTGCTGGCCCTGCGACTGGGGCGGCGGCTCACCCCCGTACAGGACCAGCCGTCCCTGGCGCACGTCCCCTCGCGAGTGGTGGCCGTGTCGCTGCCCGAGGGCGCGGAGGCCCAAGCCGCTACGACCGGGTCCGGCCCGGTGGGCCGCACGACCGCCGCGACCGCCGCCGCGGGTCGCTGAGGCCGGGCGCGCAGGCGCCGCCCCGTCACCGCGGCAGGGCGAACTCGCACCAGACCGCCTTGCCGCCGCCCGGTGTGCGCCGGCTGCCCCATGAGGTGGCGATCGACGCGATGATCGTGATCCCGCGACCGGCCTCGTCCGCCGGTTCGGCGCGGCGGCGGCGCGGGAGGTGGTCGTCGCCGTCGGTGACCTCGATGATCAGCCGGCGGTCCGTGCGGCGCAGCCCCAGCCGCATCGGCGGGGTGCCGTGCTGGAGGGAGTTGGCCACCAGCTCGCCGGCGGCCAGGACCCCGAGGTCGCGCAGCTCGACCGGGAAGCGCCAGGAGGTCAGCACCCCGGTGGCGAAGGCGCGGGCGCGTGGGGCCGCCTCGACGCCGCCCAGGAGGTCGAGCGCGGCGTTGTGGAACAGCTCCGCGTTCGTCCCCGTGCGTGCGGGGTGCTGCACGACCAGGACCGCCACGTCGTCGTCGTGCTCCGCGGTCACTCCCAGGGAGCGGATCAGCCGGTCGCAGACCACCTGGGGCGAGCCCTTGGCCCCGGAGAGAGCGCGGGCGAGGGACGCGACGCCCTCGTCGATGTCCTCGCCGCGGCGTTCGACCAGGCCGTCGGTGTAGAGGGCGGCGTTGGAGCCGGGCGGCAGCGCGATCGTGCCCGAGGTGTGGAGCCAGCCGCCGGTGCCGAGCGGCGGCCCGGTGGGCTCGGCGGCGCGGTGGACCGTGCCGTCCTCGTCGCGGACGAGGATGGGGAGGTGGCCCGCGGAGGCGTAGACGAGCTGTTCCTCGTTCGGATCGTGGACGGCGTAGACGCAGGTCGCGATCTGGCTGGCGTCGATCTCTGTGGCGAGGCCGTCCAGCAGCTGGATCACCTCGTGCGGCGGGAGGTCGAGCCGCGCGTAGGCGCGTACGGCGGTGCGGAGCTGACCCATCACGGCGGCGGCGCGGACCCCCCGCCCCATGACGTCGCCGATGACGAGGGCGGTCCGGCCGGCGCCGAGGGTGATGACGTCGTACCAGTCGCCGCCCACGGCGGCGTCCGTGCCGCCGGGCTGGTACGTGGCGGCGATGCGCAGGTCGTCGGGCTGCTCCAGCTCCTGCGGGAGCAGGGAGCGTTGCAGGGTGACGGCCGTCTCGCGGTGGCGGCGCTCGCTGGCGCGCAGGCGTTCGGCGGCTTCGGCGTGGTCGGTGACGTCGGCCGCGTACACGAGGACGCCGCCCCCTTCTCCGGCCTTCCTCTGCCCGCCCTGCTCCTTGTCCGCCTCCCGCTCCGGGGCGCCCTCCCCGTCCGGCGGTTCGGCTCCGGCGCCGGCGGTGTCCCCGGGCGCGTCCGTACCGGTGACGTCCCAGGCGGCCACGGGGGTGCAGGTCACGGTGTACGAACCGCCCCGGGCGGTCCTGCGGGACTTGACGGTGCGGGCGGTGCCGCTGCGCAGGACCTGGTCGAGCAGGGGCAGCACGCTGAGCTCGGCGAGCTCGGGCATCGCCTCGGCCGCCGGAACGCCGCACGGGCGGGGGCCGAACGCGGCCTCGTAGGCGTCGTTGACGTAGACGACGCGGTGGTCCGGACCGTGCAGCAGGGCGACGGGGGCGGGCAGCCGGCCGAGGATCTCGCGGGCCGAGTGACCGCCCCGGGCGGAGCCGGGCAGGGCGGGAGCCCCGGTGGGGCCGACCGGTGCGGGGGACACGCCGTCCGGCAGGGCGGGCCCTCCCTCCGGCCGGGCGTACGCGGCTCGGGCCGCCGGGACGGAACTACGGTCGTCCCGCGCGGCGGCTCGGCGCTGCGTTCCGGGAAGGCGGGCGCTCCAACGCGTGAAGTTCACGGAATTTCTGGCCTCGTGTGTCGGTCTGGTCCGCTGGGGCGGGCTGCTTCTTCTGCCGGATTCGGGGACACCGGAGGCCACGCCCCCGGGAAGGCGCAGCCAGGCCTCGTCGCGCTGTTGGTGCGTCGCTGCTGGTCACTGTGGGTCACTGCCGGCCGGGTCACTCTGTGCAGGTGTGGGCCCACCTATGGTCACACGGCCGGAGTGACCGACCGTACTGACAGTTGCCGTCCGGCGCCCGGCCCGGACCGCTTCGGAGCGTCGGTCCCCGGGCGTTGTCCGAGCTTCGGCCGCGGACTCCGGCAGGCCCCCGCCGGGCCCTGGGTCCGGTCCGCCGTCAGCCGTCGCCCGGCGGGGCGCCGGGCGACGGCGTGCCCCCTGCCCCGTCTCCGGCCGCGCGGGCGAACTCGGCGCGCGGGTGCTCCAGGGAACCGAGGGAGACGATCTCGCGTTTGAAGAGCCCGGCCAGGGTCCATTCGGCAAGTACACGCGCCTTCCGGTTGAACGTGGGCACCCGGCTGAGGTGGTACGCACGGTGCATCAGCCAGGCCGGGTAGCCCTTGAGCCTGCGGCCGTAGACGTGGGCGACGCCCTTGTGCAGGCCGAGGGAGGCGACCGAGCCGGCGTACGCGTGCCGGTACTCCCTGAGCGGCCGGCCCTCGATCGCCGCGAGGACGTTGTCGGCGAGGACCTTCGCCTGGCGCACCGCGTGCTGGGCGTTGGGGGCGGTCTCCCGGCCGGGCTCGGCGGCGGTGAGATCGGGTACGGCGGCGGCGTCGCCCGCGGCCCAGGCGTGCGGCACGCCCTCGACGCCGAGGGTGGCGGCGCAGCGCAGTCGGCCGCGTTCGGTGAGGGGCAGGCCGGCGGCGGCGAGCAGCGGCGCCGGTCTGACTCCCGCGGTCCACACGAGGGTGCGCGTCGGGAAGCGCGACCCGTCGCTGAGGACGGCGACCCGGTCCTCACAGGTGTCCAGGCGGGTGTCGAGGCGTACGTCGATGTTGCGGCCGCGCAGTTCCCCGAGGGCGTACGCGCCCATGGCCTCGCCCACCTCGGGGAGGATGCGCCCGGACGCCTCCACCAGAATCCATCTCAGGTCCGCGGGCTTGATGTTGTGGTAGTACCGGGCGGTGTAGCGGGCCATGTCCTCCAGCTCGGCCAGGGCCTCCACGCCGGCGTAGCCGCCGCCGACGAAGACGAAGGTGAGCGCGGCGTCCCGGATGGCGGGGTCGCGGGTGGCGGAGGCGATGTCCATCTGCTCGATCACGTGGTTGCGCAGCCCGATGGCCTCCTCGACGGTCTTGAAACCGATGCCGAAGTCGGCGAGGCCGGGGACGGGCAGGGTGCGGGAGACCGATCCGGGGGCGATGACGATCTCGTCGTAGTCGACCTCTCGTGCCCCGGCGCCGTCCTCTCCCGTGGCGAGGGTCGTGACGCTCGCGGTCCGCTCGGCGTGGTCGATGTGCCCGACCTCGCCGATGACGATCGCGCAGCGGTTCAGGACGCGGCGCAGGGGCACGACCACGTGGCGCGGTGAGATCGAGCCGGCGGCCGCTTCGGGGAGGAAGGGCTGGTACGTCATGTACGGCTCGGGCGTGACGACCACGATCTCGGCGTCGCCGCTCCTGAGTCTCTGCTTCAGCTTCCGTTGGAGACGCAGCGCTGTGTACATCCCGACGTAACCGCCGCCGACGACGAGAATGCGCGCACTTGGCCGGGTGCGGGGGGTCGTCCCCCGGGAATCTGGAGCCATCACCACCCCATGACGCAACGGAGTCAGGAGTTTGTCCACAGGCCCGGCACATTGTGTGACCGGAGGTTTCGCACCGGCTCGCCCGGTCCGCGGGGCGGGGCGGCGGAAAGCCGCGCAGGTCAGGCCCGGCGCGGGGGGCCGGCGGGCGGGGGCGGGCCGGGCGGGGGCCGGCTCCTGCTCCGATCGGGCGGGGCCCCACGCGGAAGTACCCCCTTCTGAATTGACGCAGGCTCAACTATGTTCGTAACCCGTCGGGGTGTCGGGTGCGGATTTCGTTGTGCTCCGCTCCTCGGCTCATACGGCGGGAAAGTCTCCGGGGGGAGACGTCATAACCGGGGGAAGTTATGCATGTTCAGGATTCGCATGGGCAGTCCGCGCTCTCGCACGCGGCCGAGAACCACGGACGCCTGGGCTCCGTGGGAGCGCTCGGTGTGATGAGTTCGGCCGACGCCGTCCGCTCCGCCGCCGCGGTGAGCGCGGCCGCGATGGGATCGGCCGCCGCGTCCACTGTCGTCCCGGTGGCGAACGGGTCGACGGCCAGGGGCTCCGGGAGCGCACCGCGCTCCGCCCCTCTGCGCGTCGACGCGCAACGCAATCTGGAGCACGTCCTGCGGGCGGCGCGTGAGGTGTTCGGGGAGCTGGGGTACGGCGCTCCGATGGAGGACGTGGCACGTCGCGCCCGAGTCGGCGTGGGCACCGTCTACCGCCGGTTCCCGAGCAAGGACGTCCTGGTGCGCCGGATAGCCGAGGAGGAGACCTCCCGGCTGACGGAACAGGCGCGCGCGGCGCTGGGACAGGAGGAGGAGCCCTGGTCGGCGCTCTCCCGCTTCCTGAGGACGTCGGTGGCGTCGGGTGCGGGCAGGCTGCTGCCGCCGCAGGTGCTGCGGGTCGGCGTCGACGGGGACGAGCCGGGCGCCCCGGCGGCCGGGGCGGCGTCATCGCCGGCGTCCACGGCGGGCGGCGGGGAGGATGCCCGCGTTCCTCAGCAGCGCCAGGGAGCAGGCGGCGAGAACGGCCGCCGCGTCTTCGGGCAACGCGCCGCAGGCGGCGACGGACCCGGCGGACTCGGGGCGGAGACGAGTGCGGTCGAGCTGCTGGACGTCGTGGGCCGACTGGTCGACCGGGCGCGGGAGTCGGGTGAGCTGCGCCGGGACGTGACGGTGGCCGATGTGCTGCTGGTCATCGCCACGGCGGCTCCGTCCCTGCCCGACGCCGCTCACCAGGCCGCGGCTTCGGCCCGGCTGTTGGACATCCTGCTGGAGGGGCTGCGGTCACGGCCGGTGTAGGCGCCCTGCCGCCCGGCCCCCGGCGGTCGCCGTGGGCCGGGCCGAGCCGGGGCCCTTTGCCTCCCGCGACTCCTTTCAGTACGCCCGTTCGAGAAGAATCCCCGGATGAGTGGTAGAGCAGGGCTGAGCGCTCGTCGTCATCGAGCCCTGTGGCACGCTTGCCCCGGTGTTCGGGTCCGAAGGTGCATACGGGGGCTTCCGCGATGGGCGGCAACGGGCGACAGGAAGAACCGCTGGGCAAGGTCGCCGCCGCGGACGGGGGCGCCAAGGCCCACGGGTCGCCTTCCGAACAGGTGCCGAGTCAGCCCGGACCCTCCGGCCAGAGAGGTGGGTCCGAGGGCGGAACGGTCCTCCCCGGGCCATGGCCACCGGCCGCGGAACCCGAGCCCACGCCCTCGGACGGCGGCGACGCGATCGCGGTGCCGCAGCAGCGGGAGGGCCGTGGCGGGGCCCCGGAGGCGGGGCTGTCCGACGCCCGGTTGATCGAGGGCATGCGCGGCGGCGACGACCGGGCCTACGAGGAGCTGTTCCGGCGGCACTCGGCCGCCGTGCTCCGCTACGCCCGTAGCTGCTGCCGTGACGCGCACACCGCCGACGACCTGACGGCCGAGGTGTTCGCTCGCACCCTCCAGGCCGTACGGGGCGGCAAGGGCCCGCAGGAGTCGGTCCGGGCCTATCTGATGACCGCCGTCCGCCATGTCGCCGCCGCCTGGACGAAGAGCGCGAAGCGCGAACATCTGGTCGACGACTTCGCGGTGTTCGCCGCACAGGCCACGCGCTCCTCCGGGCTCCCGGCCGACGACACCGTCGGCCTCGGCGCCGATGTGCTGGCGATGCACGAGGCCGAGCAGTCGCTGGCCGTGCGGGCGTTCCGGAGCCTGCCGGAGCGCTGGCAGGCGGTCCTGTGGCACACCGCGGTGGAGGAGGAGTCGCCGAGCGAGATCGCCCCGCTGTTCGGCCTCACCGCCAACGCCACCGCCGTACTGGCCGGCCGGGCCCGCGAAGGGCTCAAGCAGGCGTATCTCCAGGCCCATGTCAGCCAGGCGCTCACCGGAGGCGGGGACTGCGCGCGGTACGCCGACCGGCTCGGCGCCTACGCCCGCGGCGGACTGCGGATACGCGCGGAGCGCGGTCTGCGCAGACATCTCGACACGTGTTCCCGGTGCCGGGTGGCGGCCGGGGAGCTGGACCAGGTGAACGCCGGGATTCCGGCGCTGCTTCCCGTCGCGGTCATCGGGTGGTTCGCCGCCGGATACTCCCTCAAGGCCGCGGGCATCGTGGCGGGCGGGGCCGTGGGCGCCGCCGGGGCGGGCGCCGCCGCCGCGGCCACCGGCACGGGCTCTGGCTCAGGGGCCGCCGCGGCCACCGAGGGGTTCGGCGCGCCGGTGAAGGCAGGGATCGCCGCCGCGGCAGCCCTGGCGGCCGCGGCCGGCCTGGTCTGGGCGCTCGTCGGTGACGACCGGCCGGAACCGGAGCCCCGGCCGGTGGCGAAGCCTCCGGCGGTGGCTCCCGCGGTGCCGGCTCCGAAGCCTCCCCCGCCCACCCCGCAGCCGGCCCCCGAACCGCCGCCCTTCCCCGCGCCGCCGCCCCCGCCGCCCCCGAAGCCCCCGCGGCCCGCGTCGGCGACGACCGAACCGGCCCCCGCCCCGAGGCCGAGCCCCTCTCCGGCCCCCGCGCCGCCGAAGCCCACGCCCCCCGCGCCCAGCCCCCCGCCGTCCCCGACGCCTCCGCCGCCCTCCACGCCCACGCCGTCCCCGAAGCCTCCGCCCCCGCCACCGGCCCCGAAGGTGTACCAGGTCAGCGAACTGGCGTACTCCGTGTTCGGCGACCACAGCGGGCCGGAAGCGGTGCTCGGCCGGAGCGGCTGGCTCTGGCAGCGTTCGCACGTGACGATCGCCTCCACCCGGTACGCGCACGGGGTGACGGTGCACTCCCGCTCGTCGGTGACCATCGAGCTGAACCGGGAGTGCGCGCGCTACGAGGCCATGGTCGGCGTGGACGACCTGACGAGAGGACTCGGTTCGGTGCGCTTCTCCGTGTTCGACGGGGACGGGGCACGGTTGTGGCGCTCCCCGGTGATGCGGGGCGGCGAGCCCGCCGTCCCGGTGAGCGTCGCCCTCGCCGGCCAGTCCTCGTTCCGGCTCGTCGTGGAGCCGGAGCGCCCGTACGGCGGGGTGGCCCTCGCGGACTGGGCGGAGTCCCGGATCAGCTGCGCCTGAGGACCGCTCGACGGCCGGGCCGACCGCGCACCGCTTCGTCGGCCGAGGGAGGTCTGTCGCCCGCTCCCTGCCGCCGTCCCGGGCCCGTCGGCCCTCCTACCCCGCGCGCCGGGTCCCGCTCTTGCGCCCCGCCCCTTCACGGCCGCCCGCCCCGTCATGACCGCCCGTTCCGCGCCGCCACGGGGGCCCGCCCGCCCCGGCCCCCGGCGGCGCGTTCCGGTCAGTACTGGAGTGTGCGCCGGGACGGGGTCACGACGCCCGCGACCGCGCGCTGGCGCGGGGCGGCCGTGCCCGTCCAGCAGGTGCCCCGCCGCGCCAGGAGGCGGCGCAGCCACAGTTCGGTGGAGGCCAGGTCCGCCAGGCCGTCCAGCGGCAGCGGCTCCCCCTCGGACGCCGCGCGCAGGGCCCCGCGGACCACCCGTGCCTCGACCAGGCCCGCGTCGGCGAGCAGCGGGGCGTCGAACAGGGCCATCAGGTCGGGCAGGCTGCTGCGCAGCCCGGTCCGGGTGACCGCGGCGGACGTGGCCTGGGACGGGGTGCCCCAACCGGGCGGCAGGTCCTTGATGCCGGCCCCGCCCAGCACCCGGCGCAGGATCGCGGCCCGTGCGCCGGGCTGGACGCGGAGGGATTCGGGTAGCGCGCGGGCCGCCCTGACCACCTGGTTGTCGAGGTACGGGGCGTGGAGCCGCTGGCTGCGGATCTCGGCGGCCTGCTCCAGAATCCGGTGATCGGCGGCCCCGCGGGCCAGCGCGGCGCGGGCGCGGGCCTCTCCGGGGCGCTGCACGGAGGTGGGCCGGATCGCAGCTTCCTGGAGACGAACCGATACTTCGGCCAGCGCCTCCCCCGTCAGCCAGCGCGCCGCGGGCCCCGGGCGCGACCAGGCCAGGGCGGCGAGCGAGGCGTCGGCGGGGGTCGCGAGGTCGGGGGCGTACCGGTTGGCGTCGGGCAGCAGGCCGGCCGCCGACTCCAGCCCGGTGCGGTACGACGTGCGGGCCAGGCGGCGGGCCGCCCGGTAGACCGTGAGCGGGACGAACAGGGAGTGCGCGGTGGGGCCTTCCGCTTTGGCGAGGGCGGCGACGGGGCGCAGGAGGTGGCGTCTGCGGCGGTCCATCAGGAGGTCGGCGAGGCGTGCCGGGTGGGCGTCGAGGACCTGCCGGGCCCCGTGCCCGACGAAGTGGTCGGCGCTGCCCGCGGCGAGGCGGCGGCGGTGGCGTTCGGCGACGACGAGCGACGGGGCGGGTTCGTCGGTGAGCGCGCCGGTCTCCAACGAGGCGTAGGGCAGCGCCTCTTCGCCTGCCGCCACGACCACATGGTGCAGGCGCGGGTTGGCGGCGATGGCGCGGGCCCGCTCCAGCTCGCCCTCGTGGGCGCGGGTGGTGAGGTCGTTGAAGGTGACGGCGAGCAGCCGCTCCCCCGCGCCGGCGCCATGTCCGAGGAGGGTGCCGGGAAGGCCGGGGAGCCCGGCGGCCAGCAGGGCCAGGGTGGCCGACGCGCTGCCCCCGGACAGGTCGGCGCCGACACCCGGCACGGGCCCGCCCCGGGCGGCGCGGCGTTCGGCGGGGCCCATGCCGGGGACCGGACCGGGGTCCGGCGGCGCGGTCTGTGGCGCGTGGCGCGGGGCCGTGAGCCGGGCGCGTACCGCTTCGACGAGCGCGTCCCGTACGCCTTCCACCGCGTGCACCGGGTCGGCCTGGGGTGCGGCGACGGCGAGCGAGGCGACGGCCTCGTACCCGGTGATCTCCCGCGAGCCCTCGCGCAGGATGAGCGCGTGGCCCGGCGGGACCCGCTTCACCCCCGCGTACGGGGTGCCGTCGCCCAGGGCCTCCGGGGTCTCGGGGCAGGCGAGCAGGGCGGCGAGGTGCCCGATGTCGAGCTGGGCCTCGATGAGGTCGGCGAGCGGCAGGGCGGCCGTGGCGTAGGCGGTGCCGTTGGCCCAGGGGGTGTGGAAGACGGGGCGGGCTCCGGCCAGGTCGCCGACCACGGTGATGCGGCGGCCGGTCTGCACCACGGCGGTGTAACTGCCCGGCCAGGCGGTGAGATGGCGCAGCGCGCCACCGCGCGCCGCCAGGAGTCCGACGCGCAGCTGTTCGTCGGTGGCCCCGCAGCAGCCGAGGACGGCGAGCCGGACGGTGGGGGCGCCTTCGGGGGTGGCCACGCCGATGACGCGGATCTCGTCGGGGCGCCAGTCGCCCACCGCCCACAGCGGGTCCGGGTCGCCCCACAGGAGTTGGGAGCCCACCGGGTGGACCGTGCGCCCCTCACCGCTGTTTCCGACCGCGCCGGCGGTGCCGAAGCTCGCGGCGATACTGCTCCATCCCACCAACCAACGCATCGCCGCCTCCACAGGCTGTGGACAAAACGGCGCACCTGACGAACGAGACGCCGCTGCGGGACATGCTGCCACGACAACGCCGCACGAGAGGGTGTACGGACGGCGCACGCCGGATGAGCATGCGCCCCTGGCAAAGGCCTGACGTGGCCTTCACCACGGGCACAGCAACGGAAGGGAGCGTTCCGGGAGTTGCGGCTCTCCGGGCGAGCCGGACCTGTGCGCCGCCGCGGGCCGCCCCACCGGCCGGAAGGGGTCGGCACCGCCCGAAAGCAACGTCGATATCCAGCCATAGTCGGATCGTTGGCCACAGCCTCACCGGACCGTCGTTATTCGGCCATTTTCTCGAAGCGCCACCCCGCGCGCGCACCGCGCGCCCCGCCCCCGCGGGCGTTGCCCCTCACGCACAGTCCGGGAGGTGGGCCTCACCTCCCGGACCGGTCCGCCGCTCGCGGGGAATGGAGCGGCGGCATCCCCCAGCCCACTGAGTCCAGTGCAGCGGGCCGACCCACGCAGGACCCAGACAAGCGTTGCGCCGCCGGCCGGGCCAGAGCGCACGAGCAGGCGCACGGCCACACGCCAGGAGCACATCGCCCCCCGGCCCTCGCGCCTCGGCCACCGCGTCCCGCGCCCCCCGCACGGACAACAATCCCGCCATCCGAACGCCCGCCCCTTAACGGTAGGGATAGGGAGAACTACGCTGTGTTGACTGGTGTTCTCAGCAGGGGGGCATATTCCTCGGGGCTCGGCCATATGCGTGTGCAGGCGGAGTACGGCAGTTCGATCCTGGGGAGGCATCGGTACGAATGCCGCGCGCCGCCCCCGGTGACGTGGCGGCCGTCTGTGTGTCGAGGGGTGGCGCATGTCCAGAGAGCAACGCGGGCCGAACGAGAAGCTCGGCACGGTTCTCGCCCTCGCGGGAATCAGCAACGCCGGTCTCGCCCGGCGCGTCAACGACCTCGGAGCACAGCGCGGTCTGACACTGCGCTACGACAAGACCTCGGTGGCCCGGTGGGTCGCCAAGGGGATGGTGCCGCAGGGCGCGGCGCCCCATCTGATCGCGGCGGCGATCGGGGCCAAGCTGGGCCGGCCGGTCCCGCTGCACGAGATCGGCCTCGCCGACGCGGACCCGGCCCCGGAGGTCGGCCTCGCCTTCCCCCGCGACGTGGGTGAGGCGGTCAGGTCGGCGACCGAGCTGTACCGGCTGGATCTGGCCGGGCGGCGCGGCGGCGGCGGGATCTGGCAGTCCCTGGCGGGATCGTTCGCGGTGAGCGCGTACGCCACTCCCGCGTCCCGCTGGCTGATAACCCCCGCCGACCCGTCGGTGGCCCGGGACCCGACGGCGGCCCAAGCGGCGGCCGTCGGTGTCCGGGGCGGGCCCGGCGGTCCGGCCGGGCCGGGCGCCCGGGGACCGCGCGGCGCACCTGCCGGCCGCGGCGCGCACGCCCCCGACCCCGGTGGTCCGCCCCGAAGCTCCGGCGCCGTCCCCCTCCAGCCCGGTCCGGAGTCCGTCGCGGACGCCTCGCCGCTGCGGGTGGGCCACAGCGATGTGACGAAGCTGCGCGAGGCGGCCCAGGACGCCCGCCGCTGGGACTCCAAGTACGGCGGCGGCGACTGGCGTTCCTCCATGGTCCCGGAGTGCTTACGCGTCGACGCCGCGCCCCTGCTCCTCGGCTCGTACACCGACGAGGTGGGCCGCGCCCTGTTCGGGGCGGCGGCGGAGCTGACCCGGCTGGCCGGCTGGATGGCCTTCGACACCGGACAGCAGGAGGCCGCCCAGCGCTACTACATCCAGGCCCTGCGCCTGGCCCGCGCAGCCGCCGACGTCCCGCTCGGCGGCTATGTCCTCGCCTCGATGTCCCTCCAGGCGACCTACCGCGGCTTCGCCGACGAGGGCGTCGACCTCGCGCAGGCCGCCGTCGAGCGCAACCGCGGGCTCGCCACCGCCCGCACCATGAGCTTCTTCCGGCTCGTGGAGGCCCGCGCCCACGCGAAGGCCGGCGACGCACCGGCCGCGGGGGCCGCGCTCAAGGGCGCGGAGAGCTGGCTGGAGCGGTCCCGGGCGGGCGACGCCGACCCCTCCTGGCTGGGCTTCTACTCCTACGACCGGTTCGCCGCCGACGCCGCCGAGTGCTACCGCGACCTGAAGGCGCCCCTCCAAGTGCGGCGCTTCACCGAGCAGGCCCTGTCCCGGCCCACCGAGGAGTTCGTCCGCAGCCACGGACTGCGGCTCGTCGTGTCCGCCGTCGCCGAGCTGGAGTCGGGCAACCTGGACGCGGCCTGCGCGGCGGGCACCCGCGCCGTGGAGGTGGCCGGGCGCATCTCGTCGGCCCGCACCACGGAGTACGTCCGCGACCTGCTGCACCGCCTCGAACCGTACGGGGACGAGCCGCGCGTCGCGGAGCTCCGGGAGCGGGCCCGCCCGCTGCTGGTGACCCCGGTCTGACGGCGGCCCCGCCCGGGCCGAACCGGCCGGCGACACCGCGGAAGGGCGCCCGGGGCGGGCGGGCCGGGGTGGGCCGGGGCGGACGGCGGCCGGAGAGTGTGTGCCACGCCCCGGCCGGCTCGGGTTTGAGCCGGTTGTCAGTGGGTCAGTGCACTATCGGGGTGGGAGGTGGCGTGAAGATGACGCACGCGGCGTACGACTGCGATGTGCTGGTGATCGGCGGCGGGATCGTCGGTCTGTCGACCGCGTACGCGATCACCCGGACCGCGCCCGGCACCCGGGTGACGGTCCTGGAGAAGGAGCGCGGCCCCGCACGCCACCAGACCGGCCGCAACAGCGGTGTGGTCCACAGCGGGATCTATTACCGCCCCGGTTCGCTCAAGGCCCGGTACGCGCTGCGCGGCTCCGCCGAGCTGGCGGACTTCTGCGCCGAGCACGGCATCGCGCACGCCGTGACCGGCAAGCTGATCGTGGCCACCGAGCGCTCCGAGCTGCCCCGACTGCACGGCCTGGTGCAGCGCGGCCGCGAGCACGGCCTGCCGGTGCGGGAGCTGGGCCCCGCCCAGATCGCGGAGTACGAGCCCGACGTCCGGGGCCTCGCGGCGATCCGGGTCGGCACGACGGGCGTCTGCGACTTCACCGCCGTCGCCACCCGCTTCGCGACGGAGATCACCGCGTCGGGCGGCCTCGTGCGCTACGGGGCGAAGGTCACCGCGATAGACCGGCGCCCCTGGGGCGTCGCGGTGCGGACGGCCGACGGCGTGGTCGTCCGGGCCCGGACGCTGGTCAACTGCGCCGGGCTCCACAGCGACCGGGTGGCCCGGCTCGCCGGGGACGACCCGGGGGTGCGGATCGTCCCCTTCCGGGGCGAGTACTACGAGCTGGCCCGCCCCGAGCTGGTGCGCGGTCTGGTCTACCCGGTGCCGGACCCGGCGTTCCCCTTCCTCGGCGTCCACCTCACCCGCGGTTTCGACGGCTCCGTCCACATCGGGCCGAACGCGGTCCCCGCCCTGGCCCGCGAGGGATACGGCTGGCCCGACGTGCACCCCGCCGAACTGCTGTCCACCCTGAGCTGGCCGGGCGCCTGGCGCATAGCCCGCCGGCACTGGCGGTACGGGGCGGGCGAGGTTCACCGCTCCCTGTCCAGGTCCGCCTTCACCCGGGCCGTCCAGCGGCTGCTGCCCGCCGTGACCGAGGAGGACCTGCGTCCGTCGGCCGCCGGGGTCCGGGCCCAGGCCGTGCTGAGGGACGGCACGCTGGTGGACGACTTCCTGATCCGCGAGGCCCCGCACACCGTGCACGTGCTCAACGCCCCGTCACCGGCCGCGACGGCGTCCCTGCCCATCGGACGTGAGGTGGCGCGGCGCGCACTGCTCCGGGCACGGGGGGCGGGGTGGCGGCCGCCCGCCGTAGAATCGGGGCATTGTGTCTGAGCAGCCCCCGAACCCCGCCCCCGGTACGCACGCCGCCTCCTCGACGCCCGAGGGCGCCCGTACCGCAGGCGTCGAGACAGCGGCCGGCGCCCCTCTGCCCGCCGTCACCGCGTCCGGCGGCGACGCCTTCAGTGACGCCGCACCCGCCGACGAGGCCCCCCGTGGCGCGGCGTACGACGACGCCGCGCGGCGGGCGGCCTCCTTCGAGCGGCAGCGCCGGCTGCGTCAGGAGCCACGCTTCCCCGGCGGCCCCGCCGCCGACCCGGCCGGCTCCCACCACGAACGCCGCATCCGCAGCTTCCAGCCGCGCCGCAGCAGGGTCACGACCGGCCAGCAGGACGCCCTGGAGCGGTTGTGGCCCCGGTGGGGGCTGGACATCGACGGGCGGCGCGTCCTGGATCTGGACGAGCTGTTCGACGGGCTCCCGGTCGTCCTGGAGATCGGCTTCGGCATGGGCGAGGCCACCGCGCAGATGGCGGCGGACGACCCGGGCACCGGCATCCTCGCCGTCGACGTGCACACCCCCGGCCAGGGCAATCTCCTCGGCCTCGCGGAGCGGGCGGGGGCCTCCAACGTCCGGGTGGCCAACGGCGACGCGATCATCCTGCTGCGCGAGATGCTGGCCCCCGCCTCCCTCGCCGGCCTGCGGGTCTACTTCCCCGACCCCTGGCCGAAGACCCGGCACCACAAGCGGCGGCTGATCCAGCCCGAGTTCCTGGACCTGGTGGCCCCGCGGCTGAAGCCCGGCGCGCTCGTCCACTGCGCGACCGACTGGGAGCCGTACGCGGAGCAGATGCTCGACGTGCTCACCGCGCACCCCGGCTTCGAGAACACCGCGGCGGACGGCGGTTACGCCCCGCGCCCCGCGTTCCGGCCGCTCACCCGCTTCGAGGGGCAGGGCCTGGACAAGGGCCACGTCGTCCACGACCTGCTGTTCGCCCGGGTCTGACGCCCGGTCACGGACGGCCGCGCGGTCCTCGGCTGTCAGTGCTCCTCGTTAGGGTCGAGTGGTGTCCGACGGTTCTGTGCAGCATCAGCAGGTGCGGCCGGCGGTCCCGGTCCCTCACGAGCAGCGGCTCGACGAGGTGCCGGGCCCCGCGCCGGAGCGCGGCCAGTGGCGTTACCGGCCGCGCCGCGTCGGCGTGGTCTGGCGCGGCAAGGCGTTCCGCGCCGGGACCGTGATCGTGGGGCTCGCCCTGTGCGGCCTGGTGATCTCGGCCCTCGTCCGGGAGCAGACCGGCCCCGAGGGGTTCCTCGTCGGCCTGGGGCTCGCGGTGCTGCCCGTGCCGCTGCTGATGGCCGCCTTCCGCTGGTTGGACCGGGTGGAGCCGGGGCCCTGGCGCAATCTCCTGTTCTCCTTCGCCTGGGGCGCGTGTGCGGCGGCGCTCGTGGCGATCATCGCCAACTCGTTCGCGACGCGCTGGATAGCCACCGCCACGGCCGACCCGGCGAGCGCCGACACCCTGGGGGCGACGGTGATCGCCCCGGTGGTGGAGGAGTGCGCCAAGTCCGCCGCGGTGCTGCTGATCTTCCTGTTCCGCAGACGGGAGTTCGGCGGGGTGGTGGACGGGATCGTGGTCGCCGGCTTCGCCGCGACGGGGTTCGCGTTCACCGAGAACATCCTCTATCTGGGCAACGCCTTCGGTGAGGACCAGCAGGTGGGGAGCTCGGGCTTCGCCTCGGTGACCGCGGGGACGTTCTTCGTGCGGATCGTGATGTCGCCGTTCGCGCACCCCTTGTTCACGATCCTCACCGGGCTCGGTTTCGGCTTCGCCGCGGTCAGCGCCCGCCGCCACCGGGCCCGTCGGATCGCGCTGCCGCTGCTGGGCCTGCTCCTGGCGATGGGCCTGCACTCCCTGTGGAACGGCTCCTCGTCCTTCGGCCCGTACGGCTTCTACGCGGTCTACGGGATCGTCATGGTCCCGGCGTTCGGCCTGGTGACCTGGCTGGCGCTGTGGTCACGCCGCCGGGAGCTGCACACGCTCGCGGCGGAGCTGCCCGTCTACGCGGCGGCCGGCTGGCTCGCCCCCGCGGAACCGTCGGCGCTCTCCTCCATGCGGGCCCGGGGCGTCGCCCGCGACCTGGCCCGCCACTGGCAGCCGGACCGGGCCCGGGGCCGGGCGGCGGCCCGCGCGGTCGCGGAGTACGAGTCGTTCGCGGCCTCCTTGGCGGGCCTGCGCCGCCGGGCCCGCCACGGCGCGGTCGGCCCGGACTTCGCCGCACGGGAACGCGAACTGCTGCACTGTCTCTGGCAGCGTCGCGGCATCGCGGCCCCGGCGCTCGACCACGCCGCCCGCCTCACACTCCTCCCGCGCCCCTACCGCCCCCCGATGCCCTACGGAGGCGGATACGGGTACGGCGCCCCCGGATACGCCCCGGCCTCCGGCCCCGCACCCGCCCATCTGCCCGGTCACGGCGGCCGGGCCCGGTGGCACTCCCCCTGGCAGCCCCCGCACGGCGGGCCCGCCGGCCACAGCCCCTACCCGCCACCCGAGCCGTACGGCCACGGACCGGCCGCCCACCGGCGACCGCCGCGGTGACGAAAAACGATGCGGGGCGGACAGACCGGCAGCCCTGACGTCGGGGGGTGTGCGTCAGGGCTGCCGGGGTTTCGGGGCCGCGTCCACGGGATGGCGCGGCCGGCCTCGTACGGAACGCGATCGGGCTGAAGGCGCCCGAGGGGCCTCGCACGCGACGCCTTGGGGGGTCAGACCCGCAGGCCCTTGCTGTTCAGCCAGGCCATCGGGTCCATGGCCGACCCTCCGGCGGTGCGGACCTCCATGTGGAGGTGGACGCCGGTCACGTTGCCGGTGTCGCCCATGCGGCCGATGGTCTGGCCGGTGGTCACCTTCTGGCCGACCGAGACCTCGATCGAGGACTGGTGGGCGTACCAGATCTCCGTGCCGTCGTCGAGCTGGAGCACCGTGCGGTAGCCGTACGCGTTGGCCCAGCCGGCCGAGGTGATCGTGCCGCTGTGCACGGCCTTGAGCGGCGAACCGGCGGTTCCGGCGAAGTCGAGACCGGTGTGCCGGCCGGAGGACCACAGGGCGCCGGACTGACCGTAGGTCGAGCTGATCGAGTAGGAGGCGGTGGGCAGCGAGAAGCTGGCGGCGAGCTTGGCGAGGCGCTCGGCCTCGGCCTTCTTCTTCGCCGCTTCCTCCTCCGCCTTCTTCTTCGCGGCCGCCTCTGCCTCTGCCTCGTCCTGCTGCTTCTTCGCCTCCGCCGCGGCCTTCTCCGCTGCCGCCTTCTCCGCGGCGGCCTTCGCCTCCGCGTCCGCGCTGGCCTGCTGCTGCTCGGCCTGCTGGAGAATCCGGGCGCGCAGGGCCTCGCCCGCGTCGGTGGCCCCCTGCTCGGCCTCGGCCGTGGTGATGCCGGCGGAGGTGAGCGGTGTGGACGCGGCGGCCGGGGCGGCTTCCGCCTCCTCGGTCATGAGGGAGCCGACACCGGGAAGGGACTTGGCGTCGGGGAGATTGTCCGCGATCGAATCGGGAAGAGAGATGGAGACCGGCGGTTTGCTCTGCGCGGTGGCCATGCCGCCCGCGCCGACGGCCGCGATGACGCCGACTCCGAGGACGGTGGAGCTACGGGCCAGACCACGCTGCTTGGCCACGCGGTGCTTGCCGCGCACGGGACGGAGGGACTCCTCGGTGGGGTTCCACTCCTCCCAGGTGCGCTCCGCTTCACCGAAGGCGTAGGCACTGAAGGGTGACGGGGCCTCAGGGGCAGGCTTGTCAGACGCCACGTGGGCGCACTCCTTTCCTTCCTTCTCGCCTACCGGGTTAGCTGACGGGTTCGGAGCAGGAAGGTCTCCTACGGGCTCCTCCGCCTCTCGCGAGACGCAGGTGTCCGATTCACCCCATGAAGGTGGTTCCCCGGTTCCCTTGCGGAATTCGGCGCTCGCGCGCGGTGCCGTCTCTGACGACGGCTGGGACAACCGCGCTGCGTTATCGAACGTTAATAGAGACCAGGGCTCTATTCCAAGCCGTTCCTACGGATCACTGACGAACCTGACGGGGATTTAACGGCCACAAACGGGCCGGAACGGGCCACTTGACCGAGGCTCGGCCACACCCCTTTTTCTGACGGTGTGTCAATCGTTATGCGGAGAGGCGCGCTGCGACTACCCACCGTGTCATCGTTCCGCACCGTCTCCCCGGCCCACGATCTTCACCGTCGTCCGCCGCACCGGCTGCCCCTCCGCCGGCCGCCCGACCGCGAGCAGCGCCATGTCGTCCGTGGACCGGCCCCCGGTGTGCAGCCGGACGTCGTCGGTCAGTGCCGACAGCAGCTCCTCCGGCCCCGGGAAGATCCGGCCGCGCAACCGGGCCGCCGGATCGTAGAATGCCCCGTTCGCGTCCCGGGCCTCGGACAGCCCGTCCGTGAAGGCGAGCAGAGTCGAACCGGCGGGCATCGTCCACGTGTCCGCCCGGTCCGGCCACACCCCCAGGTCCATCCCCAGAGGCATCGCGGGCACGGAGGGCGCGAGCACCTCCAGCTCGCCGTCCGCGTGCAGCAGGATCGGTTCGGGGTGCCCGCGGTTGACGACGCGCAGGGCGCCGGCGCCGGGCGGAATCTCGGCCAGCACCGCGGTGATGAACCCCTCCATCGCGTCCAGCCCGTACCGCCGCGTCCCCTCCCGGGCCAGCGCCCGCTCCAGCCGCTGGGCCACCCCCTCCAGGGAGCGCTCCTGCTCGGCGGCCTCCCGGAACGCCCCGATGATCACCGCCACCGCCTCGACGGCCTCCAGCCCCTTGCCCCGTACGTCGCCGACCACCAGGCGCACGCCGTACGGGGTGTCCGCGACCGCGAACAGGTCACCGCCCACGAACTCGTCCGCCTGCGCCGCCTCGTACCGCGCCGCGACCTGGAGCCCGCCGATCCGCTCGGTCGGCGTCGGCAGCACGGCGCGCATGGCGGTCTCCGCGATGACCCGGGCCGAGGCCAGCTGCTCGTTGCTGCGCCGCACCACCGCGTTGATGACGAGGGCCAGCACCGAGGCCGTGAGCACGGTGATGAACTCGATGACCGGGACCACCTGGGTGGACGTCCCGTCGATGAACCGCATCGCGAGGACGGAGAGCACCGCGGCGATGCCCGTGCGCACGGTCCTGGACAGGGAGAAGAACGGCGCGGCGATCAGCGGGGCCGCCACGAACAACGGAACGGCCGTGAAGTTGGGCGGAGCCTGCGAGTCGAAGAGCAGCCCGCCGACGATCATCAGGGCCGGCAGCAGGCGGACGAACCGCCGGGTCCCCCTGCCGCCGGGCGTCACCACGCCCTCCGGCGATCCGAAGACCGCCCGGCTGAGAACGCCGACGTTCCCGGCCGCGCCTCCGCGCCGCTGCTTGGCCATGCCCACCTGTGCACTCCTGCCCGGTCCGCCCACGGCTGCGGACGGTACCGCGCCCCGTCCAGGCTTCCCGGAGCCGCGCCGAGCGGCGACTCCTCATCGGCCGAACAGGGGGAGGCGGGCGAAGGACCCCGGCCCTCCGCGGTCAGTCGGAGAGGCGGCGTTCCGCGTAGACCGTCAGTGCATCCCGTACGAAGGCGGCGGTGCCGTCCCCGTGGCGATCGTAGTTCTTCGCGAGCCGCGGATCGGCGACATACATCGCGCCCAGCCCGATCACATACGCGCGACTCGGCTCCTTCGCCGACGACAGCCACGCACAGTGCCGCCGCGCGATGTCCTGGGCCTCCGCACCGTCCGGCGCCAGCCCGGCCTCCCTCGCCCGCCCGTAGTCGCGCGCGATGGCCTCGTGCTCGTCCTGGAACGCCTTCTTCCCCTCCGCACTGAGCGAACGCCACCAGCGGTCGCCCTCCTCGTACGCGTCCCGGCCCCAGCGTTCGGTCACCTCCTGCTCGTAGACGGTGTGATCGAAGCCGTCGAACACTTCATCGGCCATGAGTTCCATCCCCTCCCGCGTCTTGTGGAGAGTGGTCCGCACCGAGGCGATCTGCCGCCCGATGCGCGCCTGCTCCTGTTCGAGCAGCCGCAGATGCGCCCGCAGCGCCACGGCCGTGTCCCGCTGCCCCTCCAGCACGTCCTTGATCGCGGCCAGCGAGAGCCCGAGCTCCCGCAGCAGCAGGATGCGCTGCAACCGCACGAGGGCGTCCTGGTCGTAGTAGCGGTAACCGTTGCTCCCGATCCGGCTCGGCGTGAGGAGCCCGAGGTCTCCGTAGTGCCGGAGCGTGCGGCTCGTGGTGCCGGCCCTTCTGGCGATTTCCTGAATGGACCACTCCATGCCGGAAACGCTAGATCTTTACGTTGCGTCAAGGTCAAGCAGCACTGCCAGGGAGCGTCGGCGCTCCGGCCCCGGACATGACGCAGGCCCGGCACGCTGTTCGCGTGCCGGGCCTGGATCTTCAGTAGCGGGGACAGGATTTGAACCTGCGACCTCTGGGTTATGAGCCCAGCGAGCTACCGAGCTGCTCCACCCCGCGTCGTCAACACCACTCTACGGCATTTCCGGGGTGCGCCCGACCACGTGACGGGCATGGCCGCTCGCAGGCGTTCTTCGCCCGGGGCCCTCCCCGCAGGGGCCGTCCAGCGCAGGGGAACGGCCGTAGGCCGCAGCCGGGCGGGCTGCGGCCTACGGCTCGCCGTCACGCTCGGAGGGGGTGGGCCGGTGGGGTCCGAGGCCCCTTCCGACAGGCTCTGCCGTGAAGAGGACTAGAAGGTCAGGCCCCAGGAATCGATGTAGCCGGTGTCGTTGGCGTAGGTGTCACGTACCCACAGTTGCCAGGTGCCGTTGGCCGCGACGCGGGAGGCGTCCACCGTGAACGTCTGCTGGACGTTGTCGGCGCTGTCGGACTGGCTCAGGTTCTTCAGGGTGAAGTCGGTGCCGTCCGGTGCTTCGAGGACGACGACCAGGTCGCCCCGGAAGGTGTGCTTGATGTCCACGGGGACCTTCAGCTGGGCCGGGCCGTTGCCGGACCGTCCGGTGACCTCGATGTCGGAGGCGACCCAGCCGCCGTAGTCCGGGATGGCGACGTTGTCGGAGTTGGTGAACACGCCCTCGACCGGGTCGGGGCCCGGGTCGGCGCCGCCGGTGATCGCGGCGATCGTCGCCGCCGCGTCGGCCAGTCCTGCTCCGCAGCCGCCGGAGCAGGAGCCGGGCAGGTCGCGCGCGTTCTCGCGGATCGCGGTGCTCACCTGGCCGGGGGTGATCCCGCTCTTGGCCTCGTACATCAGGGCGGCGAGGCCGGCGATGTGCGGGGCGGCCATGCTGGTGCCCTGGTAGGCGCTGTAGCTCTCGCTGCCGACGCTGCGGGTGCCGGTGTTCAGCGTGGACCAGATGCCGTTGGCGGAACCCGCCGTCGTCTCTCCGCCGGGGGCGGTCACCTCGATGGTGCTGCCGTAGTTGGAGTAGGCGGCCCGGTTGCCCTCGCGGTCGGAGGCGGCGACGGTGATGACGTTGCTGCAGCTGGCCGGGTTGAAGCCAGCCGCGTTGAGGTTGCTGTTGCCGGCCGCGACGACGACGGTGGTGCCGCGGTTCACGGCCCCGTTGATGGCGCTCTGGGTGCCCGCGTCGCAGGCGCCGCCACCGCCGAGGCTCATGTTGATGACGTCGGCCGGGTACGGGTTGGCCGGCACGCCCGAGACGGAACCGCCGGAGGACCAGGTGATGGCGTCGATGATGTCGGCGGTCGTGCCGCCGCACTTGCCGAGCACCCGGACGGGCTGGACGGTCGCGTCGTGGGCGATGCCGGCGATGCCCTTGCCGTTGCCTGTCGCGGCGGCGATGGTGCCGGCGACGTGCGTGCCGTGCCAGGAGTTGTTGGTGTCACGGGGCGGAACGGGCTGGCCGTTGCTGTCCGTGCCGCACTCGCCGCGGTTCATCCAGTCGCCGGGGTCGGCCGCGTTGCTGTCACGGCCACCGCCGTCCTGGGCCATCCACGGGTCGGAGATGAAGTCGTAGCCCGCGACCGTGTTGGCGGCCAGGTCGGAGTGGGCGACGTAGCCGGTGTCGATGACGGCGACCTTGACGCCCTCGCCGGTCGCCTTGGACCAGGCGCCGGGGACGCCCATGCCGGCGGTCGCCTCGAAGAGGTCCCACTGGCGGTCGTAGTAGGAGTCGTTCGGGTCGGCCATCGCGTACATGCGGCGGTCCGGGACGACGTAGGCGACGTCGGAGTCCGCGCGGAAGGTGTCGACGACCTCGCTGAGGGAGTCCTCGTTCAGCTCGCCGCCGAGGTCGACCAGGGCGGCCCCGGTGCCGAGGCGGCGGTCGAAGCCGAGTGACTCCCCGGCCTTCTTCCCCTTGGCCTTCGCGTCCTTGGACGCGGCGTCGTCGGACTTCGCTTCGGCGGCGCGGGACTTGTACCCGATGATCAGGCGCTCGACGGGCGCGTCGGCGGCGCCGGTCTCCACAGCGGCGCTCAGCGGTGCGGCGGTCGGCGCGGGGGCCGCCGTGGAGACGGCGACGCCCGAGGCGAGGAGGGCGCCGGTGGTCACCGTCAGCAGGGATATTCGCAGGGGTCTGGAACCGTTCATGGGGGGTGCCTTCCAACGATCTCGGTCGACCTGGGCATGACAAGGGAGCTGATGTCAGGCCCGTGAGCGGACCGGTCAGGACGTGGTCGACGGTGCACGGAACGCGGTGCGCCGGAACCGCCGACGAGCTGGTGGCAGGAATCTAGGGGCCGAAACCCAGCGGTCCTATCCGGGCGGCCCTTCGCACGTACACGCAATTAATTCCGGCGGTTCGACTGCTCCACGCAATTTATTCACCCGGGCCCGGGGCTCTCTGCGCAGCATGGGGGCTGCGGGCACGACCGAGGCGGCCCCGTTCGCCGGCCTCGGTGTTCTCATCCGCGAGCGGGGCGGGCTCCTCACCGACCCGGCGGGGCACTGCCGAGCCGCCGCACGCCCAGCCGGCGCGAAGGGCCGTCGTCACCGGGCTCGGCCTGCTGCGGCGGATGCCCCGAGGCGTCAGGCGGCTCGTCGGCAGGGTGGACGAACGCGTGCACGACCGGCACGGCACGACGAGCCGTCGGGGGGTGCCTGGCCGGCCCGGCGTGATGACCCGACTGGCCGGGATCGAGGAACGGCTCGGGTCGGTGGAGCCCGAGCCGCACCCCGACTCCGGTGGGAGCCTGCGTGACGCCGTGCACCGGGTGGACGTCCGAACGCGGCAGATCGCCGCCGACACCGTGTGACCCGGCCCCCACTGCGATACGCCTCGCGGCGGTGGGGGCCCTCCGTCACGCCCGGTTTTTCCTGGGATCGCAGGAAAACGCAGGTCAGCCAAGAGCGTCGAGGGCCTTCACGATGAGGGCACGCGCCGCCGCGCCATAAACGGCCATGCCTCGCAGCTTTTCGAACGCCTTCGCGTACTCGGCGATCTCGCTGGGCTGGGTGATCCGGACCCGGGCCGGGACGAGCTCGACGGAGACGGCTCGGACACGATGCGGGCCCGGCGCACGATGACGCCGGAGCCTGGGTGGAGCACCTGCCCGAAATGAACACGGACAAGCGGCGACCCCAGACCAGAGACGAGCTCTGACCTGGGGCCAAGGTGTAGGCCGTGTGGGACTCGAACCCACAACCAACGGATTAAAAGTCCGCTGCTCTGACCAATTGAGCTAACGGCCCTCGACGGGTCACCCCCCGAGCATAGCCCGCCCGGCCCCCACCGTGGATTCGGTATCGGTTTCGGGCCCGTCGCGGCCGGCCCGGAGGGCGGGCCGCGGTGCCGGGGAACGGCAACAGGGCCCGTACACCACCGAGTCGGTTCGGTGGTGTACGGGCCCTGCCGGTCTGTCAGGCGGACCGGCTCGGCCGGGTGGGGGCCGGGCCGGTGTCAGCCGGGGTGCTGTCAGCCGTTGCGCTTCCAGCGGGGCTTGTCGTCGCGACGGCCGAAGGTACCGGTGTTGGTACCGGTGTTGGCACCGCGGTGGTCGTCACGCCGGCCGGTGGGGCGGTCGCCGCCGGAGCGAAAACCGCCGGAGGGGCGCTCGTCACGACGGTCACGGTTGAACGGGCGGTCGCCGCCGCCGGAGCGGAAGCCGCCCGAGGGGCGCTCGTCACGACGGTCACGGTTGAACGACGGACGGTCATTGTCCCGACGCTCG
>NZ_JBBBEN010000101.1:94844-146474 GCF_037137275.1 Streptomyces pratensis | reverse complement strand
GTCATTGTCCCGACGCTCGAACGAACGGCCACCACGGTCGTCCCGGCGGTCACCGCCACCGGAACGGAAACCACCGGACGGGCGGTCGTTGCCGCCGCGGTAGCCGCCGCGGTTGTCACGGCGCTCGTAGTTGCCCCGCTCGTCGCGGCGCTGCTCGTCGCGGGCGGCCGGCTGCTCCGGCACGGAGACGGCTGCCACGAGGGCGGCCTCTGCCTCTGCGGCCACCTCGGCCACCGCCGCCTCCGGGTCGTCGCCCCGCTCGCGTGCGGCGCGGGCGACCAGGCGGTCGGCCTCCCCGCGCAGCTCGACGGCGCGGCGCTGGACGCGCTCCAGCTGCTTCGTCAGGTCGGCGGCCTCGCGCTCGGCCTGCTTGGCGGCGTTGTTCGCGGAGTCGGCCTGGACCTCGGTGAGCGAACGGGCGCCCGTGATCTCGGCGACCTCCGGCTCGAAGACGCCCGCGCCCTGCACGATGTGGCGCGAGGCGTCGACGCCCGCGTCCTCCATCAGGCGGAAGATCTGACGGCGCTGGTGCGGCAGCGCCAGCGAGACGACGACACCGGACTTGCCGGCGCGGGCGGTACGGCCCGAGCGGTGCAGGTAGTCCTTGTGGTCGCCGGCCGGGTCCACGTTCAGGACCAGGTCGATGCCGTCGACGTGGATGCCTCGGGCGGCGACGTCGGTCGCGACGAGCGCGTTGACGTAACCCTTCTTGAAGTCCTCCAGGACCCGCGTACGGGCGCCCTGGGTCATGCCGCCGTGCAGCGCGTCGGCCTTCACACCGGACTCGATGAGCTGCTCGGCGATGCGGTCGGCGCCCAGCTGGGTGCGGACGAAGATGATCGTGCGGCCCTTGCGGGCGGCGATGGCGGCCGTGACCGGCGCCTTGTCCTTCGGCTTCACGACGAGGACGTGGTGCGACATCGTCGTGACGTTGCCCTGGGCGCTGTCGACCTCGTGCGTGACCGGGTCGGTGAGGTAGCGCTTGACCAGCGTGCCGATCTCGTTCTCCATGGTGGCGGAGAAGAGCATCCGCTGGCCGCCGCCGGGGATCTGGTCGAGCAGCTCGGTGACCTCGGGCAGGAAGCCCAGGTCCGACATCTGGTCGGCCTCGTCGAGAACCGCGACCTGGACGCTCGCCAGGGAGCAGGCGCCGCGGTTGATGATGTCGCGCAGTCGGCCCGGGGTGGCGACGAGGACGTCGACGCCGCGCTCCAGGGCGTAGATCTGGTTGCCCATCGACGTGCCGCCGCAGACGACCTTCATCTTGAGGCCGAGCACGTCGCCGTAGGGCTGCAGGGCGTCCGCGACCTGCATCGCGAGCTCGCGGGTCGGGGTGAGGATGATGCCGCGCGGCTTCTTCTTCTCGGTGGTGCCGCCGGCCAGTGTGGCCAGCAGCGGCAGGCCGAAGGAGAGCGTCTTGCCGGAGCCCGTACGGCCGCGGCCGAGGATGTCCTTGCCGGCCAGGGCGTCCGGGATGGTCGCCGCCTGGATGGGGAAGGGGGCGGTCACACCGTTCTGCGCGAGCTTGCGGACGATGCCCTCGGGCAGGCCCAGCGAGCCGAAGGTGACGGTCGGCTCGGCGTCGGCCGCGGTGTCGGCGGGGGCCTCGGCCACCGCGTCCTCGTCCTTCGCCTCGGCCTTCGTGTCCGCGGCCTTCGTGTCCGCGGCCTTCGTGTCCGCGGCCTTCGTGTCCGCGGCCTTCGTGTCCGCGACGAAGTCGGCGACGGTCTTCTCCTCGGCCGGAGCGGCCGAGGCGGTGGTGCCTGCGGGGGCCTCGGTCACAGCGGCCTCGACGAGCTCGGTGAGCTCGGCGTTGTCGACATTCTCGGGCATGACGGTGCGGTCAGAACTGGAAATTGACATGCGAAATGCGAAACCTTCCGGAGTCTCGGCACGCGCCCATAACTCCGTGATTCGCAATTTCGACCGCCTCAATGCGGTCCAGCCACGGCAAGGGAGAGTACGCGCCACACGGCGCTCTTCTGTGTCGGCGCCGGGCAATAGGATCAAACGATCTACCACCATACGCACTCCTCCCCCCATCGCGCAACCCGCCCCCGTCGACCACGCGGTTACACCGGCCCCACCTGCGGTGATGCCTCCGGTGTCCGCATCGAGACGGCGTCGTGCGACCGCCCCGTCGCATAGGCGCGGAGGTGCGCCGCGGGCGAGGCCGAGGGCAGCGGTTCCGTGGGCTCCGTCGGCTCCGGGTCCGGCTCGGGGTCCGGGTCCGGGGCGGGCGTCGGCGGGGCCGGCGGCTCGGGAGTGGCCGGCGGCTCCGGTGTGGCGGGGGGCGGCTCCCCCGGGCCGGGCGTCGAGGGCGTCGGCGTCGGCCGAGGGTTGCCGCCGGAGGGCTGCGGGACGCCGGGCTCGGGGTGCGGAGCCTTCGGCGTGACCGACGACACGGCGGGGGAGGCCTTCGGACTCGGGCGCCCGTCGGGGGCCTCCCGGTCCGACTGCGGGTGGGCCCCACCGCCGCGGGCGGGGGCCCAGCCGGCGCCGGGGACCGTGCCGCCGGCCGGCTCGATGTCCGCCCCCTTCGGGCCGTCGGACCGCGAGGGCCCCGGCCTGGCTCCGTCCTCGCCGACGTTCATGCAGCCGGTGGACGCGGCGATCGTCAGCGCGGTGACGGTGACGGCTGCCCAGCGGGCAGGGGCGGACAACTGGCGCACGAGTGGCACCTCCGGGGCGAGGGAACGGCGGGCGGGAACACGTGGGCGGCGCAAGGGGAACAGCGATCGGCGACGCGACGCCGGGCCCCGAAGCGGATGCAGCGGTGCGCGCGGTACGGCGTCGCACCGTGCCCAACTCCCGCGACCCCGCCGGAGACACGCCCGAACGGCCTGCCACCCGCGCGCCACCCACCGAACCGCCCGCCGTGCGCTACCCCCAGAACCCGCCCGTCAGTTCCACCCCCAGGAACACCGCGCCCAGCCCCACCAGCAAGGACACCGCCACGTTGACGGCGGCCAGCAGGCCCCGGCCCGTCTCGGCCAGGCGCAGGGTCTCGTACGAGAACGTGGAATACGTCGTCAGCGCCCCGCACAGCCCCGTGGCCAGCAGGGCGTGCACCGGCGAGGAGACCGCAGCCCCGGTCATGAGGCCGAGGGCCAGGCTGCCCGCCGCGTTGACGGCGAAGGTGCCCCACGGGAAGACGTACGGGAGGCCCGGCCCCCGGCGCGACTGCACCGCACGGTCCGTCAGATAGCGCAGGGGCGCGCCGATCGCTCCGCCGACCATCACCAGCAGCCAGTTCACCCCGTCCGGCCCCCGCCCCGGGCGCCCCGGCCCAGCAGGGCCCTCGTCGCCGTCGCCGCCGCGGCGACCGCCCCCAGCGCGGCCGCCACCGTGGCCGCGGCGTACGTCAGCGCCGTCGCGACCTCCTGACGCTCCAGCAGGCCCGCGACGTCGACCGCGTACGTCGAGAAGGTGGTGAAGCCGCCGAGCACGCCGACGCCGAGGAAGGGGCGCACCAGCGGACGGGTCACCCGGGCGCGCTCGACGGTCAGCACCATCAGCACGCCGATGAGGGCGCAGCCGGCCGCGTTGACCCCGAGCACCGTCCACGGGAAGCCGTTCTCCGCCGTCGGCCGGAGCGTCAGCGCGCCGTACCGCGCGAGCGCGCCGAGCGCGCCGCCCGCCGCCACCGCCGCGAGGACCCGGCCCTGCGGCGCGGCGGGCGGGCCGGGCTCCGGCAGCTCGTCGGGGGCCCGTTCGCTCACCCGTAGCCCAGGGCGTGGAGCCGTTCGTCGTCGATGCCGAAGTGGTGGGCGATCTCGTGGACCACGGTGATCTCCGTCTCCGCGACGACGTCCTCCTGGGACTCGCACATCCGCAGCGTCGGCCCCCGGTAGACGGTGATGCGGTCGGGCAGCACCCCGGCGTACCACTCACCGCGGTCGGTGAGCGGGGTGCCCTCGTAGAGCCCGAGCAGGTCGGGATCGCCGGGGTCGGGTTCGTCCTCGACGAACACCGCCACGTTGTCCATCAGCCGTGTCAGCTCCGGCGGAATCCGGTCCAGAGCCTGGCTCACCAGCTCCTCGAACTGTTCGCGCGTCATCTCCAGCACCCGGCCATTGTCACGTACGGCGGGCCCGGCGGGCGGGCTGTCTCCGTTCTGGTCCGTTCCCCCGGCCGTGAGCGACCCGTTCCCCCGGCCGCCAACGGGTTGTCCTCCGGCCGTGGGCGGCCCGTCCGCCCGGGGCCGGGCGGGCCCCGACCGGCATGGGCAGGGGAGCAACGGGGCATACGGGCTCAATGGTCCGCGTCCCGTTCCGTGCCGCAGCTGCCCGCCTCCGGCACCGCCTCACCCGGCAGCACGTCCGCCCCCGTCCCGCCGCCCGCGCCGGGTCCCGCACGCGCCCCGGCGCGGCGGCCCTGGGCGGGCCGGCGGGGTCCGCCCACCGCCCGTACGTGCGCGCGCTGGGCATGCTCGCCGTCGTCGTGCTGGGGGCCTGGGCCGGCCTGCTGGCCGTGGGGAGCATCCGCACCCCGGTCGGCCCCATGGACACCAGCATGACCCTGCGGCCGTCCCTCAGCGGCGGAAGCAAGATCAACGTGGCGCCGCTGGGGGCCCTGGAGCTGGACTCGCACGTCGCGCCGCTCCGGCTGGACGTGGACGTGGACCGTCTCGACCCGGAACGCTCCCAGGCCCTGGTCGACCGTCCCGAGCGGTTCTCCGGCCTCCAGGAGGAGGTGACCCGGGACGTCGCGTCGGGCACCCGGGAGCTGGCCGTGCGCTCGTGCGTCGCCGTCGTCTCCGGGGCGACCGCGCTGGGCCTCGTCGTCTACCGCCGCCCCCGCCGCGCCCTGGCCGCCGGCGGGCTCGCCCTGGCCCTGCTGGCCGCCTCCGGCGTCAGCGCGTACGCCACCTGGAACCCGAAGTCCGTGCTGGAGCCGCGCTTCTCCGGGCTGCTCTCCAGCGCCCCGTCCGTGGTCGGCGACGCCCGGTCGATCGTCACCGAGTTCGGCATCTACCAGCAGGAGCTGGCCCGCCTGGTCACCAACGTCACCAAGCTGTACGAGGCGACCTCCACGCTCCCCGTCTACCGCCCCGACCCCGGCACCATCCGGGTCCTGCACGTCTCCGACGTCCACCTCAACCCTGCGGCCTGGCACATCATCGCCTCGCTCGTGAAGCAGTACGAGATCGACGTGATCATCGACTCCGGCGACACGATGGACCACGGCTCAGCCCCGGAGAACGGGTTCCTCGACCCGATCCGCGATCTCGGCGCGCCCTACGTCTGGGTGCGCGGCAACCACGACTCGAAGATCACCCAGGCCTATCTGGAGAAGTTCGAGAACGTGCGCGTCCTCGACGAGGGCAGGGCCGTCGACGTCGGCGGGCTGCGGATCGCGGGCACCGGCGACGCCCAGTTCACCCCGGACCGCTCGAAGCCGGCCGGGGGCAAGGAAGCGGCCCGGCTGGAGGGCATGCGGCTGGCCTCCGCCCTCCGGGACCAGAAACGCGCGGGCACCCCGGTCGACATCGCGGTCGCCCACGACCCGAACACCGCCCGGGAGACCGACGGCACGGTCCCACTGGTGCTCGCCGGGCACCTCCACAACCGGGTCAACGAGCTGCTGGAGCTCGGTACGCGGCTGAAGGTCGAGGGCTCCACGGGCGGCGGCGGGCTGCGCGCGGTGCAGAACGAGAAGCCGGAGAAGGTGCGGGCTTCGGTGCTCTACCTGGACCGCCCGACCCGGCGTCTCCAGGCCTGGGACGAGATCACCCTGGGCGGCCTGGGACTGACGACGGCCGAGGTCAGCCGCCACCTTCCGGAGGAGAACCTGGAGAAGGCCTCCCCCTCGTCGCCCAACCCGTCCTCCTCCTCGCCCGCCCCGGCGTCGCCCTCCGCCCCCTCCCCGGCCCGCTCTCCGGCGCGCCCGACGCCCTCGTCGTAAACCGTTTTGGCGATACCTCCGCCCATCCCATATGCTTCTCACGTCCCCGACGCGCTGCAAAGCGAACAGGCGGGCCCTTAGCCCTCATCGTCTAGTGGCCCAGGACGCCGCCCTTTCAAGGCGGTAGCACGGGTTCGAATCCCGTTGGGGGCACGTTTTACCGTGTGCGAGACTTGTTTCGCACATTGCTTGGTCCTGTGGAGCAGTTTGGAGTGCTCGCCACCCTGTCAAGGTGGAGGCCGCGGGTTCAAATCCCGTCAGGACCGCTGCAGCCCCAGCGGCTGCGTGGCTGGGTAGCTCAGTTGGTACGAGCGATCGCCTGAAAAGCGATAGGTCGCCGGTTCGATCCCGGCCCCAGCCACCACACGAAGGCCCCGTCCACCGGACGGGGCCTTCGCCGTGTCACACCTTCTCGCTCTCCTTCTCCGTCTCCTCCGCGCGGCCCCTCTCGTCCGCCGCCCGTCGGCGCCGGCCCCCTACGCCGAGGAACAGCAGCACCACGAGCACCACGGCCCCCAGCAGCACCGGGCCCGGCACCTGCTCACCCAGGTCCTGCGCCCACTGCTCGACCGCGAACGAGTCGTCGACCCCGAGCAGGCCCGGCAACGCGGTCGTCCCGTCGTACACGAGGAACACCGCGCCCAGGCCGATGAAGAACAGCCCCGACAGCAGCGACGTGGTGTGCAGCTCGAACCGGCCGAGCCGGAGGGCCCGGCCGCGCAGCCAGGCCCGGCGGCCGAGGTCGAAGCGCTCCCAGAGCAGCGCCAGCACGAACAGCGGCACCGCCATGCCCAGCGCGTAGACCGCCAGCAGCAGCCCGCCGTAGACCGGGCTGCCGCTGACCGCCGCGACGGTGAGGACGCTGCCGAGGATCGGGCCCGCACAGAAACCGGCCAGTCCGTAGACCGCGCCCAGGGCGTAGACGGAGAACGCCGTCGTGGGGCGGATGCGGCCGCTGAGCGCCGCGATCCTCCGCGAGGCGAAGCCCAGGCCGACGATCTGCGCCACGCCCAGGGCGATGATCAGCCACCCGGCGC
Source organism: Streptomyces pratensis (assembly GCF_037137275.1). Taxonomy (GTDB): domain Bacteria; phylum Actinomycetota; class Actinomycetes; order Streptomycetales; family Streptomycetaceae; genus Streptomyces; species Streptomyces pratensis_B. Next base: position 139,530 of record NZ_JBBBEN010000101.1, on the reverse strand, counting down.
CCGTCACCAGGGCATCGCGGTGCCCGTAGAACAGCCGGCCCGCGTACGAGCCGGCCGCGCCGAGCGGGACGAGGGTGGTGGCGAGCCCCGCGTAGAAGATGCCGGTGCGGGCCAGCAGCCGGGAGGCGGAGTCGATGGAGTACGCGAAGAAGGCCGGCAGCAGGAGGGCGCTGCACGGGCTGACCAGGGCGAGCAAGCCGCCGAGGAAGGCCGCGAAGTAGCCGATGTCCGCGGTCACTCGGCAGCGTCCCGGGCACCGTTCCCCGCGTTGCCGGTGGTCGTGGCCCTCGCCTGTTCCGCGGCCGCCTCGATGGCCTCGGTGAACGTCTCCTTCGGCTGGGCTCCGGCGATCGGGCGGCCGTTGATCAGGAACGACGGGGTGGACGTCGCGCCGATCCCGTACGCCTGCTCCTGGTCCTTCGTGACCGCGTCCCGGGCGGCCGGACCGTCCAGGTCCTTCATGAACCGGTCCAGGTCCTCCACCCCGGCCTCGTCGGCGAGCACCCTGACCCGGTCCTTGCCGAAGCCCTTCTCCTTCGCCCCCTCGGCGTAGGCGGCCCGGTGGAACTCCCAGAAGCGGTCCTGCTGCCCGGCGGCCCAGGCAGCGCGTGCGGCGGTCTCCGACTCCTCGCCGAAGATCGGGAAGTTGCGCCACTCGATGCGCAGGGTGCCGTCCTTCACGTACTCCTCGACCAGCTCGGGCTCGGTGTCCCGGGCGAACTTGCCGCAGTAGCCGCACTTGAAGTCGGCGTACTCGATCAGGACGACCGGCGCGTCGGTGCGGCCGGTGGCGAGGCGGTCGTCCGCGTCGCGGCGGGCGAGCTTCGCCAGCTCCGGGTAGACGCCGGCGCCCGGGTCGGCGGACACCTCCGCGGCCGGGGCGGAGCCGGTGTTCCGGGGCGAGCCGTCGGGTGCGGTGGCCCGGTAGGAGGCGAAGCCGAGGAGTCCGGCGGCCAGAACGACCACCGTTCCGTAGAGGAGGGGTTTGCGTGGGAAGGACGTCGTCGTGTTCTTGGGCGTGGGCATGCGGCACTCCGTGCGGGTCGTGCGGAAGGAGAGGGAGAGGGGCGGGTCGCGGCGGCGCCGGCCTATACCCGCAGCACGGAGAGTTCCACCGGAGTCGGGGCGGCCGGGACGGGCAGCCGTATCCGAAGCCCCTGGGGCGGCTGGGCGGGCAGCGCGCCCGTCGCGGCGGGCAGTCCCCACGGTGCGAGCCCCGGCGCCTGGTCGTACGCGGCGCGGACGCGGGAGGGCACGGCGGGCTCCCCGTCGTGGTCCCGCTGCTTGCCGCAGCCGGGGACGCCGCCGCCTGCCGCCTCGACGGCTTCGAGGACCGGGACCCCCGCGGGGGCGGTGTCGGCCGCCGCGTCCGCACCGGAGACCGCGGACGCCACGGAGGTGTGCGGGGCCGTCGCCGCCGGGGGCACGGCCGCCCCGCCCCGCTGGGCCGCCGGTCCGCACAGCAGCCCGACGACGACCGCGAGCAGCGCCGTCAGACAGCACCACGGCGTACGGGACACGGCACAGGCCTTTCGGGCGGGGCGAGCGTTCGGCTGCCCGAAATGGTACGTGGCGCACCGGTGCCTGCCCGCTCGTTCGCGGCCGCCGGTGCGCACTCCGGCGCGAAACGTCCTACCGCGTGACGCGTTCCGCGGGAAATGAGGTCGCCACTTCTCATGGCCGGGTGAGATCCTGGGGGCCGTATGTCTACTTCCTTCGCCGATCTCCAGTCCCAGCTCGGACAGCTCTCGCTCCGTGACGCGAACCGGCTCGGCCGGCGCCTCGAAGGAGCGCGCCGCATCCGCAAGCCCGAGGCCCGACAGTCCGTGCTGGACGAGATCGCGGCCGAAGCGGGCAGGGCGGCCGAGCGGCTCGCGGCCCGCGCGGCCCGGCTGCCGGCCCTGTCGTACCCCGAAGAGCTGCCGGTCAGCCAGAAGAAGGACGAGATCCTGGAGGCGATACGCGACCACCAGGTCGTGATCGTCGCCGGGGAGACCGGGTCCGGGAAGACCACGCAGCTGCCCAAGATCTGTATGGAGCTGGGACGCGGCGTCCGGGGCATGATCGGGCACACCCAGCCCCGCCGGATCGCCGCCCGCACCGTCGCGGAGCGGGTCGCGGACGAGCTGAAGACGCCGCTGGGCGAGACCGTCGGCTGGAAGGTCCGCTTCACCGACCAGGTGAACCCGGAGTCGACGTATCTGAAGCTGATGACGGACGGCATCCTGCTCGCCGAGATCCAGACGGACCGGGAGCTGCTGGCGTACGACACGATCATCATCGACGAGGCCCACGAGCGGTCCCTGAACATCGACTTCCTGCTCGGCTACCTCGCCCGGCTGCTGCCCAGGCGCCCGGACCTGAAGGTCGTCGTCACCTCGGCGACCATCGACCCGGAGCGGTTCGCGCGCCACTTCGGCGAGGCGCCGGTCGTGGAGGTCAGCGGGCGTACGTACCCCGTCGAGGTGCGCTACCGCCCTCTGCTGGAAGAGGCCGAAGAAGACACGGCGGACTCCGACCGCGACCAGATCACCGCGATCTGCGACGCCGTCGACGAGCTGGGCCACGAGGCCCCCGGCGACATCCTGGTCTTCCTCTCCGGCGAGCGGGAGATCCGGGACACGGCGGACGCGCTGAACAAGCGCAACCTCCGGCACACCGAGGTGCTCCCCCTCTACGCGCGCCTCTCGCACGCCGAGCAGCACCGCGTCTTCCAGCGCCACACGGGGCGCCGCGTCGTCCTCGCGACGAACGTCGCCGAGACCTCGCTGACCGTCCCCGGCATCAAGTACGTGATCGACCCGGGCAACGCCCGCATCTCCCGCTACAGCCACCGGACCAAGGTCCAGCGGCTGCCCATCGAGCGGATCTCCCAGGCCAGCGCCAACCAGCGCAAGGGCCGCTGCGGCCGTACGTCGGACGGCATCTGCATCCGGCTGTACTCGGAGGACGACTTCGTCACCCGGCCGGAGTTCACCGACCCGGAGATCCTGCGGACCAACCTGGCCTCCGTCATCCTCCAGATGACCGCGGCCGGACTCGGCGACATCGAGAAGTTCCCCTTCATCGACCCGCCGGACCACCGCAACATCCGCGACGGCGTGCAGCTCCTCCAGGAGCTGGGTGCGCTGGAGCAGGGCGAGAAGTCCCCCCGGGAGGGAAAGAAGGGGCAGCGCCTCACCCCGCTCGGCCGCAAGCTCTCCCAGCTGCCCGTCGACCCCCGCCTCGCCCGCATGGTCATCGAGGCCGACCGCAACGGGTGCGCCCGCGAGGTCATGGTCATCGCCGCCGCGCTCTCCATCCAGGACCCGCGCGAGCGGCCCGCGGAGAAGCAGACGCAGGCGGACCAGCAGCACGCCCGGTTCAAGGACGAGACGTCCGACTTCCTGGCCTATCTGAACCTGTGGCGCTACATCCGCGAGCAGCAGAAGGAGCGCGGCTCCTCCTCGTTCCGCCGGATGTGCAAGCAGGAGTATCTGAACTTCCTGCGCATCCGTGAATGGCAGGACATCTACGCGCAGTTGCGCACGGTGGCCAAGCAGATGGGCATCACCGTCGAGGAGCCCAAGGCCGACGAGGGCGTCCCAGAGCAGGCGGTGCACACCTCGCTGCTGGCCGGTCTGCTGTCGCACATCGGGCTGAAGGACACCGAGAAGAACGAGTACCTGGGCGCACGCGGCGCGAAGTTCGCGGTGTTCCCCGGTTCGGCGCTGTTCAAGAAGCAGCCGCGGTTCGTGATGTCGGCGGAGCTGGTGGAGACCTCCCGGCTCTGGGCACGGGTCAACGCGAAGGTCGAGCCCGAGTGGATCGAGCCACTGGCCCAGCACCTGCTGAAGCGCACCTACAGCGAGCCGCACTGGGAGAAGGACCAGGCGGCGGTGATGGCGTACGAGCGGGTCACGCTCTACGGCGTGCCGATCATCGCCCAGCGCAAGGTCAATTTCGGCCGTATCGACCAGGAGGCGTCGCGGGACCTGTTCATCCGCAACGCCCTGGTCGAGGGCGACTGGCGGACCCACCACCAGTTCTTCCACGACAACCGCAGGCTCCTGGGCGAGGTCGAGGAGCTGGAGCACCGGGCCCGCCGCCGCGACATCCTCGTCGACGACGAGACCCTGTTCGACTTCTACGACCAGCGGATTCCCGAGCACGTCGTCTCCGGGGCGCACTTCGACTCCTGGTGGAAGCAGAAGAAGCGCGAGGAGCCCGACGCCCTCGACTTCGAGCGCTCGATGCTGATCAACGAGAAGGCCGGGGCCGTCACCAAGGACGACTACCCGGACTCCTGGCGGCAGGGGAAGCTCACCTTCAAGGTGACGTACCAGTTCGAGCCCGGCGCGGACGCGGACGGTGTGACCGTCCACGTCCCGCTCCAGGTGCTCAACCAGGTCACCGCCGAGGGCTTCGACTGGCAGATCCCGGGGCTGCGCGAGGAGGTCGTCACCGAGCTGATCCGCTCGCTGCCGAAGCCGATCCGCCGCCACTACGTCCCCGCGCCGAACTACGCGGACAAGTTCCTGGACCGGGCGGTCCCCCTCCAGGAGCCGCTGCCGGCCACCCTGGCCCGGGAGCTCCAGCGGATGGTCGGCGTGCCGGTGACCGCGGACGACTTCGACCTGGACCGGGTGCCGGACCACCTCAAGATCACGTTCCGGATCGTCGACGAGCGGCGCCGCAAGGTCGCCGAGGACAAGGACCTGGAGGCGCTGAAGCTGCGGCTGCGCCCGAAGGCCCGCCAAGCGCTCTCCAAGGCCGCGGCGGCGACCGCCGGGCCCTCGGGCGAGTCCATCGAGCGGTCGGGCCTCACGGACTGGACGATCGGCGCCCTGGGCAAGGTCTTCGAGACCCGTCGGGCCGGGCAGCCGGTGAAGGCCTATCCGGCCCTGGTCGACCAGGGCGAGACCGTGGCCGTACGGCTCTTCGACACCGAGGCCGAGCAGCGACAGGCCATGTGGCGCGGCACCCGGAAGCTGATCCTGCTGAACATCCCCGTCAACCCGGCGAAGTTCGCCTCCGACCGGCTCACCAACCAGCAGAAGCTGGCCCTGTCCCGTAACCCGCACGGTTCGGTGCAGGCCCTCTTCGAGGACTGCGCCACCGCCGCCGCCGACCGGCTGATCGCCGCGCACGGGGGTCCGGCGTGGGACGAGAAGGCGTTCCGGACGCTGTACGACAAGGTCCGCGCCGATCTCGTGGACCTGACCGTCCGCACGATCGACCAGGTGCAGCAGATCCTGGCCGCCTGGCAGGCCTGCGAGCGCCGGCTGAAATCCACCACCAGCCCGACCCTGCTCGCCAACGTCGCCGACGTACGCGGACAGCTGGCCCGTCTCGTACCGCCGGGCTTCGTCACGGCCACCGGTCTGCGCCGACTGCCGGACCTGATGCGCTACCTCGTCGCGGCCGACCGCCGGCTCCAGCAGATGCCGACGGCCGTGCAGCGCGACACCACGCGGATGGCGAAGGTCCACGAGATGCAGGACGAGTACGCCTGGCTGCTCGAACAGCTCCCGCAGGGCCGGCCGGCGCCGCAGGAGGTGCTGGACATCCGCTGGATGATCGAGGAGCTGCGGGTCAGCTACTTCGCCCACGCCCTGGGGACCGCGTTCCCGGTTTCCGACAAGCGGATCGTGAAGGCGATCGACGCCGCGGCGCCCTGATCCCGAAGTCCGTTGCCGGGAGGCAGGGCCGCTCCTAGGGTGGGCCGATGACGTCGATCAAGCAGGTCCAGATCACCTTCGACTGCGCGGAACCCGAACGCGTGGCTCGTTTCTGGTGCGAGGTGCTGGGGTATGTCGTGCCTCCCCCGCCGGAGGGGTTCGCCACATGGGACGCCTTCGACCGCTCGCTGCCCCCTGAGCGGCGGGGAGCGGCGTTCGCGTGCGTCGACCCCTCGGGGGCGGGGCCCCGGCTGTTCTTCCAGCGCGTCCCCGAGGGCAAGACCGTCAAGAACCGGGTGCACCTGGACGTACGGGTCGGCACCGGGCTCGTGGGAGAGGAGCGCGTGGCCGCGCTGGAGGCCGCGTGCACACCGCTGGTGGCCCTCGGGGCGGAGCGCGTACGGCTGCTGCGCGCCGACGGCTTCAACGAGTCGTGCCTCCTGATGCGGGACGTCGAGGGCAACGAGTTCTGCCTCGACTGACGGCCGCGGCGCCCCCCGCGAGGAGCCCGGCGGGGGGCCGGGAGGTCTGCCGGGGCGGTGACGGATCGACCACCTGGAGTGAAGTCGACCTGGACCTCCCACCTCCTGTAGAGTCTCGTTTCGCAGCCAGCCGCAAGGCAGGCAGCGAAAACCTGGTCCTGTGGAGCAGTTTGGAGTGCTCGCCACCCTGTCAAGGTGGAGGCCGCGGGTTCAAATCCCGTCAGGACCGCAGCGAAGAAAGCCCGGATCACATCGATCCGGGCTTTCTCGCGTCTTGACGCCGACAGGGGCCGGGAGTAACCCGTAGAGGCAGGGGCCGTCCCTGCTCCCCTCGACGCTCCCCCAAGGCGGGGGACGGCCGGGCCCACCGGGAGGTGGCTCGCATGTCCGCACCCTCAGCACGGCACGAGACCCGCGCGCTGCTGCGCGCCCATCTGGCGGCCGCTTCCGCCTATGGACATCTCACGCGGCACTGCCCGGTCTGCCACCGGCTGCTGCGCCTCGCCCAGGGGCCGGCCGGCCCCGCGGAGTCCGACACGCCTCAGAAGAGCGCCCAGGGTTCGGCGTCCGGGGAGGCCGCGGAGCGCCGGCCCGGAACGGCCCCCCGGCCGGAAGTCCGCCGTACGCCCGCGAAGCCCCGTCGGCGGCCCGAACGGGCCGTCGCCCCGCCGAACCCTGACGAGCGGTCGGATAGGGCGGGGGTCGAAAGGCCTTCCCCGACCTGACGATCGGCCGGATGCGACCGCCTCCGGACAGTGGCAGGCTGGGAGTTGGCAAGCGCCGGGCAGTGTGACGGTAGTCACGGAAAGAGTTTTCAGAACGGCGGATTTTACGCCTCCCCTACAACCACTGAATTTAATATGTGCAATTGCACAAGGGTGGCAAGCCCATGAGGACCGTTCCGTCCGGGGCTGTCCCACCGCGTCCCCACCCCGCCTCCGCCGCGTCCGGGACGCTCACCCACACTCCCGCACAGACCCGCTCACAGGCCCACGAACGCCCTCGGAGCGACCGCCCCGCACCGTGGCGGGACCCGCCGGAGGAAGGCGCAAAGGGGGCTGCGGCGGGAGCTCCGCGAGCCCGCCCGGACCCCTGAAGCCGACCGACCGCCCGGTTCTGGGGCGGCGCGGCCGGGGTGCCCGTCACACCCCGCCGAGGGCACGAAAAATCGCGCTGGACCCGGCGGAGTCCAGCGCGATCGTTGCGACGCACCCGCAGGACACGGGCATGACGCCCGTTGGGGCAGGCGTCCGTCGAAGTGAAGCTATGGGTGGGCGGCTGGGGTTGGGGGACCCGGTAGCTGCCCGGTGGTGATGCTGTGCTGCTGTACCGGTGCGGGGCAGGGGTGTGTCAGGCCTCGCTGCGCTGCTGCGGAATACCCGCAAGCAGTGCGCGGACCTCTGCCTCGCGGTACCGGCGATGCCCACCGAGCGTGCGGATGGACGTGAGCTTGCCGGCCTTGGCCCAACGGGTGACCGTCTTCGGGTCCACGCGGAACATCGTGGCGACCTCAGCCGGGGTCAGCAGCGGCTCGGCATCAGGGGTGCGAGCGGTCATGAGCGGCCTCCTCGGGAGAACCGAACCTTCTCGGTTCTTTCCTCTAAATTCTGCACCTTGACCCGCGTTGCCCGAAATGGCGGACGCGGGCCGAGTCGGTTATAGGACGAACGGCTTGTCCTCGGCACTACAACTACACCATCCGTCCAGCCACGTCGGCCAAACCGATGGAATTGCCCTCCCAGGTGTTCATCAGCGACGGAAGCCGATGGACCATGCCATAGCGGACAGTCACGCGACCGTGACGATCAGTCACAGAGCGATCAGGAGTCGTCAGACCCCCCATAAAGCGCAATGCTGAGCAATCTGCCCGTACTTGGACAGAAGGAGCCCTCCCCGGACTCCTTGTCCTATTTTGGCACGAGGAGTAGGGAAGGGCGCAAGGGCCCCGTTAGTGCTGTCCATCACGCTTGAGGCAAAGGCCCGGTTCGGGACCTAGGTCCTGGGACCGGCGTCGTACGCTTCCGCCTCACCCATCCCACGCGTCCCACAGGACGCGGGTTCACGGCCCGCCAGTTCCCCGTCTCCCGCCTCGCCGCCCTCCGCCGCGGCGGCCCGGCGCTCTCCCTCCTTCCCCGCGCCCCGGCCCACGGGCCGGCTCCGTCGGCCTTTCGGCCGTCCTGGATGAAGGATGCCCCGGTTCCATCACGTTGATGCCGCTGTGGGTCTTTTCACGTCAATTGGTGAACTGAAGGTCCCTGACCGCCCGCCAGCGCTCCGCGAGCCTCGCGTAGGCCGCGCTCGCGCCCTCCGTGTCGCCGTCCCGCAACGCGGCGAGGCCCTCCGCGACATCCGCCGCCGACCGGTCCCCCGCCAACCGCTCCGCCGGCAGCGCGTGCACCAGACCCCCGTAGTCGAGCTCGACCAGCGAGCGCGGATGGAACTCCTCCAACCAGCGCCCCACATCCACCAGGCCCTCCGTCAGCGGGCCTTCCGCGGCGTTCTCCCGCAGCGTGCGCAGCCCCCGCGCCAGCCGACGGCGCGCCTCCACCATCGGAGTGCGATACCGCAGGAGGGGCCCGGGGCCCCCGGCGCCGTCCGCCGCCGCGTACTCCCGCTCCTCGTCGCGGAAGAGGACGAACCAGCGCACCGGGACCTGCCACACCGTGGTGCGAATCCACGGCCGGGCGTCCGGGTGCCGACGCCTCCAGCGTCCGTGGTCCGCCTGGGCCTGGCCCCGGACGACCGCGGGCAGCAGGGCGTCCAGCACGTTGGCCGGAAACATCCCCTCCAGTTCCTCCAGGGCCAGCCAGCCACGCATCCGGGTCCGCCACGGGCAGACGCACACCACCCCGTCCAGCTCCGTCACGAAGGCGTCGCCGCTCTCGTGGACGGGCACCCCGACCGGCGGCGTCGGCACCAGGTCCGCCAGCGAGCGGCGCAGTTCGTCCTGGGCCGTGGGGAGCTCCGGGCGTCGCGCGTAACGCGCCCAGTGACTCCGCTCGGGCTCGGCGAACGCGATGAGCGGCTCGTAGACCCGGAGATAGGACGCGTAAGGGACGAGCACCGAAGACACCACCGACATGCAGCGCATGGTGTCACGGCCCCGCACCCCCTTGGAGTGATCCTTCGCGCGGGGGCGGATACGCGCCGCCGAAGGACTTACGCTCTTGCCCATCGGACCGGCCGTGCCGGTCGGTCCGGGGGTCCTCCCCACCCTCAGGAGGGCCTCCCGCCGCTTATTGCTTGGGAGTCACCACAGTGACCGATGTGACCGGCGTGCCTGGCGATGTACTGCACACCCTCTTCCACTCGGACCAGGGAGGCCACGAGCAAGTCGTGATCTGCCAGGACCGTGCCAGCGGCCTCAAGGCCGTCATCGCCCTCCACTCCACCGCCCTGGGCCCGGCCCTCGGCGGCACCCGCTTCTATCCGTACGCCTCCGAGGCGGAGGCCGTCGCCGACGCGCTGAACCTGTCGCGCGGCATGTCGTACAAGAACGCCCTCGCCGGGCTCGACCACGGGGGCGGCAAGGCCGTCATCATCGGCGACCCGGAGAAGGTCAAGAGCGAGGAACTCCTCCTGGCCTACGGCCGGTTCGTGGCCTCGCTCGGGGGCCGTTACGTCACCGCCTGCGATGTCGGCACCTATGTCGCCGACATGGACGTCGTCGCCCGGGAGTGCCGCTGGACCACCGGCCGCTCGCCCGAGAACGGCGGCGCCGGCGACTCCTCCGTGCTCACCGCGTTCGGCGTCTTCCAGGGCATGCGGGCCTCGGCCCAGCACCTGTGGGGCGAGGCGACGCTGCGCGGCCGCACGGTCGGGATCGCCGGGGTCGGCAAGGTGGGCCGCCACCTCGTCGAGCACCTGCTGAGCGACGGCGCCCACGTGGTGATCACCGACGTCCGCGAGGAGTCGGTGCGCCGGATCACCGAGCTGCACCCCGAGGTCGCGGTCGCCGCGGACACCGAGGCGCTGATCCGCACCGAGGGCCTCGACGTCTACGCACCGTGCGCGCTCGGCGGCGCGCTGAACGACACGACCGTGCCGGTGCTCACCGCGAAGGTGGTGTGCGGCGCGGCCAACAACCAGCTCGCGCACCCGGGCGTGGAGAAGGACCTGGCCGACCGGTCGGTTCTCTACGCGCCCGACTACGTGGTCAACGCCGGTGGCGTGATCCAGGTGGCCGACGAGCTGCACGGGTTCGACTTCGACCGGTGCAAGGAGAAGGCGACGACGATCTTCGACACCACGCTGGAAATATTCGCACGTGCGAAGTCGGATGGCATTCCGCCGGCCGCGGCGGCCGACCGGATCGCCGAGCAGCGGATGGCGGAGGCGCGCCACCGCTGAGCACGGCGGCCACCGGCCCCTCGCGGGTCGGCGGCCGCGCCCGCGGCGACGGCCCGCCGACCGGAGAGACAAGACTCACTCCGGTCGGCGGGTCGTACGCCCACAAGAGGTTAAAATCGCAGTTGACCAGCGAGGACAGGGCTCCTCACTGGCCCTGTGCCGGGACCGGGACGCGGGCGGCGTACCGTATGGCCACGGAAGCAGGTACCGTTAAAGCCCTACAGGCGCGGTCTCTCCGTCGAGAGTCCGTCCTGAAACATGAACGCGTGTCAAGACTCTGGGGCCGTCGAGCCCCGTCACCGAGGGGGTCGAGCCATGGGGCGCGGCCGGGCAAAGGCCAAGCAGACCAAGGTCGCCCGCCAGCTGAAGTACAGCAGCGGCGGGACTGACCTGTCGCGTCTGGCCAATGAGCTGGGCGCATCGCCTTCGAGTCAGCCACCGAACGCAGAGCCGTTCGAGGACGACGACGAGGAAGATGACCCGTACGCACAGTACGCGGATCGCTACAACCAGAATGACGACGACGATCAGGACGATCAGTCCGGGCCGTCGTCCCAGCGCCGCGGCGCTTGACCTCGCGCTGACACAACTCCCCGGTCCGGGCCAGCCCCGGGCCGGGTTTTGTGCTGCCCTTTCCCGGTGGCCCCTGGTCCGGACCCCGTGAGGCCGAGCCCGGGAGCACGCCCGTCCGCCTCCCGCCGGGCGGCCCGCCGCCCGCAGGACGGGCGCCGGTCCGTCGTCCCGCGGGTGGGGCCGCCCGGGGCGAGCCAGCCCTCCGGATGCCGTACGGATCGGGTCGCCGCCCGGCGGGCCGTGGCCGGGCGCCTTGGCGGCGGCCCGCCGGGCACCGGCTAGCGCGCGTAGTCGCCGGTCAACTCAGCGCCCGTGGTGTGCGCCCCGCGGTCGGTGATCTCACCGGCGACCCAGGCGTCGACCCCGCGGTCGGCCAGGGTCGTCAGGGCGGCGTCCACGGAGTCGGCGGGGACGATCGCGATCATGCCGACGCCCATGTTCAGCGTCTTCTCCAGCTCCAGCCGCTCGACGCCGCCCGCGGCGCCGACCACGTCGAAGACCGCGCCGGGCGTCCACGTGGAGCGGTCCACGGTGGCGTGCAGGCCGTCCGGGATCACCCGGGCCAGGTTGTTCGCCAGGCCGCCGCCGGTGACGTGGCTGAAGCCGTGCACCTCGGTCGTCCGGGTGAGCGCGAGGCAGTCCAGCGAGTAGATCCGCGTGGGCTCCAGGAGCTCCTCGCCGAGCGTCCGGCCGAACTCCTCGACCTCGCGGTCCAGGGTCCAGCCGGCCCGGTCGAAGACCACATGGCGGACGAGCGAGTACCCGTTGGAGTGAAGACCGGAGGACGCCATCGCGATGACCGCGTCGCCCTTGCGGACGCGGTCCGGGCCGAGGAGCCGGTCGGCCTCGACCACGCCCGTGCCGGCCCCGGCGACGTCGAAGTCGTCCGGGCCCAGGAGGCCCGGGTGCTCGGCCGTCTCGCCGCCGACCAAAGCGCAGCCCGCCAGGACGCAGCCTTCGGCGATGCCCTTCACGATGGCCGCGACACGCTCGGGGTGCACCTTGCCGACGCAGATGTAGTCGGTCATGAACAGCGGCTCCGCGCCGCAGACGACGAGGTCGTCCACGACCATGCCGACGAGGTCGCGGCCGATGGTGTCGTACACACCCATCTGCCGGGCCAGGTCGACCTTGGTGCCGACGCCGTCCGTGGCGGACGCGAGCAGGGGGCGCTCGTACCGCTTCAGCGCCGAGGCGTCGAAGAGCCCCGCGAAACCGCCGAGGCCGCCGAGGCCCGCGACCTCGGGGCGCTGCGTCTTCTTCACCCACTGCTTCATCAGCTCGACGGCACGGTCGCCGGCTTCGATGTCGACGCCCGCTGCCGCGTAGGAAGCGCCTGTTGTCTCAGACATGGCCTGGGATCTTTCGTGTGGAGATACGGGGCTGGTGCAAGGGGCGCGGGCGGGTCCGGGTCACGGACGGCGCAGCGCGTCGGCCGCGGCGGTCGCCGCGGGGCCGGCCGCCAGCTCGGTCTCCAGCAGCTGCTTGCCGAGCAGCTCCGGGTCGGGGAGATCCATGGGGTACTCACCGTCGAAGCAGGCGCGGCAGAGGTTCGGCTTGTCGATGGTCGTCGCCTCGATCATCGAGTCGATCGAGATGTACGCGAGCGAGTCGGCCCCCATCGAGGTGGCGATCTCGTCGACGGACATGCCGTTGGCGATCAGCTCGGCGCGGGTCGCGAAGTCGATGCCGAAGAAGCAGGGCCACTTGACCGGCGGCGAGGAGATCCGGATGTGGATCTCGGCCGCTCCGGCCTCGCGGAGCATCCGGACCAGGGCCCGCTGGGTGTTGCCGCGGACGATCGAGTCGTCGACGACCACCAGCCGCTTGCCCTTGATGACTTCCTTCAGCGGATTCAGCTTGAGCCGGATGCCGAGCTGGCGGATGGTCTGCGAGGGCTGGATGAAGGTCCGGCCGACGTAGGCGTTCTTGACCAGTCCGGCGCCGAACGGGATGCCGCTGGCCTCCGCGTACCCGATCGCGGCGGGGGTGCCGGATTCCGGGGTCGCTATGACGAGGTCCGCCTCCGCGGGAGCCTCCGCGGCCAGGCGGCGGCCCATCTCCACGCGGGAGAGGTAGACGTTCCGGCCGGCGATGTCGGTGTCGGGCCGGGCCAGGTACACGTACTCGAAGACACAGCCCTTGGGCTTCGCTTCTGCGAATCGGGAGGTGCGCAGGCCGTTCTCGTCGATGGCGACGAGCTCGCCCGGCTCGATCTCGCGGACGTAGCTGGCGCCGCAGATGTCGAGTGCGGCGGACTCGGAGGCGACCACCCAGCCGCGCTCCAGCCGACCGAGGACCAGCGGGCGGATGCCCTGCGGGTCGCGGGCGGCGTACAGCGTGCCCTCGTCCATGAAGACGAGGGAGAAGGCGCCCTTGACGTCGGGGAGCACCTTGGCGGCCGCGTCCTCGATGGTGAGCGGCTTGTCGTTCTCGTCCCGCTGGCCGGCGAGCAGGGCGGTCACCAGGTCGGTGTCGTTGGTCGCCGCGACCTGGGTGGCACGTCCGTCCTTGCGCGGCAGGTCGGCGACCATCTCCGCGAGCTGGGCGGTGTTGACCAGGTTCCCGTTGTGTCCGAGGGCGATCGAGCCGTGCGCGGTGGCACGGAACGTCGGCTGCGCGTTCTCCCACACCGAGGCGCCGGTGGTGGAGTAGCGGGCATGACCGACCGCGATATGGCCCTGGAGGGAACCCAGAGACGTTTCGTCGAAGACCTGCGAGACCAGTCCCATGTCCTTGAAGACGAGGATCTGGGACCCGTTGCTCACTGCGATGCCCGCGGACTCCTGTCCACGGTGCTGCAGGGCATACAGTCCGAAATAGGTGAGCTTGGCGACCTCTTCGCCCGGAGCCCAGACACCGAAGACGCCACAAGCGTCCTGGGGGCCTTTCTCTCCGGGGAGCAGGTCGTGGTTGAGTCGTCCATCACCACGGGGCACAGCACCGAGTGTAAGGGAGATCGACCACTGGTCCGAATTGGGGACCGGTCGGCAAAGGCGGGCGGAGCACGGGGAACGCGTCGCGGCCGAGAGCCCTCAGGACGCCCCGGGAGGCTTCATCCGCTCACACTCCGTGATCACTGCCTCGGTGGGCGCGGTTTGCGCGGAAGGCCTCGAAGGCTCACTGCCCGGCTGAGCGGCCGGTCGACGGCCGGTCGGAGCGCTCGGCGGCGTGGAGGCCGAGCCCGCCCGCCCGTGGCGTTCGGTGAACTCGCTCCCCGCCCGGACCGGGAGCTGGCCGAACGCTCGTTTCGTGGCGAGCCTCACACCGGACGAGCCGTGGGGCGGGTGCGGAGCGGGACCGACCATGCTTCTCCCCGCCGCACGGACGGGCTGTCGGAGCCTTCCGCGGCCGGGCCCAGGCCGGACGGCGTGCTCAGCCGTGCTTCCCGGGGGCGCCCGAGGCTCCCTCCTCCTCCCGGGGCGCGGCGACGGCGCCGATGCCCCTGCCGTCGGAGGCGGTGAGCGTGAGGCGGTCTCCCTCGATCGTGTACGCGGCCCTGCCGTCGAGGGCGGCGAGCACGGCGCGCTCGGTGGCCATCTCCGCCTCCGGGCACATCCGGCGGGTGCCGGCGAGGGGACCGAAGGTGATCGCGCCCTCCTCGACCGCGGCCTTCCCGCGGAAGGTGTTGCAGCCGAAGTGGCCCTCGACCGTGCCGTTCTCCCGGAAGGTGAGGTGCGGTGTCCGCTCCTGCGGCAGATCGGCCGGGACGGAGGTCGCCGTCTCCCCGCTGAGCAGCGTGTTCACCTCCCACCGGGTGCCCGTCAGTTCGGCGGTGGGCTGCTCGCTGAGCGCGAGGCGGTCGCCATTCGGGGCGGCGAGGGTCAGCTTCTCTCCGGACAGCCGGGCGGTGAGCTCCCCGGTGAGCGCGGCGGTGGCGGCCTTCTCGAACGCCTCGACGTCCTCCTCGCACGCCATCTGCGTGGAGACGGCCCGGCCCACGGTGATCCGGTCGCCCTCGATACGGGCGTCGGCGCGGATGTGGTTGCAGCCGAAGCGGGCGGTGAGCCCGTCCTTCGGGTCGAACTCCAGGCGTGCGTCGTCCGGGGCCTCGGTCTCCTCGCCCCCGACGGTCAGGGAGTCCACGCTCCATCGCACCCCGGTGACGGGCACGTCGCTCCGAACGGCGCCGCCGCGCTCGCCGGAGCCGGGGCCCGGTTCCGTACCGCAGGCGGCGAGGGTGAGGAGGGCCAGGGCGCTGACGCTGACGGCCATACGGTGTGTGTGCATGGCGATGTGACGGTGCGGGGGCCCGATCCGGTTCCGTCCTCGCTCCTCGCGTCGTCCCGCTCGGGAGGCTCGGCGGCCCGGGGCGGTGTCCCGCTCCGTGCGTTCCGGTGCGGGCGGGGGCGGCGGGGGCGGTCCGGGCTCCTCAGCCCATCAGGGGCAGCAGCTCCGCCAGGTCGGCGCGCTCGCCGCCGGCGCTGACCTCTGCCTCCGCCAGGGCCCGCGCCCACTCCGTACGGCCGGTGGCGAGGCGGACCCAGGTCAGCGGGTCGGTCTCCACCACGTTGGGCGGGGTTCCGCGCGTGTGCTTGGGGCCGCCGATGCACTGGACCACCGCGAAAGGCGGGACGCGCACCTCGACCGAGCCGCCGGGCGCCCGGTCCGCGAGGGCGTCCGCGAGCAGCCGGGTGCAGGCGGCCAGCGCCTGCCGGTCGTAGGGGATCTCCAGCCCGAGCGCCTCGTTCAGGTCGTCGGTGTGGACGATCAGCTCGACGGTCCGGGTGACCAGGAAGTCGGCCAGGCGCATGGAGCCGACCCGGGTGGGCAGCAGCCGGTCCCCCGGGCCGGAGGCCGGGACGTCCGCGAGGAACCCCGCCTCCACCTCCTCGTACAGCGCGCCCAGGTCGGGGCGGCCGGCCGCCAGGTCCTCCACGTCCTGCGCGATCCGGGCGGCGTACGCGGCGGTGGCGGGCGGCCACTCCAGGAGGGTCAGCTCGGGCCGGGGACCGGGCGGCTCCGGCAGCGCCAGGGACCGGCTGACGCTGCCCAGGACCATCGCCCCGTGCGCGGCCAGCTCCCGCACCGTCCAGTCGCCGAGCCGGGTCGGCGAGGCGAGCTGCTCTGCCGTCAACGTGCGGACGGCATCGCGCACATGGGCGAACTGCGCGAGGACGGCGGTCCGGGTCCTGAGGTGGTCGTAGGCGCGCGGGCGCTTCTTGGCCGGAGGCATGGGACCGAGCCTAACCGGGGCCGCTGACACCGCCGGGTCAGGCCCGCGCGGCCTGCTCCTCCACGGTGAACGTCTCGCCGCTCCCGGGCACTCCGACGCCCCGCCAGGTGAAGGGGATGCCGAGCGCGGAGTCGGGGTCGGGGCCGTCCATCAGATGGAAGTGGAGATGGGGCTCGGTGGTGTTCCCGGAGTTCCCCACGCGCCCGATCTCCTGTCCGGCCCGGACCGTCTCCCCGGCCCGCACCGTCAGCGACCCGCGCTGTACGTGGGCGTAGACGGCGTGGACGCCCTCGCCGAGGTCCAGGACCAGGTGGTTGCCGATGATCCGGCTCGGGCCGAACATGTCCCGGACCCCGCCCTCGATGAGCATCAGGTAGGCCAGCGCCGGGAGCGAGTTACGGCTCAGGTGGTCGCGCTGCCCGTCGCTCGCCCGCACGACCGTGGCGTCGGCCACCGCGAACAGCGGGGCCCCGAAGGCCGGGAAGTCGCGGTTGCGGCGGACGACCGGCCAGATGGCCCGGAACGGCGGGCGGGCCGGAGGTTCGCCCTCGGGCGTCTCCGGTTCCGCCACGATGTCGATCGCGTACGTCTGCCCGTACACATGCGTCCCGTGGCTCGGCACCTTGTCGGCCGGGCTGTTCAGCGCGGACCAGCGGCCGGTCACCGGCGGGGCGACCTCTACGGCGGGTCGGCCCTTCACCTGCTTCGCGGGGCCGGTGCGGCTCAGCGTGAACCCGATGACCAGGGCCACGACCGCGGGCAGGAAGGTCAGGCCGAAGGGCAGCGGCGGTTCGAGGAGAACGCCGACGAGCACCAGCGCCACGAACCCGAGCCAGCACCCGCGGTAGAGCACCATCATGGCTTTGCGGACGGACATGGTCACTTCCCCTTGTTGTCTGCGGTCGACGGCCCCGTGCTCCGCGGCCGGTGGGCCCGTGGTCTGCCGCCGGTGGGCCCTCGGGGCCGGCGGATCAGGCGCGAGGCGGCCGTGCCGGACGCCGCGGCCTGTCCGGCCCTGACCCGCCGGACGCCCCCTAAGGCCGCGCCGCCGTCAGCACCACCAGCAGCGGCACCACCCGGGTGGCGGGCACCTCGTACCGGCCGCGGCCGGTCGTGTGGAGCCAGCCCGCGCCGGTCAGCTGGCGCAGATGGTGGTAGATCTGGCCGGTGGTGCCGACCGCGTCGAGCGCGGCCAGCTCCGCGGCGGTACGGCGGCCGCCGAGGATCTCGCGGAGCAGGCGCAGCCGCACCGGGTGGCCGAGCGCGGCGAGCGCGTCGGCCGTCGCCGGTCCGTCGTCCGGCCGGTCCTCGCCGTCCGGGCCTCCCTCTTCAAGAAGGGCGCCGGTGAGAGCGCCGTACTGCCACTCGTACTGCTCGCCGGTGGGCAGCCGGACCGCTCCGGTGAAGAGCACTCCCCCGTCGGCGGCGGCCTCTCCGACGCCCGCGAGCTGCTGCTTCAGCCCCTCCAGCGCCCAGAAGTCGCCGTCGCCCAGGCGGGGGGACTCGCGGTCCTGCCGCTCCAGCGCCGTGAGCCGCCGCTCCAGCTCGGCGACCCGCTGCTCCAGCTCCATGACACCAACCTTACGTAATTACGTAAATTTCATCAAGAGGGCCCGGGAAAGCCGAAGCCCCCGCCCCGGGCGTCCCGGGGCGGGGGCTTCGGACCACCGGTCGACAGGCGACCCGGCGGCGGCTCGGCTCAGGCGAGCAGCGCGGGAATCGTCGCCTCGTGCGCCGTACGCAGCTCGCTCAGCGGGATGCTGAACTCGCCCTGCACCTCGATCTCCTCGCCGTCCACCACACCGATGCGGGTGACGGGCAGACCGCGCGCGCCGCACATGTCGGTGAAGCGGAGCTCCTCGCTGCGCGGGATCGAGACGACCGCGCGCCCCGCCGACTCGGAGAAGAGGAAGGTGAACACGTCCAGGCCGTCCGGAACGACCAGCCGGGCGCCCTTCCCGCCGCGCAGGCAGGACTCGGCGACCGCCTGGATCAGACCGCCGTCCGACAGGTCGTGCGCCGCGTCGACCATGCCGTCGCGGGACGCCGAGATGAGGATCTCGGCGAGCAGCTTCTCGCGGCCGAGGTCCACCTTGGGCGGCAGACCGCCGAGGTGCTGGTGGACGACCTCGGACCAGGCCGAGCCGCCGAACTCCTCACGGGTGTCGCCCAGCAGGTAGAGGAGCTGGCCCTCTTCCGCGAAGGCGACCGGCGTTCGCCGCGTGACGTCGTCGATCACACCGAGCACGGCCACGACCGGCGTCGGGTGGATCGCCGTCTCACCGGTCTGGTTGTAGAGCGAGACGTTGCCGCCGGTGACCGGGGTGCCCAGCTCCAGGCAGCCGTCCGCCAGGCCCCGGGTGGCCTCGGCGAACTGCCACATGACGTCCGGGTCCTCGGGCGAACCGAAGTTCAGGCAGTCGGAGACGGCCAGCGGCTTGGCGCCGGAAGCGGCCACGTTGCGGTACGACTCCGCCAGCGCGAGCTGCGCGCCGGTGTACGGGTCGAGCTTGGCGTACCGGCCGTTGCCGTCGGTCGCCATCGCCACGCCCAGGTTCGACTCGGCGTCGATGCGGACCATGCCCGCGTCCTCGGGCATCGCCAGCACGGTGTTGCCCTGCACGAAGCGGTCGTACTGGTCGGTGATCCACGCCTTGGAGGCCTGGTTCGGGGAGGCGACCAGCTTGAGGACCTGCTCGCGCAGCTCGGCCGCGTCAGCCGGGCGGGCGAGCTTGCCCGCGTCGTCCGCCTGGAGCGCGTCCTGCCAGGAGGGGCGGGCGAACGGGCGGTGGTAGACCGGGCCGTCGTGGGCGACCGAGCGCGGCGGCACGTCGACGATTCGCGAGCCGTGCCAGAAGATCTCCAGCCGGGAGCCCTCGGTCACCTCACCGATGACGGTGGCGATGACGTCCCACTTCTCGCAGATCTCCAGGAAGCGGTCCACGTGCTGCGGCTCGACGATCGCGCACATGCGCTCCTGCGACTCGCTCATGAGGATCTCCTCGGGCGAGAGGGAGGAGTCGCGCAGCGGCACGGTGTCCAGCTCGACGCGCATCCCGCCGGAACCGGCCGAGGCCAGCTCGCTGGTGGCGCAGGAGAGCCCGGCGCCGCCGAGGTCCTGGATGCCCGCGACGAGCTTCTCCTGGAAGATCTCCAGGGTGCACTCGATGAGGAGCTTCTCCTGGAACGGGTCGCCGACCTGCACGGCGGGCCGCTTGGCCGGCCCGGTCGACTCGAAGGTCTCCGAGGCCAGCACGGAGACGCCGCCGATGCCGTCGCCGCCGGTGCGGGCGCCGTAGAGGATGACCTTGTTGCCGGGGCCGGAGGCCTGGGCGAGGTGGATGTCCTCGTGCTTCATCACGCCGATGCAGCCGGCGTTGACCAGCGGGTTGCCCTGGTAGCAGGCGTCGAAGACGACCTCGCCGCCGATGTTGGGCAGGCCCAGGCAGTTGCCGTAGCCGCCGATGCCCGCGACGACGCCCGGCAGGACGCGCTTGGTGTCGGGGTGGTCGGCCGCGCCGAAGCGCAGCGGGTCCACGACCGCGACGGGGCGGGCGCCCATGGCGAGGATGTCCCGGACGATGCCGCCGATGCCGGTGGCCGCGCCCTGGTAGGGCTCGATGTACGAGGGGTGGTTGTGCGACTCGACCTTGAAGGTGACCGCGTACCCCTGGCCGACGTCGACGACGCCGGCGTTCTCGCCGATGCCGACGAGCATGGCGTCGTTGACCGGGACCTTCTCGCCGAACTGCTTGAGGTGCACCTTGCTGCTCTTGTACGAGCAGTGCTCCGACCACATCACCGAGTACATGGCGAGCTCGGCGCCGGTGGGACGGCGGCCCAGGATCTCGCGAATCCGGGCGTACTCGTCCTCCTTGAGGCCGAGCTCCTTCCAGGGCTGCTCGGCGTCCGGGGTCTCGGCCGCGTGCTTGACCGTATCCAGGCTCATGCGTTGACCAGCTTCTTGATGATCGAGGTGAAGAAACCGAGGCCGTCGGTGCGGCCGGTGCCGATGAGCGGCTCCACGGCGTGCTCCGGGTGGGGCATCAGGCCGACGATGTTGCCCGCCGCGTTGGTGATGCCCGCGATGTCACGGAGCGAGCCGTTGGGGTTGCCGTCCAGGTAGCGGAAGGCGACCCGGCCCTCGGCCTCCAGCTCGTCGAGCACGCGCTCGTCGGCGGTGTACCGGCCGTCCATGTTCTTGAGGGGGACCCGGATCTCCTGGCCGGCGCTGTAGTCCGAGGTCCAGGCGGTCTCCGCGTTCTCCACCCTCAGGCGCTGATCACGGCAGACGAAGTGCAGATGGTCGTTGCGCAGCATCGCGCCGGGCAGCAGGTGCGCCTCGGTCAGGACCTGGAATCCGTTGCAGATGCCGAGGACCGGCATCCCGGCCTTCGCCTGCTCGATCAGCGTCTCCATCACCGGCGAGAAACGGGAGATGGCACCGGCGCGGAGGTAGTCCCCGTAGGAGAAACCGCCCGCGAGGACGACCGCGTCGACCTGGTGGAGGTCCTTGTCGCGGTGCCACAGGGAGACGGGCTCCGCGCCCGCGATCCGCACGGCCCGCAGGGCGTCCTGATCGTCGAGGGTGCCGGGAAAAGTGACGACGCCGATACGGGTGGTCACTTCTCCTCCTCCACCTTCACGACGAAGTCCTCGATGACGGTGTTGGCGAGGAACGTCTCGGCCAGCTCGTTAATGCGGGCGAGGGCGGCGTCGTCGACCGGCCCCTCGACCTCCAGCTCGAAACGCTTTCCCTGACGAACGTCCGCGATTCCCTCGAAGCCGAGACGGGGCAGTGCACGCTGCACCGCCTGTCCCTGCGGGTCGAGGATCTCGGGCTTGAGCATGACGTCGACTACGACGCGTGCCACTGGCACTCCCGGTGTGGTGGTGTGGTGCGGCTGTCTCTCAGGGGGGTTCCCCAGACCCCCGCGGGTCCCCTCAGCGTACCTGGCCAAAATTTCTACGCGGGTAGATATCGGACGGCGCGGACAGGGCGCGGACGCCCACGCGGATGCGGCGGCGGCTCGGCGCGGACGGCGTTCCGGATCACGCCGAGATATCGATCGCGAGACCGCACAGGAAAAGGTACGGAAAAAATCGCCCCCGGATTGCGCACCGATTGCACACGGACACGCGCACGCATTTGGCCGGGCTTCACAATGCGGTACCCGTCGCTGTACAAATGATTACCGGGGAAAACACCATTGCCCGGGGACAACGGAACAGTCGGCCCCACGCCGACCCGCTTCCGCCCGCCTGACAGCCGCAAGGCCGGCATCCGCGCCCGCAGCACGCGCCGGTGCCGTAGGAAAGGACCGATATCCGTGGCTCAGCGCGTAGTGGTTACGCTCTCCGACGACATCGACGGGGGAGCAGCGGCGGAAACGGTGACCTTCGCCCTGGACGGGAAGACGTACGAGATCGACCTCAATCCCGCCAACGCGAAGAAACTGCGGAAGACCCTGGCGCCTTACATGGCCGCAGGTCGAAAGCAGACAAATGCCAGCAAGCACGGCAGAGACCCCGCCGCCTATCACCACACCTCCCTCGCCCCGGACCCGGCGGCCGTCCGCGCCTGGGCCCGCTCGCACCGGATGGAGGTACCGGCCCGCGGCCGCATCCCGAAGCGGGTCTACGAGGCGTTCCGCGCGGCCAGTTGAGGCACCCGCCGGACGACCGGGAGCGCAGGGACAAAGGCCTTCCCCCCCGCCCCGGGACCTCACACCACCCCGGCCTCCGGGGCCGCGCGGACCCCGCGCCCGAGTCCGGTCCGCCGCCTGGTTCGTCGCCCGGTCCGTCGTCGCCGCGCACCATGGGCCCCGCGCCCGCCCCCGGGCCCGAATCCGGTCACCGCGCCTGAGCGGGGCGGTGTCCGGGCAGGGCGGCGTGCGGCCCCGGCGCGGTTTCGCCCCCCGGCGGCTCCACCCCGGCTCCGCCCCGCTCCGGCTCCACCCCGCTCCGGCTCCTCCCGGCCGCGGCTTCGCCCCCGTCGGCCAACGCTCCGTCAGGAGGGGGCGGGGCGCGGCGAACGGCCCCCGCGGAGCCCGCTCGGGGGGACCCGCCGGGAGCCGACTTGCGCGACACCCCCGCAGGTCGGCTAGAGTCTGGAGCACGCCGAGGGGCGAGGCCGCAAAGCCGAATCCCACGCAGCGTGCGGGTGTAGTTCAGTAGTAGAACATCCCCCTTCCAGGGGGAAGGCGCAGTGTGCAATTCCTGTCACCCGCTCTGCACGACCCTTCTGACCACTTCGGTGGATCAGGTAGAGTAGTGCTCGCACCGCCGGTGAAAGCCGAGCGGCTGCTCTGCGGACGTAGCTCAGTTGGTAGAGCGCAACCTTGCCAAGGTTGAGGTCGCCAGTTCGAACCTGGTCGTCCGCTCCAGATGAAAGGCCCTGACCGATTCTCGGTCAGGGCCTTTGTCGTGTTCCCGTGCTCCTTCGACGGCCCCTTGTTTTCGCCGGGCCCTCGCCCATGACGTTTGTCATGCGCGGTGATGACAGCGCGCACTGCTCACGGACCCCGCCGGGCGGAAACCTGGAGGTATGACCAGCGACGACATTCTCAGCGACCGCGTGGACGGTCCCGTGATCGAGGTGAACGGGGTCCGCCGCCGTTACGCCGGCGGCTTCGAGGCCGTTTCCGGGATCTCCTTCTCCGTGGCCCGCGGCGAACTGTTCGCCCTGCTCGGGACGAACGGCGCGGGCAAGACCTCCACCGTGGAGCTCCTCGAAGGGCTGGCGCTGCCGACCGCCGGTGCCGTCCGGGTCCTCGGGCACGACCCGTACCGCGAGCGCGCCGCCGTCCGGCCCCGGACCGGGGTGATGCTCCAGGAGGGCGGCTTCCCCTCCGACCTCACGGTCCTCGAGACCGTACGGATGTGGTCGGCCTGCACCACCGGCGCACGCCCCGCAGCCGAGGCCCTGGAGACGGTCGGCCTGACCGGCAGGGCGCGGGTGCGGGTCAAGCAGCTGTCCGGCGGTGAGAAGCGCCGCCTCGACCTCGCGTTGGCCCTCACGTCCCGGCCGGAGGTGCTCTTCCTCGACGAGCCCACGACAGGTCTGGACGCGGAGGGGCGGCGCGAGACCTGGGATCTCGTCCGGGCGCTGCGCGACGGCGGCACGACCGTGCTGCTGACGACGCACTACCTGGAGGAGGCGGAGGCCCTCGCCGACCGGCTGGCCATCATGCACCAGGGGGGGATCGTGACGTCCGGGACCACCGCAGAGGTGACCGCGCGGCAGCCCGCCAGAATCCGGTTCGTGCTGCCCGAAGCCGTACCGGCTGCCCGGCTGCCGCTCTCGCTGCGGGCCGCGGCCGAGGGGCAGCGGGTCGAGATCCGCACCCCCGCGCTCCAGGAGTCGCTGCACGAACTCCTGGCGTGGGCCCGGGAGTCGGGCGTACGGCTGCACGGGCTCGACGCCCGCTCCGCCTCGCTCGAGGAGGCGTTCCTCGACATCGCGAAGACCCAGCACGCCCCCCGGGACGAGGACCCGCGCCAGGCCCCGGCCCGGTCCGCCCGCTTCGGCGGAGCGAAGAAGGTGACGGTATGACGACCACGACACCGGCCCCCGTGGACGGCCGGCCGGCCGCCCCGCGCGACGGCTCGAAGGCGGCGGCCGTCGCCCGGCGGCTCACCGCGCTCGGCCGCGCCGAACTGATCCTCCTGGTGCGCAACCGGACCGCGATCTCCGTGGCCCTGCTGATGCCGCTCGTGATGATCTTCGCCATACGGTCCTCGCTCGAACAGATCGACCTCGGCGGCACCGGGCTCACCGTGGCGGGCGCCACCCTGACCGGCGGCATCGGCATGGTGCTGGTCCAGGTCGTCTACATGAACCTCGTCTCCGCCTACGTGGCACGGCGCGAGGAGCTCGTCCTCAAGCGGCTGCGCACCGGCGAGATCTCCGACCGCGAGATCCTGACCGGCACCGCGCTGCCGTCCGTCCTGCTGGCCCTGGCCCAGTGCGTGCTGCTGGTGGTCGCGGGCGCCCTGGCCTTCGACTTGACCGCCCCGCACCGGCCCGACCTCCTCGTGGCCGGGCTGCTGCTGGGCTTCCTGCTGATGTCCGCTCTGGCCGCGGCGACGTCCGTCGTGACCCGGACGGTGCAGACCTCCCAGCTCACCACCCTGCCCCTGTTCTTCGTCTCGCTGTTCGGCTCCGGGCTGTTCGTCCCGCTGGACGTGTTCCCCGACCGGCTGGCGTCCGTGCTCGAACTGCTGCCGATGACGGGCGTGATGACCCTCGTCCGGCACGGCTGGCTCGGCGGCGCCGCGGCCGGCGACCTGCTCACGGCCGCGGCGTCCGCGCTGGCCTGGACCGCCTTCGGGGTGTTTGCTGTGCAGCGGTGGTTCCGCTGGGACCCGCGCGGCTGAGCGGCGGTGCGGCAGACCCGCGCGGCTGAGCGGCGGGTCGTCGACGGTGCGGCGGACCGGACCTCCGCCGGGCGGCGACAGGGCCGGCCGGCGCCGCCCCACCCGTGCGACGGCCGCGGGGGTGGGACGGCCCCGTCGGTGAGGCGGCAGCACTGGGAAGACGGCCGCACCGGGAAGACGGCCTCGCCGGGGAGACGGTCTCGACGGGGAGACGGTCTCGACGGCAGGAAGGAAGAAGCAGACGTGATCGAGCGGGCACGGGGCTGG
This sequence comes from Streptomyces pratensis, assembly GCF_037137275.1. GTDB lineage: Bacteria > Actinomycetota > Actinomycetes > Streptomycetales > Streptomycetaceae > Streptomyces > Streptomyces pratensis_B. The sequence goes on along the minus strand of NZ_JBBBEN010000101.1, from coordinate 114,643 downwards.
CGACGCGGCTGGCACGAGCGCAGCAGGCTCCAGCGCATCGACCTCTACACCCGGGTGACGCTCTGTTCCATGAGCTGGGTGTTCCTGCTGACCTGGGGCCTGCTGCCGCTCGGCGCGACCCTGGACCGCGGCGGGTGGGCGATGGCCGTCGGGGGGATGGTGCTCGCCGTCAACGCCGCCCTGGCCGTGCTGAGCAACCTCCATGTGACGCCCGCCCTCGCCCACTACCGGGGAGCGCGGCCCTTCCCGCTCCGGCGACTGCGTCTCCCCGCGGCCCTGCTGGCGGTGCTGGCCGGGCTGGTGGTCGTCCTGACGGCGATCGACGGGCTCGGCGACGAGGACGGGGACACCGCCTTGCTGGCGATGGACGTGCCGGTGTCGTTCGCGGTGGTGTACGTCCTGCTCGTGCCCGCCCGCAGGTACGTGGCGCACAGCGCCGCCTTCATCGCGGCCTTCGTGGCGCTCCTGGCCGCCGTCGGGGGGAGTCGCCCCGTGCTGGTGGGGGCGGCCGTCTCCATGGTCGTGAGCACCCTGCTGGTGCTCCTGTCCGTGCGCCCCAGCGGCTGGAGTCTGTCCGTGATGTGGCAGGCAGAGGAGGCGCGCGACACGCAGGCCCGGCTGGCGGTGGCGGAGGAGCGGCTCCGGTTCGGCCGGGACATGCACGATGTACTGGGCCGCAACCTGGCGGTGATCGCGCTGAAGAGCGAGCTGGCCATGGAGCTGGCCCAGCGGGGGAACCCGGCGGCGGTGGACCAGATGGTCGAGGTGCAGCGGATCGCCCGCGCCTCCCAGCAGGAGGTCCGCGACGTCGTACGGGGCTACCGGGAGGCCGACCTGCCCACCGAACTCCTGGGCGCTCAGGGCGTCCTGCGGGCCGCCGGGATCGCCTGCACCGTCGAGGGGGCGGACGGCCCGGCCGGCCTGGGAGCCCCCGCAGCCGTCCAGGCGGCGCTGGGCTGGGTGGTGCGCGAGGCGGCGACCAACGTCCTGCGCCACGGCGACCCGCGCCGCTGCTCGATCCGGCTCACCAGGACGCGGGAGGCGGTCGTGCTGGAGGTCGAGAACGACGGGGCGGGCAGCGGCGCGACCGGAAGCGGCGACCGGGACCCGGAGGCCTCCGGGCAGGCCGGGGGCGGCTCGGGGCTGGCGGGCCTGCGCGAGCGGCTGGGGGCGCTGGGCGGCTCGCTCCGGACCGCGGCCACCGACGACGGCCTCTTCCGGGTGACGGCGACGGTGCCGGTCACGGCCGCGCCCTCCAGGGGCCGCAGCAGCCCCTCCCCCGCCGCCTCGGAGCCCGGCGGCCTGGAACCCGGCGCCCCGGAACCCGCCGCCCCCGGCCCCGGCACTCCGCCTGCCCTCCCCCGTCCGCCCGCACCGACCACTCCGCCCGCACCGCCCGCTCTTCCGGAGGAACGATGACCACCGACCGGCCTCTGCGCGTCCTGCTGGCCGACGACGAGCACCTCATCCGGGGCGCGCTGGCCGCACTGCTCGCCCTGGAGGAGGACCTGGTGGTGGTCGCGGAGGCGGCGAGCGGCCCGGAGGCGCTCGCGATGGCCCTGGCACACCGCCCCGACGTCGCCGTCCTCGACCTCCAGATGCCGGGCGCGGACGGTGTGAAGGTCGCCACATCGCTGCGTACGGAACTGCCCCACTGCCGCACCATGATCGTGACCAGCCACGGCCGCCCCGGGCACCTCAAGCGGGCGCTCGCGGCCGGGGTGCGCGGCTTCGTCCCGAAGACGGTCAGCGCCCGGCAGCTCGCCGAGATCATCCGCACCGTCAACGCCGGCAACCGTTATGTGGACCCGGAGTTGGCGGCCGACGCCATCGCCGCCGGCGACTCGCCGCTGACCGCGAGGGAGGCGGAAGTGCTGGAGCTTGCGGCGGACGGAGCGCCCGTCGCGGAGGTCGCCGAACGAGCCTCGCTGTCCCAGGGGACCGTACGCAACTACCTGTCCTCGGCCGCCTCCAAGATCGGTGCGGAGAACCGGCACACGGCCGTGCGTCTCGCACGTGAGCGGGGATGGGTATAGTGGGCATCGCGCTTCGGCGCACTGCGAACGTAGCTCAGCTGGTAGAGCGCAACCTTGCCAAGGTTGAGGTCGCGAGTTCGAACCTCGTCGTTCGCTCCGTTCGGTAAGGCCCCGGTCCTCAGGACCGGGGCCTTACCGCTGTCTCCGGCGCTATGACCAGCCGGTCCCGGTCAGCACCTCGTACGCCTCGATGTACTTGGCGCGGGTCGCCTCCACGATCTCCTGGGGCAGGGCCGGGGGCGGCTGCTCGCTCGCGCGGTCCCAGCCGGAGGCCGGCGAGGTCAGCCAGTCGCGCACGAACTGCTTGTCGTAGCTGGGCTGCGCCCGGCCGGGCTGCCAGGTGGCGGCGGGCCAGAAGCGCGAGGAGTCCGGGGTCAGCACCTCATCGGCGAGGATCAGCCGCTCGCCGCCGTCCTCCGTGGTCTCGAATCCGAACTCGAACTTCGTGTCGGCCAGGATGATCCCCCGCGTGCGGGCGACGTCCCGGGCCCTGCGGTAGACGTCCAGCGTCGTCTGCCGCAGGTGGGCGGCGGTCTCCACGCCGATCTCGCGGGCGATCTCCTCGTAACTGACGTTCTCGTCGTGGTCGCCGACGGCCGCCTTGGTGGCCGGAGTGAAGATCGGGCCGGGCAGCTCCGATCCGTCGACCAGCCCCTCGGGGAGGCCGATACCGCAGACCGTACGGGAGGCGTTGTACTCGGCCAGCCCGGAACCGGTGAGGTAACCGCGGGCCACGCACTCGACCTGGACCATCCGCAGGGACGTGCAGACGAGGGTGCGGCCCGCCCAGTCCGCCGGAGCGCCGGGCGGCAGCTCGGTGGAGACCACGTGGTTGGGCACGAGGTCGGCGAGCTGGTCGAACCACCACAGCGAGAGCCGGGTGAGGACGCGGCCCTTGTCGGGGATCTCGGTGGGCAGGACCCAGTCGTACGCGGAGATACGGTCGCTGGCGACCATGACGAGGTCGCCCGCCTCGTTCCGGTACAGGTCACGCACCTTGCCGGTGTGCAGGTGGGTGAGGCCCGGAACCGATACGGGCTCGGGCTTTTCTACAAAACCGGACACAGTGCCTCCGCGTAGATTGATCCAGGAGCGGTTCCGATTGTCCCGCACGGGGGGCGCGCGCGCTGGAGCGGGGCCGAGGACACGCCCGGAGGTCTGAGCGGACGCCCGGGGGAAGCGTGACCGGACGCTTTGGGGGAAGCGTGACCGGACGTTCGGGGAAGCCCGAGCGCACACGAGGAAGGGCCTGAGCGGACGCCAGGAGGAGATCTGAGCGAACACCCGCCGCAGGCCCGGCCGGCCTTGCCGCCGGACCCCGCCCGGAGGCCCGCGCCCGCCCGGAGGCCCGCACCCGCCCCGGGAGTTCAGTCGCGCTTGCAGATCCGGTCGAGGAGGTTGGCCGTCGCCTGCTGGATGCGGAAGTCGACATGGCCGGGGCGATCCAGCGCCGGCGACCAGGCGAAGGTGCCGGAGGCGAACACGAGCGCGCCGGACGGGGCCTGGTAGAGCGAGGTCTCCTGGTGGCGGAGGGCCCCCTCGGAGTCCTCGTACGGGGAGTGGGCGAGCAGGATGCGGTTGTCGTGCTCCGGCAGGCTGGTGCGCGGGAAGTAGCGGTCGGCCTCGCCGGCCACCAGCCCCTCGATCTCGTCGCCGTCGGCCGCGCCCGTGCCGTCCCAGAGCCAGTGCTCGGCGTTGCGCACGACCAGCGGGCGGGGCTCGGGCACCCGGCCCGCGTACTGGATGCCCAGGAGCTGCTGTTCGGGGCGGTCGACCTCGCGCCAGAGGGCGGACTTGCCGGGGCCGCGACGCTTGCGGCAGGTCAGCAGGCGGTCCGGTTCGCCGGAGGCGGAGGGGGCGAGGCCCACCTGCCAGTACATGGTGTTCGCCGAGAGGAAGACGAGCGAGGTGCCGGAGTCCCGGGCGCGCTCGGCCGCCCGGCGCATCGGCAGCGACCAGTACTCGTCGTGTCCCGGGAAGACCAGGCCCCGGTAGCGGCTGGGATCGACGCGGCCCGCGTGCAGGTCGCGGGCGTCGGCGTAGGCCAGGTCGTAGCCGTACCGCTCGGCCCAGCGGATGAAGTCGTACGCGTGCCCCACGTGCAGGGGCAGCCCTGCCCCGGCGTAGGGGCGGTCGAAGGAGATCGTGACGGCCGCGTCCTCCTCTCCGAGGAGCCGCCCCCTCTCGTCCCACGCGTGATAGAGGCTGGCGCCGGTGCGACCGTCCTCCGGGTAGAGGTTGTAGGCCTGCCAGGTGATGTCGGGCAGCAGGAGCAACAGGTCGGCGGAGTGGTCGTGGCGGACCGTGAAGGGGATGTGCGAGCGGTAGCCGTCGGCGGTGGTCAGAACGGCCACATGCGCGCCGACCGACCAGTAACTCGGGATCTGGAGCCGCCAGGACATCCACCAGTGGTGGCAGGAGACGGTCCGGTCGGCGGCGAGCGGGGCGGGCTGGACGATGCCGGAGAGCCGCGGACTCGTGGTGATCTTGGACGCGCCGTCGCCGCCGTAGTGGCCGATGCGGTAGACGTCCACGGAGAACTGCTGGGGCGGGTCCACGGTGATGTGGAAGTCGATGGCCTCTCCGGGGGCGGCCGCGCCGGGCGAGACGAAGCCCTTGATCTGCCGGTGCACGTCGTCGGCCGTGCGCGTGCCGCCGCCGGTGGAGCGGCCGAGCGCCGGGTCGGCGTACCAGGGGACGACCTGGCCGGTGTCGTCGAAGTAGTTCTCACTGCCGCGCAGCCAGGGCAGCGGGCCCTGGCCGAAGGGATCGCTCACCGCGTGCGCGAGGGCGCCCGACTCCCACCGCCGAATCTGCTCCGCCCCCATGGCTCGCCCCTCCCTCAGGTCCCCCGGACAACTCTGGTGCGCCGAATGTCAGCGCCGATCCCCAGCACATCACATAACGCATGCGGTCCGTCACCGTTCGTCGTGAATTGACGGGAACGGACGCCGCCCCTTTGGACCACCGCCCCTCCGGTGGCACCCGCACGCCAACGCCGGTCGGACGTCGGTACGTTTCCCTCTCCACGCTCCGGCGGGCCCGGGGCCTGTGTTCGCCAAGGGGCGGGAGCGGGGCGCGGACGTACGGGCGGTGGGCGCGGGCGTACGGAGGCAGGCGCGGGTGCGGGGGTGCGCTCGGGGCAGCGCGCGGGGGCGGTCACGGGGTTGCGTTGGGGCGGCGCGCGGGGGCGGGGCGCGTACGGGAGGGGCGGCGCGCGGGGGCGGGGCGCGTACGGGAGGGGCGGGACACGGGGGCGGGGCGCGTACGGGAGGGGCGGGACACGGGGGCGGGCGCGGGGCCCGGGGCCCGCGACGCGAGCGGGGCGCCCTGGGCCCGGTGACGTGGACGACGCGTGTGGGGCCTGATGGCGTGTGGGGCCTGATGGCGTGTACGCCGCGTGCGGGGCCCGGCTCCACCAGTCGGGCCGGGGCCCGGCTACACCAGCCGGACCGGCTTGTCGGAGCGCACGCCGACCTCGGCGAGCCAGGATCGCAGCGGGTCCGGGTCGCCGTCCTCGACGAGGCTGAGGACGGGCGCCGCCAGGTCCGCCCGGCGCTCGCCGCCGACGAGCAGCGCGGGACCGTCCAGCCAGTCCAGACCGGGGGCCGCGCCCGCCGTGTCCACGGCCGCGCAGCAGACCATCGCCGCGACGTGGTCGGCGAGCAGCTCCGTGCCCGTACGCGGGGGCTGGAGCGGGAAGAGGGGCAGCGGGCCGGGACCCCAGAGGTCGAGGGGATCGTCGGCGGCGCCGCCACCGCCGGGCACGGTCGGCGCCGGGGCGCCGTGGGACGGGCCGCCGTACGCCGGGCGGCCGGCCTCCTCACGGGCCACGGCGGCGCCGATGCCCGCGGCCAGCTCGTCACCGGAGCCTCCCGGTCGGGACAGATGCTCCACGACCCGGGCCAGGGTGGGGACGGCCGGGTCGGCGGCGGACGCAGGAGAAACGCCCATGGTGTCGAGGACCCGGTGCAGCCGGGCCGCCTCTGTGCGCCACTTCCGGTCGACGACCTCGTCCGGATACTGCTGCCAGTCCACCGGAGCCCAGTCCGGGCCGCTCTCCGCGGGGCCGCCGTGGAAGAGCCGGGCGGCCAGGAGGGACGCCGCCTCGTCGGCCGCGCCGGGCTCGTCGAGCAGGTCGCACGCCGGGCGCTCGCCCAGGCGGGGGGCGAATCCGTCGGCCAGCCGGTCCCGGCGGGAGAGCTCGGTGAGCGCGGAGACGACGCCGACGTCCAGCCGGGAGGGCCAGCGGCCCATCCGCCAGGCGGGCAGCGCCACCCGGGTCAGCAGCCGGTCCCATCCCGCGTAGGCCAGGCCGACCTGCTCCTGGGCGGAGATCCGGAGCCCGTGGTCGACCGTCTGGGCGCGCATCGACGCGGCGGCGGCCGCACAGCGCTCCATCTCGCCGGCGTGGTCCCGGCAGGCGCGCAGCAGGAACCGGGCGATCCAGCCGACGAACGTGAGCGGTGCCCCGCGCAGCCCGCCCCGCCCGGGGAGCGCGGCATCGGCGACCGCGGCGTCCAGGCCGCGGACGAAGCGGCGGGCGGCGGCTATGTCGGGGTGAGCGGAGGGGCCGGTGCCGGCCACGACGGGGGCGAGCACCGCGCGGAGCTCGGCGACCCGCATCCACCACAGGAACGGCGATCCGATGACCAGCACGGGGGCGTCCTGCCGGGACGCGGGGCCCGGCTGCCCCTGGCGGAGCCGCCGGTACGCCCGGTGGGTGCGGTCCTCCAGCCAGCTGTCGCAGTCCGGAGTCAGCGCTATGGCCGAGGGCGGGGGCACGTCCAGCCGGGCGGCCAGGTCCCGGACCAGCCGGTAGAGGTCGGGGGCTCCCCGCTCGGGCACGGGGACCGTCGGACTGACGGCGGGCCGCGCGCGGGCCACGGAGACCGCGACCAGGACGGTCACCAGCAGCACACCGGCGGCGACGCCGAGAACGGACCAGCGCACGGTGTCCCAGGCCGGACCGCCCAGGCGCCCCTGAGCGCCCGCGGCGAACAGCACGACGGCGAGGGCCGCGGGCAGGATCGCCACGGCCAGCGCCCTGCTGCGGATGCGCAACAGGGAGAGCGCTCGGGCCTGTGCGGCCCGCACACCGAGTTCTTCACCCACATCGCTACCGGACATGGCCGGACGTCACCCCCTCTGCCCTACGACGGCGTTGCTCACTCCCCCACTGTGGCACCCGCAACTGACATCGCAATGCCGGTGGGCCAAGTGCCGGAACGCTTGCGCCGCACCCTAGTTGGGGCTCCGGCGGCCGTCATCCGGATGGCCGAGTCGTCACCCGATCGAATGGCTTTGGGTAAAGCTGCTGACAATGGAGCTGTCGTGTTCGCGCCTCAGGACCGAGCCGTGATCCCTGGGGGACCAGTGCGCGGCGTCGGAGGAGGCGCGTCGCACGGCGGGGGATGGCCGCATGCTGCATGTACCCGGGCGTCCCGACAACGCGGCGAGGTGGCGAGGTGGCGAGGTGGCGAGGTGGCGTAACGGTCGTCGAACCCGTGGCTGTCGTCGTGCGCCCGCCAGGGTTCACGGGGCGGGCCCGTGAGGGCCGCCCCTCTCGCCCGCCGCCCGTACGCCGATGGCGTACGGGCGGCAAAGGGGCCGCGACGCCCTCCGACGGGGCCGCCGGAACCGTGGCCTGGTGGGGTGGGCCGAGGCCTGCGGTGCGCGGGGCTCACGGGCCGGGCCGGGGCCGGTGGGCGGGTGCCGCACTGGTCGGCGGGTACCGCGCCGGTGGGCGGGCCGGGGCCGGTGGGCGGGTGCCGCACTGGTCGGCGGGCGGGCCAGCGCCGGTGGGCGGGTGCCGCACTGGTCGGCGGGCGGGCCAGCGCCGACGGACGGGTCAGCCCTCGGACGCCTTCAGCGCGATGTCCGTACGGTGCTGGGAGCCGTCGAGGCTGATCCGGCCGAGCGCGGTGTAGGCGCGCTCGCGGGCCGCTGCGAGATCCTTGCCGATCGCGGTCACCGAGAGCACCCGGCCGCCCGCGCTGACGACCGCGTCGCCCTCGGCCCGGGTCCCGGCGTGCAGCACGTACGCGTCCGGGGCGTCCTGCGCCGCGACGTCGGCGAGCCCGTCGATCGGGTCGCCGGTGCGCGGGGTGTCCGGGTAGTTGTGCGAGGCGATGACCACGGTGACCGCGGCGTCGTCGCGCCATTTCAGTGCCGGGAACACGTCCAGAGTGCCGTTGGCGGAGGCCAGCAGGACACCGGCCAGCGGGGTTTTCAGCCGGGCGAGGACCACCTGGGTCTCGGGATCGCCGAAGCGGGCGTTGAACTCGATGACCCGCACCCCGCGCGAGGTGATCGCGAGGCCCGCGTAGAGCAGCCCTGAGAAGGGCGTACCGCGGCGGCGCAGTTCGTCGACGGTCGGCTGGAGCACCGTCTCCAGGACATCGTCGACCAGTTCGGGGTCGGCCCACGGGAGCGGCGAGTAGGCGCCCATGCCGCCGGTGTTCGGGCCCTCGTCGCCGTCCAGGGCGCGCTTGAAGTCCTGGGCGGGCTGGAGCGGCAGCACGGTGGTGCCGTCGGTGATCGCGAAGAGGCTGACCTCGGGGCCGTCGAGGAACTCCTCGATGACCACGCGGTCGCAGGAGAGCGCGTGGGCGCGGGCCGCCGCGACGTCGTCGGTGACGACGACGCCCTTGCCCGCGGCGAGGCCGTCGTCCTTGACGACGTACGGCGCGCCGAAAGCGTCGAGCGCCTTGTCGATCTCTTCGGGGGTGGTGCAGACGTAACTGCGGGCGGTGGGCACGCCGGCGCCCGCCATGACGTCCTTGGCGAACGCCTTGGAGCCTTCCAGCCGGGCCGCTTCGCCGGAGGGGCCGAAGCAGGGGATGCCGGCCGCGCGCACGGCATCGGCGACCCCGGCGACCAGCGGCGCCTCGGGGCCGACGACCACCAGCCCGGCGCCCAGCTCGGTCGCGAGGCGCGCGACGGCGTCACCGTCGAGCGCGTCGACCGGGTGCAGTTCGGCCACCTCTGCGATCCCGGCGTTGCCGGGGGCGCAGTACAGAGCGGTGACATCGGGGTCGAGGGACAGAGAGCGGCACAGGGCGTGTTCGCGGGCGCCGCCGCCGATGACGAGGACCTTCACGGGATGCAGCCTAACCGCCGGGCGCGCGGAGCCCCGACGGCCGCCGGTCCGTGGACGCCCCCACCGCCGCCGCGCCCCTCACCGCCCGGCCCCCCGGCGCCTCACCGCTCGACCGCCCCGCGGTCGGCCCCGGCCGTTGGCCCCCGCCTCACTGCTCGTTGGTGAACTCCTCGACCACCGTGGCGCCCAGTTCGCGGACGATCAGCTCATGACCGGAGAGGGCGGAGTCGACGAGGTCCGGATCGTCGGCCTCCGCGGTGTCGTCCTCGGGCGCGACGGACCGGGCCGGCTCGGCCCCGTACGAGCTGTCCCCCCCGTACGCGCTGTCAGTCCGGTACGCGCCGCGGGAGGGCTCCGGTGCGGACGACGCGGCCTGCCGGCCCTGGGGCGGCGCGGAGGAGGAAGGCGTCTGCTGGGACGGCGACCCGTGCTGCTGCGGCGACGGGGGCCCGGGCTGCTGCGGGGCGGAGTGTGCCGGGCGGGGCTCATATGCGACCGGGGCCGCCGGAGCGGGCTGGTACTGCGGGGCGGGGCGCCCACCGCCGGACTGCGGGGGCATTCCTCCGCCACCGGACGGCGGGGACGCGCCTCCGCCGCCGGAGGCGTCGACGATCGCCTCGATCCGCCACTGGGCGTTGAAGCGCTCGGCGAGGGCCTGCTTCAGGACCTCCTCGCTGCCGCTGCCGGCGAAGTTGTCGCGGGCGCCCGCGTTGAGGAAGCCGATCTGGAGGGTGGTCCCGTCGAACCCTGTGACCTGGGCGTTCTGGCTGAGGAGAATCCAGGTGAAGCGCCGGCGGTTCTTGACGGCCTCCAGGATGTCGGGCCACATGCTCCGCACCTGTGCGGCGCCCTGGGCCATGCTCTGCCCCCCCTCGGGGGCCGCCGGGGCCGCCGGGGCGGCCGGCGCGGCGGGGGCCGCCGGAACCGGGGCGACGGGTGCGGCCGCCGGTGGCCGGGGTGCGGCGGGACCGCTGCCGGGGGCGGACGCGGTGGGCCAGCCGCCGGGGCGACGGGCTTGGTCCCCGCCCGCGGCGGTGGGCCAGGACCCGGGCCGCTGCGCGGGAGCCTCTGCCGGGGCCTGGGGGACAGCGGGGGCGGCAGGCGCGGGAGCGGGGGGCGCGGTCTCCCGGGCCGCTGGGGGCCCGGCGGGCGGGGACGGGGCGTACGCGGCGGGCGCTTCGCCCCGTGCGGCGGCGCGGGCGGCGTCCGGGCCGGCAGGAGCCGCGGGGGCATGGGCCTGAGCCTCCGGGCCCGGCACGTACCCCATCGGAGCGCCGGAGGCCGGGGCCGCGAACGAGGCGGCAGCGGCGGCGGACGCACCGCGCTCCAGCCGGTCGAGCCGGGCCTGCAACGACCGCTCGTCGTCGAAGGCCGCGGGCAGCAGGACCCGGGCACAGATCAGCTCCACCTGGAGCCGCGGCGAGGTGGCCCCGCGCATCTCGGTGAGCCCCTCGTTGACCAGGTCGGCGGCGCGGCTCAGCTCGGCGGCGCCGAAGACGGACGCCTGGGCCTGCATCCGCTCGACCACATCGGCGGGGGCGTCGATGAGGCCCTTGTCCCCGGCGTCCGGCACGGCGGCCAGGATCACCAGGTCCCGGAGCCGTTCCAGCAGGTCCGCCACGAAACGGCGGGGGTCGTTGCCGCCCTCGATCACCCGGTCGACGACCTCGAAGGCGGCGGCCCCGTCGCCCGCGGCGAAGGCGTCGACGATGGAGTCGAGCAGCGAACCGTCCGTGTACCCGAGGAGGGAGGTCGCCATGGCGTAGGTCACACCGTCATCGCCCGCGCCGGCCAGCAACTGGTCCATGACGGACATCGAGTCACGCACGGACCCGGCCCCGGCCCGCACGACGAGCGGCAGCACGCCGTCCTCGACCGGGCTGTTCTCCCGACCGCAGACATCGGCGAGATAGCTGCGCAGGGTGCCCGGGGGGACCAGCCGGAACGGATAGTGGTGCGTACGCGACCGGATGGTCCCGATGACCTTCTCGGGCTCGGTGGTCGCGAAGATGAACTTGAGGTGCTCCGGCGGCTCCTCGACCACCTTCAGCAGGGCGTTGAAGCCCGCCGGGGTGACCATGTGCGCCTCGTCGATGATGTAGATCTTGTAACGACTGGAGGCGGGACCGAAGAACGCCTTCTCGCGCAGATCACGGGCGTCGTCCACGCCACCGTGCGACGCGGCGTCGATCTCGATCACATCGATGGAACCGGGCCCGTTGCGCGCGAGGTCCCGGCAGGACTGGCACTCCCCGCACGGGGTGGGGGTGGGCCCCTGCTCGCAGTTCAGACAGCGGGCGAGAATGCGCGCACTGGTCGTCTTCCCGCAGCCGCGCGGCCCGCTGAACAGGTACGCGTGATTGACCCGGTTGTTCCGCAGGGCCTGCTGGAGCGGGTCAGTGACATGCTCCTGACCGATGACCTCGGCGAACGACTCGGGGCGATAGCGGCGGTACAGCGCAAGGGACGACACACCTACGAGGTTATCGGGGACGACCGACAACCGGCCCCACCCCGCCCAGGCCCGCACCCCCCGGGCCCTCCGACAGGCCCGCGCCCCGGCCGGGCGGCCGGCCCCGGAACGCAAAGGGCCCCCCACGCACCCGCCAGAGCCGACCTACCCTTGCTGCCTTCCGGCCCTGGGGGAGTTCAGTCAGATAGCGCCACGTGAGGGGCTGACGCCCACCTTAGCGGATTCCCACCCCTCCCGGTCCACCCGCCCGCCCGACCACCCCCTCCCCGGGGCGGCCAGGACCCCCTCCCGGACGATCTCCGGAGACCAGGTTCGCGAGCACCCTCCAACGTCTTGTATTGTTTGCCGCGGAGGATTCGCCTAGTGGCCTAGGGCGCACGCTTGGAAAGCGTGTTGGGGGCAACCCCTCACGAGTTCGAATCTCGTATCCTCCGCCATTGCTCTCACCGGGCAATACGTCGAAGGGTCCCACCGCTCGCGGTGGGGCCCTTCGACGTGCGTGGTCTCAGTTTTTGGTCTCAGTTGCGCGGGACAGACGGCCTTGAACTTCCACGGACAGACTTCCGTCTACCTCCCTCGAGGATCACGTCCCTGGACGACGGGCCCGGGCCTCTTTCATAGCCTCGCCGCAGCCACCACGACAGCGACAGTCGGTGCCTCCTCCGCATGCGCGGGGCGGGGCATGCTTGATCAACAAGCGGGCGCCTGGTCGCGTTGCTTGTTCGGGTCGTTTGCCACTTTTCGCAGCCCCGGGGAGGGATATCGTTACTCCCCCAGCAGGACACACCCGTCGTGTACATGCCGGATGCGCCCGAAATAGGGTGACCAGCAGGACCACCACGGCCCTCGGTCGCCGCCCTGAGACGAGCAAGGACACCCCCGACTGATGGCAGTGACCCAGCAGGAGATCGAGAACCGCTTGTGGGACGCCGCCGACGAGCTGCGCGTGGCGATGCCCGAAGCGCAGTACTCCTCGGTCGTCTTCCCGCTGATGTTCTGGAAGTACCTGTCCGACACCTGGGAGTACCACCACCAGGAGTTCCTTGCCGAGAACGAGGGCCTGGACAACCTCTCTGCCGAGGAAGCCCACGAGATCGAGTACCGCGACTACCAGTCGTTCGAGATCCCCTTCATCTACCCCGGAACCGTTCAGCAGCGCCGCGCCTCTTGGTCGTCGATCCTCACCACCATCGCCCATCCCGGCCTCGGCCAGCGGGTCCGCACCGCTCTGCAGGCCATCGAAACTGCTAACCCCGCCAAGTTCTCTCGCTTGTTCGGGTCTATGACCTGGGCAGCCGAAGAGGTTTTGTCAGGGGAGGTGTTGGCGGCGGTCATGCAGGCAATGGACCGCACTCCGAAGATGCACGAGGGCAACATGTCCCACGACGTGCTCGGCGGGGCATACGAGTACCTCCTCAAGCGGTTCTCCGACGGTTCGGGGACCCGCGCCGGCCAGTTCTTCACCCCGCGCGAGGTCGTCGAGCTGATCGTTGAGATCCTCGACCCCAAGGGCTACGAGTCGGTGTACGACCCGACCTGCGGGTCGGGAGGCATGCTCATCGCCTCCGCGAACCTTCTCAAGGCGCACAGCAAGCGTGGCTACACGCTCAAGCTGTACGGGCAAGAGGCCGTCCCGGACACCGCAGGTGTGGCCCGCATGAACCTCTTCATGCACAACCTGACCCAATTCCAGGTCGAGGTTGGCGACACGCTGAAGGATCCCCGGTTCAAGAAGCCAGACGGCTCGGTCGCGCAGTTCGACGTGATCCTCGCCAACCCTCCGTACAGCCTGAAGTGGAAGCCGTGGACCAACGACCCGCGCGCCATCGGCGGTGTCGCGCCGCAGCCGTCGGCGGACTGGGCGTTCGTGCAACACATGATCGCCAGCATGGACCCGAAGAAGGGACGCGCCGGCGTCGTCCTGCCCCACGGCGTTCTCTTCCGTGGCGGCCAGGAAGCAGCCATCCGGCAACGGATCCTGGACGATGACCTCCTGGAAGCCGTGATCGGGTTGCCGTCGAACCTCTTCTACTCGACTGCCATCCCCACGGCGATTCTGGTGTTCCGGGCGCGGGAGACCAAGGCCCCGGAGCGTCAGGGCGGGGTGCTGTTCATCGACGCCTCCAAGAGGTTCACCAAGGCCAAGAACCGCAATGTCCTCACCGCGCCCGACATCGCCGACATGGTGACTGCCTACCACTCCAAGTTCGACGCCGACGGCCACCTGGTGGACCCCGACGGTTTTGGCGGCCTGACAGCACGCTTCGTGCCCAAGACGGAGATCGTGGCGAGCGGCTACGACCTGAACATCGGTAGGTACGTCAAACAGGCCGCAGCTGAGAGCGAAGACCTCGGCACCCTCATCGACGCCTACAACCTCGCCCGCGCCGAACGAGAGAAGACTGAGGCTCGCATGCTCGCAGTGCTCGCCGACGCCGGGATCGAGGGCTTCGATGAGTGACCCGACGAGTAATGGCCAAGCTGCCCCGGTGCAGGAGGGCTGGGTCCGGGCTCCTCTGGCGCGGTTCCTCACGCCGAATGTGGAATCCGTGGACGTGGACCCGGAGCAGAAATACCCAACCGTGGGCGTGCTGAACAGGGGGCGAGGGCTGCTCTACCGCGATTCCGTGGCAGGGAGCGCAACCGCCTACAAGAAGCTCAACCGGATCGGCCCCAGCATGCTCGTCTACAGCCGCCTCAAGGCTTTCGAGGGCGCGATCACCGTGACGCCCGACGACCTGCCTGAATCCTTCGCGTCGCAGGAGTTCCCCACCTTCGCCTTCGCGTCCGACGCCGACCCCGACTTCTTTCGCATCCTCACCACGATGGAGCGCATGTGGGACGCCCTGCAGGGGGCCTCCAAGGGGATGGGTGGCAGGCGTGAGCGGGTGAAGCCCGCCGACTTTCTCAACATCGTCATGGACATTCCGCCCCTGCCAGTGCAGAAACGGATCGTCGAGGCCATCGGCGCGGTCGACGACCAGATCTCCGCACTCAACGAAGAGGCCGAGGCGCTGGATCGAGTCTCGATGGCCGTTGCCAGCGACATGCTCTCCGGCGAGCCAATCGTGGCGCTCGGAACTGCGCTCGACGACATTCGAGGCGGCAAGAGTCCCCAGGCAAACAAGTGGCCCCCGGGTGCTGACGAGTTTGGCGTGTTGAAGGTCAGTGCGGTCACTCCCTTCCGGTTCCTCCCAGAGGAATCGAAGAGCCTTCTGCCTGGCACATTCATGCCTGCGTCCGCGCTTGTTCAGCCCGGAGACGTGCTAATCACGCGAGCGAACACACCTTTGCGAGTCGGGGCTGTCACGCGAGTACCTGCCGATGTTCGGAACGGCCTCTACCTCGCTGACAAGACTCTTCGACTCGTGCCGTCGTCGAAACTGGACCCGGACTTCCTCGTGGTGGCTATGGCGCTGAAGGCGGCCCGGAACCACCTCATGAGTTCGGCCACAGGCACCAGCGCGTCCATGGTCAACGTCAGCCAGGATCGCATTCGTGAGACACCGATCCCACTTCCTGACTTGGACCGGCAGCGGGAAGTGGCCTCCGCCGTACTTTCCGTTCGTGCGAACACCGATGCGGCGCGGGCTGAGGCCACCCGCCTCCGGAAAGCGCGCTCTGGCCTGCTCTCGGGACTGTTGGACCAGAGCATCACCATCGACGTTTAGTCCGACTAGGGGGGTCTGAGGCATGGCGAAGGGCATTCGGGAGCGCGAGTTCCAGAACCAGATGATCCAGTGGTCCTTGCCGATGGGTTGGGATTACTCCGCGGGGCGAGCCCTGCCGCGGGAGACCATACAGACGGTGGTCGTCTCCCACCTGCGCGACGCCATCATCAGACTGAACCCGGGAGTGATCGACGGGTTTGACCTGGACGTGGTGGTCGATGAAGTCGTGTCCACGGTCACCGCCGTCGAAGGTGGACTGGTCCGGGCCAACGAGCAGGTGCTGCGTCTGTTGCGAGGGCGGAAGGAGTTCCGGGACAACGATGGCGCGTGGCACACGCTGAAGTTGGTCGACTTCGAGACACTGAATGCCAACACGATGGTCGTCTCGGATGAGGTGACCATCAGCGTGCCAGGCAAGACCTTCCGCCGGTTCGACCTCGTCTACTGGGTCAACGGCCTGCCCCTGGTAGTGGTCGAGGTGAAGTCCCCGACCGCGAAGTCCGCGTGGGCGGACGCCGCCCGCGAGATCAACAACGTGTACGCCACCGAGTACCCGTGGTTCTTCACGTCCAACGTCTTCGCCGTCGCCACGGACGGCCTGAAGCTGCGGTTCGGTGCCGCCGGCGCGCCCACGAACCTGTGGCAGCCGTTCCGGTCCACCGACGATGACGAGAATCTGTCCGGTCACGCCGACGTGCAGCGCTCCGTCGAGTTGCTGATGAACCCGGCCACGGTCCTGGACATGCTCGCCAACTTCGCCCTCTTCGACACCGCCGGGGGAGGGACCGACGTGAAGTACCTACCCCGCTACCCGCAGATGGAAGCCGCGCACCTGATCCACGAGCGAGTCCTGCAGGGTGGCTCGAAGGGTCTGGTCTGGCACCACCAGGGCTCAGGGAAGACCCTGCTGATGGTGTTCGCCGCCGCGCTGCTGCTGGCCGATACCCGCACCGAGTCACCCACGATCATCCTGCTCTCGGACCGGAATCACCTCGTCCGGCAGACCTCAGGAGTTTTCACCTCGGCAATGGGGGATGCGTACTTCCACAAGCCTTCGAACAGCCAGAAACTGCGTACCCTGCTGGCCGATGAAGTGCGTGGCGTCATCTCCACGACCGTCCACAAGTTCGCCGAGGCCGGCAAGAACCTGTCGGTCCGAAGCAACATCATCGTGCTCGTCGACGAGGCACACCGCACCCAGTCCTCCGACAAGGACTCCCTGGCCGGGCAGATGCGCGCAGCATTGCCCAACGCAAGGTTCTTCGGCATGACCGGCACCCCCGTCAGGAATCTCGCCACCGACACGTTCGACCTTTTCGGAGAGGAGGGCGACCCGGGCAGAGTGCTGCACCGGTATTCGGTATCCCGCTCTCTTCTGGACGAGGCGACAGTCCCGGTCATACTGCATCCGCACCCGGTCTCCTTCGACATGGACGACCAGGCATTGCAAGCCGAGTTCGACGAGTTCGCTGACGACTTCGACCTTGACGACCCCGACCGTGAGGCCCTGTCCCGTAAGTTCGGACGCCTTACCTCGGTGTTCGCCAACCCCGAACGTATCCACACAGTCTGCAGGCACATCGTGGACCACTACCTGGCTGGCGCCTACCGCAACGGCCTCAAGGCGCAGGTCGTCGCTTACAACCGTGAGCTGGCTGTGGCATATACGGACAAGATCAACGAGCTGCTGGCCGGTTTCGAGGCATCCCAGGTGCTCGGAGAGGTCGGGAAGCATCAGCGGATCACTGCAGAGGTGAACATCTCCGTCTCGGACTCCAAGACCGAAGACGTCGATATGAAGCCGTATCAGCTCTCGGAGACCGAGGAAGAGGAGCAAAAGCGCCGGTTCCTCAGCCCGGACGACCCCCTGTGTTTCCTGGTGGTGACCGCGAAACTGATGACCGGGTTCGACGCTCCCAACGAGGGAGTCCTCTACCTGGACAAGCCGCTGAAGGCCCACAACCTGTTCCAGACAATCACTCGCCCGAACCGCACCTGGGTGTCACCGAACGGGTTCGTGAAGAACTCCGGCGTGATCGTGGACTACATCGGCCTCGCCGAAGAGGTCCAGAAGGCCGTCGTCGACCCCACCGCGGCTGAAGACAGTAAGGGAGGCGGGTTCGTCACCGACCTGTCCGAACTGGTCGCCGAATTCCGACTCGCCTTCGCTCGGATCGAAGACCTCCTCGCGGACGTGGACGGCGTGGACCTGACGATCCACGGATACCAGTCCGTCCGAGCCATCAACGTCTTCCTGGACGCCAACCCCGATGCCGCCGAGGTGTTCAGCAAGGACTACCGGCTCTTGGCCCGCCTGTACCCGTTCATCAACACTGACAAGCGAGTCGCCAAGTACGGCGACGGCTTTGGACTGTTCGGGTCCGTGTACACAACCCTGTTCAAGAAGTCCTCCGACGAGGAGAGGAAGGAACGGCTGGCCGAGCTGGGGCCAATGGTCCTGGAGATCATCAACGCCCACGTCCACTCCTTCTCCGTGGTCGCCTCCCAGGAGGAAACTCTTGTCCTGGACGCTCAGGGCATCACCGTCCTCAAGGAGCTGCTGGCGCTTGTCCGCCCCAAGACCGACAAGAATGGCGGCGAGGACACGTCTCCGCCGTCAGCAGCGGAAATCCTGGACCACATCAAGGCTGCCCTCGACAAGGGCGTCGACCCGGGGTCCGCGAAGTACACCGCCCTCGCCGAGCGGATCAAGCAGCTGCGGGACCGGATCATCCAGAATGCCCAGGACGCACTGGACTTCCTCTCGGAAGCGCTCCGGGTCGCTCGAGCAATCGTCAACGCCGAGAAGCACCCGGACGAAGCCGTCGTAGTACTGGACGACGACCACATCGGTGTCCTGACTCGGATACTCCACGACCATGCACCTGCCGGTCTCACCATCACCGAGAGGAACCTGGCCGAGGAAATCGACCAGGTAGTCAGGCACACCCTCGCGAAGGCTTGGGACAACGCCGATGCCCGAAACCGAGGCGCCCGCCGCGCCACCGCTGCGGTCTTCCGCCGCTACGCACTGAAGCCAGTAGGAGAGCCGTACGACTCCACGGTCGCCTACATCGAGGCCCACTACCTCGTTGACTGACGAACGCGCGGATGCCCGGCACCCCGCCGTGGGGTGTCGGGCATCGTCGCGTTGTGTGGGCCTGCTGCTCTCCCTAGCGCCACCTGGGGGGCACGCTGGGGCGCGCCGGTGTGGTTCGCCCTGGTAAGCGGCATTCCAGGGCACTACCACTCTTCGGTGTCACCGTACTTCCCTGGGCTTCGGGCACGGTCCACAGCCTGTGCACAAGCCTCGACGAAGGCCACCTCGACGGCCATCTTGTCCGTGCCCCGCACCTGGGCCTCGACCTCCTGGCCCGTGCCGGGGCGGCGGGCGGTGCGCCAGGCTGAGGCCCGGTCGGTGTAGCGGTCGGTCTCGAAGTCCCAGGTCGGCATTGACCACTGCTCCGGGCCCCCGGTCGCCGTGCGTTCCCCGCCTGGGAGGAACAGGGCTCGGGCGTGGAAGACCACGGCCCGCTCCGGTACACGGTCGCGGATTGCGCTCGCGCCGTCCGGGCCTTGGTGCTCCCAGCCCCAGCGGTCCCATTCCTCAACCTCGGCAGTGCGATCGGGCCAGTCCTCGCCCCAGAGTGCGACGACCTCGTCGGCGTGCTCACGGTGGAGGCAGGGCACGCGCCGCTCGCCGAGGCGGGCAACGTGGACCACCAACTCGGTCGGGACGGGGCCGTGGCTGGCCTTCGGCGCACCGCTTCCCTCCGCCTGGTCTGTGCCCCAGAGGAGGCCGCCGACCTTAGCCGCGGTGTCCTTGAGGACGCGGCTGGTCAGGTGCTGGTAGCGACGGCGCATTCGGGCAGACTTGCCGGGCTCCCAGCCCATGATGGCGTCGACGACCGCGTCGGAGACGCCGAGGATGAGCAGGACGGGTCTGTCAAACAAACGGTGTAACTTGGGTTGTTGGAGTTACTGGCGTGCTGCGGAGAGTCGCCGTCGAAGGCGATGTCGAAGGCGTTCAAGGCTGTCCTCCAGCGCATGGTCCAGCGGGCTTGGCCCTTGCCGGTCGGGTCCAGCGACATGATCGCCATGTAGACGCACTTCAAGGCGGCCTGCTCGTTCGGGAAGTGCCCGCGAGCTTTTACCGCCCGCCGGATCCGCGCGTTCACGGATTCGATCGCGTTGGTCGTGCAGACGATGCGGCGGATCGCGGTGTCGAAGCGTAGGAACGGAGTGAACTCCTCCCAGGCGTTCTCCCAGAGCCAGATGATCGCCGGATACTTCTTGCCCCAAGCGTCGGCGAACTCCGCGAACCGATCGAGGGCCGCGTTCTCGGTCGCCGCGGTGTAGACGGGCTTGAGGACCTTCGCGGTCTTGTCCCAGTCCTGGCGGGCGGCATAGCGGAAGGAGTTCCGCAGCAGGTGCACCACACAGGTCTGCACGACGGTGCGGGGCCAGACGGTCTCGACGGCGTCGGGCAGGCCCTTGAGCCCGTCGCAGACGAGCAT
>NZ_JBBBEN010000101.1:90066-94794 GCF_037137275.1 Streptomyces pratensis | reverse complement strand
CCGCGGTTCTTGATCTCGGTGAGGATGTGCATCCAGTGCTTGGCGCCCTCGCCGCCGTCGCCGACCCATCGCCCGCGGATGTCCCGTCGTCCCTCGGCCGTGACCGCCAGGGCGACGTAGATGGGCCGGTTGGCGACCGCACCGTCGCGGATCTTCACGTGGATGGCGTCGATGAACACCACCGGATAGACCGCGTCCAGGGGCCGGTTCTGCCATTCGGCCATGCCCTCGAGGACCTTGTCCGTGATCGTGGAGATCGTCTGACGAGACACGTCGGCGCCATAGACCTCGGCCAGGTGAGCCTGGACCTCGCCGGTGGTCAAGCCCTTCGCCGCGAGTGAGATGACCATCTCGTCCACGCCTGATCGCTTCTGGCGCTTCTTGACGATCTTCGGCTCGAAGGAGCCCTCGCGGTCGCGGGGCACGGTTATCTCCACCGGGCCCACGTCGGTCAGTACGGTCTTGGCGCGGGTTCCGTTGCGGGAGTTGCCGCTGTTCTTCCCTGCCGGATCGTGCTTGTCATAGCCGAGGTGGTCGGTGATCTCGCCCTCGAGGGCCGACTCCAGGAGCCGCTTCGTCAGCTGCTGGAGCAGCCCGCCCTCGCCGGTCAGCTGCATGCCCTCGGCCTGAGCCCGGCCCACCAACTCATCGATCAGCCGGTCGTCCACAGACTTCGACGGCACCGTCTCAGACGGCTCGACGGGCTCGGCCTCGGTCACGTTGTTGCTGGTCATCGATGTATCTTCCATGATCGGGAGTTACACCGAACGTTTCACAGTCCCGTCCAATGCCGAGCAGCATGAGGACCGGGGCGGACCCCAGCAGCCTCTTCCAGTCGTGGTAGTTCGTGTTCAAGCTGAACCGGCCACAGAAGGCGGCATCATTTTCGCGGTCAGCGACCCCAACCCGTGACCGCCGGCACCTCGCCCCCTCAACGCCAGCACCACCTGAGGGACGCTGACTCACCCTCATCCAGACCATGGCCAGCCGCCGGGGCTACTCCCGCAACCGGCCAACCCCGTAAAGATCATCTGGGTGGAGATCCCCGCTCGCCCCAACAGCACCCAGGCGAACCAGGCTTCAGCGGCCAGCAAGCCCTGCGGATGCCTATCGGGCGAGCCCCGACGGGCTACGCGAGCTGTCGTTGAACCGATCAGCCGCGGCACCGTGCAGCCATGCTTAGACCGTGTCCTACATGGTCAGTTGACAGTTGTGCTGGTCATGGGGAGTGGACGGTGGGGATGGATCGTTCCGGACGGACTTTGGGAGATAGCGGAGCCGTTGCTGCCGCCGGCCCGGGTTCGTCCGCAGGGCGGCGGGGTCGCGAACATCGATGATGAGGCGGTGTTCGCAGCCATCATCTACGTCCTGGTCAGCGGGTGTGCATGGCGGGCCTTACCCCCGTGCTTCGGGGCGTCGAAGTCGACCGTGCACCGCCGCTTCGTCATCTGGTCGAGAGCCGGAGTGTGGGGCCGGCTGCATCAGAAGATTCTCCAGCTCCTGGACGAACAGAACTTGATCGACCTGTCCCGGGCGGTCCTGGACTCCGCGCACGTGAGGGCTAAAAAGGGGGCGAACTTGCAGGTCCGAGCCCCGTGGACCGGGGCAAGCCAGGTTCCAAGATGCACGTCCTGTCCGACGCGGACGGACTGCCCCTACGCGTCGGACTCTCCGCGGCCAACACCCACGACAGCCAGGCCCTGAAGCCGATGCTGTCCCATTTCCACATGGGACACGAATCGCACGCGGCGGAATCAAAGCCCCGCCGCCTTCACGCCGACAAGGCGTACGACGTCCCCCACCTGCGGCGATGGCTCTGGGGCAAGCACATCGGAGTCCGTATCGCCCGCAAGGGCATCGACTCCAGCAAGCGGCTCGGCCGGCGCAGGTGAGTGATCGAACGCACCATGTCCTGGCTGACCGGCTACCGCCGACTCAACCACCGCTACGAGCGGAAACCAGGCAACTACCTGGCCTTTCTCGGACTAGCAGCCGCTCTCTGCTGCTACAAACGGTTCCTCCAACTGACCATGTAGGACACGGTCTAAACCTGCTGCCGACGGCTACGAGCACCGACGTTGTCGAAGCCCTGCGACAGTGGACGCCACACGCTTCACCCACACGCTCTACATCCCCTAGGTACGCTGGGCGGTCAGAGCGAGACCAGAGGGGCAGTGGGGTCGAGGATGGGGAAGACGCAGGGTATGCCGCTGGAAGTGCGGCAGGTTCGTGAGGCCCTACTGAGGGAATTCGCTGACCGAATTTCCATGGATGACTTCGAGAAGAAGGATCCTACTGAGCGCGAGACTGCTCTTCTCTCTCGGGCTTTGTCGGCGAGAGCAGCTCGAATTCTGACCGACTGCACCTCAGACGAGGCAGCCGCCGGAGTGATCGATGGCAGGGATGACTTTGGAATCGACTCTGTGGCTTTCTCCTCTTCCGGAACCGAACTATGGCTAATCCAAGCAAAATGGAAGAAGTCAGGGACAGCAGGATTTGATACCGAGGCGGCACTTAAGCTCATCCACGGCCTCAAGAAACTCGATAACCGGGATTTCGATCACTTTAACGAGCGCCTGCGACTGCTCGGGGACCGAGTACATGGCGTTCTCAAGCTTCCCACCTGCAAGGTTCATCTGGTCGTTGCTCTCATGGGAGACGGTCGACTTTCACCTGAGACGCGCATTATCCTGGATGAGGCAGCCCGCGAATTCGGCGGTCTCGGCCGCACCGTCGAATACCGAGTGGTGGACCAGGTTGATTTTCACCGCGCCGTGCGGGACGATCTGCAGCCAGAACCCATCACTCTGACGGCCAAGATGACCGAAGGCTGGCACGACCGCGAGACCCCTTATCAGGCCATCGTTGGTGAGGTTTGCGCTGCGGAGCTCGCCCAGTGGTATGCAGTCAACGGCGAGCGCCTCTACGACCGCAACGTCCGCAAGTCGCTGGGACTCACGGGCGTCAATAAGACTTTGGTCGACAGCATGTTGGAGGACCCCGAGGGCTTCCTCTACCGCCATAACGGCATCACGGTGCAGTGCGACACCATCGAACGAGAGTTTTTCGCAAAGCGCGCAACTGGCGCGCCGATCTCCCTGACTCTCCACAACGCGAGCGTCGTGAACGGGGCACAGACCGTCACCTCAGCTAACCGGGCCTTTGAAAAGGATCCGGACGCCGTAGCCGACGCCTACGTCTCCGTACGGATCGTCTCGGTACAGGGAACACCTGAGGGGTTCGCGCAAAGTATCACCAAGGCCACCAACACGCAGAACCATATGGAGCGTCGGGACTTCATCGCCATCGACCCGGTCCAGAGTGAGATCCAGAAAGACTTCAAGCTATCACTGGACAAGGAATACGTATTCCGGCGTGGAGAAATGGATCCGGCTCCTGATTCTGGCTGCTCGGTCACCGAAGCGGCCACCGCCCTCGCATGCGCATATCGGGATCCGACCTTCGCGGTCCGAGTCAAGGGATCCACTGAAGCCCTATGGAAGGAAGGCGCTGACGGTGCCTATACTCGCCTATTCGGTCAACAGGCGGGCGCGTACCAGATTTGGCGTTCCGTACAGGTCCTGCGAGCAATCCGGGATGAGCTTACGAAGCTCCGTTCAGAACTGTCGGGGAGGGCGGCTTCTATCGCAGATAGTGGGGCTCTATTGGCTGCCCATATCGTATTTCAGCGAATCGACAGCGAGGCGTTGCAGGAGCCCGAAAGTGATTGGGAAGCTCTTCTGCAAGATGTTCCCCACCAAGTGCGACGCGTCCTGGCTACTCTGATCGACATGGTTGACAAGCTCTTCACCAACAAGAGCTATATCACCAGCACCTTCGCCAGCGAGGAGAAATCCAGGCAGCTGGTCCAGGCAGTCTTGCTGACGCTCGACGCCGGCAGTGACTCTCCTGATCTCTCGGCGTTCGTGACAGCAGCGGGCAAAAAGCGCGCGAAACGTCCTCCGACGATTCACCTCCTCGTGGACCACGATCTCCTCTCTGACGGCACTCCGCTTGTCTACACCCCCAGCGACACCGAAGAGCGGGCCATCGGCGTCTGGCTCGACCAGGATCCGCGCCGACGTCGGGGCACCTGGATCAACGACCGTAAGGGTCCAATCCTCTGGGAGGCGGATGGCCGTCGCTACTCGCCGAGTGGACTGGTGAACCACATCTGGCAGCAGGCCGAATGGCGGGAACAGTGGAGTGCTGTTCAAGGACCCAAGCAGTGGCGGGTTCCTGAGGAGGGGACGCTGGTAGAAATTGCGGAAAGGCTGTGGCGACGACTGGACACGGAACAAGAGCCGGAGCAAGACGAACAGCGCTAGTCGGAGCGCCCACAATCGAGGCTGAGCGCTCACACCCAGAAGTTCCTGGCTGCGGGGCAGAGATCGTTTCTTCCTCAATACCTACGTCGTGCATCCGCAGACCGAGGAGAGGCTGGCCCCCTGATCACGGCCGCCCGCCCCAACGTCTACGGCGTTCACGGGGCCAGAGGGTCCGACACGCAATCAGCAGGGTGAACCATATCCCTCGAGCGCTCCCATCCCGGTCTCAGTTCTGGTCTCATTAATCCCTGTCCGGCCCCGTCCGGACGGGGCCGGACCGAACGTTCCGCCGCAGGTCAGGACGTCCACGACCCCCACCGGACCCCCGTACGAACATTTGGAAAGCGTGTTGGGGGCAACCCCTCACGAGTTCGAATCTCGTATCCTCCGCCATTGCTCT
>NZ_JBBBEN010000101.1:88775-90016 GCF_037137275.1 Streptomyces pratensis | reverse complement strand
TTGCTCTCACCGGGCAATACGTCGAAGGCCCCCGCAGCTCGCTGCGGGGGCCTTCGACGTTGACCAGCTGTCGACCGGTGGTCAGATCTGCACCACGTGCACGTCCTGGGCATCCAGTGCCTTGAGATAGGTGTCGAGGTCTGCCGGATCACTGGTGAAGACCACAGCACTGCCGTGTCGGGCGGCTGTGAGAGCCACCAGGGCATCCACAGCGTCCGGCCGCTTCTTCGGGGGCAACTCTGCCGAACCGAGTGCGCTTCCGATGCGGTGCCATTCGGTGATGTCCGGACCGGTGGCGCACGTAATGCATGCCGTCTGCCCCACGCTGGTGGGGCGCATGGCCGG
This sequence comes from Streptomyces pratensis, assembly GCF_037137275.1. Taxonomy (GTDB): domain Bacteria; phylum Actinomycetota; class Actinomycetes; order Streptomycetales; family Streptomycetaceae; genus Streptomyces; species Streptomyces pratensis_B. The sequence continues at coordinate 89,671 of NZ_JBBBEN010000101.1, read as the reverse complement.
GACCGAACTACGAGCCTGAGGCACCGTGCAATCCTTCATCACCCCGGCCAGGGCAAGCACCGTGGCGGGGCTGGGCCGCCAGACTTGCGCGAGTACCGGTCCGAGCACGAGCGCCCGATGCGGTGTCTCCCGGAGACCGGCGTGCAGACGCACCGCCTTCGCCTTGCGGTCCGCGAGCGCGATCAGCATGCCGGTGTCGTAGACCGGCACCCGGACAGTCACGCCGCGTTACCGGACCGGGTAGCAGGACCCTCGGCACCATAGATGAGCCCCATAGCCTCCTGCACCTCCTGCCGCTCCTGCTCCGTGAGGTCGTCGTCGGCGACTTCAGGCAGCGGGGCCAGTGCGGCAGCCTCCGCCTCAGCTGCCGCGATCACCGCGTCAAGTCGGGCGAACTGAGCCTCCGCCGCTTCCGCCTCGGCCATCTGCCGGGTCGCAGCGTTAACGAGGTAGGCGGACACATCCATTCCAGCCCGCTCCGCGTGGGTCCGAATGCGCTCGGCATGCTCACTGTCCAGGCTGATGCTGATTCTCGTCTTCGGCATACCAGCAGTGTATGACGCGTATTACGACTCCGCCAAGCATTCCGCCCGCGCAGGGCCGACAGGCCGAGCCGCCCTGACTCGACCACGACCGTCCGAACTCTGTCCGACAAGGCTCATGGTCTCAGTTCCGGTCTCATTCACCTCTGTACGGTGCCATCCGAATGTGCGGCGGCTTCCTGAACCGTCGCAGGTCCTTACGCACCTGACCGTCTCCGGACCGCCGGACGAAGACTTGGAAAGCGTGTTGGGGGCAACCCCTCACGAGTTCGCATCTCGTATCCTCCGCCGTTGCTCTCACCGGGCAATACGTCGAAGGCCCCCGCAGCTCGCTGCGGGGGCCTTCGACGTTGA
>NZ_JBBBEN010000101.1:0-88725 GCF_037137275.1 Streptomyces pratensis | reverse complement strand
GGCCCCCGCAGCTCGCTGCGGGGGCCTTCGACGTTGAGGGTTGCAGCTGCCTCCATCAGACGGCGACCGCTCCCTGCGCGCAGGAAGAAGCTGACCTGTTTCTCCTGCGTAGCTCTGGAGGCACTCGCAAGGTGCCACACATGGAGGCCTCCCCTCCGAGCCGCCCAACAGCAGACCGCCCGGCCGGCCCTTGTCCAGCTCGCTGCAAGCGGCCCGAGCCCTCCAGCACGGGGCCGGTTCGCCGCACCCGTCCGAACCACGGTCCCCGAGCACGCGCACCGCATCCTCGCCGGCCCGGCTCGGCCCACGCCGACCACCGCCCTCATCCAGGCCTAGTCCACCGGCCACACCCTCACGACCGACGGTGATCACGAGCCGAGCCGGTGCACAACGCCGCACGTAGGGGAGAGACTGCTCAGGGATGCAGCCTCTTCACCATGACCGCGTACACCGGGGAGTCAGCGAAGGGCTGCTGCTCACCCGCCTTCTCGTAGCCCCACGTCTCGTACAGGTCCTGAACCTTCGGGTGCGTCACGTCGACCAAGAGCACCGCAAGGTCTTCGCCGCGTTCCTTCAGCAGGGCTTCGTGGAGCCGCTCCGAGATCCCCTGCCTCCGCCACTGCGGGCGCACCATGACCTCGGAGACGGCGTAGGTCGCGGTGTAGCCGTTGTTCGGCGCGAACGCCGTGGAACGCCACCACTCACGGCCCGGCTGGAGCGGGGCGCCGTACGCGAAGCCGGTCGGCTCGTCGCCGTCGAAGGCGACGACGCAGGTGAAGCCGTCCATCCCTGACCAGTGATCGACGAACCACGGGAACCGCTGGTTGAACTCGTTGTCCATCGCGTCGGCGTAGGCGTCGGCGTGCACGTCGATCAGCATCTGATTGAAGCCCTCGGGGAGGCTTCCCTGTCCGTAGTGCCGCAGGCCGATCACCCTGGTCACGTTCGGCTCCATTCATCTCGCTTGCGGTCTGCCCAGTCGCGGCGTACGTCGTGGACGGCGCCAGCCGGAACAGGTCTCGGTGGAAGTCTCCGATCAGAGTGCGCATGCGCCCCGGCAGTGGAGCGCCCTCCATGATCGTGAAGACGGTGCCCGCGGTCGCCGTAGCCTGCTCGGGCTCGCCCTGGCGGAGTTGCGCCAGGGCGAGCTGGCAGGTGGCCAGCGCGCGGTTGCGCTGGAACTCCGCCGGGATCTTGGCCAGGGACCGGTGAGCCATCGCCTCGGCTTCGGCGGGCTCCCCGTTGTGGTTGAGGATGATCGCCGCGAGGTGGTTGAGTTCCGCCGGCCCGTAGAACGCGGTCCACCGAGGACGCTCGTCCTCGGCCGCCTTCCGGTAGTTCTCCTGCGCTGCGCGCACCGAACGTAGTACCACCGTCACGCTGGCACCTAGAGCTCGGGTAATGGAAACGTAAAGCCTTCCGGTTGGTGGACGTGCACGAATCCGGGACTCTTCCTGTTGCGCTGCGCTCGTCGCTCGTTGACTGCCGTCGCTCAACCGAATGCGATCGGCTCCCCGGGCTACGCCGCAGAGGTGCCTTGCGTACGTGAGTCCGTGAGCCTCGCCCGCGCTTTCATCTCCCAGGTGCTGGCGGTCTGGGGCATGGACGACGACGTGACGGGCTGGGGAAAGATCATCGTCATTGAACTGCTGGCCAACGCCGTCGAGCACACCGAGACCCCGGTGTCGAGAATCCACATCGAGCGTCCGAGCAACGGTGCCGTCCGCATCGGAGTCTCCGACCGCTCGCACGACGCTCCCCATCTGAAAACGGCCGACCTGAACGCTGAGAGCGGCCGGGGTCTGAGTCTGGTCGCTGTGATGAGTTCGCAGTGGGGCTACGACACGCACCCGTGGGGCAAGGTCACCTGGGCTGTGGTCGAGACTCCGGTGGGGAGAGAGCGGTGAGCACCGCAGTGGCTCCGAAACCTCCAGCCCAGGAGTGGACGCCACCGCTCGACGCGGACGGTTTACCGCTCGTGCTGGGGCGGTTCCGGGCGTGGGAGCCCCTCGACATCGAGGAGGTCCTCGACGACCTCGACGCGGCGATCGGCAGTCAGCCGCCACCTGTTGCAACGGCTGTCGCCCTTGATATTTCGGGATGGCCTCGTCGCACTCCGGTCCGCTGGTTGCGGCCTCCCCGGCCCCAGGCCAGCGGCAACAGTCCTTGCCGACAGCGAGTTGGGGGACAACCGGCCTGGGCAGGCTGACCGCCAGGCTGCGGCCGCCCCTAGGCAGCGTCTTCAGAGGATCTTGCCAAGGTGGCGCGGTAGCTGTGCATGATGCCTTGGTGGGACATCTTTCTGTCGACGTGCGCGCTTCGCTCCGGCTCTTCGCTTTCTACTTGGCGAACGGCACCCTCGACCTGGACCTGCTCGATGGGTTCGACTATCGCTCGGCTGTTTTTCACTCCGGCTCGTCGTTGGAACAGGTCTTCGCGATCTATAGCAATGTGCTGCGAATCGACGCCGACGGCATGGTGCTGAACGACGGAGAGGCGCAGTACCGGGTCGCGCAGTGGGTTCGGGTGTGCTGTGACCCGAGCTATCAGGTCGAGCCGCCCTTCGAAGACTGGGAGTTGGAGCTCCATCTCTGATGACCCGCCGCTTACCGCCGGAACATCACGCCCGCATCAGGAGCGACGCGAGAGTGACGGCTGCTTGGAAGGACTCCGCGGTCTTGTCATAGCGAGTAGCGATGCCGCGCCACTGCTTCAGCCGATTGAAGCAGCGTTCCACCACGTCGCGCTGCCTGTAGCGCTGCTTGTCGAAGGCCGGTGGGCGCCCGCCGCGGCTGCCGCGCCGGAGCCGGTTTTGGACCTGGTCGGCCCGCTCGGGGATGGTGTGACCGATGCTGCGTCGCACCACGTCCCGCCACGGCCGCCCGACCGCCCACAGGCGGTCGCGGGACTGGGCTGGTAAGGAGCGTAATACCAAGAGTATGGTCTTTTGTATGGCGACGAAGAAGGTGACGGTGACGATCCCCGAGGATCTCCTGGACGAGATCCGTGCGGAGGCGGCAGAACGAGGCATGTCGGCGTACGTAGCCGAGGCGCTGCGCTTCAAGCGCGACCGGGACCGACTGCGGGAATTGTCGGACTGGCTGCAGGAGGAACACGGTCCTCTCACCGAAGAAGAGCGCAGCGCTGCGTTCGAGGAGTTGGAGGACCTCGATGCCGACCACGAGCGCCGGCGCGCCACCGGAGCGAACGGCGCCGGAGAAGCCGCGTGAGAAAGCGGTCCGGTGAGCCCGGGCAGCGACCGCTGCGCGTCTTCGTCCTCGACTGCGAAGCCCTGTCCCTCGCCGTGCGCGGCGACCGGAAGATGATCGCGTGGCTCGACCTCGCAGCCCGGGGTGAAGCCGAGGTGGTCACGTCTCCGATGACGTTGGTCGAGGCGTACGACGGCAGAACTACCGAGCAGCGCTGGGACTGGGTGCTTTCCCGGCTCGAAGTCGCCGACATCGGGAAGGACGAGGCCCGGCAGGCCCGCCGCCTGCTGGCAGACGCCGAACTGCACGGGCACAAGTACGCGATCGACGCGATACTCGCCGTCGTCGCGCGCCGACAGAAGGGTCAGGTCACCGTCTTCACCTCGGACGTGGACGACCTGACGAGGCTGGTCCCGGGGTCGATCGTCGTCAAGAAGGTGTGACCCGGCGCTTCGGTCTCCGTTCTGGTCTCCTTCACGCCCGTCCAGTGCCGCTCACCATCCGCCCGACGTCCGGCTCCGTCCCAGGCCAGAACAGCCCCACCTCACTCCGAACCGTCGGATAAACATGTGGAATGCGTGTTGGGGGCAACCGCTCACGAGTTCGCATCTTGTATCCTCCGCCATTGCTCTCGCCTGGCGATACGTCGAAGTCCCCGAGAGCCGAGGGCCCGGGCAGCGGCCCGGTGCGCGGCCGGGCGCTGCGGCCGTGCTTCGTCGCCCCGGGCTCTGACGCATCGCCCCGGGCTCCGACGGGCCGCCAGTACGATCGCCGACCATGGACTGGGTCGAGCGCACCTCGCAGTTGAGGCAGTGGACGAGAAGGGGGGCGCGGGCTCCGCACAAGCCGTTGCTCTTCCTGTACGCGCTCAGCCGGTTCCAGCAGGACGCCGAGGGCGAGCTGCGGTACAGCGCCGTGGAGGAGGACCTTCGGGGGCTGCTCGCCGAGTACGGCCCCGGTAACCGGACCACGCCCGCCTACCCCTTCCACCACCTGGTCAGCGACGGCGTGTGGGAGGTGCGCACCGAGCGCGGGCCGGGCAGCCCGGGGACGGGGGTCAGGGAGCTGCGCTCGACCGGCGCCACCGGGCGGCTGACGCCGGAGCTGCGGGCGGCGCTGCGGCGGGAGCCGTCCCTGCTCGGGCGGCTGGCCCGGGTGCTGCTCGACCTGAACTTCCCGCCCTCCCTCCACAGCGAGCTCTGCGAGGCCGTCGGCCTCGGGCTGGAGGAGGCCGAGACCGGGCCGCTCCCCGCCGCGACGAGGCAGCGGGACCGGCGGATGCGGGAGGCGGTCCTGACGGCGTACGAGTACCAGTGCGCCTTCTGCGGATATGACGGCAGGATCGGCGCGGTGCCGGTCGGGCTCGAGGCCGCCCATGTGCGCTGGTGGGCGTTCGACGGTCCGGACGACGTCGAGAACGGGCTGTGCCTGTGCTCGCTGCACCACAAGCTGTTCGACAAGGGTGTGCTGGGGCTCGGCGAGGGCCGTGGCGGGGGCCACCGCATCCTGGTCTCGCAAGGGTTCGTCGGCCGCAGCGCCGCCGCCCGCGCGCACGTCGTCACGCTCGCGGGCCGTCCGGTCATCGGCCCCCAGCCGGGCGCCCGGCCCGTCGCCGCCGCCCACCGCTCCTGGCACACCAGCCAGGTCTTCCACGGCAGCCCACGCCCGGCCACGACCGCCTGACGGCCACCCTGGCGGACGCGGAAGGCGGTCGCCCTGGTGTTCGACCTCGCGCCCCGGGCCGCGGCCGGGGCGGCCACCGTCGACATCACCGATGGCGCCGGTAGAGGAGCACGCCGACAGGGCCGCCGAGCAGCGCGGGGGCTGGCGCCTGTCCCGCTCCGCGCCGCCGGCGGGGGCCGTGGAGGCCGCCTCCGGCGAGTCGGCCCCGCCCGATTCCGTGCCCCCTCATCCGCCGTGAGCGGGATCACAGGTGCGGCGCCCGTGGATCGCGCAACCTTCCGACGCTCCCGCCGATCCCCTGAACGTACAGGCGTACGGCCGTGGAGCGCCCTTTGGCGCCAGGCGGCCGTACAGCTGCGCTTTCACGGAAGGACTCCATGAGGCTCCACCGCATTCTGACCGCCGCAGCCCTCACCGCTGCTGTCGCTCCCATGGCGCTGTTCGCCGCTCCGGCCGCGTACGCGACGGGGGAGCCCCCGGCCGACAGCGCCCCCTCGGCGTCGGCCTCCCCGACGGCGGCGCCCGAGCCGTCCGCCGCCTCTGACGCCGCCGCCTCTGATGCCGCCGCCACCTCTGACGCGTCCGATGACGCCTCCGACGCCGCCGGCGCCGGGGACGAGGCCCAGCACCTGCCGGAGAAGGCGGAGGCCACCTCCTCCGCGGTGGGCGGATCGCCCGCCGCGCAGCCCGCGAAGCCGAGCGCCGAGCCGTCCCCGACGTACACGCGCCCGGCGTTCTGTTCCGGCATTCCGGACGAGGAGCGCGGCAAGACGTCGCTGCACGGCCTCCCGAGCAAGATCGTCGCCGGCTCGGGCTGGCACGACTTCACTTACCGCGTGACCAACGTCTCCGAGGTCAAGGTGATGGAGACCGACATCTCCCTCTACCTCGGCACGGCTGACCCGAAGCTCGACGACATCGCCCAACTCGCCGTGACCGTCGAGTGGTTCAACTCGACCACCGACGCGTGGAAGCCGATCGAGGGCGAAGGGGCCGACGCCTTCGGCAACAACGAGTTCGCCACCGTGAAGTCCTTGAAGCCCGGCGAGTACGCGGACGCCGCGATGCGCATCAAGGTGGGCGACCAGGCCCAGCCGGGGGCCGGCTACTTCTTCACCATCGGCCACTCGTACGGCGAGGACGGCCAGTGCGGGTTCGACGAGATCAGCCAGTTCGACTTCACCGTCCTCGCCCCCGAGAGCGACCCGGGCAAGGTGGAGGACTCAGAAGGCACGCCCGGCAAGGTGGACGAGAAGGAAGACGCCGAGAACGAGGGCGCGGCCGGCAGGGGCGGCGACGCCGGCACCGGGAACACGCCCGCGCCGCAGGGCGAGCTCGACGTGATCCCCGTCAGCGGCCGCCTCGCCGCGACCGGCTCCTCCAGCGCGCTGCCGACCGCCGCCGCCCTCAGCGGGGCCGCGGTCGTCCTGGGCGCAGGGGCCGTTTTCGTCGTGCGCCGCCGCCAGGGCGGGTCCCTCTCGTCGTAGGTCGTTCCCACGTCCTGCCGCGGCTCCGCTCCGGCCGCCGGCCCCCGGGACGGGTGCGGGCCGATGCCCGTATCCGCGTCCGGGCACTCTCCGCGCGTGCCGGAGCGGGCCGCGGCAGCCTCCCGGCCGCCCGCTCCCGCGTCCGCGCCGGCCACGGGCACGGGCGTAGCCACGGGCACGGGCGAAAGCGTGGCCACGGGCCCGGGCACGGCCGAGAGCGCGTTCGCGCTCCGCGCGGCACGCTCGTGCCTCCCCGCGGCCCCGTGCTGCCGTCGGCCGCCGCACTCCCCCGCGGCGGCCCCATGCCCCTGCTCACGCCCAAGGCCCTCCTCATGCCGCCGAGTCGATGGCGCCGGCCGGTCCCGGGACACCGAAGGGGCCCGCCCGGCCGTCAGAGCGGTCGGGGCTACGCCGGACGGCTCCCTGCTCGACGGCCCGACCCGACACACATGAGGGCCCGGCGGGCTAACCGCGGGCGTCAGGCGTGCGCACCCGCCGCAGCGTCACCGAATGGCTTGATCTCCCGCCTCCCCCCTCAGCCGACTCCTGGGGATTTCAGACATTCCCCGATAACCCATACCGGTCAAACCCCTCACCTCTGGCTGTCACCTGCCGACAATGCGCCAATAATTCACGCTTGCTTGCGGGCTCTGTTCCCACGCCCTAGCTTCACTTGAGGCCACCGAGAGCAATAGCTAATTCAGGTGATAAGCCGCCGGAACGGCACTCGGTCATGCGTGACCCCACCCGGTCGCGGGCCACGGAGATGCGGCGTTACGCCCGCCCTGCTCGCCTTCGTGACGGGGCGACCGGGCCGAGACCGAGGAGAAGCATGATCCAGCGCCCGGAGACGCCACCGGACCTGTTCCATCCGGACCACTACGCATCGGTTCGCAAGGACCGCAAGGACGCCAGCACGCTTCCACCGTGGTGTTACACCGATCAACGCTGGTTCGACCGCGAAGTCGAGACGATATTCCGCCCCGCCTGGCATTTCGTGGATCTCGCCACGTCCCTCCCCAAGCGGGGCGATTACCTCACGACCACGATTCTCGGCGAATCCCTCATCATCGCGAGGGGGGACGACGACCGGATCAGGGGGTTCCGCAACACCTGCCGGCACCGCGGCTCGCTCCTGCTGGAGGAGGAGAAAGGGAATTGCCGGGCCATTCGCTGCCCGTACCACAGCTGGACGTACGCCCTCGACGGCGAGTTGGTCATGGCCCCGGGCACGGAACCGGAGCACAAGCGGTCGGAGCTGGGACAGCTGGGCTGGAACCTGCTGCCGGTGGCCTGCGAGACCCGGGAGGGCATGATCTTCGTCAACGTGTCGCCCGGGGAGCACGTGTCCCTGGACGACTACCTCGTCGACTACGTGGACAAGGTCGCCGCCCCGTACCAGACCTCCCGCATGGTCTGCGTCCGGCGGTTGAGCTACGACCTCAAGTCCAACTGGAAGCTGTACTCCGAAGTCGAGATGGAGACCCTGCACACCAAGCACATCCACCGCAGCTCCATCGGGGAGCAGCCGGTGGAGGAGGTCGACTCCCGGGGGCAGTGGATCTCCGTCGTCAACACCGATCAGCCGACTCCCGCCCTGTATCCGGACGCCCGCACGACGGGTTTTCCGCGTACCGTCGGCAGTTATGGCCCCGCCACCGAGGGAACCCATTTCTCCACCGTCCTTCCGGGTTCCTTCATCGTGACCGCGCCGGACTGCATGTGGTGGATACGCAAGATCCCGACCGGGCCCGACCACACGCACACCGAGGTCGGGTACTGCTTCTCCGAGGAAACCGTGGCCCGCCCCGATTTCGAGGAGAGGATGAAGGATTACAACGCCCGCTGGGACCAGGTCATGGACGAGGACAACTGGATCGTCGAAGTGCAGCACCGGGGGCTGAACGGAAGCGTCGTCGGCACATACACCCCGGAGGAGCCCGTCGTGCACCGTTTCGACAACTGGGTCCTCGACCGCGTTCTCGGCGTGGAACCGACCTAGGCAATGCCGAACACGACATCCGCACGGGCAGCGGCCGGCGGCATCTCCCTGGGCATCTTCGCCAACCTGACCTGGGGGCTGGCGGTCCTCGCGCCCGTCGTTCTCAGCGCGTTCGATCCGGCCGCCATCACGCTGGGCCGCTACCTCTTCTACGGCGTCCTGTCCCTGGTCCTCGCCCTGGTCCTCCGGGTGCGACTGCTCGGGCACAGTGCGGCGACCTGGCGCTCGGCGGTGCTCTTCGCCGTAGCGGGGAACGTCGGCTACTACTTCTTCATGGTCCAGGGGATCGCCCTGGCCGGCGCCCCCGCGCCCGTCGTCGTGATCGGCACGCTGCCGATCACGGTCGCGCTGTACGGCAACTACCGGCGGCGCGAGTACCCGTTCCGGCGTCTCGCCGTGCCCATCGGGTTGATCGGCTGCGGCCTGGTCGTGGTGAACGTGGTGGAGGCCGGCTGGTCGGTCGTCTCCGACCACTCCCTGATGGAGCAGGCCCTCGGCACCGGGTGCGCGCTCGTCGCACTGACCCTGTGGACCTGGTACAGCGTCGCCAACGCCGAGTTCATGAAGACCCACCCCCGGATCTCCTCGTCGGAGTGGTCGACGCTCGTCGGGGTGGCGACGCTGGTCCTGTCCGTCCTCTGCTCCCCGCTGCTGTTGCTCCACAGCGACGGGGTGACGCTGTCGGCGGACGCCGTGTGGTGGCACCTGGCGTTGGGAAGCCTGGTCCTCGGAGTGCTGGTCACCTGGTTCGGAACGGTGTTGTGGAACCGCTCCTCGACCCTGCTGCCGGTGACCGTCGCCGGTCAGCTCATCGTCTTCCAGACCGTCTCCGGACTCGGGTACGTCTTCCTCGCGACCTGGACCGTACCGCCCGCCGCGGAGATCGCGGGGATCGCGCTGGTGATCGTCGGCGTGCTGGCCGGACTGCGGCTGGCCGACCCGCCGGTAAGCGGAGGGCCGGGGGCCGGGGCCGGCCCGGGGCTCGGGGCCGAGCGGATTCCGTCCGGACGACTGGACCCGGAACCGGACCCTCGGTGACACGGCGCCCGCGCCGGATCGCGGGGTGGTCGGTACTCACGGGCTGCTTCCTGCTCGGGTTCTTCCACCGCTTCGCCCCGGCCACCTTCGCCGACGCCCTCTCCGTCGAGTTCGCGGCCGGCGAAGCCGAACTCGGCGCCCTGGCCGCGTGGCACTTCTGGGTGTACACCGCGGCGCAGGTCCCGGCCGGGCTGCTGGTGGACCGCTACGGGGCCCGGGTGTGCGTCGCCACCGGGTCCCTCGTCACGGCGGCCGGTTCCCTGGCGCTGTCCAGCGCCGGGGGCCTGGCCGTGGCCTCGGCCGGTCCGGTGCTCACAGGGGCCGGGCTGTCCGTCGTGTTCGTCGGGATCATGAAGTACAACGCCGCCTGGTTCCGCCCCGAGAGCTACGGCCTGGTCACCGGCGTCACGCTGCTCCTCGGCTCCTGTGGGGCCGTCATCGCGGGGTCTCCCACCGCGTGGCTGCTCGAACGCTACGACTGGCGGCTGCTCTTCGCCGCCGCGGCGCTCACCGGGCTCGCCCTCTCCCTGGCGGTGGCCCTGGTGGTGCGCGACCGGCCGGCCCTGGGCTCCGCTCCCCGTACGCGCCCGCGTCACACCGCCCGCAGCGGCCTCGTCGTGGCGTTGCGCTCCCGGGCGATGTGGCCGCTCCTCGTGGCCACCGTCGGCACCAACGGCACCTTCTACGCCTTCGCCGGTCTGTGGGGGGTGCCGCTGCTCACCGAGACGCGCGGCCTGTCCAACACGGTGGCCGCCTGGTACACGACGACGGCCCTGGCGGTGTACGGCGTGGGCTGCCTGGTGATCGGCCTCTGGTCGGACCGGGCGGGCCGCCGCCGCCCGTACCTCCTGGCCACCAGCGGCATGGCCGTGGCCGGATGGTCCGGCCTGGCCCTCCTGCCGTGGGAGGCCGGCTGGCAGGCGATGGGCCTCTACGTCCTGGTGGGCGCCGCGGCCTCCCAGGTGACCATCTCCTTCGCGGCCCTGAAGGAGTCCGTGCCGGGCCCGGTCGCGGCGACGGCCCTGGCGCTGCTCAACACGGGCGTGTTCGCGGCGTCGGCGGTGCTGCAACCGCTGTTCGGGCTGGTCCTCGACGGGGGTTTCGGGTGGAGGCCGGCGCTGCTGCTCATGGCGGGCGGCTCGGCCGTCGGCCTCCTCGCCGCGCTCGGAGCCCGTGAGACGGGATGCCGGCCCCTGGCGACGAGCGGCGAACCGCTGCTCACTACGAGGCCGGGTTGAGACGATGACGTCCTCACCGGTGCGCGAACAGCACGGGGGCGGACCAGCGTACCGAGGCGAGGCGGTCGCCTCATCCGCCGCGAAGGGCCCTTCCACACGTACTCCACAACGCGTGGAGCCGTCCACAGCGTGGGGAGCGACGGTTCCGCCTCTCCACACGCGGACACACCCGGACCAGCTGTTCTGCCATGTAGGCGGAGTCCTGCCGAACGTTCCGGTAGTCGAATCTGAGATAGTGAAGACCGGCCAGTCTCCTCAACGCGTCCGGCAGAGCCTCCTCCCGCAAACGCTCAGCACCGGACAGCAACACAGGAATGACGATCCGTTCGCACGCGAATGCTTCTTCGATCTCCCTCACGACCCAGTCCAAACCGGAAGAGGGATCGCAGCCGTCGGCGGGGAACTTCTCCAGCCACTCCGCATCGACGACGACCAGCATGACACCGCAGCCGGCTACGGCCCTCAGGATCGACTCCGCGAAATGGCTCCCCACCTCAATGGACCTCGCCGCCCGGAAGACCTGTTTCTCGCCGAAGCGACGGGACAGCAACTCGTCCAGAAGGGCCGCAGCATAAGACCCCCCAGTCTTGCGGTAGTTGATGAATATTTGCGCCATGTGCCCCCGCCCCGTCCGGGATCTCCTCGCACTCACCCGAGAGGACCGCATTTCCCATGAGGCCCCTCAGGCTAATCGGCCGTTGAGAACCAGGGGCGCCGGTGGAGCACGCACGCTCCTTCTCCTGCCCTCATCACGATGAAGGGGAACCACAGTGGATGGGACTTCTCCCGCAGGCCGACCGCAGCAGACGAGCAACGGCTCCGGCAGGACAGTGCTCCTGGGGCCGGATGAACCGCTGCCCGGGGCAGAACTTCTGGAACTCACGAAATGGCATATCGATAGATACGATCGACTTCGTTCGTCGACGTCGGTGCCGAGATGAGTCGGGAGGGCCCCGTGCCCCGCCGGTGACTCCCAAGCACGGGGCCCGCCGTACGAATCGAGCCGCCTCGTCGGCGTCTTCCCCGGCGGGGTGCGGCGGCCGGGAGGCCTTCCGGGCTCTGCGGGAAGCGGCGTCGCCGGCGCTCCGGGGCGGGGGCGAGGGGCGGGTGGCTTTCGGACAACCCCGGGGCATTCGGGGGCGGGCAGACAACCCGGAGAGTTCTGGTGGCCTCTCACCGGGCGGACACAGCGTCGCCGCAGGGGAGTTCGGGCGGGCTGGGCGTCCATGCCCCATCACGCACTCGGAAACCGGAAGTACGAGGAATGATGACCAGACTCCGTCAGAGCCCCACCCACCGCCTGACCCGGCCCTCGATCGCCATCGCCGCCGCCGTCGCCGTGACCGCCGGCGTCGTCGCCGCGGCGCCCGACGCCAAGACCGCGGAGGCGTCGCCGAAGCTCAGCCTGATCGCCGCGTCGAAGACGGTGACGCTCGACTCGTGGAAGGAGGACCCCGGGGTCTATCTGGACCTCGGTACGTATCTCACCTCCGAGAACGGGGCCTTCGAGCTCAAGGTGGTCCGGAAGTCCTACAAGGACCCGGTCGTCGCCGCCCAGATCGTCCGGGACGGGGCCAAGACCGTCACGAAGCCGCTCCCCGCGGGGCTCGTGAAGGACTTCTCCGGGCTTCCGGGCTTCGCGAAGATCGCGGTCAGGAACGCGGCCGGCAAGACGGTGCTGAGCACGACCGAGTCCTTCTGCCCGAACAACGCCTCTGGCCGGGTCCGGCCGGACGCGCCCGCCAACTCGAAGTATCCGCAGAGCTGCCCGGTGAACCCCTTCACCCTCGGCTCCGTGTGGGGCGTCGAGAACGGCTGGGCGTCCAACACCTACGCCGGCTACTACTCCGACCCGGTCCAGCTCGCCCCCGGGAGCTACACCGCCACGATCTCCGTGACGAAGAAGTACCGGGACCTGTTCGGGATCGCCGACCGGCCCCAGAGCGTCAAGCTCACCGTCCGCGAACGCAGCTGGGAGGAGGAGGCCGCCTCGCCGGCCGCCTCCTCCCGCAGCGCCGCCGCCGGGGGCCACGCCGGGCACGGAACAGCCGCCGCCCACGGCCACACCGCGCACGGGGACGCCCCCGCCTCCGGTCACACCGGTCACACCGGGCACGGCGCGGTCGCCCGGACCGAGGCTCCGGCCGCCGTGACGAGCGGGGCCGGGTCCACGTACAACGTCGGCCACGGGCCGTACGCCCCGGCTCCGCCCGCCCTCCCCTGGGCGCTGAAGAGGGAGGCCCTCGGCCGGCAGGCCTTCTCCGCCGCCCGGGTCGGCGACCGGGCCGGGCAGACCGACGGTTCGCGCCGGGCCCCCGCCGTACGGCCCCTGGCGCAGCGGCCCACCGGCCGGGCGAGCGTGCCCGACGTGCCCAAGCCCGACCTGCGCTCGCTGCCCGCCTACGGCATCACGGTCAGCGACGGCTATGAGGACGTGCCGGGCAAGGACTACCTCGCCTTCAGCGCCAACGTGTGGAACGCGGGCCCGGCCAAGCTGGTCGTGGACGGCTTCCGCTCCCCCGGCGCGGAACTGATGGACGCCTACCAGTACTTCTACGACGCCCGCGGCAACCAGGTCGGCTACACCCCGACCGGCACCATGGAATGGGACCCGCGCCCGGGGCACGAGCACTGGCACTTCACGGACTTCGCCAGCTACCGGCTGCTGAAGGCCGACCGGAAGGAGACCGTGCGCAGCGGCAAGGAGGCGTTCTGCCTGGCCAACACCGACGCCGTCGACTACACCGTGAAGAACGCCAACTGGCACCCGGACAACACCGACCTGTCCACCGCGTGCGGCCAGGAGAACTCGATCTCCGTCCGCGAGGTGCTCGACGTCGGCTCCGGTGACACCTACACCCAGGACCTGCCCGGTCAGTCGTTCGACATCACCGACCTGCCGAACGGCACGTACTACATCCAGGTCCTCGCCAACCCGGAGAACCGGCTCAAGGAGACCGACCACAAGAACAACAGCGCACTGCGCAAGGTCGTCCTCGGCGGCACGAAGGGCGCCCGGACCGTGACGGTCCCCGCTCACCACCTCGTGGACGCCAACTAGCGGCTAACGGCGGGGGGTGGCGGCTCCGGGCAGCCCTCCGGGCCGCTTTCCCCGCCACCCCGTCCGACGCCGGCCCCGGACGCCGCTCCGGGGCTGGCGGCGTGTCCCTGGGCCAGTGGCGCATCCCTGGGTCGGTGGCGCGTCCCAGGGGCCGGTGGCGGGCCCGGAGAGACCGGTGGCGTGTCCGGCAGGCCCGCCCGGACACGCCACCGGGCCCGCGGCGGTCGCCCTTTGTCCGCTTCCGGCCGGGCCCCAAACCCGACTTCGCGCCAACTCGCACCTCTCCCCGTGTCTTTTGGCCCCGGCCCCCCTCGCGCCCCCGCGCACCCGCCGTCGCGGCCACGATCGCGCCGGTCAGCGACGCGTACGGGGCCCCGCCCCGCACCCCGGGCACGCCCGCGCGCCCCATGGCCGGTCAGCGGGCTCGGTCGACGCTCAGCGCCGCCCATCAGGCAGTGCATCAGTTACCCATGCGTAGCGCTTATGTGGCGCAATTCACTCCCGCCAGAGGGTGACTCTGGGAACATCTTGGCCAACAGGATCGGGCCATACAGACCGCCGCGGGGGGAGTGGCCATGGGGCTGCTCGGCGATGAGCTGCCGTTCGGCCGCGCTCTGACCGCGCCGGAGTACGAGAGCGTCATGGCCCTGGGCCACCGCAGGGAGTACGCGGCCGACGCACCGATCCTGACCGAGGGGGACCGGTCCGGCCATGTGGTGATCGTGCTCCGGGGCTGGGCGACCGTCTCCTGCGCCACCGACCGGGGCGCCACCCGGCTGATACTCGGGCTGCGCGGGCCCGGCGAACTCCTCGGAGAGATGGCCGCGTTGGACAACCACCCGCGCAGCGCCACCGTACGGGCCCTCGGGCCGATGGAGGCGACGGTCATCGGCGGTGACGCGTTCCGCCGTTTCCTCGCCACGCACCCCCGGGTCAGCGGGCTGGTGATCCGCCAGCTGACCTTCCGGCTCCGCAGCGCCGACCAGGAGCGCTCCGCCCTCGCCTCGCTGACCGTCCTGCAACGCCTGGCGAGCCGCCTCACCGAGCTGTCCCACGTCGAGCCCACCGGGCCCTACACCCCCGCCGGGCCGCACAGGCCGTCCGCGCCCGGCCCCCCGCGCACCGGCGCGGTCGTGCATCTCGCCCAGGACGAACTCGCCGCCACCGTCGGGGCGACCCGGGAGGCCGTCGCCAAGGCCCTGCGGCTGCTGCGCACCCAGAAGGTCGTGCGCACCGGTACGCGGAGAGTGGAGATCCTCGACCCCGCCCTGCTCGCCCTGCTCGCGGAGGGCCATCAGGAGTAGAAGCACCGCCCGCCGTGTGTAAACGGCTACAGACGGCCTGCGTCCCGGGCCGGAGGCTGTACGGGACGGCTAGCGGAGAGAGCGGGGACACGCGGTGGAACACGAGGCGCTGGATGCCGGTGAGGCACGCTACGAGCTGGTGATCAGCGTGGACGCCAGGCGGTCCGGACAGTACGGCGACGCGGAGAAGCCGCTGATGCGGGACCGGATCTACCGGGTCCTGGAGACGGCGTTCAGCCAGGCCAGGGTCGCCCGCGAGGCCGTCCACATGGAGGACCGGGGGGACGGGGTGCTGGTCTCGGTGCCGGGCCGGATCGCGGTCACCCGGCTGCTCGGCCTGTGGATGGTCGAGGTGCACGAGAACCTCCGCCAGGAGAACCGCGACCTGCTGGTGCCGCTCGGGCTGCGGGTGGCCATGCACGTCGGCCCCGTACGCCACGACAGCAGGGGCATCAGCGGACGGGCGGTCGACCTGACCTGCCGGCTCGCCGACTCCTCCGTCGCCCGGCAGCTACTGGACCGCGAACGGGCCGACCTGGTCCTGGCGGTCTCCGACTCCCTCTACCGCGACGTCGTCTCCGCCGGGGGCAAGTTCATCGACCCCGCGCGCTACGCCCCGGCCCGGCTCGACCTCAAGGAGGGCGAGGCCGCCGCCTGGTTCCATCTCCCCGGACGGCCCGCGCCCGCCATCGCGGAGGCCGCACCGGCCGGCGCCGCCCGCCACGCCCCGGGGCAGCACGGCCCGGGCGGCCCGCACGAGGCGGACGGCCGTGCCCGGCGCTCCCCGGCGCCCCACGCCCCGGGGCAGCACGGCCCGGGCGGCCCGCACGAGGCGGACGGCCGTGCCCGGCGCTCCCCGGCGCCCCACGACCCGGACGACGCGGACGACCCGGACGACCCGGACGACGCGAACGGCCCGGGTGACGCGCGCCGTCCGGACGACGGTGACGACGGTGACGGGGGCGCCCGCTACTCGGCGCGGGGCGACCTCTCCGTGCACACGAACAACACCTACGCGCAGCCCGTCCACATCGGGCGCGTCATCGGCGCCGACCCCCGGAAGGACTGACCATGGCCGACGAGGCAGTGGCCGAACGCCCGGCCGGCGCCGACCCGCAGCGGCCGCAGGACGCGCCCTCCCCCGCGGCCCCGCCCCGCCGCGCGCAGCGCGGGGACCAGGACGCCGAAGCAGCCCCCCCGGCCGCCGAAGCGAACGCCCCCGACACCCCGGACTCCGCGGACGAGGCAGCCGAGCGGGAGCGCGAACGCGAGCGCGCCGCGGACCGCTTCAAGGGCCTCACCCGCGACCCGCTCGCGGAGGAACAGGGCGAGGACGGGCCGACCGACCTCGCCGCCGCGACCCGGGCCCGGCGGGCCGGACAGAAGCTCCTCACCAGCGGGCGTGACTTCACCAGCTTCGACCGTTCACGCATCGGCCACGCGCACATCGGCGACATCCACGTCTCGCTGGACGCCCGCCGTTCCGGCGTCGCGATGCGCGGCGGCCCCGTCCCGGAGGAGGAGCTGCGACGGCTGCGCCGGGCCCACCTGGAGCCCGAGGGATACGTACGGCTGCGCCGGGCGCTGGAGTCGCGGCGGCTGGTCGTGCTCGGCGGCGCACCCGGCACCGGCCGCACCAGCACCGCCCTGGCGCTGCTGGAGGAGGTCACCCGTAACGGGGAGGGCGCAGAGGACGGCGAGCGGGTGCGCCGCTTCGACCCGGACGGCGGGGTGCGCGGGCTGGCCGAAGAGGTGGCGGGCGGCAGCGGTGGGCGGCGCGGCACGGGGTACCTGCTGGAACCGGCCCTCGCCCGGCCGGACGCCCGGCCGCCCGACGAGATGGACCTGGACCAGTTGGCCGCCGCGCTGGCGGAGCGGGGCTCGTACGCGGTGCTCGTGGTGACCGTCGGCTCCGCGGCCAACCCGCTGCTGGCCGGACGGTACGGCGTGGTCTGCCCGCCCGCGCCCACCCGCGAGCTGGTCGCCGTCCGGCTGCGGGAGCGGCTGGAGGAGGCGCACGGCGACGACGTGGAGGGCGCCGGGCCGCTCGCCGGGTTGCTGGAGCACGGGGCGGACCTCTCCGTCGACCCCGAGGTCACCGAGGCGGTCGGGCTGAAGGACCTGCGCCCCGCGGAGGCGGAGCTCCTCGCCTCACTGCTCGCCGGACACCTGCTGGGGACCCTCACCCGCGAGGAGCTGCTGTCCGGCTGCCGCAGCATCGCGGCCGTCCAGGCGTACGAGTGGTTCGCCGGGGCTGACCGGACGCCGCCGGCCCCGCCCTCCGGCGACCGCACGCCGGTGCGCTCCGCCACGGCCTCCCTGTTCCACCCGGTGGCGTTCCGGATCGCGCTGGCGGTCCTCGGCGGCGCGTCCCACAGTGCGGTGTCCGCCGCCGCCCACCTGCTGACCTGGGAACTGTCCGTACAGAGCGATCCGGACAGCACCCCCTCGCGCCCGCTGTTCTGCGACGACCCGGAGTCCGACCTGGCGCTCTCACGGGCCTGCTGGGACGAGGGGGCCGTCGATGTGGCCGGCGCGGAGGTGACCGGGCGGCTGATCTTCTACCGGGGTTCCGCGCTGCCCGCCGCCGTGCTGGCCGAGGTCTGGGACCGGCACTTCCCGGTGCGCGCCCCGGTCGTCCGCTGGTTGCGGCTGCTCGCCGACGACCCCCGGCCGCAGGTGTCGATGCGGGCGGCGGTGGCCGCAGGGGAGCTGTCGGTACGGGACTTCGAGCACGGTTTCGCGGAGTTGGTCCGGCCGCTCGCCGAGGCCCCCACCCCCCGCCGCAGGATCTTCGCCGCCACGGCGCTCGACCAGGTCGCCGGGCACGCCTCCCACCGCCGGGCGGTGCGCAAGGTCGTCGACGACTGGTCGCGGTCCGGCACGGCGGCCCTGCGCTGGACGGCGGCGATGGCGCTCGGCTACGGGCGGGCCGCCGGCTCGACGGACGGCGCCCTGGACGCGCTGGCCCGGATCGGGGTCCGCGACGACGGGTCCCAGCTGGCCGTGGCCTCCTGGAACGTGGTCCGGCTGCTGACGCTCCCGGAGGGCGCCGCGACCGTGCTGCGCCGGCTGGCCGAGTGGACCGGGCACCGCGGCGCGGAGTACCAGGACCTCGCCCTGGTGACCATCGTGCGGCTGGCGACGACCGACGTGGACGAGGTCCTGGACGACGAACCCGGCACCCCGCTGGGGGACCGGGGGGACTGGCCCCTGCTGGCGGCGCTCGCCGCGACCAGGCCCGAACTCACCGGCCGGCTCGCCGACCTGTTCTGGACGGCGCTCAACACCGCACGGTCCCAGGAGGTCGCCGTCGACGCCCTGGAGGACCTGCTGCGTTCCGCCTCGCCCGCGGACGGCGGCGAGGGGACACGGCCGGGGCTGGCGGTGCTGCTGCCCGCCCTGATCGCCGAGGAGCACGACCGGCGGCGGCTGGACTGGCTGCTGCGCCGAATGATGAGGGATCAGGAGCATCCGCTCACCCCCGGACAGGCGAGCGCCCTGTGGTGGCTCGCCGTGCCGGCGCGGCAGCAGCGGCCCGAGGAGGAGGAGAGGCATGGCTGAGGAGCTCAGCGCGGCGGAGAACGGTGCGGCGCCCACCCCCGCGGGCCCGTTCCTGCGGGAGTACACGCCGACCGGCGTGTTCCGGCACAGCAGTGCCCGGACCACGTCCGTGCTGTTCTACCGCAACGGCGGCTACAGCGTCGCCGGGGTGTCCGGTGTGCAGCACTACGACAAGCGGGCGCTGGCCCGGCCGCAGACCATTTGCGAGATCGCCACCGGCACGTTCGTCGCCACTCTGCGGATGCAGCTGCCCGCCGCCGGCGGAGCGACGTTCTTCACCTCGGAGGTGGACATCCACTGGACCGTCGAGGACCCGCACCTGGTGGCGGTCCAGGTGGTGTCCGACGTGGCCCAACGGCTCAACGCCCCGGTCCTGGAGCGGCTGCGGGAGATATCCTCCCGCTTCCCGGTGACCCAGGCGGAGCAGGCGAACACCGCCATCACCGACAGTTGCGTCTCCGGCCGGTGGAACGACCTCGGCAGCGACCTCGGACTGCGGGTGCGGCTGTACGTACGGCTGCGCGTGGACGACAAGACGATCGGCCACGTGGACGTCATCCGCGACGAACGGGCCGCGTCCCAGCTGACGTCGGTACGCCAGGAGGGCTTCCGCGCGATGCTGCGGGGCGGCGAACTGGACCAGCTCAGCTACATGCTGGCCGCGGAGCCCGAGGCGGCCAAGGACTTTCTGGAGAAGATCCGGCAGGAGGGCCGGCAGGACGAGAAGGACCGCGTCGACCGGCTCTTCGACATGGTGGCCAGCGGGCAGATCCCCTCCAGCGAGATGGACGCCCAGGCGCTCGCCTACCTCAACCGCGAACGCCTCAGCATCGAAGGCCCCGTCGGCACCCGGCCCGCCCGCCGCGCCCCGCAGGAGCTGGAGCGGGGCCGGGGCGAGCCGTTCACCCCGGAGTGGGTGGCCAACGAGCCTCCATCCCGGCCGCCCCGCCGGACCGCCCGCGACGGGGAGGTCCGTGACGAGGAGGGCCGTGACGAGGAGGGCCGTGACGCGGACGTCCGGCCCCGGCGCGGTCGCGGCAGGGACGGCCGCCGCACGGACGCCTGGGACGTGGACGCCTGGGGCGCGGGGCCCGGGGACACGGAGGCCCGGGAGGCGGAGGCTCGGGGCACGGAGACGGGGGCCACGCGCCGGGAGGCCCGGGGCGGCGGGGGCGGGGGGAGCGACCGGTACAGGGACGACCGCGGCACGGACGACCGGTACGCGGACGACCGGTACGCGGACGACCGGTACGCGGACGACCGGAGCGCAGACGACCGGTACGACGACCGCGCCCCCGACCGCCGGGACAGGGGCCGGCCGGGCCACCGGGACCGGGACCGGCGGGACCGGCGGGGCGGGGACGGCGGGCCCAGGGACGGCCGCGGCACGGACCACCGCGACGCGGAACCTGAGCGGCCCCTCCCGCGCGGCCGGGCCCGCGACGACGGCTGGGGCTGGGCGGAGGGCGACGGATGACCTCCGACGGCGGCCTGCAGACTTCCCCCGCCCCGGACGGCCCCGCGCCGGACGGGGGTCAGCGCGGGCCGGACAGGGCGGGGGAACGCATCGCGGAACGACTCCTGATCACGGTCCGCGAGGACCTCGGGCGGGCCGACTCCAAGGCGGCCGTGCTGCTCTCCGGGGCGCTCGCCCTGCCCGCCTTCCTCATCGGCCGGCACGGCGCCCCCGACTGGCAGGGCCCGGGGGACCTGGCGCTGGTCACGGCGGGCGTCCTGTGGGTGGTCGCGGTGGCCTCCCTGGTCCTCGCGCTCATGCCCCGCACGGACACGGTCCGCGACCGGGAAGGGGTGACCTTCTTCGGCGACCTGCTGGCCCCGTTCGACTACGACCGGCTGGCCCGCCAGATCGACGACGCCGGCCGCGATCCGGTCGGCTGGCTGCTCGTGCAGGCCGTGGACGTCAGCGCCATCCTGTCCGCCAAGTACCGGGCGATCCGCTGGGCGGTCGCCACGCTCGCCCCGTCCGCCACGCTCGCCCTGGCATGGAGCCTGACCGCCCGCTGACCGCCCAACCCGCCGTCCGACCACCGTGCGCCCGCGTACAGGCGGGCGCCACCGGCGCCACCCCGTACCCCCCGCACCCCCGTACGGCCCGCACCGCTCCGTACGGCCCGCACCGCCCTGCACCACGACGCACCACGCACCGCGCACCACCGCCACGCGGCACACCTCGCCACCACGCGCCCGGATCACGCGGGCGCCGGGGGCCGCCCCGAGGCGGCACGCGGGCACCACGCAGACACCACGCTGACAGCCAGCGACGACAGCAAAAGGGGACGGTCGTGCGAACTGACCGAAGAAGAGGCCCGGCCCGCGCCGGCCGGGCCGGGCGGGCGGCGCTGTCCGTCCTGGCCGGTGCGGCCGTGCTCATCCCGCTCACCGCACCGGCCGCCGCCCCCGACCCGCGGCCGGCCGCGGCGGCGGCGCCCGCCTTCGCCTCCGTCAACTACGCGGTCGCCGTGGACCAGTCCGCCAGCCTCGCGCCGGAGGACATCAGGGCGGAGAAGGCCGCGGCCTCCCGCATCGCGCTCGGCGGCGTCTCCGCCTCCTCCCACATCACCGTGTTCGGTTTCGCCGCCGCCGAGTCCGCCGACCAGCGCGCGGTGGACCCGGTCTGCCCCCGGACCAAGCTGGACGCGGCGGGCCGGGAGTCGATCGGGGCCTGCGTGGGCGAACTGCGCGGCCGCAAGAAGAGCGAGGGCACCGGCACGGATTTCCCGAGCGCCATCCGCCAGGGCGTGCACGAGCTGACCTCGGGCACCGACCCGTCCGTCCCCCGCGTGCTGTTCCTCCTCACCGACGGGGAGATGGACGTCACCGACAGCGAGAAGTACGGGGACCCCGCACACCGCGAGGCCGAGGGGGAGCGGCAGTTGGCCCGGGAGCTGAAGAACGCCGCCGCCGCGAACGTGCAGATCTGGCCGCTCGGCTTCGGGCCCGACCCGGACCAGAAGCAGCTCGACCGGATGGCCGCAGGGGGCTACCAGAAGGGCTGCGTCGACCTGCCGTCCGCCCGCCCCACCGCCCGCAAGGTGTCCGGCGCGAAGGACGTCGGCCCGGCGCTGGAGAAGATCTTCGCCGCCGCCCACTGCCTGCGCTACCAGCCGGGCCCGAGCAAGCGGCCGCCCGCCACCCTGCCGATCACCATCTCCCCGCTGGCGACCGTCGGCAGCATCGTCGTCGACAAGGGCTCGCCCGAGGTGACCGTCACCTACACCGACCCCCTCGGCAACAAGGTGCCCACCACGGGCAGGTTCGCCGACTCGACCTTCGAGCTGGCGGGCCGCGGCGACACCGTCGAGGCCCTGAAGATCATCGATCCGCTGCCCGGCGTCTGGAAGATCGACGCGAAGGCCCCCGAGGGTCACCGCTCGCTGCCCGTCGCCGTCAGCGTCCTGTGGCAGGGCGAGTTGCGCGGCTCCATCACGATGGACCCGCCCTCCCCCCAGGCGGGCCAGAAGACGACCGTGACGATGCGGCTCCAGACCCGCGAGGGTTACGAGATCAAGGACCCGGCCGACTACGCCGGGCTGAAGGTCACCGGCCGGCTCACCGGGGACGGCTTCGCGCCGCGGCCCCTGCGGCTGACCGACGACGGGAAGGGCTCCGACCCCACCGGCAGCGACGGCTCCTTCACCGGTTCGGTCACCGTCCCCAAGACCGCGGACGGGGCCCTCCAGGTCAGCGGCACCCTCACCGCGTCCGGGCTCAGCGCGGACACCCGGGGCGAGGGCGGCCGCATCGCGCCCGGCGCCCTGCCCGTCACCACGGCGCTCGGCCCCCTCCGGGGCGACGCGCACCCCGGCGGCGAGGTCACCGCGAACCTCGCGGTGACCAACACGACCGACGCGCCGCACACGCTGCGGCTGTCGCTCGCGGACGTCCGGGCCGGGCTGCTCACCGTGCGCCCCGCCGAGATCGTGGTGAGGCCCGGCGCGTCCGCCACCCACGAGATCACGGTCGGCGTCGGCCCCGAGGAGTCCTTCGGCGGGCGGCTCGACGACGGCCCGCTCGGCATCGGCGGGACCCTCACCGTCCAGGACGCCACGGACGACGACCGCACCCTGGTGCGCTCCCCGGTCTCCGTCCAGGTCACCCCGGAGCCCGGCCTCCTGGACCGCTACTGGTGGGTGCTGGTGGGCGCCGTCGCCCTGATCGTCGCCGGCGTCCTGCTCACCCTGGCCTGGCTCCGGCAGCGGCGGGGCCGCCGCGATCCGTACGGGCTGATGCTCCACCTGATCTCCGAGGACGGTGAGGTGCTCGGCGTCCACAAGGCCGGGCACGGCCAGAAGCAGTGGTACGCGTTCGATGTCGCGGAGGCGCACAGCAACCCGCGCATCGAGCGGCGCACCCACGGCCCGTACGCCGTGCAGCGCAGCCCCGAGGGCGGGGCGGTGCTCCGCAGACGCGGCGGCGCCCGGACCCGGCTCACGGCGTCCGGCCGGGTCCCGCTCACCGACCGGCTGAGCCTCGCCCTGGGCGAGGACTCCGCGCGTCCGGGCGTCTTCGACTCCCCTGACGCGGTGCCCACCGGCGCACCCGACGACTACCTGTGACGCACACCCCCGTGGAGGCGGGGGAGTGCCCGACGCCCATTGACCAACCGGCCCGGTCACGGCCGGAAGCGGGAGGAACCCCATGAAGATCTTCCAGCCGATGCTCTTCGTCGGCCTGGGCGGGACCGGCGGCCTGGTCGGCTCCGAGCTGGAACGCAGGCTGCGCGTCGACCTGTGCGGCCCCGACGGCACGGCCCTCCAGCACCTGAGCGGCCACGCCCCCTACCAACTGCCCGACTGCCTGCAGTTCGTGTACGCGGACTTCAGCGAGAGCGACCTCCAGCGACTGCCCCAGTTCAACGTGGACCCCTCCCTGCGCGCCGCGTACGCCCGCACCTCGCGGGCCACGCACAACCTGCTGCCGAACTTCGACAGTTCGCCGGAGGTGACCCAGATGCTGCGGGCCGGCCTGCGCGACGAGGTCGCGGGCTGGCTGCCGCCGCGGGACTCGGAACCGCGCGTCACCCCGCTGCACAACGGCGCCGGGCAGCTCCCCACGGTGGGACGCGCCGCGCTCTTCGCCACGCTGCGGCACTCCCTCCAACCGGTCCTGGAGCCTCTCCTCCAGGCGATCGACGCCATCGCCAAGTCCGCCGGGGAGCTGAGCGAACTGGGCGGCGGCCGGGTCTCGGGCTGTGACGTCTTCGTGGCGTTCTCCGTCGCGGGCGGCACCGGGGCCGGGATCTTCCTGGACTACCTGCACCTGATCAGCGAGGCGTTCGAGCGGCGCAACTTCAGGGGCGCGAAGATCTACCCGCTCGTCGTGATGCCGTCCTCGTTCCCCGCCTCCACCGGTGGCGGGCGCGAGGCCGACCTCAACGCCGCGCGTTCGCTGGTCGACCTGTTCCGGCTGGTCGACGGGCAGAACGCGCCGACCGCCGGTGCGGAGATCGGCGACCTCGATCAGGAGGCCGGGGGCGGCATCCGCTACCCGGGGGCCAACCCGGTCCGGCTGCGCACCGGCATCCTGCCGACCGCGTTCCTCTTCAGCCCCACCGCCGGCATCCGCCAGGACGACCTGCGCCGCTCCATCTGCTCGCTGGTGATGTCGCTGATCGGCACCGAGCTGGGCGACGGCCGCTCCCGGGGCCGGGCGATGGCCGCCGACGACGACTACCAGACGTTCGCCGCGAGCTTCATCAACCGGGGCGTGCACCGCAGTGCCCCGTCCCCCACCGGCATCGGCAGGCAGGGCGTCTCCACCAGCCTGGTCGCGTCGATGACCGCCCCCATGGACCAGCTGGCCGACCTGGTCGCGGGGCGGCTGCTGCGGGTGGCGGTCACCGACCTGGTGGAGCGCCCGCGCGGCATGGTGAAGGACGAGGCCGTCCCCCGCATCCGTCAGCTCTTCGCCGACGCGCACCTCGAAGAGCTGTGGGAGCGCAAGCAGTTGCCCGTCGAGGACCCCCAGCCGCTGCCGCGCGGCGGCAAGGCGATCGAGGAGGCACTCGGCAACCGGCTCGGCGACATGCAGCGGCTGCTGTCCGACCTCCAGGGCATCGCCGACCGCCAGGCCGCCTCGATGGCCGACCGCTTCAGCCCGCGCCCGGCGATCGACAAGCTCCTCCAGAGCGTCGACCCCTTCCTCGCCGAACGCCTCGTGCGGGGCGTCCCCGACAGCGAGGACGAGGTGATCCGGCTCGGCTTCCTCGGCATGCTCACCGCCCGCTCCCGCGCCCCCAAGCGGCCGCCGGGCGTGAGCGACCAGCCGCCCAGGACGCCCCGGATCAAGGGCCGTCTCGCCGGGATGTCGCCGGCCCGCTGGGGCGACGACGACGTACGGGCCGCTCTCCAGGCGCAGGACAGCTGGTACCGCTGGCGCTGCCGGGTCGTCTGGCACGAGGCGTGGCGGGACCAGCAGCAGCGCTGGCAGTCGCAGGCCGACGCGGCGGGCGCCGACCTCGGCCGGCTGGTCAACGCCTTCCGCAAGCAGGCCGACCAGGAGCCGAAGGACTCCGAGCGGAAGGCGTTGGAGCTGTACGCGGACCGCACCGGGATCTCGTACCTGCTGCCGCCGCAGCGCAACCTGAACCACTTCTACGAGGACGTGGTGACCCGGCTGGTGCGCGGCGAGGCGCTGCGCGAGAACGACGACGAGGCGTCGCTGCTGCTGCGGCTGGTCGACGGGGACACCTGGCGGCAGGTCCACGCCCAGAGCCGCCGCAACCCCGACGCGGCGGTCGCGACCGTCAAGGCCCGGCTGGAGGGGCGGATCACCCGGCTGTTCGCCGAGAGCGGCGCGCGGTTGGAGGAACGGCCGCTGCTGCCGTCCATGAGCACGCTGCTGGCGGCCGCCGCCGGCGACGCCGACGCCACCGAACAGGTCAGCAAGGAGGCGCTGGACCAGTTCGGCCGCAAGCTCACCGGTCTGCTGCCGGTCGGCTTCACCCCGGAGGGCACGGGCCCGCTGCGCGTCCTCGTCACCCACCCCCGGGTCCAGGTGGCGGAGGAGGTGCAGGAGTACCTCGCCAAGACGCTGAGCCTGCCCGCCGACGCGAAGAACTCCGTGGAGTACCGGGGGGTGGAGAGCGAATCGGTCACCGTGGTCCTCTTCCGCAGCGAGATGAGCCTCACCCAGGTCCCGGAGGCCCGCAAGGTGCTGCGTCAGTGGGCCAGGGCCAAGGACGACGAGCAGGCCCACGACGTGCTGCGCTGGCGTCAGCGGCTGGGCTTCGAGGACGACTGGATGGTCAGCGGCGAGGAGGACCGGCGCGTCATCCTGCACCGGCTCCTGTGCTGCATGTGGAACGGTCAGGTGGACGTGCTGGAGGGCGACACCGCCTCGCCCTCCCGGGTGCGGCTGCGGCTGTTCCCGGAGGAGGGGGCGAGCGTCCCCGGCGTGCGGCTGCGGCTCGGGGACTTCCCCGGCGGCATCTCCAGCTGGTCGGAGCTGCTGCGCTCCTACGAGCGCTGGACCGTGCTGGACGACGAGCGGACCGTGGAGGACTACTGCCGCAAGCTGATGTCGGCGCAGCCGCTCGGCCTCGCCCGGTCGGGCGCCTCGCCGCACCCGATGTTCGTCGAGCTGGTGGAGCGGATCGCGCCGCGCCAGTTGGAGCTCCTGGCGGAGCGCCGGGAGCGCGACGGCCGGCGCGTCGACGGCTGGATTCGGCCGCTGTGGGAGTTCTGGGCGGTCACCCTGCCCGCCGCCCTGGACCGGGAGTTCGCTGACCAGCGCGCGATCCAGCCCACCTTGCGCACCCTGCTGGACCACGTACGCGGCGGCGCCCCGCAGCCGCCCCCGCCCCGCCCGGAGCGCCGCCGCCCGGCCGGGGACGAGGAGGACTGGGGCACGGCGCCCCCGGGCGCCGAAGAACCCCTCCGCGACGGCCCGGCGCCCGCGCCCCGCTCCGGTGGGCACGGCACCACGGACGCGCGCGGGGACCGGTACCCCGAGGGCGGGCGCGGGGACGCGCGCGGGGACCGGTACCCCGAGGGCGGGCGCGGGGACGTACGCGAGGACGGACGCGAGGGCCGTCGCACCGAGGCCCCGCGCGGGAGCCACCGCGCCGGGGACCGTCGCGTGCCGAACGGGCGCGCGGAGGACCGCTACGCCGACGACCCGTACACCGACGCCCCGTACGCCGAAGGCCGGTACACCGAGAACCCGTACGCCGACGCCCCGCACACCGACGACCGGTACGCCGACGACCGGTCCGCCGAGATCCCGTACACCGACCGGCGCGCCTCCAGGGCCGGAGCCGGAGCCTGGGCCGGGGTCGAGGACGAGGACGAGGACGGCGGCAGGACCGCAGGCGGCCGGGGGGCCGACCGGGCCGACGCGCACGACGCTCCCCCGGCCCGCCGCTCGCGCCGGGGCGGCTGGGACGGCGACGACTGGGGCGCCGACGAGGGCGCCCTCGGACGCTCCTCCGGGAACGGGGGCGGACAGTGACGTACGCAGAGGAGACCACCGCCGTCGTCCATCTGGACCTGCGTGCCGGGGCCGCGGCCCTGTCCACCGCGCAGGCGGTGCGCGAGCGGGTCGCCGAGCAGGTGGGCCGGGCCGGGCTGCCCGAACCGGACTACCCGTTGTTCCTGGTCACCGACGCTCCGGCCGGACTGACCGACCACCAGCACCAGTACGAGCTGCTGTCCGGCTACCGGGCGGTGGGCGAGACCCGCATCCTGGTGCTGCTGGTGGGCAGCTCCCCCGGTTCGTACGCCGGTGAGGAAGAGGCGTGCCTCCCGGACCGCCGGCTGGTGCGGCCCGCCACGCTCCGGGCCTCCACGACGGGCCTGGTGTGGGCCGGCGACCTCCGCTCGGCCCGCACCGCCCTGGACCGGGCCGCCCCGGACGATCCCGGTGCGCTGGCCGTCCTGGTGGACCTCCTGTCGGTGCCGGACGTCTTCGTCCGGGTGCTGGAGGAGGTGCGGAAACTGCCCGACACCGTCGCCGCGCCCGGGGTGCGGCTGCTGGAGCAGGATCTTCCGGCCGAGGTCCGGGACCGGGCCTGGCGGGACGCGCTGACCCGGTTCGCGGGCGAGGACACCGCCGCCGGGGGCCCGGCCGCGGCGCCCCCGGCCGCTCAGCTCCCCGAACCGCTGCGGGCGCTGGTGACCGGCCGGGAAGGCCGGGCCCACGGGCACCGGCAGCCGGGTGGCCGGGCGGATCTCGCACACCGGGCGTGCGCGGACGCCCTGGACCGCGCGGACGCGGACCTGGCGGCGCTGCGGGCCTTCCCGGGCCTGCTGAGCCCCGCCCGGCGGGAGGTCCTGGAGGCGGACCTGCAACAGGCCCGCGACACTCTGGACGGGTTCCGCGCACTGGTGGAACGGGCCCTCCAGGGCGGCGGGGGCGCCGCCGCGCCCACCGCGGAGGCCACCGCCCGGCTCGACGCGCTCGGGCTGCGGGTGCCGCCGCCCGAGGGCGTGGGCGAGCGCGTGGGCGAGGGGTTGCGCGACCTGGCGGGCGCTCTGCTGGGCGAGGGGCTGGCGCTGCGGTCGGTGGCGCAGCAGTTCACCGCGCTGGCCGGGCGGGTGGAGCCGGTGCCCGGCTCCGCGCTGCTGCACCGGCTCGCCGACCACTCGGAGGACGCGGTGACCCGCGGGGCCGCCACGGAGTACGCCGCGCCGCCCCGGACGCCGCCCGCCACGTTGTTCATGGCGGGGGCGGCGGGGCTGCTGGGCGGCCTGTGGCCGTGGCCCTTCCTGCC
Organism: Streptomyces pratensis; assembly: GCF_037137275.1. GTDB lineage: Bacteria > Actinomycetota > Actinomycetes > Streptomycetales > Streptomycetaceae > Streptomyces > Streptomyces pratensis_B. The sequence continues at coordinate 60,406 of NZ_JBBBEN010000101.1, read as the reverse complement.
GGCCGCCCTGCTGGCGCCGCTGCTGTTCGTCGGCCTCGCCGTGCTGGGCGGGCGCAGGCTGCGCACCGGCCGCCGGGCCGCCCGGTGGACCGCGGGGCCCAGGCCGGCCGCCGCGGCGGGCGCGATGGCGGGCGCGGTGGCCGGGTACGCCGCCGCCCCGCCGCTCTGGCTCGGCGCGACCGGTCTGCTGGTCGGTCTCGGCCTCACCGCGGAGGCGGTCCGCAGGCTCTGGCGTGACGCCGCCGACTCCTGGGCGGCCGGGCGCGGCACGACGGCGCTGCGCGCCGCGCTGGACGGGCTCGACGCCCTCCTGGCGGAGCTGGTCCGGGAGCACTGGGCGGCAGAGGAGCGGCTGTACTGCGCCGACGCGGCCCGCTCGGTGGCGGGAATGCTGCGGGCGACCGCGGCCGCCGCCGACGCCCAGGCCGCGCCGGAGCCGGCGGCCCCGGCCGGGCTGGACAGCGGTGATCCGTACGACGACGACTGGCTGTCCGCGCCCTCCGTGCTGGAGACGCCTGCGGGCGACGCGGGCGACGGAGGGGCGGACGACGCCGACTGGGCCTCCGCCTACGCCTGGGAGAACGTCTCCGCCGAGGACCAGGACCGGGGCCGCGGCGACGACGGCCGCCCCGGCCGGTACGACGCTCCGGACGGGGCCCCGCGCCCGGCCGGCCCCGAGGCGGCGCTGTGGGAGGAGGACGGGGGCGACCGCGCGCCGCGCTGGCTCGACCGGGAGATCGGTGAGGGCGGGCCCGAGCTGGTCGTCACCCTCGCCGGGGACCTCCGGAAGACGGCGATGGCGGCGATGGCCCCCTACTGGGGTGCGGTCGAGCGCGGCCAGGCCGGCGCCCTGGCCGTACGGCGCACCGAGGAACGCGTCCGCGCACTGCTGTCGGCCGCCCGCCACCACCTGTGGCACAACGGGGTGCTGGCCCCGCCCCCGTACGCCGCCGGGCACCGCTCCCGCACCACCGCGGCCGGGCTGCTGGGCACCGACTCGCAGCGGGTGGCCGAGCTGGTGGGGCGGGAGGCGGACCGGCAGGCCGTCGTGCAGCTGTCCTCGCCGGAGCAGGGGGCCCTCCTCAGCAGGGACCCGCTGGCCGCCCGATGGATTCGGTTCGCCCCCCGGACCCTGCGGGTCGAGGTCGAGGCCGCCTGGCGCAAGAGCGGTTCGCCGCCGCCGGAGGAGGCGTTGTGGACGTCGTCCGGGAAGTACGCCGGGCTGATCCGGCTGACCCCGCTGCGGATGGGCGTGGTCGACACGGTCCTGCCGCGGCAGGGCGCCGGCGGCGACCACGGGGCCGGCCGGGCCGGGGCCCCGGCCCGTGTCGTGTCCGAGGAGGAGGACCGGTGGTGAGCACCTCTCCGCCCGGCCGGACGGAGCGGACCGGCGCACCGCGCCCGTATCTCGCCTTCACCGACCCCGCCGGGCAGCGGCGCACCGTCCTGGCCCGCTTCGGGCGGGCCTCGCGCCGCGATCCGGCGCTGCCGCAGCGCATCCGCAACGGTCTGCTCGACGACCAGGGGCAGCAGTGCGTCCAGGTGTTCCTGTCGGCCGCCGACGCCGCCCACCCGGCGGCCCGCGCCCTGCTCGACACGGAGGTGGGCACCGCGCTCCAGCTCGACCGCGCGCTGGAGGACACCGCGTACGCGCGTCTGTTCCCCACGGTGATCGGTCACGAGCTGGACACCGCCGAGCCGTTCCTGCTCTACGCGGCCCCGCGCGGCGTCCCCGCCGGGCGCACCCATGTGATGTCCGCGACCGACCAGCGGGTCTTCGCCCGGGACCTGACGCTGGCCCTGTGCCTGCTGGAGGGCCAGGGCCTCGTGCCGCGCGGGATCTCCCCGGGGACGGTGCTCTGGGACGGCGCGTCGGTGCAGATGTGGGGCCTGGAGAGCATCGCGCGCGCAGGGCGGCCCCGGACGCCGTGGGGCCGCCCCCCGTACTGCTCGCCGGAGCAGCACCGGGGCGAGGGCCTCGTCGACGCCCGGGACGCGGTGTGGAGCGCCGCCCAGGTGCTCTACCAGCTCGTGACGGGCCGGCCCGGTCCGGCCGACCGCGCCCCGGCCGACCTCTCCCAGCACCGGGTGCTCGCCGGGACGCTGCCGGGGGCCTTCGCCCCCACCGCGGGCGGCCGGCCCTCGCCCGGGGAGCTCCTGGAGCTGCTGGCCCCGGAGGAGGCGCGGCGTCTGACGCTCACCGTCCCGGCGGACCCGACACGTCCGCACCGGGAGGCGTTCGCCCGGGCGCTGCGCGCCAAGCGACAGGCCCCTGTCCCGGAGGGGCACGGGGGGGCGGGGGGCGCCGACGGCCCGCCCCCCGGCGAGGTGCTCTGCCCGTACTGCCTGGAGAACATCCGACTCGACCTCGACAAGCTGTATGTGACGGACCAGCAGATGCAGTACCGGGCGCTGGACCTGTCCCGCATCAGCAACCCCGTGCGACGCGAGGACGTCATGCGGGGCGCGGTCCAGCAGTGCACGGCCGACCCCGACTTCCCCGAGCACCACATCCCGGTGCCCTACCTCACCCACGGGCGCCCGCTGACCGTCGCCATGATCGGCCAGTCCAGCACCGGCAAGAGCCATCTGCTGACCCAGATGATCGCCGAGATCACCGACGGAGGCCTGGAGCCCCACGGGGTGAGCTGGCAGTCCGTCAACCCGGAGCAGCACGCCCGGTTCGTCCGCGAGCGGGTGCAGCCGCTGCGCAGCGGCAAGGTGCTCGACCACACGAGCGGGGTGGGCCTGGACGGCTTCGCCCGCTTCGTCGAGTCGCTGCTGCTCACCGACGCGCACGGGCGGGTGCGGCCGGTGGCGTTCTTCGACCTCGGCGGCGAGGACCTCGTCCGCACAGACGGGGCGCTGCGCTTCCTGCTCGGCATCGACGCGCTGGTCTTCGTCGTCGACCCGGCGCTCGCCCTGCCCCTGCCCCAGCTCGACGAGGTCAGGAGGCGCTGGGGCACCGAGGTGGACCGGGACGGCGACGCGGCCTTCGGCACCGTGCTCGACCGGCTGCCACGCAAGGGCCCCTACCTGGAGACCCCGGCGGCGATGGTGCTCGGCAAGTCCGACCTGCTCCGCTTCCAGCCGCCGGTCGACCGCTGGCTGGGCGAGGGCCCACCCGCGGCGCTCGGCCCGGACCACTTCCTGGAGGAGAGCGGGGACGTCTACGCCCTGCTGCGCCGGCACGCCGGGCAGGCCTGGCTGCGCCCCTTCGACGCGTTCCGCCGCTGCACCCTGCACATCGCGTCCGCCACCGGCGGCCAGGAGAGCCAGGGCCGCTACCCGGCGGGCACGGGGCCACGCCGGGTGCTGGAACCCCTCGTGTCGCTGCTGGCGATGCACGGGATCATCGAGGCGCCCGAAGGCGCCGCATCATTCGGCGTGGGAAGGGAAGCGCAGTGAACGACGCCCTCGGCCAACGAGAGCCGCGAGACGAACCGGATCAGCGCGACCGGCTCGACCAGGTGGTCTTCCGCTGGGACGGCAACCGGGGCCGCTCCAGTGCCGGCATGGCGGCGGTGGCGTACTCCTGTTCCGCAGAGCGCGCCGAGAGCCTCTGCCGTGACCTCGGCCCGCTGCTCTGGGTGCCGGGCGCGGGCGCCCGCCCGAGCAGTGTCCGGGTCGTGTCCCGGACCGGCGACGTCCTGCTTCTCCAGCGGTGGCCCACCACGGACCGGGGCGGCCGCCCCAGCACCGCCTGCCATGTGGCGGTCGGCGACGCGCACACCCTGACCCCGCTGCGGTGTCTGGGGCTGGGCGGCTCGGCGTGGAGCGACTCCGCCGTCGCGGAGACCGCCTCCGGGCCCCTGCCGCCGCTGGACGGCGGCCGGCTGCGGGCGACGGCGGCCGAGCGGCTGCCCGCCCTGGAGGACGAACTGCCCTCGGTGCGCAAGCCGCTCGCCGTGGTCGTCGCCGAGCTGCTGCGCGACCCGTCCCGGCGGCTCTCCCTGCTCGCGGAGGAGGACGCGCTGCCCGGCTGGCCGCGCCGGAACGCGGCGCCGCTGCTCTACCTCGGGCTGCTGTCGGTGTTCGGCGACTGGCTCGGCACGGAGTGGAGCTACGCCACGTACGACACGGTGGACACGCACCCGTTGCGCCTCACCTGTGTGCCCCGGTGGACGTCCCAGGCGGTCGGCGCACACACGCTGGCCCGTGTCCGGCTGCGGCTGCCCACCGCGAAGGACGCCGAGATGGCGGCGGCGGTGACGATGGTCCAGCACGTGCTCGACCACCCCGGCGCCGCCCCGGGCGTGCCCCATCTGGCAGGTGACCTGCGGGACGGGGCCCGCCTGAGCCCCGGGGAGCGGCACGAGGCGCTGCGGCGGATGCTGACCGCCCGCAGCAGCGCGAACCCGCGCGCACAGCGCCCGCCGCGGAGCGCGGAGTTCACCGACACGTCCACCGGCTCGTACGCCGCCGCACCCTCCGAGACGTACACCGACGCGTACGCCGCCGCGCTCCCCGACACGTACACCGGACCGCCGGCCGTCCCGGACGCCGGCCCGGCGGTGGAACCGGCTGCCGCGCCGTACGCGGACCGGCAGCCCGTGCCCCCGCCCGCCCCCGCCCGCACGGGCCCCGGACGCCACGACGACCCCGATCACCGGGACACGCCGGGAGAGGCCCCCCGCCGGACGACGTCCCGCGACGCGCCCCTGGACGGACCCCGCGCCCCGCGGACCCCCCAGGAGCCCCGGCCCCACCAAGAGCCCCGGCCCCGCCAGGAGCGGCAGGAGCAGGCCGGCCGGGACCGGCAGCGCCTGCTCGACGAACTGCTGGCCCACCACCGCGCCGACCCCGCCCGGTCCGCCCGGCTGGCCGCCCGGCTGCGGGAGACCCGGGACGACTCGCTGCTGAGTCTCCTGCGCGTCGAGGACCTGCCGTGGCGCTCCCGCGACCTCGTCCTCGCCGAGATGGCCCGCCCGGACCGCCGCCGCACCCGCGACGAGGCGACCACGCACGCGCTCTGCGCCGAGGTCCTGCGGCACAACCTGTACGTCAGGCCGGGCCGCCACGAGGCGGACGGCCCGTCCGCCGACACCATGCGCGAACGGGCGGGCGACCTCTTCGCCTGGGCCGTGGCCCCCCTCGTACGCGACCCCCGCTACACCCGTGACCTGGGCGAACTGCTCAACATCGTGCTGCGGGACGGCCGGGCGACCGGGCGGCAGTGGCTGCGGCGCATCCTGGTGGCGCCTCCGGGCGGCCAGGCCCCCGACCTGCCCCCGCAGCTGTGGCAGCAGGTGGTGAAGGACCTGCTCACCGCCCCCGCCGCGCCGCCCCCGCTCGTCTCGGGCCCCCCGGCCGGCGCGACCGCCCGCCCGGCCACGACCGCGCCGGCGCCACGGCCGCCGGCCCCGTACGGGACCGCGCCGACGGTGGCGACGCCGTCGTCAGGGGCGACGCCGCCCCCGCCAGCCGAGCCGCCGGGGGCGGACCAGGAGAAGCGTTCCCGGCTCTCCGAACTCCCCTACCACCGGGCCTTCGTTCCGGCCCTCGCCGGACTGATCGCGGCGGCGGCCCTGGCCCTGCTCCTGCTGGTCGCCCTCTGACCGCCTTCCGACCCCGTCGCCCCGGAGGAGGGGAGGGAGGAGGCCGAGCCGGGGTCAGTCCTCGCCCTCCAGGTTGCCCTCGGTCTCCAGGTAGACCTGGCGCAGCGCGTCCAGGACCGCCGGGTCCGGCTTGGCCCACATGCCGCGCGACTCGGCCTCCAGCAGGCGTTCCGCGATGCCGTGCAGGGCCCACGGGTTGGCCTCCTGGAGGAACTGGCGGTTCTCCGGGTCCAGGACGTACGTCTCGGTGAGCTTGTCGTACATCCAGTCGGCGACGACGCCGGTCGTGGCGTCGTACCCGAAGAGGTAGTCGACCGTGGCGGCCAGCTCGAACGCGCCCTTGTATCCGTGGCGGCGCATCGCCCCGATCCACTTGGGGTTGACGACCCGGGCACGGAAGACGCGGGAGGTCTCCTCGACGAGGGTGCGGGTGCGGACCGTCTCGGGGCGGGTGGAGTCCCCGATGTACGCCTCGGGGGCCTTGCCCTTCAGCGCGCGCACGGTCGCCACCATGCCGCCGTGGTACTGGAAGTAGTCGTCGGAGTCCGCGATGTCGTGCTCGCGGGTGTCGGTGTTCTTCGCGGCGACCTCGATGCGCTGGTAGGCGCTCTCCATCTCCGCGCGGGCCGGGCGGCCGTCCAGCTCGCGGCCGTAGGCGTAGCCGCCCCACACCGTGTAGACCTCCGCGAGGTCGGCGTCGGTGCGCCAGTCGCGGGAGTCGATGAGCTGGAGGAGGCCCGCGCCGTACGTACCGGGGCGGGAGCCGAAGATGCGGGTGGTGGCGCGGCGTTCGTCGCCGTGCTCGGCCAGGTCCGCCTGGGTGTGCGCCCGTACGTAGTTCTGCTCGGCCGGCTCGTCCAGCGAGGCGGCCAGCCGCACCGCGTCGTCCAGCAGTCCCACCGTGTGCGGGAACGCGTCACGGAAGAAGCCCGAGATGCGCAGCGTGACGTCGATCCTGGGGCGGCCCAGCTCCTCGTACGAAATGGGCTCCAGGCCGGTCACGCGGCGCGAGGCGTCGTCCCAGACGGGGCGGATGCCGAGCAGCGCGAACGCCTCCGCGATGTCGTCGCCCGCCGTGCGCATCGCGCTGGTGCCCCAGAGGGAGAGGCCGACCGAGGTGGGCCAGTCGCCGTTGTCGGTGCGGTAGCGGGTGAGGAGGGAGTCGGCCAGCGCCTGACCGGTCTCCCAGGCGAGCTTGGAGGGGACGGCCTTGGGGTCCACCGAGTAGAAGTTGCGGCCGGTCGGCAGCACGTTGACCAGTCCGCGCAGGGGCGACCCGGACGGGCCGGCCGGGACGAAGCCGCCGTTCAACGCGTGCACGGCGTGGGTGAGTTCGTCGGTGGTGGCGGCCATGCGCGGTACGACCTCGGTGGCCGCGAAGGTGAGGATGTCGGCCACCGCGCCGGGGAGCCCGGCGGCGACGGCCGTGACGGCGGAGGGGTCCCAGTCCGCGTCGTCCATCGCCTGGACGAGACCGCGCGCCTGCTCCTCGACCGTGTCGGCGTCGGTGCGGGTGGCGGCCGACTCGTCGAGGCCCAGCGCCTCGCGCAGACCGGGCAGCGACGCCGTGCCGCCCCAGATCTGCCGGGCTCGCAGCACCGCCAGGACGAGGTTGACCCGGTCGTTCCCGGCCGGGGGGTTGCCGAGGACGTGCAGGCCGTCACGGATCTGGACGTCCTTGATCTCGCAGAGCCAGCCGTCGAGATGCATGATGAAGTCGTCGAAGCCCTCGTCCTCCGGGCGGTCCGCCACCCCGAGGTCGTGATCGAGCTTCGCGGCCTGGATCAGCGTCCAGATCTGCGCGCGGATCGCGGGCAGCTTCGCCGGGTCCATCGCGGCGATCTGCGCGTGCTCGTCGAGGAGTTGCTCCAGCCGGGCGATGTCGCCGTAGCTGTCGGCGCGGGCCATCGGCGGCACCAGGTGGTCGATCAGCGTGGCGTGGACGCGGCGCTTGGCCTGCGTCCCCTCACCCGGGTCGTTCACCAGGAACGGGTAGACGAGCGGCAGGTCGCCGAGGGCGGCGTCGGGGCCGCAGGCGGCGGAGAGGCCCGCGTTCTTGCCGGGCAGCCACTCCAGGTTGCCGTGCTTGCCCAGGTGGATCATCGCGTCCGCGCCGAAGCCGTTGTCGTCGGCGGAGGCGGCGATCCAGCGGTAGGCGGCCAGGTAGTGGTGCGAGGGCGGCAGATCGGGGTCGTGGTAGATCGCGATCGGGTTCTCGCCGAAACCGCGCGGCGGCTGGATGAGGAGGAGGAGGTTCCCGCGCCGCAGGGCCGCCAGGACGATGTCACCCTCGGGGTTCGCGGACCGGTCCACGAACATCTCGCCCGGGGCCGGTCCCCAGTGCCGTTCGACCGACAGGCGCAGCTCCTCGGGGAGCGTGGCGAACCAGCGGCGGTAGTCGGCGGCCGGGATGCGGACCGGGTTGCGGGCCAGCTGCTCCTCGGTCAGCCACTCCTGGTCGTGGCCGCCCGCCTCGATCAGGGCGTAGATCAGCTCGTCGCCGTCGCCGGAGACCAACCCCGGGATGTCCTCTTCCGGCCCGAAGTCGTAGCCCTCCGCGCGCAGTCGGCGCAGCAGCGCCACGGCGCTGGCCGGGGTGTCGAGGCCGACGGCGTTGCCGATGCGGGAGTGCTTCGTCGGGTACGCGGACAGCACGAGCGCGATGCGCTTCTCGGCGTTCGGGATGGTCCGCAGCTTCGCGTGGCGGACCGCGATCCCGGCGACGCGGGCGGCCCTCTCGGGGTCGGCGACGTACGCGGGCAGGCCGTCCTCGTCGATCTCCTTGAAGGAGAACGGCACGGTGATCAGCCGCCCGTCGAACTCCGGCACCGCGATCTGGGTCGCCGCGTCCAGCGGGGAGACGCCCTCGTCGTTCTCCTCCCACGCGGTGCGCGGGCTGGTCAGGCAGAGCGCCTGGAGGACCGGGACGTCGAGGCCGGTCAGCGCGCCCGCGTCCCACGACTCGTCGTCGCCGCCGGCCGACGCCTCCGCGGGCCGGGTGCCGCCCGCCGCGAGGACGGTGGTCACGATGGCGTCGGCGGCGCGCAGGGCGTCGATCAACTCGGTCTCCGGCGTCCGGAGCGAGGCCACGTACAGCGGGAGCGGGCGGCCCCCGGCGTCCTCCACGGCGGTGCACAGCGCTTCGATGAACGCGGTGTTGCCGCTCATGTGGTGGGCGCGGTAATAGAGGACGGCGACGGTCGGCGCACCCTCCGGCAGCTCGCGGGCCGCGCGCTCCAGCGGGCCCCAGGCGGGGGCCGGGGCGGGCGGCTCGAAGCCGTGGCCGGTCAGCAGCACGGTGTCGGACAGGAACCGGGCCAGCTGCTCCAGGTTGGCGGGCCCACCGTGCGCGAGGTAGGCGTGGGCCTCGGCCGCGATGCCGATCGGCACGGTGGACGCGGCCATCAACTGGGCGTCGGGGGCCTGCTCCCCGGTCAGCACGACGACCGGGCGGCCGGCGGCCAGCACCACGTCGAGCCCCTCCTGCCAGGCCCGTACCCCGCCGAGGAGGCGTACGACGACGAGGTCGGCGCCGTCCAGCAGCTCGGGGAGGTCGTCGAGGGTCACGCGGGAGGGGTTGGCGTAGCGGTAGCTGACGGGTCCCTCGCAGGCGCGGGCGCTCAGGAGGTCGGTGTCGGACGTCGACAGGAGCAGGATCATGCTGCGTCAGGCCTTCCTCGGGGTGTCCACGCCCCGGGCGGTGTCGGAGGGGTTCCCCTGCCGGCCTGAGCCGGTTGTCCCGGCCGGGGCCGGGCGCGCGGGGAAGGGAGTTCCTGACTCGCCCGGCCGGTGGTGGCGGCCGGGCTCACAGTGGCGGGACCGCGCCGGAATCTCACCGGGCTTCCTCCCCTGTCGCCGTCTGGCGATGGCGGCCTGAACGGACCACCGCCTGCATCCTAAGCGGCGGGGGCGGGCGCCGGGCAGGGGGCGTCGGTGCGGTGGTGATCACTGTCTCCCGCACCTCAGCAGCCCCCCTGCCCGAGCGGCTGCCCGCACTCCCGCAGCTCAACGGCCCGCCCCACGAGCGGCTGCCCGCTGTCCCGCACGTCACAGGTGCGGGCCCGCCGAAGGGGTCCCCGCGGTCGGTATGCTCGCCGCCATGCGTGATTCCGCCCCCTCGCCCCCTCCCGCGGGCGGTGTCTCCCCCCGCGCCGGCGGCGACGCCTGCCCGGGGGCCCTGCGGCTGCACCACGCCGACGACGGGGCGCTGGCGCGGGTACGGGCGCCGGGCGGGATGCTGACCGCGGATCAGGCGGACGCACTGCTGGCGGTGGCCGACCGGTTCGGGGACGGCGAACTGCACCTGACCTCGCGGGGCAACGTCCAGCTGCGCGGCCTCGGCGCGGACTGCGGTCCGGGGCCGGCCCGGCTGCTCGGGGACGCCGGCCTGCTGCCGTCGCCCGCGCACGAGCGGGCCCGCAACATCGTCGCCTCGCCGCTCGCCGGGCTCGACGGAGCGCCGCCCCTCGGACGGTGGCTGGCCGCGCTGGACCGGCTGCTCTGCGGGAGCGCCGCCGCCGCCGCGCTCTCGGGCCGCTTCCTCTTCGCCCTCGACGACGGGCGCGGGGACGTGGACGCCCTCGGCGCGGACGTGACCCTGATCGCGGCGGAGTCCGGCGGGCTGCTGCGGGTCGGGGGCGAGGACGCGGTGTTCCCGGTGTCCGCCGCCGACGGGCCCCGAGCCGCGCTCCTGGCCGCAGAGGTGTTCCTCCGCGCCGCCCGGGACTCCGGCGCGTGGCGCGTGAAGGACCTGCCCGACGGCGTACGCGCCGCCCTGGCCGCCGACGTACGCGCCGCCCTGGCCGACGGCGCGGTGGGCCCGTCCGTGCACCGGCCCCGCCCGCGTACGGCGACGGGCCCGCGGCCCGGTCCCGTCGCCGGCCCGCACGGCACGAGCGCCATCGCCGTCGGCGTACCGCTGGGCCGGCTGCTCCCCGCCCAGTGGCGGCTGCTCACCGCCACCGCCCGGGAGAACGGCGGCGCGCTGCGGCTCACCCCCTGGCGCGGCGTCGTCGTCACCGGACCCGACGCGCCGGGCGCGACACGGGCCCTGCGCGCGCTGGAGGAGGCGGGGCTGATCACCGGGCCCGGCTCCCCGTGGGCCGGGGTCGGGGCCTGCATCGGGCGACCCGGCTGTGCCAGGTCACTGGCCGACGTGCGGACGGAAGCGGGGGCCGCTGTCGGACCCGTCGGACGGCTACCTGTGTACTGGTCGGGGTGCGAACGCCGCTGCGGTCACCCGCACGGGGAGTGGATCGACGTGGTCGCCACCCCCGACGGGCACCGGATCTCCCCCGTGCGGGGGGAGCGGCGCGAGCCGCCCGTGACGGTCCGGGACGACCCCGCCGCCCTCGCGGCGGCCGTGGCCGCGGCCCGCGCCTGACCCCCGTCCGGCACACCGCCCGGACAGAGACGTAACGGCAGAAGAAAGCGACAGCACTGTGCATCAGTACGAGAAGGACGGACCGGCGATCTACCGCCAGTCCTTCGCCACCATCCGCGCGGAGGCGGATCTGGCCGGGCTGCCCGCCGACGTGAGCCAGGTCGCCGTCCGGATGATCCACGCCTGCGGCATGGTCGATCTCGTACGCGATCTCGCCTTCTCCCCCCGCGCGGTGGCCGACGCCCGCGCCGCGCTGCGCTCCGGCGCGCCCATCCTCTGCGACGTGGCCATGGTCGCCAGCGGGGTCACCCGCAAGCGGCTGCCCGCCGGCAACGACGTGGTGTGCACCCTGTCCGACCCGTCCGTGCCGGAGCTGGCCGCGAAGATGGGCACCACCCGCAGCGCGGCGGCCCTGGAGCTGTGGCGGGAGAGGATGGAGGGGGCCGTCGTCGCCGTCGGCAACGCGCCCACCGCCCTGTTCCGGCTGCTGGAGATGGTCGAGGAGGGCGCGCCCCGCCCCGCCGCCGTCATCGGCGTCCCGGTCGGTTTCATCGGCGCGGCCGAGTCCAAGGAGGCCCTGGCGGAGCACCCGTCGGGCCTGGAGCACCTGATCGTGCGCGGCCGGCGCGGGGGCAGCGCGATAGCCGCCGCCGCGATCAACGCCATCGCCAGCGAGGAAGAGTAGTGACCGGGAACGAGACCGTCGGCACGGGCAGGCTCTACGGCGTCGGGCTCGGCCCCGGCGACCCGAACCTGATGACCGTACGGGCCGTCCAGGTCATCGGCGAGGCCGACGTGATCGCGTACCACAGCGCCCGCCACGGCCGGTCCATCGCCCGGTCCATCGCCGCCGCGCACCTGCGGCCCGACCACGTCGAGGAGGCCCTGGTCTACCCCGTCACGACGGAGACCACGGACCACCCGGGCGGCTACCGGGGCGCGTTGGAGGAGTTCTACGAGAAGGCCGCCGCCCGGCTCGCCGCGCACCTGGACGCCGGGCGGACCGTCGCGGTCCTCGCCGAGGGCGACCCGATGTTCTACGGCTCGTACATGCACATGCACAAGCGGCTCGCCGACCGGTACGCCACCGAGGTCGTCCCCGGTGTGACCTCCGTCAGCGCCGCCGCCGCCCGCCTCGGCACCCCCCTCGTGGAGGGTGAGGAGATCCTCACGATCCTGCCCGGCACGCTGCCGCAGGAGGAGCTGACGGCCCGCCTGGCCGCCACCGACACGGCGGTCGTGATGAAGCTGGGGCGGACGTTCCCGGCGGTGCGCGGCGCGTTCGAGGCGTCCGGCCGGCTGGCCGAGGCGCGGTACGTGGAGCGGGCGACGATGGCCCAGGAGCGCACCGGCGACCTGGCGGACGTCGACCCGGCCTCCGTGCCGTACTTCTCGGTCGCCGTCCTGCCCAGCCGCGTCGACGCGCCCAGGCCCTCGGGCCGCCCCGACCCCGGCTCCGGCTCCGGCGAGGTCGTCGTCGTGGGCACCGGCCCGGCGGGACCGCTGTGGCTGACGCCCGAGTCGCGCGGGGCGCTGGCCGCCGCCGACGCCGTGGTCGGCTACACCACCTATCTCGACCGGGTGCCGGTCCGGCCCGGCCAGGCGCGGCACGGCTCCGACAACAAGGTGGAGTCCGAGCGCGCCGCGTTCGCCCTGGACCTGGCCCGGCGCGGCCACCGGGTCGCGGTGGTCTCCGGCGGCGACCCCGGGATCTTCGCCATGGCGACGGCGGTGCTGGAGGTCGCGTCGGAGGAGGCCTACGCGGACATCCCGGTCCGCGTGCTGCCAGGGGTCACCGCGGCCAACGCGGCGGCCGCCCGCGCGGGCGCGCCGCTGGGCCACGACTACGCCACGATCTCCCTCTCGGACCGGCTCAAGCCGTGGGACGTCATCGCCGGACGGCTGCGCGCCGCCGCGGCGGCGGACCTGGTGCTGGCCCTGTACAACCCGGGCTCCAAGAGCCGGACGTGGCAGGTCGGCAAGGCCCGCGACCTGCTTCTGGAGCACCGGTCGCCGGACACCCCGGTGGTGCTGGGCCGCGATGTGGGCGGCCCGGAGGAGAGCGTGCGCACGGTACGGCTGGCCGATCTCGACCCGGCGGAGGTGGACATGCGGACGCTGCTCATCGTGGGTTCGTCACAGACGCGCTGGGTGCACCGGGGCGGGGACGGCGGCCGGCAGATCGTCTGGACGCCGCGCCGCTATCCGGAGGCGTAGCGCGTCCGCACCCACTGCACGGCCTCGTCGGGCGTACGGGCCACCGGCACCCCTTCCGGGACCGGTGGCCGCCGGACCACGACGACGGGAATGCCGGCCTCGCGGGCGGCGGCCAGCTTGGGGGCGGTGGCGTCCCCGCCGCTGTCCTTGGTCACCAGGACGTCGATCCGGTGACGGCGGATCAGCTCCCGCTCCCCCGCGACGTCGAACGGCCCCCGGTCGAGGAGGACCTCCGTCCGGGGCGGGCAGGGCTGCTCAGGGGCGTCGACGGACCGCACGAGGAACCACAGCTCCTCCTGGTACGCGAAGGCGGCGAGCCCCATCCGTCCGGTGGTGAGGAAGACCCGCTCGCCGAGGGCGGGCAGCAGTTCCGCGGCCTCGGCGAGCGATCCGGCGGGGTGCCAGCGGTCACCGTCCTGGGCGACCCAGCCGGGGCGGCGGAGGGCCAGCAGGGGAACATGGGCGCGCACGGCGGCCTCGGCCGCGTTCCGGCTCATGGTGGCGGCGAAGGGGTGGGTGGCGTCGATGAGGGCGTCGACACGGTGCTCACGCATCCAGGCGGCGAGCCCGTCGCCGCCCCCGAAGCCACCGACCCGCACCTCGCCCGGCAAGAACCGCGGCGAGGCGACGCGGCCGGCGAGCGACGTGGTCACCCGGACCGCCGGCTCGCCCCCGACCAGGCGCTCCGCGAGGAGCCGGGCCTCGGTCGTGCCCCCCAGGACCAGCACATGCATCGGAACGGACTCCTCTCATGAGCGCTGAAGCGCGGGAAACGGACGGCGGGGCGCAGCCCTCGGGCGGTGCGGCGCCCGGCGGCCGCACCGCCCAACTCAAACACACCGGCCTGCGGCCCGGCTGGACGACCGGCGCCTGTGCGACGGCGGCGACGACGGCCGCGTACACGGCGCTGCTGACCGGCGACTTCCCCGACCCGGTCACCATCACCCTGCCGAGGGGCCAGACTCCCGCGTTCGCGCTGGCGGTGGAGGAGCTGGCGGCCGGGCGGGCGACCGCCGGGGTGGTCAAGGACGCGGGCGACGACCCGGACGTGACGCACGGGGCGCTGGTCCGGGCGACGGTGCGCAGGCTGCCGCCGGGCTCCGGCGTGGTGTTCCGGGCGGGCCCCGGCGTCGGCACGGTGACGCTCCCCGGCCTGCCCCTGGACGTCGGGGAGCCCGCGGTGAACCCGGTCCCGCGCCGGCTGATGCGCGAGCACGCGGAGCGGGTGGCGGCGGAGCACGGCACGGTGGCGGACGTGGAGATCACGGTGTCCGTGGACCACGGCGAGGAGATCGCGCGCTCGACGTGGAACGGCCGGCTGGGCATCCTGGGCGGCCTGTCGATCCTCGGCACGACGGGGGTGGTCGTCCCCTACTCCTGCTCGGCCTGGATCGACTCCATCCGCCGGGGCGTGGACGTGGCGCGGGCCGCCGGGCTGACGCACGTGGCGGGGTGCACGGGCTCGACCTCGGAGCGGACGGTGGTCGCGGAGCACGGCCTGCCGGACATCGCGCTGCTGGACATGGGCGACTTCGCGGGCGCGGTGCTGAAGTACGTACGCCGTCACCCGGTGGACCGGCTGACGATCTGCGGCGGCTTCGCCAAGCTCTCCAAGCTGGCGGCGGGCCACCTGGACCTGCACTCGGCCCGCTCCCAGGTCGACAAGAGCTTCCTGGCCGGCCTGGCCCGCGCGGGCGGCGCGGACGAGCCCCTGGCCGCCCGTGTCGCCGCCGCCAACACGGGCCTGGAGGCGCTGCGCCTGTGCGAGGCGGCGGGGGTCCCGCTGGGCGACCTCGTGGCGGCGGGGGCGCGCGCCGAGGCGGCGGCGGTGCTGCGGGGCGCGCCGGTGGAGGTCGACGTGATCTGCATCGACCGGGCGGGGGCGGTGGTGGGGCGGGCGTAGCCCCCGCTGCCGGCCGCGGGCGTGCCCGTCCCGGACGTGCCCGCCTACCGCCCCGCGAGCCGCTGCATCAGGGCGGCGCTGCGTGCCAGCACGTCCCGCTCCTCCGCGGTGAGCTCGGTCTCGATGGCCTGCGCCAGCCAGCCGGCCCTGCGGCCGCGCTCCGCGTCGAGCGCGTCCCGTCCGGCGGGCGAGAGGTCCACCAGGAACTTGCGGCCGTCCGTGGGGTGCGCCCGGCGGACGACGAGGCCCTGTTCCATGAGCAGTCCCACGGCGCGGGCCATGGACTGCGGCCGTACCCGCTGATCGGCGGCGAGGTCGCTGGTGGTCATGGCCCCGTCGCGGTCGAGGACGCCGAGCACGGAGACCTGGCCGTGCGGAATCCGGTCCTCGTGCTTCACGCGCCGCGTGAGCTTGCCGATCGCTGTGCGCAGTTCGATGGCGACGGTGGCGGGTTCCGGGGTGGGCATAGGGCACTTTAACCGGTGGTCACCAGGCCGACTGCTCCCCTTCCCCGCCCAGTCTCCCTGGCCGGCGCCGCTGCACAGGCAAGCTGAACAGCCAAACTGAGCAGACTAACTGCACAGTTGTGCTGTAGAGTCTGTTCCGTCGCGGCACGCGCCAGCGTTGTCGCAGCAGGGCCGCGGCGCGCAGCGACCGGAAGGACGTCCCATGACCTCCACGACAGTTGAGCCCACCGCCATCCAGTCCGTCACCGCCCGCCGGATCATCGACAGCCGGGGCAACCCCACCGTCGAGGCCGATGTCCTCCTCGCCGACGGGTCCCTGGGCCGCGCGGCGGTCCCGTCCGGCGCCTCCACCGGGGCACGGGAAGCCGTTGAGCTGCGCGACGGGGACGCCGGACGGTGGCACGGCAAGGGCGTCGACCGGGCGGTCGCCCACGTCAACGGCGAGATAGCGGCGGCGGTCGCGGGGCGCGACGCCGACGACCAGGCGGGGCTGGACGCCGCGCTCGTCGCCCTCGACGGCACGTTTGACAAGTCGCGGCTCGGGGCCAACGCGCTCCTCGGCGTCTCCCTCGCCGCGGCCAAGGCCGCCGCCGCCTCCCACCGGCTGCCCCTCTACCGCCACCTCGGCGGCGCCGGGGCCCGCCTCCTCCCGCTGCCGATGATGAACATCGTCAACGGCGGCGCCCACGCCGACAATCCCCTCGACTTCCAGGAGTTCATGATCGCGCCGGTGGGCGCGGAGACCTTCGCGGAAGCCGTCCGCATGGGCTCCGAGATCTTCCACACCCTGCGGCGCGACCTGCTGACGGCGGGGCACTCCACGGGCGTCGGCGACGAGGGCGGCTTCGCGCCCGCGCTGCGCACCGCGGAGGAGGCGCTCGACTTCGTCATGGCGGCCGTCGAGCGCACCGGATACCGCCCCGGCGCCGACGTCGGGCTGGTCATGGACCCCGCCTCGTCGGAGTTCTTCCGGGACGGCGCGTATGTGTACGCGGGCGAGGGCGTGCGCCGCACCCCCACCGAGCACGCCGACTACCTGGCCAGGCTGATCGACGCGTACCCGGTCGTCTCCATCGAGGACCCGATGGCCGAGGACGACCTGGACGGCTGGCGGGAGCTGACCGCCCGCGTCGGCGACCGCTGCCAGCTCACCGGCGACGACGTGTTCTGCACCGACGAGGCTCTGCTGCGCGAGGGCATCCGCACCGGGGTCGGCAACTCGGTCCTGGTGAAGGTCAACCAGATCGGCACCCTGACCGAAGCCCTCGACACCGTCGCCACCGCCCACCGCGCGGGCTGGACGGTCGTCATGTCGCACCGTTCCGGCGAGACGGAGGACACCACCATCGCGGACCTGGCGGTCGCCACGGGCTGCGGACAGATCAAGACCGGCTCCCTGTCCCGCTCCGACCGCACCGCCAAGTACAACCAGCTCATCAGGATCGAGGAGGAGCTGGGCGCGTCCGCCCGGTACGCGGGCGGATCGGCCCTGCACCGCTCCCGGGCCCGCGCATAGCGGCCGTCGACACGCACGCGCCCGGCCCCGGCCCGGGCCCGCCGGCCGGAGCATCGGCGCACGCGCCCCGCCCCGGCCGACGGCTCGTTCAGCAGACGTGCCGGTCGCGCTCCGGCGAGTACAGGTGGCTGTCCCGGAACTGCTCCGCGCCCAGCGTGCGCCCCACCATGATGACCGCCGTCCGGATCACCCCGGCCGCCTTCACCTGCTCGGCGATCGAGTCCAGCGAGCCCCGCAGGATGATCTCGTCCGGGCGGGACGCCATCGCCACCACCGCCGCCGGGCAGTGGGCCCCGTAGTGCGGCAGCAGCTCCTCCACCACCCGGTCCACGTACCGCGCCGCCAGGTGCAGCACGATCAGCGCGCCGCTGCGGCCCAGCGTCGCCAGGTCCTCGCCCTCGGGCATCGCCGTGGCCCGCTGGGCGATCCGGGTCAGGATCACCGTCTGGCCGACCGTCGGCACCGTCAGCTCCCGCTTCAGCGCCGCGGCCGCCGCCGCGAACGCGGGGACGCCGGGCACCACTTCGTACGGCACGCCCGCCTCGTCCAGGCGCTTCATCTGCTCGTTCACCGCGCTGAAGACCGACGGGTCGCCCGAGTGCAGCCGCGCCACGTCGTGGCCGTCGGCATGGGCCCGTACGAGCTCCGCCGTGATCTGCTCGATGTCCAGGTTCGCGGTGTCCACCAGGCGCGCGCCGGCCGGGCACTCCGCCAGCAGCTCGACCGGGACCAGGCTGCCCGCGTACAGGCAGACCGGGCTGGCGGCGAGGAGGCGCGCGCCGCGCACCGTGATCAGGTCGGCGGCGCCGGGGCCCGCGCCGATGAAGTACACGGTCATGATCTGTCTCCCATGTGCGAACTCGCTTGTGAACCTGTGGGCTTGCGTACCGACCACTGCGTCACCGGCATCGCCTGGCGCCACCCCGTGAACCCGCCGACCGGCACCGCGTGGGCCACCGCCAGCCGCACCAGCTCGCCCCCGTGCTGCCGGTGGCGCTCGCCGAGCAGCGCCTCCGACTCCAGCGTCACCGTGTTGGCGACCAGCCGGCCACCGGGCGGCAGCGCCTCCCAGCACGCGTCGAGGAGGCCCGGCGCGGTGAGCCCGCCGCCGATGAACACCGCGTCCGGCGCCGGCAGCCCGGCCAGCGCCCCCGGGGCCGGGCCGGTGACGACCTCCAGGCCCGGGACCCCGAGGCGTTCCGCGTTGCGGGCGATCCGCTCGGCCCGCACCGGGTCACGCTCGACGCTCACCGCCCGGCAGGACGGGTGGGCCCGCATCCACTCGACGGCGATCGAACCGGACCCGCCGCCCACGTCCCAGAGCAGCTCCCCGGGCGCGGGCGCGAGCACCCCGAGGGTGGCGGCCCGGACATGGCGCTTGGTGAGCTGGCCGTCGTGCTCGTATGCCGTGTCGGGCAGGCCCGGTACGGCCCCGAGCCGCAACGCGTCCGCCGCCGCCCGGCACTCCACGGCGACGACGTTCAGCCGGTCCCCCGGCGGGTGCGCCCACCTCTGCGCGACGCCGTCGACGTGCCCCTCGTCCTCACCGCCGAGCTGTTCGAGGACCCGCAGCCGACTGGGCCCGAAGCCGCGGGCGGTGAGCAGGGCGGCGACCTCTGCGGGCGTGCCCGCGTCCGCGCTGAGCACCAGCAGCCTGCGCCCCTCGTGGAGGGCGGCGGCGATCCGGGCCGCCGGACGGCCCACCAGGGTGATCACCTCGGTGTCCTCCAGCGGCCAGCCGAGCCGGGCGCAGGCGTACGAGACGGAGGACGGGTGCGGCACCACACGCAGCCCCCGAGGCCCCAGCTCCTCGGCGAGCGCCCGTCCGATCCCGTAGAACATCGGGTCCCCGCTGGCGAGCACCGCGATCCGGCGCTCCCGGTGCTCTGCGAGCAGCCGGGGCACCGCGGGCCGCAACGGCGAGGGCCACCCCACCCGTACACCGGCGCACTCCGCCGGAAGCAGGTCCAGCTGGCGTGCCCCGCCGATCAGCACCTTCGCCTCCCGCAGCGCGTCCCGCGCCGTGCCGGACAGCCCGGCCCAGCCGTCCGCGCCGATGCCCACGACGGACACGGGTCGCGGGTGCGGGGGCGGCGCGGCGGGAGACGGCGACACGGTCGGACCTCGTCGTTCGGGGCGGGGAGGGCATGCCGACCGGGGTGGGCGACAACGCTTCGGAACTCTACTGAACCCCCCGCGCCGCCCCCGCTCCCGGCCCCGGGGCCAGGTCGGCCGCGCCCCGGCAGCCGCCTGCGGGTGAATCCGAGAAGTTCTCACGCGTGGTGTCGAGAAGGCGGCCCCGGCTCCGGAATCCCCTGTGTCGGCGAGACCGCGGACGGGGGACCCCCGACGTGGAACCGCGTACGGGGGCCCGGGAGAGAACGAGGAAAGACGGAGGCCCGCTGCCCGCGGATGCGCGCGGACCGGCTGACGGGGTGCGTCCGGCCGGGCAGGAGGCGGCGGGGCGCGCCCCCTGCCCGGTCGGCGGCGTCACTCCCGACGCCCGAAGAACTCGACCTCCGCCACCGCCGTACGCCGCTTCTCCCCGGCGCCGTAGGACGAGGCGACGGTGAGCCGGGCCCGTACGGTGCCCTTCCCCCGTACGTCGAAGGTCTGCTGTCCGGCCTGGTCGCGCAGCCGGATCGTCCGTTCCGCGCGCTCCCCGTCCTTCGACGTCAGCTCGACCGTGATCCGCGCCGGACGCCCCTGGGTCAGGAACTCGTCCTGCCGTGCCGACGTCCCGGCGAACACGACGATCTTCAGCAACCGGACCGGCTGTGCGAAGTCGCACTCCAGGTGCTCCCCGACACCTCCGCCCGCCTCCTTCGGAGCCCAGTAGCGGTTGTTGAACCCGTCGACCGCTGCCGCCGCCGGGTGCCCGTCCGCCTCGCTGGAGCCCCGGCACGTGGCCGGCGGCACGGCCTCCGGCGTCCCCGTCTCCTGCTGGGCGAGACCGAACAGGCCCGGCAGGTACGGGAGGGCGAACCACACGCCCACCGCCAGCAGGACCAGCACGATCGGCAGCCCGACCCTCGGCCGTCGCCACCCGCGCCGCGGCCGCGTCCCCGCGGCGGGCGCGCTGCGGGGACGGCGGCGCAGGAGCCGCCGCCACCACGGGGGCCGGACGGCGGGGGCGGGTCCGGGGTCCAGGACCAGTGCGCAGCGGACGCACAGCGTGCGGTCCGGGGCGTTGCGCGTACGGCAGTTGGGGCAGGCCACCGGCCCGGCTGCCGGTCCCGGGGCCGGTGACCCGGCAGCCGGGGGCCCCTCGCCGGGGTCGGGCCACGCGTCCGGCCCGGGCGCCGGTCCGGGCGGGCGTTCGCCTGGGCGGCGGGGGGCGGCTGCCTGCGGGGGCGCGGTGGGGCGCGGAAGCTGCGGGCGGGCCCGGTGGGGCAGCGGCACGGAGGGCGGCCCGGCCGGGGTCGCGGAGGGCGGCGCCGGCTGCGGCGCGGTCCCGGCCGCAGGGGCGGGCGACGCGGAGGCAGCCGGCCGCCCCGGGGCGGCCGGCTCAGGCCCGGAGCCAGGGGCGGGAGCGGGCGTGGGAGGGGCAGGGACGGGCGGCTCAGGACCAGCCGCGGGTTCGGGCGCGGGGACAGGAGGCCCGGGCCGCGCCGGGCGCGCGGGCTGCGGGCCCTCCTCCGGCTCCCAGCCGAGGAACGCCTCGCAGGACGCGCAGAACTCCCGCCCCGGCGCGTTCCGGTGGCCGCACTCCTCGCAGATCACTCCGCCCCACCCCCCGTGTCCTCGCCGCCCGTGTCCTCGCCGCCCGGCGGCAGCAGCTCCAGGGTGAACCCGACGTGCGCCGGGACCTCCGTGCCGATCAGCTCCTCCAGGCGCACCCGGTCCGGCCGGCGCCCCGGCGCCCCGCCCGCGCGGACCCGGACGGTCACCCAGGGGCGCTCCCGGCCGGGCAGCGGGCTGTGCGGGCGCGTCGACCAGACCGTGCCGCCGCTCTCGGTGATCTCCGGTTCCGTGCCGGTCTCCAGCCGCAGGGCCTGGGCCAGCCCGCTCACCGTCCCGCGCCGGGCGTGGCGGGCCACCGCGCCGCGCACCGCCGCCCGGCGCAGCTCCGACGGGCTGTCCTCGTGGGGTTCGACGGCCACCCACTGGGCCAGCCAGTCGAGGAAGTCGTCGGGGGCGGTGCGCGGGTCCAGGTGCGCGGGCAGGTTGTCGATGGACAGCAGGACCGGCGCGAGCACGTCGTCGAGGGCGGCGAGGAAGCGCCGGAGGAAGTCCTGCTCCAGGTAGACGGCGGGCAGCCGGTCGATCAGCGGGTGCGGGGTCGGCACCCCCAAAACACCGCCGCGCAGCCCCGTACCGGGCCCCGGCCCCCCGCCCGCACCGCTGTTCATCGACTCAGGCCCCCCTCACCCGGAGCTGGTGCTCGTAACTGAAGACGAGCGCGTGCGGGTCCAGCGGGATCTTCGCGGTGGCGTCGGTGCGTTCACCGGTGACGGGGTCGGCCCGGTAGAGCCGTACGTCCTCCACCAGGTCGACGCCAGGCACCCGTTGGAGCACGGCGAACGCCTCGCCCGACTGGACCGGCCGGCCGAACGGCCAGCCCCCGCCCGCCGGCCCGCCGGTGAGCGGGTTGAAGTACCCGTAGAGCGCGGCCAGGGCGCTCTCGCGGACCCTCTCGGCCAGGGCCCCGCGCTCCGCCTGGACCACGGCGACGACGGTGACGCCCTGGTAGAAGGGGGGTTCGACGACCAGCCGGGCGCCGATCGGCCGCCGGGCGTCCAGGTGGGCGGCGATGAGCGCGAGCGTGTGCGGGGGCGGGACCAGCTCGTCGAACGCGATCCGGCCCTGCTCGTCGTCGCGCCCGGCCGGGACGACGAGCAGCCGCACCCCGCCCGCGCCGCTCCCCTCCCCGTCCCCGGTCCCGTCCCCCGTGCCCGCCCGGATGCAGTGGACCCGGGCCGCGTCCGGGGCGATCTCGCGGGCGAGGAGTTCGTAGTCGTGCGGGACGACCGCCCGGTGCAGGGTGCGCAGCGTCATCGGCCCGCGCACCCGCGCGCTGTCGACGCTCTCCCCGTCCACTCCGCCCAGCGCCGGGCGGCGGTTCTCGACCCGGGCGACATACGGGAGGGCGCTGCGCAGCACGCGGAGGGCGGACCGGGCGACGTTGCCGCGCAGCCCGCCGCCGGTGCGGTAGGAGCGGACCCGGACGGTGGCCCCCTTCACCGGCACGCGGCCGTAGTGGCGCACGGAGCCGTCCCGCTCCCGTACGGCGGGGCCGAACTCGACGCGGCCCGTGTTCGGGTCGAGAGTGACGTGCCGGTCCTCCGGCCCCGAGTGGGCGAAGTCGTCGACCCGGGTCCAGCGGGTGACGTCCGACCCGGTCGCGGCGTCCGCGGAGGCCGGGTCGGTGACCTCGACGACGAAGTCCCCCGGCACCACCGGCGGCCGGGCCAGCCGGAACACCTGTCCCGGCACGCCCTCCGCCTGGCCCAGCACCTCGTCGGAGATGGTCTCCGCGTGCTCGGCGGGGACGGTCGCGCCGATGGTGAACGCGGTGATCCGGCGCACGACCGGCGGGGCCATGTACGTCGGCTGCCCCGGCTCCGCCTCGATCAGGCGGCAGCGCAGCCAGCCCCCGGTCCGGCGCACGACGGCGGCGGGGGCGTGGTCCTTCGGCAGGTGGAGGATCAGCTCGCCGGACCGGTTGAACCCGCCGCTGTCGTCCTTCTCCACCTCGCAAGCCGCCCAACGGGAGCCGTCCCAGGCCTCCCACAGGATCGGCGGCCGCCGCGGGTCGACGCCGACGCCGTCCACCGTGCAGTCCAGCCGCAGCGCCAGGACGCCCGCGGGGACGGCCGCCGACAGGCCGACGTAGAGGCAGTCGCCGGGGGCGGGCCTCGTCCCGAAGACGGGCACGTCCCGGCCGAGGGCCAGCTCCTCCGTGCGGTCGACGGCCTCCTCGGAGGCGGGCCAGGTCGCGAGGTGGGCGAAGGCGCACGGCACGATCGACAGCGGCTCGGACGTGGTGAAGACGACCGCCTCCTCCGTCTCCGTACGGACGGTGGCGACCTCCGTTCCGGCGCGCACCACGACGGGCTCCGGCCGGGGCGCGGAGAGCCGGAACGTCACCTCGGTGTGCGCGGCGGTCGGCGGGTGGAGCCGCACCCCGATCAGGTCGAGGAAGGTCAGGTAGCTCTTCTCCGGGACCCGGTTCACCCGGTAGACGAGCTGGTCGACCATGGTCGCGAACGCCTCGATCAGGGTCACCCCGGGGTCGGAGACGTTGTGGTCGGTCCACTCCGGGCAGCGCTGCTGCACCAGGCGTTTCGCCTCGTCCACCAGGCCCTGGAAGGTCCGGTCGTCCAGATGCGGGCTGGGCAGGGTCACGCTCCGGCCTCCTGGTCGTCGGCCGATTCCTCGGCGTGCTGCGGGATCACGTAGAACGGGAAGACGAGGTTGCGCGGGTCGTTCGCGCCGCGCACGGTGTAGCCGATGTCGATGTAGAGGACGCCGTGGTCCGCCTCGTCGAACCGGACGGCGACCTCGGTCACCTCGATCCGCGGCTCCCAGCGCTCCAGCGCCAGCCTCACCTCGTACGCGAGCTGCCCGGCGGTCCCCGCGTCCGCCGGGGCGAACACGTAGTCGTTGATGGCGCAGCCGAACTCCGGCCGCATCGGCCGCTCGCCCGGCGAGGTCGCCAGGATCAGCCGGATCGACTCCTCCAGCTCGTGTTCGCCCCGCACCAGGGCGATGGACCCGGTGGCGTCGGTGCGCGGCGGGAACGCCCAGCCCGCGCCGATGAACTGCTGTCCCATGAGCCCGCTCACCCGCCGATCAGCACGGTCGCGCAGCCGGAGACCACCGGGGAGCCGCAGCCGGCCAGGTCCCCGGCACGGGCGGCGGGGCGCCCGCCGATGAACACCGTGGTGCTGCCGGGGGGCGCGAGGACGGACGGTGGGTGGGCGGCGGGCGAGGAGCACTGGTGGGCCGTTCCGACGGTGGCGGCGGGCTTCCCGCCGATGAGCACGGTCGGCACTCCGGGCGGCCCGACCGCTCCGGGGTGGCCGGTGGGGTCCCCGACCCGGGCGGCCGGGGCTGCTGCTCCTTGCGGCATCCCGCTCACTCTCCTCTCCCGCTCGTCTGCTGCGAAGCCCGCAGGCCTGACTGACGTGCCATCAGTTCAGCTTGATCATCGGCGCGTCGACGGTCACGGAGCCGCCGCTCCTCACCTCGGTGCGGCGGGAGCCGTCGACCGTGACCTCTCCGCCGCGCACGCCGACCGAGCCGCCCGCCGAGATGTCGACCCGGCCGTTGCCGCCGTCCACCGCGACCCCGTTGCGCGAGGTCAGCGTGACGCTGCCGCCGGACAGTTCGAGATCGCCGCGCCCGGCGTCCAGCGCGACGCCCTCGGCGGCCCGGATGGAGACCCGCTCCTTCGCCTCGATCGTCACGCTGCCGTCGCTGCCGATGACGATGGCGGTGCCCGCGCGGTCGAGGTCGATGGTCAGCCTGCCGTCGCCGGTACGCAACCGGACGCCCTGCGGGCCGCTCGCGGCGTCCAGCAGCTCCAGCCGGTTGCCGCTCTTCGAGGCGAAGGCACGGCGATTGACGGCGCCGCTGGTGGGGTCGACGAGTTCGCCCCCGTCCGGCGCCTCGGCCGACCCACCGCCACCGCCCGGACCGCCCGGCCGGTCCTGCCCGTTGTACAGACCCGCCAGGACGAAGGGCCGGTCCAGATGCCCGTGCTCGAATCCGACGAGCACCTCGTCGCCCACCTCCGGGATGAACGCCTCGCCGCCCCCCGTGCCGCCGGACTGCGCCGTACGCGCCCAGTCGCTCGCGTACTCGTCGGACAGCCACGGGAACCGCACCTTGACCCGCCCCGACCCCTCGGGGTCCTGGGTGTCCGTCACCGTCCCGCTGACGAGCCCCGCGCACCGCGAGCCCCCCGCACCCCCGTTGCCGCCCGGAGCGCCGCCGGTCAGCCCGAACAGGGACCGCTCCTGCTGCCCGGAGACGGTGATCCACGTCTCGTACCCCCGTACGGCGTCGAAGACATGGCGCGAGGTCGTCACCGTGTACCGGCCCTCGAACGGCGCGCCCACCGCGTTCAGCGCCACCGCGCTGCCCGCCCGCACCTCCGGGTTCCCCCGGATCACCGCCTCCAGCTCCGCGAACGACCCGGCGATCCGCTCCGCCAGCGCCTTCGCCGCCTGGTCGACCCGCGCCTGCGTCCCGTACGCCGCGTCGGTCACCACGAACCGGGCCTCGCCGAAGGGCGCCGACACCTCCGCCGCCGTCACCCCGAGCTCCAGCGTCGTGGAGGAGCCGGCCGGGGCCCGGCCCACCAAGGGCTGCTTCGCCCGGACGTCCCAGCCGCGCACCTCCACCTCGGAGACCTGCTCGGCGGCGGAGATGCCGACCCGGCAGCGCAGGAGGTTGCTGCCCAGCTCCAGGACGAGCGGGTCGCGGTCGGCCCGCGCGGAGGAGTCGGGGGCGGCGCCCGCCTCCGCCGGTTTCGTGATGTGGAGCTGCCCGTCCCGCACGTACGCCTGCGCGCCGGCCTCCTCCGCGAGACCGCGCACGAACTCCCAGTCGGTGATGTTCGGTTGGGCGATGTGCTCCAGCACGGGACCGGCGACGTCGACCGGGCCCGGCTTCAGCCCGGCACGCTGCGCGACCTGGCCGCAGATGTCGGCGAGGGTCATGTTCTGGTAGCTGGCCACCCGGCGCCCCCGGAACAGCCGGTGCGACGCGTCGAGCCCGCGTACGACGGTGAACGTGCCGGTCTCGTCCAGCTCTGCCTCCAGCGCGGTGACCACCCCCTCCAGCAGCGGTCTCGGGGCCGTGCCGCCCCCCGCACGGGCCAGCAGCCGCGCCTCGGCGCCGATCGTCAGCCCGGCCTGCTCCAGCAGGACCCGGTCGGGGTCGCGGAACCGCAGGAGGAACAGATCGGGGAGCGTACGGCTGTCATCGACATAGCCCTCGACCAGCGTGTTCAGAAACTTCACGGGCAGCGGCCTCCCGTCGAACTCCACGGTCAGCGCCGTGGAGACCCCTTGCTGCGCCATCAGCCCCGCCTTCCTCCGACCGCCCCGGCCGACGCGCCCCGGTCCCGGCCCTCCGCGCCGTGGTCGCGCAGCCGGACCAGCTCCTCGAGGGCCGGCAGCAGGAGCTGGGCGCCGGGGGCGAGCCGCATCGGGTCGTCGATCCCGTTCGCCTCCGCGATCACCCGCCACGCCCCGGCGTCGCCGTACTCCCGGTGGGCCAGCGAGGGCAGCGAGTCCCCCGAGCCGACCCGGTGCACCCGCCGGGCGGCGAGCGCCCCCGAGGTCGGGTTCTGGCCCGGCGTCTCGCCGCTGATCTCCTCCAGGACGACCTGGCAGACCGCCCGGATCGGCACCCCGGACGTCGTGAACAGCGTGTACTTCGCGGCGACCTTGCTGACGTATCCGGGGAACCCGGTCAGCCCGCCCCAGTGGAAGACGACCCAGGGCGGCGAGGAGCGCTGCTGCTGACGGGTCTCGTCGGTCGGCACGCAGCACGCGAAGAGCTGCTCCACCGAGGTGACGACCCTGGTGTCCTGGGTGTCGCTCGCGTCGAAGAACATCTCCACGGTGAGCTTGCTGGGCTGCGATCCCTGGTACTCCGGCGGCCCGGAACTCTTCGCCCCCTTCGCCGGACTCCGTTTCCAGGAGGCCCCTTTGGTAAGGCTCAGCTCCTTGGGGTTGAACTGGAAGTCGATCCGCCCGCACGGCCCGCCCGGCGTCAGCCCGCCACCGGTGGGCGGGGTCCTCAGCTCCAGGTAGGCGTGTTCCAGCTTCGGCCGCGCCGAGCCGCCCCGCCCCGCCGAGGCCGTCCCCGACGTGCCGGCCGCGCTGAACGCGATGGGTCCCGCCCCGCTCATCCCGCTCAGCCCTCCATCACGTAACCGTGGTGGGCGATCTCGATGGTCTCCATCGCGACCTTGGGCGACTCGGGCGTGAACGACGGCCCGGTCCAGCGCACCGGCACGACCTCCAGCAGCCCCCACTGGGCCACCTTCTGCCCGTCCCCGGTACGCGCCTCGATGTGCGCGGTCTTCCGGCTGAACCCGGTGGTCATCGTGGCGAACCAGCGCGCCACCTTCTCCGTCTCCCGGGTCAGCGGTCGCGACAGCTTCACGTTGGAGTACTTCAGGCGGGTCGGCAACTGCCACAGGTGCCCGTTGTTGCCGCCCTCCTCGCGGGTTTCGAGGACCACTTCGCAGCCGAGGCCCTCGCACGTGTTGAACGAGCCCAGCTCGATGTCGTCGATGGTCACGACGAAGCAGACGCTGACGGCGGGGTCGCTGTCCTGGACGGTGGCCATGACACGTGCCTCTCACTCGGTCTCGGTCGTTCTGACTGCCGGCGCCCGGCACTTCAGTGCCGGGTGTTGATGAGGAGCCCGGCGCGTTCCCGCTCCAGCCTGAGGTCGTTCCTCAGGAGCCTGCTCAGCGGCGCGTACAGGGCCCGGACCAGCTCGTCCGTCACCGCGGGAGCTCCGCTCCCCGCTTCGGAGCCGCCGCCCGGCGGCTCCGGCCCGCCTCCCCCGTCGGCCCCGGCTTCGGCGTCGGGCCAGGTCGCGGGGTCGGACTCGGTCACGGGGCCGGGTTCGGTCACGGGGTCGGGCTCGGGCGGCGGTGGCTCCTCGACGGTCCCGGCGTCGCGCTGGACGACCGGCCGCGAGGCGCCGGAGGCCCGCGCCGAGCCGAAGACGACACTGCCGTCCGCCATGCGCTGGGCCACCCCGGCGGCCACCGCCACCGCACCGGCCGACGGCAGCCCCCGCCCGCCGCCGGAACCGGGCCGGGCACGCGCCACCGATGCGGGGACCGGGGGCCCTCCGGCCGCCTGCCGCTGAAGGGGCGCGGGGGGCGGCGAGGGGACGGAGGGCGGAGGTGCTGGCCCGATCGGGACGGCAGATCCAGAACGGAAAGCGGAACCCGTCCCCGTACCGCCGTCCGCCCCCATGGCCCACCGCACCGGCACGGCCCCGGAAGCACCCCCGCCGCCCGCCCCGGGCCCGGCCGCCGCCTGCGCGGGCCCGGCCGCCGCCTGCGCGGGCCCTCCGGCGGGCGCCGCGGCCCGCTGCACGTCCACGTTCCGGGGCACGAGCGGCCGGTCGCCCAGCAGCGGGGTGACGGGCCCGGCGGCGGGCGGCGCGCCGGAGGGGGCGGCGGACCGCTGGAGCGAGCCGCCCCGGCCGCCGGGAGGCCCGCCGACGGCCCCCTCCGAGCTGCCGGAAGGCCCTGCGGGCGGGGCGGTGTAGGAGGTGTCCCCGGGCAAGGGGCGGGCGGGGCCCGTGCCCGGACCCAAGGAGGTGTCCGTGCCCGGGGCCCCGGGCCCCAGCAGCGGGTCGTCGCCGAGCAGCGGTGCGGCGGGCGCCTCCCCCTCGGCCGTGCGCGAGACCTCCGGAAGCCCGGGGTCCGCCGGGGCCTGCGCCGCCGCTGGGGCGTCGACACCGTCACCGCGCCGGGCTGTCGGAGGGAGGCCGGGCAGTGGCGCGCCGAGCCCGGGGGCCCGCCGGGGCGGCCGGGACCCGGGCGGGGACACGGCACGCTGCACCCGGGCGCCCCCGGCCCCGGAGCCGGAAGCGGAAGCGGAAAGGGAGGCGGAAGGGGAGCCGAAAGGATGGGCGGAAGGGGTGTCGGCTCCGGTCACTGAGGGCGGCGCGGACGGCGCGGACGGGCCCTTCGGCGCCGGCGGCGCGGACTTTGGCACGAGAGGCTGCCCGCCGACGAGCCGCCGCACGGGCAGATGGTCCACGCCGCCCGCGTCTGCGGCCGTGGGCCCTGCGGACGTCATGGCCGGCGCCCCGACCCCGTGCGTACGCTGCACGGCCGCCGGCCCGGACCACGCCACGGGCGCGGCCGCGGAGCCGGCCCCGCCCCCGCGGCCGGCAGCGGCCCCCCGTAGCGGCATGTCCGCGGACCGCTGGGCGGTGACCGGCGCGGGGGACGCCCCCCGGTCGGCGGACGGCTCCACCGGAGCGCTGAGCCCCAGGACCAGCCCGCCCGGGGCCTCCGGGCTCACCAGATGACCGAGCGGCATGCCGAGCGCGGTGTCCTGTCGGGTGGTGAGCGAGCCCTCGAACCGTGCGGGGTCCACCGTCAGCCGCTGGTCGGACACCAGGCGCTGGAGCGGCGCGATCCGGTGCACGTCGACCCGGTCGCCCCGGCCACGCGTCACCGCGGCAGCCGTCGCGCCGTCCGCCGCGTGGTCCTCCGCACCGTTCGCGGGGGCGGTTTCGGCGTCGGCACGACCGCGATCGCCCCACAGCCAGGACATCAGCCCCATGTCTCCCTCGTCCTCCCGTGCACGGTCTCTGCGGCGCGGCGCTCTACTGCCCGTTGAGGCGAGCGGCCTGTGCGACGAACTTCAGGCGTTCCGGATGTTCCAGGTCCAGCAGGTCGTCCAGCGGCCAGTGGAAGTGGTAGGCGAGGTACGCGACCTCCTCGTAGAGCAGGTCGGCCGCGTACGTCACGATTCCCCCAGGCGGCCACCGGCGAGATCCACCGCGAACTCCTCCTGGCAGGACGGGCAGGCGACCGCGGCGCGGGTGTGCCCCTCGGCGTTGATACGGCGGTAGAAGTCCTGGAGGAACGCCAGGTCGGAGGCGAAGAGGTCCTCGATGACACCCGGATGGACGTCCTCGACGGTCCCGAGCCGGGTCACCACGCGGGAGATCAGGACCACCGACAGGTAGGCCGAGTTCTCCCGCACCCGGTCGTCCCGCAGGGGGACCAGCTCGTCACGGGCCGTCGCCAGCCGCATCACTCCGGTCCGGTGGACCGTGCCCGACGCGTCGACGTACCCGCGGGGCAGCTCGAAACCGAACTCCGTGCGCAGCGGCTCCGGCCGGCCCGTCCGGCCACGCGCCTCGCCCGCCGGGGCCTCCGCCTCCCGCACGGCCGCCTGTTCGGGGCTCTGGAAGTGAACCGAGCGGCGCATCAGTCGAGTTCCATGCTCTCGTAGGTGATGGCCAGCTTCTCCGTCAGAACAGAGGTGTCACCGGCCTTGAGCGTGCCGATCTCCAGCGACTTCGGCCAGGCGTTGATGAGCTTGTAGCGCTTGATCGGCAGGCCCTCGTAGTCGTAGACGATGACCGCGCCGTTGCGGCGGGCGTTCGTCATACGGCCGAACCGCGAGTCCTTGATCCACCGCTCGAAGCTGTTGTCCTCCGTGAGACCCCGCGTGACGGTGACCTCACCGGCCTTCGGGCGGCCGGGCAGCTTCTTGATGGCGTACTTGCCGTCGGCGGTGTTCTGCTTCAGCTCGATGACGTCCTGCTCCATCTTCAGACCGCTGACCTCGGTGATCTGCTTGATGATGACGCTGTCGAACTCAAGGCCGAAGGAATGCCCGACGGAACTGTCGAGGTCGGGAAGGGGCACAGCAGACTCCTTACGCCGTGGTGCGGGAACAGTCGGTCAGCGGGTCTCCGGCGGGCTGGGGACGGCCTCCCCACGAGCCGCCGACGGACGGCGCGGGCCGGGCGGTGCGGCGACGGGCGGGACGGGGCGGGGAGGACGGCCGGCGCTGGGACAGGCGGTCCGGGGGGCAGGCAGTGCGGGGACGGACAGTGCCCGCGCCGGGACGCCGCCGGCCACCGGCGGGGTCCCCGGCGGCCCCCAGCCCCGCGGCGCCCCTCCGCGAGCCGCCGTCACTCGTCGATGCCACCGCTGCCGCCGGTCAGCTGGGAGAGCCGGAACACCACGAACTCGGCCGGTTTGACCGGGGCGACGCCGATCTCGCAGATGACCTGGCCCGCGTCGATGCTCTCGGGCGGGTTCGTCTCGCGGTCGCACTTCACGTAGAACGCCTCGTCGGGGGTCAGCCCGAACAGCGAACCCTTGCGCCACTCGTTGACCAGGAACGCCGACACCGTCCGCCGGACACGGGCCCACAGCGCGTCGTCGTTCGGCTCGAAGACGACCCACTGCGTACCGGCGAGGATCGACTCCTCCAGGTAGTTGAACAGCCTCCGGACGTTGAGGTAGCGCCACGCCGGATCGGACGCGAGCGTCCGCGCCCCCCACACCCTGATGCCCCGCCCGGGGAAGGACCGGACGCAGTTCACCCCTATCGGGTTCAGCAGGTCGTGCTCGCCCTTGGTCAGCTGGGTCGCCAGCGCGACCGCCCCCCGTACGACCTCGTTCGCCGGGGCCTTGTGCACCCCGCGCGCGTCGTCGTTGCGCGCCCACACCCCGGCGATGTGCCCGCTCGGCGGTACGAGGGCGGCGCGGCCCGACGCCGGGTCGGGGACGCTGATCCAGGGGTAGTAGAGCGTGGCGTACTTGGAGTCGAAGCCGGCCCGGTCGGTGCGCCACCCGCGGATCTGCTGCGGGGTGAGACCGGGCGGCGGATCGAGGATGGCGACGCGGTCGCCCATCAGCTCGCAGTGGGCGATCAGCCCCTGCTGGACGGCGATGACCGCCTCCAGGTCCAGCAACCCGCGTTCGTACGCGCTCATCAGGTCGGGCACGGCGACCATGGTCACCTCATCGACCGCCTCCAGGCCGCCCAGACCCGTACGGCGGTCGGCGTCGCCGACGTACACCCCGGGGGCCAGCGCACCGGCGCCGCCGGCGGCCGGGGCGGCGGGGGCGAGGACGACCGTCTGCGGTTCGGGCGGCGCGGGGGCGGCGCCGCGCCCCGACTCCCGTACCTCGATCAGCTCGGAGGCGGCGTTGACGCGGGTGGCGACGTTCTCCTTGCTCCGCTTGGTGGTGACGGAAGGGTACGTCTCCACCACCTGGCCGTCGCGCCGCACCACGAACTGGAAGACGTCGGCGGGTGGGTCGTCGCCCGCCACCGGAGCCACCTCGACGGTGATCTCGCCGCCCACGCCCGGCCGGGGCCGCACGGCGTAGGGGCCCACCCGGACCTCGGCGCCTGCGGGCAGCGCCCCGGCATGCCGGGGATCGCCCGCGCCGCCGCCCTCCTCGTCGTCCTCCGCCGCTTCCGTGCCGTCGCCGATGCGCACGATGTAACAGATCCCGCCGCCGTTGGCGAAGAACCCGTAGACGGACGAGGCGAGGTAGGCGCCGTCGACGAAGTCGCCGAACGTGGCGACGAACTGGCTCCAGTTCGTGACCAGCGTCGGCTCGTCGAGCGGGCCCTTCTGCGCGAATCCGACGAAGGCGGCGACCGAGGTGCCCACCCCTTCGATCGGCCGGGACCCGGACTCGATCTCTTCGACGTAGACGCCCGGGGACAGATACGACGGCATAAGGGCCTCTCCTCGACACAACTCCTGGATGCACTGCTCGACCGGGGGACGCGGACCGGCCGGGGACACGCGGACCGGGGAAAACGGACCGGCCGTGGGGGGCGCAGGCCAAGGAACGCGGACCGGCCTGGGGGAACGCGGGCCATTCTCGTCACTGCGGCGATCACCGGGAACGGACGCTCGGCCGCCCCGCCGCGCACCGAGCGCTGCCCGATGAGGCAAGGCGACCGCGCCGCCGACGCCGCCCCGCCGTGCCCCGCGCGCCGCCCGCCCGCACTGGGTGTGCCCTCACCGGCCCCGGCACGCTGACAGCCACCACGTCCGGGCGGGCCCACGGCCGGTGGGCGGGCCGCAGGACCCACGGCTGGGGCGGGAGGGCGGATGAAGGCGGTTCCGGAGAAGCCCTCCGCCGCGCCGCGCCGCCACGACGCCCCGCACCGGGCCGAGGCGGCGGCCCCGTCGCCCGCCCCCGCCCCGGTGCGCGACCGCCGCAGCATCCAGCGATTGCAGGGCATGGCCGGAAACGCTGCGGTCTCCCGCCTCGTCGCCCAGCGCTACACCGCCCCGGTCAAGCCGCCCGCCGCCCAGTCGCCCCGCTTCCGCGCCGTGAAGGCGGACGTGGCGGCGAAGAAGACCCGGCTGGCCGCCCACGCCCCGGCGGCGACGGAGGCGCAGGCCTCGCAGGACGCGGCGGTGGCCCCGCCGGACGACAAGGAGGCCCGGGGCAAGGCGGCGAACGCCGAGAAGATGCACGCGGCGAAGCCCGGCACGTTCGACAAGAAGGCGTTCGTCGACGCGGTGAACCAGGCCATCGACGCGCAGGCCCCCAAGAACCTCGACGAGGCCGACAAGTTCGCCGGGTCCGGCAAGGCCGACCGGGTCAAGGCGGAGGTCGACGGCAAGGTCACCGACGGCAAGGAGGCCTCGGCCAAGGACATCGACACCGCCACGAAGGCCCCGCCCGACACCTCCGCCGCCCAGGACCGGCAGGCCACCCCCCTCACCCCCGACCGGGCCCCCGCCGACCCCGGCGCGCCGTCCGCGGCGGACGCGGTTCCGGCGAAGCAGCCGGCGGCCGTGACCGACTTCTCCCAGGGGCCGGCCGCCAACGACAAGGCGATGGCGGACGCAGAGGTCACCGAGGACCAGCTCGCCAGGAGCAACGAGCCCACGTTCACCGAGGCGCTGTCCGCGAAGAAGACCTCCGAGGCGGACGCGGCGAAGGCCCCGGCCAAGGGCCGGGCGGCGGAGGACCAGCAGCTGGCGGGGGCGAAGGAGAGCGCGGCGGCCTCCGGAGCCCGGGCGATGGCAGGCCTCACCGCGACCCGGGCCTCCGCGGGCCAGCAGGTGGACGGCGGGAAGAACGACGCCAAGTCACAGGACGAGAAGAAGCGCGCCGAGGTCACGGCCAAGCTCCAGAAGGTCTACGACTCCACGAAGAAGGACGTCGAGGGGACCCTGTCCGGCCTCGACAGGAAGGTCGACGCGGCGTTCGCCTCGGGCGAGAAGGCAGCCCGGGACGCCTTCACGGCCGATCACAAGAGCCGGATGAAGCGGTACAAGGACAAGCGGTACTCCGGCCTGAGCGGCAAGGGCCGCTGGATCAAGGACAAGTTCGCCGGCCTCCCCGAGGAGGCGAACGCCCTCTACCAGGAGTCCCGCAAGCTCTACGTGTCCCGCATGCGGACGGTGATCTCGTCGGTCGCCGACGTCATCGGCGCCGAACTCGGCCGGGCGAAGGCCCGTATCGCCAAGGGCCGCGCTGAGTTGAAGGCCGAGGTCGACAGGCTCCCCGCCGACCTGCGCCGGTTCGGCCAGGAAGCGGCGAAGGACTTCGCCGGCAAGTTCGACGACCTGGAATCCACGGTCGACGAGAAGTCCGAGCAACTGGTCCAGGATCTCGCGTCCAGGTACACGGCCGCGCTGAACAAGATCGACGAGGAGATCACCAAGCTCCAGGAGGCCAACAAGGGCCTGATCGACAAGGCGAAGGACGCGATCGCCGGCGTCATCCAGACGATCAACGAGCTGAAGGACCTGCTGCTGGGCATCCTGGCCAAGGCCGCCTCCGCGATCATGAAGATCATCAAGGACCCCGTCGGGTTCCTGAGCACCCTGGTGAGCGCGGTCGGCGCGGGCCTGAACCTGTTCATCACGAACATCGCCGACCACCTGAAGACCGGCGTCGTCTCCTGGCTGCTGGGCACGGCGGTGAAGGCGGGCCTGGACCTGCCGGCGCGGTTCGACCTCAAGGGCATCATCCAGCTCATCGGCTCGATGCTGGGCCTGACCTGGGACGCCATCCGATCACGCATCACCCGCAAGGGCGTCCCCGACGAAGCGATGTCGGCGGTGGAGGCCACGGTCCCCGTGGCGAAGAACCTGGCCGGCGAGGGCCCGGCCGGCGCGGTGAAGGAGATCCAGGCCGAGGCGGGCGACCTCAAGGCCACGATCCTCGGCAAGCTCACGACCTACCTGATCCCCACGGTCCTCATCGCGGGCATCACCTGGATCATCTCCCTGCTCAACCCCGCCTCTGCGTTCGTCCGCGCGGTCAAGGGAATCATCGACATCGTCACGTTCGTCGTGACGCAGGGCGCGCAGATCGCCGACTTCGTCAACGCGGTCCTGGACGCGGTCATCGCCATAGCCAACGGCGGCCAGGCTGGCGTCCCCCGACTCGTCGAAGCAGCCCTCGCCCAGAGCGTCCCGCTCCTGATCGGCTTCCTGGCCGCACTGCTGGGCATCGGCGGCCTGGCCAACAAGGTGAAGTCGGTCTTCCAGTCGGTGTCGCGACCCGTGACGAGGGCCATCGACAAGATCGTCGACTTCATCGCGAAGAAGGGCAGGGCGCTGTGGGCGAAGCGCAGGCGACAAAGCAAGAAATCAGGGGATGACGGGGGCCCCACCAGCGACAACACGCGAGGAAAGCAGCAACGCCTGAACCGAGCGATCGCCGCCCTGAAGCCCAAAATATCAGCCTTAATAAGCCGCCACATCTCCGAATCCCGGCTAAAGGCGCGTCTTTTTGTTTGGCGCAAGCAGTACGGTCTCTCCGCACTGACGGCACAGCACAGCGGAAGCACCACTGACGTCGTCGCCAAGGTCAACCCCGAAGGGAAAGTGGCCGAGGGGGTCGTACGTAAAATCGGACCCGATCTGCACGACATGCTCACGAACATCGGCAATGAAATGATCAACCGCCCCGACGTCATCGCGGACGCCAAAAAGATTCAGCAGGACCGGCTCGCAGCCAAGCAGCAGCGAGAGCAGGACGC
Organism: Streptomyces pratensis; assembly: GCF_037137275.1. Lineage (GTDB taxonomy): Bacteria > Actinomycetota > Actinomycetes > Streptomycetales > Streptomycetaceae > Streptomyces > Streptomyces pratensis_B. The sequence continues at coordinate 24,868 of NZ_JBBBEN010000101.1, read as the reverse complement.
CGCCTCAGCCGGTGCCCCGACGAAAGCGGCTCCCCTCCAGGCCCGCCCCGGCCAGTCGCAGGCAGCCGAGGCGCGAGCCATCCACGAACAGAGCCTTCGCCGCCCCCGCCAGACAGACGACCTGCTCACCATGGCTCCGGGGCTCAACGTCCTGGAACGCCAGACCTGGTCATCGGCGCCTGGGCACATAAAAACTCACGGATTGGGTAAAGGACATTACGACCCGGCAATCATAGACATTCTCGACGGCCTGTCGAAAAAAGGCTACACGAATCAGCATATACGCCAGGCGCTCGCAGAGATTTCCCAGGGAAATTCCCCCTCGAACACCGAGATCTCAAACGACCACGGAGCCTCTGCACACCTCGCGGCACTGGCGCGCCTCATGTTCGCCGTTGAAGGCGGAAGAAATCCCACCGCCTTAGCGACCAGCACGATGACCTGGGACTCATCCGATCTACCCGGAACGACATGGCGTGACGTGGTGGTAAATTACAACCCCATGTCCCCACAGGGGGTAAATGCCGTGGTACGCGCTTCACTGATACCTGAGACCGAACGCTCAGCCGCATTGAAAGTGAAGGTAGACCGCATGCTCCAAAATGAATTAAATACGACAATTCGCTGGATAAAGAGCCTCATGACCGGTGATAGCCCGCTTTTTCAGACCGAGCATGAATGCAAGGTTTTCGTCGACACGCAGATGGAGGCACACCTCAAATCTCGCGTCGCGGCATACGTTCTTCCCGGAGGAGCCCTGTGAGCAGCGGAGCGGCCCGCCTCGTCCCCACGCCATCCACGGACTACTACGCGGTGGCGGCAGCCTTCGCCTCTTTGGGACTCAGCAGAAGCGAGGTGCCCCTCCCGGGTGCCGATTCCGCATCGGACAAGGAGATCTGGCTGACGAAGGATCATCAAACGGCTGCCGTGTGGATCAAGGACGACCTTCTCGACGTCAGTTACATCAGCGTACACGGAAGGGACGCCGAAGCTCTGATCGAGCAGATTCGGTCGGTCTTGCCCACGGACGATATTTCCCGACTTCGCGCCAGAATGATAACGGACCGCGACTCCGATGCCCTGATCGATTCTATTTACCGCACAGCAGTCGTCTCCTGCGCCGGCTTTGACCCTCAGGCATTCGCTCTGCTGCAATGGACGCTGCGCGACCCAGACCCGCTGATCCGCCGAGTCGCCCTTCTGGCCGTCTCTGTCACCAGTTGGAGCGCTTTCTCGCCCATACTGGAAGAAATGAGCGAACAGGACCCTGTTGATGAGGTACGCGACCAAGCCGTACGCGTTCTCAGCATCCTGCGGCCAGGTGACAACACGTCAGCTGAATAGCCGACGACCGATTTCCACCCTCACTCCCTCTGCTGCGCCTTCCGCACCACAGCGTAGGGACCGCGCCGTGATGAACCGGACGGGCACGCTCGTCCTGGACAGCGAAGGACGCCGCTCGTCGCCGCAGTCCTTCATCGGCACACGTAGCCCATCGACGCCGTGGTCGCCGCTACGGCGCTGCGCGCTCCGAAGCCGGCGGCGGTCCTGACCTCCGCCCCCCGAGGACCTGGCCGTGCTCTGCGGGGGCCGGGTCCGCATCGTCAAGGGCTGACGTCTCCCCGCCCCCTCACCCCTGCACCAGCTCCAGATAGGGCCCGAACTCCGAGGCAAGCGTCAGCCGTCCCAGCTTCTGGTACTCCCGCTGGATCGCGTGGATGACCGTCTCCATCGTCACCTCGTCCCCCGTGTCCGCCGCCAGGTACGCAGACGTCACCGCGATCGAGCGGATGTTGCCGCCCGCCAGCTCGAAGTTCTCGGCGCAGAAGGCGAGGTCGAGATCAGCGCCCCGGGGGACCGTCGGGCCCAGGCAGCGGTCCCAGAGAAGCAGACGCTGTTCGGGGCCTGGAACCGGGAAGTCGATGACCAGGTCCAGGCGGCGGGTGAAGGCGTCGTCCAGGTTGGCGCGGAGGTTGGTGGCGAGGATGGCAAGGCCGTCGAAGGACTCCATGCGCTGGAGGAGATAGGCGCTCTCCACGTTGGCGTAGCGGTCGTGGGCATCCTTCACGTCCGAGCGCTTGCCGAAGATCGCGTCCGCCTCGTCGAAGAGGAGTACGCCGTTCACGCCGGCCGCCTCGGTGAAGATGCGCTCCAGGTTCTTCTCCGTCTCGCCGACGTACTTGTCGATCACCGTCGCCAGGTCCACCGTGTAGAGGTCCAGGCCCAGGTCCGCGGCGATCACCTCGGCGGACATCGTCTTCCCGGTGCCCGAGTCCCCTGCGAAGAGCGCCGACACGCCCCGGCCCCGGCCTCCGCCCGGCCGCATCCCCCACTCCCCCAGCACCCGGTCGCGGTGGCGCGCGCGGGCGGTGAGTTCGCGGAGCTGGCTGTGGGCGTCGGGCGGGAGGACCAGGTCTTCCCAGGTCACCGCGGGTTCGATGCGGCGGGCCAGGCGGTCCAGGCCGGCCGCGTTCTGCGCGCGGGCGCCTCGGCGTACGTGGTCGGGGGTGAGGACGCCCCCGTCGAGCCGGGCCGTCTGGGCCGCGCTGCGGGCGGCGCCCGTCACCTGCTCCGGGGTGAGCAGGAAGGGGGCGAGCAGGTGGTCCGGGGCGATGGAGGGCGGGAGCGGGCCCGGGGCCCACCGCCGGTACGCCTCCGTCCACAGGGCCCCGCGCGCCGACGGCCCCACCCGCGGGGCGTGCAGGAGCAGGGGCGGGGCGGCCGACCAGGACGCGTCCCACGGGGCCCGGCCGACCAGGACCGTCGGGACCGGCGTCGCGGTCAGGAGCCGGAGCACGTGCGGGCGTTCCCGGGCCACCGCGTCCAGTGGCGCGCAGACCAGGCCCGCCCCGGTCAGGCGTGCCTCGCGGACCAGGGAGCGCACCGCCTCTGCGGGTGCGGGGTCCTCCGCGAGGCGCGCCAAGTCCAGCCCCAGGACGCCTCGGCCCGCCGATGTCAGCGCGGACGCCGCCAGGGCCGTGCCCGCCCCGCCCTGGTCCTCGCTCAGGTAGGCCAGCGTCACGCCGTCGGCCAGGACCCCGGCGAGCGGCGCCGGGTCGCCCACCCCGGGCACGGCCTGCCACGGGGCCAGCAGGTCCGCCAACCGCGGGTCCGGGGTGTCGTCGCCGAGGAGGTGCGCGGCCACCCGGTCCGGTACCCGCAGGGAGCGGCTCAGGAACGGGCGGTCCAAGTCCTCCGCGAGCAGCAGGCCACCGGCCCGCAGCGGGCCCCCCGCGGCCAGCCGGGCTCGGGCCGCCGCGTCGGACGGGGCCGTGCCGCACAGCCCCAGGGCCAGCCCGATCGACGGCCGGCGACGGGACACGTCGTCGTTCAGGTACGCGTAGAACGCCTCGAAGCGGTCGTCCAGGTCCGGCACGAGGGCGATGAGCAGGATCTCCGTGTCGAGCGGTGTGAGGCCGAACTCCGCTGCCAGGGCGGAGAGACGGGAGCCGGGCCGCGGCTCTGACGGAGCCCCCGTCAGCGCGGGGAAGCCCCGTGCGCCCTCCTCGTCCAGCAGGCGCGTGACGTTCTCGTCCGTCAGGTACAGGCCGCGGAAGTCGTCGTCCGGGTCCGGATCGGTGCTTCGCCGCAGCTCCACCGCGCGCCGGACGCGCTGTTCCACGATCGTCGCCCGTACGAGGAGGTCGCGCAGGTCGGGATCGCCGAGGGGCTGCTCCGCCGGGTCGGCACGCCCCCGCCCCTCCGGCCGCGCGCGCCCCGGCTCCGTGGACTCCGTCATCCGTCGCTCCCCTCCGGTGGGGTTCCGCGCCGCTCCGTGATGCGCAGCGACACCGCCCGTCCGCGCTCGCCGCCCCGTGACCGCTCCCCAGGGGGCCGTTCCGGGCGACCGGGGCGGGAGCCGTACACCGGCAGACCGGTGCGGCCGGGCACCGCCTGAGTCCGTACCTCCCCGGGCTCGGGCACGTCGCCGAACTCCGCCCGCATCCCCTCGTCGCCCACCGGCGGACCCGCCTCGTAGACCGGCGAGGCGGTCACCGGAACGCTGATGACCAGGTCCAGCGAGGGCTTCAGCTCGCCTCCGAGCGCACTCCACACGTCCGCGAACGACCGGTCCTCCGGCGGCGGCAGCGCGATCGACATCGGGACGGCGGCCCCCACCTCCGCCAGGGCTCCCGCCAGCCGCTCCGGCGGGAGCGCCTCGTACCGCAGCAGACAGGCCAGCAACGAGGAGAGCAGCCGGTGTTCGTCCTCCGGTCGCTTCGTCCACGCGGTGATCAGGTACGACAGCTTGAAGAAGCGGGGCGGGCGGCGGCGCGCGACGATCGCGCCGCGCTCGTCGTACTCGTTGTGCAGCCCCCGCTCCCGCCGCCGCATGTCCTCGCGGATGTCGTAGAGGTAGAGGTTGACCATGGGGGCGTTGACCTTGGCCGCCCACTCCCGGGTCGGGGCGTCGAAGACCACCGCGATCTGACGGCCCTCCAGCACCTCGGCCCGGATCAGGCCGCGCAGGACGTCGTCCACTTCGTGGATCATGCGGGAACCGCTTCCGTCGTGGGTGCCGGGATCATGAGCGGCCCGCGAAGTCCGGGGGCTGGAGGTTGCCCTGCACGACCAGGACCGGTTCCTGGAGTCGCGGCAGACCACGGGTGTCCGCCCGCAGGACGCGAGGGCCGAGCGTGTCCTTGCGCAGGACGAGCACCTGCACCTCGAAGGTCCCGTCCCGGCCCACGCGTACACCCGCCCGGTCGGCCGTGATGCCGATGTTCCACGTGAAACGTACGGTCTCGCCCGGCGGGTGGTCCGTGCCCCGCGCCAGGACCGGCTGCCCCGGCCTGGCGACCTGGGGGGTCACCTCAAGGGAGGGCTTCAGGACCCGGAACCGCTCCGCGTCCCGGTTGTTCGCCGAGCGCCGGTCGGGCAGGGTTCCGCGCACGGTGGCCCGTACGTCACCGGCGACCGCCGCACGGTAGACCGCCGTCTGCGTCACCTCGATCCGGCCCCCGGCGGGGATCGCGCACGGCCGGGCCGCCGTACACCGGCTCAGCCGCGGCACGGTGCGGTCGCCCGCCCCGGCCGTTTTCGGCCAGGTCGCCCCGAGGACGACTCCTCTCGCCGTGTCCGGCCCCGCGTTGGTGATCGTGAACCGGGCGCGCGCCGGCCGCCCCACGTACGTGCGGTCGGGGCTGACGTCGGCCCGTACGGCGAGGTCGGAGGCGGGGGGCGGGGGCGGGTCCGGCGGGAGGACCGGTTCCAGGACCTCGAACGCGGCCGTGTCCCGCCCCGTGTTGCCCGCCGAGTCGGTGGCGGAACAGGTCACCGTCGTCTCCCCCACCGGAAAGAGCGATCCGGAGGCAGGAGCGCACTCCACCGGCAGCGCCCCCTCCTGTGGGTCGGTCGCGGTCGCGGTGTAGCTGATCCGTGCGCCGTCGTCGTCCGTGGCCCTGGCCGTACGGTCGTCCACGGTGACCACCGGCACGTCGACGTCGTTCACGGCGATGCTGATCCGCTGCTGGAAGCCGGGGTCGGGCACGGCGGCCGGCCCGACCGTGTCCGTCCCCGGGATCTGGGTGCCGAGCAGGAACTGCACGGTGCAGGTCAGTGTCGTGCCCTGGGGGGCGTCCTCGGACACGTCGACCGTCTCCGCGAAGTGCGCGGTCCCGCCGCTGGTGAGCTGCCGGACGGGCGGGTCGAGGGCGACGGTCAGATGGGGGTCGCAGGCGTCGAGGCGGTGACCGACGGCGGTGGGCAGATTGTCGAAGCCCTCGATGATCGCCTCGGCGACCCGGTCCCCGTCGATCCCCTCCAGCAACCGGCCGCCGGTGGCCTCGATGATGCGGGTGGCCTGGCCGGGAGTGGTGGGCGGGTCCTCGACGTAGTCGGGGTTTCCGGCGTCGCCGTTGCCGTTGAGCCCGTCGCCGATGGTGCTCTCCACATCGACGCCGATCACGCGGACGCCCTTGTCCTGCAACGCGAAGACCGTGTCCTCGATGGTGTGGCCGTTGCTGGGCGAGTGGCTGGACGCGTCGCCCACCAGCACGACGACCGGGCTCGCGCCGTCGCGGAACACCGTCCGGCCGCCCGCGCCGTCGGCGATCTGCCACAGCCCGTTGATCCAGTCCTCCGAGGGGCCCCGGCTCGCCCCGCCGAGGTCGGTCCTCAGCCCGTCAACGCCCTCCTGCACCTTCGTCAGGTCGTCCGTCAGCTCCGTCAGGACCGAGAACCCCGCGTCGACGTCGCCCTCCTGATCGCCGAACGTGGCGACCGCGAAGCGCGAATCCGGCTGCTCTGCCAGGATCTTTCCGGTGATGGCGGGCACGTTCTCCCGCACACTCCGGATCGGGTCGGCCATGCTCGCCGTACCGTCCACCAGCAGCACAACGTCAGGCCGGGGCGGGATCGCCGGTGTCCGCACCTGCTTGTCCGCTCCCGTCGAACCACCCGGGTCGAGCGCCTCCTCCAGCGTCGCCGGAGTGACCCATGGTTCCGGAGGGGCCGGTACGGCGGCCGCCGTGCCGGTCGCGCCCGACGCGGGGGCGAGGCCGGCGGCCAGCAGGAGGAGGGCGAGCGCGGCAGAGCGCCGTGCACCGGGAAGGCCGCCCGTACGCGCGCCCACGGGCCTGCCGGCTCGCGTACGCCGCGCCGATCCTGGCTGGAACCACCGCACAGCATGCCTCCCCGCGTCGCCCGCCCGCTGGCTCGTCGTCGGCCTCGTCGCTCGTCGTCGGCCCGTTGACCCTCATGGCCTGTCGCCGGCCCGTTGCCTCGGGGTCCTGCCGCGCGTGACGGTCCGGCCCCTCGCCCTTCACCGTCGCCCGTCGGCCGCCCGCGCACAGCGGAGAGCGAGTCACTCCTCCGGGAAGCCGCAACTGCCCGATGGGGCACGGGATCTCGGCATCCGGCCGCCGCCCCGGCGGACGGAGACGGTGAGCAGGTGACAAGTGGCAGGCGGCGGGCGGCAGGTGGAAGTCGACAGGTGCCAGGCAACGGACAGCAGGCAACGGCCAGGCGGCAGGCGAGACCCCTCGGCGTCGAGGGGCCGAGGACGCCCCTGTCAGATCAGGCCCTGCCTCATCGCGTACGCCACCGCGTGGGAGCGGTTGCGCAGTTGCAGCCGGGTCATCACCGAGTGCAGCACGTTCTTGATCGTGCGCTCGGAGTACGCCAGCTTCGTCGCGATGTCCGCGGTGTCGTACCCCTCCGCGACCAGGCGCAACACGTCCACCTCACGGGCGGCCAGCCCGGTGAAGTGCAGACCGCGCGGGCCGAGCACCTGCCCCTGAAGCCTGCCGACCTCTTCGAGGAGTCGCCCGAGCAGGTCGGAGGGGAGGTGCCCCTCCCCCCGCGCCACCGTGCCGATGACCTGCACCAGGTGGTCCGGCGTCGACTCGGAGCGCCTGACCACCCCGGCGACACCGCACTCCGCCGCGCTCACCAGCTTCTGCTCGTCGATCTCCGTCGTCACCAGGACCGTGCGGCAGGTGCTGGTGCGCTGGATGTTGCGCAGAACGCGCAACACGTCCTCGTCGACCGTGTCGACCACCATCACCACGACCTGGGGAGAGACGTCGTCGGTGTCCCGCTCGACGAGGCTGACCTCGGGACGGGCCCGTAACTGGCTGGCCACGCCGGCCTGGGAAATGGGATCTTGCGCGCGTAGACCGACCGTGATGCGCTGCTCCATGCGAATGCTCCCCCTGGGCACCAGCCGGAAGCGTCACACAGCTCGCACAGGCTCCACAGCTGTATTCGTCGCCCCATCCGTTGTGAGGCGGACTGAAGATTCCCGCTCCCACCGACGAGGAAACTGCGTGGTTGCTCCGGGCATCACATCTGCCCGAAAGTGTTCCTCCGCGGCCGGTGTCCGCCCACCGGCCCGGCTCTACGGTCCGCCCTATGAGTCTTACGGCAAGTCTCGACGCGTCATCCGTCACCGCCGTGCCCGGCGAGGAGACGGCTCTTCCCCTCCAGGTGCTGAACTCCGGTCGGACCGTCGAGGAGTACCGTTTCGAGGTGGTCGGCGCGTGCGCCGCCTGGTCGACGGTGGAACCCGCGGTTCTCTCCCTTTACCCAGGTGACTCGGGGACCGTGTCGCTCGTCCTGCGCCCGCCGCGCGACGCGGCGGTCCCCGCGGGGGAGTCGACGTTCGGTATACGGGTGGTGCCGGCCGGTGGCCAGGACGACACGGTGGTGCCCGAAGGCCGGGTGACCGTCCTGCCGTTCCACGAGACGACCGCCGAACTGGTCCCGCGCGGCTCCACCGGTGCGCGCAGCGGACGGCACCAGTTCGCCGTCGACAACCGGGGCAACGTCCCGGTGACCGTACGGCTGGGAGCGCAGCCCGGTACGGAGCAGGCCCGGGTGGCCTTCGCCGTTCCCGAGCTGCGGATCGAGCCGGGGCACGCAAAGTTCGCGAGGCTGCGCATCCGTCCGGCGAAGCGGATGTGGCGCGGCACACCGGTGACCCACGCCTTCCAGGTGTTCGCCGCCCCGCAGCCGGCCGAGGGGGAGGAGCCCCCGGCGCCGGTGCTGGTGGACGGCTCCTACCAGCAGGAACCGATTCTGCCGCGCTGGCTGCCCCGCGCCCTGATCACCGCCGCCGTCGTGCTGATCGCCCTGGTCGGCATCTGGTACCTGCTGTTGCGCCCGGCGGTGAAGTCCGCGGCCCGGGAGGCGGTGACGCCAGAGGCGGTACGGTCGGCCGCCGCGGCGGACAGGAGCGACGTCCCGGTGGAGGGCGGTCCGGGCGGGGCCGGCTCCTCGGGCGGCGCCGTGGCCGGTGTGGGCCCGGACGGCGGGGCCTCTGGCCCGACCCCGTCGCCCAGCCCTTCCGCCACGGGCAGCGGCGACGCCGAGGGCTCGACGGGCGCGGTCGCTGCGGCGGGGGACCCGACCAGCGCCCAGGTCCGGGTCCAGGACGGCGTGGGCGGCGGGTCGAACACCGGAACGGCCCTGGAGGTGCCGGCCGGCCACGTCTTCCAGCTCACCGACATCGTGGTGCAGAACCCGCAGGGGGACGCGGGCACGGTCGTCGTCACGGCCGGGGAGGACACCCGGGTCCTGAGCCTCGGGCTGGAGAACTTCCGCGACTCGGACTACCACTTCGTGACCCCGATCCTGGTCCCCGCGGGCGGCAGGGTCACGATGACCATCGACTGCCGGAGGGTCGGCAGGCCGGTGGGTGCTCCGGCCCCCTCGCGGTGCACGTCCTCGATGTTCCTGGGCGGCACGATGCGGGCGCAAGCGGCGGACGACTGACACCGGGCGCCGGGGGCACCGGCCGCCGCCCGGCCCCGCCCAGCGGCGACGGGGCGGGGCCGGGCCCCGGCCCCGCCCCGGCCAGAGCGGTCTTCCCCCACGCCCGCACCCAGGCCTACGCCGGTGGCTTCTCCTCTTCCTCTTCCTCACCGGGCTTTAGCTCCTCCGCCCGCTGGACGAACGACCCCTGCACCTCGGCCGGCTGCTCGTCCTCGTCCTCCGTGGACTCCCGCTGCACGGCCGGAGCCGGGACGGACACGGCGGAGGCAGCGGCCGGGGACGCCTCGGGCCCGGCCGGCGCGGGATCGGCCAGCACCCGGTCCGCGTTCGCCACCGCTTCGCGCTCGAACCGGTCCGAGGGGTCGCTGACCCGGATGCCGCCCGGAGCCTCCGTCCCCTCCACGGGGCCGTTGCGCTGCTGGACCACATGGGTCAGCTCATGGGCCAGCGTGGTGCGCCCCTGCGGTGACGTGGGGTCGTAGGCGTCGCGCTGGAACACCACGTTGTTGCCGACCGTGTACGCGTGGGCCCCGACGGCCTTCGCCGATTCGTGGGCGGCGGAGTCGTGGTGGACGCGTACGTCGGAGAAGTCCGCGCCCATCCGGCGCTCCATGTCCGTCCGGGTGTCGGTGTCCAGGGGCGAGCCGCCGCCGGACCCCACCACGTCGTGGACCGGCGACCGCTGTTCCTCCGCGGCCTGTTCCGACGCGGAGGCCTGTTCCGACGCGGAGGGGCCGGAGCCGGACCGGGCCCGCTGGACCATCGCCCCGAGGGCCCCGTTGCCGACGGTCCGTTGGAGCAGGCCCATGCCGGCCGCGCCGACCACATCGGCACGGCCTGCGGCGGCCGCCCGGAAGACGTGGTGGTCCTGCTCGCTCCCCCGAGGCCCGGACCCGTGGCGCTCACGCCCCGGTCGCTCGTGGTGCTCGTGGTGTTCCTGCTCGATGTCGTGTGCGTTCATCCTCAGCTCCCCTGACCGCACCGTCCTCGGCATTCCACGATTACGGGGCGGCCCCCGGCCCGTCCAGCCCGCGCCCGGCCCGGCAGGGGCATCCGAGGCTGCCTCTTCGGGCACCACGAGGACGCCGACGACCGCCGGACGGGCCTCCTCGTCCTCGTGGGGCGAAGAGGAACGACGACGCGGCCTCCATACCCCTCCGCGTCCCCGTGCGGGCGGCGGTTACTCCCTTCGGCCGACGGGGTGGGGGCCATCGGCTCAGCCCCGGTCGCCGTCCTCGGCGGTGCTCGGGATGATCGGCGGCATGACAGCCAGTGACAGCGGCAAGGACATCACGCTGCGGATCGCCCAGCGGCCCGAGGCCGACGAGTTGCTCGCCCGCAGCCCGCTGGCCGCCCTGGTCGGCATGCTGCTCGACCAGCAGGTGCCGATGGAGTGGGCGTTCACCGGCCCGTACACGCTCGCGCAGCGGATGGGCTCCGACGATCTGGACGCGGGGCGGATCGCCGCCGCCGACCCGGACGCCTTGACCGAGCTGTTCACCGCCAAGCCGGCCCTGCACCGCTACCCCGGTTCCATGGCCCAGCGGGTGCAGCAGTTGTGCCAGTACCTGGTGACGGAGTACGGCGGCGACGCGGGAGCCGTGTGGCGGGACGCCGCCACCGGGGAGGAGCTGCTGGGGCGTCTGCGCGCCCTGCCGGGTTTCGGCGACCAGAAGGCAAGGATCTTCCTCGCGCTGCTCGGCAAGCAGTTCGGCGTGCGGCCCCCGGGGTGGCGGGAGGCGGCGGGGCCGTACGGGGAGGCGGGCTCACGCCGCTCCGTCGCCGACATCACGGGGCCGGAGTCGCTCGCCGAGGTCCGGGCCGGCAAACAGGAGGCCAAAGCGGCGGCGAAGGCAGCCGAAGCCGCGAAGAGGACCGGGACCTCACCGAAGAAGTCGCAGAAGAAGTGAGGGTGATCCAAAACCGGCCAGCGGCTGCGACCCTCTGATCGAAATCGGCCACAACGGTTCACATACGCCACCCCACTCGCTAACTTTCGGCAGGACATTCATTCGTTCGGAGACCAGCGGTCGGGGGCCGCGAAGCTCAGGCGACGACGTCTCGGGCGCCGCCTCCGGCAACGCCTCAGAGAGCGCAGTCCCAGCCGCCAAAGGCCCCGTCGTCGAGAGTCAGCCGTCGGACACCGTCCCGGGCGCCACGTTCCGGACACCCGCCGTCGGACACCAGCCGTCGGGCGCCCCGTCCCGGACACCGACGCCGCCAGACCCAGTCGTCCGGACCAGCCGTCCGGACCCAGCCGTCCGGACCCGTCGTCCGGACCCGGAAGGACTCCTGTGCACGCACTACGTCGCAGAGCCATGGCCGTCGTGGCCGCCACCGCCCTGGCCACCCCGCTGCTCCTGGCCGCGGCCCCCCACCCGGGAGGGCCTCCGGGGCACGACCCCGCGAAGGACGCCGCCAAGCTGTCGCGGAAACTGGTGAAGAAGGCGACCGCGCAAGGCGCGTACCGCCACCTCCAGCAGTTCCAGGCGATAGCCGACTCGGCCGGGGGCCATCGCGCCGCCGGCTCCCTGGGTCACGACGCCTCGGCCGCGTACGTCTACCGCCAGCTCCAGCGTGCCGGGTACGAGGTCTCCTACGAGAGCTTCCGCTTCGTCTACACGGAGACTCTGGCCGAAAGGCTCGCCGTGGTCGCGCCGACGCCCCGCGACGTGACGGTCAAGGCCATGACGTACACCCCGTCGACCGAGGTCGGCGGATTGACGGCCGGGCTCGCCGAGGTCCCCGCGGACGGGACGACGGGCTGTGAGGCCTCCGACTACGCCTCCGCGGACTTCACCGGCAAGATCGCGCTGATCAAGCGCGGCGGCTGCTCCTTCGCGCAGAAGCAGGCGACCGCCGCCGACGCCGGAGCGGCCGGAGCGGTCATCTACAACAACACCGAGGGGGCGCTGTCCGGCACCCTGGGCGACGTCGCCTCCGGCAGAATCCCCACCGGCGGCCTCACCCAGGAGGAGGGCGAGAGGCTCGCCGCCGACCTCGCGGGCGGTGAGGTCACCGTCTCCTTCGAGATCCGCGAGCTCCAGGAGGAGCGCCCCACCCGCAACGTCATCGCCGAGACGCGCGGCGGCAGCGCGGACCGGACCGTGATGCTCGGCGCGCACCTCGACTCGGTGACCGAGGGCCCCGGCATCAACGACAACGCCTCCGGCTCCGCCGGGCTGCTCGAAGTCGCCCTGGAACTCGCCAGGACGAAGAGCAGGCCCGCCAACAAGGTGCGGTTCGCCTGGTGGTCGGCCGAGGAGAACGGTCTGATCGGCTCGGAGAAGTACGTCACCGCGCTCTCCGAGGAGCAGCGCGAGCAGATCGCGCTCTACCTCAACTTCGACATGATCGCCTCACCGAACGGCGTCCAGTTCGTCTTCGACGGCGACGACTCCGACCGGGTCGGGGAGGGCCCCGGCCCGGAAGGCTCCGCCCAACTGGAGCGGGACATCAACGAGTTCCTCGACGGCAAGGGCAAGCCGCACGAGGGCACGGACTTCACCGGCCGCTCCGACTACGGGCCGTTCATCGAGGTGGGCATCCCCTCCGGCGGCACGGACACCGGCGCGGAGGGCATCAAGACGGCGGCCCAGGCGCAGACGTTCGGCGGGGAGGCGGGGATCGCCTACGACCCCTGCTACCACGCGGCCTGCGACGACCTGGGCAACATCGACATGGGGCACTTCGACACCAACATCGACGTGATCGCCAACGCCGTCGGGACGTACGCCCACGACCTGAGCTCCCTGACCCGCCCGGTCGCCCCCGCCCCCAGCAACGGCACGCCCGGCAGCGGCGGCGGCCTGCGCGCGGGCCACGGCCACGAGGTCACCGAGTAGCCGCCCGCGCCCCCGCGCCGCTCCAGCGGTAGACCGGTGAGCCCGTACGCGCACGAGGCCTGGCCCCCGGCACGGTCCGGCGTACCCGCCGCCGGCCCGGCGCCCCCGCACCCTTCGGCCGGGGCGCGGGGCCGGGCGGGCGGGGCCCCGGGGGCCGAAGGGCCCGACGCCCGGTCCGCGGGGTCGGGCCCGGCGACCCCCGGCGGTCCCGGGGCCGGTATCCCGACGTATCCCGCACTATGCGACCTTTGCGTCGGTGGCGTGGTGGGGCGGCGGCAGTGCGGTCGGTTCCCTGGCTGGGCCCGACGGCCCGTGCCCGGTAGGCTTTCCGTGTGATCTTCAAGCGCATCGGAAATGGGCGGCCCTACCCCGACCACGGCCGGGAAAGCACCCGACAGTGGGCGGATGTCGCGCCGCGTCCGGTCCGCCTGGACCAGCTCGTGACCACCAAGGGACAGCTGGACCTGGAGACCCTTCTCGCCGAGGACTCCACCTTCTACGGCGACCTGTTCGCGCACGTGGTGAAGTGGCGGGGCGACCTCTATCTGGAGGACGGGCTGCACCGGGCGGTCCGTGCCGCGCTCCAGCAGCGCCAGGTGCTGCACGCCCGCGTCCTCGATCTGGGCTGACCCCGCCGCCCCTGCCGCCCGCCATCGGCCCCTGCTCGCGCACTCCTCCGGGCGCCGCGGAACCTTCCGGCCCGGTCCGGTCGGGCCCTTTCGGGCTTTCGGGCCTTTCGGGTGCTTTCGCACTCGTCCGGGTGCCCCCCGTTGATCATTTAGTACGCATCATCACCGGGTCGCACTACGCTTCGTCCATGAGCATGCTCACACCCCCCGGCCTGGGCGGAAAGTACCGCATCACGGGCGACGCCTACCCCCGCATGCGCCGCCCCCGCAACCGCCGAAGGCTGGTCTTCGCGGGTGTCTGCGCCGTCATGGCGCTCGGCCTGGCCGGCTGGGGCACGCTGCAGCTCATCGACGTCTTCACCGGCGGCGACAAGAGCGCCGGCGCGGCCGAACACCAGCCGGCCTGCCCCACCCCGAAGCCACCGGCTCCCGTCAAGGCGCTTCCGAAACCGGCCGACGTCAAGGTCAACGTCTACAACGCGACGACGCGCAGCGGACTGGCCAAGGCCGCCGCCGACGAGCTCGAGAAGCGCGGATTCGCCGTCGGCGAGGTGGGCAACGCCTCCGAGGAGTACGACAAGAAGGTGCCCGGCACGGCCGTGCTGCTCGGCTCCCCGACCGCCGTGGACAGCGGCTTCACCGTCCTCGGGACACAACTGGCGGGCACGGTGCGGAAGACCGACGCCCGCAAAACGGGGGAGGTCGACCTGATCCTCGGAGCGAAGTTCACGGCGTTCAGCACCCCGCAGGAGGCCACCGCCGCGATGGCGGCCCTGACCAAGCCCTCCCCGGCCCCGGCCCCGTCCGGCTGCTGACGCCCCCGCGCGGGCAGAGGGCCCGCGGCGTGACGACGCCTCGTGCCGCTCGGTGGCGTACGCGAAGGCCGCGCGGTGCCGTGGGCGGGCCCTACTCCGCCGTGCCGTACATCCGGTCGCCCGCGTCCCCGAGGCCGGGAACGATGTAGCCCTGCTCGTTGAGCCGCTCGTCGACCGATGCGGTGACGACCGTGACCGGGGTGCCCGCCAGCTCGCGCTCCATCACCTCGACGCCCTCGGGCGCGGCGAGGAGGACCACGGCCGTGACGTCGTCGGCGCCGCGCTTGATCAGCTCGCGGATGGCCGCCACGAGGGTGCCGCCGGTGGCCAGCATCGGGTCGAGGACGTAGACCTGCCGGCCGGAGAGGTCCTCGGGCATCCGGGTCGCGTACGTCTCCGCCTGGAGCGTCTCCTCGTTGCGGATCATGCCGAGGAAGCCGACCTCGGCCGTCGGCAGGAGGCGCACCATGCCGTCAAGCATGCCGAGACCGGCGCGCAGGATGGGGACGACGAGGGGGCGCGGGTGCGACAGCTTCACGCCCGTCGTGGGCGTCACGGGGGTGTCGACGTCGACCAGGTCGGTACGCACGTCCCGGGTGGCCTCGTAGGCGAGAAGGGTGACCAGCTCGTCGGCGAGCCGCCGGAAGGTAGGGGAGTCGGTGCGCTTGTCGCGCAGCGTGGTGAGTTTGTGCGCCACCAGCGGGTGGTCGACGACGTGAATCCGCATGCGCCAACAGTAACCGTGCCGTCCGGTCCTCTGCGCTGGCATCAACCACCTGTTCGGAGGGAAGGTGGGGCGTACGGACCCGAGCGCTGAGGTGGTGTGTCGATGCCGGACGGGGAACAGCAGCCCTCCCCGGGCTCGCGCGGTCTGAGCGACGCGCGCGAACCGCAGGACGCGGCGGGTGGCGTCGAGGACGCGCAGGAGAGTGACGCCGCGCGGCGACGCCGACGCGCCCAGTTCCTCCGTGAGCTCCACGAGGCGAAGCAGCTGCGCGACCGGGTGCAGCCCCGCAGGGCCCGTGCGGCCCGTATGCGCCATCAGATGCGGATGCGCACGTTCCGCTGGTGAACCCCCGCGTACCACCGGCGCACTCCCCCGCCGATCGATGCGTCAGGGAGAGGGCCGACCAGGCACTCCTGGAACTGATGGCCGACGCAACGGCCGAAGAGGTCTCGCACGGCGCTTGTTTCTGCCACGATGCCGATTGGGCGGGGCCCAGGGCAGGCGGATCACCGTCTGCTCCCCCGTCGGACCGATTCGCCTATGACCAGTGGGAGAGTCACGGTGTACTTCGCCGCACTGCTCGCGCGCACCGAAGACGGGTGGGAAGCGAGCGATACAGAGCTCGACGATGTGGAGACCCTGTCCGACCTGACGGATCTGGCCCGGGAGGCCTCGGTGGACGAGGACACGGTCCTGGTCTACATCGAGCAGGAGGACGCCTGGTTCGGCGTCGTCCGGGTGGACGGTGAGGAGGACCCCCGTATCTACGTCTCGGACGCCTCCGCCGCCGCCCGCTCCTCGTACGGGGAGATCCTGCTCACCGACGAGGTGCTCGGCCGTGAACCAGGGGTCGAGGACGAGATCGCCGCGCTGGAGGAGCTCGTCGACCTCGACGGCACGGAGGACGGCGAGCCGGAGCGGTCCGCCGTCGGGGCAGGGGCCGCCGGGGCGGCCGACGGCGACGTCCCGGAACCCGACGCCGTGCCGGCGGGCCCGATCGGAGAGCTCGGGGTCCTCGCCGACCTGGGGATGTCCGAGAAGGAGCTGCTGACCCTGCAGACGGACGCGCTCGGGGAGATCGCGGAGGCCGTCGGGGCGTCCGAGGTCCTGGAGACGGTCCGGTAGGGGGTGTCCGGCGGAACAGGGCCGGGAGGCCGCGGCGTCCGGTCCGGTGCGTCGCAAGGCGCTGGAGCGTCCTCATCGCGGAGCGATCCGGGCGTTTCGGCGACGCCGCGAGGCGCCGTGCCAGGCGTCGCGGACCCGGCTCTGATCCGCCGGACACCCCCTCGGGGGTGACAGCCGCCGAACGCTCCGGGCGGGGCCGGGCCCGCCCCCGCAGGCACGGTTCGGCCCGCCCGGCCCGCCCGCCCGCCATGCCCCCGTCCGTTAGGGTCCGCGGGTGACCGCACGACCGCCGCACTCTTCGTCCCCGCCCTCCCCGGCCCCCGCGCCCGACCCGGTACGCGACCCCTGGCGGGCCACGATGCGCCGCGCCTTGGCCGAGGCCGCCCAGGCGGCGTCGGCCGGCGACGTGCCGGTCGGCGCCGTCGTCCTCGGCCCCGACGGCGTCCCGCTCGCCGCCGCCCACAACGAACGCGAGGCCACCGGTGACCCGACCGCCCACGCCGAGGTCCTCGCCCTGCGCCGAGCGGCCGGGGCCCACGGCGCGTGGCGCCTGACCGGCTGCACGCTGGTGGTCACCCTGGAACCCTGCACGATGTGCGCGGGCGCGCTGGTCCAGTCCCGGGTCGACCGGGTCGTCTACGGGGCCCGCGACGAGAAGGCGGGGGCGGCCGGCTCCCTCTGGGACGTCGTCCGCGACCGCCGCCTCAACCACCGCCCGGAGGTCATCGGCGGCGTACTGGAGGCCGACTGCGCCGACCAGCTGACCTCCTTCTTCCGCACACTCTGACCTCCGTCTCCGGCAGGTGCCCGCCTCGGACGGCCCTCTTCCCGGGAACCGATTTCTGTCCGCGCCCCGCGATGGTCTAAGCTCTCTCTCGGTAGCGTGTCCGAGCGGCCGAAGGAGCTCGCCTCGAAAGCGAGTGTGGCGTAACCCGTCACCGTGGGTTCAAATCCCACCGCTACCGCTTCTCACACCCCCTTGATCTGCGGAAACGCGATCAGGGGGGTGTTTTGCGTCTACCGCACCGAGATGCGCCCCTTCCCGCCCCGATCACTGGTCACCACCCACACAATCTTGCCGAAGGACGCTCGGCCACGCCTCAGCGCAAGGCCAATGCCTCGCCAAGGTGCAGCCCCCGTCCACGGGCCCGCTGATCGGAAGGCGGCCGAAGACGCGGCGTGCGACTCCGGGTTTCGTGCATCTCCACACGGCACTTTCCGGGTTCGGCAGCAACAGTGAGCGTGAACGAGCCGCGCGCCCCGGGCCCGTAGCGGGGAGCACGCGCAGCAAGTCATCTGGGCCGCCGCCAGGAACCCCACGGCAGCAGACCGTATGGGCATCTTTGGTCGAAGTACGGCTGGTGCGCCAGCCGGTGCTCACCCGTGAGAACCGCTTGGCCTCTGGGCGATCATCGCTGAAGCCGCTCTTCGCACCCGGTGCTCCGACCTCCAGACCATGCACAACCAACTCAACCGCCTCGTCGCTCTGCCCGGAGGGCCAACGATCACCATTCAGATACTCCCAGCACCCCATGCACGCCAGATGGGCGCGTTCTCCGTCCTCGGGTACGAAAAACCATAGGCAGACCTGTCCGTCGTCCATGACGAGTCGCTGACCAGCGCGCTGTACGCCGAGGAGCGCAGCCGCGTATCGGTGAGAAACAGTTTCTCGCCCTCCTGAACCCGCAGGTCAGGAACCGTGGGGCCCCGCGCGTGCGGCGCGCGCGTGCGGAGGTGGTCCCAAACAGGCTACTCACGTGAGTAGCCTGTGGTTCCCGCGCGTACGGGGTCGGTCTTCTCAAACCGCTCAGAGATCCCACGTTCGTCTCGTGGTCCTCGCAGAAGCGGGGGTGAGCCTTAGGGCGAGCACTCTTCACTCATGATCCCCGCCCGCGCGGGGCTACTCCGCCAGGCAGGCGTCAGCTCCCGTGACGATGTCGGCGCATAGATGTCGGGCTCAGTGCGCCCCTATGAGCGCCCTTCCGACAGCGGCGTGGCGACCAACCGCCGTCCTATAAGTCATACAACATCCGGCACTCCCATCCTTATCAGAACTAGGGAGAGCTCTCTTCTCTAAGAATCTCGCTGCTCAACCATCGGGAAGCCAGGAACAAAGGCCCGTTACCTGGCCACGTGACCG
This sequence comes from Streptomyces pratensis, assembly GCF_037137275.1. Classification (GTDB taxonomy): domain Bacteria; phylum Actinomycetota; class Actinomycetes; order Streptomycetales; family Streptomycetaceae; genus Streptomyces; species Streptomyces pratensis_B. The sequence continues at coordinate 6,371 of NZ_JBBBEN010000101.1, read as the reverse complement.
GTCGTTATCGCACCAGACCAACGGCCAGAGGCCAACGGGCCGCACCGCCCCGACGCCAGGCCTCACCCCCGCCGGGACCCCGGCCGCCCCAGGAGCCAGAGATGACACCAGCGATCCCCTGTTACGGCCACGGCGACACCGCGCACCGCCTCCTCCTCGTGTTGACTTCAGCAGGGCTGATTGCGCCGCCCGCCCTGGCCCCGCCCACTGCCGCCCCCTGGGGCTGGGGCGTCACAGTGATCGTCGTGGTATGGCTGCTCGTCCTAGGTGCACCAGACGGTGCGATGCGACGGCCTTGCCCTTGCCGACATCACTGAAATTGAACCCGTGTCGTAGGGGCTGGCGTCCCCTCTCCGCTCCGGTGCTACCGGGACATACGGCATCCACAAGGGGGCGGGCTGACTGCCGAAGGGCATTAATTCCGCGCAAAGTTTAGGCTCAAGGCGGCCGAAAGGTTCGCCCAGCGCGAGGCGAGCCCGGTGATCGCCAAGGGCCTGCGGGTCAGCGTCCGCTCGGTACAGCGTTGGCGGCAGATGCGGGACGAAGGCGGTCCGGGGCTCTGTGGTGACAGGGACGCAGGGGCCGGCATCGCTGCCGAGGATGAACGAGAAGCAGTTCGCCCAGCTGGAGGTAGAGCTGGCCAGAACCTCGCCACAGCGCGGCCGAGCACCGATGGCGCTGGTTCGGAATCGTTCTCGCAGGCGGGTGCCCATCCTCGCCGCCCATCAGCAGCTCGGCGGCCCTATCACGCTCATCTGGGAAAACCTGAACGTTGATAAGGCCGCCAACCTGCGAGAGTTCGCCGCCTCCAAGGGTCGGCTGACCATCTGAATGCGGGCTGGTCCCCGTCCTGCTGACGATATTCGGCGAGTGGGGGTGTGGCCCCTACACAGGACTGAGCCCCTTCCCCGGGCTACGCCCTACCGGGGCCGGATGACCTCGTGCGGGTCACGCAGCCACACCTGCTGCCCCCGGTCCGTCACGGTCAGCCCGAAGTGCTCCGCATCGGGTCGCCCCACCGACTCGTACTCCCACCAGGCCTGCTCGATCTCCTCCCACAGGAGCCCCGGCCCGTACTGCCATACCTCCTCCCCGGTGGCGGCTGTCGCGGCGGCTCCGTTCTCGCGGGTCACCCAGACCTGAACACCTGCTGGGGTGCCCTGATGGATGAGCCGCACTCCGGGCAACCGCGCCCCCGCGTACAGCGCGAATCCGAGGTCGAGGAGCCGAGCAGGGTCCAGGCCCGCCGCACGGGCCCGCCCCTTCCCCGGCACCTTGTGGAGATCGGGCACGCGATGGGATCGCATGGGCATATACGTAGCCCCGCCGCAGAACGGCCCGACCGCTGTGCCGTCGTCCTGGACACAAAGCTGGACCAACGCGCCTGACCAGAACTCCCGGGCGAGCGGGGCCACGACGATCCCGCCGGGCCGAACCTGCCGGAGCAGCGCGTACGGGACGCACCGCAGCGCGCAGGTGGAGATCAGCCGGTCCACGGGCCCCAGGCCGGGCCACGGCTGCTCACCGTCCCCGACCCGCAGATGCGGCCGGTACCCCGCCCGAGAGAGGGCATCGGTCGCTTGCCGGGCGATGACGGGATCCAGTTCCACGCTGTGGACCAGGTCGTCACCGAGCCGCTCGCAGAGCAGCGCGGCTACGTACCCGGTGCCGGTCCCGATCTCCAACGCCCGCATCCCGTCCTCGACATCGAGCAGCCCGAGCATCCGGGCGACCATCGAGGGCATCGAGTTCGACGACGTGGCGATGCCGGGCCCTCCTTCGGCCCCGTCGTCCAGCTGCGTGACGACCGGCTCGTCGCTGTTCACCAACGCGAGCCACTCATCCGTTCCCGCGACGGGCTCGCACCGGTCGGGCAACTGCCGCCAGACCTCCGCCGGGACGAACCGGCTTCGCGGCACAGCCTCGAACACCTGCCGCCAACGGGCGGTGAGGAGACCACGGTCGGCAAGGGCCTGCACCAGAGCCGGGTAGGTGGGGGCCTGCTGTTCGGTGCTCACGGCTGCGCGGCGTACTTGGGGCGGCTGCCGTCCGGAGAAGGCTTCGGCTCCGAGGGCGGCGACCACGGCTTGTCCGACGGAGGACCGCCATGCTTGCCGTCGTCAGTCAGGGAGGTGCTGCTCATCGTGAATCTCCTCTGTTTGGTGAGGGCGGTCAGTTGCCCGCCCGAGAAGTCGGTAGATCCCGTACGGCGGAAAGAGGTCGACGCGGCGCGGCCGGCCGCCCTCGGCGCACCCCCGGCAGAGAAGGTCCCGGCCGCCTGGGGTGCGCCGGACCGCGGTGACCGGGGCGTGCCAACACGCCTCGCAGATACGCACATCCCTAGCCGAGAAGTTGATCACCCAGCTACTCGGACAGCGGTGGTCGTGGCGTGGCACGGGCAGACGCATTCCGGCCGCCGACACAGGGCATGCGCAACAGGCAGGCCCGACACCGAGGCGCTGCGGCAGACAACGCCGCACGAGCCGTCCGCCCCCGCCGACAGCCCATCCAGACCGACCCCCACACCCTCCGCCACATCGGCGACGGCGATCGGATCACCACGCCACAGCAGCGTCACTCCATGCTCCGGACAATAGGCACCCGACTCGTCCTCGACCGGAAAGTCATGCACGCCGCCCTCCGCGAAACACCTCATCCGCGTCGCGCCTCCCGCCAGGCACGGCCTAGGGGGACCGAGGTCGGACAGGAGACTCCGGCGCGACAGGTGGCGCAGCGCTGGGTGTGGTCGAGCCACGTCCTGTACGTGGTGGCGTCGCTTCCGCGCCGACTGCTGCTCCCGCGGCTTGCCCCGCCATTTGGCCGGGCGATGCGCAGCCCCCTCACGAGCACGGGCATGGTCGTGATCAGTGTCATCCAGTCTCCTCAACTACCTGTCTGGTGTGCACGGGTAGAGCATGGAGCCAAGGACGAGGCCCGACTGCTACGGCGTGTAGCTGCAAGGCACGGTTCAGACCGCCCCGACCCAGTGGGCGAAGTGCGTCAGGCTCTCGGCGTCAGAGCGGTGGAAGCGGCGTAGGTTTCGGGCGACCTCACGCGTCCAGGGGTGCTCGCGCGTGTGCTGGGGTGCCGCAGCACGAGCCATCCGGAGGCTGGTGAAGGCATCTACGGGGCGACCCGCCCAATCCTGAGCTCTGGCGAGTTCAATGTAGAACCCGCTGCGGCGCTCGGCCGGCAGATCGATGCCCGGTGTCCATGCGGCAGCGGTACGGAGGGCCCGGCCGGCGTGCTCAGGTCCGAGGCTGACCGCGACGGACACTTCGTGGATGCGGACACTTTCAGGTCCGAAGGCCGTGCCCAGGTAGCAGCTTTCTTGGCCGACTTGTTCGCTCAGCTGTCGGGCGCGAGCCAGGTGGGCATCGGCCGCTTCTACGTTCTGGGCGCGACTCGCGATCACTGCGGCCCTCATGTGGAGTGCGCCACGAGCGGCTGCCTGCGTGCGCCCGTCCGGTGCCGGAGCGGCCTCGATGGCCTGCTCCAGCGCTACCAGGCCGGCTGCGTGAGCGCGGGCGGCGAAGAACGTCTCGGCACAGACGTACGAGGCGGTCGCTTGGACGAGGGGATCCGCAGCACGGTCGGCTGCCCAGCGCATCAGGTCGATGAGCCGCGCGGAGAGGTCGTGGGCCCCGTGCTTGTAGGCGACGGCATCGGCGGTTCGAGCAGCAGATGCCAACATCCGCGCGGCATTGCGGTGTTCGGTGCCCGGGGCAGTGTGGACGTAGCGAATCGCATCGGTCAGCACATCAGGGATGACGGTGGCGATCCGGCCGTACTGGGCGGCGAGACGCCAGCCCACCGCCGTGCTGATTTCGTCGGCCAGTTCCCCAGGTCTGCGCGTCGGCGGGCCCAGAGCCAGGTCGTACCCAGCGATCGCTTCCGACAGGGCGGGCAGCGCCCGGTGGACTCGTCGCTCCGTGCCGACGTGATCCGTGCGCAGACGAGTTACGTCCACCTCAAGGGCATCCGCGATCGCTTCGAGTACATCGTCGCCGGGCCGGCGAGCACCTCGTTCGATGGCGCGAACCATGGCGTAGGACACATGGGATGCCGCCGCGAGTCCGGATTGGGTGAAGCGGCGTGCACGACGACAGGCGGCGATTCGCCTGCCGATCTCCTGCGGACTGTCGGAATACACCCACTGACCGTACGCGCGCGATGACGTTGTGGAACCTGAATCCTCTACTTTCCGGCGATCACGGTGAGCTCCGTGAGCGACTGGATCATCCAGTCCGCGGTCGCGTGCACCTGGCCGTCACCGCCCCATAGGCGTCCCCAGGGGCCACGGCGGATATGCGCGGTGCGCAGCCCGGCTCGGGCGGCGGGGAACGTATCGTTCGCGGGGTGGTCGCCGACGTACACGGTGTCCGTCGCGGATGCACCGGACGCATCGAGGACCCTTGCGAAGAACTCCGCCGAAGGCTTGGCACAGCCCCACTCCTCAGAGGTCGCGACGAGATCGGCGGGCAAATCGAGCGCCCGAAGCAACTCACCTGCACGTACGGTCTGGTTGCCTGCGACGACGACGCGCATCCCTAGGTGCCGTAGCTTCGCAAGCGCGGGGCGGACGTCTTCGTACAGGTCGGACTCATCGAGGCACTCACCTCGTCCGGCTGCCTCGCGGACGGCGTACTCGGCCTGAACATCGATGTCCGGCTTAACCAGCTTCAGCGCTTCGGAGTTATCGAGCCCCTGGGCCGTCACGGCACCGACGAGGGCGGACAGAGTGTGCCTGGGCACGCCGAGCCAATCGGCCCAGGAACTCCAGTAGCGGTCGTCCCGGACGAGAGTCTCACCTATGTCGAACACGAACGTCTTCACACATCGAGCCTAGGGGCGGCATCCAGGCATCGCGACATCCTCCCGGTTCTGGGGCCGGGCTCCATGGCACGACGCCCCGGCCGACCGGGGCCTCGCGGGGATCTTGGCGCCGATGACCGAAGGGAACTGACGATGGGCAAGAATCCGCTGCCGGACGAGGAGATCACCCTACGGCTGCCCGAGCTATCGGGCTGGGTACGTGAAGGGGACGCGATCCCCCGCACGTTCGAGATTCGTTACCACGGCGGCGTCGCGATGATCGTGAACGTCGCAGACGTCGAACGGCTCGTCGGGCACCACGCGGACATCGACCTGCGATGGGACCACGTGCGGTTCGCCATCACGACGCATGACGCCGGACACCGGCTCACCGCAGCCGACTTCGACCTGGCCGGACGGATCGACCGGATCGCGGCGGCGCATCAGGCACAGCCTCACAACTCCTGACCGAGACACACGGATACGCCGCGCCCGGGGTAGCGCGGAACGAGCCCACGCCCACCACTCCCGGCGATGCTGGATGGCCGGGAGCCGGACGGTATCCGGTACGCAACCCGCCTCGCCGAGGCGTGAGTGGAGAGGGTCGTGACCGACGACCTGTCCGCGGCGGGCCGCTTCCTGTACGAGGCGGGCACGCTCAAGCAGGCGCGGCGCACCGGTTGGTGGATGGCCCGGGCCCGTGACCCCGAGGGCGTCGCCGAGCACTCGTGGCGTACGGCGCTGATCCCTACGATCATCGCGAAGCTGAAGGGCGCGGACCCCGTTCGGGCCGCCTACCTCGCCGTGTGGCACGACACGCAGGAGACGCGGACCGGGGACGTGAATCACCTCGGGAAGAAGTACGCGCCCGCCGGTGACCCGCAGGAGGCCACCGCCGACCAGACGGCGGGCATGCCCGAGGTGCTGGCCTCAGCGGTCCGCAAGTTGGTAGCGGAGTACGGGGCGAAGGAGTCGCCGGAAGCGGTCTGTGCCCAGGACGCGGACAAGCTGGAGTTCCTGCTCCAGGGCATCGAGTACAAGGCTCAGGGTTACGAGAACACCCAGCGGTGGATCGACAACAGCCGCGGCCGCCTCGTCACCGAGGCAGCGAACCAGCTGGCCGACGAACTCCTGGCACAAGGGACCATCGACTGGCTGCGCACCGCCCTGGGCGAAGGTGAGACGTAGACCTCTCTCGAAGCTCGGAGCTCGGGTCTTGAGCCCCGGGCTTCGGGGCGGCCGAATCACTCTTCCGGGTGTATGTGGGTGGGGCCCCGCCCGAAGCTCGGGGCCCGGGACTCGGGCGTCGGGATGCGAGGTTCGGGGTTCGAGCGCCTTCTTTAACCGGTAGGTAGAAGAAGGGGTTTGGGAAAGACCTCCCCACCTCCCTGCCTCGTCACCGCCAGCAAGTATGACTAATCGTGACAGCTTGCGGCGCAGCGTCACGACTGCTTACGGTGCGAGAACCAAACGACCCCGACACGGTGTTGGACGCACCAGGCCGGGGTCTCACCGCAAGATCGCTACCCTAGAAAGACGATCCCGTGGCTACCCAG
>NZ_JBBBEN010000100.1:192790-210066 GCF_037137275.1 Streptomyces pratensis | reverse complement strand
GGCCGAGCTGAGCCGCATCACCGGCGCGCAGACCCCCTCCGGCGTCCCCGTGACGATCACCGCCCCGCCCAAGGAGCGCGGCAGCCGCGGCGGCGCGTTCATGGGCCGGGGCACCAAGCGCGGCGGCGGGGCCCCGGCCCGTGGCCGCCGCCCCGGCGTGCCGACGCCGGAGGCCCGGACGGCCGCCGCCCAGCGCCGCTCCAACCGCGCCGCCTGACCGCGGTGGCCGGCGGCCCCCCGCCGGCCACCGCGCAGGGCCGCCCCGCTCGCGGCCGCCCCACCCCGTCGTGCCTCTCCCCATGTACGCGAACCCCCTGTTGAGGAATCATGCGCTGTGTCATCGCCCGCTTCCCCTTCGATCTGTTCAAGAACGAGGTGGAGGACTCGATGAAGGGCATCAAGCCCGAACCCGTCACCGGGGACGCGGTGGTCATCAGCCGCCGTGTGTACCCGGTCAAGCAGGTCGGTGAAGTGATCACCCGCCAGGACCGGCGGGACTTCAGCTCCGCCGAGGTCGTCCGGGCGCTGTCCAAGCTCGGCTTCACCTGCCGCACCGCGGAGTCGGCCGCCGCGACGCCGCCGCCCGCGGCCCGCACTCCGCTGGAGACCGCCTCCGCGCTCCTCGGCACCCCGGCGCAGGACGCGCCCGCACCGGCGCGGGCCGCCCCCGCCCCGGGCCCCGCGCAGGGGCTCGGCGGGCTCTGAGCGACCGCACTCCGCACCAGGCCCCCCGGGCCAGGACCGGCTTCACCGCCGTGTCCGCCCGGGGGGCCTGGTGTTCGTTCAGGCCGCCCCGGACGCCGCAGCCGCCCCGGACGACGGTGTGGACGCGGACGACGGCGTGGACGCGGGCGGTGGCGTGGACGCGGGCGGCGGGCCGGCCGGGGGCTTCTGGCGGGCCCACTCCATGCGGGGCTCCAGGAGCGGGCGCAGCAGGCTCCGCACCGGGGGCGTGCACAGCAGGGTGACCATGACGGCCGCCCCCAGGGTGACGACGACCGTGCCCCCCGTGGTGTCGAAGAACGGCCCGTCGTAGAACCCCTCGTAGAACAGACCCCGGACGACGAAGCCGTGCAGCAGATACCCGTACAGCGTGCAGGCGCCCAGGGCGGTCATCCAGGTGCGGCCCTTCGGCACCCAGGACAGGAAGCACGCGCCCAGCACCAGCGCGGCCGCGAACAGGGCGACCGTCGCCACCGGACCGGTCCACTGCGAGGCCTCCAGCTCCTGGGCGCTGTTCTTGCGGAAGAACCACGAGGTCGAGGTCCGGGGCACCAGCCAGTACGCCAGCAGCATCCCGGCGGCGAACACCGGCACAGAGGCGACGCGCACCCAGGGGCGGCGGACCCACGCGAAGTGCTGCGGGCCCAGGCGCAGGCCGAGGACGTAGAACGGCAGGAACTGCAGGATGCGCTGGACCTGGAGCGTCCCGTCTGCGGCCGGTGACACCGTCGCCAGGGCGGCGATGGCGAGGGAGACCGCCACCGGCGCGCGGACGGTCTGCCACAGCGGGGTGGACAGCCGCCAGAAGAACAGGGCGGGGAGGAACCACAGCAGCCAGTAGGGCGAGAGCAGCGACAGGGAGTAGTCCGGGTCGCGGAGCGCCCGCTGGAAGACGGTGTAGAGGCACTCGAACAGGACGTACGGCACCAGCAGGCTGGTGACGAGCTTCCACACCCGGTCCGGCCGCAGCTCGAAGTTCCGCGAGAAGTAGCCCGCGATCAGGATGAACACCGGCATGTGGAAGGTGTAGACGAAGGTGTACGCCGCCTCCACCAGCCGGCCGGGCGGCAGCGGCTCCCAGGCGTGCCCGACGGCCACCAGCACGATCGCCAGATACTTCGCGTTGTCGAAGAAGTGGTCCCGGCCGGCGGCGGGGGGAGCGCCGCTCCCGGGCGAAGCGGCAGCGGTGGGGCGCGGCGGCTTCGACGTGAGGGGGGAAGGCATCCTGACACTTTAGAGCGGGCTTTCGTTCCCTCGGGATGCTGTGGCGTGCATCACTCTTCCCCTCGGGGTGCCCGTAGCCCGGGCTGAACGAGTGTCATATCGGTTGATAGCAGGGCGTGTCTTGCTATACACGACAGATGGAGCACCCGGGGACGCTCGTCCTGATCATGGCCTTGGCGGTTCTCGCGCCGCTGCTCGGCTACGCGACCGGGCGGTGGCTGTCCGTCCCCGTCGTCATCTTCGAGATCGTGCTCGGTGTCCTGGTGGGACCGGACGTCCTCGGCTGGGCCCACCACGACCGGGTCATCGACACCCTGTCCGACCTGGGCCTGTCGATGCTGATCTTCCTGGCGGGGTACGAGATCCGGTTCGCCGAGGTCCGCGGCGACACCCTGCGCCGGGCCGGCGGGGCGTGGGTCCTCTCGCTCGTCGTCGGGCTGGGGGCCGCCCTGCTGGTCAGCGGCGCGGACGTGGCGAAGAGCCTGGTCATCGGCACGGCGCTGACCAGCACCGCGCTGGGCGCCGTGCTGCCGATCCTGCGGGACTCGGGCCGGCTGGAGGGGCGGTTCGGGTCGGTGGTGATGGCGTTCGGCGCGGTCGGCGAGTTCGGTCCGATCATCGCCATGGCCCTGCTCTTCAGCGGCCGCAGCCCCGGGGCCGCGGGCGCGGTGCTGGCCGTGTTCGCCGTCGTCACGGCGGGCGCGGTGTTCTGGGCGATGCGCCCCCGGCCGCCGTGGTTCGCCCGGCTCATCGCCTCGACCCTGCACAGCAGCGGCCAGTTCGCCGTGCGCTTCGTCATGCTGCTGCTGGCCGGGATGCTGGGGCTGGCCCATGTCTTCGGCCTGGACACCCTGCTCGGTGCGTTCGCCGCCGGGATGCTGACCCGGCTGGTCCTCCAGGGCGCGGTGCCCGAGCGCAGCGGGGAGGTCCTGGGACGGATCGAGGCGATCGGCTTCGGCTTCCTCGTCCCGTTCTTCTACATCGTCACGGGCATCGACTTCGACCTCGCGGCCCTTCTGGAGGGGGGACGTCCGCTGCTGCTCCTGCCGGTGTTCCTCGCCCTGTTCCTGCTGGTGCGCGGGGTGCCGGCCTGTCTGCTGGCCCCGCGCGACCTGACGGGGCGCGGTCCGCGGTCCGCGCTCGGGCTGTTCTCGGCCACCTGCCTGCCCCTGGTGGTCGCGATCACCGCGATCGGCCTGGACGAGAAGGTGATCGACGCGGGCGAGGCCGCCGCCCTGGTCGCCGCGGCGATGGTGTCCGTGCTGACGTTCCCGCTCCTGGCCTTCCGGTTGCTGCGCCGGGGCCAGGACTGCGCGGGCCCCGGTGCCCCCGGCCGCGAGGCGGAGGCCGAGGAGGCGTGGTGAGACCGGGGCTGGGAGTGTGGTGAGACCGGGGCTGGGAGTGTGGTGAGGCCCCGGGGGCCGGGAAGGCGCGGGGTGGCCGGAGGCCGAGGAAGCGTGGGCGCCGGAGGCCGAGGGTGCGTGGCGAGGCCGACGGTGAGGTGCCGACGGGGGCCGGGAGTCACCCGGTTGCCACGCTCACCTGCGAAGCCGGGAGCCAGGGCGCAGGGTAGGAGTCATGTGGTCCCGCCGAATCGTCCTGGGCGCTCTCTTCCTGCCCCTGGCCCTCCTGGTGTTCGGGGACGGCCCGGCGACCCAGGGGGCGCGGGGGGAACTGGCCACCGGCCCCCGGCCGCCGCGCGGGCTCCCGCAACCGGCCCTCGTCAGCCGCGACACCTGGCAGGCGGACGAGGAGCTGGTGAGGGAGGGGCCGCGCTACACGGGCGCGGCGAAGGCGCTGTTCGTCCACCACACCGGCAACCCCAACGACTACGACTGCGCACAGGTCCCCGAGCTGATCCGCGCCGTCCAGGCCGACCACATCGAGAAGGACGGCTGGGACGACATCGGCTACAACTTCCTCGTCGACCGCTGCGGCACCCTCTACGAGGGCCGGGCGGGCGGCGTGGCCCGCCCCGTGCTCGGCGCCCACACGAAGGGGTTCAACGCCGACACGGTGGGCGTCGCCGCGATCGGGAACTTCGCCGCGGGCGCCGAGGTGCCGAAGCCGATGATGGACACGCTGGTGCGGCTCGCCGCCTGGAAGCTGCGGCCCGGCGCGGACCCGATGGGCACGGTCGACCTGGTCTCGACGAACGACGAGAGCCGCTTCGACCGGGGGCAGGTGGCCCGGCTGAACGTCATCTCCGGCCACCGCGACGGCTTCGAGACCCGCTGCCCGGGCGACGCCCTCTACGGGCTGCTGCCCCAGCTGCGGGAGCGCACGGCGAGGCTGCGCGCCTCCCTCCCCGGCCACGCGGCGACGGCCCGGCTGCGCCCGTACGTCTGAGGGGCCGCCGCTCCTCCCGGCCCGGCGCCGCGAAGGCCGCAGCCCTCAGCGGGCGACGAACTGGGTGAGTATCGCCTGGACCTCGTAGATGTCGACGCCCTTGGTGAACGTCTTCTGGAGCGGTGTGGCGTGGCCCGAGATCCAGATCTTCAGCTCGGCTTCCAGGTCGAACGTCCCGGCCGTCTCCACCGAGAAGTGCGTGATGCTGCGGTACGGGACGGAGTGGTACTCCACCTTCTTGCCGGTGAGGCCCTGCTTGTCGACGAGGATCAGTCGGCGATCGGTGAACAGCATGGTGTCGCGGATCAGCTGGAACGCGGCGTGCACCTGCTCGCCCTGGCCGAGGAGGCGGGCGTAGTCCTGCTGGGCCTTGGCCGGTTCTATCGTGTGAGCGTTGCCGAAGAGTGCCATGGGCGCCCCGTTTCTCGGTCGGTCGGTCTCGGTTCGTCGTACGGCAGGGTACGTAGGGGAAGGACGTGTGGTCCGGGGGCATCGTTCCCCGCAGCCCGCAGCCCGCAGCCAGCAGCCGGGTTCAGAGCGGGACGACCGTCGCCTCGGTCGCCTTCACGCTGGTCCAGACGTGCACACCGTCGGCGAGGCCCAGATCCGCGGCGGCCTGCGGGGTGATCTCCGCGATCAGCTCGGGGGCGTGCGGGGACGTGATCAGCAGGCGCAGCCGACTGCCGCCCGAGGTGATCTCGCGGACCGTGCCGGGCCAGACGTTGCGGGGACTGCCGGTGGGCCGCTCCCGGTGGACGGAGACGGATTCCGGCGCGATGACCGCGAGGGCCTCCCCGCCCGCCGGGAGAGGCTCCGCGACGACGAGGTGACCGCCGCCGTCGAGGGCCAGCCCGTCGGGGACGGCGGTCCCGGGCCAGGCGTTGCGGCCCAGCATCCTGGCCACCCACGGCGAGCGCGGGTGGCGGGTGACCTCGGCGGGCGGCTCGTCCTGGACGGCGCGGCCGTTCTCCAGCACCAGGACCCGGTCGGCCAGGGAGACCGCTTCGACCGGGTCGTGGGTGACGATCAGACAGACCCCGCCGAAGTCCGCGAGGTGCCCGCGCAGAGTGTGCCGCACCCGGGCCCGGGTGGTCTGGTCGAGGGCGGCGAGTGGTTCGTCCAGGAGCAGCAGGCGCGGCCGGGCCGCCAGCGCGCGGGCGAGGGCCACCCGCCCGGCCTGGCCGCCGGAGAGTTCGGCGGGCCTGCGGTGGGCGAGGTGGCCGACCCCGAGCCGGTCCAGCCACCCCTGCGCCTCGCGGCGGGCCTCCGCACGGGGCACGCCGCGGGCGCGGAGCGCGTACGCCGTGTTGGCCAGGGCGTTCAGGTGGGGGAAGAGCGCCCCGTCCTGGGGCACCCAGGCGACGCCCCGGCGGTGTGTGGGCAGCCCGGTGACGTCGGCGGCCCCGAGGCGCAGGGTGGCGTGCGCGCGGGGCGTGAGGCCGAGGAGGGCCCGCAGGAGCGTGGTCTTGCCCGCGCCGTTGGGGCCGACCACCGCGATGGTGGTGCCGGGGTCCGCGTCCAGGGTGAGTCGGGTGAAGCCGGTGACGTCGGCGTGCAGGGGCCAGGGCTCGGACGGTACGGGGCCGGAGGTGGAGGCGGGGCCCTCCTGCGCTGCGGGGCCGGCCGGAGCTGCGGGGCCGGCCGGAGCTGAGGGGGCGGCCGGAGCTGAGGGGGCGGCCTGTGCTGAGGTGGCGGCCGTCTCGTCCCGGTCGGGGGGCGCGGGGCGGGACGCGGAGTTCCGGCGGCCGCCCGGAGTACCGGTCCAGCGGCCGCGCAAGGCGACCAGGACGACCATCGCGATGGCCAGGAGCAGCAGCGACACCGAGGTGGCGGCCTCCGGCGAGTCCTGGAGCAGCAGGTAGACCTGGAGCGGCAGGGTCTGGGTGGCGCCGGGGAGGTTGCCGGCGAAGGTGATGGTCGCGCCGAACTCCCCGAGCGCCCGTGCCCAGGTCAGGGCCGCTCCGGCGATCAGCCCGGGGGCGACCATCGGCAGCGTCACGGTGAGGAACACCCGTACGGGTGAGGCTCCGAGTGAGGCGGCGGTCTCCTCGTACCGGGGGCGCAGCCCGCCGAGCGCGCCCTCCAGCGAGATGACCAGGAACGGCATCGCGACGAACGTCGCCGCCAGCACGGCCCCCGAGGTGTGGAAGGGCAGCGTGATGCCGAAGGCGTCCTCCAGCCAGGGGCCCAGCAGCCCGCGCCGGCCGAAGGCCAGCAGCAGCGCGACCCCGCCGACCGTGGGCGGCAGGACCATCGGCAGCAGGACCAGTGAGCGGACGAACGCCTTGCCGGGGAAGGGCGCCCGGGCCAGCAGCCAGGCCAGCGGCACACCGAGCAGCAGCGAGAGGCCGAGCGCCCACAGCGAGACCACCAGCGAGAGCCGCAGCGCCCGGACGGTGGGCTCGGCGGTGAGGTGCGCTCCGAGGTCGCCCCAGGACGTGCGGGCCAGGATTCCGGCGAGAGGCAGCATCAGGAACCCCACGGCCAGCAGCGCGGGGACCGTCAGCAGCAGCGGGGCGCGGGTGCGCGCGGTGCGGCGGCCGGGGCGTCTCCTCGGCCCCCCGGGGCCCGGCGTGCGGGTCTCTGCGGCCCCGTCCCTGCCGGGGGCCGGGCCGTTCGGGCGCCCGGTCACGGCTGCTGGAAGCCCGCGGCCCGGAAGATGTCCTGGGCGGGCGGGGTGGTGAGCCAGGCGACGAACGCGGCGGCGGCCTCGCCGTGTTCCGAGGCGTCCAGGGTGGCCGCCGGGTAGGTGGCGACGGCGTTCTCCGCGTCCGGGATCTCGACCGCGTCGACCTTGTCGGCGGCGGTCTCCGCGTCGGTCCGGTAGACCAGCCCGGCGTCCGCCTCGCCGAGCGCGACCTTGCTGAGGACGGCGCGCACGTTGGGTTCCTGGGAGACCGGCTTCACCTCGATCCCCTGCGCGTCGAGTATCCGCGTGCCGTAGCGGCCGACCGGTACCTCCGGGGCGGCGAGGACGACCTTCAGTCCGGGGTCGGCGAGGTCCGCGAGATTCCGGACCTTCTCCGGGTTTCCCTCGCCGACGGCGATGACCAGCCGGTTCCTGGCGATGACCGTCGGCTCGCCGGTGTCGGAGGCCAGTCGGTCCATGGTCGCGGCGTCCGCGGTGACCAGCGCGTCGGCCGGGGCGCCCTGGCGGACCTGGGCGGCCAGTTCCTGGGAGCCCGCGAAGGAGAACGTGATCCGGGCGCCGGGGCTCTCCTTCTCGTACGCGGCCCCCGCCTCCTGGAAGACGTCGGTCAGGGAGGACGCGGCCAGGACGGTCAGATCCGCCTCGGGGGAGCCCGCGCCCGGCGATCCGGCCCGGGCGCCGGCCGCGTCCTTGGCGCCGTCGCTGCCGCAGGCGGTGAGCGGGAGGAGGAGCGCGGTGGCCAGGAGGGCGGCGGCCGTTCGGCGGCGGGTGATCGGGAGGGGCATGGGGCGGGCTCCTTGGCCGGGTGCGGGGAGAGGCGTGGCGGGCGGGGCGGCACGGGGGAGGGTCGCTGCCGCTCGGCGGCTGGGGCCGGTCGCGGTCGGCGCGCCCGGTCCGGGCCGGGTTCAGGTGCGGTCGATGTGCACGCTGGTCGACTTCACGCGCGCGGTCGCCTGCATGCCGACCTCCAGTCCCAGCTCCTCCACCGCCTCCCGGGTGAGGAGGGAGACGAGCCGGTGCGGCCCCGCCTGGATCTCGACCTGGGCCGCGACGTCGCCGAGCTTCACCGCGGTGACGATGCCCGGGAAGGCGTTGCGCGCCGAGGTGTAGGGGGCCTCGTCCTCTGTGCCCGTGCCCTGGCCGACCTCGATCGAGAAGGCGGCCAGCGCGCGGCCGTCGATCAGCCGCCGGCCGGCCTCGTCGCGATGGGTCACGACCCGGCCGGCGTCCGCCCAACGGCGGGCGGTGTCTGGGCTGACCCCGAGGAGTCGTGCTGCCTGACCGATTGTGTAGGACTGCATGTGCGCCACGCTAGAGCAATCACCCCCGCATGTACCAGGCCTTGCGGGAGTCGGTGCCGCATATGCGAGGCTCTAACGCGGTGTCGCGCCGCCGTCTGCCCGTGCGGTTCACGCCGGGCGGCCGGGAGCCGTTCCGCGCGTGAGGAGAGCTGGGCAGTTATGTACTAGTTCGTAATCTGTCTGTGCTAGTGCGATGAGCTAGGATCATGTCATGTCTGCGCTTCCTCCTCGGCCCGTGACGCTGACCGGCCAGTACGTCGAACTCGTCCCGCTGGCCGTCGGTCATCTCGACGACCTCTTCGCGGCGGGCGGCGGTGACGAGGAGGTGTGGCGCTGGCAGGGCGGCCCGGCTCCGCAGACCCGGCAGGAGCTGCTGAGCCGGCTGGAGGGCGTGCTCGCCGACCCGGGGTACGTGCCCTTCGCGGTCGTCCACCGGGCGAGCGGCCGGGCCGTCGGCTGGACCACGTACATGGACATCGCGGTGCGCGACGAGCGGCTGGAGATCGGCTGGACCTGGTACGGCCGGGCCTACTGGCGGTCGGCGGTCAACACCGAGACGAAGCTGCTCCTGCTGGGGCACGCCTTCGAGGGGCTGGGCATGGGGCGCGTCCAGCTCAAGACCGACCACCGCAACGAGCGCTCCCAGGCTGCCATAGCCCGGCTGGGGGCCCGCCGCGAAGGGGTGCTCCGGCGGCACCGGCTCCGACCGGACGGGACCTGGCGGGACAGCGTCTACTTCTCACTGCTGGCCGACGAGTGGCCCGCGGCCAAGGCGCGTCTCACCGCCCGGCTCGCGGCGGCCTGAGACCCGCGGCGAGGGCGCCCACGAGTCGCCTGCCCCGTGAGGGTGCTCCTGGGCCACCGGTACGTGAGGCCTCCCGCCAGGCGGCTTCTACCGCGTTTCCGGGGCGGCCGGGCCTACGGGCGGGAGCGACGCCGGGCGGGTCGCTCCTTGGCGGCGTAATCCGGGCAGTCGGGGTTCTCGCAGGGGCCCGCCCGCCAGACGGGGACGAAGATCCCGAGGGTCTTGTGGCGCCGTATCTCGGAGGGGACGGGCTGCTTGCAGGTCGGGCACATGAAGGCGGCCCGCTGGGTGTCACGCTCTTTGCTGGCCATTTACTCACGATAGATCCGGCCGGGTATTTTGGAAAGTTTTTCCTCTGCGATGCACCGGAATTACTCTTCCGTATCGGTTGCGCCGGTCCCGCCGGTATTCCCCGGGCCGTCCACCGCGTTTCCTGGGCCGCCCCCCGTGCTTTTCGGCGCACGGCGCATGCTGAGAGTCACGGATACGGTCAGAATGACGACGATGACCGCCAGGCTCACCGGCGAGGGAATCTCCGGGATGGAAGTGCTGATCATCTTGTGGGCGGCCTGGAGCACGAGTTTCACCGCGATGAAGGCGAGGATGACCGCCAGGCCGTGGCTGAGGTAGTGGAAGCGGTCCAGCAGCCCCGCCAGCAGGAAGTACAGCGCTCGCAGACCCAGGATCGCGAAGGCGTTGCTGGTGTAGACGATGAACAGCTCGTCGCTGACCGCGAGCACCGCGGGGACGCTGTCGACCGCGAAGACGAGGTCGGCCGCCTCGATCGCCGCGACCACCGCGAGCAGCGGGGTCGCCACCTTGCGCCCCTGGTCCCTGACGACGAAATGCGTACCGGAGTACGCGTCCTGGACCGGCATGACCTTCCGCAGCAGCCGCACCGCGAAACTCTTGCCGGGATCGAAGTTCTCCTCCTGGCCGCTGAGGATCTTGTAGCTGCTGTAGAAAAGGATCGCCGCGAAGAGGAACAGCACGGCGGTGAAGCGGTTCACCACCGCGACGCCGAGCGTCAGGAAGATCGCACGGAACACCAGTGCGCCGAGGACGCCGAGGAAGAGCACCCGGTGCTGATAGGCGCGCGGGACCTTGAAGTAGGCGAAGATCAGCGCGAAGACGAAGAGGTTGTCGACCGAGAGGCTCTTCTCCAGCAGCCACGCGGTGGTGTATTCCGTTCCGGCGGTCGTTCCCAGGACCGCGAAGACGACCCCGCCGAAGGCCAGGGCGAGCCCCACCCACAGCGCGCTCCACACCCCGGCCTCCCTGAAGCCGATGACGTGGGCCTTGCGGTGCGCCAACAGGTCGATCGTCAGCGAGACGACCACGGTCAGGGCGAACACGATCCAGAGCCACCCCGGTACGTCCACTGCGCAGACCTCCCACTCGTTTTTACGAGTGTGCCCCGCCCGCTCCCATCCCGCCCGCCGGCGGACGCAGGGTGGCGGCCGCGACCGAGGCCATCAGCTCCGCGTCGAGGAACGAGGGGTCGGCGAGCCGCGAGGCGGCCGCGTAGGACTCGAACAGCGCCTTCGTCACCCGCAGGGCCGCCTCCGGGCGGCGGACCACCGGCTTCGCCCAGGCGGCGACCGCGTCGTCCAGCTCCGCGGCGGGAACCACCCGCTGGAGGATCGAGAGCCGGTGCGCCTCCGCGGCGTCGACGGGGCGCCCGGTGAGGACCAGCTCACGCACCCGGGCCGGGCCGACCTCGTGGATGAGCCGGGGCAGCAGCCCGCCCCAGGCGGTCGGCAGCCCCAGGGCCAGCTCGGGCAGCCGGAAGACGGCGGTGTCCGAGCCGACCCGAAGGTCGCAGGCGAGGGCCAGGGCGAACCCCGCGCCGATCGCCCTGCCCTGCACCCGGGCGATGGTCACCACCCGGCTGCCGGAGATCGCCCCGCAGACCCGGCGGGCCTTCTCCCCGGCGACCCGGATGCCCCGGCCGGTCGGGTCCTCCTCCAGCCACTGGGCGAACTCGGTGCGGTCACCGCCCAGGCAGAAGTCGTCCCCCGCGCCGCTGAGCACCAGGACCCGCACCTCCGGGTCTGGCAGGGCAACGATGTCGAGCAGCTCGTCGAGCATCGCCTCTGTCACCGCGTTGCCGGTCTCCGGCGCGTGCAGCTCCACGTGCAGGACGGGCCCCTCGCGCCGGGTGCGCACCGTCGCGGGCTGCTCGTGCGAGGTCAGGAACTGGGGGAGGGAGAGCTTCACAGCGCCACCCCGAGCGAGGTGACCCGGCGGAAGACCATCCGGGGGGCGTACACCGCGGGCGACACGGCGCGCAGGGTGGGGAAACGTTCCAGCATGCGCACCAGGAGCGTCCGGGCCTCCAGCTTGGCGAGGGCGGCGCCCAGGCAGTAGTGCACCCCGCCGCCGAAGGTGAGGTGGCTGCCGCCGCGCAGGATGTCGAACGTGCCGGGGTTCGGGTTGCGCCGCGGATCGTGGTTGGCGGCTCCGTACAGGACGTGGACCATGCTGTCCTTCTTGATCGGGACGCCGGCCAGGACGGTGTCCTGCGCGGCGGTCCGGGTGTTGATGTGGATGGGCGGGTCGTAGCGCAGCACCTCGTCGACGGCCGCGTCGACGTGCTCCGGGTGCTCCCGCAGCCAGGCCCAGCGGCCGGGCTCGGCCAGCAGCAGGGAGGTCATCGCCGACAGCAGCGTCGCGGTGGTCTCCAGCGAGGCGATGGTGACGAACATCGTGAGCCGGTAGAGGATCTCGTCCGCCCGCTCCCGGTCGGGCTCCATCGCGTCCCACGTGTGAATCCAGCCGGTCAGCACGTCGTGGCGGGGCTCGGCCCGGCGCCGGGCGACCAGGTCGGTGAAGTAGGCGCGCAACTGCACCGTCGCCTGCGCGGAGATCGCGAGCTGGGACTTGGTGGGGAGTAATTCCTGCGCGTACACCTGGTTGTGGGTCATCTCCAGGATGTGCGGGTAGTCCTCGGGGGGTATCCCCAGCCAGGAGCCGACGGTGCCGATCGGCAGCTGCTCGCTCACGGTGGAGACGAAGTCGGCCTCGCCCCAGCGGAGCTTGCCGGCCAGCTCGTCCAGCAGCCGGTCGGCGTCACGCTCGACGTCGGGGGTGAGGCGGTCGATGGTGGAGCGGTCGAAGAGGTTGCCCAGGCTGCGCCGCTGGCAGGTGTGCTCGGGGGCGTTGAGCCGGGAGAGGGTGCCGGTCATCTCGCGGGTGGCGATGGCCTCCCAGCGTTCGGCGTCGTCCTGCCGCTCCTGCCAGGCGAAGTCGGGGGCCAGCCAGCCGCGGCCGCGCAGGACCTGGCCGCAGGCATCGAATCCGGTGACGAAATAGCCGTCCCACGGAGCTCGGACGACGTCACCCATCGCCCGTAGCTCCGCGAGTATTCCGTAGGGCTCGGCCTGCCCCTCCGGGGAGGTGAGTCTCCTCAGCAGGCCGACCACCGCGCGCCGGCCGTCGGGAGTCCTGGCTGTACCGCCTGTGATGCTCACGCAGAGTTCCTCGTCCTGGGCCCGTGGTTACCGACCAGAACCTACCCCTCCGGATATCCGCGCCAAGCGTCGATCGCTGTTGCCCCCGTCACATGCAATCGTCACGAATGCCCGTTTTCACCAGCGAATTGTCGGCCCGTGAGTCATACGCGGAACACGTCGAGGAACGAACTCCACCAGCCCTTGGACTTCTTGGCCGGCTCCGTAGCGTGACGGGGCGAAGGCGCCGCCGGAGCCGCGCTCCGGTAGGGGTCGGGCAGCTGCGCCGAGGTCTGCGCCGGGGCCTGCGCCCCCGTCGCCGCACGCCGCGCCGCCGTCGGCGTGAACCGTACGGGCAGGGCGACCAGAGCCCGGTGGAACGGGCCGGGCCGCCAGGCGACGCCCGACGGGGGCACGGCGAGCGCGAGGTCCGGAACGGTGTTGAGAATCCTCTCGATCGCGGTCAGCGCGATCAGCGTCGCGGGCGACTTGGCCGGGCACACGTGCGGGCCCGCCCCCCACGCCAGGTGGGCCCCCTTGCTCAGGGTCTGCCGGGCGTCGGTGAGCCCCGGGTCGCTGTTCGCGGCGGCGAAGCTGATCAGCACCGGCGTGTCCGCCCGCAGCGTCACCCCGTCCAGCTCGATGTCCTGCACCGGGTAGTGCGTCGCGTAGTTCGCGATCGGCGGGTTGTTCCACAGGACGTCGTCCAGCGCGTCCTCCACCAGCAGCCCCGCTCCGCGCCGCTGGTCCGGTCCGTCCGGCTGGTCGCCGGAGAGCATCAGCAGCAGCGCGTTGCCGATCAGGTTGCGCTCCGGCTCCACGCCCGCGCCCATCAGCATCACGAGCTGGTCCTTCAGCTCCTCGTCCCGCAGCCCCGCCGGGTGCTGGATCAGCCAGGAGGTGATGTCCTCGCCGGGCTGGCGGCGCTTGAGCGCCACCAGTTCCATCAGGCACTCCGTCAGCTCGGCGTTGGCCCGCAGCACGTCGTCGCCGTCGAAGATGGCCGACATGGAGCGGGTCAGCCGGTCGCCGATGTCGCCGGGGCAGCCGAAGAGCTGGTTGAACAGCAGCAGCGGCAGGAGCTTGGCGTACTCGTTGAGCAGGTCGGCGGTACCGCGCTCGATGAACTGGTCGATCAGGTAGTCGGCGATCCGCTCGACGTCCCGGCTCAGTCGGCTGCTGTTGAGCCGGGCCAGCGACTCGGTGACCGCCTTGCGCAGCCGCAGGTGCTCCGCGCCGTCGGTGAACAGGCAGTTGGGCCGGTACACCATCATCGGCAGCACCGGGCTGTCCATCGGTATGGCGCCCTCGCGCAGCGCGGCCCAGCGCCGCGAGTCCCGGGCGAACAGCGCGGGGTTCTGGAGCACCCGCAGCGCGGCCTCGTGCTGCACGACCAGAGTGGCCTCCACCCCGGGGGCCAGCTCGATCGGGGCTGCGGGGCCGTGCGCCCGGAACGCGTCGTAGGCGCGGTGCGGGTCGGCGGCGAACTCCGGCCCGTACAGCGACGTCTGCTGCTGGTGCATGGGGCACCCGGCGGGGGCGCTGTACGGGGTGGCTCCCGGCGACGGGTCCATGTCGGCTTCCTCGGTGTGATCGCGGGGCCCGGCGGGCCCCGGCTTCGGATGGGGGGAGTGTGTCAGGCGACGTGCGCCAGAAGGTGGCGGACCAGGGTGATCAGGGCCTGTGCGGAGGACTTCTGGTCCCGGGCGTCGCAGAAGACGACCGGCGTGTCCGGCAGCAGGTCGAGCGCCTCGCGCAACTCGTTCTCGGCGTGCTGCGAGTACGGGTCGAAGCTGTTGACGGCGACCGCGTACTCCAGCCCGTACGTCTCGACCAGGTCGATGACGGGGAAGGTGTCGGCCAGCCGCGCCGGGTCGACCAGGAGCAGCGCGCCCAGCGACCCGCGCGCCATGTCCTCCCACAGCTCCACGAACCGCTGCTGCCCCGGTGTGCCGAACAGGTAGAGCACCAGCTCGTCGCTGAGGGTGAGGCGTCCGAAGTCCAGGGCGACCGTCGTCGTCTTCTTGTCGGGCACGCCGCGCAGATCGTCGACCTGGGCCGCGGCCTGGGTCATCCGCTCCTCCGTGCGCAGCGGGGTGATCTCGGACAGCGTGCCGATCAGGGTCGTCTTGCCCACGGCGAAGTGCCCGACGACGAGAATCTTCGCCGCGCGCCGCACCGCGTCCGGCACGTAGATGTTCTCAGCCGAACCGGACCTGGAGTCCATGCAACACCTCTTCGAGGATCTTCCTGTCAACGAGCTGGGCCGGCGGAGGCGCCTTGCGGCGCAGCAGGTGTCCCTGGTGGCTTAAGTCCTGGAGCAGCAGACGGGCCACCCCGACCGGCAGGCCGAGATGGCCGGCGACCTCGGCCACCGACAGGTAGCCGCCGGAGCACAGCTCCCAGATCGCCTGGACCTCCGGGCTCGGGTTCGGCGGCGGCTGGCGGTCGGGCGCCAGGGTGACCAGCGTGACGAGGGAGAGTTCCTCCGCGTCGGGCAGCCCCCGGCCGCCGGTGATGACATAGGACCGGACGAACCCGCTGCTGACCTGCTGCTCCTCGCCCGGCGCGGTCATATCTCGCTGTCCGCGTGCTGGCGGGGAGGCGTGGTCATCGCCTTCCCCAGCGCGGCGACCTGCTGTTGCATCCGGAAGGACATCGCCTCCATGTCCACGTCGGCGGCCGAGGTCGCCGCCAGATAGGCCCCGCTGCCGGCGGCGATCAGGAAGATCCAGCCGTCCTCGTACTCCAGGAGCGTCTGCCGCCAGCGCCCCGGGTCACGGGTCCCGATGAAGGGAGCCACCGCCCGGCTGAGCGACTGCATGGAGCTCATGGCCGCGGCGACGGTCTCCGCGTCGTCCCGGCCGATCTCACTGGAGTTGGCCAGGAGCAGGCCGTCGGCCGACACCAGGATCGCGTGCCGGGCGCCGGGTACCTGGAGCACATCGTTGAGTACCCAGGTCAGATCGGGGTTCACTGGAACTCGGGTCCTTCCGTCGTCGTCGTGTCCCGCCCGGACCGGGTGCCGCGCTGGAAGGCGCCCAGTCGGGAGGCCGTCTCCTCGTTGCTGCGCACGGGCTGCGGCTCGGCCGACGGCACCGCGGAGACCGGGCTCTTGCGACGACGCTTCGGCAGTCCCCCGGCGGTGGTGGTGATCTGGGCCAGCTGCTGGGTGGCGGTGTCCGGGTGGGGAGCGGGCGGGAAGAGCGGGGTGGGGGCCGGGGCGGGGGTCTGCCGGTGGTCCGCCTGCTGGACCTGCGGCTGCTGGTACCCGGACGCCTCGGGTTCTTCGGCGGGCGCCGCGGCGGGCGGCGCCTCGGTGGTGAGCAGTTCGTCGGGGATCAGGACCACCGCGCGTACGCCTCCATAGGGAGAAACGGAGTCCACAGAGACCCGGAAGCCGTAGCGGGCGGCGAGCATCCCGGAGACGGCGAATCCGAACTGCGGCGGGATGCCCAGACTGGAGACGCTGATCGCCGCCTGGGGGGAGAGGAGGGCCGCAGCGCGGTCCTTCTCCTCCTGGCCCATACCGAGCCCGGCGTCGTCGACGATGAGGCAGACACCCGTCGGCACGGCCTGGATGTTGATCTCCACCGGGGTGCCCGGCGCGGAGTAGTTCGTCGCGTTGGCGAGCAGCTCGGCGAGGACCACGGCGACGGGCTCCACCGCCCTGCTGACGACCGAGAAGTTCACCTGGCCGTTGACCCGGACCCGGTCGAAGTGCCGGATACGGCCCTGGGCGCTGCGGGCCACGTCGAAGACGGAGGCCACTCTCTCGCGTCGCCCGAGCCAGCCGCCGCAGAGCACCGCGATGCCCTGGGCGCGGCGGCCGAACTGGCTGTTGGCGTGGTCGACGGCCATGAGGTCGGCCAGGATGCCGGGGTCGTCCCCGTACTTGCGCTGGGCCTTCTCGATCACGACCTGCTGCTCGTCGGCGAGTCCCTGGAGGGTGCGGACGGCGGCCTTGAGGACCGCCTTCGTCTCCTCTTCGGCGTCCTTGCGGACCTCCGCGAGTTCGGTGGCCTGACGTTGCAGCAGACCGTTGTGCACGACGTGCAGTTCGTCCCGCTGGCGCAGAAGCGTGTCGCGCTCTTCGAGCAGCTCGGTGTTGTGTCTGCGTAGTTTGACGTTGGTCGCGCGAGCCCGCAGAACGGCACCCACGGCGACCAGTGCTACGACAATCAGCGCCCAGAGGACGGGGCCCTGTGGAAATGTCATGAGACTCACTTCAAGTGCCATGGCTGGGAAACGGCTTGACACCCCGTCATGCGGCACTCGACCAGGGCTGGTTCGCCGTGACCGTGCGCCGCTTCGGGAGGTGCCCCTCCGAAGGTGGGACCGAGGAATTCATCCCTCCCGGAATGCCCCCATTCGCCATCAGCCCACTGGAAGTAAGATGATCTTATCATTGGGTGGGCCGCGAAATGTCAAGAGCGCCACGCCAGTTGCCGCTCGCCGCAGAACGTTCACATTGCGGAGGGGCGGAGGACGCAATTCCCCCCGCCTCCCGCGGCGGACGCGCCCGGCCGACATCCTCCCGCCGTGCGACCGTCACCCGTTCTTCACCGTCGTACGCGAATGCCCGGCGCCCTTTCGGTGGCGGATGCGGGTGCGCGGTACGCGTCCGGCGCGGCGGACGCGGCGCGGGGGGTCGACGCGGCGCTGGGGTCCTCGCGGCACCGCGGTTCCGGGCACGTCGCGCGGGCCGGGCGTGGCGGTGGGGCCGCTGCCGGGCGTAGGGCCACGGCCGGGCGTGGCGCTGGGGCCGTCCG
>NZ_JBBBEN010000100.1:191661-192766 GCF_037137275.1 Streptomyces pratensis | reverse complement strand
CGGACGGGGGTGGTGCTCAGATCGGCGGGGCGCTGAGGCCGGGCGCCCGGTCCGGGCCGGGGGCGGTGGAGGCGCGGGTCTCCAGCGCCCAGGCGTGGCGGCGCACGGTGTCGGGGGCCGCGCGGCCCGCGAGGATGTCGCAGAGCAGCTCGGCGCAGGCGCGCCCGTACGCGGCGGGCCGCAGGTCGACCGCGGTGACGGGCGGCTCGGCTCCGCGGGCGGCCGGACCGTCGACGCAGGACGCGACGAGCAGGCCGCCGCCGCCGACGGTGCGGCCGAGAGCGGCCGCGGCGCGCAGGACCCCGGGGGCGGAGCCGTCGGGGGCGCAGATCACGGCGTCGACGGCGGGGTCGTCGGCCAGCAGCGCCCGGGTGGCCGCCTCGGCCTCGCCCGGCGTCGCCGCGAACGGCACGGTGCGCAGGGCCACCTCGACTCCGCGGGCCCGGCCCCAGGAGACGGCGGTGGCGCGCAGGGCGGTCGCCCAGGCGGACGTGCCCGCGGGGGCCAGCACGCCGGGGCGGCGGGAGCCGCGCTCGGTGACGTGGTCGAGCAGTGCGGTCAGCGAGGCGGCGTTGTCGCAGACGACGGCACCGCTGGGGCCGGCTGCCGGACCGAGGTAGCGCTCGCCGGTCACCACGGGGACGCCCGCGTCCAGCAGCCGCGGGACGACGCTGTCGCCGGCCTCGGGGTCGATCGCCAGGAGCCCGTCGACGCGGGGGGCGAGCGGCCCGGCCGCCCCGCCGGCGGGTGCCAGCAGGACGACGTCGAGGCCTTCCTCCTGGGCACGTGCGACGGCCCCGAAGGCCAGGTTCATGTAGTAGTCCAGCCGGGTCGCCGTCTGCGGCAGGAGCAGTCCGAGGGCCCCGGTGCTGGCCCGGCGCAGGCGTCGGGCCGCGCCGTTGGGGCGGTAGCCCAGCCCTGCCGCCACCGTGCGGACCCGGTCGCGGGTGGCCGCCGCGACGCGCCCGGAGCCCTGGAGGGCGTCGGACGCGGTGCTCTTGGAGACCCCGGCGGCGCGGGCGACGTCGAGCAGGGTCACGGTCCGGGAGGTCACGGGGACGAAGTCTAGACGGTCACGGACGGTCGGGGCGGAGGGTTGCCGGAA
>NZ_JBBBEN010000100.1:190314-191629 GCF_037137275.1 Streptomyces pratensis | reverse complement strand
CACGGCTGGCAGCCCGCTGCCCGTCACCCGGCACGCCTCCCCTCCCCCCGTCCCCTCTCCTCCAGGAATGCGCCATGCGTCTGATCACCGCCTACAACCCGCCCGCCTCCCCGGCCCGGACGCGCCCCGCGGAGCGGGGCCCGCTGCGTGTGGCGGCCGTCCAGCAGCGCTGGCGCCGCGACCCGGCCGAGCACCGCGCCGCGCTGCTGGAGGGCATCGCGCTGGCGGCGGCCGAAGGCGCGCGGGTGGTGTGCCTCCAGGAGCTGACGCTCTCGCCGTACTTCGCGGTCGTCCGCAGGGCCGACCACCCGGAGCCGGCCGGGCCGGAGGAGCTGCTGACCGGCCCGACGTTCACGTTCGCGGCGGAGGCCGCCCGCGAGCACGGCGTGTACGTGCACGCCTCGCTGTACGAGAAGGCCCCCAGCCCCACCGGCGACGACGACGGCCTCGGCTACAACACCGCGATCCTCGTCACCCCCGACGGCGCCCTCGCGCAGCGCACCCGCAAGACGCACATCCCGGTGACCGAGGGGTACTACGAGGACGACTGGTTCCGGCCCGGCCCCGCAGACGACGACGCCTTCGGGCTGGTCACGGTCGACGAGGCCGCGTTCGGGCTGCCGACCTGCTGGGACCAGTGGTTCGCGGAGCTGGCGCGCGCCTACTCCCTGGCGGGGGCCGACGTCCTCGTCTATCCGACGGCCATCGGCTCCGAGCCCGGCTTCCCGGGCTTCGACACCCAGCCGCTCTGGCAGAAGGTGATCACCGGCAACGCCATCGCCAACGCCACCTTCATGGTCGTCCCCAACCGCATCGGCTCCGAGAGCGGGCTCACCTTCTACGGCAGTTCCTTCATCGTGGACCCGTACGGCCGCGTCCTGGCCCAGGCGCCCCGCGACGAGCCCGCCGTCCTGGTCGCCGACCTCGACCTGGACGCCCGCCGGGACTGGCTGGAGCTGTTCCCGTTCCTGACCACCCGACGCCCCGACGCGTACGGCCCGCTCACGGACGCTCCGGGAGCGTGAGCGCGGTGCCCCCGCCGCGTCGCCCCTGCTCGGTCGCGACCGCGACGGCGTAGCCCCGCGACCGCGTGCGCCGCTCCGGTGACAGGGGCCTCCGCCGGGGGCGCGCACGCCCCGGCCTCCGCCTTCTCGCGCTGTGACCCGGATCACGCGCGAACGCGGATGACTTCCTGGTCCGCCGCCGGTCCATCATGTGTACACACGAACGCGGAAGGCGAAGGGCGGCCCTGCCGTCCCCACTGCTCCGGGCCTGCACGCTCGACGTCCGCCCGACGAGCGGCAGTCCGGCGCGG
>NZ_JBBBEN010000100.1:181031-190306 GCF_037137275.1 Streptomyces pratensis | reverse complement strand
GGGCAGCGCCGGCGGGACCATGTCGCCGACCACCGACAGACGGGACGCACATGACCGACGCCGTGAAGGGCCCTGCGAGCTACTTCCCCTCGATCGAGAAGAAGTACGGTCGCCCGATCGCCGAGTGGAAGGACCTCATCCGTTCCTCCCCGCTCACCAAGCACGGCGAACTGGTCGCCTGGCTGAAGTCCGAACACTCCCTGGGGCACGGCCACGCCAACGCCCTGGTCGCCCACACGCTGGCCGAATCCCGTAGCCGGTAGCCGCTAGCCAGTGACGGCGGCCGGTGGCCAGGGGCCGGAGGGCAGACGCTCGACACCCGGCGGCCGACGCCCCGACGCGTGGTCCCCGGCCGGCAGGTCTGCGGGCGCGTGAGCACAGCCCCTCTGCCTGCCCTCATAACGGTGAAGGGACACCACATCTCCGAATCCCCCACGCCGGAGGGCTCTTGGGGGCTGCTCATCGGCACGGCGATCGTTCTCGTCGTCATGGCCGGGGGCTGCGTCGCGATCCTCAGCAGTTCTCTCGGCCCCTTGCAGCAGTCCGCCGACGGCTGCCTACGCGCGCTGGGCGCCGGTGACGGCAGGGCGGCCTGTTCCGCCATGACCCGTGTCGCTCAGGCCGAGTTCGCCGCGACGTACCGACAGGACACCTGTCGACAGGCGGTGGATGAGCTGGCCGCCCCTCTGACCGCCGCGGAGCGCGAGCAGTCGGCGCACACGCGAACGGGCTCCGCGGGGACCGACCCGCCCCTCGGCTACGTCGCCCTCGGCCGCAATCCGCTCCAGCTCTCCCAGCCCGTGCTGACCGAGGCCGACGGAACGTGGCTGGTCACGCAGGTCCGTTGACCCAGAGCGCCGACCGGGGCCGGGATCTTCCCGTGAAGCCGGGTGGGAGGCCGGTCCGCAGGCCTGAGCCTCACTCCGCCGGTCCGCAGGCCTGAGCCTTCCTCCCCCGTTCCGCCGTACCGGCTGCGGGGTCACGGACGAGGAGGCGGACGGCTCTCGACGCCGCGCCGGTACGCTACCGCCCCATGACGCAGCCCAGGACAGACGCCCAGGCCCTCCCCGACCGTCCGACCCTGTTCTGGGGAGTCTCCTTCGCCTCGCTGGGCGTCTTCCTCGTCACCTGGGGGCTGCTGTGGGTGAAGGCCAACGCGCTCAACGACGACCTGCCCAACGCCTGTTACGACCTGCGGAGGCAGAGCTTCCCGCCGGAGGCGGCATGCGCCTCCATGGACGGAACGCTCACCGGGGCGAACCCCGGATGGCTCGAAGTC
Source organism: Streptomyces pratensis (assembly GCF_037137275.1). GTDB lineage: Bacteria > Actinomycetota > Actinomycetes > Streptomycetales > Streptomycetaceae > Streptomyces > Streptomyces pratensis_B. The sequence continues at coordinate 189,027 of NZ_JBBBEN010000100.1, read as the reverse complement.
CTCTTCTTCGCCTCGCTCGCGGTAGGCGTGATGACGACGGCCATGGCCCTGTTCATATCCACCGTCGTGCGCCAGAGGTGACTCACGGGCCCCGGCCCGAGAACAGCGGGACCACCAAGTGCGCGGAGCGGCCGCCACGCTCCTCCCCCAACCTCCGCCCCGCCCCGGAGCGTCCCGGTCCGCCGCGCCGTCGCGCACCGGAACGGCCGGGGCCGGGAGCCGGCCGGCCGGGCTGATCCCGCAGGTGGGGGCGGACGCCGGCCGGGTCTCCGCACGCATGCCGTCAGTCTTTCGAGTGAACGACCAATCCGGTGGGCCTCCCGCTTCGAAGAGCGGGTGTGACTACTTCAGGAGCTTCGTGGCAACGGCGGGCGTTCGCCGGGCTGAGCGGACTGCTCGCCGCGTACGCCTCGCTGGCGGTCGCCGAGCTGATCGCCGCCCTGGTCCGGCCGGAGGCGGGGCCGGTCGCGGCGGTGGGCGGTGCGGCGATCGACCGCACGCCCGCGCCGGTGAAGGACTGGGCCATCCGGACGTTCGGCGAGGACGACAAGGCCGTCCTCCAGCTGGGCATCCTGGTGGTGCTCGGCCTGCTGGCCGTCGCCCTGGGGCTGGTCGCCCTCCGGTACCGGCGTGCCGGCGCCGTCGGTGTGCTCGCCTTCGGGGTGGTCGGCGCCGTGGCCGCCACGAGCCGCCCGGACTCCGTCTCCCTCACCGACGCCCTGCCGTCCCTCATGGGCGCGCTCGCGGGCGCGGGGCTGCTCCACTGGCTGATCGGCCGGCTCCGTCCGAGCGGTTCCACGACGCCGTCCGCCGCGGGTCCGGAGCCCGCTTGGGACCGGCGCGGCTTCCTGCTGTCCGCCGCCGCGGCCGCCGCGGCGTCCACCGGCGCCGGCGGCCTGGGTCTGGCCCTGGGCGGATCGCGGGCCCGGGACGCCGTCGCCTCACGCGAGGCCGTCGTCCTGCCCGCCCCCGCCTCACCGGCCCCCGCCGTGCCGGGAGGAGCACGCCCGCGCGTCGCGGGCGTGAGCCCGTTCGTCACGCCGAACAAGGACTTCTACCGTGTCGACACCGCCCTGGTCGTGCCGAAGGTCGACGCCACGACCTGGCGTCTGCGCATCCACGGCCGGGGCGTCGGGCGCCCGCTGACGCTCGGCTTCCAGGACCTGCTGGACCGTGAGCTGATCGAGCGGGACATCACCCTCACCTGTGTGTCCAACGAGGTCGGCGGCCCGTACGTCGGCAACGCCCGCTGGATCGGCGTGCGCCTCGCGGACCTGCTCCGGGAGGCGGGTGTGCGGCCGCCCTCGCGGGGCGGCGGCGCCGACCAGCTGGTGGCCCGGTCCGTCGACGGTATGACCCTGGGCACCCCGGTCGAGGACCTGATGGACGGCCGTGACGCGATGCTCGCCGTGGGCATGAACGGCGAACCGCTCCCGCTGGACCACGGGTTCCCGGCGCGCATGGTCGTACCGGGCCTCTACGGGTACGTCTCGGCCTGCAAGTGGATCGAGGACATCGAACTCACCACGTTCGACGCGTACGACCCGTACTGGGTGAAGCGCGACTGGGCGCGCGAGGCCCCCGTCAAGACCCAGTCCCGCATCGACACCCCCAAGCCCTTCGCGCGCCCCGCGGCCGGGGCCGTCATGGTCGGCGGAGTCGCCTGGGCCCAGCACCGCGGCATCGACCGGGTCGAGATCCGGGTGGACGACGGCCCCTGGCAGCGGGCCGACCTCGCCGCCGAACACACCACCGACACCTGGCGCCTGTGGTCCTTCCCCTGGAAGGCCACGCCCGGCGGCCACACCCTCACCGTCCGGGCCACCGACCGCACCGGCACGGTCCAGACCGAGAAGCGGACCGGGACCGTCCCCGACGGGGCGAGCGGATGGCACTCGGTGGTGGTCACGGTCGAGTAGCCCACGCCCGCCGTGCCCGTCCCGCGACCGCCTCCCCCTACCACAGTCCCATCACTGTAAGTAATCGAACGATCACCTCAGGAGAACATGATGAACGCCTTCCGTTTCCGCCGTGCCGCCATCGCCGTGACCGCCGCCGCTGTCCTGCCTCTCGCGCTGACCGCCTGCGGCGGGGACGACAGCTCCTCGAACGCGGCCGCCGACAAGGCGGAGAGCTCGGCCCCGGCCGAGGAGAAGAGCTCCGCCGCCGAGACCCCGGTCGCCGCCGGCAGCCCGTTCGGCCCGGGCTGCGCCGCGGTGCCGGAGGACGGCGCCGGCAGCTTCGACGGCATGGCCCAGGACCCCGTCGCCACGGCCGCGTCCAACAACCCGGCGCTGTCCACGCTGGTGACCGCGGTGAAGAAGGCCGGCCTCGTCGACACCCTCAACAACGCCGAGAACATCACGGTCTTCGCGCCCACCAACGACGCCTTCGCCAAGCTCCCCAAGGCCGACCTCGACAAGGTCCTCGCCGACAAGGAGATGCTCACCAACATCCTCACCTACCACGTCGTCGGCGAGAAGCTCACCCCGAGCCAGCTGGAGAGCGGCGCCTACGACACCCTCCAGAAGTCCACGCTCACCACAGAGGGCTCCGGCGAGGACTACACCGTCAACGGCACGTCCAAGGTCGTCTGCGGCAACGTCCCCACCGCCAACGCCACCGTGTACATCGTGGACACCGTCCTCATGCCCAAGTCCTGACCCCCGCCCCGCGGCAGCGGGCGACGACCGGTGCGGCCCCTCGGGAAAGCCCCCCCCTCGGGGGCCGCGCCTCTTCTCAGCCGGCCCAGACGACCGGGTTGTCGCTGTACGCGTCGCCCTCGTCGAACGCGGCGGCCGTGACGGGCGCGCCCTTCGTGGCGCTGAGCGCGCAGGTCTCGTACGACGCGCCCTCGGTGGTGAACCCGGCGATCCCGGCGAACGCGGGCCCGCGCCACAGCCCCAGGGCCTGGGCGAAGAGACGCCGCGACTGTTCGAGACCCTCTTCGGCCAGCGCCGCTCCGACCGCCGCCGCCAGGTCCGTGAAGCCTGTCACGTCCAGCGCGTCGCGGTCGGCCCGCAGCGGACAGCCCCGGCCCTCCCGGACGACGCGGCCCGAGCTCCCCGGCACTGCCGGAGCCGATGGACGTCGGTCTGCACGTTCTTGGCGGCGGAACGGGTGGGTCGTGGTCCTGCGGCTTACCGGGCCTGCGAGCCGTAAGCGGGGCGGCCCGGCGGGCGGTCCGCCTCCACGCTTCCGCCCCTTCCGGAACGCGGGACGGCACCTGTCCCCGAGGGGAAGAGTCAGAAGGAGTACCGGATGCGGAGCCACGGCGCGTGGGCCGCGATCAGCTCCCGCAGACGGGCGAGCGCCTCGCGCTTGACCTCGCGGGCGTAGCGGACGTTGAGGGCGCCGTTCTCCGAACGCTTCGTCTCCTGGGCGGCCGGCTGCCACAGGACCTCCTCCGCACGGGGGTGCCAGCCCAGGTTGACCTCGTGGAGCTGCTGGTTGTGGGTCAGCATGATGATCTCGGCGGCGGCCTGCTCCTTCACCCGGGCGGGGAGGACGTCGTCGAGGTGGACGAGCAGGTCGGCCCAGTCCCGCTCCCAGCCGGGCCGCAGCACCACGGGGGAGAGGTTGAAGTGGACCTCGTAACCGGCGTCGAGGAAGTCGGCCGCGGCGGCGATGCGCTCCGCGACCGGGCTGGTGCGGAGGTCCAGCAGACGTGAGTCGTCCGCGGGCATCACCGAGAAACGCACCCGGGTGCGGCCCTGCGGGTCCAGCGCGAGCAGGTCGGGGTTGACGAACTTGGAGGCGAACGACGCCTTGGCGGTGGGCAGCGAGCGGAAGGCGGCGACGAGGTCGGCCGTGTTGTCGCAGATCAGAGCGTCGACGGAGCAGTCGCCGTTCTCACCGATGTCGTACACCCAGGCGTGCGGGTCGCACTGGTTGGCCTCCGGTTTGGGCCCCTGCGCCCGGACGTGCCGCCGCACGTGGGCGATGATCGCCTCGATGTTGGTGAACAGGGTGATCGGGTTGGCGTAACCCTTGCGGCGGGGCACGTAGCAGTACGCGCAGGCCATGGCGCAACCGTTGGAGGCGCCGGGGGCGATCCAGTCGGCCGACCTGCCGTTGGGCCGGGTCGTGAGGCTCTGCCTGACGCCCAGGACCAGGGTCTCGGTCTTGATGCGGGTCCAGCGGGCGATGTTCCCGTCGTTGCCGTGGAGGGAGGGGATGCGCCAGTGGCCGGCCACCTCGGTGACGGGGACCCCCGGCAGCCGCGCCAGAATCTGCCGGCCCCGGGGGGAGTCGAGCGCGGCGGGCTCCGCGTACACCTCCCGTACGTCCAGCATCCGCCTGGCCCGCGGGCTGTCCCGGAACCCGCCTCGGGCCGGCGGTGCGGGGAGCTCCGTGTCCTCCCAGCCGAAGAGAGCCTGCTGCTCGGGGCCCTCGGGGCCGGGTCCGCCCGGCAACTGGTTCACCGCACTGCTCCTGCTCTCTCCTCGCGTTCCCGGTCACTCCGCGTCCCGGTCACTCCGCGTCCCGGTCACTCCGCGTCCCGGTCACTCCGCGTCCCGGACGCCCGGGGCGGGGCGCCGCCGGCCCGGGCGGCCCGCCGCGGACGGACCCGACCCTACGCGGGAGGCGGCGGGACGGTGGTCGCGCCGGGCGCCGGAGTGTCGGCGGGCGGAGGGCGGCGGGGGCTGGCAGCATCGGCTGAGCGGCGGCCGCCCGGCCGCCCGGCTGAGCGGTCGGCTCACGCGGCGCGACTCCACGCGGGGGCCGCTCCCCGGCGGCCGGACCGACACCGGCACTGGCGCCGATACCGACACCGGTACCGGCGCCGGCACTGATACCGGTCCGGACCCGGCGCGGCCCGGTCCTCGGCGCCCCGGGGCACGGCGTAGCCACGTCACGCAGTCCCCAGGCCGCGCCAGGCACCGGGACACGCCGCCCCCTCTGCGCCGCATCGCGCGCACGGGACACCGGACGTGAGAGGCGGAAACACCCATGGCGTCACGCCCCCACTGGCTGTTCGGGGACCAGCTCGGCCCGCACCACCTCGATCCGCGCCGCGGCGGCCCCGACGCACAGGCCCCGGTGATCATGATCGAGGCGCGTTCGGTCCTGCGCCGCCGCCGTTTCCACCGAGCCAAGGCCCATCTGATCCTTTCGGCGATGCGGCACCGCGCCGCCGAACTCGGCGACCGGGTCACCTACGTCCGGGCCGAGACGTACACCGAGGGCCTGGAACGGGCACTCGGGCCGCACACGGCGCCCCGCCGGACGAGCGGTGACGACGGGGGAGCGGCCGACACGCGGCGGCGCGGGCCCGGCGCCCGGCTGACGGTCTGCCACCCCACCTCACGCCGGGCACGCGACTTCGTCCAGGCGCTGGACGGCGTGGAGACCCTTCCGGCGAAGGGTTTCCTGGTGAGCCACGACGAATTCGCCGAGTGGGCGGACCGGGGCGCCGGGCGGGCCCTGCGGCTGGAGGGCTTCTACCGCTGGGTGCGGGAGCGGCACGACCTGCTCATGGACGGCGGCGAACCGGCCGGCGGGCGGTGGAACCTGGACCACGACAACCGTGAGCCCCCGCCGCGCGCACGGGACGCCCTCGACGTCCGGGGGCCCTGGCAGCCGAAGGAGGACGAGATCGACGACGAGGTCCGCCGCGACCTCGACCGCTGGGAACGCGACGGCGACGTCTCCTTCGTCGGACGCGACGGCCCCAGGCGCTTCCCCGCCACCCGGCGCGAGGCGCTGTCCGCGCTCCGGCGCTTCGTCGCCCACCGCCTCCCGGACTTCGGCCGCTACGAGGACGCCATGCTGGCGGCCGACCCGGTGATGAGCCACAGCCTGCTCTCCGCGCCCCTGAACCTCGGCCTCCTGGACCCGGCCGAGTGCGTGGAGCGCGCCGAACGGGCGTACCGGGCCGGCGAGGCCCCCCTCAACAGCGTCGAGGGCTTCGTCCGGCAGATCGCCGGCTGGCGCGAGTACGTCTGGCACCTGTACTGGCACTTCGGTGAGGACTACCGCCACCGCAACGCGCTGCGCCACACCGCCCCGCTGCCGGACTGGTTCCTCGACCTGGACGCGGAGGCGGTCACCGCCAACTGCCTGTCCACGGTCCTCGCCCAGGTGCGGGACACCGGCTGGACCCACCACATCCCCCGTCTGATGGTGCTCGGCAGCCGCGCCCTCCAGGACGGCTGGGACCCGGAGGCCGTCACCGACTGGTTCCACCGCTGCTTCGTCGACGGTTACGACTGGGTGATGCTCCCCAACGTCGTCGGCATGTCCCAGTACGCCGACGGGGGCATGATGACGACGAAGCCCTACACCTCGGGCGGCGCCTACATCCACAAGATGAGCGACCTCTGCGCCCCCTGCGCCTATCGCCCCACCCACCGCACCGGCGAGGAAGCCTGCCCCTACACCACCGGCTACTGGTCCTTCCTCCACCGCCACCGCACCCGGCTGGCCGCCAACCACCGCACGGCCCGCGCGGTCAGGGGCCTCGACCGGCTCGCGGACCTGCCGGAACTCCTCGCCAGGACGGCGGAGCGCGGCGACGCCCCTCCGTGACGGGGACCCCGCGCACGCCTGCGGGCTCGGGAAAGCGGTCCGCCCCTGGCCTCAGGGGACCAGGGGCGGACCGCTCGTGCCCTGGTCTCCGGACCAGGACCCGCACGAGGGTTCAGTGCTTGGCGTGGCGGCGCCGCTCGGGCTGCCCCGGGCCGTCGATGTCCAGCCCGTCGCTGTCCCGCGCGTCGCGGGCAGGTGTCCGCGTGGCACGGGCGCGGAGGACCTCGATGACGATGGGCACGACGGAGAGGAGGACGATGCCGATGAGAACGGCCTCGATGTGCTCACGGACGAAGTCGACACCACCGAGGGCGGCGCCGAGGAGGGTGACACCGACGCCCCACAGGATGCCGCCGACGATGTTGTACGTGAGGAACGAGCGGTAGTTCATCCGGCTGACGCCGGCGATGATCGGCGTGAACGTCCGCACGATGGGCACGAACCGGCACAGGACCAGTGATTTCGGGCCGTGCTTCTCGAAGAACTCGTGCGCTTTGTGCACGTTCTCCTGCTTGAAGAAGCGGGAGTCGGGTCGGTTGAAGATCGCCGGACCCACCTTGCGGCCGAACAGGTAGCCGGCCTGGTCCCCCAGGATCGCCGCCACCGCGATGAGCGTGCACGTCAGCCACAGGGGCGTGTCGAGGGCGCCGGTGGTGGTCAGCAGGCCGGTGGTGAACAGCAGCGAGTCACCGGGCAGGAAGAAGCCGATCAGGAGGCCGGACTCGGCGAAGACGATCGCCAGCACTCCGTACAGGCCGAACTCCCTGATCAGGAAGTCGGGGTCCAGCCAGCTCGGGCCGAGCGCGAGCGTCGAGGCGTAGGTGTTCATGGGCGGAGGGGCTCCTGCGGAGGAGGTGGACGCGATCGGTCCACAGACGGTGTGGACAAACTACAACGCCTGCCGACCCCGCTGCGGTTGCCTGCCACCCCTCCCCCGCATCACCGAGGAATCGCCCCGGGCCGCCCCTGAGGGCCCGGACCACGTGCTGGACACGCTGTGCGAGGAGAGCGACGTGCGGGAGAGGCCCCTGCCCCTCCCGAAAGCGGCTGAGCTCCTGGGGGGGGGTGCCTCTATGTCTTTCGTCAAGGCACCTCTGTCGGGTTTGGGGTGGTTCGGGGTTGCTGGTGTTATGCGGCGAGTGCGACGTCCGCGGGCGTTCGGGATTCGTAGAAGGTGCCGTCGCGGAGCAGGGCGAACAGGACGCTGATGCGTTGGCGGGCGAGGCGGAGGAGGGCTTGGGTGTGGGTTTTGCCGCGGGCTCGTTGCTTGTCGTAGTAGGCGCGGGAGGCCGGGTCGGCGTTCATGCAGGCGAAGGCGGACAGGAACATCGCCCGTTTGAGCTGGCGGTTTCCGCCTCGGGGTGCGTGTTCGCCGTGGATGGAGGTCCCGGACTGCTTCGTCGTGGGTGCGAGGCCGGCGTAGGAGGCGAGGTGGGCGGCGGTGGGGAAGCTGGTGCCGTCGCCG
>NZ_JBBBEN010000100.1:0-180977 GCF_037137275.1 Streptomyces pratensis | reverse complement strand
TCGGGCGGATCAGTTCCACGAGTCTGCGGCGACCGGCTTTGCGCAGGGCGGCCGGGGAGCCGTGGCGTTCCAGCAGCCAGGTGACGGCCTGGTGGTCCAGGCGGGGGCCCAGGACTCGTTCCAGGCTGGGGTGGAACTGGGTGAGCAGGCCGCGTATCCGGTTGCTGGTGCGGGTGGCTTCGGCGGCGAGGTCCTGGTCGAAGCCGACGAGGACCGTGAGTTCGGCGGTGATCTCGTCGGTCAGCTCCAGGGACCGCAGGGTGTGCGGCATGGTGCGGGCCGCGTCCGCGATCACGGCGGCGTCCCTCGCGTCGGTCTTGGCCTCGCCGGGGTAGAGGTCGGCGATCCGGCGCATGGCCAGTCCGGGCAGGTAGGCCACTTGGCAGCCGGCGTCGCGGGCGACGGTCAGCGGCAGGGCGCCGATCGAGGCGGGCTGGTCGACGATCACCAGGACGGTGCCGAACTTGGCCGTGAGCTTGTCGAAGACGGCCCGCAGCTTGGGTTCGCTGTTGGGCAGCGGCTTGTCGAAGACCTTCTTCCCGGCCGGGGTGAGTCCGTGGCCGTGGTGGGCACTCTTGCCGACGTCCAGGCCCAGGAACACGCCCACGTCTTCGATCTCGAACATCGCACCCCTTCCCAAAGGGCGTTGACGGTGCCGGCCTCGGCTCGGGTGTCGTACTCGCGCATCCACGTTATGCAGACCTGCCGCCCGCAGACTGCCCGGCGTTGCGCCGGACCGGACGGTGGCCGGACCTCTCATCAGCGTCTCCGACGGACACCTCCCGGGCCCGGTGACACCACCCCCCAGGTCATGCCTTCGACAGGGGGACACAGTCATGCCGGGCCCGGAGGCCAGCGGTCCCGTTGCAGGACCGCGAAAAACATAACGGGGGGCCGATGCTTCCCTCCAGCGGCTCGGGGAGGACTCCGAGGCGCCGAAAAGGGGACCCCAAGGCGGTGCGCGATGCTTGGACCGGCCCCAGAGCGCCGTGAAGGGCGCTGAATCCGGCCGGTGAGAAGGAAGAAGCCGAATGCCGCACACGACGACGCCTGACGGCGTCCGGATCGCCTACCAGGTCCAGGGCGAGGGGACGCCGCTGGTCCTGCTGGCGGGCCAGGCGAACACCCACCATTGGTGGGACGGGGTACGCGACGACTTCCACGCGGCCCGCAGCACCCTCACCCTCGATTACCGCGGCACGGGGGAGAGCGAGAAGCCCGACAAGCGCTACAGCACCGAGCTCTTCGCCCAGGATGTGATCGCGGTGCTCGACGACCTCGGTGTCGACCGGGCCGACGTCTACGGCACGTCCATGGGCGGACGCGTGGCCCAGCAACTCGCGGCCCGCCACCCGCACCGGGTGCGCGCCCTGGTTCTCGGCTGCACGTCACCCGGTGGACTGCACGGCATTCAACGCGACAGTGTCGTGAGCAGGTCGCTGGTCCAGGCACGACCGGGGGCGGCGCGGCAGGCCCTTCTCGAGCTGATGTACACCCCGGCATGGCTGGCGACCCACACGGGCCCCCACCGGACACTCGGCGACCCGGGGATGCCCGCCCATGCCCGGCGCCGCCACTTGGTGGCCAGCAACCAGCACGACGCCTGGCAGCTCCTGCCCGGGGTCAGAGCACCCACTCTCGTGGTGCACGGCGGCGACGACCGGCTCAATCCCGCCGCCAACGCCCCCCTGCTCGCGAGCCGCGTCCCGGGTGCCCGGCTACACATGATCCCCGGAGCGCGTCACGCCTATTTCGAAGAGTTCCGCACCATCGCAAGCCCACTCGTCCTGGACTTTCTGACCGCGGTGCCACAGAGGTGAGGAGGGGGCGGACGGCGGACGGCCTGCGTGGGGGAGCCGGTCGGCGACATCCGCATGCCGCTTCGGGCCGACTGGAAAGCCCCCGGCGACTGGCCTGGGGCTTTTCCTGGAGCGGGTGACGAGAATCGAACTCGCGCTCTGAGCTGGGGAATCAACGGTGCTTGGGCTGCCGGAGGGGGCCTGAACCGTGGTTCTGCAGCGGGCAGGTGGATGGGCCCTTGTCTCTGAGAGCCGTATCTGACCGCTGTTGTCCGTTCTGCTGGCACGGAGGGGGCACGTCGGCTGTGGGGCATCAGTCTGAGGTTCTGTGCTGGAGCGGATGACGGAAACGGAACGGGAGCCACCTGTGCTGCGGACGCTCCGGTGGCGCAGACGTCAGGCCCAGAAGGCTTCGGTGACGACGATCTGGGGATCGGCGTGGCGCCGCATGAAGGTGTAGATGAGCCAGCCGCGTCCGCCGGCCAGGTCCACGATGTGGGGGCCGCCGGGGCTTGTAGAGGCCAGAGGTCGGACGGTCATCCAGCGCGGGAGCGAGGCATCGGCGTCGATCCCCCGGAAGTAGGGGCCTTCGGCCGTGATCAGTTCCGCACGGGCACTCATGATCAGGTCGCTGCCTTCGGCGGGCATGCTCTGGAAGTCGTGCTGCGCCTGCTTCGTCCAGTCCATTTGCCAAGGCGGCCGGAGTGGTTCGTCGATCACTCGCCGGGCTTCCTCTCGGCGGCTTCGTGCCGGAGGCGGCTGTACTCCTCCAGGAGCCGGGTGGACTCCTCGGGGTCCTCGGACTTGGCGGCGCGGGCTTCGAGGTCGCGGAGGTGCGAGTCGAGGACGGGATTCCGGGCGATGGCGTACTGCGTCCACCACAGGCGCATGAAGGCGGGTACGGGGGTGATGTTGAAGGCGTCGCCGATGACGCGCTTCCAGTGCGCCTCAAAGTCCGGGAGGAGGTGCGGAGTGTGTTCCTGAATCGCCAACCGAAGTGCTTGAGGCGTGTGTTCGGGCATGGGCGGCAACCGCAGGGGTTCCCCCTCGTACCCATCGAAGTGGAGTGCGTGGGCGGGCATGGTTCGTGCTCCTTGGTGTGGGGGTGGGTCAGGCCGCCTCGTGTCGGTTCTCGTGTGGCTGGCGCCCGCGTGCCATCTGCTCGAACCACTCGGCCGGCACCAGGTAGGCGACCGTCTTTCCCTTGCGGGTGATGGCGGCGGCCTCACCGGCGATCCGGGTCCGGTCCAGGATCTCGCCCATCCCCTTGCGCAGGTCGATCGTTGTGTACGTCTTCGTCTCCATATGCTGAAGCATATAGCAACTATCATAGTTGACATACGTGCTTCGGAGGAGGTGCGACGGCTGGAGGTATCCAACGGGCACGTCGGGTGCAGAGCGGGCGCTGGGTGCCTGATCGGGCTTGTGGCAACAAAGAAGCCCCCGGCCGCTGGCCTGGGGCTTTTCCTGGAGCGGGTGACGAGAGTCGAACTCGCGCTCTGAGCTGGGGGATCAACGGTGCTTGGACTGGCAGAGGGGCTCTGAACTGGGTTTTTGCAGCGGGTAAGCGGATATTCCCCGGGCCTCTGAGACCGTATCCGACCGCTGTTATCCGCTCTGCTGGGCACGGATGGGGCGCGGTCGGCGTGGGCTGAGCGCGTCCGGCCTCCATGCGGCCTTCAGTCTTCGTGCGGAGCTTCCACCTCCTGGAGTCGTTCGCCGATGTCGTCGCCCCATGCCTGTGCCCACTGACGCAGCCCGGTGATCGCTTGTTCGTCGAGTCCGTAGGCGGCAAATTCCGTGTCGTCGATCCAGTCGGCTGCACCCAGTCGTGCTTGGAGCTCGCTCAGGTCGAAAGAGTCGCGGGCGTGGCGCCGACCGAGTTCTTCGAGTTCGACATGGCTCCAGCGGTTCGCGGCAGCCTGTACATCGATCAGGTCCCTGGCGAGTCCGCGGTCGAAGAGTGCGCGGACTTTGGTTCCGACGACATCTTCGAGGGACAGCACCAAGCCGTGCTCGGTGCGTACGGGCGGTCGCCAGAGCGCTTCCTTGAGGATGTCGACCTCGCACTCTTCACGGCTGGCGGGGTCGGTGACGACCAGGCGGGAGGAGAGAGGGCCCGTTTCCCGAGTGTCGACCTGCCACCCCCGTTGTTCCAGGCCTGTTCGTACGGAAGTGGCGATGTCCTCCATACGATCAGGGTTCTCGGTCGCGACGTCGAGGTCGTGGCTGAGCCGGTCGACCAGGCCGTGTGCCTGGACCGCGTAGCCGCCGGTTAGCGCCAGAGGGTAGGAGCTGCCCACGGCGAGCACGTCCGCAAGCAGGCGACGGTGCAGGTCGGGGAGGTTCACGCAGCGGCCCGGGCGCTGTGGGCGAGTTCGTCGAAGGATCGTTCCCAGACTTCACGGACATCACGGCTGATCAGTGTGCGCAGCGTGGGCCACAAGCTGACGAGGAGGCCGCGATTGAGGAACCGGACCAGGTCGTCGTGNCGTGCTGGCCCTCGGCCAGCACGATGCGGTAGTAGCTCATCCGCAGCCGGGGCTGGTCGAGGTCGAACGTGGTCAGTCCCGACCATGCCAGGTGAAGTGGCAGGCTCACTACGCCGTGCTCGGGGCCGGCAAGATCGGAGAGCGCTGCGGGCAGGCGCCGGGCGAACTTGGCGCGGCGGAGATCGGAAAGGCTGGGCTGTGATGCCATACGTCGATTATCCGGGGAGAGGCCACCGAAGCCGACCGGACGGCGACCAGGGGGTGGGCCGGCTCGTCAGAGAGGGATGATGCGGACCTGGTTTCCGCAGAGCTTGGTCATGTCGTCGCTGTCCGAGGTCAGGAGGGCGACGGGTTTCGGCTGGCGGAGGGCGACCTCGGCGACCGTGGCGTCGATGGCGTACTTGTGTCCGTGCAGCCCGGCGCCCTTGAGGAGTTCCGCTGCTGCTTTCGCCGCTTGCTCGGTGACGGGCTCCACCTTGACGCGGGACAGAGCCCAGTTCAGGCGAGGCATGTCGGTGCGGGAGTGGCCGACTTCCACGATGGTGTTCGCGCCGATCACCAGGTCGGCTCCCATGTTGTGGAGAACCCGAAGCATGGCGAGGAGCTTGCGGTCCTGGGCGATCCAGGCGGAGAGCCCCGCCGTGTCCAGGACGACGGTCTCGACGCGCTCGCTCACGCGGCATCCGCGCCCTTGGGAAAGCCAGCGGAGCCGAAGATCTTGGCGCGAGCCTCGGCGAGCTCCTCGTCGCTGAAGGGGCCGTGTTCCTCCTCGTGCCGGCGGAGCTCGTCGCCCAAGAGCTGGTGCCGGATCTGGCGGGCTACGGCTTCCGCCACGTAGCCGGAGACGTTGTCCGTGAGCTTGCGGAGCTCCGCCACCTGGTCGCTTGGGAGGGTGACGGTGATGCGAGTCGTTGAGGACACGCAACAAGCATACTGGAGTATGCATAAAGCGGCTGGGCTTCTGTGCCGGACCTCCGACAGTCGAGGCCGCGTGATCCGGGGAGGTTGCGCCTGCGTCTTGAGTACGTGACGTACTTGACGTACTTAGTGGGGTGAGCCATTCTGATGGGGACCCCGAGGAGGGCATCATGTCCGCAGTGCATTACGAGAGCTACACCGAGGCGCGGACGCACCTCAAGGATCTCCTTGACGCAGCCGGGGAGGGCCGCGTGGCGACCGTGCGCCGGGACACTGGCCGTGCTGCGGTCGTGGATGTCGAGCGACTGCGTCATTACCTGTCACTGGTCTGCTCGGTGAAGGCGCAGGTCGTCGCGGAGTCCGGAGGCTGGTCGATCTTCATTCCGGGGCTCCCGGTGGCAGCGGACGGGGCCTCCTTCGATGAGGCCGTCGGTGAAATGGTCGACGCTCTACGCGAGTACGCCGAGGATTGGCAGGAACGTCTTCGTACAGCCCCCAACCATCGTGACAACTGGGGCCTGGTGCAGCTGATCGCTCTGAGCGACGACCAGCAGCTTGCCGACTGGCTGGTCGGAAGCGGCCGGTGAGTCGGCCGCAGCCGAACCGTGAGCGGCATGAGAGGTTCTGTGCCGTCGAGAAATGGGACTGTGTGCGAGACGCGCGCGGGCGCACCGGCACCCATCACGTCACCTATGAGCTGACGCTGTTCGACGCACGTATCCTGCGCACGCGGATCTCTCACCCGGTGGACCGCACGGTCTACGGTGTGGGGATGTGGGGTCATATCCTGCGCGACCAGCTCGTCGTCTCCGAGGATGGCTTCTGGGACTGCGTGCTCGATGGCCGACCCCCGGACCGGGGCGCTCCGGCGGTGCCGAAGGGGGCCCTGCCTGCGGACCTGGTGCATTTGCTCATCCATCGGGTCGGTCTCGCGGAGGAGACGGTCGCCGAGCTGACCAAGGAGGACGCGTTGGCTCGACTCAACCAGTACTGGACCGAAGGAACCTGAGTGCAGACGGGCCACGCTTGCCCGGCGCAGGGTGTTGTTGAGGCCCGGCCCACGGGCGGGCGGGACTCCTTCGAACTCCGAGGGCTCCATGACGAAGGCCCTGGTCTCTGACCAGGGCCTTCGTCATGGAGCGGGTGACGAGAATCGAACTCGCGCTCTGAGCTTGGGAATCACTGGTCCTTGAACGGTCAAAGTGGCTTTTGACCTGCATGTTTGTTTGGGCGGGCCGAGGCTGGTGCGGTCTCTGGGCGCTGCTCTTGACCGCTGTTGTCCGCTCCGAAGGGCACGGAGGGGGCACGGCCCGCACCGAGGGCCTCGCGGGGCCGGGGGGGCAGTGGTGCCGGGAAGTGGGGCAAGCCGCTCCTGCGAGAGGGCTTGCCTTCTGGACGGTTGCCCATGCCGGACCACCCGGTTACAGTTATTGCAGATGCATTCCTCGCCGGGTTCAGTGATTGGAGGCGGCCATGGCTCGTTCCAGCGTTCTTGCCCGTGCTGAGAAGGTCGAACCGGACCCCTCGCACCAGTGCGCGCTCGCCGCGACTGCTCGGATGGTGCCGGAGTCGATAGAGGTGCTCGTACGTACCCCGGATGGCGGCGAACTGGTGTTGCCGGGGGAGCTGGTCCGCATTCTTCTGGCGTCGGCCGGTGAGCTGGCCCGCGGGCATGCGGTTACGGTCCTGGCGTCCGAGGCGCAGTTGTCGCCCACTGAGGCCGCTGAACTTCTGGGTCTGTCCCGGCCGTTCGTCGCCCGCTTGCTTGATGCCGGTGACATCCCCTCGACGAACCTGCCTGGCAGCAGTCACCGTGTGGTCCGCCTTTCGGATGTGCTGGCGTTCCAGCAGCGGCGTGAGCGTCGTAGGGAGGGGCGGCGTCAGATCGCCGAAGCCTTGGAGGGTACCGACCTGCCCTACTGATGTAGGTGTCAACGGCAGCCGTGAAAGAGAAGAGGGGGAGTGTGGCAGCGCGGGTCTTTGTGGACACCAACGTCTTGTTTCCGTTCTCGGTGATGGACGTGATGCTGGCCCTCACCGAGGACTCCATCCACGAGATCGTGTGGTCCGAGCGACTGCTCGCGGAGTGGGAGCGGGTCATCGTCCGGGAGGGAAGGCGTTCGGCGGGCTCGGCTGAAGCGGTTGCCCAGGCCGTCCGACGTTTCTTCGCCGACTGTGAGATCGAGGCGGCAGCCTATGGGCACCTTGTGGATGAGATGCCGGGCGACGACCCCGACGACCGGCACCATGCGGCGGCAGCCGTGGCTGCCGGGGCCGACGCGCTGATCACGTGGAACCTTGCCGACTTCCGCCGGTGACTTGGCTGAGCGTGGAGTGCGGGTGATCGATCCAGATTCGTACCTGTGCGGGCTATATCGAGAGTTGCCGCGGGAGGTGGTGGAGACCGTGGTCAGGCTTGTCGGAGAGAAGCGCAACCCTCCAGTCACCATCGCCGATGCCATCGCCCGACTCGCGAAGGCCGGCCTACCGGGCTTCGCCGACCTTCTGACGCGGCACCTCGGGTGCCGAATGACGTGATGGGGTGGGTGGTGCGAAGGTGACCATCGGCGCCTGAACTGTGTCCAGACGACAAAGAAGCCATCGGCCGCTGGCCTGGGGCTTTTTCATGGAGCGGGTGACGAGGAATCGAACTCGCGCTCTGAGCTTGGGAATCAACGGTGCTTGGGCCGTCGCAAGGGCTCTGACCTGCGTTTTCCCGTCAGGCGAGGTGTATGGATACGGTCTCTGGGAACCCCACCTGACCGCTGTTGTCCGCTCTGCTGGGCACGGATGGGGCACGAGGGCTGGCGGTGCAACGGACCCCGCCAAGGGGCGCGTCAGCCTTGATGGCAATCCAATCCCAGTGCTGGAAGGTTCCATCTCGACAGGTGCGCGGTTGCCCCACACAAGAGCTCCATGACCAGATCGCTGACCACGATGATGTGATTGGTGGCTGGTGTAAGGAGTGCTCGGTTGGGCGTCTCCATGCCGACTGCCGCGACTTTGTCCTCAGGTAGTACTCAAGCCCCGCAGCTATGCGTCTGCGAGCCGCTGGAGCAAATATCGATACTCGTCCACGAAGTTATCTACAGCGTTGTCGAAGTCGTAAAACTCTCTACTGCTTCCAAGGTCATCCAGTTTCAAGCGGCGGCGTATTTTCTTGATCTCCGATACTGGAACATCGAAATTGTCTTTCGGGTAACCGGTCTTCACTACCAATGAGCCGCGACGAATGCGAATGAAGTTCTTTTCTTGAGGGTCAAATTGGCATCCGTGAGCAGTAAGGACTTTCCTCAAGTCTCTGAAACTTGTGACGTGATCTCCAAAAGCCTGCTTATGAATCCGCTTCCTGAACCAGGTTCCCAGAGCGCGTACTTCCGTGTCGGAGTCCCTGGCCTCGTTTCTACCGAGCGGAAAAAGGCCAGCCACTACCGAGGTAGCCATTTGGTACAGCTCGTCTTCAGTGGTGTTGCAGAGGTCGAAGCCATTACGTTCCAGTGAAACAAGGCTGCAGACAAGAGCGGTTCTTTTGTTACCGTTCTCGAAGGCATGATTCTTGGCAACTCCGTAGAATAGAGTAGCGACCTTTTCGTGCGGCCTCTCATACTTACTACGGAAGATCCCACGAGCATCTGACATTCCCGTATTCTGACGCTCCACTGCCGAGGACAGCTTATTTGTATCCAGTGGAGTATCGCCCCCGAAATCGTGCGAACCGAGCGAGCTTTCGGCCAGCCTCTTTCTGACCATCAGCACCTCATCCAGTGTAAGTGAAACGTACTTTCCAGAATAGGAAGTTCTAGCCATCAAAGTCCCTTTTTAGTAGTACCTGGAAAAACGTGACTGGCGAGTGAGAGAGCGGGAAACCTAGTCACCCACGCAAGGGACCAGAAGTGAATCGGAAAATACCATTATTTCTTTGGCCTTGATAACGCGGTGAGCGGAATAGTTAAGTGAAAAAAATTCGCGCCGGCGATCGGGGTACAGTTCCGCAACCCTAGGAACGTTGTCGTAAGTCAACAGCCAGCGAGACGCCCGGGTTTTGTTCAAGCAGGAAGCCAGGTCTGAGTGGTGGCTATCAGCGAAGGAGTTGAGATACAGCGAGCCAGCTTTCTCGAAATACGGTGGGTCGGCATAAATGAGGACATTTTTCCTTCGGGAGTATTTTCTGATCACCTCCACTCCATCCATGTTCAACACAAAAATATTGCGCGCATGGAGAGAGATGAGCCGAATTCTTTCGATGAGTGCCTCCTTGTTGAAGCGCGCATCGATCTTGTAATTTCCACTTTGGTCCATTCCGCCGATAGGTCCGCCATTGAGCACCCCCGATCGGTTGGTGCGATTCAAAAAGAAGGTAGCGAAACCAAGTTCCATGTGATTATCTCTTGCTGCGGTAAGGTATATATTCTTTTGCCTTTCCCACTCTGCAATGTTGAGGGTAATCGCCTCGATCTTACGAGAGAACTCCGCTGGCTCGCTAACAATCGATTTCCAGAAGGAGTAGATAGCGGGATCCAGGTCGTTTATCACCACGCGCCTTACCTGGCCTGTTACCAGTAGCGCCAGCGCCGCGCCGGCTCCGCCCGCATACGGCTCAACGTAAGTGCCCGTCGAGAGTTCGTTAGTTTTTACGATTGAGCGTAAGCGAGGGTATAGCGATGACTTCCCGCCGGGATAACGCAAGGGCGATATGATGGGCCGTCTATGATGTGCCAGGCTGGTAGTGGCAGTTCTCATGGCTTCAGCATCACCTTAATCAGCCCCTCCATGCCTGCCCAACAGTTCTTTACGTCATCGGGCGTAGCGAAGATCTGGTGATTGTGGTTAATTGCATTCAGGTGATCCACGGTTGGTATGTAACCTCCAAGTGCAGTACCTCGAATTTTAGAAATCACCTGAATGTAAGCTGTCTTTTGATGAGCCTTCAAATGTTCTTCGAGCCAGGTCAAACAGTGACCTAGCTGTACGAAGCCGTTCTGATTTGCAGTATTGCGGATGACTTCGTTCAGTGATTCCGCGTACGCCTTGATAGATTTCTCGAGGAAAGTGCGCAGAAGGTCTAGTGCCGCGTTGGGGAAGTTCTTAATGTTGATTAGCGCCAACTCCTGGCGAATCAAGTGAATAGATGCCGGAAATCCGGGCGCCACTTGAATCTCGTCAAGATTCAAATATATCGACTTCGTCACCTTGGGCTTCGGCAGCTTGTCAGTGCTCGCATCTACCTGCGGTGATTTGTTCTGTGCAGCAGAACCAGAGTTCAGTGGCACGTTAGCTGGCGAGCCGGGGGAGCCAGCTGTAGTAGGGGGGTCTTGTCTGGTCTTCGATGCTCGGGCTTCGGTGATCTGAAAGAGCGAGCCCTGGGGTGGTACAGCAGGTGAGCTAGGAGGGCGTTGTTCTACGGCCAGAACGTCACTGTCAACGTGAGCGTTGATTAGATCACGTAGCTCGTTCATGTAATTTCGGTAGGAATCGGCCGTGTTGGCATTCAAAGTACGCGTGTTTACCCTCTTCTCCTTGATATCGCCAATGATTTTCTCGGCGACTTTGTCAAACTCTTGTTGTGAGGCGCGCAGATGGACGGTGGCCGTTGATTCGTCGACTGTGATCTTAACTAGATCGAGAAAGGTCGTGTTTCCGTAAAGTCGAGCCAAGATTGAAACGGGGAAAGAGCGTTTCCCGATGTAATCTTGGAGGTGGGCGTCTTTATAAGTTGCGCGACGGAAAAGGCCGAGGATTTGGCTTCTGATTATGAATTTCTTGACGTCGACAGTCGGGTAGTGTCGAATCAAGTACTCAGGCTTTTTTCCTGCGTCGATCTGGGCTTGGAAAAAAGCTGCCTGGCGGGCCGGCGACCAGCCCACTCGCTGATTCCCAGTGTGGATTGCGGCAATCAGTTGATCTGCATCGTCTTGGGTCGGTGCTACCTTGACGGTGATGTTGCGCAAGGTTTTTAGATCTAGGCCCGCTGTGATTCGCACTATTCTTGAGCGGTGCTCAGGGGCCAAGTAGGCGTTCTGCATGGCCTTTAGTGCGGCGACACGTCGATTCCCCTCGACCACAACATTATTGCCCGCTCGTTTGACGACGATTGGTAGCTCGTGGGTCAGGAGACCCACTTTGCAAATACTTTCAACGAGAGACAGTGCTTTCTCATTTTGAAAAAGATCTTGAATGATGTCAGCCTCGGGCGCCATGTCGCTAAGTTCAAGGCGCACGTTGCGCGGATCTAGCGATACATCGTCGGTTACATCCACGACGATTTCGTCCCACGTTGACATGTCAATCATTAAGCCCCCCCCGGGCCGCTCAGGTTCGCCGACCTCAGCCAGCGGTCTCCTTTACATACAGTATCTAGCGGGCTGCGGAAAGACCTCGTGGTTGGAATGTCTTGATGTAGCGGTTTTGATGGCCAAATCTGATACCTAATATGCCGACAAATGACCATCATCGCGTGATAGCTCAGGTCCAGGTTGCATTCGTTTGTAGGCCGGTGGAGCGGATTTGGCTGGTGCCCTGCCCGGGGTCGATCATGATCAGGTGGCCGCAGGCTGGCCAGCAACTCGGGCAGGCTGTGATCCTGCACGGAGAACGAGTGGCCCCTTGGTCCTGCTCGACGTGGGACTGAATCGGGGAGGTGGCTAAAGCCGTGGAGCCGACCGCCCCAGGTCGGGCCGAAGGCAGGAGCGTCGGGCCCAGCGGTGAGCCGGGGAGCGCGCGGCGTGCGGAGCGAGCCGCCGTGATGACATAGGGAAGGTGCAACCTTGCTGGATCAGGCATCCGGCGTGGTTCGTGCCCGCTCATGGCCGTCGACCGCGCCGGGTGAATGCGGTCGACGGTGGGTCCGGAGGTTGTCAGGCCGCCGCAGCGGCCTCCCGGCCCCTTCGCGTCCGACGGTGGAGGACCTCGCCGAAGGTGACGCGGGCGCCCGTGGGATCGATGTAGTGCATGGCCAGGAGGGCTGCGATGACGGCGCCGACCAGGTCGTTCTGGACCTCGGACCAGGTGTGGTCGTCGCCGCAGGTCGTGAGGCCCTTCAGGCCGTGGAGGGCGTGCATCGCCTCGCCGGCTTCCTCGGCGACCTTACCGACCTGGAGGGCTTTGAGTTCTTCGTCGGGGAGGTGGGCGCCGGCCGCTCGGTAGACGGCGGAGAGCTTCTCGATGTTGTCCCACAGGGTGTCCACGTCGGACCTCCGGTCGATGGGTTCGGCTATTCCTGTGCGGGTCGTCCGAGCTGGCGTACGGTCCATCCGGCCATGCGCCAGGCGTCGGCGTCGATGAGGTTGCGGAGGTCGACGAGGACTTGGTCCGCGACCAGTGGGGCGAGGGCCTTGGGGTCGGCCTCACGGAAGTGGGGCCATTCGGTGGCCAGGACGATCAGCTCAGCTGCCTCGACGGAGACTTCGAGGGTTTCGCAGTAGTCGAGTTCGGGGTGGCGGCGCAGTGCTGTGGGTACGGCGTGCGGGTCGTGGACGTTGACGGTCGCGCCGAGCTGGTGCATGAGCGCGGCGATTGCCAGGGCCGGGGATTCGCGGACGTCGTCGGTGCCGGCCTTGAAGGAGGCGCCCCAGACGGTGATGCGTACGCCGTCGACGGGTCGGCCGAGCGTCTGCTCGATGAGCTTCAGTGCGGCGGTGGGGCGGGATTCGTTGACCTCCTCTGCAGCGCGCAGCATGGTTGCTGCCTCGGCGGCGCCCAGGGTGCGGGCGGAGGCGGTGAAGGCGCGGACGTCCTTCGGGAGGCAGCCGCCGCCGTAGCCGGGGCCGGCGTTGAGGCCGCCGCGGCCGATGCGGGGGTCCAGGCCGATGGCCTCGGTGAGCTGCTGGACGTCGGCTCCGGCGGCGGTGCACATGTCGGCGACGCCGTTGATGAAGGAGATCTTCATGCCGAGGTAGGCGTTGGCGGCGCCCTTGATGAGTTCTGCGGTGGCGGGGTCGGTCACGAACAGCGGGATGCCGTTCGCCAGGAGGGGTGCGTAGACCTGGCGTACCGCGTCCTCGGCGCGGGCCGAGGGGACGCCCACGACGATCCGGTCGGGGCGCAGGGTGTCGTCGATGGCGTGGCCCTCGCGTAGGAACTCGGGGTTCCAGACGACCTCCACGTCCTCACCGGCCGGAGACAGCCGGGCGAGGAGAGCACCGAGGTCGCGCGAGGTGCCGACGGTGACCGTGGACTTCCCGACAATGACGGTCGGGCGGGTCAGGTGCGGGGCCAGGGCGCGGGCTGCGCCGAAGACCTGTCCGGTGTCGTAGCTCCGTCCGTCCGCGTCGATCGGTGTGCCCACGGCGAGGAAGTGGATGTCGGCGAACTCGGCTGCCTCCGCGAGGCTGGTGGTGAACCGCAGGCGTCCAGTGGCGGTGTGGGTGCTGAGGAGTTCGGGCAGGCCGTCCTCATAGATGGGGCACTCGCCGGCGTTGAGGCGGTCGATCTTCGCCTGGTCCAGGTCCACGCCGATGACCTCGTGGCCGATCTCGGCCATGGCAGCGGCGTGGGGGATGCCCAGATGACCACAGCCGATGACGGATACGCGCATGGGTCGACGCTCCTTTCCTTATCCCTCGCCCGCCCAGGGGAGTCCGGGCTGGCCGGGTGCGTCACGCTAGCGCCAACGCCCGGCGCGGCCCTCTTCGTGCAGGTGGATCAACCAGCGTGCTGTCTGAGCAGGTTGACGAGGGCGGGCAGGGCCTCGGCGGCGGTCGCCCGGCACACCAGGTCGCCGTCCTGGGGGCCTTCCAGCGGGTACGGCATGAACTGGCCGTTGCGCCAGAAGCCCTCCGGGTCCAGGTAGACGACCTGCATGCCGCGAGCGCGGGCGCGTGCCTGGACCTTGCGTCGGTCGGCGTGCAGGCCGACGACGAGGAGGGCCTTGGCGCCGTCCACCCACTCGACGTCGGGTACGGCCTGGTCGTAGCGGCGCATGAAGCACTCGTTGAGCCCGGCGCGCGCCGCGAGCACGTCGAAGTTGTTGGCGATGACCGGGCCGACGAGGTGACCGGCGTCCTTCAGTTCCTTCAGCGCCCACATGGCCGGAGTCGGTTCGGCCAGGAAGCAGGCGCGGAACATCTCCACGAACTCCGCAGTCTTCTCCTCCGGCTCCGTAAGAACCTCGTGGAGGAGCGTGTCCGCTGTCGGGGAGAGGGTGAAGCGGTGTTCCCGAGGCTCGTGGCCCTGGCGGTCGGTGACCCGGTAGATCTCATGGAGCCGGTGCAGGGGCGGGATACCCGCCTCGACCGACGTACCGCAGCCGATCTCCACCTGGAACGGCAGCAGGTCCGCGAGGACGGACAGGTCTGGGACGCGGGTCGGCGTACCGGGGCGGTCCTTGCACCTGATCCCGGTGGAGAGGACGTTCCACGGCAGCTGCCGGACAGCGGGCGGTGGTGCGTAGGACACCGAGGCGATCTGCACGTCCAGGCTGCGGTAGCCGACGGGGAGGGTACGGCCCGCCGCCGCGTCCTGGGGGTGGGCGTCGTGCTCGGTGATCCGGCACTTCAGGTCCCGGCGTGTCCATAAGAATCCGCCGGGAGCCTCCTTCCAGCCGCCGGTGGCGAGCGAGTCCCACAGGGCGTCGTGGTGCGCGTCGATCTCATCCGCTGGAGCGGTAGCGGAGTGGTAGAGGTACAGGTCGGTCAGGCCGATGGCTGGCGCGGCGGTGGTGGGGACCAGGCTGTACCGGTAGCGGTAGTGGATGATCCGCCGCCGGGCGTCGTCGGCGGCCGTCCAGCCGCTCTGTTCGGCCGTGGCCTTCTCCTGCGTACGGCGCCAGATGCCTTCCTCGATGTAGCGGGGTCGGTCGGCGTCGCCGAAGTAGGTCTTCCAGACCTGCTGTTGGTCGGGGGTGAGCTGGTCGATGACGATGTACGGGATGTCCATGATCTCTCCCTGGAGAATCACGCCTGGATGTTCCGGGTGCATGGCAAGGTCCGTTGGCCGGGAAGGTGGGGTGAACGGCCCGGACAGCGGAGCGGAGTCAGCGGTCGGAGAGCGGGCTCGCGTCCGTTGAGACGGCGGCGGGCTGGTGACCGAGGCCGTTGAGAAGCGGGACGGCCTGCTCACGCAGTGCCCAGGCCGGGCCCACCAGGCCGGCGACCGCCAGAAGCGTGAGCGCGATGCCTCCGCCTTCGGGGCGTACGGAGCGCGGCGCGGTCTTTCGGGCGTGGCGTCGCCGAGGTCCGGTCACGGGGTGCCGCCGAGGGCCCGTCCGTGTGCGTCGACGAGGCGGCTGGTCTGCTGGTGCAGCCACTCCAGCTCGGCAGAGGTGAGGATGAGCGCGCCATCGAGGGTCGAGCCGTCATCCAGGTGGAACTCGATGGGAACCGATCCCTGCCTGGCCCGCGCGTCGTAGACCGCGTCCCGTCCGGCCGAGAGCGTGGCGTGGGTGGCCCTCACCGGCACGGGATTGAGCGTCGTTCCGTCGGCGGGCGCGGACCAGGGGGCCCCGCCCCCAGGCGGACGCAGGTGGTACGTCGTAGCAGAGCCCTCACCAGGGAGAGCGACCACGACACCCACACGGCCATCGCGAGCGCTGTCTGTGGCGAGGTCGCCGAGCCGTGGAACGAACGGTGCTGCCGTACCTAACTCGGCCCCCTGCGAGGGAAGATGAAAAGAACGTCGTCGCGTCGTGCCCCGAAGTTAGGAACAGGACGGGCCTCGAATATGAGCCGGAGGAATACGACCCCTATCCGTCCAGGTGAAAGCGGTCGGACATGTGCCGCAGCTTCTCCCTCGTGGCTGCCCGTTCCGCGTAGACGATGCTGCGAAGCGTTGAACGGGCGATGGGATGGTTCCGCACGAGCTGCGGCGCGATCCGCTCAGCCGTCTCCAGCTCGGTGAGGGCCTTTGCCCGGTTCCCGTCCCACAGCCAGGCCCGTGCGACGTCCATGTGGTGGTGACCCTGACGGGAGTTGGGCAGTGCGCCGACCAAGCTCGGGCTGGTGCGGCGGTTTATCTCAAGAGCTTTGCCCTGCTCGCCCATTTCCAGGGCCACGCTGATCGCGTGGATCTGCACGTTTCCGGCGGAGAACGTCAGCGAATGCCGGTCGTACACCGGTGCCCCGACGTACGTGTCCATGCGTTCAGCCGCGTCCTTCGCATGTCCGATCCGGTCCTCCGCTTCCGATGGACGGTTGGCCCGAGCGGCGGAGATGGCCGCCCGAAGCTGAAGCGTGCCCCAAGCCCGCACGGCCAGCGGATCACCATGTTCGTACGGCTGTTGCACCGAGGCGATCGCCTTGTCCGAGAGGGCCAGAGCGTCGGCCCAGTCAGCCGTCGCCCACATGTCCCAGACGCGCATCCAGTCGGCGACGGCAGGCAGCACCGGGTCTCCCGACAACCTGGCTGACCACGCGGCCCGTTCGCACGCCATGGCCACCAGCTCGGGGTGTCCGAGGGCGTGCGCGGCGGTGTGCGCGAACTTGCAGCACACGGCGTAGACGGCGTACGCCTCTTCCCGCTCGTGCCCGTCCGAGTCCTCCGCCAGGGCGCGCACTTCTCGGAACAGGTCCGGGAGAACTCGGAGGATCGCGACGTTGGAGGCGGTGTCCCGCAGACGGTGCAGCCGGGTCACCTCACGCCATAGCTGTGATGCCGGACGCGGAACCCCACTGAAGACGGGAACGAGGTCGTAGCGGCGCAGCTCGCGCAGAATCGACGAGGCGGCGATCTGCCACTGGCTGTCGTCTGGGGAGGCGCTGTACGGGCGTCCGATCAGGTCGTTCGGATGTACGTGCAGCTCTGCGGCCACCTGGTTGAGCAGCCCGACCCGGTCCAGCTCGATCAGGCCACGCTCCATCTTCGACACCCAGCCCTGCGACTTCCCCAGGGCCGTCGCCAGGTCGGCCTGCGGCATGCCCAGCCGTAGCCTCGCCCTGCGAGCGCGCTTGCCGATCTCCTCGGCTTCCTCCAGCATCAGGACACCTCCCGGCCGCCGGACGATCCGGCGCGACCGCCAGCCTGTCCGTACAGAGTTCGTCTCCTGCACGGTACCCATGACGCTGCTTCAGCGTGAGACGAGCTGCAAGGACAGTCGGGGCCGCGGCCCGTGTACCGCTGTCCCGTCCTGAACGGCGAGTCCGAGACCGGCGGCACTTCTGTCCGCCATCAGTGCCCGGACTGCCATCAGGCATTGATCCCGAAGCCGCCGGTGCCGAGAGGCAGCGGATCATGGGGATGAGGAACGTTCCACGTCGCGCACCGCCGGAGGCAGCCAGTGATCACCGTGACCGTCCTCCATCCTGGAACCATGGGCGCGGCGATCACCGCCGAGCTCGTGGCCGGCGGCCATGAGGCGCTGTCGGTGACCAAGGGCCGCAGTGAGAACACCTGGCTACGCGGGAGGGAAGCCGGTGCCACGGTGTACGACTCGCTCGCGGAGGCGCTGTCCCGAAGCGCGGTCGTTCTCTCGGTCTGCCCACCACAGGCGGCGGAGGATGTCGCGGCGGCGGTGGCAGCGCACGGCTTCGCGGGGGTGTACGTCGACGTCAACGCCATCAGCCCTCAACGCGTACGGCGCATCGCCGACGAGATCCGCCCCGGCTCCGCAGTCGTCGACGGTGCCGTTTTCGGTCAGCCGCCAGGCGAGGGGCGTGCCACACGGCTCTATCTCGCGGGGGCCGACTCTGCCGTCGAGCTGGTGGCGTCGCTGTTCACGGACTCTGCGCTGCACGTGTGCCGGGTCGGGGACACACCCGGTTCCGCTTCCGCTCTGAAGATGGCCTTTGCCAGTTATCAGAAGGCCGCTCGCACCCTCGCCGGCATCGCTCACGCGCTCGCCGACACCCATGGAGTCGGTGATCAGCTCACGGCCGAAGCCGAGATCATGATCTCCGCGATCCTCTCCGATCCGGAGTATCTGCCGAGTGTTGCAGCCCGAGCCTGGCGCTGGGCACCTGAGATGGAAGAGGTCGCGGATACTCTCCGTGCGGCTGACCTGCCTACGGACATGGCCGAGGCGACTGCTCGGGTGCTTGCCCTCTGGGAGGAAGACAAAGACCAGTACGACCTGTCGGTCGTGCATGCCCTCTCTCAGCTCCGCTCTGGAAGGAGCAGTTGATTCGTTCACGCTGACGGCGTGGCCGCGGGGCGGTCACCTCCGCCGAGGGCGAGACGTAGGAGCGGTGGGCGGGGCCGCCACCGCAGGCTCCGGCGAGGGCACGGGGCGCAGCACGGTGCTGCGAGCCTGTGCTGCCAGAGCTCGCCGGACAACAAACAAGGCCCTGTTCACTGACCAGGGCCTTCATCATGGAGCGGGTGACGAGAATCGAACTCGCGCTCTGAGCTTGGGAAGCTCATGTTCTACCATTAAACTACACCCGCGAAGCGTGCCGGTGACCGGCGTTGCATCGTCCCACACTGTACCCCATGTCAGGCCCCCGGCGGACGAGCCGCGGGGCCTTCGTGTCGTGTGCGCGGTGCGGGGGCGGGGGTGGACGTGGTTGTGGGGCGCGGGAGTTGGGGGCGTAGCGTGGGGCGTCGGAGTGCCGCGTGAGGTGGCGTCCTGTTCATCCCCTAATGTGGCGGTCTCGTCCATACGCGGTTGGGGAAGGGACTTGATGGAGTCGATGGAGCGCACCGTCGTCCGCTGTGCCGAAGGGCACGTTTTCGCTACCTCGTCGTTCCCGATGCAGCAGCTCGGGTCCGACCGGATCGGGCCGGGGCGGTTGCTCCGGTGTCCTCGATGTGCCCGGTTGCGGCAGGCCGTGCCGGTCGGGTTCGAGAGGCGGTAGCTCCGCGCGTGGTCGGCCGCGTGACGCCCGGGCCACCCGTCGTTCACGCAGCCGACCACGTCGGCGGGCACCGCCCGGCCCCACTCGCCCGCGGGCCCGGCCCGCCGGCCCGGCACCCGGCCACCACGCCCGGGCCGGAAACCAGGCGCGCGCCCGGGCCGGGAAGCCATGCGGGCCAGAGGCGGGCCCCCGCCCGGCCCCCGGCCACCACGCTCCGGCCCGGAAGCCGTGCAGGGCAGACCCGTGGCCGGACAGGGGCCCTACGGGGCAGCCCCCACCAGGGGATGTCGTAGCCGCCTGGGGCGGGGGTGCAGAGGCAGGGGGGCTTCGGGGCGGGGGCGTGCGGGTGGTCCGGTTGGGGTGGGCTCGCGCGTTCTGCGTATCCTCGGGAGGTGCTTCTCTCAGACAAGGACATCCGGGCCGAGATCGACTCCGGCCGCGTCCGTATAGACCCGTACGACCCGTCGATGGTGCAGCCGTCGAGCATCGACGTGCGGCTGGACCGCTACTTCCGGGTGTTCGAGAACCACCGGTATCCGCACATCGACCCAGCCGTCGAGCAGCCCGACCTCACCCGCACGGTCGAGCCCGAGGGCGACGAGGCGTTCATCCTGCACCCCGGGGAGTTCGTGCTGGCGTCCACGTACGAGGTGATCTCGCTCCCCGACGACCTGGCCTCGCGGCTGGAGGGCAAGAGCTCGCTCGGGCGGCTCGGGCTGGTGACGCACTCGACGGCCGGGTTCATCGACCCCGGGTTCTCCGGGCATGTGACCCTGGAGCTGTCGAACCTCGCCACGCTCCCGATAAAGCTGTGGCCGGGCATGAAGATCGGGCAGCTGTGCCTGTTCAAGCTGACCTCGTCCTCGGAGTTCCCGTACGGCTCGGAGCGGTACGAGTCGCGGTACCAGGGGCAGCGGGGCCCGACGGCCTCGCGGTCGTTCCAGAATTTCCATCGGACCCAGGTGTGATGACCCATGGCGAGTGACGTGCGCGAGAACCTTACCTACGACGGCTTCGGGCGGGCCGTGCGCGAGCTGGCGCAGGCCGTCGCCGACGACGGGTACGAGCCCGACGTGGTGCTCAGCATCGCGCGCGGCGGCGTCTTCGTCGCGGGCGGGCTCGCCTACGCGCTGGACTGCAAGAACATCCACCTGGTCAACGTGGAGTTCTACACCGGGGTGGGCACGACGCTGGAGATGCCGGTCATGCTGGCCCCCGTGCCGAACGCCATCGACTTCTCCGAGAAGAAGGTCCTGATCGCCGACGACGTCGCCGACACCGGCAGGACGCTCAAGCTCGTCCACGACTTCTGCGTCGACCATGTCGCCGAGGTGCGCAGCGCGGTCATCTACGAGAAGTCCCACTCGCTCGTGAAGTGCGAGTACGTGTGGAAGAAGACCGATCAGTGGATCAACTTCCCCTGGAGCGTGGAGAAGCCCGTCGTCCGTCGCGAGGGCCAGATCCTGGACGCGTAGCGTCCCCAGCCCAGCCCAGCCCAGCCCAGCCCAGCCCCGCCCAGCCCTGCCCCGCCCGTCCCGCCCCGGGACGGGCGCAGTCGGCGCCGTCCCGCGCCAGGGCTCACCCAGCCGTGCGGCCGGGTTCGCTCAGGGGTCGGCGGGGCCCGGAGCGGGTCGACCGGCCTTCCACGGGTTTTCGTCGTCGCGTCCGGGGAGGCGTGAGGCCCTCCCGAGCGCGGGGCGCTCAGACCGTGCCGTGCTCCGGGGCGGGTGGCGGCGCGGTCAGATCGTGCCCAGCTTGATGATCGACAGCAGCGCGACCAGCTGGATCGCGGAGGCCCCCAGCGCCTTCGGCCACGGCAGGTCGTGCGACTTGCTCACCATCGACGTGAACAGCGCGCCGGCCGCCAGCCAGGTCAGCCAGCCCAGGATCTGGACCACGGCGTTCTCACCGCCCAGGAACACGGCGAAGATCAGGCGCGGGGCGTCGGTGATCGACATGATCAGCATCGACAGGCCCACCGTCGGCTGCCACGAGCCGGTGCCCCCGAGCTGGCGGGCGAGGGTGTGGGTCACCGCGCCGAGGACCAGGCCGCCGATGACGAAGCCGACGCCGGTGAACAGGACGTACGGGAGGGCCGTCGAGATCGTCGCGTTGATCGCCTCGTCGCGCGCCTGGTCGAAGCCGAACAGCGCGAGCAGGCCGTACAGGAACGTGATGACCAGCGCGGGGCCCCAGACCGGGTGGTCCCGCATCTGCCAGAACGTCGCACCCGGCCGTGTGACGATCCCGCTCAGCAGGTCCTTCCAGCGCAGGCGTGGGCCCGTCGGCTGGGTGGGGGCCTGACCGGCGCGGTAGGTGTTGCCGTCGCCGTACGGGTCCTCGTCGACGCGGAACGCCTGCGTGTGGCCCGGGCTGTCGGCGTACGGGTCGTGGGGCGCGGGGTCCGCGTACGGGTCGCCGAAGTACTCCGGCTCGCCGTGCCCGTGAGGGCCCGGCCCGTGCCCGCCGCGGCCATGAGGGGCCCCGCGGCCGTCGTCGGCGTAGCCGCCCTGGTACGGAGCACCCTGCGGGGGGCCGTACGGCGGGGGCGCGGAGCCGTTGCCGCCGCCTCCTGTCGTCGGCCACGGCTGAGCGCCGTACGGCGGCTGTGGTGCTTGCCCTCCGTACGGCTGCTGCCGCGGGTGCTGCGGTTGTTGCGGGGTGCGGTTGTCCCGGCCGCGTCCGATCCTGAATCCAGCCACCCACCGAACGTACCTGGTCCGCGCGACCGCGGTGCGGGCGGCGGGGGAGCCCGTCCGCCATTGCTGCCGAGCTGTGACATCCCCTGAGGGCCGCGGGGCGGGGGAGTCCGGGGGAGGAGGAGAGCCGCGGAGAAGGCTTCCGCCGGGCCCGTACACGCCGGAAGCGGCCGACCCTGCCCCCGAGGCAGGTCCGGCCGCTTCCGCGGTGCTGCGATCCGCTACTTCGCCGGTTCCGGCTCCGGCGCGTCCGCCTGGTCCGACTCGCCCGACGGGTCGGCGGGGGCCTTCACGGACTCCAGGAGGAGCTGCGAGACGTCCACGACCTGGACGGACTCCTTGGCCTGGCCGTCGTTCTTCTTGCCGTTGACCGAGTCGGTCAGCATGACGAGGCAGAACGGGCAGGCGGTGGAGACGATGTCCGGGTTGAGGGCGAGGGCTTCGTCGACGCGCTCGTTGTTGACGCGCTTGCCGATCCGCTCCTCCATCCACATCCGCGCACCACCGGCGCCGCAGCAGAAGCCGCGCTCCTTGTGGCGGTGCATCTCCTCGTTCCGCAGACCGGGGACCTTGGCGATGATCTCACGCGGCGGGGTGTAGATCTTGTTGTGGCGGCCCAGGTAGCACGGGTCGTGGTAGGTGATCAGGCCCTCGACCGGGGTCACCGGGACGAGCCTGCCCTCGTCGACGAGGTGCTGGAGCAGCTGCGTGTGGTGGATGACCTCGTACTCGCCGCCGAGCTGCGGGTACTCGTTCGCGATCGTGTTGAAGCAGTGCGGGCAGGTGGCGACGATCTTCTTCGACGCCTTGGGCTTCTTCGTCGTCGTGTCTTCGTCGTCCTCGCCGTACGCCATGTTCAGCATGGCCACGTTCTCCTGGCCGAGCTGCTGGAAGAGCGGCTCGTTGCCCAGGCGGCGGGCGGAGTCACCCGTGCACTTCTCGTCGCCGCCCATGATCGCGAACTTGACGCCCGCGATGTGCAGCAGCTCGGCGAAGGCCTTGGTGGTCTTCTTGGCCCGGTCCTCCAGGGCGCCGGCGCAGCCGACCCAGTACAGGTACTCGACCTCGGTGAGGTCCTCGACGTCCTTGCCGACGATCGGGACCTCGAAGTCGACTTCCTTGGTCCACTCGACGCGCTGCTTCTTGGCGAGCCCCCAGGGGTTGCCCTTCTTCTCCAGGTTCTTGAGCATCGTGCCCGCTTCCGAGGGGAACGCGGACTCGATCATCACCTGGTAGCGGCGCATGTCGACGATGTGGTCGATGTGCTCGATGTCGACCGGGCACTGCTCCACGCACGCACCGCAGGTGGTGCAGGACCACAGGACGTCCGGGTCGATGACGCCCATCTCCTCCGCGGTGCCGATCAGCGGGCGCTCGGCCTCGGCGAGAGCGGCCGCGGGGACGTCCTTGAGCTGTTCCTCCGTCGCCTTCTCGTTGCCCTCCATGTCCTTGCCGCCACCGGCGAGCAGGTACGGGGCCTTGGCGTGCGCGTGGTCGCGCAGCGACATGATCAGGAGCTTCGGGGAGAGCGGCTTGCCCGTGTTCCAGGCGGGGCACTGTGACTGGCAACGGCCGCACTCGGTGCACGTGGAGAAGTCGAGGATGCCCTTCCAGGAGAACTGCTCGACCTGGGACACGCCGAAGACGTCGTCCTCGCCCGGGTCCTCGAAGTCGATCTCCTTGCCGCCCGAGGTCATGGGCTGGAGGGCGCCGAGGGCGACCTCGCCGTCGGCGTTCCGCTTGAACCAGATGTTCGGGAAGCCGAGGAAGCGGTGCCAGGCGATGCCCATGTTGGTGTTGAGCGAGACCGTGATCATCCAGATCAGCGAGGTGCCGATCTTGATCATCGCGGTGAGGTAGATGAGGTTCTGGAGCGTGCCGGGCGCGAGACCGTCGAAGGCCAGCACGAGGGGGTACGAGACGAAGTACGCGGCCTCGTAGCCGTCGACGTGGTGGATCGCGCCCTCAAGGCCGCGCAGGACCAGGATGGCCAGGCCGATGGTGAGGATGACGTACTCGACGAAGTACGCCTGCCAGGCCTTGGAGCCCGTGAAGCGCGACTTGCGGCCGGCCCGCGTGGGCAGGTTCAGCAGCCGGATCGCCATCAGCGTGACGATGCCGACCACCGTCATCAGGCCGATGAACTCGATGTACAGCTCGAACGGCAGCCAACTGCCGACGAGCGGGAGCACCCAGTCCGCCTGGAAGAGCTGTCCGTAGGCCTGGAGCAGCGTCGGCGGCAGGGTCAGGAAGCCGATGGCGACGAACCAGTGTGCGAAGCCGACGATGCCCCACCGGTTCATCCGGGTGTGGCCGAGGAACTCCTTGACCAGGGTGATCGTGCGCTGTTTGGGGTCGTCGGTGCGGCTGCCTGCCGGTACCGGCTGTCCGAGACGGACGAACCGGTAGATCTGTGCGACGGCTCGGGCGATGAGCGCAACGCCGACGACGGTCAGCACCAGCGACACGATGATCGCGGCGAGTTGCATTTAGGGGCTCCTCGGGCCTGCGAGAGCGGGTTCCAGGACTACTACCCACTACTACTAAGCAGTAACTTAATTAGTCTCTGCTGACACTATCCACATATTCCGCCGGGCTGTAGCCGGGCCGGCGGTGATCTGTGTCGCTCAGGTCAGCCTTGGTCCGGCGGGCCCTCCGCAGCGTCGCCCGCAGCGGGCCGTACGCGGCTTCGGCGAGGATCACCAGATCGAGCGTCACTCCATGGTGCTCTGCGTAGTGCTGGTCCAACAGGGCGGGGTCGTCCCACGGCATCCCGGAGCGGGCGCGCACCTGCGCCAGTCCGGTCAGTCCCGGCCGCAACTCCTGCCGCCACGGGCGGGCCCCGGGTCGCGCCGCCCGGGGGTCTCCCGGGGCCAGCGGGGCGGGCCCGACGAGCGCCAGCTCTCCTCGGACGACGTGGGGAAGCCGGGAGAGCAGGTCCAACCGCAGCCGGCGGGTGCGCAGACTGCGCAGTTCGAAGACCCGGCCGCCCAGCCCGGTCCGCACGCGCCGGTCCCACACGCCGCCCGGAGGCCGCCGGACCGCGAGGGCGAGCGCGGCGACGGCGACGGCGGGAGCGGTCAGGGCCAGCAGGGCGGTGCCGAGGGCCAGGTCCAGCACCCGTTCGGCCGTCGTGCGGGGGGTGAGGCGGTCGGCCAGCCGCCGCGCCCGGTCCTCGATGTCGGCCCGGCGTGCGGCGGGCCGGGAGGGGAAGTGGGCCCGCGCGACGCCGGTCGGGGTGGCGGGCCCTCGCGGGGGGCGGCCGCGGGGGCGGGGCGGGGGCTCTGGGGCGTACGGCCGGCGTCGGGGGCCGGGGCCGGGCGGGGCCGGGGGCCGGGGGCTCCCCGCCGCCGGGCTTTCCGGGACCCCGGCCTCCGCCGCCGGGTCTTCCGGGGGGCTGGCCTGCTCCGCCCGGACCTTCGCGGCCGGGTCTCCCTGCGTCCTCGCCCGCTCCGCCGGATGACCCGGGCCGTTCTGCCGCTGGTCGTTCCGGCGGGCGCGGTCCCTCTGGATCTGCCGGTTCCGCTGCCGGTTCTTCTGCCGTACGCGCCGCTTCCTCGCGTTCTGCATCGCGCCCACCCGGGGTTCAAGGTTCGATGGTGTGACGATTCATGGTGAAACCTGCTGTTTGACGCCGTTTGCCAACGACTCACGGCTTACGGCCGACTCGCGGCATTTTGTGACAGAACGATCCCACGGTGGCAGGGTGGGTGGGGGGTGCGCGGCCGTGTGGCGCGTAGCAGGTGTCGTGTCAGGGCGCCGCGGACGCGTGAGGTGTGGCGGGCCGCTGAGTGAGCAGAGGCTCAGGGGGCCGGAGCCCCGCAGCGCAGAGGTGCAGTGACGCAGAGGCCCAGCGGTGCAGAGGCCCGGGCGGCGCGCAGTGGCTCGGAGGGGGTCGGCGGTGCGGGCCCGGTGCGGGCCGGCGCGGTGCGTAGGTCGTGGCGCAGTGGCCCGTGAGCGATGTGAGGCATTTAAGTTGAGCCCTACCGACT
This sequence comes from Streptomyces pratensis, assembly GCF_037137275.1. Taxonomy (GTDB): domain Bacteria; phylum Actinomycetota; class Actinomycetes; order Streptomycetales; family Streptomycetaceae; genus Streptomyces; species Streptomyces pratensis_B. Next base: position 155,353 of record NZ_JBBBEN010000100.1, on the reverse strand, counting down.
CATGTCTGTTGACGCCCGGCCCGGCGTCATGCATCCTTGAGTCAGATCCACTCAAGTAGTCAGTTGGAGGAATTGAAATGGCACGTGCGGTCGGCATCGACCTGGGCACGACTAACTCCGTCGTCAGCGTTCTCGAAGGCGGCGAGCCCACCGTCATCACCAACGCCGAAGGCGCCAGGACCACGCCGTCCGTCGTCGCCTTCGCCAAGAACGGCGAGGTGCTCGTCGGCGAGGTGGCCAAGCGCCAGGCGGTCACGAACGTCGACAGGACCATCCGCTCCGTCAAGCGCCACATGGGCACTGACTGGAAGATCGACCTGGACGGCAAGAGCTTCAACCCGCAGCAGATGAGCGCCTTCATCCTGCAGAAGCTGAAGCGGGACGCCGAGTCCTACCTGGGCGAGAAGGTGACCGACGCGGTCATCACCGTCCCGGCGTACTTCAACGACTCCGAGCGCCAGGCGACGAAGGAGGCCGGCGAGATCGCGGGCCTGAACGTCCTGCGCATCGTCAACGAGCCGACCGCCGCCGCCCTGGCGTACGGCCTCGACAAGGACGACCAGACCATCCTCGTCTTCGACCTCGGCGGCGGCACCTTCGACGTGTCGCTCCTGGAGATCGGTGACGGCGTCGTCGAGGTGAAGGCCACCAACGGTGACAACCACCTCGGTGGCGACGACTGGGACCAGCGCGTCGTCGACTACCTGGTGAAGCAGTTCGCCAACGGGCACGGCGTGGACCTGTCCAAGGACAAGATGGCTCTCCAGCGTCTCCGCGAAGCCGCGGAGAAGGCGAAGATCGAGCTCTCGTCCTCGACCGAGACCACGATCAACCTGCCGTACATCACGGCGTCCGCCGAGGGCCCGCTGCACCTGGACGAGAAGCTCACGCGCTCGCAGTTCCAGCAGCTGACCTCGGACCTCCTGGACCGCTGCAAGACCCCGTTCCACAACGTCATCAAGGACGCGGGCATCCAGCTCTCCGAGATCGACCACGTCGTTCTCGTCGGTGGCTCCACCCGTATGCCCGCCGTCGCCGAGCTCGTCAAGGAGCTGACCGGCGGCCAGGAGGCCAACAAGGGTGTGAACCCGGACGAGGTCGTCGCCATCGGCGCCTCCCTCCAGGCCGGTGTCCTCAAGGGCGAGGTCAAGGACGTCCTGCTCCTCGACGTCACCCCGCTGTCCCTCGGCATCGAGACCAAGGGAGGGATCATGACGAAGCTCATCGAGCGCAACACCACGATCCCGACCAAGCGTTCCGAGATCTTCACGACGGCAGAGGACAACCAGCCGTCCGTGCAGATCCAGGTGTACCAGGGCGAGCGCGAGATCGCGGCGTACAACAAGAAGCTCGGGATGTTCGAGCTGACGGGTCTGCCGCCGGCCCCGCGCGGCGTGCCGCAGATCGAGGTCGCCTTCGACATCGACGCCAACGGCATCATGCACGTCGCCGCCAAGGACCTCGGCACCGGCAAGGAGCAGAAGATGACCGTCACCGGCGGCTCCTCGCTGCCGAAGGACGAGGTCAACCGGATGCGCGAAGAGGCCGAGAAGTACGCGGAGGAGGACCACGCCCGCCGCGAGGCCGCCGAGTCCCGCAACCAGGGCGAGCAGCTCGTCTACCAGACGGAGAAGTTCCTCAAGGACAACGAGGACAAGGTCCCCGGTGACGTGAAGACGGAGGTGGAGACCGCGGTCGGCGAGCTGAAGGAGAAGCTCAAGGGCGAGGACACCGCCGAGATCCGCACGGCCACCGAGAAGGTCGCGGCCGTCTCCCAGAAGCTGGGCCAGGCGATGTACGCCAACGCCCAGGCCGACGGTGCGACGCCGGGCGCCGAGGCCCCCGGTGACGCGGGCGCCCAGGGCAAGGCCGACGACGACGTCGTCGACGCCGAGATCGTGGACGACGAGAAGGACTCCAAGGGCGGTGCGGCGTGACCGAGGAGACTCCGGGCTTCGAGGAGAAGCCCGACGTCCCCTCCGGCGCCACCCCTGATGACGCCGAGCCGAAGGCCGCCGCTCCCTCGGAGGAGGAGGCGGCGGCCCCGGCCGGGGACGTTGACCCGACCGTCGGTCTGACGGCGCAGCTGGACCAGGCCCGCACCGCGCTCGGCGAGCGCACCGCGGACCTCCAGCGGCTCCAGGCCGAGTACCAGAACTACCGCCGCCGCGTGGAGCGGGACCGGGTCACGGTCAAGGAGATCGCCGCGGCGAACATCCTGTCCGAGCTCCTGCCCGTGCTCGACGACGTCGGCCGCGCGCGGGAGCACGAGGAGCTGGTCGGCGGCTTCAAGTCGGTGGCCGAATCGCTGGAGACGATCGTCGCGAAGCTGGGTCTCCAGCAGTTCGGCAAGGAGGGCGAGCCCTTCGACCCGACGATCCACGAGGCCCTGATGCACAGCTACGCGCCGGACGTCACCGAGACGACCTGCGTGGCGATCCTCCAGCCGGGGTACCGCATCGGCGAACGGACCATCCGCCCAGCGCGGGTGGCCGTCGCGGAGCCGCAGCCGGGCGCCACGCCCGCCGCGGGCAAGGAAGAGAAGACAGACGACGAGGAGAGCGGTGGCACCGAGGAGGTCTGACGCCGACACGTCCGACCACCAGGGTGCACACCGCCCGGCCCGGCGGCCGGCCCACGGGCCGGCCGCTCGGCCGATCGTCCGGAAGGAGGGACGTCGATGAGCACGAAGGACTTCGTCGAGAAGGACTACTACAAGGTCCTCGGCGTCCCCAAGGACGCCACCGACGCCGAGATCAAGAAGGCGTACCGCAAGCTCGCCCGGGAGAACCACCCCGACGCCAACAAGGGTGACACCAAGGCGGAGGAGCGCTTCAAGGAGATCTCGGAGGCGAACGACGTCCTCGGCGACGCCAAGCGGCGCAAGGAGTACGACGAGGCGCGGGCCCTCTTCGGCAACGGCGGCTACCGCGCCGGCCCCGGCGGGGCGGGCGGCAACTTCAACTTCGACCTGGGCGACCTCTTCGGCGGCGGCGCCCCGGGCGGACAGGGCGGCCCCGGCGGAGGCTTCGGCGGCGGTGGCGGTCTCGGCGACGTCTTCGGCGGGCTGTTCAACCGCGGCGGCACGGGCGCCCGCGTCCAGCCGCGCCGCGGCCAGGACGTCGAGTCCGAGGTGACGCTCAGCTTCACCGAGGCGGTCGACGGGGCCACGGTCCCGCTGCGGATGTCCAGCCAGGCCCCCTGCAAGGCGTGTTCCGGCACCGGAGACAAGAACGGCACCCCCCGGGTCTGCCCGACCTGCGTCGGCACCGGCCAGGTCTCGCGCGGCAGCGGCGGAGGCTTCTCGCTGACCGACCCCTGTGTGGACTGCAAGGGCCGGGGTCTCATCGCCCAGGACCCCTGCGAGGTCTGCAAGGGCAGCGGCCGGGCCAAGTCGGCCCGCACCATGCAGGTGCGGATTCCGGCGGGCGTCTCGGACGGCCAGCGCATCCGGCTGCGCGGCAAGGGCGGTCCGGGCGAGCGCGGCGGCCCGGCCGGCGACCTGTATGTGGTCGTCCACGTCGGCTCCCACCCCGTCTTCGGCCGCAAGGGCGACAACCTCACCGTCACCGTGCCCGTCACCTTCCCGGAGGTGACGCTCGGCGGCGAGGTCAAGGTCCCCACGCTCGGCGGCCCCCCGGTCACCCTGAAGCTTCCCCCCGGCACCCCCAACGGACGTACGATGCGCGCCCGGGGCAAGGGCGCGGTACGCAAGGACGGCACCCGCGGCGACCTGCTGGTCACCGTGGAGGTCACGGTCCCCGGGGAGCTCGGCCAGCAGGCCAGGGACGCCCTGGAGGCCTACCGGGAAGCGACCGCGGACGGAGACCCGCGGGCGGAACTGTTCCAGGCCGCGAAGGGAGCTTGAGATGGACGGCCGTCGACGCAATCCGTACCAGCTGACCGATGAGACACCGGTGTACGTGATCTCGATCGCGGCCCAGCTCTCGGGCCTGCACCCGCAGACGCTGCGCCAGTACGACCGCCTCGGGCTGGTCTCGCCCGACCGTACGGCGGGGCGCGGCCGGCGCTATTCGGCCCGCGACATCGAGCTGCTGCGCACGGTGCAGCAGCTGTCGCAGGACGAGGGCATCAACCTGGCGGGCATCAAGCGGATCATCGAGCTGGAGAACCAGGTCGCGGCGCTCCAGCAGCGCGTCGCCGAGCTGTCGGCGGCGGTGGACGGCGCGGCGGTCGCCATGCGGCAGCGCGAGGCCCAGGTGCACGCCTCGTACCGCCGTGACCTGGTGCCGTACCAGGACGTGCAGCAGACCGGCGCCCTGGTGGTGTGGCGGCCGAAGCCGAAGCGGCCGATGGATTAGAGGGTGTCCGGCGGATCTTGACCGGGAGAGGCGCGCTCCTCGCGCCGTACGGAGTTTTGTGCCCCCGGGGCCGGGAGAGCTGGTGCTCTCCCGGCCCCGGGGCATGGGCGGGCCGGGTCACGGCAGGGCGGCGCTGATCGCGTCGACCGCCATCATCCACAGGGGCTGGCCGCCGGTGCCGAACGCCGCGGCCAGCGCGTAGCCGATCGCCGCGTCCAGCGGCTCGACCGGGGCGCCGGGCCGCCACTCGGCGAGCACCCGCCGGTCGCCGTCAGAGGAGAAGTCCCCGAGGCGCTCACGGCCGCGGGTCAGTCGGCTGCTCGGGATCGAGTCGGGCACGAGCCGGTAGGACGTGCCCGCGTACCGGACGTCGACCCGGTGGGAGCGGCGGCGCAGCTTCCCCTTGCCGGGTGCGATCACCGCCTCCCGGCCGTCCACCGTGAGCGTGAGGCGGTGCGGGTCGCGGGTGCCGATCGCGATCCGGTCGTCGGGCTCGACGCCGGGCGCACGGGTGAGGACGACGCGCGGGACTCTCTCGCCGCTCACGACGAGCGTCTCGTGGTGCTCGCCCGTGAGCTCGACCGTGATGGTCCCGTAGTGGTCGTCCTCCACGACGGCGGGGGCGGGCACGGGCGAGGGGGCGGGCGTGGTGTCGGTCATCCTGGGCCGTGGTCCTTCGGTCGTGCGGAGGGGCGGGCGCCGGTCGGGCGGCGGGGCGGGACGCCGGCTCCGGGGCCGGTTCCGCGGGCTGGTCACGCGTCCCGGCCGGTTCCGTGCTCCAGGAGGTCCCGCGGGTCGGCTCAGGGCGATTCTCGCAGGGCGCCGCGGGGGCCCTGGTGCCCGGGCCCCGCCCGGTGCGCGGGCCGCCTCCTGGCGGGCGCTCCGGCCCGGCGCCCGGCCGGCCCGGGGGCCGTCGGCGGCCCCCGGGGGCCGTGGCGTCAGCGGGGCCCGGCGGGTCAGCGCTCGTGCGGGTCGCTTCCGACGATGCCCGACTGGACGAGGAGCGCGCCGAGATGGGTGCGGCTGGTGGCGCCGAGGGTCTGCATCAGCTTCGCGATGTGCGCCCGGCAGGTGCGGACGCTGATGCCCATCTTGCGGGCGACGACGTCGTCCAGGTGGCCGTCGGTGAGGTGGCGGGCGATGCTGCGCTGGACGGCGGTGACCGGGGCGCCGGGGTCCGCGGCGGGGCGCTGCCGGGTGTACGGAGTGGCCTGGGCCCACAGCACCTCGTAGACCTGGACCAGATAGCGGACGAGCGAGGGGTGGCGGATCTCCAGGGCCGCGGTGCGGTCGGGGTCGGCGGGGATGTAGGCGACCGTCCTGTCGAAGATGATCAGCCGCTCGATGGTCTGCTCCATGGTGCGGACTTCGAGGCGGCCGGGCGGTATCTGGGCCAGATACGCGGAGAACCCCGGGCTGTAGCGCACGGGGTGCTGGTAGAGATGGCGCAGCCGGCCGCCCGCGGCGATGACGGTCCGCGCGTTCTCCAGTCCCTGCCGCAGGTTCTCCGACATGCGGTTGCCGCCCGGCTGGGCCGTGAGCACCTCCTCCCGCGCGGCGGCGGAGGAGTGCCGCAGGGAGTCGGCGATGGGGCCGCGCCCCTCCAGGACCGTGATCGCGAGGTTCGGGTCGTCGCTGGCCACCGCCGCCAGGGGGGCGAGCGTGCTGCTCAACGCGGCGGTGAGCCGGACGCGTTCGTCGATCTCGCGGGCGATCGGCCGCAAGAGGTGGGCCAGCGCCGCCGAGGGCGGCACGGGACGCATCCAGGCGGCGTCGGCGGGATCGGGACGCAGGAGGGCCATCTCGATGAGGCAGGGGACGGACAGGGCGTCGGCGCGGGCGATGCGCCCGGCGCGGAGGGCCTGTTCGTAGAGCTCGACGGCGGGTGCGCACAACTCCCTGTTCCCGTGCGCATGCGGCTGGTTCGCCCCGTCCGTACGCATTGGTGATCCCCTCACTTCCTGCAGTGCAACAAGATGACGGTGGCGAAAGTCCCCGGCTCGCGAAAGGCTCGGCACGGCGGGAGAGCCTGGTGTTTCTCCTCCGGTGCGCCGTGCGCCGGTGCGCGTCCGGCTCCGCTCCGGCGCGGCCGGGCCCCCGGCGTCGAGGAGGAGCGGCGGGCGGCGGCCCGTACGGTCAGGAGCTCTGGTCCAGGATTCCTGAACGCGCGATCAGATAACCGAGTTGGGCGCGACTGCTGCTGCCCAGGGCGGCGGAGAGTTTGGCCACGTGAGCACGGCAGGTGCGGACGTTCATGCCGAGTCGGCGGGCGATGGAGTCGTCGACGTGCCCCTCGACGAGCAGTTGGGCGATGGACCGCTGGACGCCGCTGATCCCCTGCGGCATCGGGTCGTACTTGACTTCTTCGAGCAGCGGGGCGGCCCGGGTCCACAGCTGCTCGAAGACCTTGACGAGGTACTCGACGAGACCGGGGTGGCGCAGCTCCAGGGCGACCTGGCGGTCGTCCTGGGCGGGGATGAAGGCCACGGCGCGGTCGAAGACGATCAGCCGCTCGATGAGCTCTTCGAGCGTGCGGATCTCCACGTTGTCGCTGGCTATGCGCTCGGCGTAGGCCAGCGTGCTCGGGCTGTGGCGGACCGTGTGCTGGTAGAGGGTGCGGATGCGCACGCCCCGGTGCACGACGGACAGGCCGCGCTCCAGCGACTTGCTGAGCTGGTCCTCGTTCCTGCCGCCGCCCGGTTGGACGGTGAGGACCTCGGTCCGGCACTCCGTGGTGGCGAGGTCGAGCGCCGCGTTGATCCGGTTGACGCCCTCCAGCACGGTGATGGCGTGCGTCATGGGCGGGCCCTGAGCGCTGATGTCCATAAAGGGCTCGAAGGACTCGGTCAGTTCCACCGAATGCCTTCGGCGCTCCTGGATCTCGCGTTCTATGGGATGCAGATGCTGCGCCAGCGCCGCTGACGGCGGCACCGGCCTGAGCCAGCCAGGATCGTCCGGGTCGGGATGGAGCAGGGCGAACTCCACCAGGCACGGAGCGGGCTCCAGCTCGCACCGGGCGATGCGGCCGGAGCGGAGTGCGGTGGCGTAAAGACGCCCCCCTGCTTCACATAGTTCGGTGATCCCATGAGGATGTGTCGTCTTTATGTGGCTTGCGGTCATATCTCCACCCCCCAGGTTCCTGAACATTCAGGAACATGATGCATCGACCCAGTGGTGTTCGCGTGCCCAGGTGGGACATCGTCTTAAGTGCGGGGGAGAAGAATCCACAAGTGAGGACGAAGCCGACTATGTACAAGCGAATGCTTCGCTCGGCGCTTGCCGCCTCGTTCGTCGCGGCCCTTGGACTCGGGCTGACGGGCGTCGGCGTCATGGGCGGCGGCGAGGAGAAGGCTGCTCAGGCTGTTGCGCCGGGCGACATCGGCTGGACCGCGCCCGCCACGGTTCCAGGTGACATCGGTTGGGTCGCACCGGCCCGTTCGGTCGCATGACCACCCCGCCGGACGACCGCACCTTCCGGCGCGAGATGGCAACCGCCTATCGCTCAGGGTGGCATTTCATCGATCTGCTCACGGCCCTCCCCCGTCGTGGCGACTCGTTGATGGTCACCCTGTTCGGAGAGCCGATCGTCGTGGTGATGGAGGAGGACGAGGACGTCCGCGCCTATCGCTGTCTCCGTCGGCCGCGTGGCGCGCCGCAGCCGGTCCGCTGCGCCGTCAGGTACGGCATGATCTTCGTCAACCTCGACCAGCGGGACCACGAGCTGTTCGACGCAGAACCCCTTTCCGCCACCCCCCGCAGTGCCTGAGCGATTCCCCCGTCGTCACCCATCGCTCCGGCGCTTCCCCCACACAGCGGCGCCACCGTGACCTGAACACGGTGGCGCCGTTGTGCTGTCCTCCCTCCGGCGCGCTGCCGGGGCCTGCTCCCGGGCCCGCCCGCCGTGGGGCTCACGCCCTGCCGAGGGCCCGGTCGAGGGTGATCTCGATGACGACCCGGTCCGGGTTGGGCTTCGGCGTGCGCTCGTAGCGCTCCGCGTAGCGGCTCACGGCGTCCGCGACGACCTCCGGCTCCGTGCGGATCGCCGCGCGGCCCTCCAGGGTCGCCCAGCGGGCCCGGTGCATCTGACAGACGGCGACCCGTGCCCCCTCGGGGCCCGCGGCCAGGATGTTGGCGACCTTCCGGCTCCCCCTGTCAGTGATCACGCGGGCGATCCCCGCCTCCGGGTCGTACGTCACTCCGACGGGCACCACGTGGGGCGTGCCGTCGGGGCGGAGTGTGGTCAGGGTGCACAGGTGGTACTCGCGCCAGAACGCGAGGTACTCGGGGCTGGGGTTGCGTACGTCGGCCATGGGTGCAGCGTAGATGGGAGCGTGCCGGCGCAGCCGGGGCGCGTCGGCGTGCGGGGCGCCCCGAGAGGCGATGCGTGTGCCCAAAACGCCTTGAGTGGAATAGACTCAACTTTGTGCAGGTTGAATCAGTCAAGGACTGAGCGACGAGGCAGTATCGAGGCTGAGCAGCGGCAGCTGCGAGGAGGAGGGACCACACGTGGACGCCGAGCTGACCAACAAGAGCCGGGACGCCATCAACGCGGCCACCGGCAGGGCCGTCAAGGACGGGCACGCGGACCTCACGCCGGGGCATCTGCTGCTCGCGCTGCTGGAGGGCGAGGACAACGAGAACATCGTCGACCTGCTCGCCTCCGTCGAGGCCGACCAGGTCGCCGTGCGCTCCGGCGCCGAGCGGATCATCGGTTCCCTGCCCAGTGTCACCGGTTCCACCGTGGCGCCCCCGCAGCCCAACCGCGAGCTGCTGGCCGTCATCCAGGACGCCGCGCAGCGGGCGAAGGAGCTGGGCGACGACTACATCTCCACCGAGCACCTGCTGATCGGCATCGCGGCCAAGGGCGGCCGCGCCGGTGAGATCCTCGACGCACAGGGGGCCGGCGCCAGGAAGCTGCTGGCCGCATTCGAGACGAGCAGGGGAGGGCGCCGGGTGACCACACCCGACCCGGAGGGCCAGTACAAGGCCCTGGAGAAGTTCGGCACGGACTTCACGGCCGCCGCGCGCGAGGGCAAGCTGGACCCGGTCATCGGCCGCGACCAGGAGATCCGCCGCGTCGTGCAGGTGCTCTCGCGCCGGACGAAGAACAACCCCGTCCTCATCGGCGAGCCGGGCGTCGGCAAGACCGCCGTCGTCGAAGGGCTCGCCCAGCGGATCGTCAAGGGGGACGTCCCCGAGAGCCTGAAGAACAAGCGGCTCGTCTCGCTCGACCTCGGAGCGATGGTCGCGGGAGCGAAGTACCGGGGCGAGTTCGAGGAGCGCCTGAAGACGGTCCTCTCCGAGATCAAGGAGAGCGACGGCCGGATCATCACCTTCATCGACGAGCTGCACACCGTCGTCGGCGCCGGTGCGGGCGGTGACTCCGCCATGGACGCGGGCAACATGCTCAAGCCGATGCTGGCCCGCGGCGAGCTGCGCATGGTGGGCGCGACCACGCTGGACGAGTACCGCGAGCGCATCGAGAAGGACCCCGCCCTGGAGCGCCGCTTCCAGCAGGTGCTGGTCGCCGAGCCGTCCGTGGAGGACACCGTCGCGATCCTGCGCGGGCTCAAGGGCCGCTACGAGGCCCACCACAAGGTGCAGATCGCGGACTCGGCCCTGGTCGCCGCCGCCACCCTCTCCGACCGTTACATCACCTCCCGGTTCCTGCCCGACAAGGCGATCGACCTGGTCGACGAGGCCGCCTCCCGGCTGCGTATGGAGATCGACTCCTCGCCGCTGGAGATCGACGAACTCCAGCGCTCCGTCGACCGGTTGCGCATGGAGGAGCTGGCGCTGAAGAACGAGTCCGACGCCGCCTCCAAGGAGCGCCTGGAAAGGCTGCGCCGCGACCTCGCCGACAAGGAGGAGGAGCTGCGCGGCCTCAACGCCCGCTGGGAGAAGGAGAAGCAGGGTCTCAACCGGGTCGGTGAGCTGAAGGAGCGGCTGGACGAGCTGCGCGGCCAGGCCGAACGGGCCCAGCGCGACGGCGACTTCGACGCCGCGTCCAAGCTTCTCTACGGGGAGATCCCCGGCCTGGAGCGGGAGTTGGAGGAGGCCGCGGAGGCGGAGCAGGAGGCCTCCAAGGACACCATGGTCAAGGAGGAGGTCGGGCCCGACGACATCGCCGACGTCGTCGGCGCGTGGACCGGCATCCCGGCCGGGCGGCTGCTGGAGGGTGAGACGCAGAAGCTGCTGCGGATGGAGGCCGAGCTCGGCAGGCGGCTGATCGGCCAGTCGGAGGCGGTGGAGGCCGTGTCCGACGCCGTACGCCGCACCCGCGCCGGGATCGCGGACCCCGACCGGCCCACCGGCTCGTTCCTCTTCCTCGGCCCCACCGGCGTCGGCAAGACGGAGCTGGCCAAGGCGCTCGCGGACTTCCTCTTCGACGACGAGCGGGCCATGATCCGCATCGACATGAGCGAGTACGGCGAGAAGCACAGCGTCGCCCGCCTCGTCGGCGCCCCGCCCGGCTACGTCGGCTACGAGGAGGGCGGCCAGCTCACCGAGGCCGTCCGCCGCCGCCCGTACAGCGTGGTGCTGCTGGACGAGGTGGAGAAGGCCCACCCCGAGGTCTTCGACATCCTGCTCCAGGTCCTCGACGACGGCCGGCTCACCGACGGCCAGGGCCGTACGGTCGACTTCCGCAACACGATCCTCGTCCTCACCTCCAACCTCGGCAGCCAGTTCCTGATGGACCCCCTGGTCAAGCCGGAGGTCAAGAAGGAGCAGGTGCTGGAGGTGGTGCGGGCCTCGTTCAAGCCGGAGTTCGTCAACCGGCTGGACGACCTGGTGGTCTTCTCCGCCCTCTCCGGCGAGGAGCTCGCGCACATCGCGAAGCTCCAGGTCGACCGGCTCGCGGCCCGGCTCGCGGACCGGCGGCTCACCCTCGACGTCACCCCGAAGGCGCTGGCCTGGCTCGCGGAGGAGGGCAACGACCCGGCGTACGGAGCGAGGCCGCTGCGCCGGCTCATCCAGAGCGCGATCGGCGACCGGCTCGCCAAGGAGATCCTGTCCGGCGAGGTCCGGGACGGAGACACCGTACGGGTGGACCGGGTCGAGGAGGGGCTGACCGTGGGCCGCGTGGAGTAACCGCCGGCTCCGCCGGGCGAGCGGCGGTCGCCACCGGTCCCGGCCGGTCGCGCCCGGTGTGCGGACGCCCGGTGGGCCCGGCCCCAGCCCGCTGTCTGTCAGCTTCTGGCGGATAGGGGCCGCCGGGGCTTGCCATGCCCCGCCCGCCATGGGAGAGGATGGCCGCAATCGTCACGAAGGGAAATAACGGTGAGCATCGATCCGTCCTCGATTCCTAATTTCGGGGGCCAGCCCGAACCGCAGGCGGCAGGACCGGAGGGCCCCGTCGTCCCTGACCAGGACCTCGTCAAGCAGCTTCTCGACCAGATGGAGCTGAAGTACGTCGTCGACGACGAGGGCGACCTCGCGGCGCCGTGGGAAGAGTTCCGGACGTACTTCATGTTCCGGGGCGAGGCCGAGCAGCAGGTCTTCTCGGTCCGCACGTTCTACGACCGCCCGCACGCGCTCGACCAGCGTCCCGTCCTCCTGGACGCGATCGACGACTGGAACCGCCGCACGCTGTGGCCCAAGGTCTACACGCACTCCCACGAGGGCGAGGAGGGCGAGGCGGGCTCCGTCCGGCTGATCGGTGAGGCACAGATGCTCATCGGCACCGGCGTCAGCCTGGAGCACTTCGTCTCCTCGACGGTCAGCTGGGTGCGCGCGTCGATCGAGTTCGACAAGTGGCTCGTCGAGCGCCTCGGCATCCAGCCGGCCGAGGGCACGGACGGCGGGGGCACGGAGTCCGCCCAGGCTTAGGGCGCCCGGCCCGCACGACGGCCCGGGAGACGGTCACCACGACCGCCTCCCGGGCCGTCCGCCGTCCGCGGCCGCCCCGGGCGCGGACGCGCGCCTCAGAACCGGCGCACGACCCGCAGCGACTTCGTGTACAGCGCGTCCGCCGGGCCGTTCAGGATCGACTTCGCCCCCAGGTCCGCCATGGTCGGCCCGTCCGGCGTCCGGCGGCTGGAGACGAACCGCAGCCCGCCGTGCTGGTCCCGGCCGACATAGATGCCGACGTGGTCGATCACGCCACCGTCCGTCTCGGGGTCACCGCTGTCGGGGACGCTCGCGTCGAAGAAGACCGCGTCGCCGACCCGCAGCGCGCCCAGCGAAGGCGCCTGGCCCGTCGCCCGGGCCACCACCACGCCGGGCCCGTGCGCGGACTGGTTCTTCGAGGTACGAGGCAGGTTCAGGCCGTCGAAGTTCCTGGAGCGGACCATCGGGATGCCCAGGTGGTGGCCGTACACCATCCGGACGAATCCCGAGCAGTCCATGTTGTGGAGGTTGTCGGCCTTCGCCGGGTCCACGGCGTCCGGCTCCATGTGCTCACCGCTCGCGGGGAAGTCCCAGCTCAGGCCCATGTAGTCATGGAAGTCGAAGCCGATGTCACGTGTTCCGGCGGCGTTCCTCGGGCTGTAGCCGGACTCGCCGAGGACCTGGGCGCCCTGGAGCGAGGGGTCCGTCACGGCGGGGGCGAAGGGCCGGTACATCGAGGCGTACGCGAGGGCGTCGGGGGAGGTGTCGCCGGCCCAGGCGCTGATCCGCTGCTCCACGGCGGAGGTCCAGGCGCCGTCGAAGGGCTCCGGGAGGACCCGCACCCAGGTGTCGTGGGAGACCACCGGAGGGTCCGTCCACTGGGCCGCGTCGATGACGAAGTCGTACACCCGGGCCTCCAGCGGCACCGCCGCACCGGAGGAGGCGAGAGCCCGGACGCCGACGGCGCCCGTGGTGAAGACCTTGTCCGGGTCGGCCTCGGGGTCGCGGAGGCTGTGCTGCCAGGTGGTGGGCTCGGTCGCGTCGTGGCGCCAGGCCCGGGCCCGGAGCAGGTCGCCGGTCTTCTCCACCCGCACCCACCAGTGCTGGAACGCCACGAAGCCGGAGCCGACGGTGACGGCGGGGCTCAGGGCGGTGGTGACGTCGGCGAGTTCCTTCTCCAGGAGGAACTGGACCTCGCCGGCGGGGGTGACGTTCAGCCGGGCCCGGTAGTGGTTGTTGACGTCCTGGGCGGCGAAGGAGAGGGCGAGCGAGACGGGCCCGCCGGTGGGCGCCTTGTCGAAGGAGACGCGGGCGGCGGCGTTCACGTCCCCGACCGCCTTGTCGGACAGCAGGGCGTGGCGGCTGGCGTTGGTCGTGGTGAGCCGCACGGTCGCGCGGCCGTTCTCCAGGAAGTAGTCCGCGTCGGAGCCGTTGACCGTGTACCACCTGCCGCCGCCGGGGGAGGACCCCCAGCCGGTCTGCCCGGCGGGGAGGGTGCGGTCGAAGGCGTCGCTGAGCGGCTTCTTCTGCTCGGTGAACGAGCGCTTCGGCCCGCGCAGCGTGACGGTCCTGGCCCCGGTGGTGAGGGTGGCGAGGACCCCGTCGCCGTCGGACACCTCCAGTACCGCGGGGGTTCCGGGGAGGGCACGGGTGGTCAGCGCGCCGGCGGGGTGGTCCCCGAAGTGCCACGGGTCGGTGGAGTCGATCACCATCGGCAGCCGCCCGGCGGCGGCGGTGGCGGTGGCGGTCGTGGCGCCCGCGGCCGGGGCGGCCGCGGCGGCGGACGGGGCGAGCGGCAGCGTACTGCCGGCTGCGAGCCCGGCGATCGCGGAGAGAACCGATCTGCGGTTCGGTGAGGACGTCGGTGCGGACATGCGGGTACCCCCAAGTGAGCCAAGGTGCTTGGTCCGAGACCCTACTCAGCCGCGTCCGAGCCCTTTCAGGGCGCAAGCCGCCCCAGCCGCGCTACCGCCTCCTCCAGCACGTCGTCGCGCTTGCAGAAGGTGAAGCGGACCTGGCTGCGGCCCGCCTCCGGGTCGTCGTAGAAGACGGAGACCGGCACGGCGGCCACCCCGCAGCGCTCGGGGAGCGCCCGGCAGAAGGCGTAGGCGTCCTCCTCGCCGAACGGGGAGATGTCGGTGGTGACGAAGTACGTGCCCTCCGGCTCGTGCACCCGGAAGCCCGCCGCGCGCAACCCCTCGGCCAGCAGGTCGCGTCGGCGCCGCATCCCCTCCCGGAACGCGGTGAAGAAGGCGTCGGGCAGCGCGAGGGCCTCGGCGATCGCGTACTGGAAGGGGCCCCCGCTGACGAAGGTCAGATACTGCTTCGCCGCGCGCACGGCGGCCACCAGCGGGGCGTCCCCGGTCACCCAGCCGACCTTCCAGCCCGTGTACGAGAAGGTCTTGCCCGCGCTCGAAACGGAGACCGTGCGCTCGCGCATCCCCGGCAGGGCGGCGATCGGGTGGTGCGCGCCGGTGAAGACGAGGTGTTCGTACACCTCGTCGGTGACGACCAGCAGGTCGTGCTCCACCGCCAGTGCGGCGATCCCGCTGAGCTCGTCGGGGGTGAGCACCGTGCCGGTCGGGTTGTGCGGGGTGTTGAGGAGCAGCAGGCGGGTGCGCGGGGTGACCAGGGCGCGCAGCTCGTCGAGGTCCGGGCGGAAGGAGGGCGCGCGGAGCGTCAGGGGGACGCGGACCGCGCCCGCCATCGCGATACAGGCGGCGTACGAGTCGTAGTACGGCTCGAACGCGATGACCTCGTCGCCCGGTTCGAGCAGGGCGAGCAGGGAGGCGGCGATCCCCTCCGTGGCCCCGGTGGTCACCAGGACCTCGGTGTCCGGGGACCAGGTCAGGCCGTAGAAGCGCTCCTGGTGGGCGGCGACGGCGGCGCGCAGCTCGGGGACCCCGGGGCCCGGCGGGTACTGGTTGCCGTGCCCGGTGCGCAGCGCCCGGACCGCCGCCTCCCGGATCTCCTCGGGGCCGTCGGTGTCGGGGAAGCCCTGCCCGAGGTTGATGGAGCCGGTCCGCACGGCCAGCGCGGACATCTCGGCGAAGATCGTCGTGCCGAACGCGGCGAGGCGGCGGTTGAGCAGCGGTCGTCCCAGTGTCATGGGCGCCATCCTGCGCCGAAGCTCTGGAGTTGCTCAAGTCTGCTTTCACCCCCGGGGGGTGGGGGCATGCCCCTGCCACGCAAGCGACCGGCGGAAACGGGGAAGCGACGGGGGACGTCGCTCCGGGGGAAGGGTGTGAGGGACATGGGCGGCTACATCGCGGCACTGATCGCCGCGGCGGTCATCGGGGGGCTGGTGGTCCTGATGGGCAGGGGCAGGGGCGGAGGCGGTGCGGCCCGGCCTGCCGGGAGACGACGGGGGTCGGCCGGTGGGGGATCGGGGTCCGGCCTGTGGGCGGACGGAGGCGACTCGGGCGGCTCCTCGGGCGGACACACGTGCGGTGGTGGTGGCGGCGGCTGCGGCGGTGGCGGCGACTGAACGATCCGGCGCGCGGTCACCGGCAGTGACCTGACGGCGGGTGCCCGGGGGGTGAACTCCCCCCGGGTTTTTTTCGGTTGGCTGCATCCAGGGAGCGACGCGGATGTTTTCTGCTGAACACGTGAACCGTGCTGCCCCCGGGGGGATGGAAACCACGGCAAGTTGGTCGAAAGCGCTGTGAGCAAGGCGTACTTCGTGATTCCCTCATCGAAGAGAACATTCAGCCCTCGGACCCCAGTTGGGCCGGATCGGGCGCTCCTGCCTCCCACGCGCAGTCACCAGAGGGGCGTCCGCCTGTCCATGTGTCCATGTGTGTTTGCGGAGCCGATCCATGCTCACCACCCTCCAGACGGCCTATTCCGATACCCGCGCCGCCGACCTGGCCTGGACGCTGGGGCGGGAACCGCTTCCCGCCCTCGCCGTCCTCGACCTCCGGCTCGGCGGCGCCGAACTCCAGTTGAGGCTGCTCGGGGCCTCCCATCAGGTGCTCCTGCGGGAGGGCCGCGGAACCTGCTCGGAGACGGTTGCCTGCATGCCCGGCAGCAGCACCCCCCTGCCCCTCGGCGTCGCGAAACGGCTCGGGAACTGGGAGTACGAGTTCGCGGCGCGCGTAGAGAACTTGACGGTGGGTCAGTTCACCGGCCGTGCCCAGGAGTTGCTGGCCCTGGTGAGCGACCATCCGCACGGGCTGGCCGGCACCTTCCCCGGCAGCCCGTACGCCTTCACCGCGATGCTCGCCCAGCGCATCGAAGGCCAGGTGCGCTGGCGCACCTGGCATGCCTACCCGCAGGAAGGCCAGTTGGTGGTGACCCGTTCCCGGTTCGGCGCGCGCGTGGCCGCGCCGGTGGGCTGAGGCCTTGGCGGCGCGGCCGGAGCGCCGCGGGGTGCAGGGGGCCGCAGGCGCGTGGGTGACGGGAAGCGACGGATGCGTGACGTAGCGTTCGCTTCATGATCGACCAGCAGGCACCGCTCCGCGCAGGGGCGGCGCGGCTTCCCGTACGGCCGAGGACCGGTCGGTTCCTCGTGCTGGCCGTGGTCTTCGTCTGCGCCGCCTGCGGCCTCGTCTACGAGCTCGAACTGGTCGCGCTCTCCTCCTATCTGGTCGGCGACACGGTGACGCAGGCCTCCGTCGTGCTGTCCGTGATGGTCTTCGCCATGGGCATCGGCTCCCTGTTCGCGAAACGTTTACGCTGCCACGCCGCCGCCGGCTTCGGTCTGATCGAGGCGGCCCTCGCCCTGGTCGGCGGTTCCTCCGCGCTGGTCCTGCACGCCTCGTTCGCCTGGCTCGGCGACTCCCGGTACTCCCTGGTCGCGTTCTCCCTCGCGATCGGCGTCCTGATCGGAGCGGAGATCCCGCTGCTGATGACGCTGATCCAGCGCGTCGACCGGCAGGACGCGGGCGGCGCCGTCGCCGACCTCTTCGCCGCCGACTACGTGGGCGCGCTCGTCGGAGGGCTCGCGTTCCCCTTCCTCCTGCTGCCGGTGCTCGGTCAGCTGACCGGCGCGCTGTGCACCGGAGCGGTCAACGCGGCGGCGGGCGGCGCGCTGGTCCTGTGGGTGTTCCGGCGCGACCTCGGCCGCCGCTCCCGGTGGCTCGTCGCTCTGGCCAACGTCTCGGTGATCGCCCTCCTGGGGGCCGCCACCGTGCTGGTGGACGACTTCGAGCGGGCGGCACGCCAGGCGGTGTACGGGGACCACGTGCGGGTCGCCGTGCACAGCGGGGTGCAGGAGGTCGTCCTGACAGGCGCCGGCCGGGACGCGCTCAGCCTCTATCTGGACGGTCGGCTGCGGGCCAGCGCCCGCGACGAGCACCGCTTCCACGAGGCGCTGGTGCACCCCGCGATGGACGGCCCCCGCGCGCGGGTGCTCATCCTGGGCGGCGGCGACGGGCTCGCCGCCCGTGAGGCCCTGCGCTACCCGGACGTCCGCTCGGTCACGGTCGTCGAGCTGGACCCCGCCCTCACCCGCCTGGCCCGCACGGACCCCGCCCTCTCCGGGCTCAACGGCCACGCCTACCGGGACCCGCGCCTGACCGCCGTCGCGGCGGACCCGTTCGCCTGGCTCCGGGCCGACCGCGGCCGCTACGACGTGGTGGTCTCCGACCTGCCGGCCCCCGGCATCACCGCCGGCGCGAAGCTGTACTCCGCCGAGTTCTACGGCCTGGTCGCCGAGGCCCTGGCGCCGGGAGGGCGGCTCGCGGTGCACGCCGGGCCGCCGGGGAGGCGGCCGGAGACCTTCTGGACGGTGGAGGCCTCGGTGCGGGCGGGCGGCCTCGTGCCCCGCCCGTACCGCATCGCCTGCCGGTGCGCCGGCCGGGCGGCGGCGGGCCGGGAGCGGGGCGGGGCCGGAGGGCCGGGGGAGGAGGAGTGGGGCTTCCTCCTCGCCGGGGCGGGCAGGGCGCCGTCGCCCGGGCTGCCGGCCGACGGGCCCGTACCGCGCTCGCTGGGCGACCGCGAGCTGCGGGAGGGCGCGCGGGCCGCGGAGAGCGTCCGGCTGCCGCCCCGGCCCCCGTCGACACTCATCCGCCCCCGGTACCGGGAGGGCGGGTGAGCCCGCGGTGGGGGCGACCGTTGCGGACGGGGACGTGCCGGGCGGGCCGAAGCGCTGACGTCCGGGCCGGGGCCGATTAGGCTCGGTTTCCATGGAGCATGAGGTGTACGTCCCGGTTCCCGCCCCGGCCCTGCGGCGCGCGCTCGGCGATCCCGCCCGCGTCGCCCGCTGTGTACCGGGCCTCCAGCAGGACGCCGACGCGTCGGCGTCGCCCCTGGCGGGCCGGCTGAAGCTGCGGGCCGGCGGCCACACCATCACCTACCGGGGCGAGCTGCGGCTCTCCGGACCGGACGGCGAGCTCGACACCGGTGAGCAGCGCTTCTCGGTGACCGGGGAGGGCGTGGAGGCCCGCGGCAGCGGTGCGGTGAAGCTGGCCCTCACCATCGGCCTCGCGGCGGCGGACGACGGGACGACGCTGACGTACAGGGGCACGGTGAGCGGGGACGGGCGGCTGGTCGAGCTGGAGAAGGGCGCGGCGCTCGCTGCCGCCCACCGGCTCTTGGACCGCTTCACCCAGCAGCTGGTGACGGAGTCGCTGGCCGGGCACGAGGAGGACGCCACGGCTGCGGAGGACGCCCCGGCTGCGGCGGAGGGACTGGACGCCGAGGGCGAGGGCCCGGGTGCTGAGGGCGCGGATGCCGAGGGCCTGGGCGCAGAGAGTGCAGGTGTCGAGAACGCCGACGCTTCGGGCGCGGAGCAGGATGCCGATGCCGGGGGAGGCGCCGACACCGATGTCGGCGCCGGGACAGGATCGGACGCCGCCGCCGGGACAGGATCGGACGCCGCCGCCGGGAGAGGCTCGGACGCCGAGGGGAGCCGGGGTGTCCGAGCAGGGGCCGGCGACGGGGCGGAGGCCGCCCCGGGCAGCGGTGCCGGTGAGGGCCGCGACGCCTCCGGTTCCGTGTTCGACTCGCCTGTGCCGCCGCCCTCGCTCGACCCCGTCGCCGGTGTGGAGTTCACCGTCCCCGACGAGCCGCCCGCCGAAGCCGCGCACGCCCGGCGGACCATGATCGGGCGCAGCGCGGAGGAGGTCGACCACGCCCCTCCGCGCGGCCGCTACGCCCCGGTGCCCTCGCCGGAGTCGGGCGGTGCGGGCACCACGCTGCGGTGGGTGGCTCCGGCGGCTGCGCTCGCGCTGGCCTCCGCCGTGGTCCTGGGGCGGGCGCTGCGGCGGCGGAGGTAGACCCGCGGGGCGGCGGTCCGGCGACGGCGGGCACTTCGAACGCAGGCGCCAAGGCGGGCGGAAGCCGGGGAACCGGCTCCGGGGCCGGCGGCGCGGGCACGTTCGGGGCGGGCGGCCGTCCGAGGGCCGGGTCCGGGACGGGCGGCCAGTAGGGTCGTCGGGTGAGCAGTAGCGAAGAGAACGTCCGGCTGACCGCCGGCGACGCCGAGTTGACCGTCGACCCCGCCCACGGCTGCCGGATCAGCAGCCTGCGGATCGGGGGCGTCGAACTGCTGCGCCAAGGCGAGCGGTACGGCTGCTTCCCGATGGTGCCCTGGTGCGGACGCACCGGGAACGGGCGGTTCCGTAACGGCGACGCGACCCACCAGTTGCCGCTGAACCCCCCTCCGCACGCACTCCACGGCACCGGACGGGACGTCTCCTGGCACACCGCGCACACGGACGGGGCGCAGGCGGCCTTCTACTACGATCTCGCCGAGCCCTGGCCGTATCCGGGCCGGGTGACGCAGACCTTCGAGCTGACCGAGGACGCGCTGACGCTCGGCCTGGCCGTGGAGACGTACGGCGACTCCTTCCCGGCGCAGGCGGGCTGGCACCCGTGGTTCCTCCGCGACATCGGGGGCCGGGACGCCGTCCTGTCCTTCGACGCCGCCTGGCAGGAGGAGCGCGGCGCGGACCACCTGCCGACCGGCCGCCGCATCGACCCTGCCCCCGGGCCGTGGGACGACTGCTTCGGGATGCCCGACGGCGTCGAGGTCACGCTCACCTGGCCCCAGTGGCTGGAGCTGACGGTGAAGAGCCGGAGCGAGTGGGTGGTGGTCTACGACGAGCAGGAGGCGGCGGTCTGTGTGGAGCCGCAGTCCGGGCCGCCGAACGGGCTGAACACCACGCCCCGGCTGGTGACCCCGATCGATCCGCTGGAGATCACGTCGACCTGGAGCTGGGTGCGGCTGTGAGGCGGCCGGTGGGCGCGGGACCACGGGCCGCGGGGGCCGGCGGGAGCGCTTACCCTCGTGGACATGACTGACGTACGCGCTGACCTGCTCCAGCAGATCAAGGACAAGGCCGTGGTGCACGGCAAGGTGACCCTCTCCTCGGGTCTGGAAGCCGACTGGTACATCGACCTGCGCCGGATCACGCTGGACGGCAAGGCCGCGCCGCTGGTCGGCCAGGTCATGCTCGACGCCACCGCGGAGCTGGACTACGACTGCGTCGGCGGGCTGACCCTGGGCGCGGACCCGGTCGCCACCGCGATGCTGCACGCCTCCGCCGCGCGCGGTGGCAGCCTGGACGCGTTCGTCGTCCGCAAGACGCAGAAGGCGCACGGCATGCAGCGCCGGATCGAGGGCGCCGACGTGAAGGGCCGCCGCTGCCTGGTCGTCGAGGACACCTCCACCACGGGCGGTTCGCCGCTGACCGCCGTCGAAGCGGTGCGCGAGGCGGGCGGCGAGGTCGTCGCCGTCGCCGTGATCGTCGAGCGCGGGGCCGCCCCGGCCATCGCCGAGGCCGGTCTGCCGTATGTCCAGGTCTACTCCGTGGCCGACCTCGATCTGGGCTGAGCCGCTTTCGACCGCGATGTGACCTGCGGTTTTCATCCGGGGTGGACGGTTTCACGTGAAACCGTCCACCCCGGGAGCGTATCCCGCCCCACCCCGCGCCGGGCCCCGGCTTCCGGCCAACGGGGTCCGCCGGGTGGAGCCGAAGGGAGAGTCTGGGAAGATGGGGGCGACGATGACGTCGCCCCCAGGTCAGGGACCAGCCTGCACACCCGCACATCCCAAGGAGCGGTCAGATGCCCATCGCAACCCCCGAGGCTTACGCCGAGATGCTCGACCGGGCAAAGGCGGGCAAGTTCGCCTACCCGGCCATCAACGTGACCTCGTCCCAGACCCTGCACGCCGCACTGCGCGGATTCGCGGAGGCCGAGAGCGACGGCATCGTCCAGATCTCCACCGGTGGTGCGGAGTTCCTGGGCGGCCAGCACAACAAGGACATGGTCACGGGCGCGGTCGCCCTGGCCGAGTTCGCCCACATCGTCGCGGCGAAGTACGACGTCACCATCGCGCTGCACACCGACCACTGCCCCAAGGACAAGCTGGACGGTTACGTGCGTCCGCTGATCGACGTCTCCGCCGAGCGCGTGGCCAAGGGCCTCAACCCGCTGTTCCAGTCCCACATGTGGGACGGATCGGCCGAGACCCTCGCCGACAACCTGTCCATCGGCCAGGAGCTGCTGGCGAAGGCGGCCGCCGCCAAGATCGTCCTTGAGGTCGAGATCACCCCGACCGGCGGTGAGGAGGACGGCGTCACGCACGAGATCAACGACGAGCTGTACACGACCGTCGACGACGCGCTGCGCACCGCGGAGGCGCTCGGACTGGGCGAGAAGGGCCGCTACCTGCTGGCCGCCTCCTTCGGCAACGTCCACGGCGTCTACAAGCCGGGCAACGTCGTGCTCCGCCCCGAGCTGCTGAAGGACCTCCAGGCGGGCGTCGCCTCGAAGTACGGCCAGGCCGCCGGGAGCCAGCCCTTCGACTTCGTCTTCCACGGCGGGTCCGGCTCCACCGAGCAGGAGATCCTCACCGCCCTGGAGAACGGCGTCGTGAAGATGAACCTCGACACCGACACCCAGTACGCCTTCACCCGCCCGGTCGTGGACCACATGTTCCGCAACTACGACGGTGTGCTGAAGGTCGACGGCGAGGTCGGCAACAAGAAGACCTACGACCCGCGCACCTGGGGCAAGGCGGCCGAGGCCGGCATGGCCCAGCGCGTCACCGAGGCCTGCGCGAACCTGCGCTCCACCGGTACCAAGCTGAAGTAACCACGCACGGACACACGCGTACGGCGCCGGGCCCGGCCCTCCCTCGGGGGACCGGGCCCGTCGTCGTACCGGGACCAGGGAAGAGGGCATGCGGTGACGGGCACGAAGAGGACCGGGACGGCGAACGCGCACTACGACTTCGACACGGTGGTCGACCGCCGGGGCACCTGGTGCGTCCAGTGGGACGGGGTCGCGGACCGGTTCGGGGTCGACGGGCTGCTGCCGTTCACCATCTCCGACATGGACTTCGCCACGGCCCCCGAGGTGCTGGACGCCCTCCGGGCCCGCCTGGAGCACGGGGTGTTCGGCTACACCACCTGGCGGCAGGACGACTTCCGCTCCGCGATAGCCCACTGGTACGCCACCCGGTACGGCACGGACATCGACACCGGGCGCCTGGTCTACGGTCCGTCCGTGCTCAACCAGCTCTCCCAGCTCCTCCGGATGTGGACGGCGCCGGGGGACGGCGTCGTCGTCCACACCCCCACGTACGACGGGTTCCGCAAGGCGGTCACCGGGCTCGGCCGGGAGCTGCGCGGGGCGCCGGTGGGGGACGAGGAGGCCCTGGAGCGTGAGCTGGCCCGGCCCGACGCGAAGGTCCTGGTGCTGTGCTCGCCCCACAACCCGACCGGCCGGGTGTGGACGGGCGAGGAGCTGGGCCGGACCGCTTCGCTCGCCCGGCGGTACGGCGTCGCGGTGATCAGCGACGAGATCCACGCGGACTTCGTGCACGCGGGGCACGCCCATGTGCCGTGGACGCGGGTGGCGGGGGAGGGCCGCTGGGCGCTCATCACCTCCGCGTCGAAGTCCTTCAACTTCCCCGCGCTCACCGGTTCGTACGGCCTCATCGGCGATCCGGCCGACCGGGCCGAGTACCTGCGCCGGATGGAGACCGCGGAGGGTCTCGCCTCCCCGGCGGTGCTGTCGCTGACCGCGCACATCGCCGCGTACCGCGAGGGCGGGGCGTGGCTGGACGCGGCACGGGCTTATGTGGCGGGGAATCTCGCGCTCGTCGCGGAGCGGCTGCGCACGGCCTTCCCCGAGCTGGGATGGCGACCGCCGCAGGCCGGCTACCTGGCGTGGATCGACCTGAACCCGCTGGGGGTCGGGGAGGACGCCTTGCAGCGGGTGCTGATCGACCGCGAGAAGGTGGCGATCATGCCGGGCTCGGTGTACGGGGCTCCGGGATGTGTACGGCTGAACCTGGGATGCCCCCGGAGCAAGGCGGAGGCGGGGGCGGAGGCCCTGGTCCGGGCGGTGCGGGCCCTGCGGTAGCCGACGGCGCGGAACGGCGGGGCCCGCCGCCCCGCGCCGGGAAGCGAGCGGGAGACCCGGGCGCCCGTTCCGGAAGGCGAGCGGGACGCCCCGCGCCCCGCGCCACCGCTCTCCGCGCCCCGCGCCCCGCGCCCCGGGGGCGGCGGGCGGGCCGGTGCCGGAACCCGGGGCGAACGGCCCGTGAAGGGGCACGGGGTGTGGTCCCGCCGGGCCGTGGGGGCAGGCACACTTGGACCATGTCCATCCACGAGAACCTCCTCGGGGGCCCCGCCCCGACCCACCTGCCCGACGACCCCGAGCCGCGCGAGCTGCTCGCCGCCGGCACCCCGCCCGACGAGGTCGCCGCGAAGTACCCCACCTCCTCGCTCGCCTGGGCGCAGCTCGCCGACGAGGCGTTCGAGGGCGGCCGGGTCGTCGAGTCCTACGCGTACGCCCGCACCGGCTACCACCGCGGCCTCGACGCCCTGCGCCGGGCCGGCTGGAAGGGGCACGGCCCCGTCCCGTTCGAGCACGAGCCGAACCGCGGCTTCCTGCGCGCCCTGCACGCCCTGGCGCGGGCCGCCGGCACGATCGGCGAGACCGCGGAGCACGAGCGCTGCTCGACGTTCCTGCGGGACTCCTCGCCGACCGCGGCCGACATCCTCGGCTGAGCTGATCGCACCCCGGCCCGCCCGGCACCCCGGGCGGGCCGGGCTCAGGGGGCGCCCGGCGGGTCCGGACCGGGTCAGCGACGCCTGGACCGGCGCCTCGCGACGTTGCCGGGAGGCCCGCATCGCTCCGCGACGAGGACGCTCCGGCGCCGTGCGGGGCACCGCACCGGACGCCGCGGTCTGTCCGCCCTGATCCGCCGGACACCCTCTAGGATGCGAACAGGGGACCGGAGCTCCATCACCTCACGGAAGGGGCGGACCGCTACCCGGAAGCTCGTGTCGAGGAGACAGCGATGTCGACGAACCACCCCGACCCCGAAGCCACCGGTGTGGAGACCCCGCACCTGGACTTCGAGGGAACGACTCCGTACGAGGACTACGTCCAGGCGGACGTCCTGACCCATCTCCAGCACCTTCGTTCCGACGACCCCGGCGAAATGGTCTTCCTGGTCACCACCCAGGTCATGGAGCTGTGGTTCACGGTCATCGTCCATGAGTGGGAGACGGCGATCCGCGCCCTGCGCGAGGACCGGATACCGGTCGCGCGCGACGCACTCAAGCGGTCGCTGCGCGAGCTGGAAGCGCTCAACGACACCTGGCGGCCGCTCGCGGCCCTCACCCCCGCCCAGTTCAACTCCTACCGCGGCTCGCTCGGCGAGGGCTCCGGCTTCCAGTCCGCGATGTACCGGCGGATGGAGTTCCTGCTCGGCGACAAGTCGGCCTCCATGCTGGTGCCGCACCGGGGCGCCCCCCGGGTGTACGCCGAGCTGGAGAAGGCGCTCGGGGAGCCCGGCCTGTACGACGAGACGCTCGCCCTGCTGGCCCGCCGCGGGTACGCCATTCCGGAGGCCGTCCTCACCCGCGACCTGACCCAGCGCTACGAGCCGTCGCCCGAGGTCGAGGCGGTGTGGGCCGAGATCTACGCCTCCGACGACCAGAACGACGAGCTGGTGCGCCTGGGCGAGCTGCTGACCGACGTGGGCGAGCTGGTCTGGCGCTGGCGCAACGACCACCTCGTCGCCACCCGGCGCGCGATGGGCTCCAAGACCGGCACCGGCGGTTCCGCAGGCGTGGCCTGGCTGGAGAAGCGCGCCACGAAGAACGTGTTCCCGGAGCTGTGGACGGCGCGCAGCTATGTCTGAGACCCCGCACAGCGGCCTCGCCGAGCGCGCGGCCGCCCTCGACGCCGCCGACCGGCTCGCCGGACGGCGGGAGCTGTTCGCCCTGGACGACGGCGTCTACCTGGACGGCAACTCGCTCGGCGCGCTTCCCGTCCACGTCCCCGACCGGGTGCGGGACGTCCTCACCCGCCAGTGGGGCGAGCTGCGCATCCGGTCCTGGGACGAGAGCGGCTGGTGGACCGCGCCCGAGCGGATCGGCGACCGGATCGCCCCGCTCGTCGGGGCGGCCGCCGGGCAGGTCGTCGTCGGCGACTCCACCAGCGTGAACGTCTTCAAGGCGGTCGTCGCCGCGGGCCGCCTGGCGGGCGAGGGGCGCGACGAGATCCTGGTCGACGCCACGACGTTCCCCACGGACGGCTACATCGCCGCCTCCGCCGCCCGGCTGACCGGCCACCGGATCGTCCCGGTCGAGCCCGCCGACGTCCCGGCCGCGCTCGGGCCGCGTACCGCCGTCGTCCTCCTCAACCACGTGGACTACCGCACGGGCCGGCTGCACGATCTGCCCGGTCTGACCGGCGCCGTGCACGCGGCGGGCGCCCTGGTCGTCTGGGACCTGTGCCACAGCGCCGGTGCGCTGCCGGTCGGGCTCGACGAGCACGGGGTGGACCTGGCGGTCGGCTGCACCTACAAGTATCTGAACGGCGGCCCCGGTTCGCCCGCGTACCTGTACGTGGCCGAGCGCCACCAGGCCGCGTTCGACTCGCCGCTGCCGGGCTGGAACTCGCACGCCGACCCGTTCGGGATGACCCCCGGCTACGCCCCGGCGGACGGCTCCGTACGGGGCAGGGTCGGCACGCCCGACATCGTCTCCATGCTCACGCTGGAGGCGGCGCTGGACGTGTGGGACGGGGTGTCCGTGGACGCGGTGCGGGCCAAGTCGCTGGCGCTGACGGACTTCTTCCTGGAGTGCGTCGAGGCCTACGCGCCGGCCGGCCGGGTCACCTCCGTCACCCCGGTCGCACACGCCGAGCGCGGCAGTCAGGTCGCCCTGCGCTGTGACGACGCGGAGCCCGTGATGCGCCGGCTCGTCGAGCGGGGCGTCGTGGGCGATCTGCGCCGGCCCGACGTGCTGCGGTTCGGCTTCACCCCGCTGTACGTGGGCTTCGCGGACGCGGAGCGGGCGGCGCGCGTCCTCGCCGAGGTGCTCGTGCTCCCCCGGGAGCAGGCAGCCTGACGGCCTGTCAGGAGTGGTGTGGCCGGATGGGGGCGGTGCCGAGTGCTGGTACCGTCCCCGCAGGTCGACCCAGTTGGGCACAGGGAACGGGCAGAGGACGGTTGAGCAGCATGTCGGATTCCGCCGCGCGTGATCGGGACGCCGTCGAGAGCGCATCGGCGTTCGCTCACCCGGAGGTCGCCCCCGACCGGTCCGCCGCCTACGGGAGCCACCCCGACCAGGTCGTCGACTTCTTCGCCCCGCGTGACGGCCGCACGGGCGCCCCGCTCGTCGTCCTGCTGCACGGCGGAGCCTGGCGCGCCCCGTACGACCGGGCGCACGTCTCCCCGCTCGCGGACTTCCTGGCCCGCCGGGGCTTCGCGGTGGCGAGCGTGGAGTACCGGCGTGGCGGCGACGTCCCGCAGCAGCGCGGCGGCGACGCGGGTGCGCTGCCGCCCGGCGCGAGCCCCGTCGCGGGGCGCTGGCCGGAGACCTTCGACGACGTGGCCGCCGCGATGGACGCCCTTCCCGCCCTGGCCGCCCGCGAGCTGCCGCAGGCCGACGTGCGGCGGACGGTGGTCGCCGGGCACTCGGCCGGCGGGCACCTGGCCCTGTGGGCGGCGGCGCGGCACGTGCTGCCCGAGGGCTCGCCGTGGCGGCTGCCCGCCCCGCCCCCGCTGCGCGGGGTCGTCGCCCTGGCGCCGATCGCGGACTTCGCGACGGCCGTCGAGCTGGGGGTGTGCGGCGGAGCTGTCGCCCAACTCCTCGGCGAGGGAGGCCGGTTCGCGGAGCGGGCGGCGCAGGCCGACCCGGGGGTGCTGCTGCCCACCGGGATCGCCACCGCCATCGTCCACGGCGTCGAGGACACCGAGGTCCCCCGGGCCGTCCCGGAGGCGTACGTCGACGCGGCGGCCCGGTCCGGCGAGACGGTCGGGCTGACGCTGCTCGGCGGCGTCGGGCACTTCCCGCTGATCGACCCGTCCGCCGACGCCTGCGCGATCGTGGCGGAGGAGATCACCCAGCTGGCCTGGTGACGGCCGGCCGCGGCGGCGCCAGGAGCACGGGGCCGCCGCCACCGCGCGGCACGCCCCGGACAGGTCTCTTGCAGTCCCGGGACAGGCCTGCGGTGGAGACGGGTCATCCTTGAGACGGACGCCGACAGATCCGTATCGGTGCGGACGACCCGCCCTTGGCCGCCGCCTACCGTGGAAGCGTGACCGAGACCCAGACGAAGAACAGAAGCCCGGAGTTCCGGGCGGCCGCAGGAGCGATGGACGGCCTGCGGGAGGACCTCTGCCGTCATGTGTTCGCCTACCGCCCGCTGCCGCCGCTGTCCCCGGAAGGCCGGGTGATGCGGCTGCTGCCCGAGGGAGTGCGCCGGTACGCCGTCTGGACCCCGCACGCCCTGGTGCTGTTCGCCGCCTTCATCGTGCTGATGGCCGGGTTCGCCACCTGGCACTACCGCTTCCTGATGGGCGTGGTGCCGGCGATTCCGGTCGCGATGACCCTCATCAGGCCGATCGCCGCGTTCTGGGGCTCGCTGCTGGCGACCGTCTTCTGCGCGATCCTGAGCGGCGGAGAGCTGCTTGGCCCCAGCGCCTTCGTCGCCCAGATGGTGGTCATGGTGGTCGTGGCCGCCCGGACCCGGCCCCGTACCGCGGTCTGGATGTGGCTGCTGGCTCTGCTGTTCGGGATGCTGCTGGAGGGCGGTGAGACCTCGAACACCGCGTCGCTGGCCACCGTCTCCGCCTTCGCCCTGCTCGTCGTCACCGTGGTCCAGGTCCGGCGCGACGCCGAGCGGGAGGTCACCGTGCAGCGCACCGTCACCGCCGTCGAGCGCGACCGGCGCACGCTGCTGGAGGAGCGCACCACCATCGCCCGGGAGCTGCACGACGTGGTGGCCCACCACATGTCCGTGGTCGCGATCCAGGCGGAGGCGGCCCCCTACCGGGTCGAGAACCCGCCGCCCGAGCTGGAGCAGGCCTTCGTCACCATCCGGGAGAACGCGGTCGCCGCCCTCACCGAACTGCGCCGCGTCCTCGGCGTCGTCCGGGCCGACGACTACGAGGCCCCGGACGCCCCGCAGCCCACCCTGGCCGCCCTCGACGGGCTGCTGGACAACGTCCGGGAGGCGGGCCTGGAGACGGTCAAGACGGTCACCGGAGCCGTCCGCGAGCTGCCCCAGGGCGTGGAGTTGTCGGCGTACCGGATCATCCAGGAGGCCCTGAGCAACACTCTGCGGCACGCGCCGGGCGCCACGGCCCAGGTGGAGATCGGCTACGTGCTCGGCGGGCTCGGGCTGCGCGTCGTCAACGGGCCGCCCACCGGTCTGGTCAAGCCGTCACCGGGGGCCGGGCACGGCATCACCGGGATGCGGGAGCGGGTCGCGATGCTGAACGGGGAGATGACGGCCGGGAGGACCGAGGACGGCGGGTACGAGATCGTCGCCTTCCTCCCCGTGCCGCCGCCGAGCCGCCCGGACGACCCGGATGAAGGCGCCGACACGCTCGTGACCGGCCGGGGCGGCGCCGCGTGAGCGACATCCGCGTCCTGATCGTCGACGACCAGATGATGGTCCGCGAGGGCTTCTCCGTGCTGCTCAACGCGATGCCGCAGATCACCGTCGTGGGGGAGGCCGTCGACGGCCGGCAGGCCGTCGAGCAGGTCGCCGCCCTGCGCCCGGACGTCGTGCTGATGGACATCCGGATGCCGCGGATGAACGGCATCGAGGCGACCCGCGAGATCGTCGCGCAGGACGCCGACGCGAAGGTCCTGGTGCTGACGACGTTCGACCTCGACGAGTACGTCTACCAGGCGCTGCGGGCCGGGGCCTCGGGCTTCCTCCTCAAGGACGCCTCGGCCCGGCAGCTCGCCGACGGGGTGCGGGTGGTGGCCTCCGGCGAGGCGCTGCTCGCCCCGACGGTGACCCGGCGGCTGATCACCGAGTTCTCCAAGCTCGCGGAGGCCCCCCGGCCACCCGCCCTCGCCCGGATCGGGGACCTCACGGAACGCGAGACGGAGGTGCTCGTCCTCATCGCCCAGGGGCTGTCCAACGCGGAGATCGCCTCCCACCTGGTCGTCGCGGAGTCCACGATCAAGACCCACGTCAGCCGCATCCTGGTGAAACTCGGCCTGCGCGACCGGACCCAGGCGGCGGTGTTCGCGTACGAGGCGCGGCTGGTCACACCGGGATAGCGGCCCCCCTTGCGTTGGCGGCGGGTGCGGGTAGCGTCGGGTCATGCACGTGTCCTTCGACCCCTGGTCGCCCGCGTTCGTCGCCGATCCCTACCCCGCCTACGCCGCGCTGCGCGCCACCGGACGGGCGCACTGGTTCGAACCGACCGGGCAGTGGCTGATCCCGCACCACTGCGACGTCTCGGCCCTCCTGCGCGACCGGCGCCTGGGGCGCACGTATCTGCACCGCTTCAGCCACGAGGAGTTCGGCCGGACCCCGCCGCCCGCCGCGCACGAACCCTTCCACACGCTCAACGGGCAGGGCATCCTCGACCTGGAGGCCCCCGACCACACCCGCATCCGGCGGCTGGTCTCCCGGGCGTTCACCCCGCGCACCGTCGAGCGGCTCGCCCCGACGGTGCGGCGGCTGGCGGCGGAGCTGGTCGGCGCGTTCGTCGCCGAGGGCGGCGGCGACCTGCTGAGCGCGGTCGCGGAGCCGCTGCCGGTCGCGGTGATCGCGGAGATGCTGGGCGTTCCCGAGGCGGACCGGGCGCTGCTGCGTCCCTGGTCGGCGGCGATCTGCGGGATGTTCGAGCTGAATCCCTCGAAGGAGACGGCGAAGGCCGCCGTCCAGGCCTCCACCGACTTCTCCGCTTATCTGCGCGCCCTCATCGCCGAGCGGCGCGCGACCCCGGGCGAGGACCTGATCACGGCCCTCATCGCCGCCCACGACGAGGGGGAGCGGCTGAGCGAGCAGGAGATGATCTCGACCTGTGTACTGCTGCTCAACGCGGGCCACGAGGCGACGGTGAACACCACGGTCAACGGCTGGCGCACCCTCTTCCGCCACCCGGAGCAGCTGGCCGCCCTGCGCGCCGACCCCGCGCTGCTGCCGACGGCGATCGAAGAACTCCTGCGCTACGACACCCCGTTGCAGATGTTTGAACGCTGGGTGCTGGACGACGTCGAGATCGACGGAACGGTGATCGAGCGCGGGTCGGAGGTGGCGCTGCTGTTCGGGTCGGCCAACCGGGACCCCGCGCGGTTCGACCGGCCGGACACCCTGGACCTGGCGCGGTCCGACAACCCGCACCTCACCTTCGGCGCGGGCATCCACTACTGCCTGGGCGCTCCCCTGGCCCGCCTCGAACTCCTCGCCTCCTTCGGCGAGCTGCTGCGCGAGGCGCCCGGGATGCGGCCGGTGACGGAGCCCGAGTGGCAGCCGGGGTATGTGATCCGGGGGCTGAAGGAGCTGCGCGTCGAGCTGTGAGGCGCCCGGCGGCTCAGCAGGGGTCTCCGCAGTCCATCGTCGGGGGCCCGGCCAGCACGTCGAAGCCGAAGCCGAAGGCGGCGAGCGCGGCGAGCGCCGCCACCAGCCCGAGCGCGGCCCGCCACCTGCGCCGGATCAGGGCGAAGACGGCCAGGAACACGGCGATCCCGCCGAGGACCATGACGGGCAGGCCGAGCAGCAGCACGTCCGGGTTCATCTCCCCCTCGAAGCCGCCGAAGAGGCCGCTCACGCCGTACGGGGTCCAGACCGCGATGCCCGTGAGGGCCCCCAGCCCGGCAGTCAGGCAGCCCGCGGTTCCGATGACGGCTTCTCTGCGGGCGCTCGTGGTCTCCTCTGCATCCATGTCCTGAAGGACGCGGCGGACGCGCCGGCCGGTTCCCCGCACCGGGGGCGCCGGCCGCCGCGCCGCGGGTCATGACAGCAGGTCACGGCGGCGCAGCGCCGCCAGACCCGCCGCCGTGAGGGCCGCTGCCCCTGCGCTCATGAGGAGGACGGGCGGCCAGGACATGGCGTCGCCCGGCAGCTTGGGGAGATGGCTGAAGGGCGAGAGGTTCAGCACGGCCCGGGGCAGGTCCAGAGCCGGGCCGATCCAGCCGAGCGCGAGGCTGATCCCGGCCGGCGCCCAGGCCGCGGCGGCGAGTCTCGGGGCCGCCCCGTACAGCAGGACCGTGAGCCCGCCCAGCACCCATACGGCGGGGAGCTGGACCAGGGTCCCGCAGAGGGTCTCCGCCGGGCGCTGTCCGTGGCCCACGGCGAGCCCCAGGCCCCCCGCGGCCAGGACGAGCGCCGATCCGCCGAACGCGACGGCCAGGTGGCCGCCCGCCCAGGCGGTCCGGGTCACCCCGCCGGCGAGGACCGGCTCGGCCCGGCCCGTCGTCTCCTCGCCGTGCGGCCGGAGCGCGGAGGAGACGACGTACAGCGCGGCCACCATGCCCAGCATCCCGGCCATCGCGGCCAGGAAGGCGTCGGTGATCGCGGCGTCGCCGCCCATCCGCCGGAAGATCTCCTGGGTCTGCGCGTTGTCCCCGATCAGGTCGGCGGCCCCGTCCGCCAGGGAGCCGAAGACGGTCCCGACCGCGGCGAAGGAGAGCGTCCAGCCGATCAGCGCGCCGCGTTGCAGCCGCAGGGCCAGCCCGGCCGCCGAGGAGATCCGCCCCGAGGAGGGCCCGGGGCGGCTCGGCAGGAAGCTCATGCCCACGTCGCGGCGGGCGGCCAGGGTGTAGGCGAGGGCCGCCTGCGCCAGGGCCGCGGCCGCGAGGAGCAGCAGCACCCACCACCGCTCGGCGGCGTACGCGCGCACGTTCTCCGCCCAGCCGACGGGGGAGAGCCAGGTCAGCGGGGACGAGGCGTCGTCGGTGGCCGCGTCGCCCGCCGCCTTCAGGACGTACGCCGCGCCCAGCGCCGCCGCCGTCAGCCCCCTGGCCAGCCGGGTGTTCTCCGTCAGCTGCGCGGCGACGGCGGCCGTGCAGGCGAATAGCACACCGGTCCCGGCGACCGCCAGGGCCAGTGCCACCGCCCCCGGGCCCCCGGCGCCGGCGCCCGCCAGCCCGGCGGCGATGAGCACGGCGAGCGCCGCGTTGGCGACCACCGCCGCCAGCAGCGCGGCGGTCAGCGGGGCGCTGCGGCCCACGACGGCGCAGGAGAGC
Organism: Streptomyces pratensis; assembly: GCF_037137275.1. GTDB lineage: Bacteria > Actinomycetota > Actinomycetes > Streptomycetales > Streptomycetaceae > Streptomyces > Streptomyces pratensis_B. The sequence goes on along the minus strand of NZ_JBBBEN010000100.1, from coordinate 122,787 downwards.
ATCTCCTGACGGCCGGTCTCCTCCTCCTCGCGGGTGTGCCGGACCACGATCAGCAGGCTCATCACGGCGGCCAGCGCCGCCCCGAAGCCGACCATGCGCCAGGCGACGAGTCCGCCGACGCTGTCGTCGAAGACGGGCCCGTACAGCGCCCGGAGCGAACTGTTGCCGGTCATCGACACGGCCAGCTCCGAGCGCTCCGCCGCGGTGGGGTAGAGGGTGGTGAGGGACGAGGCCACGGAGGAGAAGGAGCCGCCGAGCACCGCCACCCACAGGGGCGTCGTCAGCCGGTCCCGGCGCAGCGCCAGGCGCAGCAGCGCCCCGGTCCCCGCGAAGCGGTGGCGGCCGCCCGCGCCGGGGGACGGCGGGGCGGACCCGGCGGGCCCGGTCTTGGCGCCGGCGGTCACCGGGCCCCCTCCGCCTCGTCCGTGGCCGGCCGGCCCGCGGGGCCCTGGGCCGGCCCGTCCGCGTAGTGCCGCAGGAACAGCTCCTCCAGCGTGGGCGGGCTGCTGGTCAGCGAGCGCACCCCGGCGGCGGTGAGCGAGGTCAGGACGGCGTCCAGCAGGTGCGTCTCGACCTGGAGCCGGACCCGCGCGCCCCGGACGTCGAGGTCGTGGACGCCCGGGAGCCGGTCGAGCCCGGCGGGCGGCCCGGCCAGCTCGGCGGTGATGCTCGTGCGCGTCAGGTGGCGCAGTTCGGCCAGCGAGCCCGTCTCCACGGTCCGGCCCTGCCGGATGATGCTGACCCGGTCGCAGAGCGATTCGACCTCGCTGAGGATGTGGCTGGAGAGCAGCACCGTCGTGCCGCGCTGCCTGGCCTCCTCGACACAGCGCTGGAAGACCCCTTCCATGAGCGGGTCGAGTCCGCTGGTCGGCTCGTCCAGGATCAGCAGGTCCACGTCCGCGGCGAACGCGGCGATCAGCGCGACCTTCTGCCGGTTGCCCTTGGAGTAGGTGCGCCCCTTCTTCGTCGGGTCGAGGTCGAACCGCTCGATCAGCTCCGCCCGCCGGGTGCCGTCCAGGCCGCCCCGCAGCCGCCCGTACAGGTCGATGACCTCCCCTCCGGAGAGGTTGCGCCACAGGGCCACGTCCCCGGGGACGTACGCCACCTTGCGGTGCAGTTCCACGGCGTCGTCCCACGGGTCGCCGCCCAGCAGCCGGGCCGTGCCCGCGTCGGCCCGCAACAGGCCCAGCAGCACGCGGATGGCGGTGGACTTCCCGGAGCCGTTGGGCCCGAGGAAGCCGTGCACCTCCCCGGTGTCGACGGCGAGGTCGAGGCCGTCCAGAGCATGGGTGCGCCCGAACGACTTGTGCAGTCCGGTCACGCTGATCGCCTTTGCCATGCCTCCGAACGTACGCTCCTTTCACAGATTTATGAAGTTAAGGAAGTGTATAAAATTGCGCCCATGAGCACCGACGACGCGTCCATGAGCACGGCCAGGCAGCACGGCGGCGGACCGGGCGGTGAGCCTTCCGAGGGCCGGGCCGGGGAACGGGCCGGGGAGCAGCCCGAGGGAGGGGCCGGGGCCAGGGGGCGGGGCGCGCCGGACGCCGAGGCCGTCTCGCGCTTCGTGGAGCGGTTCGCCGCTGACATGACGGAGGCGGGGATGCAGCGCATGGCCTCCCGCGTCTTCGCCGCCCTCCTCGCCGACGACGACGCCGCGATGACCTCGGCGGAGCTGTCCGAGGCCCTCCGGATCAGCCCGGCGGCGGTCTCCGGGGCGGTCGGTTACCTGACCCGGGTCAGCATGGTGAGCCGGGAGCGGGAACCGGGCTCCCGCCGCGACCGCTACCGCCTTCAGAACGAGGTCTGGTACACCGCGTTCGCCGACCGGGACCGGGTTCTGACCCGCTGGGAGGAGACGCTCGGCGAGGGCGTCCGCACGCTCGGCGCGGACACCCCGGCCGGAGCGCGGCTGGCCGAGACCGTCGCGTTCTTCGACTTTCTCCGGAAGGAGATGTCGAGCATGCTGGACCGCTGGAAGACCCACCGCGACACGTTGGACCTGGGGCCGGCGGCCGACCGCGGACGGTGAAGCACCCGGCGGAGCGGCCGGGCCGGGGCGGCCGGGCCGGGGCGAGGCTGGGCGAGGTGAGAAGCCCGCCGCGTGGTGGGCCCGACAGGCGCCGCCCCCCGAGGAAAAGTCTGCCGCGGCGAGCGCCCCCGGGGTGTCGTCCGACCGTCGCCCGGTCCCTCTCCCCTCAGGCTGCGCCCCCCGTCCCGCCGACGCTCGTCGAGGGCGGGAGTATCAGCCCCCACGCGCCCGCGCGCACCGTCCAGGTCCGGGTGCGCACCGGGCCGCCGGTCTGTATGTCCGCCCGGTAGCGGAAGTCCGCGCCGGAGACCGTGACCGCGCCCGCCTCCGCCGTCACGTCCTCGCCCGCGGCGGTGCGGACGACGACGTCGACCAGGCCGCCGTCGCCCTGGGAGGTCACCCGGACGTCCCGCACGGGCGTGTCCAGGTCGCTCAGCAGCACCCCGTCCGCCTCGACGCGCAACCGGTGCGTGCCGGGGTGCGCGGCGGCGGCCCCCGGGGCGGGACGGACCAGCGACGTCATCAGTGAGCGGCAGGTGTCCCAGACGGCCGTGACGCCCGAGTACTGCGCGCCGGGCCCGGACGGCGGGGTCGGCGCGGGGATGCGCAGGCGGCCCAGGACGACGCCGTCGCTGTCGTCGACCAGGAGGTCCAGACGCCGCACGGCGCCGTCGAGCGCGGTCCGCGCCGCCGCCACCGCGCCCCGGGGCACGCCCAGGGCGTGGGCCACCTCCAGGGCGTGCGCCGCGCCTACCGGTACCAGCGAGAGGACGCCTTCGGCCAGCTCCCGTTCACGGTGCAGATGGGCCACGGCACGCAGCAGGGCATGGTCGTCGCCGACGATCACCGGCCGGCGTGAGCCCCGGCGGGACAGCGCTCGCGTGAACTCCTCGTGGCTGTCCGGAAGGCAGATCTTGGCCTGCGATCCGGCGCTCAGCACGTCCTTGGCGATGCGGACGGACTCGCCGTCGGTCCGGCGGGCGACCGGGTCGATGACCACCAGAAGCTGGTCGTCGCCGTCGCCGGGGGGCTCTGCAGCCGACACCTCGGTCCTTCCTCGGGTAGCATCTTGGTGCAAGAGCCCCTTGCGCTATTGCGCCAGGGGCTTCGTCTATTCCGGGGCACCCGGTTCGACGGCTCAGGCTGTGTCGTACATCGTCGTGCGGCAGGTACGACCTTTACGTACGCCCCTGACCCTTGGACATGCCCCGCCCGGAAGGGGTGTACGCCTGTGCCCGCACTTGTGCTGCTCGGTGCTCAGTGGGGTGACGAGGGCAAGGGGAAGGCCACCGATCTCCTCGGTGGCTCCGTCGACTATGTGGTGCGTTACCAAGGCGGCAACAACGCCGGTCACACGGTCGTCGTCGGCGACCAGAAGTACGCGCTTCATCTGCTCCCCTCCGGAATCCTGTCGCCGGGCTGTACCCCGGTCATCGGGAACGGTGTCGTGGTCGACCCGGCGGTCCTGCTCTCCGAGCTGAGCGGTCTGAACGAGCGAGGCGTCGACACGTCCAAGCTTCTGATCAGCGGCAACGCTCATTTGATCACTCCGTACAACGTCACGGTCGACAAGGTGACCGAGCGCTTCCTCGGGAAGCGCAAGATCGGCACGACGGGCCGCGGCATCGGCCCGACGTACGCCGACAAGATCAACCGGGTGGGCATCCGCGTCCAGGACCTCTACGACGAGTCGATCCTGGAGCAGAAGGTCGAGGCGGCCCTGGAGCAGAAGAACCAGCTCCTGGCCAAGGTCTTCAACCGGCGGGCGATCGAGGCCGGCAAGGTCGTCGAGGACATGCTCCAGTACGCGGAGCAGATCAAGCCGTACGTCGCCGACACGACCCTGATCCTGAACGATGCCATCGACGAGGGCAAGGTCGTCCTCTTCGAGGGCGGCCAGGGCACCCTGCTCGACGTCGACCACGGCACGTATCCCTTCGTCACCTCGTCGAACCCCACCGCGGGCGGCGCCTGCACCGGCGCCGGCGTCGGCCCGACGAAGATCAGCCGCGTCATCGGCATCCTCAAGGCCTATACGACGCGAGTCGGCGCCGGTCCGTTCCCGACGGAGCTGCACGACGAGGACGGCGAGGCGCTGCGGCGCATCGGCGGCGAGCGCGGTGTCACCACCGGCCGCGACCGCCGCTGCGGCTGGTTCGACGCCCCGATCGCGCGGTATGCGACGCGGGTCAACGGCCTGACCGACTTCTTCCTCACCAAGCTCGACGTGCTCACCGGCTGGGAGCAGATCCCGGTCTGCGTGGCGTACGAGATCGACGGCAAGCGGGTCGAGGAACTCCCGTACAGCCAGACCGACTTCCACCACGCGAAGCCGATCTACGAGAACCTGCCGGGCTGGTCGGAGGACATCACCAAGGCCAAGACCTTCGACGACCTGCCGAAGAACGCGCAGGACTACGTGAAGGCCCTGGAGGAGATGTCGGGCGCACCGATCTCCGCGATCGGCGTCGGCCCCGGCCGGACCGAGACGATCCAGATCAACTCGTTCCTGTAGGGAACGGCCGGGAAGAACCGCGGCGGCGGACGACGGGCGCCACGCGTCGACCGCCGCCGCACACCCCCGTACGCGGGCTGGATGGTGTGACTGATGTGTCCGCAATGAAGGAGCCGGGACGCTGCTGAGATTCCGGGTGGCGAACGTCCGGTCCCCGCGGACGAGCAGGAACTGTCGCTCGTCGCTTCCCAGGGGGGCGAGAGGGAGCAGGCCGCGGCGCGCGAGCTGGCCCTCTCCGACGGCAGCCTGCTCCCGGTCCACACCGTCGTCGGAGTCTTAGGCGCCAACGCCTCCGGCAAGTCCGATGTGATCGCCGCGTTGAAGAACATGAAGCACGCGGTGATGCGCTCCTATGCCGACTGGACTTCCTACGACGGCATCCCCCGGGACGAGTTCGCCCTCGACCCGAAGGCAGCTGCGGAGACTTCGCTGTACGAGGCGGACTTCGTCCCCGGCGACCGGCTCCACGACCGCACCCGGCTGGCGCGTACGACGAGGCAGGATGCCCCCCTTCTGACCCGCGCGGCCAACGACGGACACGAACAGCTCACACCGATCTTCGACTGGTTCAGGAACAACCTCTGGGACGTCACACCCGAGACCGAGCGCACACAGCGCGAGGACTACACGGCCGTGAACTTGCTCAGGAACGAGGACTTCCGGCCACGGGCCGAGGAACTGCTCCGCGTCGCAGACCTGGGCATTGCCGAGGTGGAGGTCGAGCAGACTTCGTCCGGGCGCCCTGTGGTGCGGTTGGTTCACGCAGGCGGAGGAGAGCACACGGCGCTGGACTGGTCCGCGGAGTCGTGGGGCACTCGCTCCTGGTTCGCGTTGATCGGCCCGCTCCTGCTCGCCCTCGACAGCGGTGCGGTCCTGTCGTATCTGGCGGGCTCCTTCGGCGCGGTGCCGAATGTCTCCGAAGGGCAGATCGGGCGGCGGCTGGTACGGACGGACGACATGGCGGACATGGAGGCGGGAGAGGTCTGATGGCGAGGCCAAGGGGAGGGGACAGCATTTCCCGCCGGAAGAGTGGCATGAAAGGCCGCGCGAGCCGCGCCCGCCAGGTGTACATCTTCACCGAGGGCGAGGTCACCGAGCCCGAGTACATCGACATCATCGTGAGGAACGGCACGCAGGCCACGCCACGCCGGGCCGGGGCGTCGATCACCACTTCGAGAACGAGAACGCCGTAGGCAAGCACCGTAAGCCGTACGCCATGGTCAAGGACGCCGTACGCACCCTGCGCAAGGTCGAGCGGCAGGCCCGGGACGCGGGGCTGGCCCCCGAGGACTACCACCAGCAGCTTCGGCGGAGTCTGCGGCGACGCCAACAGCCGGCTCCGCTCCCGCCCCGGTTTCGCGGCGACGTACGGCCGAGAGGTCCGTACGGTCTCCGAGCAGCAGTCGAAGCACATGCGTGAGGAGCAGGTGCTGAGCAAGGACGGGCAGCGGTACAAGGACGCCAAGAAGTACGCACAGGCGATGAACAAGCGCGTCGAATCGGCCGATCCCGAGAAGTGGGACCCGTACACCGACGTCTGGAGTTTCGTCGAGGACGGACTGCTCCTCAGCGGTTGTTAGGCGGCGTCGATCGGCCTCACGCCGTCGGCGTCCGGCTCCTCCGGCGAGGGGGAGGGGGCGAGTGCGTCGGGGTGCCGAGCGCGTCCGCATGCTGGGCGGGCCGAAGATTTTACCTTCGGCGCCCGCCTCCGTTCGCGGTCGGCCCGGACGGGCTTCTTCCGGTATCAGGGCTGTTGGGGGCGGTGCGGTCCGACTGGCCCCGGTCGGCGGCGGGCCGGGCCCGGGAGGGCGTCGTATGACTCGGGATGGTCTAGACCTTGACAGGTTCAGACCATCGTCGGTTGAGTGTCGGTCACCCCCACGGCGGCGTGCGGCCGGACGTCGCGCCGCGTCTAAGGAGTGATCACGTGATCCGACGTGCCTTGAGTTTCCTCGTCGCGCTCGCCGCGCTCGTCGCCACGCTCGTCGTTCTCCCCGCCGCCACCGCGCAGGCGGCCACCTGTGCCACGGCCTGGAGCTCCTCGGCCGTCTACACGAACGGCGGCGTGGTCTCGTACAACGGCCGCAACTACACCGCCAAGTGGTGGACGCAGAACGAGCGTCCGGGCACCTCGCAGGTCTGGGCCGACCAGGGCGCCTGCGGCACGGGCGGCGGTGAGGAGCCGGGCGACAACGACGGCTTCGTCGTCAGCGAGGCCCAGTTCAACCAGATGTTCCCGAACCGGAACTCCTTCTACACCTACCAGGGCCTGACCGCCGCGCTGAGCGCCTACCCGGCCTTCGCCAACACCGGCAGCGACGAGCTGAAGAAGCGGGAGGCCGCGGCCTTCCTCGCCAACGTCAGCCACGAGACCGGCGGGCTGTACTACATCAAGGAAGTCAACGAGGCGAACTACCCGCACTACTGCGACACCACCCAGTCCTACGGCTGCCCGGCCGGTCAGGCCGCCTACTACGGGCGCGGTCCCATCCAGCTGAGCTGGAACTTCAACTACAAGGCCGCCGGCGACGCCCTGGGCATCAACCTGCTGGCCAACCCCTACCTGGTGGAGCAGAACGCGTCCGTGGCCTGGAAGACCGGCCTCTGGTACTGGAACACGCAGAACGGTCCCGGCACGATGACGGCCCACAACGCCATCGTGAACGGCGCCGGCTTCGGTGAGACGATCCGCTCGATCAACGGCGCACTGGAGTGCAACGGCGGCAACCCGGCGCAGGTCCAGAGCCGAATCAACAAGTTCACCGCCTTCACCCAGATCCTCGGCACCACGCCCGGCTCGAACCTGAGCTGCTGACCCCCGGCTCCTGAGGGCCTGCTCCGAGGTGAGACCCCACCCGTACGGGGGGTGTGACCGGCTCACGCCGGGCGCACCCCCCGCTTCGGCGTCGTGGGCACCGCCGGGAACAGGGGCGCAGACCCGCCGTGCGACCGCGCCTCCGGTACGGGGGAGGCCACCAGCGCGCCCCACGCCCCGGCGCGCCCCACGTCCCCGGTACGAGGCCAGTCCTGCTTCGTCCCGGGCCCCGGTCCGGCCCCGTGGGCTCAGGTCAACTGCGGCTTCACCGACATGAGCAGGTGCCGATGGGTCTCCCCGCCCGTGCCGGCCACGCTGTCCGGGCCCGCCACGCCACCCCTGCCCGCCACACCGCCCGTGCCGGCCGGGGTGTTGGTGGCGTCGCCGTCCTCCGCGTCGGCCGCGGGGCCCGTGTCGTCCGTGATCATCGCGCGCTGGCCCGCCCCCAGCAGCAGGAGCCGGAGCGAGGGCCCCGCGAAGGAGGCCAGGGCGTCCGTCAGATACGCCGGGTTGAAGGCCACCACCGTCTCCTCGGCGCCCTCCAGGGCCGCCGGTATCCGCTGGGAGGCCACATCGTCCTCATAACCCGCCTGGAGCAGGACGGAGGCGTCGGCGCGGGAGAACGTCATCTGCACCGGGCTGTCCCCGTCGGCGACGACGGCGACCCGTCGGACGGCCTCCACCAGCCGGGCCCGGTCCACCACCGCGACGGCCGGGTCCCTCATCGCGAACAGCTTGTCGTGGCGCGGCAGCCGGCCCTCCAGCAGCCGCACGGTGGTCCGCGTCCCGGCGTGCTCGAAGCCGGCGGAACCGGTGTCCAGAGCGACGCTCACCTCTCCGGACCGGGCCAGCGAGCGGGCGATCTCGGTGAGCCGGCGCGCGGAGACGATGACGTCGGCCGGCCCGCCGGGGGCCGTCGGCCGCCACGGGATCGTCCGCACGGCGAAGCGGTACCGGTCGGTCGCGGCGAGCGTCATCGTGTCGCCGTCGAGCTCCAGCCGGATTCCGGTGAGCACGGGCAGCGTGTCGTCGCGCCCGGCGGCCACGGCGACGTCGGTGACGGCCGCCGCGAACCGCCGCGCGTCCACCGCCCCTCGTATCGGCGGGAGCGGGGGCGGTGCGGGATAGTCGTCCAGGGGCAGCACGGAGAGCCCGAACCGGGCCCCGTCACCCGACACCGTGAACCGTGGGCCCTCGACGGCGCATTCCACCGGCCCTTCGGGCAGCACCTTGCAGATGTCCAGCAGCCGGCGCCCCATGACGAGCACCTTCCCGGGCCGGGGGACGTCGGCGTCCACGTCGATGCGCGCGGACGCCTCGTAGTCCAGCCCGGAGATGCGCAGCCGGCCGCCCTCGGCCTCCAGCAGCAGGCCGCCCAGCAACGGGACCGGCGATCTGACGGGCAGGACGCGGGCGGCCCAGGCCACGGCGTCGGCCAGAGCACTGCGCTCGATGCGGAACTCCACGGCGGGGACCTCTCCTCGAAAGCCGGTGCCGGTTCCACCGGCTTCGACCGAGCCTAGGAGGCGCCACTGACAACCGGCCCCGACCACCGCCCCGCACACCCGCGGGGGCGTGGAGGGGACGCGGCGACAGCGACCACCCCCGTGAGCCGCTGCCGCCCCGTCCCCCGCGCTCCGGCGCCGCCCCCCGTCGTCCCCCGGAAGACCTCGGCGCCCCCGTCGTCCCCGACGTGCCGGAACAGTTGGGACCTTAGATCGACGGGTGGGGGGTCGGGGAGATTCAATACGCCCAGTGGAGCGGTCAGAGCGGTATCAGTCCGCACAGTCGCCCCGCGCGGCCCGGCCGCGCCGGGTGGTGCGCGGGGACGGGAGCGGGATACGGGTGCGAGCACGCGATCGGGCGGACGACCTGCTGCGGATGCACCGCGTGGCGCGGAACGGCGGTACGGCGGAACTGCTGCGCTGGCTGTCCGGCCGGGCCGAGGGCTGGGCCGGGCTCGTCCGGCCCGACGGGACCGTGCTGCACGCGGCGTCCCGCACGGCGTGGGAGGCGGTCCCCGACGTGGCCGGCCTGCTCGCGGAGGGGGCGACGGCCCTGACGGAGCGCGGGGCCCAGGCCTACTCCCTCGACACCGGCGCGCACACCGCCCTGCTCTTCCCGCTGCCCACCGGCGACGGCGCGCCCGTGCTCACCGTCGTCGCCCCCCGGCCGGTGGCCACCGGGCTCGCCACCCTGCTGGCCGACGTGGTGCTGCCGCTGGCCCTGTGCTGGCAGGCCGAGACGCTGGAGCGCAGGCGGCGCCGGGTGGACCTCGCGGAGGCACGGGGCCGGGAGGCGGTGCTGCACCTGCTGATGACGGGCCAGCTCTCCATCGCCCACCAGGTCGCCGGCGCGCTGCGGCCCCGTCTGCCCGATCCGGTCCGGGTCTGCGTGGTGGAGTGCTCCGCCGATGACCGGGACGAGGTGGCCCGGGTCTGCGCCGAGGCGGACGGCGGCCGGTCCTGGATCGTGCGGTGCCCCGTCTACGCCCGCCACCTCATCCTGGTGATGCCCGCGCCGGCGGTGCCCGGGGCGCGGGGGAGGAACCAGGACGGGGCGAGGGGGCAGAAAGGGAGCCGGGGGCCGGTGGCCGGGGGCGCGGACGAGGGCGTCGCCGTGGACCCCGGGGGCGCCGGGGACGCCGTGGGGACCGACGAGGCCGTCGCGGCGGCGGTGGGCGACTGCGTGGTGGGCGTCAGCGAACCGGTGCCGCTCTCCGACACCGCGACCGGCTACCGCCAGGCCTTCCACGCCCTGGCCGTCGCTCGCGAACTGCCCGACCGGCATGCCCGGTTCGGGGTCTCGCCGGAAGCCGCGCTCGTGGTCGGGCCCGCCGGGCGGCGATGGGCCGACGCCCTGCTGGCCCCGCTCCTGACCCATGTGCCGCGCCGCGCCCAGGACCCGGGGAGCCAGGAGCTGGCGGCCACCGCGGTGTCGTGGCTGGCGTTCTCGTCGCACGCGACCGACCACCTCAAGGTCCACCGCAACACCCTCGCCGCCCGCCTGAAGCTGATCGGCGAACTGCTCGGCCTCGATCTGCACCGGCTCGCCGACCAGGCCGCGCTGGACCTGGCCCTGCGCATCCGCGCGACCCCCGCCCCGGCGTGCACCCCGGCGTGCACGGACGCCCCCGCGCCCGTCGCCGTCGATGCCGCCCCCGGCGGGGGAGAGGCGGTGCGGGGCCTCGACGCGCTCCTGCGCCGCCCGGCCGTACGGGAATGGGCGGAGCAGCAACTGGCCCCGGTCACCTGCCCGGACGCGAGCCCGGCCGACCGGGCGGAGGTGGCCACGGAGACCCTGCGCACCTGGCTGGAGTGCGAGGGGCGGCTTGGGCCGACCGCCGCCGCGCTGGGCCTCTCGGTCCCCGGCATCCGCAAACGCCTCGCCCGGCTGGAGACCGTGCTCCAGCGCTCCCTGCTCCGGCCCCCGAGCGCCCGTTACGACCTGTGGCTGGCGCTGAGGTCCCGGGACCTCACTCCGTGAGCACGGGGCGATCGCTGCGGCCGCGCGCTTCGGCGACAGACCCCACCACGCCGCCGCCCCGGTCCCGGCGCGCCGGGAGGGGCGCCGGCTGGGTCCGAGTCGTGATCGACGCCCATGAGATGGGCCGCGAGAGCAGTACGCCCGAGGTCGTGCGCGTGCGCGGACGTGGGTGACTTCCCGGGACACAGCCGTCATCCAAACGGGGCCGCTCCTGCGCTGCACCTCCCAAACCGGAGTCGGACTACCGACGTCTGTCCTGGCTGGGCCGTGACGGCCCTCGGCCTTGCTCCTGGGAGGTCTCCCCGTACGTTTGTTATTGTTCAACCACTAACAAAGGAGTACTCATGAGCGTCAACCCGACCCGCGAGCTCACCCCCGCACAGCACGCACTGGCAGAGCACCTTCGGCTGGTGTCGTCCGGCCAGATCGACGAGTGGATCGAGCTGTACGCCGCGGACGGCACGGTCGAGTTCCCCTTCGCCCCCGCCGGTGTGCCTACCCTGGTGCGGGGACGCGAGGCGCTGATCGCCCACATGCGCGGCTTCCCGCAGACCTTCGACGTGAAGTTCGTCGACGTGAAGTTCATCGAGACGGCCGACCCCCGGACCGCGGTCGCCGAATACCGCTCGGAGGGAATCGCCCTCAGCACCGGCAAGCCGTACGAGCAGACAGTCATCACGGTGATCCGCCTCGACGAGGCGGGCCTGGTCGAGCAGTTCGTCGACTACTGGAATCCTCTCGTGGTCATCGAGGCCATGACCCCCGACGAGGCGGCCAGCGGCCAAGACGTGTCGTGGCCCTCGGAGCGTTGATCCCGGTTCGACGGGGTGAGACGGGGCACCCACCCGTCTTGCCCCGTCGCGCCCTGTCCCACTCCGCAGTGAGAGACTGGGAGGCATGCCCGCCCCTGGCTCCAGAGTGAAGAGCGATCAACGCCGTCGAGTCGTGCTGGACGCTGCCGTGGCCTGCTTTGCGCGCAAGGGTTACTACGGCACGACCACTGGTGAGATCGCCGAACGGGCCGAAATCTCTCAGCCCTACGTCTACCGCCTGTTCGCCAGCAAGGAGGCGTTGTTCGCCGGTGCCATCCTCCACGTGTCCGAGCTGATCTCGGATGCTCTGACCGGTGCCGAAGCCGGTGCTGATGAGGCCGGGCCGCACCGGCAGCCGGAGGCGGTGATGCGTGCGATCCGGTCCGCCTACAGCACCCTGATCGAGGACCGGGACGTCATGCGGTTCCTCATGCAGGCCAGTTGCGCAGCCGATGAGCCGCTCGTGGCTGAGGCGTTGCGCACGTGCTATGCCAGGCAGGTCGAACTCGTCAGTGAGCTCCTGAACCACGACGACGCTGCGGTCCGGCACTGGTTCGGCGCCGGTATGCTCGAAAATGTCACGCTGACCCTCGGCCTGGCCGACGTCGACGAGCCCTGGGCGCGGACCCTCAGCGGACAACGGTCTCGTGCGGACGGCGGTAGCTTCGCCCACCGGGAGTCGCCGTAGCTTCCGCCGAAAAACAGGCGGCTATGTAGGCGGCCGGCCAGGCCGTCCCACTTCCTTGGAACTGGGACGCCGTCCGACGCCGTCCGACGGTGTCGACATCGATCGACACTGCCCAGGTCAGGACCGCCCCAGAAGTTGTGCCACAAGTGCGTCCCGGATGAGTACTCCAGTCCGGTTTCGCGATCTTGTCGCGGACCCGGCTGGGCACGGATGCGGCCGCCGAGTGACCATCGGGGGTTGTGTGGACTCCTGAAGATCGTGCGGTGGCCGCGGGCCATAGCGGAGACCCTGCTCGCTGGCGGACGATGTTCTACCAGGTCATGGCCCGGGTCACGGGCCGCTTCGGGAGAGTTGAGCCGCGGGCCGCGGGCCGTGCCACCTGCTCTGGCTACTGTCGAACGTCGAGCGCAAGAACTGCTGGCAGCCGGCCGAACAGGCCGGCCACAGCCGACCCGGGCCGGATGCGGTGCCTGCTGCGCTACGCCCGCTGGGACGCCGATGCGGTCCGCGACGACCTGCGCGCGTACACCGCCGAACACCTCGGCGCCGACGGCGCCGTTCTCGTCGTCGACGAGAACGGCTTCCTGAAGAAGGGCCGGGCATCGGCCGGTGTGCAACGGCAGGCACCGTTCGACGGCGCACGTCAAAGATCGCGCTAGGGCACGGAGTGTGCGCCGGGCCTGCGGTCCGGGGGCAGCGCGCAGGCCGGGGAGCCGCCCGGCAGCCGGTGGCGATGGGTCGCGACGAGCCGGTAGACGCCGTGGGCGGCCCACCGTGCGGGAGGCAGGGTGAGCAGGCCGCCCAGCCACGCCCAGACCCCTCCGGCGTTGAGCAGCAGCTTGGCGACGGCCTGCGCGCCCCCGTACACCGTGCCGAGCGGCGAGACCCACAGCACCTCGTACTGGGCGCGCTCCGACGTCACGCCGAGCGCGTCCAGGTCCGCGAACTGCCACGGCGTGGCTGTGCAGTTCGGCCGCAGCAACCGCGTCAGGAAGGTCACCGAGGTCGTGCAGAACGCGCAGTCGCCGTCATAGACGAGCACAGGGCGGTGCGGCATGCGGCGCGCTCACTCCGCCCAGGTGAGGAACGTCGTCCAGGCGCCCGGCGCGACGGCGAAGGCGGGGCCCTCGGGCGCCTTGGAGTCCCGGACGTGGACGGCGTGTGGGCAGGCGGCGACCTCGACGCACTCGCCGCCGCTGGAGCTGCTGTAGGAGGACTTGTGCCAGTCGAAGGCGACCTCGATGCACTCGCCGCCGCTGGCTGTTCCGTTGAGGGGCGGTCAGAGGTCGACGGTCCGCCCGAGGTAGGTCACGGGCCCGGCGTCCGGGACCGCGATCTCGTGGAAGCCGACCCGGTCGTAGAAGGCGCGGGCCGCGGTGTTGCCGGTGGACATGCCCAGGTGGACCGCCGGGACGCCCCGCCCGTGCAGGGCGGCCAGGAAGGTCTCCATGAGCCGGCGGCCGTACCCGTGCCGCTGGTGGGTGGGCAGGAGGTCGATGTGGAGGTGGGCAGGGTAGGGCTCCAGCTCCGGCAGCACCATCCGCTCCGGGCGGTGCATCAGGTCGGTCATCACCTCGGCCGGGGTCGACGGGGGCTGTACGGGGGCCGGGTAGCGGTCCGCCAGGCCGGGGAGCCACTCGCTGCGGTAGCGGGAGACGAAGGACGCGGTGTCGGCCGTGCCGACGATGTAGCCGACCGCCCGCCCGCCGTTCTCCACGACGAAGGCCAGGCCCGGTTCGAGGACGGCATAGGGGGCGGCGAAGATGTTCGGCAGCAGCTCGGGGTCCGCGTAGAGGTGGCGGGAGTCGCCGCCTTCGTGCCCGGTCCGTACACAGATGTCGAAGAGGGCGTCGCGGTCCTCGGGACGGTAGGGGCGCAGGGGTGCGGCGGTCGAAGTCATGGACCCGATCCTTGGGGGTGCGGGAGCGCTCTCGCAAGAGTGTTCCCCGGTGGCGCCGGTGTTCCGGTGTTCCGGTGTTCCGGTGTTCCGGAGGCTACGAGCGGTCCGCCGCCGCCGTGATCCGGGCGATGGCCTCGGCCGTCAGGGCGCGCTCGTGGGGCTCGGTCTCCAGCGCACGGTGGATGGACAGGCCCTCGATGAGCGCGTCGAGCTGGCGGGCGGTCGCGGCGTCGAAGTGCCATTCCAGGGCGCGGCGGCTGCGGCTCATCCAGGCGCGGGTGAGCTCCCGGTAGGCCGGGCGGCGGGCGGCGAGGGTGTACAGCTCGTGGGTGAGGACCAGCTCGCGCTGGTTGCCGCCGGAGAGGTGGTGGACGAGGTCGGTCACCGCCTCGCGGGCCTCCTCTGGGTTGGCGGCCGCACCGAGGCGGTCCTCGAAGACGGCGACGATCGTGCCGGAGAAGCGGGCGAACGCCTCGTGCAGCAGTTCGTCCATGCCGGAGAAGTGATACGTCATCGAGCCGAGCGGAACGCCCGCGCGGGCGGCGACCTTGCGGTGGGACAGGCCTGCCACGCCCTCGTCGACGATGAGGTCCAGCGCCGCGTCGATGATGCGGTCCCGCCGCTCGGGGTCGGTGTGCCCTGTCGCCACCCGGCGCCTCCTGGTTCGGCCTGTTCCTCCTCGCAGCATAGAGCGCCGGTGCGGGGCGGGATCAGCCGCGACGGTACGGCCTCGAAGCCGCACGGGCCGCCCGGCCTCCGGGCCACCGGGGCGGCGTGGAGGGCGAGGGGGCGCGACGGGTGACGGCGGGCGACGGGGCGCGCCGGGCGCGCGGAGGTGAGGGCGTATACGCGGGCGGACGAGGAGCGTACGATCGTACGCTCCACTGGTTCCCACTGTGTCTGCCGAGGCGTTGCTCTCATGGAAGTCCCGCCGGTCCTGGATGCCCGCACCCGACGCTGGCGTGCGGCCCTCTTCCTCTTCATGCTCGCCACGGGCGTCAGCATGGCGTCCTGGGTCGCCCGCACCCCCGCGGTGCGGGACGCGCTGGACGTGTCCACCGGCTCCATGGGCCTGGTGCTGTTCGGGCTCTCCGTCGGGTCGATGGCGGGGGTGCTGGTCTCCGGCGGTCTCGTGCGTCGGCACGGCGGGCGGCCGGTGATCGCCGTGGGGGCGGGGCTGCTCGTCGCCGGGCTCCTGGTGGTCGCCGGGGGTGCGGCGCTGGAGGTGTCCGGCGGGGTGTTCGGCGGTCTCGCGCTGTTCGGGGCCGGGATGGGGCTGGCGGAGGTGGCGTTCAACATCGAGGGCGCGGCCGTCGAACGGACCGTCGGCCGCCCCGTCCTGCCGGTGCTGCACGGCTGCTTCAGCCTGGGGACCGTGGTCGGCGCACTGCTCGGGATGGGGCTGACGGCACTGCGGTTCCCGGTCGGCTGGCACCTCGCGGCGGTGGCCGCGGCGGTCGCGGCGGCCGCGGTGTGGACCGTACGCGCCGTCCCGGCGGGCACCGGCCGGCAGGCGGCGGACGGTGGGGTGGACGCGGGCGGCGAGGCCGGAGCCGGGGGGCTGCGCGCCCAGGTGGCGGTCTGGCGGGACCGGAGGCTGGTGCTGATCGGCCTGATCGTGCTCGCGATGGCCTTCGCGGAGGGCTCCGCCAACGACTGGCTGCCGCTGCTGATGGTGGACGGCCACGGGACGAGTGCGACGGCCGGCTCGCTGACGTTCATGCTGTTCGCCGTCGCGATGACGACGGGCCGGTTCGCGGGCGGGCCGCTGCTGGTGCGCTTCGGCCCGGCGGCCGTGGTCCGGGCCAGCGCGGTCGTGGCGGCGGTGGGCGTGGCGTTGGTGGTCTTCTCCTCCAGCGCGTTGCTCGCGGGCGCGGCGGTCGTGCTGTGGGGGCTCGGGGCCTCCTTGGGGTTCCCGGTCACCATCTCGGCGGCGGGGGAGGGGGCGAAGGACGCCGCCGCGCGGGTGAGCGCCGTGGCCACCGCCGGGTACGTGGCGTTCCTCGTCGGACCTCCGGCGCTGGGCTTCCTGGCCGACCAGGTGGGGCTGCGCAAGGCGATGGTGGTGGTCCTCGTGCTGCTGGGCGGCGCGGCTCTGATCACCCGGGCGCTCCGGCCGCCCGAGCCGCGGCCTGCCGCGTCGTCGGCGACCCGGGCGGCTGCCGAGGAGACGGGCGGGGAGATGGCCGAGGAGACGGGTGAGGAGACGCCGGAGGAGACGGCAGACGGGACGGTCGAGGGGACGGCCGTGCGAGTCGTCCGTTCCGAGCGGAGCGGCGGGGAGCGGCCGGCCAGAGGCTGATCGGCCTCTCGTCAGCCGGACTTGGTGTAGGTCAGGCTCTTGCCCGACCCGGTCGTGGACCGGCGCAGGGAGCCGTCCGGGAGCAGGGTCAGCTCGGTGGACTGCCCGGGGGCGCAGGAAGAGGCCGGCCGGCCCACGGAGACCGTGGAGGGGCCGATGCGTATCGGCCCGCCCGCGGAGGGCCGGGCGGCCAGACGTGCGGTGAACTCGCAGTGGTACGTGGAGCCCGCGCCGAGAGGGCCCTCGGCGATGAGGGAGAGGACCGGATCGCCGACCTCGCCCTGCCGGATCGTCAGCGTGCGGGAGGACGAGCCCCGGTCGCCGGGTAGGGAGCCGGTCCACGTGCCCACGTAGCCGCCGGGGATCGCCCCCTCGCTGTCGTCCGCCGTTTCGTCGGCGCCGCCCGTGCGTTCGCCGTCTCCCTCTCCTCCGTCTCCTTCGGCCCCTTCGCGCTCCTCGCCGTCCTTCTGGCCGCTGTTGCTGACCGGTGCGTCGGCAGAGGCGGACGGGACCGGCGCGGCGTTCCTGCCCTCGGCCCCGCCGCTCATGAACGCGTACACGGACCCGCCCGCGCCGAGCGCGACGGCCACGGCGACGGCGATGAGCGCGAGGGTCGGACCGAGGGGGCGGCGTTCCCGCGCGAGCGGCGACACGGGCGCGAAGTACGCCGGGGAGAAGGTCTGTTCGGCGGTACCGCTGTAGTGCTGCGGGTGCCCGGACGGAGAGACGGGGCCGTACGGGGGGTGGGGCTCCGCGTACGAGTGGGGCTGGGCGTACGGGTGGGGCTGCGGCGCGACGACGGGCCGGGCGCTCGCCGGAGCGACGGGGGCTCCGGGGGGCGGGGCCGCGGCCGCTGTGGGCGCGGAGTGCGGGCCCGAGTCGGTCGGCGGGCCTGGGACCGGGGCAGTGGGCGGTGAGGCGGCCGGGGCGGAGGCCGGGCCGGGGAGCGCGGGGGCCGGGGCGTCGAGGGGCCGGCCGGGCGGGGCGTGGCCGTCGGCGGCCGGCGTGCCCGGTCTCACGGCGTCCGCCGGTCTCGGGGCGGCCGCGGTGACCGCCGTCTGCGCCGGTCCTGCGGGCCCCGTCGGGCTTTCGCGGTCCGCCGGATGCGCGGGGCCCCGGGCCTCCTTTGCGCCCGGCGGCGCCATCGAGGCGTCGGGGTCCTCGGCGTCGAGCAGCCCCACGGCGTGACGGCCCAGTTGGGCGAGGAGGGACGCGGGCAGCCAGGGCTCGCCGCTCTCCGCCTGCGTACCGGCCTTTGCCCCTCCCAGCCGCTCCAGGATCTCGTCCGTGCCGGGGCGGGCCGCCGGCTCCTTCGCCAGGCAGTCCCCGACGAGGCCGGCCAGCTCCCCGGGCACGCCGGTCAGGTCCGGGTCCTCCTGGGCGATCCGGAACATCAGGGCATGCGCCCCGCCGCTCTCCGCCGAGCCGAAGGGCAGACGGCCGGACGCGGCGTAGGCGAGGACCGAGCCGAGACAGAACACGTCGCACGCGACGGTCACCCGCTCGCCGCGCACCTGCTCCGGCGCCATGAACCCAGGCGAGCCGATCAGCGCGCCGGTGCGGGTCAGGTCGCCGTCGGGCACGGACTCCAGGGCGCGGGCGATGCCGAAGTCGATGACCCTGGGGCCGTCGATGGTCATCAGGACGTTGGAGGGCTTCAGGTCCCTGTGGACGAGCCCCGCCCCGTGGATGTGCTGGAGGGCGTGCGCGAGGCCGGAGCCGAGGAACCGGACGGACCGCGTCGGCAGCGGCCCGTACGCCCCGGAGGCCGTGACGGGGGCCCCGGGGCGGCCGGACACGACGCGCTGAAGGGAGGGGCCCGCGACGTAACCGGTGGCGACCCAGGGCACCGGGGCCTCGGTGTCGGAGTCCAGCACGGGGGCGGTCCACGCGCCGCCGACGCGGTGGGCGGCGCGGACCTCCTGGCGGAAGCGGGCGCGGAACTGCGGCTGCTCCGCGAGCTCGGGGCGGACGAGCTTCAGGGCGACGGTGCGGCCACGGTCGGAACGGGCGAGGAAGACCTGTCCCATGCCGCCTTCACCGAGGCGGCCGAGGAGCCGGTACGCACCGATGCGGTGCGGGTCCCCGGACCCGAGCTCGTCCATGGCGCTTCCTCCCCCGGTCGGTGTCCCCCGCAGCCCGCACGAGGATAGCGCCGCCCCGGGGCGGGCCACCGGCTGCGGGCCTCCCGTCTACGACTCCGTGGTCCACGCTCCGGTTCCCTCCGCCCGCGGCGTCGCCCCTCGGCCCTCCCCGGGCCCGGCGCCCTCCTCCCCGAGCCCGGCGCCCTCCTCCCGGAGCCCGGCGCCCTCCTCCCGGAGCCCGGCGCCCTCCTCCCGGACCCGACACCCTGCCGATCCGTACGCCCCACGCCGTACAAGGTGGCCATGGAGGCGGCCCCGACCAGCGCCTACGCTCGCGGCATGACCCCTCATGCCCCTCGTGCCCCGTACGCCGACCCCGCGGCCGGTGCGGCCGTGAAGGCCGCGGACCGCGCCCACGTGTTCCACTCCTGGTCCGCCCAGGGCCTCATCGACCCGCTCGCCGTCGCCGGCGCCGAGGGGGCCTACTTCTGGGACTACGACGGCAACCGTTATCTGGACTTCACCAGCGGGCTCGTCTTCACGAACATCGGCTACCAGCACCCGACCGTGATCGCCGCGATCCAGGAGCAGGCGGGCAGGCTCGCCACCTTCGCGCCCGCGTTCGCCGTCGAGGCGCGTTCCGAAGCCGCACGCCTCATCGCCGAGCGCACCCCGGGCGACCTGGACAAGATCTTCTTCACCAACGGCGGGGCAGAGGCCGTCGAGAACGCCGTCCGCATGGCCCGGCTGCACACCGGCCGCGCGAAGGTGCTCTCCGCCTACCGCTCGTACCACGGGGGCACCTCCACCGCGATCAACCTCACCGGCGACCCCCGCCGCTGGGCCTCCGACAGCGGCTCGGCGGGCGTCGTCCGCTTCTGGGCCCCGTTCCTCTACCGCTCCCCCTTCCACGCCGCGACGGAGGAGGAGGAGTGCGCCCGCGCGCTCCAGCACCTGGAGGACACCCTCGCCTTCGAGGGGCCGGCCACCATCGCCGCGATCATCCTGGAGACCGTCCCGGGCACGGCGGGCATCATGCCCCCGCCGCCCGGCTACCTGGCCGGAGTGCGCGAGATCTGCGACCGGTACGGGATCGTCTTCGTGCTCGACGAGGTGATGGCCGGGTTCGGCCGCACCGGCGCCTGGTTCGCCGCCGACCACTTCGACGTGGTGCCGGACCTGTTGACCTTCGCCAAGGGCGTCAACTCCGGGTACGTTCCGCTCGGCGGCGTCGCGATCAGCGCCGAGATCGCCGCGACCTTCGAGACCCGCCCCTACCCCGGCGGCCTCACCTACTCCGGCCACCCGCTGGCCTGCGCCGCCGCCGTCGCCACCATCGGCGTGATGGAGGACGAGAAGGTCGTCGAGAACGCGGCCCGCATCGGTGAGCAGGTCCTCGGCCCCGGCCTGCGGGACCTCGCCGAACGCCACCCCTCGGTCGGCGAGGTCCGTGGCCTCGGCGCGTTCTGGGCGCTGGAGCTGGTCCGCGACCGGGAGACCCGTGAGCCGCTCGTCCCCTACAACGCCTCGGGCGAGGCCAACGCCCCGATGGCGGCCTTCGGCGCGGCGGCGAAGAAGAAGGGGCTGTGGCCGTTCGTGAACATGAACCGCACCCATGCCGTCCCTGCCTGCAACGTCACCGAGGCCGAGGCCGCGGAGGGGCTCGCGGCCCTGGACGCCGCTCTCTCCGTCGCCGACGAGCACACGGTGTAGGACGAGCACTCCGTACGGGGTGCGTCCACGGCCGCGGGGGCGCCTCCACGACCGTGAGGCGTCTCCACGGCCCAGGCGAGTCCAGGGCTCGCGGGGACCACGGCCGGGAGGCCTGTCCAGGACCGCGCGGGGAGTCCACGTGCGCGGGGGCCCTCGGTCACGCGGGGGCCTCGGCCGCGCCGGGCCCCGGACCCACGGGCCGTGCGGCGAGCGTGCCGGATCGGAAGGGGTGCGCACTCCGGGTAACCGGACGGTCTTGCTCCGTGTGCGTCGAGCCCCGGATATGCCCCCGCTGTGCCCGGAAACGGGCACGGCGGGGGCCCTGGCTTAAGGTGACCCGAACTGAAAGTGACCCTGCCGGAGGCAGCCGGCCGGCGGGGACGAACGGGAGGGGCCGACATGAGCCGGGGCGGAGGTGTGACCCGCAGTACCCTGCGCCAGCAGATCGCCGACGCGTTGCGCGACGAGGTGCTCGCTGGGCGGCTCCCGCCGGGCCGGGAGTTCACCGTCAAGCAGATAGCCGAGCAGTACGGGGTCTCCGCGACGCCCGTCCGTGAGGCCCTCTTCGACCTCTCCGCCCAGGGGCTCCTCGCCTCCGACCAGCACCGCGGCTTCCAGGTCAGGGAGTTCACCGTCGGCGACTTCCGGGCGATGGCCGAGGCCCGCGCCCTCATCGTCGAGGGCCTGTTCCGCAACCCCGCCGACCGGGTGGCGGTCCGGCCCGAGGGCCTCGCCTCGATCCGGCGGCGGGCCGCCGAGGCGGTCCGCGCGGCGAAGGGCGGCGAACTCGACGTCCTGATCGGGTACGACCTGCGGTTCTGGCGGGAGCTCGGCGGATTCGTTCGCAACCCCTACATAGCCGACTTCCTCACCAAGCTCCGTGTGCAGGCATGGGTCTTCGCCGTGCACCGGCTGCGCGGTGAGGACCCCGACGAGAGCGTGCTGTGGTTCGGGCACGAGGAGCTGGTGGAGGCCATCGCCTGCGGCGACCACGAGCGGGTCCACGCTCTCCTGTGCTCCTCCTACGCCCACGCGCTCGCCTGGGCCGACCGACTGGAGGCGAGGGAGACCGGTGCGGCGGGCGAGACCCGGGGGCTCCGGACGGCCCGGACCGAGGACCCCGAGCCCGGCCCCGGCCCCGCCGCCACCGCCTGACGGCGGCCCCGGCCCCGAACCTGTCTGCGACCCCGTCTCCCGCCCCGCCGCGACCGCCTGACGGCGGCCCGGCGTCCGGTCGGGGAGGGGCGACGGCACCCGTCCCGCGCTCCCCGCACGCACGGGCACTGTGCGCGGGGTCCCGCCCGCATTACGCTGGCCCGACGATCGCCCGAACCGTTGGAGAGCGAGACTTCGTGGCCTGTGACCTGTGGCTGGTCCCCCTCGTCGACGTGCTGTGCCACAGCGCCGACAATCCGTTCGCCGAAGAGATCGCCGTCTACGACAAGGCGCTGTACGACGCGGGGCTGCCGCCCGTCCCCGTCTACGCGTACATGCCGGGCCTCACCGGAGACGTCGCCCCCGTGGCCGGCTTCGACTACGAGGCCCTGCACTTCCTGCGCCGCGCCTACCTGCTCCGGATGAGCGGCCTCGCCGTCACCCCCGTCGAGGGCCTCGACGGTGAGTACGAACAGTTGCTGGAGATGTTCGAACAGGGTGCGCAGCAGTCGCACCTGGTCTGGCACTACGACCACGCCGGAGCGTACGTCCCCGTGGACTTCCCGGTGCCGCTCTCCGACGACACGCTGCTGGCGGGCGGCGGACCGCTGGGTTCCGCGCACGGGCTGCTGCGGGAGCTGACCTTCGTCGCCCCGTCCATCGGCATCGACCCGGCCAATCCGCCGGCCGCCCCGCAGCCGCCCCCCCGCCCCACCGACCTGGAGGAACCGGCGATCCCGGTCCCCTACGACGGCGGCCCGTTCGCCCGGGAACGCCATGTCTGGCTCGGCCTGCACGCGGCGGCGACCCGCAGCCTGGCCCAGGGCTCAATGATCATTTTCAGCTGAACGGAGCGGGGCCGGGGGCCGGTGAGCGGCCCCCGGCCCCGCCCTTCACCGCGGCGGCTCCGGCGGACGCTGCCGCGGCATGTTCGGGCGGGCCGCCACCGACGGCATCGAGTAGCGCCCCGGCGCGGCGGCCGAATCGCCGCGCCCCCCGGCGCTCCCGGACACCAGGGCCTGCGTGCCCATCGGAGCGGGCCCGGCCCGGAACTCCACCATCCAGTCCGCCGTCTCCGACCGCACCAGCTCGGTGACGTCCTCGGAGAACCGCCGCAGCACCCCCAGGCACCGCTCCGCGGCCTCGCTGGCCGTCCCCTCGGTCGGCCCGAGCATCTCCCGTACGCACTCAGAGGCCCAGTCGAACTGGAGCACCTGAAGCCGCCGCTGCACCGCCTGGGCCGTCGCCAGATTCCTTATCCAGCCGGAGGTGAGACCGAAGTACCGGTCGCAGGCCATGCAGGCGGCGCCCAGCAGCAGTGACAGATAGCCCCAGCCGGCCGACCCGCTCAGCGCCCCGGTCAGGTCGAGCAGCGGCAGGGCGGTCCCGACGACGACCCCGGCAGCGGTGCCCATCCGCAGGGCCCTGGCCCCTCTGCGCTTGCGGACGCGGTCGTGGAGATACCAGTCCGCGGTGTTCAGGGCGCCGGCCTCCACCCAGCGGTACAGCTCGTCGAGCCGCTCGGCCGGCTCGCCCCAGTCGCCGAGGGGAAAGTGCCGCCCGGTCAGATCGCGGCCCCCGGAGCTGCCTCCGCCGCCTCTGGGCCCGGCCCCGGGGCCGGGGGCGGAACTCTCTGCTCCGTTTTCACCGGAACCCGCGTCGGACTTCTTGCGGGGCGGCCCCTCGGGCTGCATCTCCGGCTGACTCACCGGGGCACTCCTCTGCTCTGCACTCTGACGGACGGGACGAACGGGCTGGACGGGACGGGGCGAAGGTATGGGGCGAAGGGGCGGGACGGGGTGACGGGCTGGACGTGGGAGAACGGGAGAACCGGGACGGACGCGACGGTACGAGGTGAACGAAAGGGATGAGCGGGATGGACAGGTGGTGCGAACAGGGTGAACGCGGCAGACGGGAACCGGAACCGGAGTCGGGGCTGACAGGGACGGACGGAGGTGGACGGAGGGGCGGGCGGACTTCCCGGGCTGGCTCGGGGAGGGCGGGGCGGCCCGTACGGCCGACGGCCCCCATGGGTAACTCTGCGTCACCGGTCAGGTGCTCACGCGTACCGGTGCCCACGCCCTTCCTACCGCCGAATGGTGGGCCGCGGGGTCGGAATCGCGGGATTCCCGTCTGTGCGGGGCCGCTGGTCAGGTATAGGAGTCCACACCTCGGTTCCCGAATCTCACCCGAAAGAGTTGGTCCCCGGTGGGTGAAGCGCGGTGACGAAGGAGCACGTAGGCTCGGCGTACCGAAACATCTGTCGTCGAAATGCCAGGAGTGACCGTGATTCCCGGTGGTGGCCAGCCCAATATGCAGCAGTTGCTCCAGCAGGCCCAGAAGATGCAGCAGGACCTTGCCGTGGCCCAGGAGGAACTCGCCAGGACCGAGGTCGAGGGACAGGCGGGCGGTGGCCTCGTGAAGGCGACCGTGACCGGTTCCGGAGACCTGCGCGCCCTGGTGATCGATCCGAAGGCGGTGGACCCGGAGGACACCGAGACGCTCGCCGACCTCGTCGTCGCGGCGGTGCAGGCGGCCAACGAGAACGCGCAGGCGCTCCAGCAGGAGAAGCTCGGCCCTCTGGCCCAGGGCCTGGGCGGCGGTGGCATGCCGGGTCTGCCGTTCTGACCCGGCGGCCGGCCGCCGGGGGCTGACTCCGGGGGCCTACTGGTACCGACCCGTACCCACTACGGTACGGAGCAGGAAGCGAAGAGAGGCGTTCCGTTGTACGAAGGCGTTGTTCAGGACCTCATCGACGAACTGGGCAGGCTGCCCGGCGTCGGTCCCAAGAGCGCGCAGCGGATCGCCTTCCACATCCTGCAGGCCGAGCCGACGGACGTCCGTCGGCTCGCCCACTCCCTCCTGGAGGTCAAGGACAAGGTCCGGTTCTGCGCGGTGTGCGGCAATGTCGCGCAGCAGGAGCAGTGCGGGATCTGCCGGGACCAGCGCCGTGACCCGAGCGTCATCTGTGTCGTCGAGGAGCCCAAGGACGTCGTCGCGATCGAGCGGACGCGCGAGTTCCGTGGCCGCTACCACGTCCTGGGCGGGGCGATCAGCCCCATCGAGGGCGTCGGCCCGGACGACCTGCGCATCCGTGAGCTGCTGGCGCGCCTCGCGGACGGCTCGATCACGGAGCTGATCCTGGCGACCGACCCCAACCTGGAGGGCGAGGCCACCGCGACGTATCTGGCGCGGATGGTCAAGCCGATGGGGCTGAGGGTGACCCGGCTGGCCAGCGGCCTGCCGGTGGGCGGCGACCTGGAGTACGCCGACGAGGTCACCCTGGGCCGCGCCTTCGAAGGGAGGCGGCTGCTGGATGTCTGACGCCCGCGCAGTGCTTCTTCGGCCCCACTCACCGTTCGAGACCGCGCCTACGGGAGGTCCCCCCGATGTCTGACGCCACGCTGAACTCCGTCACGCAGGACCCGGGCGACTTCGCCGTCCAGATCGCGGACCAGATCAAGACGTTCATCGTCGCGGTCACCGAGGTGTCCAAGGTCGAGGAACCGGAGGAGGCCGTCCCGGTGCTGCTCCTCCAGGTCTCGCAGCTGCTGCTCGCGGGCGGCAGGCTCGGGGCGTACGAGGACGTCGTGCCCGACGAGCGCTATGAGCCGGACCTCGGCCCCGAGCCGGACGCGGACGGCCTGCGCGAGCGGTTCGCGGTGCTCCTGGAGCCGATCGACGTCTACTCCGAGGTCTTCGACCCGTACGAGCCCCGCAAGGCCCCGGTCCCGCACCGGATCTCCGACGACCTCGCCGACCTCGTCACCGACCTCGGTCACGGCCTGGCGCACTACGAGGCCGGCCGGACCGCAGAGGCGCTGTGGTGGTGGCAGTTCTCGTACTTCTCCAACTGGGGCTCCACCGCCTCCGCCGCGCTGCGCGCCCTCCAGTCCCTGGTGGCCCACATCCGCCTCGGGCAGCCCCTGGCGGAGCTGGACGGCCTGGACACCGACCAGGACCCGGGCGAGGCCGACCTGGCGGAGGAGGCGGGCCGCGTGATGCTCCAGGAGATCGCGGGACCCCTGGGTCTGCGCCCGGTGAACTAGGGAGGGTCCGACGGGTCAGGGGCCGCACCCTTGACCTCGACCTCGCTTGAGGGGCGAGGCTCCTGGGGAACGGCCGACGCAGCGGCCGCGTTCCCCCAAGAGATCCCGCATGAGCGCCTCGACCCCCGCCTCCCCTCCCACCGTCATCGGCGTCCCCGCGCCGCAGTCGGACGTCGACGCCATCGTCGCGTTCGTGGCCGGAGTGCAGGACGCCCAGCAGAGGGCGCTGCCCGACGCGTTCCTCAGCGGTTTCCGCGAGGACGCCATCTGGACGACGGCGCACGGCAGGGGGCTGACCGGGCTGCCGGAGATCAGTGCCTTCACCCGCAGGGCGCTGCCCCCGCAGGCGGACTCCCCGGTGACCGCCGCCTACACCGTCGACCTGGTCCTCTTCATCCGCTCCGACGTGGCCGCGGTCAAGATCCGCCAGCGCCCGGTCACCCGTGACGGGGGCCGGTTCCTGGACGAGGTCTTCCGCGGTCAGGAGGACCCCTCCGAGCTGGTCGCCGCCCACCTGGAGGCGCTGCCCGGCACACCGACGTACGTCCTCGCCAAGGACGACGGCGTCTGGCGTCTCGCGGCCGGACAGAACACCTTGGTCATCGACGCGGAGACGTTGACGGCGGGCTGACACCGCGGCGCCGCCCCCGGGCCGCCGCTGTGTGTTCCCGCAGGTCTCTCCGGGGCTCAAGCCCCGAGCGGCGAGCCTCGTGCCCCGAGCTTCTTCTTGAAGGAATGGGTGGTCGGGTTCAACCCACCCTCCCTCCCTACCTGGCTCCGACCTGCCCGAATCCGACCGAAGGTGACGTTAAGCGATCGGCTTGCGCCGGAGCGTATGCAGGCTCTAGGTTCGCGATCAGCAACCCACTATCTATCCGTAAAACGGACAACCCCGGTGGTGCTCACAACACCGACCGGGGTCTGACCGTAAGAGATCGCACACCTTTAGAAAGACGATCCCCATGGCTGTCGTCCACTTTAGTGCCGCCCTGCGCCCGCCCGCCCATCCCATGGCGAAAGCCGGGTACGGAAAGCGCCACGTCCCCGACCAGGCCCCGCCCCGCGCCACCGACTTCGCCGGCCTGGCACCCCGCGAGGCGGCCATCGCCGCGTACGTCGACCGGCTCCCCGAGGGAGCGGCGATCGGCTACAAGGTGCTCGCCGAGGAGCTGCCGGACTACGGGCAGCAGGCGTGCCGCAGCGCCCTGGACCGGCTGACCCGGGCCGGGCACCTGCGCCGCATCAGGGTGCACATCACCGTGGCGGACGGTCAGATGCGCTGGGTGACGCGCACGTACTTCTCCCGGACCGCCCGCGACGCCGCCTGGTGGGCCGCCCATGTGCGGTTCGTGCGCGGCATGGACGCGCCGGGCCAGCCGCCCGCACCCGCCCCGGGCACGGCCGCCGCCGGTCCGGGCCAGGTCCCCGCCGCCCCGGGAACGGGGCCGGAAGCGATCGGGAGAGCAGCCGGGGCAGTGGCCGCGGCCCCGGCGGGGAACGCGGTCGCGGAACCGGAACCGGAACCGGAACCGGAACCGGAACCGGGCGTCCGGGCTCCGCGCTCGGAGGCGTACCGCGTCCTGGCCGGGCTCGGCGCCCGTGAGCCCCGGCTCCAGCTGTCCGACGGCGAGTGCGTGGAGCTGGAACACCTGGTCGAGGAGTGGCTGGCGCGCGGCGTCGGCCGCGAGCAGATCACCCAGGCCCTGACGTCGGGCCTGCCGACGCCCGTGCACTCCGCCGGGCCCTTCCTCCGTAGACGACTGGAGACCAAGATGCCGCCGCACTCCGCCCCCCTCCCGGAGAGGGACCACCCGCGTGAGCAGATCGCGGGGGCCGTGATGATGTGCCTGTTCTGCGACGAGGACGAGACCACGACCACGCTGGACCACGGGGTCTGCCGCGCCTGCCGTGCCGACATCGCCCGCGACGAGGCGATGGGCCTGACCGGCGACGTGCCGGACACCTTCCTCGCCCGGCCGCGGGCCGAGGTGGACATCGCCGCCCGCATGGCCGAACTCCGCTCCGCCGCCGCCCGCCCGGTCCTCCCGGCCCCGAGGCCCCGGCGCTGAGCGTGCCGGGCGTCCCGGCCGGGCCGCCACGGAGTCGGGGAGACGACGCCATGGCGGCCCGGGACGGCCTCCCCACCACGGGCGAGGGCCGAGGAGTACGCCGACTGAGCGCCCCGGCTCGCGCGTCATGCCCCGAAGGTGTGGGCTGGGACACAAACGGGAGTGCTCTGGGGATGGGTGGGCAACAGCCACCTACGAGCGGTTCGGGGCGACACGCTGTACCGGACGGTGAGCGGGACATCTCACCATCTGGTAGAGACGGGTCGCTTCCGGGCTGCTCGTTAAACTGAGCCGACCGCAGTAATGACTGAGCGAGGAGCGCACGTGGGCCTTGTCGTGCAGAAGTACGGAGGCTCCTCCGTAGCCGATGCCGAGGGCATCAAGCGGGTTGCCAAGCGAATCGTGGACGCCAAGAGGAACGGCAACCAGGTGGTTGTCGTGGTGTCCGCGATGGGCGACACGACGGACGAGTTGATAGACCTCGCCGAGCAGGTGTCACCGATGCCTACCGGCCGTGAATTCGACATGCTGCTGACCGCCGGTGAGCGGATCTCCATGGCCCTGCTGGCGATGGCGATCAAGAACCTGGGCCACGAGGCCCAGTCGTTCACGGGCAGCCAGGCCGGTGTCATCACCGACTCGGTCCACAACAAAGCGCGCATCATCGACGTCACGCCGGGCCGCATCCGGACCTCGATCGACGAGGGCAACATCGCCATCGTCGCCGGGTTCCAGGGCGTCAGCCAGGAGGGCAAGAACATCACGACCCTCGGCCGCGGCGGGTCGGACACGACCGCCGTCGCGCTGGCCGCCGCGCTGGACGCCGAGGTCTGTGAGATCTACACCGACGTCGACGGCGTCTTCACCGCCGACCCCCGGGTCGTGAAGAAGGCGAAGAAGATCGACTGGATCTCCTTCGAGGACATGCTGGAGCTGGCCGCGTCCGGCTCCAAGGTGCTGCTGCACCGCTGCGTCGAGTACGCACGTCGTTACAACATCCCGATCCACGTCCGCTCGTCCTTCTCGGGGCTGCGCGGAACCTGGGTCAGCAACGAGCCGCAAGGGGACCAGAAGGTGGAGCACGCGATCATCTCCGGAGTCGCCCACGACGTCTCGGAGGCCAAGGTCACCGTCGTCGGCGTCCCGGACAAGCCGGGCGAGGCGGCCGCGATCTTCCGCGCCATCGCGAACGCCGAGGTCAACATCGACATGGTGGTGCAGAACGTCTCCGCCGCCACGACCGGGCTGACGGACATCTCCTTCACCCTGCCCAAGGCCGAGGGCCGCAAGGCCATCGACGCCCTGGAGCGGACCAGGGGCGCCATCGGCTTCGAGTCGCTCCGTTACGACGACCAGATCGCCAAGATCTCCCTGGTCGGCGCTGGCATGAAGACCAACCCGGGCGTCACGGCGGGCTTCTTCGAGGCGCTGTCCGACGCGGGCGTGAACATCGAGCTGATCTCGACGTCCGAGATCCGCATCTCTGTGGTCACCCGCGCCGACGACGTCAACGGCGCCGTGCGCGCCGTGCACACCGCCTTCGGCCTCGACAGCGACTCCGACGAGGCTGTCGTCTACGGAGGCACCGGGCGATGACCGCACACCGCCCTTCGCTCGCGGTCGTCGGTGCGACCGGGGCGATCGGCGGTGTCATGCTCCAGATCCTCTCGCAGCACGCGGACGTCTGGGGCGAGGTCAGACTCGTCGCCTCGCCGCGCTCGGCCGGCCGCAAGCTGGTCGTGCGCGGCGAGGAGAGCGAGGTCCTCGCGCTCGCGGAGGACGTGTTCGACGGCGTCGACGTGGCGCTGTTCCTGGTGCCGGACGAGGTGTCCGCCCACTGGGCCCCGATCGCCGCCTCCAAGGGCGTCGTCGTCATCGACGACTCGGCGGCCTTCCGGCTCGACGACGACGTTCCGCTCGTCGTCCCGGAGATCAACCCCCATGCCGCACGGCTCCGGCCGCGCGGCATCGTCGCGTCCCCGAACTGCACCACGCTGTCGCTGATCGTCGCGGTCGGCGCGCTGCACGCCGAGTTCGGGCTGCGCGAGCTCATCGTCTCCTCCTACCAGGCGGTCAGCGGCGCGGGCCGGGACGGCGTCGCCGCCCTGCGCGAACAGCTCTCGCTGGTGGCCGGCACGGACTTGGGGACCCGGCCCGGCGACGTACGCCGCGCCCTGGGCGCCAGCCCCGGAGGCCTCGGGTCCGCCACCTCCGACACGTTCGGCGACGGGCGCGGCGGCAGACCGCGGGACGGCTTCGGCGGGGTCGGGACGGCCGTGGAGAGCCCGTTCGCCGCACCCGTGGCCCTGAACGTCGTGCCGTGGGCCGGTGACGACGCCGGGGACGGCTGGTCGTCCGAGGAGCTCGCCATCCGCGAGGAGAGCCGCAAGATCCTCGGCCTGCCCGGCCTGAAGACCACCGCCACCTGCGTCTACGTTCCCGTCATCGCGACGCACTCCATGTCCGTCCACGCGCGCTTCGAGAACGAGGTAGCCGTCGACCGGGCCCACGAGATCCTCGCGACCGCGCCCGGCGTGGTGCTCTTCGACAGCCCGGCGTCCGGCGACTTCCCCACCCCTTCCGACGTCGTCGGCACCGACCCCACCTGGGTCGGCCGAGTGCGGCGGTCGATGGACGATCCGCATGCCCTGGAAATGTTCCTTTGCGGTGACAATCTCCGAAAAGGGGCGGCTTTGAACGTGGCTCAGATCGCCGAAACCGTCGCCGCCGAATTTCCCCGGCCGTGATCGAACCTGTTTTGTAGGATCTGTGAACGCCCTATGAGCAATTCGCTGGTCTGTACCTCTTGAGCTGGGGCGTTGTCGTATCCGACGATGATCTCCCGGCCTCCTGCAACCATGCGTCGGCCGGGCGGCGTCTATGCCCTCACGTCGTGCGTGGGTGGACGCTATTACGGGGCATTTGGGGAAGAGCAGGTGTGTATGAGGGCATCTCGCACAGCGTCGAACATGGCGCCGTCCGCGTACAACCCTGACGGGGGGAAACGTGTCCAACAGGCGTGGCAGAGGTTCTCGATATCACAGTGGTGGGCCCGTTGCGAGGCGCTTCGGTGCGCCCGTTCCGGCGGCCCCGCGCACCCGGCGGTGGTGGCATGCCGGTGATCGCGCCCATGCCCGCTGTGCGCGCCGCCCAGCTGCCCTCCCAGCGCGGGGGCGCTGAGGAGACGGTGGCAGCTGGAACCACGGTCGACCACCTCACCGAGACCTACCGCGCCCACTACCGTTCCCTGCTCGGCCTCGCGGCCCTGCTGCTGGACGACACCGCGTCCTGCGAGGACGTGGTGCAGGAGGCGTTCATCCGCGTCCACTCCGCTCGCAACCGGGTCCGCGAGCCAGAGAAGACTTTGGCGTATCTCCGCCAGACCGTGGTCAACCTCTCGCGCTCGGCGCTGCGCCGCCGCATCCTCGGGCTGAAGCTGCTCTCGAAGCCCATGCCGGACATGGCGAGCGCGGAGGAGGGCGCGTACGACCAACTGGAGCGGGACGCGCTGATCAAGGCGATGAAGGGGCTCCAGCGGCGTCAGCGCGAGGTCCTCGTGCTGCGGTACTTCGCCGACATGACGGAAGCCCAGGTCGCGGAGACGCTGGGCGTCTCGCTGGGGTCGGTCAAAGCCTACGGCTCCCGCGGCATCGCGGCGCTCCGTGTCGTGATGGAGGCTCAGGCGTGACCGGGTCGGAGCGCCGGCGCGAGCGCGGCCACGAGAACGACCCGACGGGAGACGCGATGGCGAACGGCGGACCCGAGCCGACGCCGCCCCCCGGACTCGACCCCGGCCGCCCGCACCGCGAGCTCGCCCTCCCCGCGCCCGAGGGCGACCCGCGGCCCACGCCGCCCGCACGGCCCACCGAGGAGACCGACGCCGCCGACGTCTCCGGGACGGGAGGGAACCCTCCGGGGGAAGCGCGCGCCGATGCCGCTGATGTCTCCGGGACGCGAGGGACCACCCCTGGGGGAGCGGGCGCCGACGCCGCTGCGGCACCGGGCGTGGCGGCGGGCGCGGGTCCTGCCCGTGAGGCTGGGGCGCGTGCCGAGGGCGGGACGGCCCGAGCAGCGCGTACGAGTGCGCGCCCTGTCCCCGAGGCGCGCACCGGCGGCCTGGCAGGGGGAGGGGCGCGTACGGGCTCGGGTGCGGGGCTGGGCACGGGTGCAGGGCTGGGCACGGGCACGGGTGCAGGTACGGGCTTG
Organism: Streptomyces pratensis; assembly: GCF_037137275.1. Taxonomy (GTDB): domain Bacteria; phylum Actinomycetota; class Actinomycetes; order Streptomycetales; family Streptomycetaceae; genus Streptomyces; species Streptomyces pratensis_B. Next base: position 90,961 of record NZ_JBBBEN010000100.1, on the reverse strand, counting down.
GGCCTGGGGGCGGGCGCTGGCTCGGGCGTGGGCCCGGGGGCGGGCGCTGGCGCGGCTCCTGAGGCGCGCGCCGAGGGCTTGAGCTCGACGGGGCGGGAAGCGCGTACGGGCGCGGGCGGGGCCTTCGAGGTACGCGCCGACGGCCTGACGGGCACGCTGACCGACCTCTTCGCGGGCGGTCGTGGCGGGCCGGCCACGACCGAGCTGGACGAGACGGCCCTGCGCCGCATGCTGCACGGCGCCGTCCGGGGGCTCGAACCCGCCCAGGGGAGCCTCGACCAACTCCAGCGCGCCGTGCCGGCCCGCCGGGCCAAGCGACGGCAGGCCGTCGTGGGGGCCGCGGCGGCTGCCCTGCTGATCGGCACCGCCGTCCCCGCGTTCGTCCACGTCGCGACCTCCGGTGGCTCGACCACGGCCCGCCCCGCCATCGTCGGCCACGGCGAACAGGCCCAGGGTGGCAACGGTGTCGAGACCGGACCGGAGGAGCGCCGCCAACAGGCCGTGGAGCCCAGCCATCGGGAGAGCGAGGGGGGCATGGGCGCGCCCGAACCGCACCGGAGCGCCTCACCGGGGATGGGCGCCGACCCCGAGGCCACCGCCACGGGCCAAGCCTCCGCAGCCCCGCGCGACGAGCCCGCTGCCCCGACCGTCTGCGACCCGAGCCAGCTCGGGGTCGACTCCGCCGGTGTAGACGCGCCGGAGGCCGACGGCACGGTCTACGGCCGCTTCAGGATCGCCAACGTGTCGGGCACGGACTGCACGGTCACCAGCAACGGCACCGTGGGCTTCACCGCTCTCGGCGCCGCGGACCCGCTCAAGATCGACGTCGTCCAGCACGCGCCGGGAGACGCAGCGCCCGGTTTGCCCGATCCAGGGCAGGAGCCGGAGAGGGTGCTGTTGAAGCCGGCCATGGCGTACGAGGTCCGGTTCGCCTGGGTCCCCACAGAAACCTGCCCGACCGTGGCCCCCTCGCCCAGCCCCAGCCCGTCGGTGGACGGCGCCGGAGGAACGGTGGGCGAGGGCGCCGAGACATCGGCTGCGCAGACCCAGATGCAGCCCCAGATGCAGGCGCAGTCGCTGGGCAAGGACGGCGGAGGCACGGCGGACGGCGGCATCACCGTGACGCACACCCCGGAGTCGGGCGCGCCCACCGCGGAGGCGAAGATCAACAATGCCTGCGCGGGCACGATCTACCGCACCGGAGTCCTGGCCACGTCCTGACCCGCCCCGGGGCCCGCGCCTCAGGGCCCTGTTCCCGGAGTCCTGTCGCTGGAGCTCTGTTCTCGGTGCCCTGTGGCCCCGACCCCTGCGTGCGCTCCAGGTGCTACGGGCCGACCCCGGGGCGCTGCGGGGGGCTCCGGGTGCTGCGGTCCCGGGGTGCTGCGGAGGCTCCAGGTGCTACGGGTCCGGGGCCCTGCGGAGGCTCCAGGTGCTACGGGGCTGCGGGCTCTGCGTGGCCGTGCGACACGGTGGCGGGCTATGCGCGACTGCGGGGCCGTGCGGCACGGTGGGGCTCTGCGTGAGCGTGGGGCCGTGCGACACGTCGGGGTTCTGCGTGAGCGCAGGGCGGCCCTGCGACACGTCGGGGTTCTGTGTGACCGCGGGTCGGCCCTGCGACACTTCGGGGCCCGGCATGACCGCGGGGCCCCGCGACACTTCAGGGCCAGGCATGACTGCGGGGCCTCGCCCGGCCTCGGGGCCCGGCGCGACTGCGGGGCCCTGCGCGGCCTCAGGGGTTTCGTCCCGCCTCGGGTCCGGCGCGACTGCGGGGCCCTGCGCGGCCTCACAGGTCTTGCCCGGCACCGGAAACCTGAGTGACTTCGGGGGCCCTGTAGGGCTCCGGCCTGTGCGAGCTTTGCGACGCCTCCGGACCCTGCTGCGAGACCTGCCGCCGTCGGGCCCTACGAGGCCCCGGGCCTTGCTGCGAGGTTGCCCGAGCGGCTGGGGCCGGGACCGCGCCTTTCCGGAGCCGTCGCGTCGTCCGGGGCCGAACCGCGCTCTCCCGGACCGTCATGTCGTCCGGGGCCGGGGTCGCGTCCTCCCGGACCGTCATGTCGTCCGGGGCCGGGGTCGCGTCCTCCCGGACCGTCATGTCGTCCGGGGCCGGGGTCGCGTCCTCCCGGACCGTCATGTCGTCCGGGGCCACCGTGTCGTCGGGCGTCGCGGGAGCCGACGGACACCTGAGGCTACGGAGGCCGACGATGCGTCAGGCGGCGACCGACCGTCCGCGGCCCGTGGGTCGTCCGGGGCCGTGCGGCCGCTCAGGCCTGCCGGGCTGTGTCCGGGGCCGCAGGGCTGTCCGGGGCTGCGGGGCCGCCTTGAGCCGGCAGGCCCTCCGGGGTCGCCGGGCCGCCCTCAGCCGGCAGGCCCTCGGGGGCGAGGCCGAGCGCGAGGTCGCGGGCGGCCTCGGCCTCGCGGCGGACCAGGCGGAACCACATGAAGAGCACGAAGCCGGCGAAGACGAACCACTCGCCCGTGTACCCCAGGTTCTGGAACGCCTTGAGGTCGAGGCCACTGCCCTGCGGAGCCGCTGCGGGCACCGGCTCCATCGCACCGCCCGTACCGCCCGCCTCGCCCTCTGGCAGTGTCACCCAGGCGTCGTACACGTCGTACGGGACGAGGTTCACCAGGGTCGCCGCGCTGATCATGCCGAGCTGCCCCGCGGGCAGCCCGCCTCTGACGTCGACGCCATCGCTGTGCATGTTCTCGGACGCCTGGAGGTCGCCGGTCACCGTGACCTCGCCCTGCGGCGTGGCGGGCACCCGGGCGCCGCTCGCGGAACCGGGCATCCACCCGCGTACCACCGGAAGCGCCTTGCCGCTGTCCGTGCGCAGCAGGTTCAGGACGTAGAAGCCCTCCCGGCCGTCCAGCTCACGGCCGGGCACCAGGAACTGGTCGGCGTACGTTCCCGTCGCGACGGCCGGACGGCCGGACGTCACCTTGTCGACGGGCAGCAGCTCGTCCAGGGGTTTCGCGGCCCGTGTGCCGGGGTCGGGTCGCTCCTCCGCCTGCTCGTGCGACTGCACACGGTCCTCGAAACGGCCGAGCTGCCAGGTGCCCATGAACACGCAGAACGGGATGGCCAGCACGACGAAGAGGTTGATCCCCCACCATCGCGGGGTCAGCAGGAACCGGTACACCCCTCCACGGTACGGTTCCCCGCCGCGGTGGCCCGGAGCGGGGTCGGCGATTTATCCCCCTCTTACGCCGGAACCGGCCCCATACCCCGTCGGCGACCCCGCCCCGCCGAGCTCTGCCGGCCCGCCCCGCCGAGCCCCGCCGACCCCTGCCGGCCCGCCCCGCCGAGCCCTGCCGGCCCCTCCCGCCGGGCCCAGCGAGGCCCCCGTCCCGCCGGGCCCAGCGAGGCCCCCGTCCCGAGATCGACGAGGCCGCCGCGCCGGTGCCTGGCACAGCCGGGAAGCGCGCCCCTCTCCCCCTCAGCGCTCCGGGGCGGTGCCTCCTCCCAGGTGCTTCAGCGCGAACTCCAGCTCCAACCGGACCTGCTTGATGCGCTCCTCGACCACGAGCGAGCCGTGCCCGGCGTCGTACCGGTACACCTCGTGCACCGCGCCGCGTGCCGCCAGCCGGTCCACGTAGTTCTCCACCTGGCGGATGGGGCAACGCGGATCGTTGACGCCCGCCGAGATGTAGACCGGGGCGCGCACCGCGTCGACGTACGTCAGGGGCGACGAGGCCGCGAAACGCTCGGGCACCTCCTCCGGCGTGCCGCCCAGCAGCGTGCGGTCCATCGCCTTCAGGGCCTCCATCTCGTCGTGGTAGGCCGTGACGTAGTCCGCGACCGGCACCGCGGCCAAGCCCAGCGCCCAGGCGTCGGGCTGGGTGCCGAGGCCGAGCAGGGTCAGATACCCGCCCCACGAGCCGCCTGCCAGGACCAGGCGCCGCGGGTCCGCGAGGCCGGACTCCACCGCCCAGTCCCGAACGGCGGCGATGTCCTCCAGCTCGATCAGCCCGACCCGGTGCTTCAGCGCGTCCGTCCAAGCGCGGCCGTACCCGGTGGAGCCCCGGTAGTTGACCCGGACGACGGCGAAGCCGTGGTCCACCCAGGCGGCCGGCCCGGAGGCGAAGGCGTCACTGTCGTGCCAGGTCGGACCGCCGTGGATCTCGAAGACGGTGGGGAAGGGGCCGTCACCGGTGGCGGGCGTCTGCACAAGGGCGTGGACGCGGCCTCCTGGCCCCTCCACCCACGCGTCCTGCACGGGCACCGACTGCGGGGCCTTCGCCCCTGGCGGGTCCAGGACCACGGCGCCGCTCGTCGAACGCACCTCGGGCGGCTGCGCGGCCGAGGACCAGAGATACTCCACTTCGCCGTCCGGGCGGGCCGTGGCGCCCGACACCGTGCCGGCGGGGGTCTCGACACGGACGGGCTCCGCCGCCCCCGGGACGTACCGCCACAGCTCGCTGCGGGCCTCGAAGCTGTGCTCGATGAGCAGCGCCGAACCGTCCGGATACCACTCGGCCCCCACATCTCCCGGCAGGTCGATGGGGAGAGCGGTCTCCGAGCCCGTGACCGGGTCCCAGATCATGGGCTCCCAGCGGCCCCGGCGCTGATGTCCGACCAGGAGCCGGCTGTCACCGGCCACCGGGGCGAAGCCCAGCACCGCGAGCCCCAGCTCCTTGGTGCCGCCCTCCGTGTCGTCCAGCTCGGCCACCGTGGAACCGTCCGGCCGCACCACGCGCAGGGCCGAGTGCATCGCGTCACCGTGCTCCGTGTGCTCCAACGCGATCAACGTGCCGTCGTGGGAGAGGTCGCCGACCCCGGCGGACTCCCGGTGGCGGTAGATCTCCACAGGGGCGCCGCCCGGCTGGGGCACCAGGTGGACCGTCGTGCCCTCCTCATCGGTCGAACGGCCGACCACCGCCGAGCCGTCGCGGCCGATGGCGAGTCCCGCCGGATACGAAGGCGCGAGTCCCGGGACGGCGGGCTCGTCCTCCCCGCCGCCGAAGGGCTGGCGCATCCATACCCCGAACTCGTCGCCGTCGGTGTCGCTGAACCACCAGATGGCTTCGCCGTCGGGCGTCAGCACCCCGTCGGTCGTTCCGTTCGGCCGGTCGGTGACCTGCCGCTGCTCGCCGCTCACCCGGTCCCATGCGTACAGCTCGTAGGTCCCGGTGGCATTGGACACGAACAGAGAGCGGTCAGGCGCGTCCTCGGCCCAGTCGGGCAGGGACACCCGGGGCGCGCGGAACCGCTGCTCCCACTCCGGCATGGTCGAGGCGTTCTGTGTTTCGCTCATGCCCCCATACAACCCGATCGGCCACCTCGGCGGGGACCCTGTGGATAACCTGTCCGCGACCCCGCCGACCGTCTCCCCGGCTGTGGATATCCAGTCGCACCCCCGACCCTCGTGCGGGTACGTTCCCGCCCATGTACTCCCCGACACCGGACGACTGGCAGGACGCCAACCGCGCGCGCTGGGACGAGCGCGTGCCGATCCACGTGGCAAGCGACTTCTACGAACTGGACGCCTTCCGCGCGGGCAAGGACGTCCTGCGCGCCTTCGAACTCGCCGAGGTCGGAGACGTCACCGGGAAGACTCTGCTGCACCTCCAGTGCCACATCGGGGTGGACACCCTGTCCTGGGCGCGCCGAGGTGCGGCCCAGGTCGTGGGGCTCGACTTCTCCGAGCCCGCCGTCGAGGCCGCCCGCGACCTGGCCGCGACGCTGGGCCTGGGCCCGGACCGGGCGGCGTTCGTCACGGCCGATGTGTATGACGCGCCGACCGCCGTTCCCGATCCCGCGTACGACATCGTCTACACGGGCATCGGGGCGTTGAACTGGCTCCCCGACATCCCGCGTTGGGCCGAGACCGCCGCCTCGCTGGTCGCCCCGGGAGGTTTCCTCTACCTCGCGGAGTTCCACCCGCTGACCGACTCGATGGACGATGCGACGGGTTCGGTGGTCACCGATGACTACTTCAGCAGCGAGGCCTGGGTGGACGAGACCCCGGGGACGTACGCGGACTCCGACGCGCCGACGGTGCACAACCGCAGCGTCGAGTGGCAGCATCCGGTGGGAGAGGTGGTGACGGCGCTCGCGGCGGCGGGCCTGCGCATCGAGTTCCTCCACGAACACGACGTGTCGCTCTTCCCCAGGTTCGGCGCGCTGGAGCGTCACGCGGACGGCTGCTACCGCTTCCCGGCCGACCGGCCGCGTATCCCGCTGATGTACTCGATCAAGGCGTCGCGCCCTGCACCACATGAGAGGTAATGCCAGGTCAGGGCGGTGTGCCCCGGCTCTCCCGGCCGATTGTCAGTGGCAGGGGTCACACTCGTTCCCATGACCGACATGACAGGCGGAACGACGGGTGGGGCACAGGGCGGGGCCGTGGGCAGGGCCGGAGCCGGTGGTATCGGCGCGGCCGGTCTGCGCGCGGTGGTGGAGGCGTACTGGGCGGCGGCGGACGTCCGTGACTGGAGCGCGTTCGCCGAGACCCTCGCCGACGATGTGGTGTACGACCTGCCGCAGACGAGGGAGCGGATTCGCGGCAGCGAGCGGTACGTCCGGTTCAACCAGGAGTATCCGGGGGACTGGCACGTGCGGGTCGAGCGAATAGTCGCCGACGCGGAGGGCAGGCAGGCCGCCGCCCGGACCGAGTTCACCGCGCCTGGGGAGGAGCCCGAAGAGATGGACGCCATCCACTTCTTCACCTTCGACGAGCGCGGACGGATCACCGGGGTGACGGACTTCTGGCCCGAGGCGTACGAGCCCCCGGTGGGCCGCGAGCACCTGGTCGAGCGCTACTGACCAGGTGCCGCAGGCGGCGTCATGGAGCAGGCGGCGCTGAGGGGCGTGGCGGGGGAGCGGCGGTTCACCCTACGCACCGTGCACGGGCACGTGGTGAACCGCCGTGGACCCAGATCCTCTTTCTTCTCCTTCTGCTACACGGCCGAACGGAACGCGGGCAGGTAACCACCCGACTGCCCTGCCGCCTTGGGGTGGTAAGAGTTGTGGATCGGCACGGTCACACTGTGGAGCCAGGCATCACCGGAGCACAGTTCATGGCCGGTGAACTCGTCCACCACGCTGGAGAAGGTGAACCCGGCGTCGGCGGCCCGCTTGGCGAGGACGTCGTTCAGCACGTCCGACGCGTTGTTGATCGCGGACCGCTCGGTGTCGGTGAGGCCGACGATGCAACGGCCCGGCAGCTGGTAGAAGCGGGGGTATCCGAGCACCACCACCTGAGCCTGCGGGGCGCGGTCGCGAATGCTCCCGTAAAGAGAATCGAGGGCGCCGGGAAGCGAGTTGTTCATCCGCGCGACGGCGGCGTTCACGCTGTTGACGCAGACGGCCTCACTCGAAAGCACGCAGTCCGTCATGACGTCGGCGAACCCGACGTCGTTGCCCCCGGCCGTGACGCTGACCAGCGACGTCGACGCGTTGAGCACACCGAGCTGGTTGCCGGCCACGGACGAGGTGGTCGCTCCGGAACAGGCGACGAAGTCGAACGAGGCGGGGGAGTTCGCCCTCGCCCACAGATGGGGATAGGCGTTGGCGCTGCGTCGGCAGTCACCGCTGTCGGGGAGGTAGTTTCCGGCGCCGACTCCCGAGGAATAGGAGTCGCCCAATGCGGCATAACCGCCCGCGGCTGCGCCCGAACCCGCCGCGGATGCCGGCCCGGCAGCGCCGAGGGAGATCGCGGCCGCGACGGCGAGCGTGGAGACGGATGCCCAGAACCTGCGTACTGACATGGCTGCCAGCCCTTCGAAGTGTGGGGGGTGTTGAGGCGTGGGGGAGCGCACCAGTTTCTAGCAGCTCGCGGTACCCGCGGGTAATGCCTCAGCGAGAAGTCGTCTGATATGCCCGAATGGTTGTTCGGCTGGTGATGCTTCGCGCGTAGATAAACCCGCAACTAGCAATCGCGAAGGGGGACTTGGCGTGCCAAAACTGTGCGCAGACGTAGCTGGATCGGCGGAGATCCGGGGCGCGTGCAGCGAGATACCGGCACAGGGCGCTGGGCAAGTTCAGCCGAAAGGGGCAACGTGCCCCGCGCCTGCCGGGCGCTGGGTCCGGCGGGACCTCGGCCATTCGCTGACGCGTGGTCGCTCGGGAAGTCGAGGGCGACGCGGCGGAAGCACAGAACCCGTCGCAGTGTGGCCCCGGCAGGTCTGCCGCGTGACCGGCGTGATGTACGAGAGTGGTGATGCGCGCGGACGTCTCGGCGGAGCGCAGGCTCAGGGGCGACAGCAGCTCTGCAGCAGGCCGAGTTCACCGGCGGTTCGGCGGGGATCGGCGCAGGCGACGGAGAGGTGAGCCGGACAACCGACTGAGATGTGCCAGCCCGCGCCCGACCGTGAAGGCCATCACCCGGCCGTGTGGCCAGTGGGCTGGCCGCGAAGACGACGTACTGCGGGCCCCGGCGTGAAGCGGGACTCAGACCAAGGCCGCGTGGGACCTTCGCCCGGAGGGGCGTCGCCAGTTCGGCCGGTTAGGCCAGGTCATCGGGGAGCTGTCCGACTTCAGCGCGGCAGAGAGCCGGCCGACCGCGCACCCACGGTGTCCGTGCCGACGTCGGACGATGGCGCTGAACGTTTCCACCAAGGCGTCCATGGCGACCCCGAGGCCGCCCGCCGGCTCCGCCGGCCCACTCGACGGCTCCGGGGCACATGGCTTCACCAACGACGAGGGAGAACACCGCCTGCCTCAAACGGCCGAGAGCCTTTCCCCGCGAGCCCCGCCGCCGGTAAACGACCCGGCGGTGTGGCACCCGGGTGCCATACGATTGCGGCGGCTCGCAGATCCGGCCGACACCATGCGTGACACGGCTGAGCGACCTTGCGCGGTCGCGTCCTCCCGACTTCGGCCCGCCGTGGCACTGCCGCCGGCGTCAACGTACGAAACGGAGCATCCAAGGATGGCTCGACACCTGGTAACCAGCGCGCTTCCCTACATCAACGGGATCAAGCACCTGGGCAACATGGTCGGGTCGATGCTTCCGGCGGACGTGTACTCCCGGTACCTCCGCCAGCGTGGTCATGACGTCCTGTACATCTGCGCTACTGACGAGCACGGGACGCCCGCCGAGCTGGCGGCCAAGGCGGCCGGCACGTCGGTGGCGGAGTTCTGCGCGCAGGCTCACGACGCGCAGAAGGCCGTGTACGACGGTTTCCAGCTGGCCTTCGACTACTTCGGGCGTAGTTCTTCGCAGCAGAACGTCGAGATCACTCAGCACTTCGCGCGCAAGCTGTGGGAGAACGGCTTCATCGAGGAGCGGTCGATCCGCCAGGTGTACTCGCCGGTCGACGGCCGTTTCCTCCCCGACCGGTATGTCGAGGGCACCTGCCCGCACTGCGGCTACGACAAGGCGCGCGGCGATCAGTGCGAGAACTGCACGCGCGTTCTGGACCCGACCGACCTGCTGGACCCGCGCTCGGCGATCAGCGGCTCCACGGAGCTGGAGGTTCGCGAGACCAAGCACCTGTTCCTGCTCCAGTCGAAGCTCCAGCACGAGGTTGAGGCGTGGGTGGCCCGGCACGAGGCCGACTGGCCGCAGCTGTCCTCCTCCATCGCCCGCAAGTGGCTGACCGAGGGCCTGCACGACCGGGCGATCACCCGCGACCTGGACTGGGGGGTGCCGGTCCCGGCGGACACCTGGCCGGAGCTGGCGGCCGAGGGCAAGGTCTTCTACGTCTGGTTCGACGCCCCGATCGAGTACATCGGCGCGACGAAGGAGTGGGCGGACGCCGCCCCGGACGGCGAGAGGCGCGACTGGAAGTCGTGGTGGTACGAGGCCGACGACACCGTCCGCTACACCCAGTTCATGGCGAAGGACAACGTCCCGTTCCACACGGTGATGTTCCCCGCCACCGAGCTGGGCGTGCGCGAACCGTGGAAGAAGGTCGACGTCGTCAAGGGCTTCAACTGGCTGACCTACTACGGCGGCAAGTTCTCCACCTCCCAGAGGCGGGGCATCTTCACCGACGCCGCGCTGGAGACACTCCCGGCCGACTACTGGCGCTACTTCCTGATCGCCAACGCCCCCGAGTCGGACGACTCCTCCTTTGCCTGGGAGCACTTCGCCGCCACAGTCAACAAGGACCTGGCCGACACTCTCGGCAACTTCGTCAACCGCGTGCTCTCCTTTTCCCGCAAGCGCTTCGGCGACGAGGTCCCCGCAGGCAACGAGGCAGACGAGGCGGAGACGCGACTCGGCGAGGAGATCGCCCACCTCCTGGCCGAGTACGAAGAGCACATGGACGCCCTCCAGTACCGCAAGGCGGCTGCCGCGCTGCGGGCTCTGTGGTCGGCGGGCAACTCCTACCTGGAGGAGAAGGCCCCCTGGCTGGAGATCAAGACCGACCCGGTGGGCGCGGCCCTGACCTTGCGCACGGCGATGAACCTCATCCACCTCTACGCGATCGTCTCCGAGCCGTTCATCCCGGCCTCGGCCGCCGCCATGCGGAGTGCCTTCGCCCTGGAAAGCGACACCGCGACCTGGGTGACCGCCGAGCAGGCCAAGTCCCTGGACGCTGTCCCGGCCGGTACAGCCTTCACCGTGCCGCCGGTGCTCTTCGCGAAGATCTCCGAGGAGGACCTGGAGTCCCACCGCGAGCGCTTCGGCGGCGCTGATGCCTGAGCCAGGGACCGGTCACGATGGGCTGAGGGCTTCGAAGGGCTTTCAGCCGTCGAGGAGGTGCCGGAGCTCGTCCTGGCGCAGGCGCTGGTCCGGGTCGGCGGTGTCCCCATCGAAGCGCACGCCTTCCCTGATCAGGAGGGATGCGGCGGTGTCCGTACGCGATGGGTCGGGCCACTGGAAGCCGGGGCTGACCTTCCCGGCGGCCGTGAGGACGCGCCAGGGGGTGGGGCATCGACCGCAGGTGGCGAGGTGCTGACCTATGGGGACGGCATGGCTCCCGACCGCCGCCGCCAGGTCGCCGTAGGTGGCCCACCGCCCCGCCGGGACGCCGCTGAGCAGAGTGTGCAGCCCGGTTCAGGTTGGGGGGTGCAACGGTGGGGCTGCCCCCGACACCCGGGTGTTGCCTGCAGAAGTGGGTGTCGCACCCAGGCGAGCGCCGACTCAGGCCGGGTCGACGGCTGGCCGGGACCCCCTGGTGCCGGGACCGAGGCATGTCCGGACCCGGTGGGGCCCGACGGGCGGCGGTCTCAGCTCGCCGGGGCGGACACGGCGGCGTGCAGCTTCCGCACGCCAACGGCATGAGGGTGCCGCTGCGCCAACTCGGTCACGATGCTGCGGATCGCGGGGCGGTCTCTCACCTCGCCGGGGCTTGCACGGTGGGCGTCGAGCAAGGCGCGGGCGGTCTGCTCAGGGCGGCCCCACGCCCACCAGGCACGGGCCATGTCTGTGCCCAGGCGTGCCTTCCGCTCAGCCGTGGGGAAGTGCTCGGGCCGAAGGTTCCGCCCCGCCTCCAGGGCGGCGCCGGCGTCGCCAAGGGCCCAGTGGACGCCGACGGCGTAGAGATCCACGGCGGCCGGGCTGATGGGGAGGATACGCCCGGCAGGCGCCTGGAGCGGCAGGCGCCGTGCGGCCCGCCGTGCCTCCTCGGCCATGGCCAGGGCCTCCCCGCGCCGGCCTCCCCGAGCGGCGGTGTAGGCCAGGGTGCACAGCGTCTGCGCGTAGGCCGACGAGGCCGCGTCCGTCCGCAGCCCTGTCGCCTCCACCCGGGCCGCGGCCGACTCCATGAGGGTTTGGGCTTCCTCGCCCCGGTCCTGGTGGCGCAGCACGATTGCGAGCTCGCGGTAGGCAGCAGCGGCGGCGAGCGGGGACCCGGACACCTCGGCCCAGGTGCGCGCGCGGTCGGCGGTGAGGCGAGCCTGCTCGTACGAGCCGAGCTTGATCAGCAGGGCGGCGCTCAGGCTGTAGACGGAGGACATTCGGGCCTGGTCCAGCTCGCGGCGCGAGGAGGCAGCGGCGTGCCCGTCGGCCAGGAGGCCCGGCAGCAGACCGAGGAGCTGTGTGTGGGCCCCCTTGTCGTAGAGGTCGCGGGCGGAGGCCAAACGGGCGTCCAGGGCACCCCTGCCCGTGGGCGGCGGGGTGTCGGCCAAAGCCCGGTCCATGCCGAGCAGCATGGCGGCCGGTACGGTCGCCGTGGCGGCGAGCAACGAGCGGCGGCGCATCGGGTCCTCCTCGGCGTGCGGACTGGCCGACACTCTAGTGCTGGCCAGTCCGGAAGGAGCGGGGGGTGCCAGAGAACTCACCAGGACGTGTCGAGGAACGCCCACCGTGGCGGCGGCCCGGTGAATGAGCGTCAGGTCGGTGACCCGGGTGCGGCGTTCCATCCGCGAGACCGTCGCCGCCGAGCACCCCAGGTGCTCGCCGAGTTCGGCGAGCGTCCATTCTCGGTGCTCACGGCCCAACCGTACGAGTCCGCCCGGTTGTCGCCGGGCGACTAACTCCCTGACCTTCGCGCTGTTCCAGAGCGGGTCACCGGGCACTGGTCCCTCCCCCTGCTACACGACCGGGGGCCACCACGGTACGGGCGCGGGACGGCGTCCGTCGAGACCGCTTGCACGACGTGCAAACACCTTGCAAGGAAACCCAGTTGGTCACCGGCCGGGTGCCGGATGCGGTGTTCTCGTTACATCGCCCCCATACCTCGTGGGGCACCATCCAAGGGAGGCACCATGGCAACCGCAGTCGACACCCCCGTCGCCACCGACCCGGTGACCGGACCGGCCCGCTCCCCCCGTGACATCGTGCCGGCGGACCTCTGGGAGAAGCAGGTCGGCCTGCTGATGCGGGACTACCCGTACGACTCCGTCATGGCCACCCGCGTCCTCGGCCAGGGCTACGCCTACCTGCTCACTGCCATGTCCCTCCGGGGCCAGGGCCTGGGGCTCGCCCCGAGCAAGCTGGTCGACATCGGCGCCCACACGATCATCCTGGACACCGTCGCCTACGCCGAGCTGTGCGACAAGTACAACGGCGGGTACTTCCTGCACCACGTGCCCGAGGTCGAGATGAAGGACGACGGGTCGGTCATCAAGACCGCCCACCTCGTCGCCCGCGCCGGTTGGGAGGTGGACCTCCCGCTGTGGGAGGACGCCGCCGACTGCGGCCCCTGCCACCCGGGCAACGACTCGCACTGAACCTCACCTGAGGCCCTCGTCGGTCCGGGCCCACGGCTCGGGCCGCCGAGGCACGCCCGGGTGACTTTCGCCCGGACCGGCAGCAGCCTCCGCGCGGTGTCGCCAGGATGACGCGGGTGACGACCACGACCACAGACCTATGGCACCACTACGGCCGGGCCCGCGCCGCTCAGGACCACGCCGTCCCCGACTCCTTCCGCTGGACCTGGGATCAGCAGGACGGGCCGGGCCCGGAAGTCCTCGGCGACCTCACCGGCAAGACCGTGGCCGACCTCGGCGCTGGCGCCGCCCGCCACGCCGCGCACCTGGCCGTGCACCACGCCCCGAACCGGATCGACGCCGTGGACGCGTCCACGGCCCAGCACAGTATGGCCACCGCCCTGTACGCTGACCTCGCTCCGCCCCTGCACTTCGTCCACGCGGACGTCGTCGCCCACCTTCGCGTGAACCCGGGCGCCTACGACGTGCTTTACAGCCTCTTCGGGGCGGTGGACTTCACCGACCCCCGCGAGCTGCTCCCGGCCGCCGCTGACGCGCTCCGCCCCGGTGGACACCTGGTCTTCTCCACCCTCGCCCACTACCTGTCCGGCAAGCCCGGGCAGCCGGATGTCACGGCCGCCGAGGTGCCGGCGAAGGCCCCGGGGGGTGAGAGCGCCACCATGCACCGGTGGGTGCTGCAGGAGCACGTGTGGACCAAGGTCCTGGCCCAGGCCGGGTTCACCGACATCCGCGTCGAGGAGTTGCCCGCTGGCGACGGCCCCCGGCCCGCCGCCACCCTCCTCGTCACGGCCGAGCGCCCCGCCACCTGAGGCCGGGCCGGGGAATGCCGCTGCCCCGGGCCCAGTTTCCCGGGCTCCGGGGCCGCGGTGCGTTCGCGCTGAGGGTCAGCTGAGGCGTGCTGGCTGCCGATCAAGGGCCGACTGACCCGTCACGGGCTCCGCCACGGCCACCGCACGCTCCCGGGGGGCTGGGTTGCCCGAAGGTTCTCGCGGACGAGCGCCTGGGCCACGAGGACAGATCGGTCAACGCCCGGTACACCCCCGTGACGGACACCATGCGCGCGCTCCTCATGGACCAGCTCACCGAGGTCTGGCACGAGCCCCTGGACGACCGGCTGCTCCTCCCCCGCGCTCCCCGGCCCCGATCCTCGACCGGCTCTTGCAACAGCGCGCCGCCGAGCGGTGACACCTCGTTTCAAGATCACACCCAGATGACACCCAGATACAACGCAGTCAGGGCCGGTCTCCCTAAGGGGAAACCGGCCCTGACCTGGTGTTTCAGCTGTCGGGGTGGCGGGATTTGAACCCACGACCTCTTCGTCCCGAACGAAGCGCGCTGCCAAGCTGCGCTACACCCCGATGTCCACCGGTCTCCCGGCGACATCGATTACTCTAGCCCACCGGTGGCCGGAGGCGAAATCCGGTTTCTCCGGTGCTGGGACCAGCCCGTCACACGCGGCCCGAGGCGGCCCATGACGGCGATCAGGTTACTCAGGGTGACGGAGGAGGGCTGAGGGGTGGGGCCTGAGAGGGAGGGCTTCCGCGCAGCCGTATGTGCCGACGCTTCCCGCGCCCACCGCGTACGCCGAGACCTGCTTGCCGAGCGGGGCGCCCCCGCCATGCACCTGCCTGCCCCCGCCTGCGCCTGCGGGGGAGCCCTGCCGGGAGCCCCGCGGGAAGTCCTCAGGCCTTGGGCGCCAGGGTCAGCAGCGTGGCCTCCGGCGGGCAGGCGAAGCGGACCGGGGTGTAGCGGTTGGTGCCGCAGCCCGCGGAGACGTGGAGGTAGGCGCGCCGGTCGCCGACCGTGTGGGTGGACAGGCCCTTGACCCGGTCGGTGTCGAGGTCGCAGTTGGTGACCAGGGCCCCGTAGAACGGGATGCACAGCTGGCCGCCGTGTGTGTGGCCGGCGAGGACCAAGGGGTAGCCGTCGGCCGTGAAGGCGTCCAGGGAGCGCAGGTACGGGGCGTGGACCACGCCGATGGAGAGGTCGGCGGAGGTCTCCGGGCCGCCCTGGACCTCGGCGTAACGGTCCCGCTTGATGTGCGGGTCGTCCAGACCGGTGAACGCCAGCTCCAGACCGTCCAGCGTGAGCCGGCCGCGGGTGTTCGACAGGTTCAGCCAGCCCGCCTCGTCGAAGGCGTCGCGCATCGGCTCCCACGGGTTGTGCACGACGCCGACCGCCGGGGCGTTGCCGTTGAGGCCGTGCTTGCCCTGGGCCTTCTCCAGGAGGTAGCGGGCCGGGTTGCGCAGCTTGGGGCCGTAGTAGTCGTTGGAACCGAAGACGTACACCCCGGGGAACTCCATCAGCGGGCCGAGCGCGTCGAGCACCTCCGGCACGGCCTCTGGGTCCGAGAGGTTGTCGCCGGTGTTCACCACGAAGTCGGGGCGCAGCCCGGCGAGCGACTGGAGCCAGGCACGCTTCTTGCGCTGGCCGCTCACCATGTGGATGTCGGAGACCTGGAGCACGCGCAGCGGGCGGGCCCCGTGCGGGAGCACGGGAACGGTGACCCGGCGCAGCCGGAACGAGCGGGCCTCGAATCCGGCGGCGTAAGCGAGGCCGGCAGCACCGACCGCTGCGCCGACTGCCGTGACTTTCAGGGGTACTCCGAAGCGTGCGCGCATGTGCCCATCGTCGCAGACCCGGCGGGGCCAGCGGAAAACCGGCGGGCGGCGCAGGCGCTGTACCTGTCACAATCGCCGCATGACCACGCTCAAGTCCAAGCTCAAGGAAGACCTCCACACGGCCATGAAGGCGCGTGACGAGCTGACCTCGTCCACCCTTCGGCTCACCCTCACCGCGATCACCAAGGAAGAGGTCAGCGGCACGTCGGCGCGTGAGCTCTCCGACGACGAGGTGCAGAAGGTGATCGCCAGGGAGGCGAAGAAGCGCCGCGAGGCGGCCGAGGCCTTCGCCCAGGGCGGCCGGACCGAGCAGGCCGAGCGGGAGCGGGCGGAGGGAGCACTGCTCGACGGCTACCTGCCCCAGCAGCTCAGCGACGACGAGCTGAACGCCATCGTCGCGTCCGCCGTCGAGGAGGCGAAGGCCGCCGGGGCCGAGGGGCCGCGAGCGATGGGCGCCGTCATGAAGATCGTCAACCCGAAGGTCGCCGGGCTCGCGGAGGGCGGCCGGGTCGCCACCGCGGTGAAGAAGCTGCTCGCCGGCTGAGTCCGATGAGCGCGCGGTTCGCCACCGCGGAGACGGCGAGAGGGTGGGGCGCCCCACCCTCTTGTCGCCTGTGGCTCCGGGCCGGTCAGGGGCCGTTCGTCGCGCCGCCGCGCCGACCGCGCGGGCCGCCGTCGCCGTCGCCGGTCCTGCCCGGGAGACCGAGGCCGGGGAACGGGTCGCCGTCGCCGGGCTTGGCGTCCTCGTCGCCCCGGTCGCGGTTCCGGCCGCCCTCGTCCCTGTCCTTCTCCTTGTCCTTCGCCCGGGGGACGGAGACGGAGTTGAAGGAGGGGGTCTCGGACGCGTCCAGCGCGCCGGTCATCGCGATGCGCCAGATCGGGCCGGGGAGGCAGCCGCCGCAGACCTTGGGGTAGTACTGGCCGCCGATGGTGACGTCGAACATCTTGCTCTTCTCGCCGATGTCGTCACCCACCCACACCGCCGTGGAGAGGTTCGGCGTGTACCCGACGAACCAGGCGTCCTTGCGGTCGTTGGTCGTACCGGTCTTGCCCGCGTTGTCCCGGTCGCTGAGTCCGGCCCGGGTACCGGTGCCGTCCTCGACGACGCCCTTGAGCATCTGGTTGATGGTGTCCGCGGTCTTCTCGCTCATCGCCCGCGAGCACTTCGTCTCGGGGACCTTCAGCTTCTTGTCGTTCGGGTCGGTGATCGACTCGATGGCGATCGGCGTGCAGTACGTGCCCCGATTGGCGAACGCGGCGTACGCGCCGGCCATGGAGAGCGGGGTGCTCACCTCGCCGCCGAGGGTGATCGAGGGGTACTCGCCGATCTTCTCGCCGTCGCCGCGCTCGTAGCCGAGCTTCTTCGCCATCTCCACGGTCTCGCATAGACCGGCCTGCTGCTCCAGCAGCGCGAAGTAGGTGTTGATGGACTTGCCGAGCGCGCTCGTCATGTCCCAGGTGCCCTTCTCGGACTCCAGCTCGTTCTGGAGGGGCCAGTCCGCGTATCCGGCGGGGGAGCCGGAGCAGTTCGTGAAGTCCTCCTCCTTCAGGGTCATCTTCCAGTCCGTCGTGAACGACGTCGCCGGGCTGATGCCCTTCTCCAGTGCCGCCGCCGCGGTGAACGGCTTGAAGGTCGAGCCGACCTGGAAGCCGTACGTGCTGCCGCCCATCTTGTTGCTGACGGCCAGGTTGAGCACGGTCTCGTTCTGGCTCTGGTCCAGGCCGTACGGGCGGGACTGGCCCATGGAGAGGATCTTGCCGCTGCCCGGCTCCACCTGCACCACGGACGCCGCGAACTTGTCGTCCTTGTTGACCTTCGCGGTCGCCGCCTCGTTGGCGGCCTCCTGGGCCCGCGGGTCCAGCGTGGTCCTGACGGTCAGCCCGCCGAGGTTCCAGAGCTTGGCGCGCTCCTCTTCGGTCTCGCCGAAGGCGGGGTCGGTCAGGATCGTCTTGCGCACGTAGTCGCAGAAGAAACCGGAGCCGCTGACGGCCGTGATGCAGCCGTTCTTGGGCCGTGAGACCTCCAGTGCGAGCGGGGTCTCCATGGCCTTCTCGGCCTCGGCCTTCGAGACGCTGCCGACCGCGGCCATCCGCTGCAGCACGATGTTGCGGCGCTTGGTCGCTTCCTCGATGTCGTTGACCGGGTCGTAGCGGCTCGGCGACTGGACGAGGCCGGCGAGCAGCGCGGCCTCCTCCAGCTTGAGGTCCTTGGCGTGCTTGGAGAAGTAGCGCTGGGACGCTGCCTCGACGCCGTACGCCTGCTGCCCGAAGAACGTGATGTTGAGGTAGTTCTCCAGGATCTTCTTCTTGCCGAGCTCTTCCTCGACCTGGATCGCGTACTTCAGCTCGCGGATCTTGCGGCCGAGCGTCTGCTGCGTGGCCTCCGCGACCTTCTCCGGGTCGTCGCCCGCTTCCTCGACGAACACGTTCTTCACGTACTGCTGGGTGAGGGTGGACGCGCCCTGCGCGGTACCGCCCACCTGTACGTTGCGGTTCATCGCCCGCAGGATGCCCTTGAGGTCGACCGCTCCGTGCTCGTAGAAGCGGGAGTCCTCGATCGCGATGATCGCGTCCTGCATGTACGGCGAGATGTCCTTGAGCGGGACGACCGTACGGTCACGGGAGTAGACCGTCGCGATGGGGCCGCCCTCGCGGTCCAGGATGGTGGTGCGCTGACTGAGCGGCGGGGTCTTGAGGTTGGAGGGGAGCTCGTCGAATCCTTCGACCGTCCCCTTGGCAGCGAGCCCCAGTGCTCCGGCTGCGGGCAGCGCGATGCCTGCCAGCACAGCTCCGGAGAGCGCGGCGACACCGAGGAACTTGGCGGCCTGCTGGGTCGTGGTGAGACCTCCGCCCGAGCGGTTCTTTGGCATGGGGGCAGCCTAATCCGTAATTATGAGCGTTCCGCAGGAGCATGGGCTTCTCGGAGCGTTCGAGTACCAGACCGTGACATCCAGGTGCAGCCGGGCCCCACGGAGGCCCCAACGTAGATCGGTGCGCGGTCTGGTGCGAGTGGTGGTGGCGGTCACGTAGGACGAAGGCAGCCGATCATTCGTCCATGAGAGCCGAAGTGCAGACGTTCGTCGCCGACGGCCCACTCCCCGACGGCCCACTCCCCGATTGGGACGCGAGCGAAGAAGACATCGACAGACGTGACCAGCAGCTCCGCGCGATCGCCAGGCCGGTCACGGGAGAGGAGGCGAAGGCGCTCGTTTCCTGCTTCGGCCGCGACGACTGCTACGGCGTCGCCTGGACACTCCTCCACCTCATCGAGACCGGCCCGAACCCTGTCCTGACCACCGGCCCCGGACCGGACTCCAACGAGTGGCACCAGCGCCTCTACGACCGAGCGGTGAACGGAGGCCTCGCCCCCTGAACTTGACGGCGTAGCAACGTGAGGTGTCTACGTTTCCATTCGCCGGACAAGCGTATAGGCCTTGGCCTAAGCTGCTCTCAACTGTCACAGCAGTCCGGCGTCGTATCAAGCCCCGCGCAACCCCATGCGCTTCTTCTGGTCATTCTTCACCCGGCCGACGCGCAGCCGCATGGCCCTTCCCGCATGCGCTACGGCGTCCCCGAAAAGCCCGGTATGGCATGGAAAGTCCCTTGCGACTTGAGTGGACTGTCCCGTTTTGATGGTGATGGTCGCGCATGTCCTCGCATCACTCCCCTGGGTGATCTGCCGCATACGCATAGTCCGTTCGGACCATTCAAGATTGGGCCCGAAGGGGGTGTTGTGGTGTTCCCCCCTTCCGTAACGTCCTCAACTGGCAGCGGTGAATATGCCGCTACCGCCGTGGGGGAGCCTCGATTCGGGAGAGGACGGCGCCGGGATGGGCTGGGTAACCGACTGGAGTGCGCAGGCAGCCTGCCGCACTACCGATCCGGATGAACTATTCGTACAAGGGGCAGCGCAGAACAGGGCCAAGGCGGTGTGCACCGGATGCCCGGTGCGGACCGAATGCCTGGCCGACGCGCTGGACAATCGCGTCGAGTTCGGTGTGTGGGGCGGCATGACGGAACGGGAGCGCCGCGCGCTCCTGCGCCGTCGGCCGACCGTCACGTCCTGGCGTCGACTGCTGGAGACCGCGCGTAGTGAGTACGAGCGGTCCACCGGCATCCTGCCCGGCGTGATCGAGTTGGAGGGCGAGGAGCTGCACGAGACGTACGCCGCCGTGGGGTAGGCGGGTGCTCGGCGGAGAGGCAGACCGGAGCGGGGTGCTGTGGGAGGTGCACCGCTTCGGACGGCGTCAGCCGTACAGGGCCGGCCCGGCCGCCGTCCGCAAGCTCCGGAAGGCGATCACGCGGGCCGGGCGAACCGCGGAAAGCGTGCGTACGCCTGCCTGTGCCTCGTAGGCCTACGGGTGACCGCGCCCTCCGGGAGGTTGAACGGCTCCTGCGCCAGGGGCTTACGCTCCCGCCGGAGTCGGCCCGGAACCGGCCGCGAGGCGGGTGCCGATGGCCCGGAGGCCGTCCAGATCGTGCACGTCACCGGCCAGCGCCGCCACGGTGGTCACCGGCACCTCCGGATGCTGTGCCGTGAACCGGTCGCGGGTGCGGTGCTCGCGGGCGACGACCTGCATGCGCTCGGCGTGCAGCCGCAGCAGGCCGGCCGTCAGTTCCTCGACGCCGACCCCCCCGGCGTCACTGATCCCGGTGTCACTGATCCCGGTGTCCCTGGTCTCGGTATCGACGCTCTCGCTGTCGACGTCCTGTGCATCGGGGGCACTTCCGTCGTCCCTGACGGAGCTGTCGCCGTCGGCAGCGGCACCGTCCCGGGCAGTGGCGTCACCCGCATGGGTGCTCGGGCCGTCCTGACTGGTCTCGTCCTGGTCGCTCTCGGGCGTGGTCGCGGGGCGGTCGGTCGTCTGTTCGGGCCGGGGCGCGTGCTCCGCTTCGAGCTGACGCCCCTTCGCGGCGGAGCGTGGCGGATCGGTCGTTCCGGGGGCGGTGACCGCCGGGTCGGGGGCCACCCGGTCACCAAGGTCAGCCTTCCCTGTCCCCTGATCCACCATGCGGGCGGCGTCAAGATTTTCTGCGGCCGTCAGGGCCTGCTCGGCGGAGAGCCGTGATGCCTCGCTCCCATGCACCCGGTTGAGGACGAGGCCGGCCAGCGGCATGTCCTCCGCGGCCAGCCGTTCCACGAAGTAGGCGGCCTCGCGCAGCGCGTCCTGCTCCGGGGTCGCCACCACGAGGAAGGCCGTGCCGGGCGCCTGGAGCAGCTTGTAGGTGGCGTCGGCGCGGCTGCGGAAGCCGCCGAACATGGTGTCCATCGCGGCGACGAAGGTCTGGACGTCCCCCAGGAACTGGCCGCCCAGCAGTTTGCCCAGCGTTCCGCTCATCATCGACATACCGACATTGAGGAACTTCATGCCCGCCCGGCCGCCCACCTTGGCGGGGGCCGTCAGCAGCCGGATGAACTTCCCGTCGAGGAACGAACCGAGCCGCTTCGGCGCGTCCAGGAAGTCCAGCGCGGAGCGCGAGGGAGGGGTGTCGACGATGATCAGATCCCACTCGTCGCGGGCCCGCAGCTGCCCGAGCTTCTCCATCGCCATGTACTCCTGCGTCCCGGCGAAGCCGGAGGACAGCGACTGGTAGAAGGGGTTCTCCAGGATCGCGCGGGCCCGTTCGGCGTCCGCGTGCGCCTCGACGGTCTCGTCGAAGGTCCGCTTCATGTCGAGCATCATGGCGTGCAGTTCGCCGTCGCCCGCGATGCCGTCGACTCTGCGGGGGATGTTGTCCAGCCGGTCGATGCCCATGGACTGGGCGAGCCGGCGGGCCGGGTCGATGGTGAGGACGACGACCTTGCGGCCGCGCTCCGCCGCCCGTACGCCGAGCGCGGCGGCGGTCGTGGTCTTGCCGACCCCGCCGGAACCGCAGCACACGACGATCCGGATGCCCGGGTCGTCCAGCAGCGCGTCGGTGTCCAGCCCGTCGTCCGCCGACCGAGCGGCGGGCGACGGGTCGGCGGACGTGCCGCGGGCCCTGCCGGGCGTGACCGGTGTCATACGTCCCTCTCTTCCGCCGCGCCCTGTTTCCGGAGCTCCACGGCCAGATCGTGCAGCGCGGCGAGGTCCATCCCGTCGCCGACCAGCGGCAGCTCGGCCGTCGGCAGCCCCAGGCCGGCCAGCACGGCCCGCTGCTCCCGCTCCAGGCCGACCCGCTCGGCGTGTTCCGCCGCCTGCTCGACCAGCGGGCGCACGAGAGCGGCGGAGCCGGTCACCCCTGCCCGGGTCAGCGTCTTGGCGATCTCCTTGCGACGCCCGCCCGCCGCGGTGCGCAGGGCGTCCTCGTCCAGCACGTGCGGGCGCACCATGTTCACGATGACGCGGCCCACGGGCAGTTCGGCGGCGCGCAGTTCGGCGATGCCGTCCGCGGTCTCCTGGACCGGCATCTCCTCCAGGAGCGTCACCAGGTGGACGGCGGTCTGCGGGGACTTCAGCACCCGCATCACGGCCTGGGCCTGGTTGTGTATCGGGCCGATCCTCGCGAGCCCGGCCACCTCGTCGTTGACGTTCAGGAAACGGGTGATGCGGCCGGTCGGAGGGGCGTCCATGACCACGTGGTCGTAGACGAACCGGCCCTGCTTGTCCTTGCGGCGTACGGCTTCGCACGCCTTGCCGGTCAGCAGGACGTCCCGGACGCCGGGGGCGATGGTGGTGGCGAAGTCGATCGCGCCGAGCTTCTTCAGCGCCCGGCCCGCTCCGCCGAGCTTGTAGAACATCTGGAGGTAGTCGAGGAGCGCGCGTTCGGCGTCGATCGCCAGCGCGTACACCTCGCCGCCGCCGGGCGCGACGGCGAGCTTGCGCTCCTCGTAGGGGAGTGCGTCGGAATCGAAGAGCTGGGCGATGCCCTGCCTGCCCTCGACCTCGACGAGGAGGGTGCGCTTGCCCTCGGCCGCGAGGGCGAGCGCGAGGGCGGCGGCGACCGTGGTCTTACCGGTACCGCCCTTGCCGCTGACGACCTGGAACCTGCTCACGTATTCGAGCCTAACCAGTCGAGCCCCGGCCTACGCACGGGACCGTACGTGCCAGGCATTACAGTCGGGCCCATGACCAAGTGGGAATACGCGACCGTGCCGCTTCTCGTGCACGCGACCAAGCAGATTCTGGACACCTGGGGCGAGGACGGCTGGGAGCTGGTCCAGGTCGTCCCCGGCCCGAACAACCCCGAACAGCTCGTGGCCTACCTGAAGCGGGAGAAGCCGTAGTGGCGGGCGCCGTCGAGGCGCGGCTCGCCGAGCTCGGCCTGACCCTGCCCGCCGTCGTGCCGCCGCTGGCCTCTTACCAGCCGGCTGTGCGGTCCGGGGTGTACGTCTACACCTCCGGTCAGCTGCCGATGGTGGACGGCAAGCTCGCCGTCACCGGCAAGGTCGGCGCCGAGGTCACCCCGGACGAGGCGAAGGAGCTCGCGAAGACCTGCGCGCTCAACGCCCTGGCCGCCGTGAAGTCGATCGCCGGCGACCTGGACCGCATCGAGCGTGTGGTGAAGGTCGTGGGCTTCGTCGCCTCGGCCTCCGACTTCACCGGCCAGCCCGCCGTGATCAACGGTGCCAGCGAGCTGCTGGGCGCGGTCCTCGGCGACAAGGGCGTGCACGCCCGCAGCGCCGTGGGCGTGGCCGTACTGCCCCTGGACGCGCCGGTCGAGGTTGAGGTCCAGGTCGAGCTGGTCGACGACTGAGCTGACAGCCGGCGAGCGGGGACCTGAGCCGACAGCCGGCGAGCGGGAAGCGGTGGGCGGCGCCCGGCAGGTGGCGCGGGCGCTCGGCCGACTGCGCCGACCGCAGCCGCTTAGGCCTCCGCCGAGATCCCGCCCGGATCTGTGACCGGGCGGGATCTCGGCGTGTACGGGGCCACCGGACCCGGGTGACCGGGGCGGGGCGGGCGACCGGGTGGGCCGGGCGCGGAGGGCCTCAGGGGCGCGCTGAAGCCCCTGTGCCCCTCGAACATCGGCGCGGTTCCGGATAACCTCCGGCCATGTCTCAAGGTCAGTGGTACCCCCCGGAATGGCCCGAGCGGATACGGGCCCTGGCCTCCGGTGAGCTGACGGCCGTGGAACCCCGGCGGGCCGCCACGGTGATGCTGCTCCGCGACCCGGGGGAGCGGGGCGGCGCGGGCGGGCCCGTCGTGCACATGCTCCGTCGCCGTGCCTCCATGGCCTTCGCCGGGGGCGCGTACGCCTACCCGGGCGGCGGAGTGGACCCCCGCGACGACGACCGGCTGATCGGGTGGGCCGGGCCCTCCCTGGAGCACTGGGCCGGCCGGCTGGGCGTGGCGACCGTCACCGAGGCGCAGGCCGTCGTCTGTGCGGCGGTGCGCGAGACGTTCGAGGAGGCGGGGGTGCTGCTCGCCGGGCCGACCGCCGGGACCGTGGTCGGCGACACGACCGGGGCCGAGTGGGAGGCCGACCGGGAGGCGCTGGTGGCCCGTGAGCTGTCCTTCGCGGAGTTCCTGGACCGGCGGGGCCTCCTGCTGCGCTCCGACCTGCTGGGGGCGTGGGCGCGATGGATCACGCCGGAGTTCGAACCGAGGCGGTACGACACCTGGTTCTTCGTCGCGGCGCTCCCCGAGGGGCAGCGGACCCGTGACGTGTCCACAGAGGCCGACCGTTCGGTGTGGATCACCCCGGCGGAGGCGGTGCGCGGCTACGACCGGGGCGACCTGTCGATGATGCCGCCCACGGTGTCGACGCTGCGGGCGCTCACGCCGTACGGGACGGCCGCGGAGGCCCTCGGGGCGGCCGACGACCAGGACATGACCCCCGTACTCGCGCAGGCGCGCCTGGAGGGTGGGGAGCTGGTGCTGACCTGGCCGGGACACGACGAGTTCACCCGGCACGTCTCCACGTCCGACGCCCGGGGCGGCGCCGTATGAGCGACGCAGCAGCCCTGCCGGGGCAGCCGCGCGGAACCGTGGTCTCCGGGCCCGCGACCGCCCGCGCGGTCAACGTGCTGGCGCCCAACGCCTCCGCCATGACGCTGGACGGCACGAACACCTGGGTCGTGGCGGAGCCCGGCTCCGGCCTCGCGGTCGTCATCGACCCCGGGCCGCTCGACGACGTACACCTCCGTGCCGTGATCGCGACGGTGGAGCGGAGCGGGCGGCGCGTCGGGCTCACGCTGCTCACCCACGGACATCCCGACCACGCGGAGGGCGCCGCCCGGTTCGCCGAGCTGACGGGGACGAAGGTACGGGCGCTGGACCCGGCGCTGCGGCTGGGGGACGAGGGGCTGGCCGCGGGCGATGTGATCACGACCGGCGGCCTGGAGCTGCGCGTCGTGCCCACCCCGGGGCACACCGCGGACTCGCTCTCGTTCCATCTGCCCGCCGACCGGGCGGTGCTGACGGGCGACACGGTCCTCGGCCGCGGGACGACGGTCGTCGCGCACCCGGACGGGCGGCTCGGGGACTATCTGGACTCGCTGCGGCGGCTGCGTTCGCTGACGGTCGACGACGGCGTCCACACGGTGCTGCCGGGCCACGGGCCGGTGCTGGAGGACGCGCAGGGGGCGGTGGAGTTCTACCTGGCCCACCGCGCTCACCGGCTGGCCCAGGTGGAGACGGCGGTGGAGGCCGGGCACCGCACCCCGTCGGCAGTGGTGGCCCAGGTGTACGCCGATGTGGACCGGTCCCTCTGGCCGGCCGCCGAGCTGTCCGTACGGGCGCAGCTGGAATACCTGACCGAACACGGGCTGATCGAGAAGCACGGGCGGCTGTAGGGGCGCGGGCCTGGCCGCTGGGGCCGCACAGCGAAAGCGCGGAGCCTCAGGGCCCTCGACGCACGCGGAGCCGGCCGCGGGCGTCCGGTCGGCGGGGCCGGCTCCGCGCGTCGGCGCGGCTCACCGGGGCGCGGCGCTGCCGCCCGGGCCGCCGGAGGCCTGGGCGCAGCGCCGGAGGCCGGGGGCGCCTGGGCGACCGTCCGGCTCACCCGGGTGAGCACGGCCTCTCGGCGTGCGTGGGCCGGGGCGCGGCCCCTGCCTGCTCCGGGCCGGTCAGCGGGGCCCGGCCTCGTGCGGGGTCAGCGCGAGCGCTTCGCCAGCCGCTCGACGTCCAGCAGGATGACCGCGCGGGCCTCCAGTCGGAGCCAGCCGCGGCCCGCGAAGTCCGCCAGTGCCTTGTTGACCGTCTCGCGGGAGGCTCCGACCAGCTGGGCCAGCTCCTCCTGAGTGAGGTCGTGCACGACGTGGATGCCCTCCTCCGACTGGACGCCGAAGCGGCGCGACAGGTCCAGAAGGGCGCGGGCGACACGGCCCGGCACATCGGAGAAGACCAGGTCGGACATCTGGTCGTTGGTCTTGCGCAGCCGCCGGGCGACCGCGCGCAGCAGGGCGGTGGCCACCTCCGGCCGGACGTTCAGCCAGGGCTGCAGGTCTCCGTGGCCCAGGCCGAGGAGCTTGACCTCGGTCAGGGCGCTGGCCGTCGCCGTACGCGGGCCCGGGTCGAAGAGCGACAGCTCCCCGATCAGCTCGCCGGGGCCCAGGACCGCCAGCATGTTCTCGCGCCCGTCGGGCGAGGTGCGGTGGAGCTTCACCTTGCCCTCGGTGACCACGTACAGGCGGTCTCCCTGGTCGCCCTCGTGGAACAGCGCGTCTCCGCGCGCGAGGGTCACCTCACTCATCGAGGCGCGGAGCTCCGCGGCCTGCTCGTCATCGAGCGCCGCGAAAAGCGGGGCGCGCCGCAGAACGTCGTCCACGAGTTCTCTCCTTGTCGGCCTGTCCAGGGAACCGTGGTCCCCATCATGCCGGACGGTAAAACAGTGCGATCAATCACAAACCAGTTTGACGCACGGGGGCACCGGTCCCTACGGCAGGGGGCCGATCGGGGGTGGATGTGCGGTGACAGGCGTGGTTGTCGGCGGCTGGCTCTAGGCTGGACGGGTGCCCAGAACGCCGGGGAGAACGCAGGTCGAGGGGGTTCGCGAGCCATCGGAAGGCCGTGATTCCGCTGTGGGCGAACAGCCTCGGACGGACCCGAAGAGTGCCGCGAATGGCTCCCCCAAAGACGTGTCCGGTCCCCCCGGAGAGCCGGTGGGGCCGCTTCGGAAGACGCCCAGGAGGTCCACAGTGTCATCGTCAACGCCCGGCACACCCGAGCCCGGCACGTCGCCCGGCACACCCGAGCCCGGAACCGGTGCCGGGTCGCGGTCGCGGTCACGCAGGACGCCGAAGGCGGAGTCGCGCCTCGCGATGGTCCGCAGGGCGCGCCGGATCAACCGCGAACTCGCCGAGATCTATCCGTACGCCCACCCCGAGCTGGACTTCCGCAACCCCTTCGAGCTCCTCGTGGCCACGGTCCTCTCCGCCCAGACCACCGACCTGAGGGTCAACCAGACCACCCCCGCGCTCTTCGCCGCCTACCCCACCCCGGAGGACATGGCCGCGGCCGTGCCGGAGGAGATGGAGGAGATCATCCGGCCGACCGGCTTCTTCCGGGCCAAGACGAAGTCGCTGCTGGGCCTGTCGGCCGCGCTCCGCGACGAGTTCGGC
Organism: Streptomyces pratensis; assembly: GCF_037137275.1. Classification (GTDB taxonomy): domain Bacteria; phylum Actinomycetota; class Actinomycetes; order Streptomycetales; family Streptomycetaceae; genus Streptomyces; species Streptomyces pratensis_B. The sequence continues at coordinate 63,792 of NZ_JBBBEN010000100.1, read as the reverse complement.
GGCGAGGTGCCGGGCCGCCTCGACGACCTCGTCAAGCTGCCCGGCGTCGGCCGCAAGACCGCCAACGTGGTGCTGGGCAACGCGTTCGGGGTACCCGGCATCACGGTCGACACCCACTTCGGCCGGCTGGTGCGGCGCTGGAAGTGGACGGAGGAGGAGGACCCGGTGAAGGTCGAGGCGGTGGTCGCCGACATCTTTCCCAGGAGCGAGTGGACGATGCTCTCGCACCGCGTGGTGTTCCACGGCCGCCGGATCTGCCACGCCCGCAAGCCGGCCTGCGGCGCCTGCCCCATCGCCCCGCTCTGCCCTTCGTACGGGGAGGGCGAGACCGACCCGGAGAAGGCGCGGAAGCTTCTGAAGTACGAGATGGGCGGCCAACCGGGCCAGCGGCTCAGCCCGCCCCCGGACTACCCGGGCCGTCCCGCTCCCGCCTTGGGAGCCGCGTGAAGGCCCTACGGCTTCGAACGGCGGCGCGGAGCCGTGCGGGACGCATCCGCACGGGTGTGCGTCCGTACGCGACGCACCCGCACGGCGCGGAACGGCGCGGAACGAAATGACCGATGACAGGCGTTGTGAAACGACGGGGGTGCCTATGACACACACGCACACACAGGGCACGACACGGGCCCGGAGCGTTGCTGCTGACGGCCTGGGGGACGGCCCCGGGGCAGGCCGGGGAGACAGTTCCGGCCCTGGGCACGGGCAGGGCCCTGAAGCGCGCGGGCCGGGCGCCGGGGCCGCTCCGGGGCNCACCCCCGGAGCGGCCCCGGCGACGGTCCCCCTCGGCGCGGCCGATCCCGGGGCGGCCGTCGCTGTGACCACGGACGGCCTGCCCGCATGGCTCGACCCCGTGGCCCGTGCCGCGCGCAGCCTCCGGCCCCAGCAGCTGAGCCGCTTCCTGCCGCCCGAGGACGGGGCGGGCCGGCAGTCCGCCGTCCTGGTCCTGTTCGGCGACGGGGAGCGGGGGCCCGAGCTGCTGCTCATGGAGCGTTCGGGGACCCTGCGCTCCCATGCGGGGCAGCCGTCCTTCCCCGGCGGCGCGCTGGACCCCGGGGACGGGGACCAGGCCACCACCGGCCCGTTGCGGGCGGCGCTGCGCGAGGCAGAGGAGGAGACCGGCCTCGACCCCCGGGGCGTCCAGGTCTTCGGGGTGCTGCCCCGGCTGTACATCCCGGTCAGCAGCTTCGTCGTGACGCCGGTGCTCGGCTGGTGGCGCGCGCCGAGCCCCGTCGGGGTGGTCGATCCGGCCGAGACGGCCCGGGTCTTCACCGTTCCGGTGGCGGATCTCACGGACCCCGCCAACCGGGCCACAGCGGTGCACCCCAGCGGCCACACAGGCCCGGCATTCCTGGTCGAATCGGCTCTGGTCTGGGGTTTCACAGCCGGAGTGATCGACCGGATCATGCACTACGCGGGATGGGAACGCCCGTGGGACCGGACCAGACAGGTGCCGCTCGACTGGCGCTCATGACACGCTGGCTCCCCTGCTGCGCTGCTCCGGGCCCCGCCCGGACCCCGTCGACACCGGCGGGCCAGGTGACGAAAGTGCGAGGCTACAGACGGTGAACGTGCTGGACATCCTGCTGCTGCTCGGCGCCGTGTGGTTCGCGGTCATCGGCTACCGCCAGGGTTTCGTCGTCGGAATCCTGTCGGTGATCGGTTTCCTGGGGGGCGGTCTCGTCGCCGTCTACCTGCTGCCGATCATCTGGGACCGGGTGACCGAGGGGTCCGAGGTCTCCTCAGCGGCTGCCATCGTCGCTGTCGTGATCGTGATCGTCTGCGCCTCGGTGGGCCAGGCCTTCACCACCCACCTCGGCAACAGGCTCCGCAGGCACATCACGTGGTCGCCCGCGCGCGCCCTGGACGCCACCGGCGGCGCCCTGGTCAACGTGGTGGCCATGCTGCTGGTGGCCTGGATGATCGGCCTGCTGCTGGCCGGCACGACGCTGCCGACCCTCGGTAAACAGGTCCGCAACTCCTCGGTCCTCCTCGGGGTCGACCGGGTGATGCCCCCACAGGCGCCGAACTGGTTCGACGACTTCTCCTCGGTCCTGGCGCAGAACGGTTTCCCGCAGGTCTTCAGTCCGTTCGCCAACGAGCCGATCACCGAGGTCAAGGCCCCGGACCCGGCGTTGGTGGGCAGCCCGGTCGCCGCGCGCGCCAAGAAGTCGATCGTCAAGGTCGTGGGGACGGCCCCGAGCTGCGGCAAGGTCCTCGAAGGCACCGGCTTCGTCTTCTCCGAACGCCGCGTCATGACCAACGCCCACGTCGTCGGCGGCGTCGACGAGCCCACGGTCCAGATCGGCGGCGAGGGCCGGCTCTACGACGCGAAGGTGGTCCTCTACGACTGGCAGCGCGACATCGCGGTCCTGGACGTCCCCGACCTCAAGGCCAGGCCGCTGGAGTTCACCGACGCGGACGACGACGCGCGAAGCAGCGACAGCGCGATCGTCGCGGGCTTCCCCGAGAACGGCGCCTACGACGTGCGCTCGGCGCGCATCCGCGCCCGCATCGACGCCGACGGCCCGGACATCTACCGCCGGGGCACCGTCCGCCGCGACGTGTACTCCCTCTACGCGACGGTGCGTCAGGGCAACTCGGGCGGCCCGCTGCTCACTCCGGAAGGCAAGGTGTACGGGGTGGTGTTCGCCAAGTCGCTCGACGACCCGGACACCGGTTACGCGTTGACGGCCGATGAGATCCGCGAGGACATCGAGATCGGCCGCACGGCCAACCAGCAGGTCGACAGCCAGGGCTGCGCCCTGTAGGAGGGCGGGGCCCTGCGGGGCGGCGTCAGGGTGCCGAATCCCCCCGGGGCCCACTGTTCCGTACCGCTCCCAGAGCTCTTCCGCGCTGCTCCGAGACCTCTTGCGTACCGTCCGGCACCGCACCGCTTCGTCCAGTGATGACCCCGCCGGGTCAGGCAGGCGGAAAGACCGGCAGTCCGGAAGACCGGCAGGCAGCCGACGGGACCGGGGCGGGGTTCGGTGGACGGGTGGGGCAGGGACCAGGAGGGGTCAGTTACGGGGGTGGCGGAGTCGCGCGGAGACCCAGCGGGCCCGACGGCGGAGAATGCGCGGAATCCCGAGTCGGGGATCGTGGAGGTCGTGCACATCGCGGACCCGGCCGCTGGGGCCGCCCCCTTCATGAATGCCCACACCGGCAGTCGCGGTGGAGCGGCGGTTGCGTGCTTCGTCAGTGAAGTCGTGCGTCCAGCCCATACCCCGACGTCTGCCCCTGACTCATGGTCGGTAATCGTGCGCGCGTCAGCCAATCGGCCTATGCGGCAGGCAATTGGCTGCCCGGCGTCCACCTGTACCCGTGCGGGGCCGAGCGCTACCGGTCGGGCTCGGGGTCCTTGAGCCAGTTGATGAGTTCGGTGGAGAAACCGATCGGGTCCTCCTCGTGAGGGAAGTGCCCGACACCGTCGAAAAGTCGCCACCTGTAGGGCGCCTCGACGTACTCGCCGGACCCCGCCGAACTCCGGGTGCGGATCGCCGGATCGAGTGACCCGTGGAGGTGCAGGGTGGGCACCCGGACCGGGCGCTTCATCCGCCGGTTGAACTGGGCCCCGTCCGGTCGCGCCATCGACCGCACCATCCAGCGGTACGGCTCGATCGAGCAGTGGGCCGTGGAGGGGATGCTCATCGCCCGCCGGTAGACGTCCAGGGTCTGGTGATCGGGGAAGTCCGGGGTCCGGGGCCCGGCCCACTCCTCGATGAGACGGCCGACCAGGGCAGCGTCGTCCGCGACGAGCCGGCGCTCCGGCAGCCACGGCCGCTGGAAGCCCCACACGTACGAACCCGCCCGCGTCTGTGCGACGTCGGACAGCATCGAGGAGCGCCAGCGGCGTGGGTGCGGCATCGAGGAGACGACGAGCCGACGGACCAGCTTGGGCCGCATCACGGCGGCCGTCCAGGCGAGGTAGCCGCCGAGGTCGTGGCCGACGAGCGCCGCGTCCGGCTCGCCGAGGGAGCGGATCACCCCGGTGACGTCGAGTGCCAGGTTGGCGGGGTCGTAACCGCGGGGCGTCCGGTCGCTGCCGCCCACCCCGCGCAGGTCCATCGCCACGGCGCGGAAGCCCGCGTCCGCGAGCGCGGTCATCTGGTGGCGCCAGGTCCACCAGAACTGCGGGAAGCCGTGGAGAAGGAGCACCAGAGGCCCGTCGCCCGCCTCTGCGATGTGGAACCGCGCCCCGTTGGCCGCCACGTCCCGGTGCGTCCAGGGGCCGTCCAAGCGGACCGGGCCCCCGGAGGCGGCCCGGTTCACCGGTCCGGCCGGGCGGTCGGCCCCACGCGGGGCCGGCTCCCCGGCCGGGGGCCGGCCTCCCCGCGGGTCAGCCGGGCTCATGGCTGGTGAATCCGCTGGGACGGCCGGTCCCTGGGGGCCCACCGGGCCCATCGGGTCGAACGCACTGGAATCGGGAACCGTCATGTGGAGGAGCGTGCCACAGCGGCGGCCCCGTCCTGACCGGTGCGGTCCTCGACGTTCTTCGCCAGGGTGCTGCCGGAGCGCTCGATGATCGCGTCGGCACGGAGGGACGGGCGCGGGTGCGGCTTCGCGCTCTGCAGGACGGCGGCGGTCTGCTTGGCCGAGGCGATCGACTTCTGCGGCGGCTTGACCTTCTTGAACTTGCGATAGCCGATCAGCCCCAGCAGGGCCGCCAGGAGAACGAACCCGCCCGCCACGATCAGGAACGACCACGCCAGGCCCATGCCCAGGTTGTGGATTCCGTACGCCGCGGCGAAGCTCAGCATCGGCATCGTGAACAGGAGCAGCACACCGGCGACGACGAACGCCACGCTGCCGATCGCTCCGCGCTTGACGTCCTGCCGCACCTCCGCCTTGGCCAGGGCGATCTCGTCGTGCACCAGCGCGGACATCTCGGCCGTCGCCGAGGCGACCAGCTGCCCGATGCTGCGGTCGGCACTGCCCGCGTAGTTGCCGGGGTCGCTCATCCCTGACTCCCTCTCCGTCTTCGTCACATCTGGTGTCCGATCATGCCGGACCGTCCGGCTCGTCGCGCGCTGCCCCCGCCTGTTCGGCCAGGCGAACGTGTTCGGCCGCCTTCCGCTCGTGGATCGCGGCCATTCGGCGGTGATAAGCGGGATCGTCCTGCTCGTAGACGTCCGGTATTCCGGATTCGTCCTCGTCCCGCTCCTCGTCCTCGCACAGCGCCCGGTACTTGCGTACCCGCAGACGGAGAAGTACACAGGCGAGCAGGGCCGCGATCAGCGAACCGATGAGAACGGCGGCCTTGATCTCGTTCACCATCTCCGCGTCGCCCTCGAAGGCGAGCTCGCCGATGAGCAGCGACACGGTGAACCCGATGCCGGCGAGCGAGGCGACCGCGAGGACGTCCGCCCAGGCCAGGTCCTTGTTCAGCTCCGCCTTGGTGAAGCGGGCGGTCAGATAGGTGCCGCCGAAGATGCCGACGGTCTTGCCGACGACGAGTCCGAGGACGACGCCGAGCGTCTCGGGGCGGGTGAAGACGCCCGCCAGCTCCTCGCCCTTCAGCGAGACCCCGGCCGCGAACAGCGCGAACAGCGGAACGGCGACCCCGGCCGACACCGGGCGGACCAGGTGCTCGATGTGCTCGCCGGGAGAGTGCTTCTCGCCCTCACGCAGGCTGCAGCGCAGCATCAGGCCCATCGCGACGCCGGCGATGGTGGCGTGGACGCCGCTGTTGTACATCAGGCCCCAGATGACGAGGGCGAGCGGTACGTAGATGTACCAGCCCTTGACCTCGAAGCGCAGGAGGAGGTGGAAGACCACCAGACAGGCGACGGCTCCGCCGAGCGCCAGGAAGTTCAGGTCCGAGGTGAAGAACACCGCGATGATCATGATCGCGAAGAGGTCGTCGACCACGGCCAGGGTGAGCAGGAACGCCCGCAGCGCCGACGGCAGCGAGGTGCCGATCACCGCGAGGACGGCGAGGGCGAAGGCGATGTCGGTGGCCGTCGGGACGGCCCAGCCGTCCATGGAGCCGCCGCCGATGGTCGTGGTCACGGCATAGACGAGGGCGGGCACTGCCATACCGCACAGCGCGGCCACCACCGGGAGGGCGGCCGCTTTCGGGTCGCGGAGCTCGCCCGCGACCAGTTCGCGCTTGAGCTCCACGCCGGCGACGAAGAAGAAGACGGCGAGCAGGCCGTCCGCGGCCCAGTGAGCCACGGAGAGGTCCAGGCCGAGGGAGCCGGGGCCGAAGTGGAAGTGGCTGACCGAGTCGTAACTGTCGCTGAACGTGTTCGCCCAGAGCAGCGCCGCTACGGCGGCGATGAGCAGGAGAACGCCGCCGACCGTCTCGGTGCGCAGCGCTTCGGCCACGTAGTTCCGCTCGGGCAGGGGGAGCCTGCCGAGCACGGTGCGGCGGGGCGGTGGTGTGGGGCTGGGCGCGGCCACTGGGGAGGACCTCCAGGTCGGGGCGGCGAAGAAGGCATGGCTGATGACACGTGCCGACCAGACTTCCCGGCGCCCCTGTGGAGATTTATATGACGTTATGGATGGGGGCCCACTCTACCTGGGGGGTTCTTCGCCTGCGTGGGGGAATTCCTACCCGGCGATCTTCGCGGTAGACGCCGATGGGCACCCGGCACGTCGCCGGATGCCCATCGGAGCCGTAGGAGAGGGGTTTCGCGGCCTCAGTCCTCCGAGGAGGAGGACGGCAACTGGGTGGTGATGAGCTCCATCACCGAGGAGTCGGTCAGCGTGGTGACGTCTCCCAGTTCACGGTTCTCGGCCACGTCCCGCAGCAGGCGGCGCATGATCTTGCCGGAGCGGGTCTTCGGCAGCTCGGCCACCGGCAGCACCCGCTTGGGCTTGGCGATCGGACCGAGCGTCGCGCCCACGTGGTTGCGCAGGTCGGCGACCAGCTCGTCGGAGGCGGTCGCCGTGCCGCGCAGGATCACGAACGCCACGATCGCCTGGCCGGTCGTCTCGTCGGCGGCGCCGACCACGGCGGCCTCGGCGACCGACGGGTGGGAGACGAGGGCCGACTCGACCTCGGTCGTCGAGATGTTGTGCCCTGAGACGAGCATGACGTCGTCGACCCGGCCGAGCAGCCAGATGTCCCCGTCCTCGTCCTTCTTGGCCCCGTCGCCCGCGAAGTACCTGCCCGGGAAACGTGACCAGTAGGTGTCGACGAACCGCTGGTCGTCGCCCCAGATGGTGCGCAGCATCGAAGGCCACGGCTCGGTGAGGACGAGGTAGCCGCCACCGCCGTCCGGCACCTCGTTCGCCTCGTCGTCCACGACGGTGGCGGAGATGCCCGGCAGCGCACGCTGGGCGCTGCCCGGCTTGGTCTCCGTGACCCCCGGCAGCGGCGAGATCATCATCGCCCCGGTCTCGGTCTGCCACCAGGTGTCCACGACGGGGCACGCGTCGGCGCCGATGTTCTTCCGGTACCACATCCATGCCTCGGGGTTGATCGGCTCGCCGACCGACCCGAGGACGCGCAGCGAGGACAGGTCGAACTTCGCGGGGATGTCGTCGCCCCACTTCATGAAGGTGCGGATCGCGGTCGGCGCCGTGTAGAGGATCGTGACGCCGTACTTCTGCACGATCTCCCAGAAGCGCCCCTGGTGCGGAGTGTCGGGCGTGCCCTCGTACATGACCTGGGTCGCGCCGTTGGCCAGCGGCCCGTAGACGATGTACGAGTGCCCGGTCACCCAGCCGATGTCGGCGGTGCACCAGTAGACGTCGGACTCCGGCTTGAGGTCGAAGACCGCGTGGTGGGTGTAGGCCGTCTGGGTGAGGTAGCCGCCGGAGGTGTGCAGGATGCCCTTCGGCTTCCCGGTGGTGCCGGAGGTGTAGAGGATGAAGAGCGGCTGCTCCGCGTCGAAGGCCTCGGGAGTGTGCTCGGCGGACTGCCGGGCGGTGATCTCGTGCCACCAGACGTCGCGGTCCTCGGTCCACGCGGTGTCCTGGCCGGTGCGTCGGACGACGAGCACGTGCTCGACGCTGTCGATACGGGACACGGCGTCGTCGACCGCGGGCTTGAGCGCGGAGGGCTTGCCGCGGCGGTAGCCGCCGTCGGCCGTGATGACGACCCGGGCGTCCGCGTCCTGGATGCGGGCGGCGATGGCGTCGGCAGAGAACCCGCCGAAGACCACGGAGTGCGCGGCGCCGATACGGGCGCAGGCCAGCATGGCGACGGCGGCCTCGGGAATCATCGGCAGATAGACGGCGACGCGGTCGCCCTTGCCGACGCCCAGCTCCGTGAGGGCGTTGGCGGCGCGTGCGACCTCGTCCTTCAGCTCCGCGTAGGTGATGGCGCGGCTGTCACCGGGCTCGCCCTCGAAGTGGATGGCGACCCGGTCGCCGTTCCCCGCCTCGACGTGACGGTCCACGCAGTTGTACGCGACGTTCAGCTTGCCGTCCGCGAACCACTTCGCGAAGGGCGGATTGCTCCAGTCGAGGGTCTCGGTCGGCTCGGTGGCCCACGTCAGGCGACGGGCCTGCTCGGCCCAGAAGCCCAGCCGATCCGCCGCGGCCTGCTCGTACGCCTCTGCGGTGACGTTGGCGTTGGCGGCCAGCTCGGCAGGCGGAGCGAACTTCCGCTCTTCCCGAAGCAGGTTGGCCAGGCTCTCGTTGCTCACGACTTCTCCCAGTCCCAGGGTGTCCGTTGTGTCCCGGGGCATAGCTCATCAGGCGCGAGGCCGGGTGACAAGTGTCTGCCGGGAATTGGTTTAGACCTGTGTCTTCGTGTATGGAGAGGTGCCCCCGCGCCGCTGTTCAGAGCCGCCTCGCGGCGCGTGGCGCTTGGCGGCCCCGCCGCTTCGATGGCGCGATGTGGAGCATGCTCCACTGCCTTCACGGGCCTGAAGCCTGCCCGGTTCAGACACCGGTCCGGGCGGAGCGGGCGGGCCTCCGGGCCGGCTCCGCGGAACCGGTCGCATCGGGCGGTCGCGCCGGGCGGCTCTGAACGGTGGCGGGCGGGCTTGAGCAGGGCGGGTGGCTGTGAACCGGGCGGGCGCGCGACCAGGGCGGCGTGGCGCCGAAAGGGGTGGGCGGTGCTGAACGGGGCGACGCCCGGCCCGGCCTCCGCTGCCCCGGCGAACCGCGGGCGCGGGACGCTCCCGGCGCTGAGGCGCCCGTGATTCCGGTGGCTTGATCCATACCCCGGTACGCTCCCACGCTGCCGTGCTGAAGCGCGGGCGGACGCATCGCCGAGCCCAGCCCGCATCACCCCTCTGAGGTGGCGGATGCGCCTGTGCTCTACCGCCGTGGAGCCAGGCTCCCTGCCGTTGTGGCGGGCCCGTCCCGAGCGGACGGGCTGCGGCGTCCTGGGGTCACAGGTGCTCCAGATCCTGGACCAGGCCGGTGGGCTGTCCCGCGGCTCTGGTGGGTGGTGCGGACGATTCGCTCCCGCGCGGGGCGCGGAAGCGCCGTGCGGTCGGCGTGGGCGGGGCGAGTGGGTGCACAGGCGGACATGGTCCCGTCTCCTCCGGAGGTGGTGCGGTCGCGGCGGCTGGAAAGCGCGGGCATGGCCGCGCGGTACAGCCAAGAGGTTCCTCAACTCTGTGTAAAGAAATGGTAATGGAGAGTAAAGGCTGATGGTGCTCATTTCTGGCATTTAGGTCACCAACTCACCCGTTCAAGTGAATAGGCAGCTTTTCATTCGGCCTGTCGCCTTTGTCATACGAAGTCGCGTGCGAGTTTGGCCGCGCCGTGCTGGCACTCCTACGCAAGCAAACCTGCAAGGAAGAGGGTGGGCGGATGATGGCCGCCACGAAGAGGACCGCCTTGGGCGTCATGACCACGGCGCTGGTCGCCGTTCTCGCGGGCTGCTCCGGTGCCGGGGCCGGAGGGGCGTCGGCTGAGGGCGCGGGGGCCAGCGCGGAGGGGGGAGCGCACGGCGCCAAGGAGAACGCTCCGGAGGCCGCCCCGAAGAGCGCGGTCAAACTCATCGGCGACGGATCGACCGCCTTCACCGGAGCTCAGCCGAAGGTGCCGTCCCCCGAGCGCCTGGCTCCCGGTCAGGCGCCGCCGCAGTTCGTGGTGTTCTCCTGGGACGGGGCCGGAGAGGACAGTCAGAAGCTGTTCTCCCATTTCCGCGACGTGGCCAAGAAGTACAACGCCACCATGACGTACTTCCTCAGCGGCGTGTACCTGCTGCCGGAGGACAAGCGGAGCCTCTACGACCCTCCCCAGCACGCGGTGGGCCGTTCCGACATCGGCTTCAACGACATCGAGGGCATCCGTGACACTCTCACCGAACTGCGCGCCGCCTGGAAGGACGGCAACGAGATCGGCACCCACTTCAACGGCCACTTCTGCGGCAAGGACGGTGGGGTCGGCGCCTGGTCCGTCGACGAGTGGAAGAGCGAGATCAACCAGGCGAAAGCTTTCGTCAAGAACTGGAAGACGAATGCTCCGGAGCTGAAGGGTGAGGCTCCGCTCCCCTTCGACTACGACAAGGAACTGGTCGGCGCCCGCACTCCCTGTTTGGAGGGGCAGAAGAACATGGTCGCCGCCGCCCGGACCATGGGCTTCCGCTACGACTCCAGTGGCGTCGGCAACCAGGTCTGGCCCAAGAAGAAGGGCGGCATCTGGGACATCCCGCTCCAGCTCGTCCCGATGCCCGGTCGGGCCTTCGAGACCCTTTCGATGGACTACAACTTCATGGTCAACCAGTCCGGCACGACCACGCAGGGGGACCCCTCCCAGCACGAGTTCTGGGGCGATCAGATGCGGGACGGCCTTCTCCAGGCCTTCGACCGCTCGTACGACGGCAACCGGGCGCCGCTGATCATCGGCAACCACTTCGAGTCCTGGAACGGCGGCACCTACATGCGTGCCATCGAGGAGACCATGGCGAAGGTGTGCACCAAGGAAGCCGTGCGCTGTGTGTCCTTCCGGCAGCTCGCCGACTGGCTGGACGCGCAGGACCCGAAGGTGCTGGCGAAACTCGCCACCCTCGGCGTAGGCGAGGCGCCCAAGGGAGGCTGGTCGTCCTACCTCGCCGCCCAGCCCGCTGCTCCGCAGCCCGCCAAGACGCCTGCGGACGCGGAAGCAGGCAAGGGTGCGGCGGACGCGGCCCCGGCGGGCCGGAAGGCCGACTGAGCGTTCTGTGCCTGTTCACCGACCGCAGCCGACGGCTCCGGGGCGGACGGTGGGGACGGCCCGGTACGGGCCCGCCGCGTCGTGTGCGCGGCGGGCCCGTACGGCTGGCGTCAGGCGGGCGCGGTGACCCCTGCCTTGGTGTGCCGCTCGCCGAGGACGAAGGCCGGGTCGACCTGGGCTGCCAGGTCGGCACCGGTCTTCTCGTTGCCCCAGCTCTCGGCGTTCTTCAGGTGGAAGTGCACCATCTGCCGCGTGTACCGCTCCCAGTCGCGCAGCCCGTACGAGTCCTCGGCGGCGTCCTGGAGTACCTGCAGGGCCATCCGGTTGTCGGCCTCCAGCAGTTCGAACCGGGAGGGCCTTCCCTTCTCCATCGACCGCACCCAGTCGGAGTGCCCGACCCCGATCAGCAGGTCGTCGCCGACCTCCGCGCGCAGGAAGTCCAGGTCGTCCTGGCCCTGCACCTTGTTGCCGACGACCTTCAGCGCGACGCCGAAGTCGCGGGCGTACTCCTTGTACTGGCGGTAGACCGACACCCCCTTGCGTGTGGGTTCCGCGACCAGGAACGTCATGTCGAACCGCGTGAACATCCCGGACGCGAACGAGTCCGAACCCGCCGTCATGTCGACCACGACGTACTCGTCGGGTCCGTCGACCAGATGGTTGAGGCAGAGCTCCACGGCTCCGACCTTGGAGTGGTAGCAGGCCACTCCGAGGTCCGACTCGGTGAAGGGGCCGGTCGCCATCAACCGGATGTCCCCGTCGTCGAGCCGGACCGTACGTGCGCAGGCCTCGAAGATCGGGTTGTCCTCGCGGATACGCAGCAGTTGGGAACCGTCGCCGGGCGGCGTGGTCTTGATCATGGTCTCGGCGGATGTGATGCGCGGGTTGGCGCCCCGCAGGTACTCCTTGATCAGGGGGAGGTGCGCGCCCATGGCCGGCAGGGCGGCTGCCTCTGCGTCATCCAGACCGAGAGCGGCCCCCAAGTGCTGGTTGATATCGGCGTCCACGGCGATGACGTGGGCTTCGTTGGCGGCGAGGTGGCGGATGAAGAGCGAGGACAGCGTGGTCTTTCCGCTGCCGCCCTTCCCGACGAAAGCGATCTTCATGTTCACCTAGGGTAGCTGCTCGATCGCGTTGTGCTGTCGATGTCCGTGAAGAAGGCCACTCGGGGGTGGTCCGGGCGGAGTGGGCGCGTAGCCTCGCTACTTATGAGTACGACTGCCTCAGACCCGCTTGCCGCGCTGGGTGTTCTGCCCGGGGTGCCCGAAGCCGTGGACTCCGTGCGCAAGGCCGTCGACCGCGTCTACGGTCACCGTGTCATGCGGCGGCGCAGCAACGAGGTCACAGCAGAAGCCGCACTGCGGGGCTCCCGTGGATCAGCTGCGCTGGCCGGCGCCGACTGGAATCTGGAGGAGGTTCGCCGGCGTACCGACTTCCGTGGCGATGACGAGTCACGCACTGTCGGGGCCGCGCTGCGGGTCACCGCGGAAGCGGGGCAGCTCCTTTCCATCTGGCGCCAGTCACCGCTGCGAGTGCTGGCTCGACTGCACCTGGTGGCGGCCGGCGGGGTGAGTCCGGACGACGCGGTGGGCCGACCGCGCCTGGCGGGCGAGAGTGTCGACGAGCCTCTGATCGATGCGAGCCTGCCCGGTGCCGACGAGGTCGCGGGTCGCCTGGAGGGCCTTTCACAGTTGATCATCGCGGGTGGCGCCGCCCCCGCTCTGGTCACGGCTGCCGTAGTCCACGGTGAACTGCTGGCCCTGCGCCCCTTCGGTTCGCACAACGGGTTGGTCGCCCGGACAGCGGAGCGGATTGTGCTGATCGGTAGCGGACTGGACCCGAAGTCGATCTGCCCGGCGGAGGTCGGACACGCTGAGCAGGGGCGAGAGGCGTACGTCTTGGCGTTCGAGGGCTACAGGGCCGGGACCCCTGCGGGCATGGCCGCCTGGATCGCGCACTGTGGGCGTTCGGTCGAGTTGGGCGTACGCGAGTCGACTGCGGTGTGCGAGGCCCTTCAGCGCGGTGCCGCGTAGGCGTACGCGGCCTGGGCATATGCATCCGCAGCTTCCCGGCGAACGGAGCGAGGGCGCTCGCGGTCTCCCGCTGAGCCGTTCGGCGCCGACCAGGAGCGCTCGTCGTCGGTAGACGGCCGCGGCGACCGAAGAGTCCGCGGCTCTCGTAGCTGCCGCCCCTGCGCCCGGAAAGTGTCGCGACGGGGAAGAGGTGCGGCGGCACCGGTGTGCGATGCCGCCGCTGGCACGTCCGCCGGGTTACCAAGCGTCCTCGTGGTTATGCCCATCAGGTCGGGTGCTTTGCCCGTCACCTGGTGCGGCTGGCCCGTAATCGACGGGTCGACGTCGCGTGGGTACTCGGCTTTCATGCTCGGTCCGTGGGGCCGTCATGCGTTGCAGGTCATCCTCACGGATGTCCTTGGTCTCGCGGGCCGTTGAATCCTTTGTACTCCCGTGTCGGAGAAAGGGAAACCCCTGCAGCCAGTCCTTTACTTTTAGGTTCAATCAAGGGCGAATCGGGCAGCGGTTTCCGTGGTGCGGGTCCCGAATAAGGAGCCCGGTGACTGTGGGGGCCCCAACTCGTTACGGCAGGGCTGCTCCGGCGGTACGCCGACGGCTGGCGTACCAGACGAGGCCGGCCGTGACCGCTGCCGCCCCGACCGCGGCAGCGGCTACCAGTGCGGGTCGGGGCGGCATCGAGAACGCGGGCAAGCGCTGCTTGAGCCTGACCGGGCGGTTGAAGACGAGAATCGGCCACTCGCGGAGGGTCGCTTCGCGCCGCAGTGCGCGGTCCGGGTTGACCGCGTGCGGGTGGCCGACGGACTCCAGCATCGGCACATCGGTCGCCGAGTCGCTGTAGGCGTAGCAGCGTGAGAGGTCGTACCCCTCCGACGCGGCGAGTGCCCTTATGGCTTCGGCCTTGGTGGGGCCGTAGGCGTAGTACTCGACCTCCCCGGTGAAGCAGCCGTCGTCGCCGACGACCATGCGCGTGGCGACCACGCGATCGGCGCCCAGCAGTTCGCCGATCGGCTCGACGACTTCCGCGCCCGACGTCGAAACGATGACCACGTCGCGTCCTGCCGTGTGGTGTTCCTCGATAAGAGTGGCGGCCTCGTCGTAGATGATCGGGTCGATCAGGTCGTGCAGGGTCTCGGCGACGATCTCCTTGACCTGCTGGACGTTCCACCCTTTGCAGAGGGCGGAGAGGTATTCACGCATCCGCTCCATCTGGTCGTGATCGGCGCCCCCGGCAAGGAACACGAACTGTGCGTACGCGGTGCGCAGCACGGCGCGGCGGTTGATCAGTCCGCCTTGGTAGAAGGACCTGCTGAAGGTCAGAGTCGAAGACTTCGCAATGACCGTCTTGTCCAGGTCAAAGAAGGCTGCTGTGCGCGGCGAGAAGCAGTTTTCCACAAGCTGAGCATAGGGGCCCACCATTCGGCGTAAACCCCGGCGTGTGGGTTTGCTTGGGAAGCCCCTCGGGTACACCATGGAAGTCACGGATCGTTCGCGACCGTGCTAACCCCGGTCCGACTCCTCCCCCCCCGAGTCGGCCGTGGGGACGACCCCCGCTCTCCCCCCCGGCGGGGGTCGTCGCATGTCCGGACGCGTTTCTGTGGGCAGTGCCCCTTGTGACCTCCCCTTCTGCCATCAGCGGCCGGGCCGTGCGAGCCGCCGAGTGAGCGCCCCGTCTCGTCACATTCTGTAGCCAAAGGGCTGCGCTCCGGAAGTCGCTGGTTCGAGTTACGGAGTTATTCACAACGCTGAAGTTGTCCACAGTTTCTCAGCAAGATCCACATGCTTTTCCGCTGTGCTGCACGTTGATTCCACCCGCGAAGTCCGCGGGTGGCGGAATCGCGCATCTCGGAAACGCTCCGAGACCGCCGCGAACCGCACGGAAGCGGCAGTGAGAAGGGGCGGAGATCGTGGCTGGAGCGCTTGGGGGAGAAGGGGTGGCGGCCGGCGGAGGTCGTCGTGGCGGCCCGCTGATCGTGACGGAGGACGCGGAGCTGCTGGACGATCTGCTGCGGCTGTGCGCGGCGGCAGGTGCAGAGCCGGAAGTCCACCACGGGCCGCCCGGACGCCGGGGTGCGTGGGAGCGAGCTCCGATGGTCCTGGTGGGCGACGACGCCGCAGGGCGGTGCCGGGGCGCCGGTCGTAGGCGGGGCGTGATGTTGGTCGGCCGTGACCAGGACGACCCGGACGTCTGGCGGCGCGCGGTGGAGATCGGGGCCGAATATGTGCTGCGACTGCCGGACTCCGAGGGCTGGCTCGTCGATCAGATCGCCAATGCGGCCGAAGGCGTGGGGCGGCCCGCGCTCACCGTGGGCGTGCTGGGAGGGCGGGGCGGCTCCGGCGCGTCCACGCTGGCCTGTGCGCTTGCCGTGACTGCGGCCAGGACGGGGCGGCGCACGATGCTGATCGACGCCGACCCGCTGGGCGGCGGGATCGACGTGCTGCTCGGCGGTGAACGCACCGACGGCATGCGATGGCCGGATTTCGCCCAGTCGAAGGGGCGGCTCGGCGGCGGAGCTCTGGAGGACTCGTTGCCCGCCCTCCATGGGCTGCGGGTGTTGAGTTGGGGCCGTGACGACGAGGTAGTGGTTCCGCCGCAGGCGATGCGGGCGGTGCTTGCCGCTGCACGTCGGCTCGGGGGAGCGGTGGTCGTGGATCTGCCCCGCCGGGTGGACGAGGGCGTCGCGGAGGCCCTGGCGCAACTCGATCTCGGCCTGCTGGTGGTCCCGGGTGAGCTGCGAGCCGTCGCAGCGGCCAAGCGTGTCGCGTCCACGGCGGGAATAGTGCTGGACGACCTGCGGGTCGTGACCCGCGGGCCTTATGCGGCAGGTCTGGACGAGGGCTGGGTCGCCCAGGCCCTGGGCCTCCCGTCCGTCGGTGAGCTGCCCCTGGAATCGGGGCTTCTGGCTTCCCAGGACAGCGGCACTCCGCCCGGTGCCGACGCCCGTGGCCCGTTGGCCCGCTTCTGCGCGGCCTTCTGGGAGCAGGCTGAGGCGGCAGGGGGCGCGAGCTCCGCCACCGGACTGTCCGGGGGAGGCACACCATGACGGACGCGCTGCTCGACGCCGTACGGCAGCGGCTGGCTCGCAGCGGCGCCGACCCCACCCCGGCCGGCGTGGCGGCCGCTCTGCGGGCCCAGGGGCGCCTGCTGGGCGACTCCGAGGTGCTGGGAGGGGCAGCCGAGCTGCGGGGCGAACTCGTCGGCACGGGGGTGCTCGAGCCGTTGCTCGCCGATCCGGCGGTGACCGATGTGCTGGTGTCAGCCCCCGACCGGGTGTGGGTCGACCGGGGCGGGGGGCTCCAGCTGACGGGCGTCACCTTTCCGGACGCGGCGGCGGTACGGAGGCTGGCTCAGCGCCTCGCGGCGGTGGCCGGCAGGCGGCTGGACGACGCGCGTCCGTGGGTGGACGCGCGGTTGCCGGACGGCACACGGATGCATGCCGTGCTGCCCCCGGTGTCGGTCGGCTCGACCTGCCTCTCCTTGCGCGTGGTGCGGCCGCGGGCTTTCTCGCTGGCGGAACTGGTGGGCGCTGGCACGGTGCCGCCGGGCGGCGACCGGGTTCTGCGGGCTCTGGTCGAAGCCCGGATCTCCTACCTGATCAGCGGGGGCACCGGGGCCGGCAAGACGACGCTCCTCGCCAGTCTGCTCGGAGCGGTCGGGCCTCAGGAACGGATCGTGCTCGCCGAAGACTCCGCCGAGCTGCGGCCGGACCACCCGCACGTGGTCCGGCTGGAGTCCCGTCCCGCCAACCAGGAGGGCGCTGGGCGGGTGACACTGCGGGACCTGGTGCGGCAGGCGCTGCGCATGAGGCCCGACCGGCTGGTGGTCGGAGAGGTGCGCGGGGTCGAGGTCCTCGACCTGCTGGCCGCCCTGAACACCGGCCACGAAGGCGGGTGCGGCACCGTCCACGCCAATGCGGCCGAGCATGTTCCCGCACGGTTGGAGGCCCTGGGGACCGCGGCCGGCCTGGACCGGGTCGCGCTGCACAGTCAGCTGGCGGCCGCGCTCTCGGCGGTCGTGCACCTGGTGCGGGACCGTACGGGGCAACGGCGCATCGCAGAGGTACACGTCCTGGAACGGGACGCGGCAGGCCTGGTGGTCACGGTCCCCGCGCTGGGCTGGGGAGACGGCGGATTCGTCCCGGAGCGGGGATGGGGGCGGCTGCGGTCGCTGATCGGAGGTGCGCTGTGACGGGGGGACCGACGGCCTACGCGGCGGCCTTTTGCGCCGGGTCGGCGGTGTGGCTCGCCATGATGCGGGGCCCGGGGGCTCGGCGGGCCAACGTGCTGTTCGTGGACGCCCTGCGCGAGCCGCGCCGGCCGTGGAACCAGGGCGCGCGGCTGCCCAGGGCCTGCGAGCGGCTGAGGGAGTCGGCCAAGGGCCGGCGGGAGTGGTGGTGTCTCCCCGCGGCACTGCTGATCGCGGTGCTGGGCGGGTCGGCGCTGCCGCTGGCCGCAGGAGCCGCGGCGGTCCCGTTGGCACGCCGGTGGATGCGGCGGCGCGCCGGGCGGAGAGAAAGGGAGCGGGCGGCCGCCGCGGTGGCGTCGCTGTGCGGGGCAGTGGTCGGGGAGCTGCGGGCCGGGCAGGAACCGGGCCGGGCGTTGCAGGTCGCGCTGTGTGACGGCGCGGCGGAGGCCGGCCTCGGAGCGGCGGCACGTCCCGGTCAGTGGCTGGGGGACGCGGAGGCCGTGGTGCTGGCGGCCGCGCGGTTCGGCGGTGACGTTCCGGCGGCCCTGCGGCAGGCAGCGGAGGGCCCCGGGCTCGACGGCCTGTCCGGGATGGCCGCCTGCTGGCGGGTGGCCGTGGACGGAGGTGCGGGCCTCGCCGCCGGACTGGAGCGTCTGGAGAGGGCGCTGCGGGAGGACCGGCGCAGACAGGAGGCACTGCGCGCGCAGGTGTCGGGGGCCTGGTCGACGGTCACGGTCCTGGCGCTGCTCCCCGTAGCGGGGCTGGGACTGGGCGCGGCGCTGGGGGCCCAGCCTCTGCGTGTCCTGCTGCACACCCCGGGCGGCCTGGTCTGTCTGGTGGTGGGCGGGTTCCTGGAAGCGGCCGGGCTGTTCTGGGCCTGCCGGATCGTGCGCGGAGGGGAGGCGGCATGAACGGGGCACGCGGAGAGGTCATCCACAGCCTGGGGATGACGGCGGCGGTTCTGGTCATCGCTGTGCGGTCGGCGCGCGCTTCGGCCGCCAGGCGTCGGGAACGAGCGGCCCGAGAGCGGGGTGAGCGGCTGCTGGGGACCGTACCCGCGGCGCGGGCCCGGTGGTGGTGCCGGGTGGCCTCGGCAGGCCGGGCGAGCGGTGGCGAAGGAGTCGCCGGGGGCGTCCGGCGGTGGGCGGTTCCGGCCGGTGGCTGGCTGACCGGGTGGCTCCTGGTAGGCGGTGTGACGGGATGTGTCGTCGGTTCGGCAGCGGCGCTCGGGGCATGGCGCTGGCAGCGGTCCCGCCCGCCCCGGAGCGGAGCGGGCCACGACCGACGGGCGAGGGCCCTGGTCGCCGACCGGCTCCCTTTGGCGGCAGACCTCCTGGCGGCCTGCATCGCGGTCGGGGCCGGTCCCCGGGAGGCGGCGGAGGCGGTCGGCGAATCCATCGGCGGCCCGGTCGGTGACCGTCTTGTCCGTGCGGCTGCCGAGATCCGTCTCGGTGGTGAACCGGCCGAAGTGTGGGGGCGCTTCGGGGAGATACCGGGGGCAGGCTCGTTGGCCCGGTGTCTGCACCGAGCCGGATCGACCGGGGCGCCGGCCGCGGAGCCGGTCGCCAGGCTGGCCGAGGCGCTGCGCGCCGAGCGGGCCGACGCGGCCGTGGCGCGAGCGCAAAGAGCCGGTGTGCTGATCACTGCCCCGGTCGGGCTCTGCTTCCTGCCCGCCTTCCTGACCATCGGAGTGGTGCCGGTGATCATCGGCCTCGCCGGCGGACTGCTCGGGCCCGGGTAGGACAGTCGGCCGGATGCCTGACGGTGCGGCGGTCCGAGGGTTCGGCAGCCCGGCGTGCCAGTGGGCCGGGGGGCTCGACCGGCCGACTCAGGCCGATGCCGCGACTGCCGCCGGTGGCGGGCCCTGCCGGCCGTCTCCGCCGTACCTGCTGCGGCTACTGCGGCGAGTGCCGCCACGTCCGCGGCGAAACAGCTAACGCAACCAACCGGGTGCTCCGTCCGGGCACCCGCTCGATATCGACGTCCATCGGGGGACGAAATGACAACGAAGCTCAAGGACCGGGTCATCGGCGCGGCGCGGCGCGCACAGCCGTCGACGTGGCTGCTGAACCGACCGGGGAAGTGGACCGCACGATGGTCGGGGCGGCTGCGTCGGTCGGACCGAGGGATGACCACGTCCGAATACGCGGTGGGCACCATCGCCGCGTGTGCCTTCGCGGCGGTGCTCTACAAGGTCGTCAACAGCGGTCCGGTGTTGTCGGCCATGCAGTCCCTGGTCGAGGGCGCGCTCGATGCGAAGTTCTGAGCGCGGGGGCCGGCACGGGCAGGGGGCCGGCGCCCGGCTCCCCGGCCGGGGCAGGCTCCCGCGCCGGGGCCGGGCACAGGGCGGTCCCTCACACCCGGACGGAGAGCGCGGCGGCAACGTCGCCCGGGGCCGGCACGGCCGTGGGCGACGGGACCACGGGGCGGTCACGGCGGAGGCGGCCGTGGCCATCCCGGTGCTGGTGGCCTTCACCATGTCGTTGCTCTGGGCACTGGCGGCCGCCTCGGCCCAGATCCAGTGCGTGGACGCGGCCAGGGTGGGAGCGCGTGCCGCAGCGCGTTCGGAGCCGGAAGCGACCGTGCTGGCAGCGGCACGCGACGCAGCCCCCCGCGGCGCCCGGGTCGAGATGGGCAGAACAGGTGGCATATGGCGAGTCCGGGTGGAAGCGCCGACGCCGGGGCCCGGCGCGCTGACCCTGACTCTCAGCGCCGAGGCGGCTGCCCTGGCAGAGGAGACGGTGGGGGGTGCTGGGCCATGAGGGTGACGAGGCCGGAAGCGCGGGAGGGGGGCCCGTGCTCTCCGCAGGAGCGGTACCGCGACGAGGGCCGAGGTGGAGGGCCGCAGCGGCCCTCGGCCCGGCCAGGCGCCGGAGGGCGGCTCGGTCACCGAAGCCCGGACGCGTCCCGGCCCCGGTCCGGTGCCTGGCCGCGGGCCCGCTGCGGGGGACGGCCTCAGGCGGCCCGCCGCCGTGGCCGGCCCCAGGCCCGCTGCGGTGGCCGACCGCGCGCTCGTGAGCGGCCTCGGCCCTGGGGCCGGCGCAGGCACGAGGTACGGACACAGGTCCAGTGGCGGCCGCGGGGGCGGTTCCTGCTCCGGTGCGGACACGGGGGCCTCTTCTGGGACCGGCGTCGGGGCGGGGGGCGAGGGGGCGGCTCATCGTGCAGCGCGGTCCGCTCGGATCGGGGGGTGGCGACGGTGTGGGTGGCTGTCACCACGGTCACCTTGTGCACCGTGTTCGCCGTAGTCCTCGCGCTCGGCCAGGTCGTGGCCGCTCGCCACCGGGCGGGCGGCGCCGCGGACCTCGCGGCTCTCGCGGCTGCGGATCGCGCCCTGGAGGGGGCGACCGTCGCCTGTGGCACGGCCCGGCGTGCGGCCGCCGCGCAGCACGCCGAGATCGTCCGCTGCACCGTGCGCGGGGAGATCGCCGATGTGGTCGCCCGGTCGCGCTGGGGGCCCTACGAATCCACTGTCAGATCCAGGGCCGGGCCTCCCGCCGATCCGCGGCCGACGACTGGCCGGCTTGCTCGGGCGTGGCCTGTTGAGGGGAGGGTCGCCTCCAACGGTGTCGCCCGTCGGGTGCCGACGATCTGAACACCGGCTTCCTGCCGTAGCGACCGGCGGGCGGACATGGAGAAGAACGGCGCAGCGCGCAAGGCCCCGGCCGACACGGGCGGCCCCCGCCCTGACGGAGGGGGCCGGCGCCCGCCCTCTCGATCGACGCCCGCGTCCGTGACGGGTGTTCCTCCCACCCGGCCGGCTCATCTCCTGACAAGTGCCCATGCCCGCTCTGTCACCGACGCCCGTTCTCTCGGCCCGGGCCCGCTCCGTGGCCGAGGGCTCGGACCGGGGGCTCGGGTCTCCTTCCGCCTGTTGGGCCCTCGGGGAGCGGTGGCATCATCGGAGACCGTGAAGACGCTACGAGCCCCGACTACGGCAGTTCTTCTCCTGGCTGCGCTGACGGGATGTTCGTCATCGTCTTCATCGTCTTCGGTGGCGGAGGAGGCCGGCGGGCCTTCGCCGCTGACGTCCTACGCCCCCGCGAACCGGGTGGTCATGCCGGAGCTGTCGGGGCAGCGCGTGGACGGAGACGGCCGGGTCAGCCTGAAGGGGCTGCGGGGCAAGGTCGTCGTGGTCAACGCGTGGGCGTCGTGGTGCGGTCCGTGCCGTGTCGAGGCCCCAGGGCTCTCCCGGGTGCACGAGGAGCTGCGCGGCAAGGGGCTACGGGTGGTCGGGCTCAACGCCGACGTGTCGGTCGAGGCGGCGCGCGCTTTCGAGGAGGACGCCGGGCTCCGGTTCCCGAGCCTGCACGACCCGCAGGGCCGGCGGCTCCTTCGCCTCCCGAAGGGCGTGGTCAACACCACCGGCTACCCCTTCACCGTCGTCGTCGACCCGGAGGGGCGGATCGCGGCGGTACGGGTCGGGGCCATCGGCGAAACGGAGCTGAAGCGGCTGGTCGCGCCACTGCTGCCCTCCTGAGGCCGGTTCACTGCCCCGCCTGGCCCCTCGCTGCGTCGGGTCCCGGGGGCGCGGCTCTGAGCAGTTCCGTGAGGAGCCGTACGGCGCCGCGTTTGTGCAGGGGTTCGTTGCCGTTGCCGCACTTGGGGGACTGGATGCAGGAGGGGCAGCCCGCTTCGCACTCGCAGGACGCGATGGCCTCGCGGGTCGCTGTCAGCCATGTACGGGCGGTGTGAAAGGCCCGCTCGGCGAATCCGGCGCCGCCGGGGTGGCCGTCGTACACGAACACCGTCGGCAGCAGGGTGTCCGGGTGCAGCGGTATCGACACACCGCCGATGTCCCAGCGGTCGCAGGTGGCGAACAGCGGCAGCAGGCCGATCGACGCGTGCTCGGCCGCATGGAGCGCGCCGCCCAGGATCTCGGGATTGATCCGGGCGGCGTCGAGCTGGTCCTCGGTGACCGTCCACCACACCGCGCGGGTGCGCAGGGTGCGGGGCGGCAGATCGAGCTTCGTCTCGCCCAGCACCTCGCCGGTGATCAGTTTTCTGCGGAGGAACGAGACCACCTGGTTGGTGACCTCCACGGAGCCGTAGCAGAGCCGCCCCTGCCCCCACGGGATCTCGGTGTCGGTCTCCAGGACGGCGATGGCCGTCGTGTCGCGGGCGACCGTCGAATACGGCGGGTCGGCCTGCTCGACCAAGGCAACGGAGTCCTCCAGGTCCAGCTTCCGGACCAGGTGGGTGCGGCCCTGGTGAAGATGGACGGCCCCCTCATGGACGGCCGTGTGGGCGGCGGCCGCGTCGACGGTGCCCAACAGGCGGCCGGTGCCTTCCTCGACGATCTGGACGGGACGGCCGCCTCCGCCTCGGATGTCGGCGAGGTCGGCGGCTCGCTCGCGGCGCGTCCAGTGCCAGCCCGACGCCCGTCTGCGCAGCAGCTTCGCCGTCTCCAGCTGCGGGAGCAGCTCGGGCACGGCCGGGCCGAAGAGCGCGATGTCGGACTCGGTGAGCGGCAGTTCGGAGGCCGCCGCGCAGAGATGGGGGGCGAGGACGTACGGGTTGTCCGGGTCCAGCACGGTCGACTCGACGGGCTGGCGGAAGAGCGCCTCCGGGTGGTGCACCAGATAGGTGTCCAGCGGGTCGTCCCTGGCCACCAGGACGGCCAGGGCGCCCTGGCCCGAGCGGCCGGCGCGCCCCGCCTGCTGCCAGAGGGAGGCCCGGGTGCCCGGATAGCCGGAAATGACGACCGCGTCGAGACCGGCGACGTCGATGCCAAGTTCCAGCGCGGTGGTGGCCGCCAGTCCGAGCAGTTCGCCGGAGTGCAGTGCCCGCTCCAGAGCCCGCCGTTCCTCGGGGAGGTAGCCGCCGCGGTAGGCGGCGACCCGCTTCGGCAGCGAGCGGTCCACCTCCGCGAGGCGTTCCTTGGCGATCACCGAGATCAGTTCGGCGCCGCGCCGGGAACGCACGAAGGCCACGGAGCGGACGCCCTGGACGGTGAGGTCGGTGAGCAGGTCGGCGGTCTCGGCCGTGGCGGTACGGCGTACGGGGGCGCCCTTCTCGCCGGGCAGCTCGGTCAGCGGAGGCTCCCAGAGGGCGAAGACCAGCTCGCCGCGCGGGGACGCGTCGTCGGACACCTCCCGGACCGGCAGGCCGGTGAGCCGCCCGGCGGCGACGGCGGGGTCCGCGGCGGTGGCGGAGGCCAGCAGGAAGGCCGGGTCGGCCCCGTAACGGGCGCAGAGGCGGCGCAGACGGCGCAGGACCTGGGCGACGTGGGAACCGAAGACGCCCCGGTAGGTGTGGCACTCATCGATCACGACGAACCGCAGCGCGCGCAGGAACGAGGACCAGCGGGGGTGGGAGGGCAGGATTCCGCGGTGCAGCATGTCGGGGTTGGTCAGGACGTAGTTCGCGTACTGCCGTACCCATTCGCGTTCCTCGACCGGGGTGTCGCCGTCGTAGACCGCAGGTCTGACGGAGGTGCCGAGCGGAGCCGCCAGTGCCTTCACCGAACGCCGCTGGTCGGCGGCCAGGGCCTTGGTGGGGGCGAGGTACAGGGCGGTGGCGCCCCGGCCGTTCGGGGCCTCGGAGCCGTCCAGGATGGTGCTGAGGACCGGGGCGAGGTAGGCGAGCGACTTGCCCGACGCGGTTCCGGTCGCGATCACGACCGACTCGCCGTCCAGCGCGTGCTCGGCGGCGGCCGCCTGATGCTTCCACGGATGGTCGATTCCGGATTTTTCGATCGCTGAGATCACTTCTGGCCGGATGCGTTCAGACCAGAGGGCATGGGTTCCCGATCGCGGGGGCAGGTGCTCCGTATGAGTGATGCGCGCGGCCCGGCCCGCCCCTGCGGCGAGCCGGTCGAGGATCATGGTGGGAGAGGGGCGCGAGGCCCCACTCTCGGGTGGTCGTCCGGGACGATGATTCTTGGCCATCGGCACCGAGTGTGTCACTGGCGTGGCGGACAATGGTCCCAAGGCGTCGTGCATGGCTGCTGGTAAGTGATTGAATGCCATCGCGGCTGGCGATCCGCCCCCTGGCCTCCGTCGGGGAGAGCGAGGGGCGACCGCTCGATAGCAAGGTGCTGGAGGATCCGTGGACCTGTCCCTGTCGACTCGCAATGTGTCCGGCCCTGGTGGCGACCGTACGGTCGTCGAGGTCGGTGGCGAGATTGATGTGTATACCGCGCCCAAGCTGCGCGAGCAGTTGGTCGAGTTGGTGAATGACGGCAGCTACCACCTGGTTGTCGACATGGAAGGCGTCGACTTCCTCGACTCCACCGGCCTCGGCGTGCTCGTGGGCGGCTTGAAGCGTGTCCGGGCCCATGAGGGCTCGTTGCGCCTGGTCTGCAACCAGGAGCGCATTCTCAAGATCTTCCGGATCACGGGACTGACCAAGGTGTTTCCCATTCACACCACGGTCGACGAGGCTGTCGCCGCCACCGACTGAGGTCGGAGCGGGCCGGCCTTCGGTCGGTCGGCAGGCGGCGAGCAGGACGGCAGCGGCCGCGTTCGGGCCGCGATGAGCAGGCGGTCGACCTTCGGGTCGACTGTCGGCTTTGTCGGATCTGCTGCCTTCGGAGGAGAAGTGCAGGGGTACCGGGCTGCCAGCCCGGGCCCTTGAGGCGTATGCCCGAACGTTCGAGGGGGATCGCATGGCCACCGTTGAACTCCGCTTCAGCGCTCAGCCTGAACATGTCAGGACGGCCCGCTTGGTGGCGGCCGCCGTGGCGCGCCGGGCCGGTGTCGACGAGGCGGTGCTCGACGAGGTCAGGCTCGCCGTCGGCGAGGCGTGCAGCCGTGCGGTCGGGCTGCACCGGACCCACGGCATCAGCGCGCCGGTCAGCGTGGCGCTGACCGAGGAGGAGAAGGCTTTCTCCATCGAGGTCGGTGACAGCGTGCCGGGTCCCGGCAGCGAATCCGACGTGTCCGGAGCGCGCAGCCGCGCTTCCGGGGCCGGGCTGGACGAGCCTGATCACGGGCACGACGGTGAGGGCGAGGACGACATGGGCCTGGCGGTCATCAGCGGCCTCGTCGACGACATGGAGGTCCGTCCGGGTGCGGCCGGCGGGGTGATCCGGATGAGCTGGCCGACGGGTGACGGCGCGGTCGCGGCCCCCCCCGCTGACGTGATCCTCGGCACGACGCCCTGGCCGTAGGCCGCATCGGTGTGGCCCGGCCGCGACGAGCCCTGACGGCGGTGACTCTTCCGCACACGGCGGGTGGGCGCCTGGCCCTAGCCGCCGACCTCACCCGCTGGCGGCGCGGTCCAGTGCTCCTGCCCGCCGCCTGTGTGGCCCCCGCCTGCCAGCGGCGCGGTCCAGTGCTCCCACCGCACCGCCCCGGGACCCGGGCAGCACTTACGGACCGGGCAAGGACCAGCACATGCACGCTCCTGGGCGACCGCAATCGGTGGCCTGTGCGCTGGACACCGCCCACAGTTTCTGGACCGCGTCGCTGGACGTACTGCGGTCGGCACCGGGCACCGCTGTCACCTTCACCGTCGCCGCCGGGCACATAGGTGAGCTCAGCGAGCGACTGATGGCGACCGGGCAGTGGAGGGACGGTGATCCGTCCGCAGGCCGAGTACCTGCCCAGTGGTGCGCCCCGGGGCCGGTGCGGCTGTCGCTGTGGCGGTCGGGCGCCGACGCCACCACAGCCCAGGCCGACCGCCTGAGGCAGGCGGTTCTGCGGCGCTTCGGCATCGAGCATCCCTTCCGCCAGTTCACGCAGCCCCTGGGCTGGACCTGCCCGAAGACCCGCCCCCGGAAAGCCGCCGACCGCTGGACCTGGCTGATCGTCGCCGCCGTCGCCCCGCTTCGCCGCCTTCGCGCAGCTCCGGCTCGCCCGCCGGCCGGCGGCAGGCCTTCGACGGTCCTGGGACAAACCGGCCCCCGGCGGGCAGGCTCACCCCGCACGGGCCGTCGCGACTTTCGGCGCCTTCGGCCGGATGCCGCCTGCCCAGCCGAAGCACCGCATCCCCTCGGCCTGGCCCGGGGCGGCCAGTCGGCCGTAGGGACGGCCCGCTGCACGCAGTGACCTGCACACAGCCCGCCATCCCGGCCCCACGGAGCGACGCGCGAAGAAATCGGCGACTCCACGACCCAGCCACACAGGTTGAGCATCAAGTCGGACGACGCGCTCCCTGCGCCCTACGGAAGCTCCGTAAACGTTTCGAGGGCCCGCGGGTGTTCCGGTGATCCGTCAGCGGCTGCCCCTGAACGGGTTTCTTCTTTCCCAGGCCCTGTTGAGCAGGGCCCTTTGCTTCGCGGCAGGCGAAACTCCTGGCGTGCGTGCTCCGGCGGCCTCCAGGGGAATCACCTTGCGCCCTTACCGCGTTCGGGTGAAATCCCTTCGTCGATCTTCCGGCGTTGGGGGGAGAGCGATTAATTCTCTTCCTGCCCACTGTTTCGATCGGGCTCCGCTCCCTACACTCCGTCCACGACTTGAGCGCTGAGCGTCAAGGAGGACGTATGGCGGAGTTCCTCATCACCCCCATGGCAGCACTGACGCAAGAATCCGCGTTTTCCGACCGGCCCGCCTCGCTCGCGGCGGCGGTGCTCACCGACGGCAACCGGCTGATCATCGTCGTGGTGGCGGTCGTCGCCGTCGCCGCGCTGGTCGTCGCCCGGCTCCTCGTGCGCCAGGTCCTGGCCGCCGACGAGGGGACCGAGCGGATGAAGGGGATCGCTGCGGCGGTCCAGGAGGGCGCCAACGCCTATCTGTCCCGGCAACTGCGCACGGTCGGGGTTTTCTCCGTCGTCGTGTTCTTCCTGTTGTTCTTGTTGCCGGCCGACAACGGGACGCAGCGCGCAGGTCGTTCGCTGTTCTTCCTGGTGGGCGCGCTTTTCTCGGCGGCGACCGGATACATCGGCATGCGGCTCGCCGTGCGCAGCAATGTGCGCGTGGCTGCCGCCGCCCGTGAAGCGGCTCCGGCAGAGGGGGGACCCGAAAAGGATCTCACCGCCGTCTCGCACAAAGCCATGAAGATCGCTTTTCGCACCGGCGGAGTGGTCGGAATGATCACGGTCGGGCTCGGGCTGCTCGGAGCCTCGTGCGTGGTGCTCGTCTATGCCGCCGACGCACCCAAGGTGCTGGAGGGTTTCGGGCTCGGGGCAGCCTTGATCGCCATGTTCATGAGGGTCGGCGGCGGCATCTTCACGAAGGCCGCTGATGTGGGCGCCGACCTCGTCGGCAAGGTGGAACAGGGTATTCCGGAGGACGACCCGCGCAACGCCGCCACCATCGCCGACAACGTGGGCGACAACGTCGGGGACTGCGCGGGCATGGCTGCCGACCTCTTCGAGTCGTACGCCGTGACGCTCGTCGCCGCGCTCATCCTGGGAACGGCGTCCTTCGGCGACTTCGGCCTGGCCTTTCCGCTGATGGTTCCGGCGATCGGCGTCGTCACCGCGATGATCGGGATCTTCGTGGTCGCCCCGCGTCGCACCGACCGCAGCGGGATGACCGCGATCAACCGGGGCTTCTTCGTCTCGGCGGTGATCTCGCTCGCCCTGGTGGCGGTGGCCGCCTTCGCCTACCTGCCGTCCTCCTACGCCGAACTGGACGGCGTCACCGACCTGGCGATCACCGAGCACGGCGGCGACCCGCGGATCTTCGCCCTGATCGCGGTGGCCATCGGCATTGTCCTGGCCGGGCTCATCGCGCAGCTCACCGGCTACTTCACCGAGACCGGCCGCCGCCCCGTCCAGGACATCGGGAAATCCTCGCTGACCGGCCCGGCCACCGTGGTGCTCGCCGGCATCTCCCTCGGCCTGGAATCAGCCGTCTACACGGCGCTGCTGATCGGGCTCGGCGTCTACGGGGCGTTCCTGCTGGGCGGTACGTCGATCATGCTCGCACTCTTCGCGGTGGCCCTCGCCGGCACCGGGCTGCTCACGACCGTGGGAGTCATCGTGGCCATGGACACGTTCGGGCCGGTCTCCGACAACGCCCAGGGCATCGCCGAGATGTCCGGGGACGTCACCGGCGCCGGCGCACAGGTGCTCACCGACCTGGACGCGGTGGGCAACACGACCAAGGCCATCACCAAGGGCATCGCGATCGCCACCGCAGTCCTGGCGGCGGCCGCGCTCTTCGGGTCCTATCGCGACGCCATCGCCACGGCTGTCGAGGACGTCGGGGCGGGGGCGGGCGAGCTCGCGCTGAGCCTGGACATCTCACAGCCCAACAACCTCGTGGGCCTGATCCTGGGCGCCGCGGTCGTCTTCCTCTTCTCCGGGCTCGCGATCAACGCGGTCTCCCGCTCCGCCGGCTCCGTGGTCCACGAGGTCAGGCGGCAGTTCCGCGACCACCCCGGGATCATGGACTACTCGGAGAAGCCGGAGTACGGACGCGTCGTCGACATCTGCACCAGGGACGCGCTGCGCGAGTTGGCCACGCCAGGGCTCCTCGCGGTGCTGGCCCCCATCGCGGTCGGTTTCACCCTCGGGGTCGGCGCGCTCGGCTCGTACCTGGCGGGGGCGATCGGCACCGGGACGCTGATGGCGGTGTTCCTCGCCAACTCCGGCGGCGCCTGGGACAACGCCAAGAAGCTCGTCGAGGACGGGCACTACGGCGGCAAGGGCAGCGAGGCCCATGCCGCGACGGTCATCGGGGACACCGTCGGCGACCCGTTCAAGGACACGGCGGGCCCGGCGATCAATCCGCTCCTGAAGGTGATGAACCTGGTCGCCCTGCTCATCGCCCCGGCGATCGTGCAGTTCAGCTACGGAGCGGACGCCAACCCCTGGGTGCGCGCCGTGGTGGCCGGTGTCGCCATCGTGATCGTCGTCGCGGCGGTCCACGTGTCCAGGAGGCGCGGCATCACCGCGGGCGAGGACGGCGTCGCCCCCGCCGGCGGCGGCCCCTCGGCCCCGGGCCCGGCGGCGGCCCCCTGAAGCCTACGGGCGGGCGGAGGCGCCGAGGCGTCATTCGGTTGACGCGGGGTCAAGGAGTGGTGGGCGGGGCCTTCTGATGCCTCGTCCGCCGGTCCGCGCTCGTGCGCACGCCCGCGTGCGCGACCTTGTGCCGTCGGCTGTCGAGCGCTGTGCCGCCCTGTCGTCCCCGGGCGTCCGCATCGGGTTCGTCCCCGGGTGCCCGCATCGGATCACCGGTGATCGAGCGTGACCGTTCGAAGGAGTGACCGTTCGTGCGTGCGCGGTGCCTGGCGAGTGGCATCGCCCTCATCTCTCTTGGTGCAAATGGCTTCAAAAGGATGCACACCGGATGCCCGGCACCTGGCTCTCGTCCCCTCGGCGTGTAAGTTCCGGGGCCGAGAGCCTTGGAAGGGACCAATCCGGTGAACAAGAAGCTTGCAGCCGCGCTGTCCGGCGGTGCGGTACTCGTATTGACGCTGTCGGGCTGCAGCGACGACAGCGACGACAAGGTGAACGACTGGGCCAAGAAGGTCTGCGACCAGGTCCAGCCCCAGCTGCAGAAAATCGCCGACGCCAACGCGTCCATCCAGCAGCAGACCGCGGACAACAGCAAGCCCGCCGACGTCCAGAAGACCGACTCGGCCGCCTTCCAGAAGATCTCCGAGGCGTACAAGTCGCTGGGCGCGGCCGTGGACTCCGCGGGCCCGCCGCCGGTCGAGGACGGTGAGACCACGCAGAAGGAGGCCGTGAAGGAGCTCAACGCCTCCTCCAAGGCGTACGCCGGTCTCAAGACCGAGGTCGACGCCCTCGACACCAAGGACCAGGCGAAGTTCGCCGACGGCCTCAAGGGCATCGCCGATGAGCTGAACAAGATCAGCAACACTGGCGACCAAGCGCTGAAGAAGCTCCAGTCCGGCGAGGTCGGCGCTGCGATGTCGAAGCAGAAGGGCTGCCAGAAGCCGACGGCCTCGACCGGCCCCGCCAGCCCCTCGGGGTCCGAGGCGTCCGGCGCGGACGCCTCCCCGGACGCCGCCGAGGACGCGAAGCAGGAGACGGCGGAGAAGGAAGCCGAGAAGGAGCCTGCGGAGAAGAAGTCGTAACCGGGGCCTACCCGAACGGTGCCGCCGACCCCTTGGCACGGGCCCGGGCGACCGGCGCTGTGTGACGGCCCGGACGCTCGATGAGCGGCCGGGCCGCTGCCGTTGTCAGTGACAGCGGCCACAATGGGGGCGTGAGTACGACGAGCCTCCCCGCATCCGACCACGCCGCCGGCCTCCGCGAGGCCCTGCTCGCCGCGGACTTCACCGCAGACGGGCTCCTCGACCGGCTCGGCGCTCCCGCCTATGCCGCGCTCGCACGCAGCGAGACGGTCCCCGCCCTGCGCGCCACCCGGGGCGACGCGCCCCTCGACACGCTGGTGCGGCTGTTCCTTCTCCAGTGCGCCGTCACCGAGGAGCGGGCCCGCGCGGTCCTTCCGCTGGAGGAGTGCGTCGCGGACGGCTGGGTGACCCTGCGGGACGGCGCGGTCCGCGCCGGCGTGGACGTACGGCCGTACGGAGGACCGGACGGCGAGGACTGGTTCATCGTGTCCGACCTCGGATGCGCGGTCGGCGGCGCCGGCGGGATCGGCTCGCGCGAGGAAGGCGTCGTCCTCGGCGTCGGCGGCGCCTCCACCACCCTCGCCGGGATCACCGTCCGCATGCCGGTCGCCTCCGCCCTCGACCTCGGCACGGGCTCCGGCATCCAGGCGCTGCACGCCGCCCAGCACGCGACCCGGGTCACCGCCACGGACCTCAACCCCCGCGCCCTGGAGTTCACCCGGCTCACCCTCGCCCTGTCCGGCGCCGCCCCCGCCGATCTGCGGGAGGGCTCCCTCTTCGAGCCGGTCGGCGCCGACACGTTCGACCTGATCGTCTCCAACCCGCCCTTCGTCATCTCGCCCGGCGCCCGCCTCACGTACCGGGACGGCGGTATGGGCGGCGACGACCTGTGCCGCACCCTGGTGCAGCAGTCGGGCGACCACCTGAACGAGGGGGGCTACGCCCAGTTCCTCGCCAACTGGCAGCACGTGGAGGGCGAGGAGTGGCAGGACCGGCTGCGCTCCTGGGTGCCGTACGGCTGCGACGCCTGGATCGTGCAGCGCGAGGTGCAGGACGTCACGCAGTACGCCGAGCTGTGGCTGCGGGACGGCGGCGACCACCGCAGCGACCCCGCCGCATACGCCGAGCGGTACGAAGCCTGGCTCGACGAGTTCGAGGCGCGCGGCACCCGCTCCGTCGGATTCGGCTGGATCGCCCTGCGCAAGTCCGCAGCCGCCGCTGCCGGACGTCCCTCGATCGTCGTCGAGGAGTGGCCGCACGCCGTGCAGCAGCCGCTCGGGCAGGCCGTCCAGGAGCACTTCGCCCGCCAGGACTACCTCCGCGACCAGGACGACGCGGCGCTGCTCGCCGGACACTTCAGCCTGGCAGCCGAGGTCGTCCAGGAGCAGGTGGGCCT
Source organism: Streptomyces pratensis (assembly GCF_037137275.1). Taxonomy (GTDB): domain Bacteria; phylum Actinomycetota; class Actinomycetes; order Streptomycetales; family Streptomycetaceae; genus Streptomyces; species Streptomyces pratensis_B. The sequence continues at coordinate 32,183 of NZ_JBBBEN010000100.1, read as the reverse complement.
GCCGGGCGCGGAGGACCCCGAGCATGTGGTGCTGCGGCAGCACCGCGGGATGATGCGGGCGACCAAGGTCGACGCGGTGGCCGCCGGGTTCGCGGGCGTGTGCGACGGGTCGCTCCCCGCCGGGCGCATCCTGGACGCCATCGCGCAGCTGATGGCCGAGGACCCGGTACTCCTGCGCGACCGCACCCCGCAGGCGATCCGGCTGCTGGTCGAGGAGGGGTTCCTGGAGCCGACGCCGCCAAAGGACGGGCGGGGAAGCGTGTAGGCCGGACGCGTACGGCGGCGGACGGTCGGGGTCGGCGGCAACGGCCGACAGAGGAGGAAGCCGATGCCCCGGGCCGGGCGTGCCGGGCGTGCTGAGCGGCCCGTCGACGGGAAGAGCCGGGCGGGCGAGCCGTCGACGGAGAGAGCTTGGCGGGCGGGCCGTCGACGGAGCCGTAGACAGGTTTCCGGTGGAGGAGCCGACGGGCGGAGCAACGGACCGGGGGCGGCTCGGCAGGTCCCACGTTCGAGCGGTGACCGCGTTCCGCTCAGGCGGGGCCCGGCCCCGTGGGCGATGGCCGGTGCCTCGCGTGCCAGCGGGTTCCCTCCGGCCGCGTCCCCTGGTGCGCCCGGCGCGCGCATTCCGGTCCGGGCTGCCTCGGGCCGCGCCCCGGACCGCCGCCACCGGACCTCGTATCTCGCGCTGTCTCCGGCGAGCCCCGGCGGCCCCGCGCCTGCCGACCGACGCCCGGCGGCCCCAGGACAGCCGGCCGCGCTCGCCGACCCCGCGCCTGCCGACTTCACGCCGGACCTCGCCCCGAACCGGGCCCAGGCCCCACCGTAAGCCCCCCCGGAAACGCCGCCCGGTCCAGCGGAGGCAGACGCAGACGCGGGCAGAGAGACGCGGCGGAGGCGGAGACGGGGGAGCGGAGGGCGGCGGGGTGGAGAGCGGCTAGGACCGGTGGCGTTCTGCCGGGTGCCATGGGAGTGCTGTTCACCCCGGGTTCGCGTGGGTGATGCCCCGAGGTGGCAGCCTCCCCGGTGCCGGGCCCGAGCCCCGGCACCGGGTCCCGGCCAGGCCGGCCCCGGGTGGCGCGCCGCGTAGGTCGAGGGGTACGACATGGAGAGCGTCTCAGCAGTCTTCGCCGGTACGGCCCTGGCGTTGTTCGGCACCGCCCTCCTCGTCTGGACCGGGGCGCGTGTCGTGCACCGCGCGCCGGTGATCCACGGTGTGAGCCCCGTCGCCTCCACCGCGCTGACGACGCTGTTCGGCGTGGTTTCCGTCTCCCTCGGGGTGTGGTGTTTCACGCTCGCTTGACCCCCGCCTCCGGCAGGGCCGCGCCCGGGACGACGGGCCGCCCGATGGGCGCCGCGTACGCCCTCGGAAAGCCGCGGACCGACGCTTCGCGCCGTGCGGACCCGACCGACCGGGCGGCAGGAATGGCGGAAGTCGGGTTACCGTTCGAGTGGCCGTTGCGGGCTTTTGCCGTTTGACACGGGGGCGGGTTGTACCGTCACACTCCGCAGCGACAGCATCGCGGGCAGCGTCACGACGCCACCCGGATGCCCATCGAGTGTCGACCGGAGAGAAGAGCGAAGTTGTCCCCGACCAGCGAGACCGCACAGGGCGGCCGCCGACTCGTCATCGTCGAGTCGCCTGCCAAGGCGAAGACGATCAAGGGCTATCTCGGCCCCGGATACGTCGTCGAGGCGAGCGTCGGGCACATCCGCGACCTCCCGAACGGCGCGGCCGAGGTCCCGGACGAGTACACCGGCGAGGTACGCCGCCTGGGGGTGGACGTCGAGCACGACTTCCAGCCCGTCTATGTCGTCAACGCGGACAAGAAAGCGCAGGTCAGGAAGCTCAAGCAGCTGCTGGCCGAGTCCGACGAACTGTTCCTCGCCACCGATGAGGACCGCGAGGGCGAAGCCATCGCGTGGCACCTCCAGGAAGTGCTCAAGCCCAAGGTCCCGGTCCACCGGATGGTCTTCCACGAGATCACCAAGGACGCGATCCGGGCCGCCGTCGCCAACCCGCGCGAGCTCAACCAGCGCATGGTCGACGCCCAGGAGACCCGTCGCATCCTCGACCGCCTCTACGGCTACGAGGTCTCGCCGGTCCTGTGGAAGAAGGTCATGCCGCGGCTCTCCGCCGGGCGCGTCCAGTCCGTCGCCACCCGTCTCGTCGTCGAGCGGGAGCGCGAGCGCATCGCCTTCCGCTCCGCCGAGTACTGGGACCTCACCGGGACCTTCGCCACCGGCCGCACCGGTGACGCCTCCGACCCCTCCACCCTGACCGCCCGCCTCAGCGCGGTCGACGGCCGCCGGATCGCCCAGGGCCGCGACTTCGGCCCCGACGGGCAGCTGAAGGCCGGCTCGGCCCGGACCCTGCACCTGGACGAGACGAACGCCCGCGCCCTGGCCGCCGCGCTCGCCGACTCCTCCTTCGCGGTCCGGTCCGTCGAGTCGAAGCCCTACCGTCGCTCCCCGTACGCCCCCTTCCGCACCACCACCCTCCAGCAGGAGGCGAGCCGTAAGCTGGGGTTCGGGGCCAAGTCCACCATGCAGGTCGCGCAGAAGCTGTACGAGAACGGCTTCATCACCTACATGCGTACCGACTCCACGACCCTCTCCGACACCGCCGTCTCCGCGGCGCGGGCCCAGGTCACGCAGCTGTACGGGGCGAGCTACCTCCCCGACAAGCCGCGGACGTACGCCGGGAAGGTCAAGAACGCGCAGGAGGCGCACGAGGCGATCCGCCCTTCCGGCGACCGTTTCCGCACCCCCGCCGAGACCGGGCTGACCGGCGACCAGTTCCGCCTCTACGAGCTGATCTGGAAGCGGACCGTCGCCTCCCAGATGAAGGACGCGACCGGCAACTCCGTCACCGTCAAGATCGGTGGCCGGGCGAGCGACGGCCGGGACGCCGAGTTCTCCGCCTCCGGCAAGACGATCACCTTCCACGGCTTCATGAAGGCGTACGTCGAGGGCGCGGACGACCCGAACGCCGAGCTGGACGACCGCGAGCGGCGGCTGCCGCAGGTCGCCGAGGGCGACGCGCTGTCCGCCGAAGAGGTCACGGTCGACGGGCACGCCACCAAGCCCCCGGCCCGCTACACCGAGGCCTCGCTGGTCAAGGAGCTCGAAGAGCGCGAGATCGGCCGCCCGTCGACGTACGCCTCGATCATCGGGACCATCCTGGACCGCGGGTACGTCTTCAAGAAGGGCACGGCGCTCGTCCCGTCCTTCCTGTCCTTCGCCGTGGTCAACCTGCTGGAGACCCACTTCGGCCGACTGGTCGACTACGGCTTCACCGCCCGGATGGAGGACGACCTCGACCGCATCGCGCGGGGCGAGGCCCAGTCCGTGCCGTGGCTCAAGCGCTTCTACTTCGGCGCGCAGCCCGGCGACGACGACTCCGGTGCCGGCACGGCCTCCGACGCGGGCAACGGCGACGGCGACCACCTCGGCGGCCTCAAGGAACTGGTCACCGATCTCGGCGCGATCGACGCCCGGGAGATCTCCTCCTTCCCGGTCGGCAACGACATCAAGCTCCGCGTCGGCCGCTACGGTCCGTACATCGAGCGGGGTGAGAAGGACGCCGAGGGCCACCAGCGCGCCGACGTGCCCGAGGACCTGGCGCCCGACGAGCTGACCGTCGAGCTCGCGGAGGAGCTGCTGGCCAAGCCCAGCGGCGACTTCGAGCTGGGTGCGGACCCCGTGACCGGGAACCAGATCATCGCCAAGGACGGGCGTTACGGCCCGTACGTCACCGAGGTGCTGCCCGAGGGGACGCCGAAGACCGGCAAGAACGCGGTGAAGCCGCGGACCGCCTCCCTCTTCAAGTCCATGTCCCTGGACACGGTGACGCTCGCCGACGCCCTCAAGCTCATGTCGCTGCCGCGCGTCGTCGGCGAGGACGCCGAGGGGGTGGAGATCACCGCGCAGAACGGCCGCTACGGTCCCTACCTCAAGAAGGGCACCGACTCCCGGTCGCTGACCTCGGAGGAGCAGCTCTTCGACATCACCCTCGAAGAAGCCCTCGCCATCTACGCCCAGCCCAAGCAGCGCGGGCGCGCCGCCGCCAAGCCGCCGCTGAAGGAGCTGGGCACCGACCCGGTCAGCGGTGCGCCGGTCGTGGTGAAGGACGGCCGCTTCGGCGCGTACGTCACCGACGGGGAGACCAACGCGACGCTGCGGAGCGACGACAGCGTCGAGGACATCACGCCGGAGCGCGGCTACGAGCTGCTCGCCGAGAAGCGTGCCAAGGGACCCGCCAAGAAGAAGACGGCGAAGAAGGCCCCGGCGAAGAAGGCGACTGCCAAGAAGACGGCCGCCAAGAAGGCGACGGCCACGAAGACCACGGCCGCCAAGAAGACCGCGGCGAAGAAGACCACGACGGCCAAGAAGTCGACGGCTGCCAAGACGACTGCCACGAAGACCACGGCCGCCAAGAAGACGACGGCGCAGAAGACTGCTTCCGCTTCCGCCCCGTCGGACGACTGACCGGTTTCGTCGGTCCCGCCGCCCGCACCGCCCCGCCGCCCGGCGCCTCACCAGGTGCCGGGCGGCCGCGCGTTCCCGTGGGCGCGCGGGACGGGTGGCCGGAAGTGGTCTGCGGCCATATGTTCGGACGGGCCGACGGCCACCGCACCGCTGCGGATAGGCTGGGCGGATGACGCGAGCCGAGCAGCCAACGGTCGTGAGCCCCACCTCCGACACACTTGCCGCAGACTCACGCGAGCGCGCCGTACGAGCCCTGTTGCGCATTCCCCCGCTGAAGCGGTTGTGGAGTGCCCAGCTCGTCGGCGGTATCGGCGATGCACTCGCCCTTCTCGTGCTGGTGCTTCTGTCGCTGCAAGCGGCGGTCCTCGAGGGCTCATTCGGAGCCGGATACCGCGGGGCGGCCTTCGCCGTCGCCGCCGTGTTCGGCGCCCGGATTCTTTCCACCCTGCTCTTCGGAGCCGTACTCCTGGGGCCGTTGACATCGCTCACGGCGCCGGGCGGCAAGCTGGACCGGCGATGGCTGATGATCGGGGCGGACGGGCTGCGCCTGGCGCTGCTGGTCGTCGCCCCGCTGTGGATCGACTGGATGCCCGACAAGGCGCTCATGATGATCCTCATCACCGTCTTCGTGACCGGCGCCGGTGAGCGCCTGTGGACGGTGGCCAAGGAGAGCGCCGCCCCGGCGCTGCTGCCGGCCCCGCCCATCGAGGGGGCCGCCGTACGTCCGCTGCCCGACCGCCTCGACGCCCTGCGCCGGCTCTCCCTGCGCACGGACTTCCTCGCCGTCCCCGCCGCCGCGGTGGTCCTGCTGGCCGCCACGCTGGTCGGCAACCTCCTCGGCTCGGGCCTGGAGTGGTTCTCCTTCCACCAGGCGGCCCTCGGTTCGTACGTCGCGGCCGGACTCTTCGCCGCCTCCATCTCCACCCTGTACTTCCTGGAGTTCCCGGCCACCCGGACGCCCCGGCCGCGCTCCCCCCTGGAGGGCCTGCGCCGCCCCGCCACCGGCAACGTGCCCGACAAGGGCCGCACCGGCGCCGTCCCCCTGCTCGTCGCCGCCTGCGGGGCCGTCGCCTCAGTCGTCGCCGCGGCCGCGGCCGCCTCCGTGCTGCACGCCGCCGACCTGGGCGGCGGACCGGCCACGTTCGCGCTGCTGATCCTGGCGCTGACCGGCGGCGCCGCCCTGGGCATCCGCACCGCGCGCCACGTGCTGCCCACCCTGTCGCGCCGCCGTCTGCTGGCGCTGGCCACCGCCGTCACCGGTCTCGCGCTCCTCGCGCTCGGCCTGGTGCCGGACACGGCGACCTGCCTGGCCGTCGCGCTGCTCGCCGGGTACGCGGCCGGAGTCACCGCGAACACCGGGCACGCCCTGATCGACCAGGAGACCGAGGCGTTCCGGCAGGCCCGGACCACCGAGCACCTCCAGGCCGTCGTCCGGGTCCTCGTCGCAGTCGGCGCGGTCGCCGGCCCGCTGCTGGCCGCCGGGATCGGACGGCACCGCCTGACCGCCGGCGACTTCGTCTTCGCCCACGGCGGGGCCGCCTACACCCTGATGCTGCTCGGCGCGCTGCTGCTGCCCGTCGCCGCCCTCCTCCTCGCCAAGACGGACGACCGGGCGGGCGTGCCGCTGCGCCGGGACCTGCGTGAGGCGCTGCGCGGCGGCGACCCGTCGGTCGCGCCCGCCGCCACCGGCTTCTTCCTCGTCCTGGAGGGCGGCGACGGAGCGGGCAAGTCCACCCAGGTCGAGGCGCTCGCCGAATGGGTCCGCGCCAAGGGCCACGAGGTCGTCGTGACCCGGGAGCCCGGGGCCACCCCGGTCGGCAAGCGGCTGCGGTCGATCCTCCTCGACGTGTCCTCCGCCGGCCTCTCCAACCGGGCCGAGGCCCTGCTGTACGCCGCCGACCGCGCCGAGCACGTCGACTCCGTCGTCCGCCCCGCACTGGAGCGCGGCGCGGTCGTCATCTCCGACCGCTACATCGACTCGTCCGTCGCCTACCAGGGCGCGGGACGTGACCTGGCCCCGACCGAGATCGCACGGATCTCGCGCTGGGCGACGAGCGGCCTCGTACCGCATCTGACGGTGCTGCTGGACGTCGACCCGCAGACCGCCCGGGAGCGGTTCACCGAGGCGCCGGACCGGTTGGAGTCGGAGCCGGCCGAGTTCCACGAGCGGGTGCGGTCCGGTTTCCTTACCCTGGCCGCCGCCGACCCCACCCGCTACCTGGTGGTGGACGCGGGACAGGAGCCCGCTTCGATCACCACGGTCGTACGCCACCGGCTCGACCAGCTCCTCCCGCTCTCCGAGGCCGAGATCCGGGCCATCGAGGAGGCCCGGCGCAAGGCCGAGGAGGAGGCCCGGCGCAAGGCGGAGGAAGAGGCCGCCCGCAAGGCGGAGGAGGAGCGCCTGGAGAGGGAGCGCCAGGAACAGCTCGCCCGGCTGCGCGCGGAGGAGGAGGAGCGCAAGCAGCGCGAACTGGAGGAGGCCCGGCAGCGCGAGGCCGAACGCCAGGCGGAGGAGGCCCGGCAGCGTGCCGAGGAGGCCCGCCGCCGCGCCGAGGAGGACCGGCTCCGGCTGGAGGCAGAGGAGCGGGCCCGCGAGGCCGAGCAGGAACGGCTCCGCAAGCAGGCGGAGGAGGAGGCCCGGCTCCGCAAGGAGGCCGAGGAGCTCCGGCTGGAGAAGCAGCGCAAGGCCGAAGAGTCGCTGGTGCGCGCGGAGGAGGCCCGCCGCCGGGCCGAGGCCGAGGCGGCCGCCCGGACGGAGGCGGCCCGCGCCGAGGCAGAGCGGGCCGATGCCTCGCGGACCTCCCGTACGGAGTCCTCCTCGCGCTCGGAGAGCCCCGGTGCGTCCGGCGAGTCCGGGGCGTCCTCTGCGTCCGGCGGAGACTTCGGCCCGTCGGTTCCGGAGAACGAGCTCACGGTGCCGACCCCGATCGTGAACCCGAACGAGATCACGCAGCCCGTTCCGGCGGCCCGGCCCGAGGGCGGGGACGACCCCGACGGTCGTGCGTCGTCGAGCCGTCGTACCTCTTCGAGGGAGGAAGAGACGGCGATGCTGCCGCGCGTCACGGACGACCGGGCCCCCCGCGGGGCACGGGAGGCCAGGGACGCGGACGAGACCGCCGTGCTGCCACCGGTGCGCGGTGAACAGCCCTCCGACCGGGTGCCCCCGGGTTACTTCCGTGAGGAGGGCCGGCGCCCCTCGGCGCCGGAGAGCGAGAACGAGCGCACCCGGGAACTGCCGCAGGTCGAGGACCCGCAGGCCAGGGGGGCGTCCGGTGGCGAGGGCGGCGGCCGGCAGCAGGGCCGCCGCAAGCGCCCCCGCCCGGACTGGGCGGAGGAGACCCCGCTGGACGACCTGCCCACCCTGGCGGACGAGCTGCTCGGCGGCCCGGACGACGAGGACGCCGGGGGCCGCGGGCGACGCCCGCGCGGCTGACGCCCGCCCCTGCCGCAGAGGCGGAGTGACCGGCCCGCCCGTCCCCTCAGGGGCGCGCGGGCCGGACTGTCAGCGGCGTCCCCCACAATGGGGAGCGACGACGGACGGAGCTCGCGGAGCTCACGGAGCACCTCGGGCGAGTGAACGACCGCACTCGTGCGGGCCGCGCATCCGTGCGGGTCGCAGGCCCGTGCGGGCCGTGCGCCTCCACGGTCCGCACCTCCGTCGACCCGTGCACCCCCGCGGGCCGCGCATCCGTGCGGGCCGTGCTTCCGCAGTACAGCACGACACCACCGGAAGGGCGGTGACCCATGACCGTATGGGACGACCTGGTCGGACAGGACCGAGTGCGGCAACAGCTCGCCGCCGCCGCCAAGGACGCCGACGCGCTGGTCACCTCCGTGTCCGCCGGCGAGCCCCTGGACCAGGGCTCGAAGATGACCCACGCCTGGCTGTTCACCGGGCCGCCCGGCTCCGGCCGGTCCACCGCGGCACGGGCCTTCGCCGCCGCGCTCCAGTGCACGAGCCCGGACCGGGCGCTGGGCGGAGAACCCGGCTGCGGCTTCTGCGACGGCTGCCACACCAGCCTGATCGGTACGCACGCCGACGTCCAGGTCATCCGCACGGACCTGCTCTCCATCGGCGTCAAGGAGACCCGCGACCTCGTGCGGCGCGCCCAGCTCTCCCCGGCGGTCGGCCGGTGGCAGGTCATCGTCATGGAGGACGCCGACCGCCTCACCGAAGGAGCGGGCAACGTGCTGCTGAAGGCCGTGGAGGAGCCCGCGCCGCGCACGGTCTGGATGCTGTGCGCCCCCTCGCTCGAAGACGTCCTGCCCACGATCCGGTCCCGCTGCCGCCACCTGACCCTGGGCACCCCGCCGGTGGACGCCGTGGCCGACGTCCTGATCCGCCGCGACGGCGTCGACCCCGAGCGGGCGCACTCCGCGGCGCGCGCCACCCAGGGGCACATCGGCCGGGCCCGCCGCCTGGCCACGGACGAGCGGGCACGGGCGCGACGGGCCGCGGTCCTCAAGGTCCCGCTGCGGATCGCCGACGTCGGCGGCTGCCTCAAGGCGGCCCAGGAGCTGATCGACACCTCCACAGAGGACGCCAAGCAGATGGCGGAAGAGGTCGACGTCAAGGAGACCGAGGACCTCAAGGCGGCGCTCGGCGGGGTCGCCGGGGGCCGGATGCCGCGCGGCACGGCGGGGGCGATGAAGGAGCTGGAGGACAAGCAGAAGCGCCGCAAGACCCGTACGCAGCGCGACAGCCTCGATCTGGCCCTGACCGAGCTCACCGGCTTCTACCGCGATGTGCTGGCACTGCAGTTCGGTTCGAGGATCGCCATCGCCAACGCGGACGTGTACGACTCCCTCGAACGCGTCGCGGAGTCCTCGACGCCCGCCCAGACGTTGCGCAGGATCGAGGCGGTGACCGCCTGCCGGGAGGCGATGGACCGCAATGTCGCGCCGCTGCTGGCGGTGGAGGCGATGACGATGTCGCTGAGGGCGGGCTGAGAGGGCGCCGGTCGGCCGCGGTCCGCGCGGGCGGGCCGACGGGGGCGGGGCCTCCGTCCGGGTGCGGTCCCTGTTCACCCGAATGAGCAGGGAATCGGACGACTCGTCACCCGGCGGATACGCTCGCAGGATGGATACCAGTCGCCTGCTCCGTACGTTCGCCATCGGGATCGGCGCTGCCGGCCTCCTCGTCTCCGGCTGTAGTGGCAGCCCGTCGCCCGGCCCCTCGGGGGCGACGGGCGCCGCGGCCCCCGAGAGGCTGTCGTCGTACTACGCGCAGAAGCTGAGCTGGCGCGACTGCGGGGTGGAGGGGTTCGCCTGCACGACGATGAAGGCCCCCCGGGACTACGACAGGCCCGACGGCGGTGACGTCGAGCTGGCTGTCTCCCGCAAGAAGGCCACCGGCCCCGGCGAGCGGATCGGCTCGCTCCTGGTGAACCCGGGCGGCCCGGGCGGGTCCGCCATCGGCTATCTCCAGGGGTACGCGGCGCTCGGCTACCCGGCCCCGGTCCGGGCCCGCTACGACATGGTGGCCATCGACCCGCGCGGCGTGGCCCGCAGCGAGCCCGTGGAGTGCCTCACCGGCAAGGAGATGGACGCCTACACCCAGGTCGACCAGACGCCCGACGACGAGGCCGAGATCCAGAAGCTCAGCGGAGCCTTCGAGAAGTTCGCCCAGGGCTGCGAGAAGCGGTCGGGCGAGATCCTCCCGTACGTCTCCACGGCCGACACGGCCCGTGACATGGACATCCTGCGGTCCCTGCTCGGCGACGAGAAGCTGCACTACGTGGGCGCGTCGTACGGCACCTTCCTGGGCGCCACGTACGCCGACCTCTTCCCCGAGCGGGTCGGACGGCTGGTCCTGGACGGGGCGATGGACCCCTCCCTCAAGGCCGTCGACATGAACCGTGACCAGACGGCTGGCTTCGAGGGGGCGTTCCAGTCCTTCGCCGCCGACTGCGTCGAGCAGCCGGACTGCCCGCTGGGCACCACGTCCACCGCCGACGCGGCCGCCCGGCTGAAGCAGCTCTTCGCGGAACTGGACGCGAAGCCGATCCCGGCCGGCGACGACCGCAAGCTGGGCGAGCCCCTGGCCACCACCGGCGTGATCGCCGCCATGTACGACGAAGCGGCCTGGCCGCAGCTCCGCGAAGCCCTGACGGGCGCGCAGCACAGCGACGGCTCGGGCCTCCTCTCGCTGGCCGACAGCTACTACGAGCGCGACCCCAGCGGTACGTACGCGAACCTGATGTTCGCCAACGCCGCGGTGAACTGCCTCGACCTGCCGCCCGCCTTCGACGGCCCCGCAGCCGTGAAGAAGGCCCTCCCCGACTTCGAGAAGGCCTCCCCGGTGTTCGGCCGCGGCTTCGCCTGGGCCGCCCTGAACTGCGCCTCCTGGCCGACAGAGCCCACGGGCGCCCCGCACCGCACCGAGGCGAAGGGCGCCGACCCGATCGTGGTCGTCGGCACCACCCGTGACCCCGCCACCCCGTACACGTGGTCCCAGTCCCTCGCCGAGCAGCTGTCCTCCGGCACCCTGCTCACCTACGACGGCGACGGCCACACCGCCTACGGCCGGGGCAGCGACTGCGTCGACACGGCGATCAACACGTACCTCCTGGAGGGCACCCCGCCCACCGACGGCAAGAAGTGCACCTGACCTGTGCGAACGCCTCCGGGGGCGCTCGGTGCGGAGCACCCCCGGAAACTGTGTAGACTTGGCTCCGCTGCTGATCGCACCATCGTGCGACAGGGCGTGCCGCCTTAGCTCAGTTGGCCAGAGCAACGCACTCGTAATGCGTAGGTCTCGGGTTCGAATCCCGAAGGCGGCTCCACCGTGAACCCCAGGTCAAGCCTTTGACCTGGGGTTTCTTGGTGTTGTTGACCTTGGAAGCTGGGCAAATCGGACGCTTTCTGTCTGTGCATCGTAATGCGTAGGTCGAAGGTTCGTTTCTGTGACGAGATCGTCGAACCAAGGCTCTGAACTGGTCTTTTGCCCAGTCGCAGGGGAGAGGTCAGGCTGGCGCAACGGGTTCCGGTGGACGACCGGTGGACTGCTGTGCGTGAAACTCCGTCAGAGGCTTTCGCCACTCCCTGGCCAACGGGTGGAACTCACCGATCTCCGAGAGGGCCGCAGGCGGCGTCGGGACTGTTTGGTTCTGACATGAATCGATGGCGAGGAGGTCAGATCAGATCACGGGCGTGCGCTTGGGTCGTCAGGATGCGTACGGGCGATGCCGAGTACATGGTCAGCCGAGCGTCGAGCGCTGTCTCCCACTGCTAAGCGTGAACCCCAGGTCAGACCTCTGACCTGGGGTTTCTTCTGCCGAATGGCCTTGAGTTCCGGGTGAATAGGGCATGTGCGACCTACGCATGGCAATGCGTAGGTCGCAGGTCTACATGTAGTCGGCCAAACGTGGTCGCAAAGCCGTGATCTGCTGTTCTGGTCGGCAGACCTGCGGGACTTCCCCGGTGCGTGAGGCCACCGGTGGACAGCTGTGCGTGACGAAGCGTGAGGATCCACGCGGGGCGTTCAATCTTGGAGTCGGGTGCGTTGTCCGTGACCTGGGCTCGGCGATCTTGAATGTGCGTTAGTTCTCACAGATGTGCGTGCCATCTACTCTCGCAGCAACTGCGCCGCCTGCTCAGCCGTCGCCGATCAGCGGGTCCAGGGCAGGTCGCCGTCGACCTCGCCGCTCAGGGTGTCAAGAACGTCCAGGACGGGGTCGAGCACCAGCTCCACCGTGCGCGCCGGCGGTGCAGTCCAGGGAAGGTCGCGCTCGTTCCCGCCGTCGGCGGCGGCCGGAGTCGCCAGCAGCAGGACGTTCAGCAGGATCGCACCGGTTGCCGCTGCAAGGAACGCGCTCTTGTTACGCATGTGGATTTTTCCCCCTCGTTGAACGCCGCATCGGCCGTTCACGCTGTTTTCGTTTTCTGAGCAGAACCTTACGGAGCTGGACTTTCGAGCCTATTTTTCCTCGATTTCGCAGCGCGGAAATCCTCGTGAAAATGGGTGAAAAGAAGGTCGGCATACGCTGCGCGCACCATCGACGACTGGAGGCCGGAGTGCTCACGGAGATCGGGCTCGGCACGGACGCCGCGTGCGCGTACCGCGCTCTGCTGAAGGAGCCGCGAGCGGAGGCGGGCGCGCTCGCCGCACGCCTCGGCTGGTCGGTCGACCGGGCCTCGAACGCCCTCGATGAACTCTTCTGCCTCTCTCTCGTGCGGCCCTCGCACGAGCACCGGGACAGCCGGCGGTTGGTGGATCCTGAAGTCGGACTGCAAACTCTGATCGTCGCACAGGAAACGGAATTGCTCCGGCGGCAGCAGATTCTCACGCAGACGAAACTCGCGGCGGAGAACCTGGTCGACGAATACCGCAGTGCATCGGAGAGCGGGCCGGTGTCATCCGTGCGGGAACTGCGCGGGATCGACGCCGTGCAGACCTCTGTGGAAAGGGAGTGTCATGAGTGCCGGGAGGAGATCCAGGTGTTTGTGCCCGGTGGCGCGCAGCCCAGCGAAGTCCTCGCCTCCTCCCAGCCGCTCGATCTGCTGCTCCTGGAACGGTCGGCCCGGGTCAGCTACGTCTACCAGGACAGCATCCGCAACGACCGGCCCACCAGCGAGTACGCGCAGTGGCTGGTCGAGCAGCGGGCCGAGGTCAGGACGGTTCCGCATCTGCCGCTCCGGGTGATCATCTGGGATCGGCGCACGGCGCTCGTGCCGATCGACCCGGCCGCACCGGACGCGGGAGCCTTCCTGCTGTCCAGCCCGGGGCCGGTGGCCGCGCTCCAGTCCTTGTTCGAGCAGGTGTGGCAGCGGGCAGCGCGGTTCGGCGAGGAGCGGGACCGGGAGCGGGACGGGGCGCTCGCCGACCAGGAGAGCGCGGTGCTCGGACTGCTTGCGGCCGGCCTCACCGACGAGGTGATCGCCCGCAAGCTGGGGGTGTCGGTGCGCACCAGTCGCCGGGTGACGGCGGCGCTGATGAACCGTCTGGGGGCCCGCAGCCGCTTCCAGTTGGGTGCGTTGGCGGCCGAGCGGGGCTGGCTCGTCGGCTGAGCGGACTCGGACGCGGGGCCACCGTAAGGCTGTCCCGGGAGATCAGCCGCGCAGGTAGGCCAGGACGGCCAGTACCCGGCGGTTGGTGGCGTCGGACAGGCTCAGGTCCAGTTTGGTGAGGATGGAACCGAAGTGCTTGCTGACGGTGCCCTCGCTGACGTGCAGGGACGCGGCGACGGATGCGTTGGACTGGCCCTCGGCCATCAGCGCGAGGACCTCCTGCTCACGGGGGGTCAGTTTGGCCAGTGGGTCGCGGCGGTGTCGCAGGAGCTGGCGGACCACTTCGGGATCGACGACGGTCGCGCCGGCGGCCACCCGCTGGAGGGCTTCCACGAACTCCTCGACGTTGCCGACGCGTTCCTTGAGGAGGTAGCCGACGTGGGTGCCGTCGGAGGAGTCGAGCAGCTCCTCGGCGTAGGCGCGCTGGACGTACTGGCTGAGGACCAGGATGGGCAGCTGGGGGTTCTTCTCGCGGAGCCGCAGCGCGGCCCGCAGCCCCTCGTCGGAGAAGCCGGGCGGCATCCGTACATCGGTGACGACGATGTCGGGCTCGTGCTCCGCGACGGCTGCCGTGAGCTCGTCGGCCGTACCGACACCGGCGAGAACCTGGTGGCCGAAGCGCTCCATGAGCCCGACGAGGCCCTCCCGCAGCAGCACGCTGTCCTCGGCCAACACGATGCGCAACATCTGGTTCCTCTACGGGCTATCGGGCCGGCGGGGCGTCGAGTCGGCGGTCCGGAGCCGGGGTGCAGGGCACGAGGAGACGGAAGACCGTGGGCCCGCCGGACGGTGAGGACACTAGCAAATGCCCGCCCAGGACCGAGATGCGATCCGCGACCCCCTCCAGCCCGGTGCCGTCGGCCTCATCCGCCCCCCCCACGCCGTTGTCCACCACGCGGACGACTAGTTGGCCCGCCTCGACGCGGGCCTCGACGGTGGCCCTGGTGGCCTGGCTGTGCTTGGCGACGTTCGCCAGACCCTCGCACACCGCGAAGTAGACGGCGGACTCGACCGCTTCGAGGAAGCGGTGGGGCAGGTCGAGATCGAGGTCGACGGGGACCGGGGAGCGGTCGGCGATGTCCTCGATGGCCGCGGCCAGACCCCGGTCGGTGAGGACCCGGGGGTGGATGCCCTGGATCAGCTCCCGGAGCTCGACCAGAGCGGCCTGGGCCTCACCGTGGGCCTGAGCCAGGAGCCCGGCGAGGGGCTCCTCGCGGGCGTCGAGGCGCGCCAGGCCCAGCCGCATCGACAGGGAGACCAGCCGCTGCTGGGCGCCGTCGTGCAGGTCACGTTCGATCCGGCGGCGCTCGGCCTCGAAGGCGCTCACCAGGCGCATCCGAGAACGGCTCAATTCCTTGACGCGTACGTCGTCCTGATGGGGTGACACGTCCAGTAGAAGGCGGGTGAGCTGGGCGCGTCCCACGGCGAGCAGGCCGAGCGGGTAAGCCAGCAGGGGGAGCAGGAGCAGCCCGGCCAGGGCGACGGCGAACGCCGCCGGGTAGGAGTGGACCAGCCACAGCTTGATGACCCGCGCCTCCTCGCCGCCGCCGGCCGTGGCCATGATCAGGGGGGTGGAGATCAGCCCCCCGCTCACGCCGAGGACCGTGCCGATGACCGCTGCCTCCAAGGGCCACAGGAGGCAGCCGAACAGGAGGGCGTAACCCAACTCCCGCCAGGTGGAACGCTCCTGGAGGCGAGTGCGCAGCCAGGCGGCGGGCCCGGTGCGCGGCGGGTCCTGGTGGGCGTCGGTCAGCGGCACGGCCGGATCGATCAGACGCAGCCGGCGCCGCTCCACATGCGCGACCGGCAGCCCGGCGAGGACCAGTGTCAGCAGGAGAGGCACCCCGACGAGGACCACGGTCAGCAGGCTGCCGGCCAGCGCGAGGACGAGCAGACAAGCCAGCAGAGCGGCGCCCAGCGGCACGCTGGTCAGGAAGTACAGGGCGCAGCGCCACGGCCAGCCGCTACGGAGGTACCGGCGCTGGTGCAGGGCCTGCCAGAGGCTGGGTGAGTGCATGGGGGCACGATATGAGGCCCGTATCGCGCCGACCACCCAGCCAGCTCCACCATCCGACCGGTAGCGGACTCTCCGTAAGGACGGCCACCAGGTGCAATGTGCGCGAGGGGTGCCGCGGGGTCGGATGGGGGCAGTGGGCAGCCGCCCGCTCCTGTACGAGGGGGAGGGGACCGGGATGTTCTCGCCGGAGGCCATGTTCGCGGTCGTGCCCGTCTGGTTGACGCTGGTGATCGTGTTCCTGCTGCCCGCGGTGGAGCCCGCGGTACCGGTGGTGGGCATGCTCTTCCCTTCGCAGACCGCCCTGGTGGCGAGCGGGGTGCTCGTGCACCACGGGGTGCTGCCGGTGGCGGGGGTGTTCGCGCTGGCGGTGGCCGGGGCTCTGGCGGGCAATGTGCTCGGGTACGGGGTGGGCCGGCGCTGGGGCGACCGGCTGGAGGGTGCCCTCCCCGGGAGGCTCACCGGCTCGCGGTCCTACCGGCTGGCGCTGGTCACGGTGGGGGCCCGGCACGGCCGGGCCGTGCTACTCGGCCGGTTCAACGGGGGCCTGCGCACCCTGGTCCCGGCGCTTTGCGGCTCCGTGCAGGTGCCCTACCGGCCGTACCTGGGGTGGTCGGTGCTGGCGGCGCTGTTGTGGGCGCCCTCCTGCGTGGGGCTCGGGCTGCTCGCCGGGAGCTCCTGGGAGAAGTGGGGCGGTTCGGGTGTGCTGGCCTGCGCGTCGGTCGTACTGCTGCTGACCACGTCGCTGCCGCTGCTGCTCACGGCCCGCGGCGAGCACGCCCGGGCCGCCCGGACCGCCCGTACCGAAGAGGGGCGCGCCCAGGGCCCCCTGGGCGGGCCCGCCGTGGTCGGCGACGTCCTGGTCACAGCCGCTCGGCGAGGAAGCGCACCAGTGCCTCCTCCTGCGGGACCAGGTAGAAGTGGTCCCCGGGGAACAGCCGGTGCTCGTACGACGCTGTAGTCAGCGCCGACCAGGACAGCAGCTCGGGGAGGGTGCAGCCCGGGTCGGCCGTGCCGCCGACGGCCGTCACCGGAGCGCGCAGCGGTGTCACGTCGAGGGGCCGGTAGGACTCGATGAGCCGGAAGTCGCCGCGCAGCGAGGGCAGCAGCAGCGGACGCAGGTCGGGGTCGTCGTAGACGGCGGAGCCCACATCGCCGAGCCTGCGGGCGGCGGCCACCAGGAGCTCGTCGTCGAGCAGGTGCAGGGTGCCGCCGGCCCGTTCGGTGTGCGGGGCTCCCCGGCCCGAGACGACGACCCGTTCGGGGACGACGCCGTGGTGCTCTTCGAGGCGGCGGGCCACCTCGTAGGCGACGGCGGAACCGAGGCTGTGGCCGAAGAAGGCCACCGGCGCGTCGAGTTCGGGCTCCAGGGCGTCGGCGATCGCGTCGGCCAGCTCCGTCATAGACGAGGCGCACGGCTCGCTGAACCGCTCCTGGCGGCCGGGGTACTGGGTGGCCAGCACCTCCACGCCGTCGGGCAGCAGCCCCGCCCAGCGGTGGTACAGCGTCGAGGTGCCGCCGGCGTGCGGCAGGCAGACCAGGCGCAGCCGGGGTGCCCCGCTCCGCGCCGGGTACCTCCGGAACCACTTTCCCGCTGTTCCCCTGCTGATAACCGTCATTCCGAGCCGCCCTCCCGCCACCGTGCGGTGGCCGTGTCCGTCCCTCCATGGTGCGGGCCGTTGCCGCGGTGACCTGGCCGGGACGGCGGCAGGAGGCTGCCCACGCACGTTCCTGTCGCCTCCGGGCACTGCCTTTTCCCGCCCGGGGCGGCCACCGTGCACAGGAGGGTGGAGCTATCTCCACCCCGAAGACTCCGCCCGGCTGCGATGTGCGCCAGCTCCGGGCCCGATTGAGTGGACACCATGAATCAAGCAGCCGTCCGACTTCGTTCGGTCACTCGCTCCTACGGCAAGGGCGCGAGCGCCGTGACCGCCCTGGACAACGTCTCCCTGGACATTCCCCGCGGCACGTTCACCGCCGTCATGGGACCCTCGGGCTCCGGCAAGTCGACCTTCCTCCAGTGCACGGCCGGTCTGGACCGGCCGACCGGCGGCCAGGTGCTTCTCGGGGAGACCGACCTGAGCAAGCTGAGCGAGAAGAAGCTCACGCTGCTGCGGCGGGACCGCATCGGTTTCGTCTTCCAGGCGTTCAACCTGCTGCCCTCGCTCACCGCCGAGCAGAACGTGGCGCTGCCGCTGCGGCTCGCCGGCCGCCGCCCCAAGCGCAGCGATGTCCTGGACGTGCTGGAGAAGGTGGGCCTGCGCGAGCGGGCCGGGCACCGGCCCAGTGAGATGTCCGGCGGTCAGCAGCAGCGGGTGGCGCTCGCTCGCGCCCTGGTCACCCGGCCGGAGGTGCTCTTCGGTGACGAGCCGACCGGCGCCCTGGACACCACCACCAGCCGTGAAGTGCTCACGCTGCTGCGGCAGATGGTCGACCAAGGGCAGACCGTCATCATGGTGACGCACGACCCGATGGCCGCCTCCTTCGCGGACCGGGTGCTGTTCCTCACCGACGGCCGGGTACACGACGAGCTGTTCGCCCCGACGGCCGAGCAGGTCGCCGCGCACATGACCGGACTGGCGGCCCTCCCGTGCTGAAGCTCGCTCTGCAGGGAATGCGGACCCGCTGGGTCACGTTCATCGGCTCGTTCATCGCCCTCGCCCTCGGCGTCGGCCTCATCGCCACCACGGGGCTCGCCCTCGCGGCGACCTTCAGCGCTCCGGACCGTGGGCCCGAGCGGTTTGTGAAGGCGCCGGTCGTCGTGAAGACCTCCGGCCTCGTCCGGGCGGACACGCCCATCGGGGAACGTACGCAGACGATCACCGATCCCGCGCCCGTCCCGGCCGCCGTCACCGCGAAGCTCGCGGCGCTCGGCAGGACCGTCGAGGACCGCACCTTCCCCGTGTCGGGCCCCGGACTCGGCGAGGACACCGTCGGCCACCCGTGGTCGGTCGCCGCACTCACCCCCTACACGCTGACCGCCGGACGCGCCCCCTCAGCGCCCGGCGAGGCCGTCGCCACCGGGGACGCGCTGCGGCCCGGCACCCGGGTGCAGGCCGCCACCGCCCGCGGGTCCGAGCAGGTCACCGTCGTCGGGACGGTCGCGTCGACCGGCTTCGAGAACGCGCTGTTCTTCACCGACGCCGAGGCCGCGCGGATCTCTCCCCACGTGGACGCCGTCGCCGTGCACGCCCCGGCCGACCGGGTCGAGGCGGCCGTGGGCGCCGGGTTCGACGTACTGACCGGCGACGAACGCCGGCGCGCCGACCCGGACCCCGACCGGGACGAGGAGGCACTGGTCTCGGTGAACGCGCTCCTCGGCACGGCCGCGGGCGTCACTGGCTTCGTGTCTGTGTTCGTCGTCGCCTCGACCTTCTCCTTCGCGGTCGCCCAGCGTCGCCGGGAGTTCGGACTGCTGCGCACCGCCGGTGCCACCCCCTCCCAGGTGCGGCGGATGGTGTTCATCGAGGCCTTCGTCATCGGCGTGCTCGCCTCGGCGGCCGGCTGCTGGCTCGGCGCGGCGGGCGCGCCCCGGCTCGCCACCTGGATGGCCGACGCCGGCATCGCCCCCGCCTGGTTCCGGATCGGCGAGCAGACGTGGCCGCTGCACACCGCGTTCTGGACGGGCCTGTTCGTCGCCCTGAGCGGGGTGGTCGTCTCCTCGTGGCGGGCCGGCCGGGTCGGTCCGACGGAGGCGCTGCGCGAGTCCGCGATCGACTCCCGCGCGATGCCGATCAGCCGCTGGCTGATCGGCGGCGCGGTCCTCGCGACCGGCCTCGGGCTGCTCTCCCTGGCCCTGCTGGACAGCCCGGGCGACGTCCTGAAGCGCAAGACCTACATCACCCAGCCGATGCTGCTGATCGTCGGGTTCGCCCTGTTCGCGCCGGTCCTGGTCAAGCCGCTGACCCGGCTGCTGACCTGGCTGCCGGCCCGGCTTCCCGGCGCGACCGGGATGCTGGCCCGGGAGAACGCGTCCGCCGGGGTCCGCAGGACCGCCGCCGTCGCCGCCCCGGTCATCATCACGGTGGCCCTCGCCGCCTCCCTGATGGGCACCACCGCCACGATCAGCGAGGCCAAGGCCGGCGAGGCGCGGGAGCAGATCACCGCGGACCTGGTCGCCACGGCGGGCGGGGAGGGCCGGGCGCTGCCCGACGAGTTCGTCCGGCGTGCCGGGGCCGTCCCCGGCGTGACCGTCAGCGCGACCCGGTCCACCGGGGTGACCGTCCTGGAGGAGGGGGTCGCCCTCGTCAAGTCCGAGGCCAAGGCGGTCGATCCGGCGGCGCACGCGGCCGTCTCCCACCTGCCGGTCGTCGCGGGCCGCCTCGCCGACCTCGACGATGACAGCATCGTCGTCAACGAGGAGTGGCTGACCACGAAGGTGGGCGACAGGGTCTCCGTCTGGCTGGGCGACGGCCGCAAGGCGGACCTGCGCATCGCGGCGGTGCTCTCCACCGGCACCGGCAGCAACGGCGTCTACCTCACCGAACGCAACGCCGCCGGTGCCCCCGCCGACCGGGTCGACCTCGCGCTGCCCCAGGACGACGCGGACACCGCGGCCGCCGCACTCGGCGCCGCCGCGAAGGCGACCGGCGTCCAGCTCCTGACGGGCGACCGATGGGTCGAGGTCCACTACCCGCGCTCCAGCGAGAACACCCGGCTCGGCCTGTGGATGATCCTCGGCATCGCCCTGATCTACACGGGCATCGCGCTCGCCAACACCCTGATGATGGCGACCTCCGACCGGGTCCGCGACCTCGCCTCGCTGCGTCTGACGGGCGCCACGAAGGGGCAGGTACTGCGGCTCGTCGGGGTCGAGGCCCTGGTGGTGGTCGCGGTCGGCGCGGTGCTCGGGGCGGTGATCGCCGGGGTGAACCTCCTCGGTGTGTGGAGCGCCCTCGGCCTGCTCGACGTGTGGTCCGACGTCGTGGTGCCCTGGGGCACGGTCGCTGCGGTGATCGGCGCGAGCGCCCTGCTCGCGACGGTGGCTTCCGTGCTGCCCGCGTCGTTCGCGCTGCGCGTCCGGCCGGTCGAACTGGCGGGCATGCGCGAGTGACCGCCCGGTACCGGGCGCATCCCGCCGCGCCCCGGCACCCCGCGCCCACCCCCTTACAACGCGAGAGGCCAGCGCTGTGACGAGCGACCGAGCCACCCTGCCCGGTGGTCCCCCGCGCCGAGGGCCCTGGGCGCGCGCCGGGGCGTCCGGCCCCCGTCGGATCGCCATGGCCCTGACGGCGCCGGTGCCCGAGTCGGGACCGGCCGTGGTGGTGGAACTGGACGCGTACGAAGGCGAGGTGACCGCCCTGGTCCGGGAGCTGCTGGGCGGCCGGGGGCGGCACCTCGCCGTCGAGTCCGATCCGGTGCGGGCGGCCCGCCTCAGCCTGCGCTTCCCGGACGTCGAGGTGGTCACCGCCGACGCCGCGTCCCTCCCCGGTGTGCTCGCCGGGCGGGGGATCGCGGTGGCGGATGTGGTGATCGCCGGCCGGTCCTGGGCGGGCCTGCCGCACGCGAAGCGGCGGGCCTCCCTCGCCGCGGTCCGTGAGGTGCTGAGCCCTGCGGGGGCGTTCACCGCGCCCGGCCCGCTGCACGCCCGGTTCCGGGCGGAGGAGCGGCGCTTCCGGCGGATGCTCGGGGTGTCCTTCGAGGAGGTGGTGGCCGGCCGCACGTCGTGGGACTGCCTGCCGCCGGCCTTCGTCCTCCACTGCCGGCGCCCGCGCGCGCTGGCCCCGCTGAACTCCTCCCCGTAGGACCGACGGCACACACGGACGCACGAAGGGGCCGGCCGCCCTACCCGGGAGGTAGGGCGGNGGCCGGCCCCTTCGTGCGGTCCGGCGAGCGGTGGCTCAGCCGGCCGCCGGCTGCGACGGCTCGGCCATCGCCACCGCGATCCTGCGCGGGCCGGTGAACGGCTCACGGGCGTGGGCGGCGAGCATGTTGTCCACCACCAGGATGTCGTGCCGCTGCCAGTCGAAGCGGGTGGAGGCGTCGCGGTAGCACTGGCGCAGGTGGGCCACCACGTCGTCGGGGATGGGGGCGCCGTCACCGTAGTAGGAGTTCGTCGGCAGGTCCTCGTCGGCGAAGATCTCCTGAAGGCCCTCGCGGACGTCCGGAGCGACCGTGCTGACGTGGAAGAACGTGATGTGGTTGAACCACACGTCCTCGCCGGTCACCGGGTGGCGGTGCACGGCGTCGCGGATCGCCGTGGTCCGCAGTCCGCCGGCGGTCCACTCGACGACCAGCCCCTTGCCCTCGCAGTACGCGGTGACGGCGGCCCGGTCGTCGGTGTTGAACGCCTGCTGCCATGGCACGCCGAAGTCCTCGTGGAAGTTGCGCACCACGCGCCAGCGGCGTCGGGTGAACTCCCCCCGCACGTCCGGGTCGATGGCGCGGAACACCTGGCGGATGTCGGCGAGCGGGGTTGCCCCCAGGGTGTGGGCCGGCTCGATGCAGTAGAAGTACAGCGCCTGCGGCCAGACGGCCTGGTAGGAGTTCTCGTTGTGCAGGAAGATCTCCTCGTCCGCCGGGTAGTCGGTCGAGGTGTAGACCTGGCCCCTGATGGTGGAACGGGGTGAGGAGCGCTCGGCGTACGTCAGCGGCGGCGTGCCCGACAGGGCGTGCACGGAACCGTTGAAGCCGTCGACGCCGGCCACGTCGAAGCCGCGCAGCAGCACGGCCCCGCGGGAGTGCAGCGCGGCACGGATCCCGGGGCGGTTGCTCTCGATGAACTCCGCGACCGCGATGCCAGGGGCCGGTGCCTCGTACACCTGCGG
The DNA here is from genome assembly GCF_037137275.1 of Streptomyces pratensis. GTDB lineage: Bacteria > Actinomycetota > Actinomycetes > Streptomycetales > Streptomycetaceae > Streptomyces > Streptomyces pratensis_B. The sequence continues at coordinate 9,905 of NZ_JBBBEN010000100.1, read as the reverse complement.
CAGATATCCGGCACGGACGGTGGGGCCGAGCAGGGGTGTGGTGGTGGTCATGGTGACGGGCTCCTTCAGGAACGGAAGGGTACGAGCAGGGAGGTGGCGGCGGTGTCCCGTGCGGGGACGGGGGCCGCCCCGGGGGCGGGGCCGGTGGCGCTGGTCAGGGTCCGCGGAGTCACCGGGCCGGCGCTGCCGGCGGGCCGGGCGAGGGCGACGAACAGGCCGCCCGTGCCGCGCAGGTCCTGCACCAGCCATTCGCCGGTGCCGCCCTGCCCGGTACTGCGCACGGTCAGCGGACCCTCGTGCTCGGGACGGACCTCCAGGCCCTTGAGGTCCGCCGTGATGCCGGTGCCGATCGCTTTCACCACCGCCTCCTTCCTGGTCCAGCACCGAAGGAAGGCCGCTTCACGCGCGTCACCCTCCGGCAGGCCGTTCACGTAGGTCAGTTCGGACGCGGACAGCACCAGGGGCGCGGCGCCCGCCGAGCTCCCGGAGCGTCCGTCCTCGACGTCGATGCCGACGGGTCCCGCCGTACTGACCGCCAGGGCCCAGTGCTGACCGGCGTGCGAGAGGTTGAAGTCGAGGTCGGTCAGGGGGTTGGTGACGACGGGGCGGCCGTGACCGGGGTCGGCGCACCACGGGCAGGGCCGGGTGCCGAAGCGCAGGCCCGCCGGGGGGACGCCCAGGTAGCGGGAGAGGATCTGCCGCACGGCGATGTGCGCTCCCGCGTACCGCAGTCCCTCGGTACGCGGTCTGCGCTGCATCACGGTGCGTTCGGCGGCGGAGAGCAGCCGCAGGGCGGCGGCGGGCGGCGCGTGCCGGGTCGAGCCCTGCCAGACGTGCACACCGCCGTCCGCCGCCAGCGCCCGGTACTCCGCCGGGGAGTCGCTGTCGCTCATGGCGCCTCAGTCGGACATCGCCACGAGCACCCGGCGGGTGCCCGTGAAGGGGCGGCGGCCGTGCGACACGAGCATGTTGTCGATGAGCATGAGGTCGCCGGTGTTCCAGTCGCAGTCGCGGGCGTGCTCCAGGCCCCGGTCACGGATCTGCAGGATGTAGGCGTCGGGGATCGGGGAGCCGTCGGCGAACGTCACGGACTGCGGCAGCTCGTCGGCGGACAGGATCTGCGCGAGCGCCGCGGCCGTGTCGTCGCCGAGACCGGCCGGGTGCCACTGGTCGGACTGGTTGAACCAGACCTCGTCACCGGTCACCGGGTGGACGGCGGTCGCGGGCCGGATCTGGCCCACCCGCAGCGAGCCGTCCCGCTGCCACGCGTACTCGGCCTCGGTGCGGGTGAGGAACTCCTCCACCACACCGCGGTCGGTCGTTTCGAAGGTGTCCTGCCAGCTCTTGCCGAGGCCGAGCCCGTCGTGCAGGTTCTGCTGGTAGCGGACCCCGCAGCCGAACGCCTCGCGCACCTCGTCGTCGAGCGAGGCCAGCCACAGCGCGGAGTCGGTGACGGGCGTCGCGCCGCCGGTCGCTGCGGCCTTCTGGCAGAAGAACAGCAGCCGGGCCGGCCAGGCTGCGGCGTAGGACATCTCGTTGTGCATCGAGATGGTGAACTCCTGCGGGTACTCCGTGGAGGTGTAGACGTTCTTGCCGACCTTGGTTCGGGGCGAGTTGCCGTGCACGTAGGCGAGGCGGTTGGGGAGCAGTTCGCCCATGACGGGGTCGAGCGTCTCCTCGGTGACGCCGAAACCCCGGAAGATGAGCGCCTTCTCCTTGACGAGCTGGTCGCTGATGGCGGCGGTGTCGCCGACCACGCGCAGGAGTCCGGCCGCCGACGCCTCGACGCCCGCGTCCCGCGGGGTGATGACGAGCGGGGACCAGCTGGGCGTTGTGTTCATTCCTGATCTCCTTGGGGAGTGTTCCGGTGGTGTCGTGGAAGGTCGATGAGAAGTGCGGTGAGCGCGATCGCTGCCATCGCGGCACCGAGGACGGCGGCGGTACCGGCCGCGCCGGTCGCGTCCAGGAGCAGCCCGCCGAAGAGCGCGCCGAGCGCGTTCGCGCTCGAACCCATCAGTTGGAGGGCGCTGTTGACGCGGCCCTGGAGCCGGTCGGGGGTGGTCAGCACCTGGTGGACGCCGCCCGCGACGTTCACGGCGCCGCCGACCATGCTCATTGCGGCGAACAGCGCGCCGAGCAGCCAGGGCGAGCGGGTCAGCGCGAGCGCGGGGACCAGGACCGCCCAGGCGAGCAGCGCCCAGCGGACCAGGGACGGCAGGCCCAGGAGCTTCATCGCCCGGCCGCCGGCCAGTGCGCCGAGCGCGCCGCCGGCCCCGCTGAGGGCGGCGATGACGCCGACCGTGCCGGGTGAGAGCCCGTCCTCGTACAGGACGAAGGCGGGGAGCAGGGCGAGGGCCTGGAAGAGCACGTTGCTGCCGGAGAGCAGCAGCATGACCAGGCGCAGGAAGGTGTTGCGCCACAGCCAGCGCAGCCCCTGGGCGATCTGCGGGCCCAGCCGCCCGCGGGGCGGCCGGCCCTTTGCGGGGTCTTGGAGCGGGGAGCGGATGAGCAGCACCGCGGTGAGCGAGAGCAGGTGGGCGACGCCGGCCAGCAGGAACGGCGACCAGCGGGCGAGCGCGAACGCCACGCTGCCCAGGGGTTGGCCGAGCAGTCCGGCGGCGCGGCCGCGCGCCTCGCTGCCGGAGAGCGCGGCGGTGAGCTGCGCGGCGGGAACGACATGGCGCACGCTCGCCCGCTCCGCGAGCCGGTAGCAGACCATCAGGGAGCCCTCGACGAACGCGGCCGCTGCCAGGTGCGCGAGCCACACCCGGCCGCTCGCCACGGCGGCCACGACGCTGAGGGTGCTGAGCGCGCAGCCTACGCTGCACAGCACCATCAGCCGTCGCCGGTCGCACCGGTCGACCAGGACACCCGCGGGCAACTGCACCAGCAGGTGCGGCAGTTGCGCGGCGGCCGCAGCCACCGCCCCCGCCGCCGCCGATCCGGTGGACCAGATCAGCAGCAGCGGGTAGGCGACCATGGAGGCGCGGGAGCCGAGCAGGGTGAACCCGGCCCCGCCCCACAGCAGCAGGAAGTCGCGGTTGCGGCGCAGCGGCGGGGGAGCGGCGGCCGGCGCTTCGTCGAGGACGCTCATGCGGTGGCCGCTGCCTCGGAGCCGGCCCGCCCGCCGCGGGCCCAGGCGAGGACCGCCATGGCGCTGTGCATCTTGTTCTCGGCTTGCTGGAAGGCGAGGCTGTGCGGCCCGTCCAGGACCTCGCCGGTGACCTCGTCACCGCGGTGCGCCGGCAGGTCGTGCAGGAAGACGGCCTTGGGGCTGGCCTGCCAGAGGTCGGCGGTGACCTGGAAGGGGGCGAAGACGCGCCGCCAGTCGGGGTCGGCCTTGGTGGTGCCGGTGGTCTGCCAGCGGGTGGTGTAGACGGCGTCGACGTCTTCCGGCAGGCCGTCCATGTCATGGCGTTCGGTGACGGTCGAGCCGCAGCGGGCCGCGGTGCACCGGGCGCGTTCGAGGAAGGCGGGGTCGAGACCGTAGCCGGGCGGGGTGCGCAGGTCGAGGTGCGCGCCCTCGAAGCGGGTGAGGGCCAGGGCGAGCGCGGAGGCGGTGTTGTTGCCCTCACCGACGTACAGGACGCGCAGGCCGTCCAGGCGGCCGAAGTGCCCCTGGAGGGTGGTGAGGTCGGTGAGTGCCTGGGTGGGGTGTTCGTCGGCGCTCATGGCGTTGATGACGGACATCCGCCGCTGGTCCGCCCAGGCCCGCATCTCGGCCGGGTCGTCGGCGGTGCGGGCGACCAGCACGTCGAGCATCCGGGAGAGCACCGCGCCGGTGTCCTCGCTGGTCTCGCCGGTGTTGAGCTGGAGGTCCCCGGCTCCGTACGTGATCAGGTGGCCGCCCAGGCGCAGCGCGCCGCTGGAGAAGGCGGTACGGGTCCGGGTGGAGGTCTGCTTGAAGTAGACGCCCACTACCTGGTCGGCCAGCGGGCGCCGGGCACCGGTGCCGGCCTGGGCGAAGGTCACGCCGTCGTGGACGATCCGGCGCAGGTCAGAGTCGGAGAGGTCGTCGATGGAGATGAGGTGGCGGGCGGGCGGGTGGGTCACGGGGTCCTCCTGGAGGGGGTGGAAGTCGGCCGGGGAGCCGGGCCGCCCGGTCGGGGCGGCCCGGCCTCGGATCAGGCCCGGTCCTCCTCCGTCACCACGGGGGTGAGCAGAGGGTGGTCGGCCGGGGCGTCGGTGCCGGTGCCGGCCGCCGCCCAGTCGGCCATCAACTCGCCCTGGCCGAAGGCGTGCTCACGCTTGCTGAGGGACGCCGTGAGGAACTTGACGATGTCCTTTCCGCTGTCGGAGTTGGTCAGGGCGACCAGTCCCACACCGCTTCTGAGATGGGTGAGCGAGAGGTTCCAGTAGCCGGCCGGTTCACCGCCGTGCCCGAACTCGGCGTCGTCACCGCTGTCGTCGACGATGGTGCCGAGTCCGTAGAAGCTGCCCGGATGGGTGTGGAGCAGCTCGGCGGCGGTGTCCCGGGGGATCAGGGCGCCGTCCAGGCCGAGGAGTGCGGCCCGGCAGTGGCGGGCGACCTTGCCGAGGTCCTCAGCGGTCGTCCACAGCCCGGCGGCGGCGAGGTGGGCGCGTTCGCGCCAGCCGCCGTCCAGGTGCTTGCCCTTCACGTGGTGGCCGAGCGCCACCGGGCGTCCGGCGGTGCGCGGGAAGGACTGGTCGAAGCTGCTGCCCGTGAGGTCCATGGGCCTCAGCACGAGCCGGTCCATCAGCTCCTGGAAGGGTTCGCCGGTGGCGTCCTCCAGGAGCTGCTGCAGCACCCAGTAGTGCGTGCTGCTCTTGCGGAAGACCTCACCGGGTACGAGCTGCCGGCTGACCCGGGGCGTGGACACCGGCCCGGTCCCGTCGAGCAGCTCCCGCAGCGTGGGCACCCGATCGCCGGGCCGGAACCCGACGCTGCGGTGGCGTGCGAAGCCCGCCGTGTGCCCGAGGAGCTGGCGGACCGTGACCGGTCCGGGCGCCTCGGACAGGTCGGCGAGTCGCCACGAGGTGAGGTGCCGGTCGATCGGGTCGTCGAGGCCGATGAGCCCCTGGGCCACGAGCCGCAGGGTGGCGAACGCCGTGACGTGCTTGCTGATCGAGCCGACCTGGAACAGCGTCCGAGGGGTCACCGGTGCGCCGCCCCCTGCCCGCAGGTGGCCGACGCCGTGCAGCTCGGTCGAGCCGTCGGCGCCGAGAACGGCGACGCTCACACCGGGCACCTGGTGCTCGGCCATGAGAGCCGTCAGCTCGTCGAGGGGGAACGCCGGCGCGGCCGGCCGTCCGATCAGGGCGGCCACCTCCGCGAGCGGCCCCTCGGCCAGCTTGGCGCTGTCCCCGCCGCTCGCCCGGTCGAGCAGCGAGGCCAGCAGGTCGGCGGAGACCTCCACGCGGGCGGGAGGAGCGGGGGCCACGGGGGCCGCCTCCGCCTCCGCCTGGAGCGCGTCCTCGTCGATGGCCGCGGCCAGGTCGGCGAGGGTCCCGTGCTGGTACATGCGCCAGACGGAGACGGTGAGGCCCGCTCGCCGGGCGGCGGCCAGTACCTGGATCATCAGGATGGAGTGGCCGCCGAGGTCGAGGAACCGGTCGTGGATGCCGACGGTCTCGACGCCGAGCACGTCCTGCCAGATCGTGGCGAGGAGCTGTTCGGTGGGGGTGCGGGGGGCGACGTAGGGGTGGTCGTCGCCGCGCAGGGAGGAGCGGTCGGGGGCGGGCAGCGCCCGCCGGTCGACCTTGCCGTTGACGTTGAGCGGCATGGTCTCCAGGGCGACGAACGCCGAGGGGACCATGTACTCGGGGAGCCGCAGGCCGCATTCCTCGGCGAGGGCCGAGGCGTCAGGGAGCCGCTGTCCTTCGTGCGGCACGCAGTAGGCGACGAGGCGCTTGTCGCCGGGGGTGGGTTCGTGGACCGTGACCACGGCGTCCCGCACGGCGGGGTGGGCGGCCACGACGGCCTGCACCTCGCCGAGCTCGACGCGGTAGCCGCGGATCTTGACCTGGTCGTCCAGGCGGCCGAGGAACTCGACCGCGCCGCCAGCGAGCATTCGCACCCGGTCGCCCGTGCGGTACAGCCGCCCGCCGGCGGGCCCGTACGGGTCGGGCACGAAGCGGTCCGCCGTCAGGTCGGGACGGCCCGCGTAGCCGCGTGCCACCCCGGTGCCGCCGACGTACAGCTCGCCGACCACGCCCACGGGCACCAGGCGCATGGCCCGGTCCAGGACGTGGGTGGTCATGTTCGGCAGGGGCGTGCCGATCGGCACCACATCGAGGGTGACCGGCTCGGTCACCGGGTGGACGGTCGAGCCGACGGATGCCTCGGTGGGCCCGTACTCGTTGATCATCCGTCCCGCGCCCAGGAGTTCGAGCGCCTGGTTGCCGGTGGTGGCGGGCAGCGCCTCGCCCGCGACGACGAACACCTGGGCGAGCCGGTCCACCTCGTCGGTCGCGAGCTGCTCGGAGAGGATGTCGAGGTGGCCGGGGGTCAGCTTCACGAAGCTGTACGGGGCCCGGTCCATGAGCGCTTCCGCGAGCTCGCCCGGCGCGGTGTCCTGCGGCACGACGTGCACGGCCTGCCCGGTGACCAGCGGACCCCACAGGTTGGGCACGACCAGGTCGAAGGCCACGGACGAGAACAGCGGTGCGCCGCCGATGCCGCGCGCGGCCAGCTCCACCGCCGCCCAGGCCACGTGGTTGGCCAGGCCCCGGTGCGGGATCTGGACGCCCTTGGGCCGGCCCGTCGAGCCGGAGGTGAAGATGACGTACGCGAGCCGGTCGGGGTCGTCGGTCCGCGCGGGCGCCCGCTCCTGCGTGGCGAGTGCCTCGCCGACCAGGAGCGGGGTGAGGCCACCGAAGTGCGCCGCGTACTCGGGCTGGGTGACCGCGTGCGCCGCGCCGGCCGTCTCCAGCATGGAGGCGATCCGCTCCGCCGGGTAGGACGGGTCGACCGGCACGTACGCCGCACCCGCCTTCCACACCCCGAGCAGGGTCGCGATGAGCCGGGGGGAGCGGTCGAGGAGCACGCCGACGGCGGACTCCCGGCCGACGTTCTCGGCGAGCAGGCGGTGGCCGATCGCGTTGGCCGCCTCGTCCAGTTCCCGGTAGCTGACCTCCTCGCCCCGGAAGGTGACGGCGACCGCCCCGGGGGTGGCCCGGGCCTGCCGCTCGAAGCGCTCCAGGACGGAGAGCGCCGGATAGTCCTCGGCGGTCTCGTTGAGCGCCCCCAGCCACTCCGCCTCGCCCGCCGGCAGCGGGGCGTACTCCGCGCTGCCGTCCGGGTCGGCGGCCATCGCCTCCAGAACCTGCCGGTACAAGTCGGTCAGCCGGTCGGCGTGCTCCCGGGCCAGGGCGTGGGTGTGCGTGGTCAGCAGCAGGTGCCCGGAGACCGCGGAGACCGCGAGGGCGAACTCGGTGCCGCCCTCGCCGCTGCTGGCCTCGGGGTCGACCAGTTCGGTGTCGACGTGGTCGAAGTCCTGGTAGCTGAAGCGGACGTCGAGGAGCCGGCCGGTCCCGGCGTCGCGCTGGATGACCGGCATCGGGAAGCGCCGGCGGTCCCAGACGCGCCCTTCGGCGGCGAACACCTCCCGTACCAGGTCGGTCCAGGTGCCCCGGGCTCCGGCGAAGGCGAACGGCAGCGTGTTGAGGTACATGCCGTACACCCGCTCAGCACCCGGCGACTCGGGGCGCGCGCTGCACACCAGGCCGCTGTGGAAGGCGGTTTCCTCGGTGAGCAGGGAGAGGACCTTCAGGTGGGCGGCGAGCAGGACGCTCTTCAGTGACACCTGGGCCTGTGTGGCGAGCGCGCGCAGCCTCGGCTGAAGGTCGAAGAGCTCGACCGCCACCCGGTACTTCTCGCGCGGGGCGAGCGGGTCCCCGGCCCACGGAGCGGGCAGCGCGAACGGGGCATGGCCGCTCACCAGATCCTTCCAGTAGGCGCGGTCGTCCTCGGAGTCCAAGGAGGCCAGTTCGGCGGCGATGAAGTCCGCGTAGCGCACCGGCGGGGCGGTGTACGGGGCCGACTCGCCGCCGTCCCGCAGCACGCGGTAGGTTTCCAGGAGCTCCATGAGCAGGGCCCGGTGGCTCCAGCCCTCGGTGATGGCGTGGCAGACGGTGACGACGAGCCGCCAGGCGTGGTCGTCCTCCAGCTGTGCGGTCATCCGCAGCAGCGGCGCCTTCGCCAGGTCGAAGAGGACCGCGCGCTCCTCGGTGAGGATGGCGCGCGTCCGCTCCTCCCGGTCGCCCGCGAGCCTCAGGTCCTCGACCACCAGCGGCACGTGGGCGGTGGGGGCGACGATCTGGAGGGGCGTGCTGTAGCCGTCGAGGTCGAAGGAGGTGCGCAACATCTCGTGGCGCCGGGTGACGATGTTGAGGGCCTGGCGGAACGCGGCGACCTCGAAGGGGACGCCGTCGGTGATGCGGAAGGACGCCACGTTGAGGTAGGCGCGCTTCTCCTCGTCGGCGAGCATCTCCACGATCATGCCGAGCTGGACCTGCGACATCGGGTAGGCGTCGACGGTTCCCTCGGGGAGCCTCGCCCGGTCGTCCGGACCGAGGAGTGCGAACGGCTCGACGGGCGGTGCCGTCTCGGCCGGCGCGGGGCGCCCGGTCAGGAACTCGCTCAGCTCGGCGACCGTGCGGTGCTCGAAGACCTCGCGCACCCCGACGTCGAACCCGGCGGCGCGCAGGGCCCCGACCAAGGCGACGGCGCGGATGGAGTGGCCGCCGAGGTCGAAGAACCCGTCCTCGACGCCGACCCGCTCCAGCTGGAGGACCTGCGCCCAGATCTCCGCGACGCGCGCCTCGGTTCCGGTGCGCGGGGCGACATAGGGGGTGCCGGTGCCGTCCGCGGTGTCGTCGGGGTCGGGGAGGGCGCGTTTGTCGGTCTTGCCGTTGGTGTTGAGGGGGATGGTGTCGAGAGCGATGTAGGCGGTGGGGAGCATGTAGTCGGGCAGCCGCTCGGCGGCGTGCTTCCCGAGGTCGGCCGCATCGACGGAGCTCCCCTCGGTGCTCACGTAGTACGCGACGAGGTGGGTCTCGCCGGCCGTGGTCGTGCGGGGTATGACGACCGCGTCGCGGATGGCGGGGTGGTCGGTGAGGACGCTCTGGATCTCGCCGGGTTCGATGCGGTGGCCGCGGATCTTGATCTGGTCGTCGAGGCGGCCGAGGAATTCGACGGCGCCGTCGGGGCGGGTGCGGACGAGGTCGCCGGTGCGGTAGAGGCGGTCGCCGGGTGTTCCGTGCGGGTCGGGTACGAAGCGGTCGGCGGTGAGGTCGGGTCGGCCTGCGTAGCCGCGGGCCACGCCGGTGCCGCCGACGTACAGCTCGCCCGGGACGCCGATCGGGGTGGGTTCGAGGGCCGCGTCGAGGACGTACATGGTCATGTTGGGCAGAGGGGTGCCGATGGGCAGCACCTCGGCCGCCTCGTCTGCGGGTACTGGGTAGACGCAGGTTCCGACGGATGCTTCGGTGGGTCCGTATTCGTTGATCAGCCGGGTGTGCGGGGCGAGGGTTCGCCAGCGTTCCAGGGTGGTGCGGGTGAAGGCCTCGCCGGCGACGACGAGCACCGGCGCGAGGGATGCGGCCTGTTCGGCGGTCAGCTGCTCGACCAAGACGTCGAGATGGCCCGGTGTCAGCTTGATGAAGCTGTACGGTCCCGCCGCGGCGACCTCACGGCCGAGGTCGGCCATGTCGGTGTCCTGGGCGACGGTGTGGACCTTCTGGCCGGTGACGAGGGGGGCCCAGAGGTTGGGGACGACGAGGTCGAAGGCGACCGAGGAGAACAGCGGTGCGCCGCCCTGTCCCTGGGACGCCAACTCCCGTGCCGCCCAGGCGACATGGTTGGCCAGGCCCTGGTGGGTGACCTCGACGCCCTTGGGGCGGCCGGTCGAGCCCGAGGTGAAGATGGTGTAAGCCAGCGCCTG